>NZ_JAGEKR010000001.1 GCF_017565405.1 Allobranchiibius sp. CTAmp26
GTTGAGTTATCAAGAAACGATCAGGCATCCGAGAAACCACCGAAATACGATGATGGTCGACCGGAACTGTCTTCTACTTGTTGTGTTCGGCTCTTGGGCGTCAGACCGAGGTCCTCGCGCACTTGGCTCCGAACAAGATCCACATTAGCAGGGCCTTCGCGGCTCCGTCCAACCGGATCTGCCAGCCCGTTTCGCGCTGACATGTGGAACAGTACGGCACGTTCGGCGCCGCGTGCAAATCGAGCGGCCCGGGGGCCCAGATTCCCTGCGAACACAGGGAATTGGCCTCATTCAGCGAACTCGCCGAGTAGGTCCGCCCGCGTCAGGACGCCCGTCGGTTTGCCGTTGCGGACGATCATCACCGCATCGGTGCCGCTGAGTGCCGCACGCACCTCCGAAACGGGCTCTCCGGAGCCGATCAACGGCAGCGGCTCGTCCATGTGACTGCCCACCGAGTCCGTGAGGCTCGCCTTGCCCGCGTAGAGGGCGTCGAGCAGCGACCGTTCGCTCACCGATCCCGCCACCTCGCCCGCCATGATCGGCGGCTCGGCGTTCACCACGGGCATCTGCGAGACGCCGAACTCCTGCAGGATCGAGATTGCGTCGCGCACGGTCTCACTGGGGTGGGTGTGCACCAGGGCCGGCATGTCCCCGGCCTTGCGCTGCAGCAGCTCCCCCGCCGTCCGCTCCGTGTGCTCGCGCAGGAAGCCGTAGGACGCCATCCATTCGTCGTCGAAGATCTTGCCCATGTAGCCGCGCCCGGAGTCCGGGAGCAGCACCACGACCGTCGCCTCCGCCGGCAAGGTCGCCGCGTGGCGCAGGGCCGCGACGACGGCCATGCCGCAGGAACCGCCGACGAGGAGGCCCTCCTCCCGCGCCAGCCGGCGGGTCATCGCGAAGGACTCCGCGTCGGAGACCGGGATGACCTCGTCGACCACGCTCGGGTCGTACGCCGCGGGCCACATGTCCTCGCCGACGCCCTCGACCAGGTAGGGGCGTCCGGTGCCCCCCGAGTACACCGAGCCCTCGGGGTCCGCCCCGATGATGCGCACGCGACCGCCGTCCCGGTCCGCCGACACCTCACGCAGGTAGCGGCCGGTCCCGGTGATGGTCCCCCCGGTCCCGATACCGGTGACGAACGAGGTCAGCTCACCGTCGGTGTCCTTCCAGATCTCCGGTCCGGTGGACCGGTAGTGCGAGTTGGGTCCCTCGGGGTTGGAGTACTGGTCCGGCTTCCAGCCGCCCGGCGTCTCGGCGGCGATCCGGTCCGAGACCGAGTAGTAGCTGTCCGCGTGATCCGGCGGGACGGAGGTGGGCGTCACCACGACCTTCGCGCCGTACGCACGCAACACCGCTCGCTTGTCCTCGCCGACCTTGTCCGGGCAGACGAAGATGCACTGGTACCCCTTGCGCTGTGCGATCAGCGCCAGTCCGACCCCGGTGTTCCCCGACGTCGGCTCCACGATGGTGCCCCCTGGGAGCAGCGCGCCCGACGCCTCCGCCGCCTCGATCATGCGCAGAGCGATCCGGTCCTTCACCGATCCCCCCGGGTTGAGGTACTCCACCTTGGCGAGCACCGTTGCGGCGATGCCTTCGGTGACGCGGTTCAACTTGACCAGGGGGGTCTCCCCTACGAGGTCGGCGATGTGCTCTGCGTATTTCATGTCCCCATCGTCGCAGGAGGATCCCGACCACGGCGTCCCCGTCCCCGTCCCGGATGAGACGATCAGGACGGGCAGGGGCAACTGTTTCCGGTTCGCGCGTGAGGAGGTCGGCACCGACATGGGTAGAGCACGACGGGCACGCAAGATCGCGGCGCGCGCGGCGTACGGCGGGGGCATCGGAGCCGTCGGCGCGGGGGTCGTCGGCGTCACGGGATGGGCCGTGCTGAAGGGCGAGGCGGCCATGGCCCGCCGCATCGTCGGGCACCCGTTCGACGGCGCACCGGACGACCAGGGCACCTACGGCTCTGCGCCCGGCGAGCCCTTGGACCTGCTCGTGCTCGGCGACTCCACCGCCAAGGGGCTCGGGGCCGATCTGCCGCACCAGACCGTCGGCGCCATCAACGCAACCGCGCTCGCGGCCATCGCCGGCCGACCCGTGCGACTGACCAACTTCGCCGTCGTCGGCGCGGTCTCGACCGATCTGGACCGTCAGGTCGAGCAGGCGCTGGCCCTGCTGCCGCACCCCGACGTCTGCATCATCATGGTCGGCGCCAACGACGTGACGCAGCGGATGGCCCGCTCCACCTCGGTGCGGCACCTGTCCTCGACCGTCGTCGCGTTGCGCGAGGCCGGTTGCCAGGTCGTGGTGGGCACCTGTCCCGACCTGGGAGTCATCGAACCGGTGCCCCAGCCGCTGCGACTGCTGGCCCAGCGGTGGTCCCGGGACCTCGCCGCGGCCCAGACCGTGGGCGTCGTCGAACACGGCGGCCGCACCGTCTCCCTCGGCGACCTGCTCGGGCACGAGTTCCGCAGCACCCCTCAGGTCATGTTCAGCAAGGACCGCTTCCACCCGTCGGCCGCGGGATACGCCCGGGCGGCGTCGGCGCTGCTGCCCAGTGTCCTGGATTCGCTCGGATTCGCCTCGGCGGACACGAACCGCACCCCCGACGTACGCCGCGGGGAGGGCATCAGCCCGGTCTCCGTGGCCGCCACCTATGCCGTGCGCGACCCTGGCACGGAGGTCGCGGGCACCGAGGTCAGCGGCGACGCCCGCAGCCGGCAGGGCCGCTGGGCGGTCCTGCTGCGGCGGCACCGGACCCCGCTGCCCGATGCGCAGGACGAGCCGCGGTCGGATGCCGACGAACGACCGACGCGATCCTCCGAGGGCGATCTGCGCGACGAGTCGAGCGTCGACACCGCCGACGTCTGAGGCCCGGCGCTCCCGTCCTGCCTCTCGCATAGGATCGCGGTCGGTCCGGCGGGACGTCACGCCGGACGATCGGGCGTGATTCCACGCCATCGCAAGCAAGTCCCCAGCAACCCAGGAGTGCCGCAATGCCCGAGGCCGTCATCGTCTCCACCGCCCGTACGCCGATCGGCCGTGCGTTCAAGGGATCGCTGAAGGACATCCGCCCGGACGACCTGGCGACCCAGGCCGTCCTGGCTGCGCTCGACAAGGTGCCGGGCCTGGACCGCGCCCTGGTGGAGGACCTCTACCTCGGGTGCGCCGAGCCCTGGGGCGAGCACGGCTCCAACATGGCCCGCGTGGTCGCCGTCCTCGCCGGCATGGACCACGTGCCCGCCTCGACGGTCAACCGCTTCTGCGCCTCGTCCGTGCAGACGACCCGGATGGCCGCGCACGCCATCCGCGCCGGTGAGGGAGACGTCTTCATCTCCGGTGGCGTGGAGTGTGTGTCGCGCTACGCGTCCTTCTCCGGTGCCGGCGGCACGTCCGCCGACTGGCAGAACCCCAAGTTCGCCGACGCGATCGCGCGCACCGAGCAGACCGCCAAGAACGGCACGCCCTGGCACGACCCGCGCCAGGACGGGCAGCTGCCGGACGTCTACATCGCGATGGGCCAGACCGCCGAGAACGTCGCCAGCTCCCGCGGCGTCAGCCGCCGCCGCCAGGACGAGTGGGGCGTGAGCAGCCAGAACCGCGCCGAGGCCGCGATCGCGTCGGGCTTCTTCGAGCGCGAGATCACCCCTGTCACGCTTCCGGACGGCACCGTCGTCTCCCGCGACGACGGCCCCCGCGCGGGCGTCACGTTGGAGAAGGTCGAGGCGCTGCAGCCTGTCTTCCGCGAGAACGGCACCGTCACCGCCGGCAACTGCTGCCCGCTGAACGACGGCGCCGCGGCGGTCGTCGTGATGAGCGACGTCAAGGCCAAGGAACTCGGCCTGACCCCTCTGGCCCGCGTCGTGTCGACCGGCGTCTCGGCGCTGTCGCCCGAGGTGATGGGTCTGGGCCCGGTCGAGGCGTCGCGGCAGGCACTGAGCCGCGCCGGACTGACCATCGCCGACATGGACCTCTACGAGATCAACGAGGCGTTCGCCGCTCAGGTGCTCCCGTCGGCGGACGACCTCAAGATGGACTTCGACAAGCTCAACGTGCACGGCGGCGCGATCGCCCTGGGGCACCCGTTCGGGTCGACCGGCGCCCGGATCACCACGACGCTGCTCAACGGGCTGCGGGAGGTCGACGGCACCTATGGCCTGGAGACGATGTGCGTCGGCGGTGGCCAGGGCATGGCCGTCATCTACGAGCGTCTGTCCTGATCTCGGGCGCATCCGTCGTCTCGATGACCGGCGCGGGCAGCGTCGCCCTGCTGCAGGATCCACGGCCGGATGACGTACGCCGGGCACTGGATCGTGTGGTGCTCCGGTGGCGTCAGCTGCCCGTCGACCGGGCAGGTGAGCACGCGGCCGCCGTACGGGGGTGCGCCGCGCGCTGTGCGGCGCTCGACCCGGCGAGCATCCCCGACCTGGGCCCCGCGGCGGCGGCGGACCAGCTCGCGGTCGCGGTGTTCGACGCGTGCGTCGACGGGCACCACGAGCACCTCACCCGGTGGCTGACCGACCTGCTCGCGCAGCTGAGCTGACGCCACCGGGCCCGGTTCAGGGCAGCCGCTCGCCGGCCTCGACGGGCTGCTCGATGATGTTCTGCGGCGGCGCCAGCGGGCACACCCAGCGGATGTCGTAGCGGCAGGAGGGGTGGTAGAGGAAGTTCAGGTCCACCACCATCTCCTGTCCGTCGCCGCCCAGGTCGGCCCCCTTCGCGGTGTCGAGCAGGTAGCGGCCGCCGCCGTACGACGACGTGCCGGCAGTGCCGTCCCGCAGCGGGAGGAACATCCCGCCGGCGTACTGATCGAGCCACCAGACGGCGACCCGCGCCCCGAACGGGTCCGGCAGGGTGATCCACCCGGCCTGGCTCAGCCGGGTCGAGCCGTCGGCACCGGAGTCGATCGCGAGGTCGTCCGGCTGGGGAGCCGGCTCGAGCGGCAGCACCCAGCGCAACGCCGGGTCGTAGGGCCACACCGGGATCCCGCTGCGGCGCAACGGATCTGCGGCCGCCAACGGGCTCTGCGGGTGGTCCAGGAACAACTTCTCCCGCCCGGCGCGCCAGCGTGCGTGGCCTTCGGCCGGGTCACCGATGCTGCGGACCTGTGCGTAGAGCTGGGCGACCTCACGGCGCCAGTCCGACAGTTGCAGTGCGGTGCGGGAGTCCATGGGCGCGAGCCTACGGACGGGTCACCGCCCGGTGTACGGCGGCGCAAGCGGGTTGTCGGCGCGGCGGTCACTTCCCTGCGCCCGGCGTACGCGCGCAGGTGGGTAATCGGCGCGGCGGTCACTTCCCTGCGCTCGGCGTACGCGCGCAGGGGGGTAATCGGCACGGCGGTCACTTCCCTGCGCCCGGCGTACGCGCGCAGGTGGGTAATCGGAGCGGCGGTCACTTTGCTGCAGCAGCGGGTGCCGGTCTCAGGCGGCACGCACCGCCGTACGACGCAGGGCCGGCACCGGGGAGTCCCCGATGCCGGCCCTGGGTGGTGCGGGTGCGATCAGTTGCGCATGCGCGCGAGCAGCCGCAGCAGCTCCAGGTAGAGCCAGACGATGGTGACGATCAGACCGTGCGCCATCAGCCAGGAGTACTTCTCGGGCAGGCCGGCCTGCACCGCGCGGGTGATCGAGTCGAAGTCGATCGCCAGGGAGTAGGCGGCGAGCGCGATGCCGATCAGGCACAGCGCGATCCCGATGCCGCCCATCCCGAAGAAGCCGAAGCCGCCGAGCACGCCGGTGAACTGCAGCACGATGTTGATCAGGCCGAAGAGCATGTAGCCGATCACGGCCATGAAGAAGATCTTCCGGCTGCGCTCGGTGACCCTGATGAGACCGAACTTCCAGCCGGCGAACATCGCGACGAAGACGCAGGCCGTGCCGAGCACCGCCTGGGCGACGACTCCTGGCCAGACGGTGTTGAAGTACTGGCTGGCCGCGCCGACGAAGAGCCCCTCGACCACGGCGTAGGTGAGGATCAGCGGCACCGACACCTTCTTCATGAAGGCGATGGCGAAACCGATCCCGAGCCCGACGAACATGCCGCCGATCCAGATCGCGAGCCCGACCGACTGGTCGCCGCGCGCGACGAACCAGGAGACCGCAGCGGAGACGACCAGGAGACCGAAGAGCGTCAGCGTCTTGACGAAGACGTCGTCGAGGGTCATCGCGCGACCGTCGCCCGTCGTCACGGGTGGGACGCCGTACCCCTGCTGCACCTTGTCGTACGGCTGCTGCGATGCGTACCCCTGCGGCGCCTGCTGTCCGTAGCCACCGGGCGGCTGGCCGTACGGATCGCGGGGCGGCGGGTTGTAAGGAGTCGCCTGGCCGCGCTGACCGAACTGCGGCTGGCCGATCCCGGCGTACTTCCCCTGCGACAGCTCGCGGTTGAAACGCGAGAAGACGGGGTTCGTGGGCATTGCTTCCTCCGAAGCCGAGACGGTGCGCCCCATCGGCGCACACCTGCGTCACATCTTATGACGAGCGAGGGGGCTCACCGGTTCCCCGCCAATCACCGTTCAGCACCGGAATCGCGCGGTTTCAGCCGCCCTGACCCGCATCGTGGACGGTGATCGCGACCTGGACGCGGTTGGCCGCCTCCAACTTGGTGAGCACCCGCGAGACGTGCGCCTTGACCGTCGGCACGCTCAGGTAGAGGCGACGCCCGATCTGCGCGTTGGACAGTCCCTCCCCCACGCCGAGCGCCACCTCGCGTTCGCGCTCGGTCAGCCGCCCCAGGCGTTCGCGGGCCCCGGCACGACGGTCGTCCCCACCCCCTGCCGCCACCCTGGTCATCAGGCTGGCCGTAATGGTCGGCGACAGCATCGGCTCACCGTCCGCCACGGCGCGCACTGCCTGTACCAGGCGGTCCGGCGGCGTGTCCTTCAGCAGGAACCCGCTGGCTCCCACCCGCAGCGCGCGTAGGACGAGGTCGTCGGTGTCGAAGGTGGTGAGGACGATGACCCGGACGTCGTCGCCGTACCGGGCCACCATCCGTTCGCACGCGCTGATCCCGTCCAGTCGCGGCATCCGGATGTCCATGAGGACGACGTCGGGGCGATGCCGGGCAACCACGTCGAGCGCGTCGAGGCCGTCGCCGGATTCGGCGAGGACGCTCACGTCCTCAGCGCCGCCCAGGATCATCCGCAGCCCTGCCCGGACCAGTGCCTCGTCGTCGACGAGGACCACCCCGACGGTGTCACGCTGCTCAGTCATGGCCGGCACGATCCCACGGCAGGGAGGCACGGACCAGGAAGCGGCGCGCCCGGTCGACGCCGTAGGAGAGCTCGCCACCGGCAAGGACCGCGCGCTCGGTGAGGCCGATGAGACCCAGGCCCGAGCGGGTCGGTGCGACCGAGGCCGTCCCTCCCGACGCTGCTGACGGCGCCACGACCGGATTGCTGACTTCGACCTGGACGTCCTTGCCCGCACGCACCTCGATCCGAACAGCGACCGGCGACGCGGGCGCGTGTTTGCGAGCGTTCGTCAGACACTCCTGGATGATGCGGAAGGCGTTACGGGACAACGGCTCCGGTACCCCTTCGAGGTCGCCATCGGTCTCCAGATCGACCGATGCGCCTGCGTCGCGCTCGTGCTGGACGAGGGCGGGCAGCTGAGCCAGCGTGGGAAGCGGGGCCGCTACCTGAGCCTGGTCGACGTCGGGGTCGCGCAGCACCCCCAGCACCTCGCGGAGCTCGGTCAACGCCAGGTGGGAGTTCTCCTGGATCAGCGTCGCGGTCTCGCGGACCTGCTCAGCGGGCAGGTCTGCGCGGTAGGCGAGCGCGCCCGAATGCATCGCGACGAGGGAGATCCGGTGGGCGAGGACGTCGTGCATCTCGCGGGCGATCCGCGCGCGTTCGCCGGCCCGCGCCTGCGCGACGCGCAGATCGCGTTCGCGTTCTGCGGTCTCGGCGCGCTCGTGCAACTGGGTCACGAGCTCCCGCCGGGCTCCGATGAACAGCCCGACCGCGACGACGAACGCGAGCGCCAGCACGCTCGTGGTCAGGTTCGCGACCCGGTCGCCGAACCCAGATCCCTGATGGTGCACCACGCTGAACACCACGCCGGTGACGATCCAGCCCACCCCGGCGAGCACGATGTCGCGTCGTACGCGGTGCGTGCAGAGGGAGATGGTGGCGATCCCCGCCGCGGCGACCGTGCTCGCCACGAACGCGGTGGACCCGATGAGCACCAGCGCGACGAACAACGGCCGGCGGCGTCGCAGCAACAACAACGGCAGAAGAGCTGCACCGCAGGCGAGGTCGACGTAGGGCCACCACTCGTCGAAGCGGTAGTGGGCCGTGGTGCCGTCGCCGACCACGGCGAGCCAGATCACCAGGCCGAGCAGGGCCGATGCGAGCAGTCGCCAGGTCCCGCCCCACCACCGGGGCATCCGGTGCCGAACGTCGCTCCTCACCTTGCCGACCCTAGGGCGGATCGGCGACCGGGACGATCGGAGACGCGGCATGGCATCCCGATGGACCGACCGACCCCCTACCAAGGTCGCAGTCACCGCATGCGGACGGCCGATGTGCGGTCAGCACGACGTTCGGCAGCGTGGTCGCCATGATCACCGTCGAGACTCTGACCAAACGCTATGGCGGGTACACCGCCGTCGATGACGTGTCCTTCACCGTCCGCCCAGGAGCTGTCACCGGCTTCCTCGGACCGAACGGTGCGGGCAAGTCCACCTGCCTGCGGATCCTCTGCGGGCTCACCCCCGCGTCCACCGGTCGAGCCACCGTGCTCGGCCGGTCGTACGCCGCCCTGCCGAACCCCGGACGTCACGTCGGAGTGCTGCTCGACGCGTCCGCGCAGCACGCGGGACGCACCGGGCGTGAGGTGCTCACGCTCGGCGCGCTCACGATGGGGCTCGCACGCAGCCGGGTCGGGGAACTGCTCGAGCTGGTGGGGCTGAGCGAGGCGGAGGCCGGACGCCGGGTCGGCAACTACTCGCTCGGCATGCGGCAGCGGCTCGGGATCGCCCATGCGCTACTCGGCGACCCCGAGGTACTGATCCTGGACGAGCCCGCCAACGGCCTGGACCCTGCCGGCATCCGATGGATGCGGACGCTGCTGCGCGGTTACGCCGACCAGGGCGGCACCGTGCTGCTCTCGTCCCATCTGCTGCACGAGATCGAGGTCGTCGCCGACGAGCTGCTCGTCATCGGTCGCGGAAAGATCGTCGCCCAGGGTCCCAAGACCGAACTCATGCAGGCCACCGGCACCGCGGTGCGCTCGACCGACGACATCGCGTTCGAACGCGTCCTCGCGGACGCGGGCGTGCAGACCAGGGCCGCCGGCGACGGTCTGCAGGTGAGCGCGACGCCGGCGCAGATCGGCGCCCTCGCCGCCCGGCACGGCGTCGTACTGACCCACCTGGCGCCCGCGGGATCCACGGGTCTGGAAGACATGTTCCTGCGGCTCACGGCCGCCGACGCGCGAGAGGCAGTCCCGGCATGACGACCATCGAATCCCCACAGATCACCGCACCGAAACTGCCGGCCCGGTTGCCGGAGCCCGACGGCCGAGCCGTGCCCTTCGCCCGGCTGGTGCACGTCGAACTGCGCAAGATCCTCGACACCCGCGCCGGTCGGTGGCTGCTGATCGGCATCGCGGGGGTCACCGCTCTCGTCGTCGGCATCGTGATCTTCACCGGATCCGCCGGCTCCCACAAGGATCTGAGCGACTTCCTGGCCGCCACCGTCATCCCGCAGTCGATCCTGCTGCCGCTGCTGGGGATCATCACGGTGACGTCCGAGTGGACCCAACGGACCGGCCTGGTGACGTTCGCGCTGGAGCCGGACCGCACGAGGGTGGGCCGATCCAAGCTGGTCTCCGCGATCCTCCTCGGCCTGCTCGTCCTCGCGATCGCCGTCGTCCTCGCCGTGGTGGCCACCGGTTTGTGCCAGGCACTGCGCGGCGGTCATCCCGTGTGGTCGCTGGACGCCGCGACCCTCGGTGGGGTGGTGCTCGCTCAGCTGCTGGCCGTGGTCCAGGGAGTCTCGTTCGGCCTCGTCCTGCAGAACACTCCGGCGGCGATCGTGTCCTACCTGGTGCTTCCTCAGGCCTGGAGCATCGTCGGCACCCTGGTCCACGGCCTGCACGGGGTGCAGCCCTGGCTCGACCTGAACGCGGCGACGACACCGCTGCTCGATGCCTCCATGACGGCGGAGAACTGGGCGGAGCTGGGTGTGGCGGCGCTCGTCTGGGTGGTCCTGCCGCTCATCGCGGGCGTCGTCCGATTGCGGCGCAGCGAGGTCAAGTGACCGCCGTCGTACCGCGGTGAGGGCCGCGCGGCCCGGTGGGAGATCAGGGGACCCGCCGGGCCGGGCTGTCGTTACCTGGGGCTGCCTCGAGTTGTCACTTCCGGAGGGTGCTGAGGCCCGCGCACTCTCCGGAACTGACATCTCGACGGAGAGGTGTCGTGACCGGTGCCCCCGACGGGACTCGAACCCGCACTCGGGCGATTTTAAGTCGCCTGCCTCTGCCGATTGGGCTACGAGGGCACGCACAGACTAAACGGGCTGGGGCGTGCCGATGCGATCGTCAGCCGGCGTCGAGGAGCGAGAGCGCGATGCCGTCGAGGATGTCGGCCTCGCTGGCGCGCACCTGCTCGATCCCGGCAGCCTCTGACAGTCGGGTGACGATGCGGCTCCAGATGAGCGCCCCCGCTCCGATGACGTCGACGCGCCCCTCGTGCATGAACGGCATGGCGGCGCGCTCGGCGCGGCCGGCCGCCAGGATCGCCCGACACGACGCGAGGATCTGCTCGACGGGGACCGTGCTGCCGTGGATCACGGCCGGGTCGTACGCCGGCAGGTGCAGTGCGTGCGCGGTGATGGTGGTGACCGATCCCGCCAGGCCGACGAGCGTGGCGACATCGTCGAACCCGACGTGTGCCTGGGCCCGGTCAACGGCAGCGTCGACATCGCGGGTGGCCGCGTCGATCTGCGCCGCGGTCGGCGGGTCGGAATGCAGGTGCCGCTCGGTCATCCGCACGCAGCCGATGTCGGTGGACAGTGCGGACTCCACGGTGCGCCCGCCGCGTACGAACTCGGTCGAACCGCCGCCCAGATCGACGACCAGATACGGTCCCGGCACCCCGGTCGCGACGAGATCGCCGGTGGCTCCCCGGAAGCTGAGCTGCGCCTCCTCGTCGCCCGTGACGACCTCGGGCGACACGTCGTACGCAGCGAACGCCTCTCGTACGCCGGCCACGAACTCGTCGGCGTTCGAGGCATCCCGGGATGCCGAGGTTGCGACGAATCGCACTGCGGCAACCTCGAGTTCGGTGCACTGTGTGGCGTACTCGCGAGCGGCGGCCAGGGTGCGGGCCATCGCCTCGGGCGCGATCCGTCCCGTGGCGTCGATGCCCTGACCCAGCCGGACGAACTCCATCCGGCGCACCACGTCGACAAGCCGGCCGCCACTCGCGCCGGACGGCGCGCTGTCAGCGACCAGCAGCCGGATCGTGTTGGTGCCGCAGTCGACCGCGGCGACCCGGGTCACACGGCCTCCGGGGCGCAGCACCCACCGGTCCACCACTGCGGCAGCGCCGCCAGCGCCTCGTCCCCGAGCGGATTGACCCCCGGGCCGACGGCCAGGGAGTGGGCGACGAGGACGTGCAGGCACTTGACGCGGTTCGGCATCCCGCCGGCGGAGATCCCGTCAATCTCGGGCACGTCCCCGAGCTCGGCGCGGTGGCGAAGATATTTCTCGTGCGCCGCGCGGTAGTGCGCGGCCAGGTCGGCGTCCTGCTGCAGCCGGTCGGTCATCTCGCGCATCATGCCCAGGGATTCCAGCGTGCTGATCGCGCCGGTCAGCCGCGGGCAGGTCGCGTAGTACGTCGTCGGGAACGGCGTGCCGTCGGGCAGCCGGGGCAGCGTCCGGACGACGGCCGGGCACCCGCAGGGACAGCGTGCCGCGACGTCGATGGCTCCACGCGGCACCCTGCCGAGCTGCTGCTCGATGGCGTGCAGGTCGGCTTCGCCGATGGAACCGGTCGAGGGAGAAGGATCGGTCATCGGGGCGGGGTGCGCACCAGCGACTGCCACAGCTGCCCGTACCACGGGTGGGTACTGGACGCCGTGGTCGCTGCCACGACACCGGACTTCGTCACCTTGTGCACGGTGCCCTGCTGGTCCACGACCACCGTCAGGGTCGCGCCCGGTGCGGCGAAACCGAGCCGCTTGGCGGCCTGCGCCTTGACGTAGGCCGGGTCGTTCCACTGCTTCTGCTGCGCCTGCAGGGACCGGATGTCGGCCTGCTGAGAGGCGACCTGGCCACGGAGGCCGTTGATGTCGCCCTGGGCGCGCAGGTAGCTGCGCAGCGTCGGGGTGATGAGCACCGCGAGGAAGACCACGAGCGCACCGAGCACGGTGAGCCGGCGCATCGATCGCGGTGTACGACGGTGACGCGCAGCACGGGCCGTGCCCGCCGACGTCGACGACGCGCGCGGCGTACGGGCCGCCCGTGACCCCGCGGGACGACTCGCGGAGGGTCGCGAACTGCTCCCGCGCGGTTGCGCGGGCCGGGTCGAGCGCGTGTCGCGCGGCATGACGGTGTCTCCCCCTGCTCAGGCGGTGAAACGCGGGAACGCCGAGGCGCCGGCGTAGGTCGACGCGTCGTCCAGCTCCTCCTCGATGCGCAGCAGCTGGTTGTACTTGGCCACCCGGTCCGAACGGGCCGGCGCACCGGTCTTGATCTGCCCGCAGTTCGTCGCGACCGCGAGGTCGGCGATCGTGGTGTCCTCGGTCTCACCCGAACGGTGGCTCATCATGCAGCGGAAGCCGTTGCTCTGAGCCAGGGTGACCGCGTCGAGGGTCTCGGTGAGCGAACCGATCTGGTTGACCTTCACCAGCAGCGCATTGGCCGTGCCGGTGTCGATGCCGCGCTGCAGCCGCTCGGGGTTGGTCACGAAGAGGTCGTCGCCGACGATCTGCACCTGGTGACCGATCTGGTCGGTCAGGGTCTTCCAGCCGTCCCAGTCGTCCTCGTGCAGCGGGTCCTCGATCGAGACGAGCGGGTAGTCCGCGACCAGCTGGGCGTAGTAGGAGGACATCTCCTCGGCCGACTTCTTGGCACCCTCGAACCGGTAGCTGCCCTTGTCGAAGAACTCGCTGGCCGCGACGTCGAGCGCGAGACCGATCTCCTTGCCCGGGGTGTAGCCGGCCTTCTCGATCGCGGTCAGGATCAGGTCGAGCGCGGCGCGGTTGCTCTCCAGGTTCGGAGCGAAACCGCCCTCGTCGCCGAGGCCGGTGGACAGGCCCTGCTTCTTCAGCACCGCCTTGAGGCTGTGGTAGATCTCCGCGCCCCAGCGCAGCGCCTCGCGGAAGGACTCCGCGCCGATCGGGGCGATCATGAACTCCTGGATGTCGACGTTGGAGTCGGCGTGCGACCCGCCGTTCAGGATGTTCATCATCGGCACCGGCAGCACGTGCGCGTTCGGACCGCCGACGTAGCGGAAGAGCGGCAGGTCGGCCGACTCGGCGGCAGCCTTCGCGACGGCCAGGGAGACACCGAGGATGGCGTTCGCGCCGATCTTGCCCTTGTTGTGGGTGCCGTCGATGCCGATCATCTCGGCGTCGACCAGGCGCTGCTCGCTGGCGTCGAACCCGAGCAGGTGCGGGGCCAGCTCCTCGCCGATCGCATCGACCGCGTCCTGCACGCCCTTGCCGAGGTAGCGCTTCTTGTCGCCATCGCGACGCTCGACCGCCTCGAACTGGCCCGTCGAGGCACCGGAGGGAACGGCCGCGCGACCGACGACACCGTCGTCCAGGGCGACTTCGACCTCGACCGTCGGGTTGCCGCGCGAGTCCAGGATCTCGCGGGCGAGGATTGCATCGATGCTGGCCACTTCAAGCTCCCAAGGTGGGTGGACGGCGTACTGATCCACGAGCCTAACGGGGTCGGCGGGGCGGGCGCGTGCGGCGCGCAGAGCCAGGGTGGCTCAGGTAGGTCCGAGAGCCTCGGGCCGGCGTGCGCCTCTCGGGCCTTCCTGCGCCACCGTCACTGCTCGGGAGCGGACGGCTTCCGCGATCGCGCGGCCACCGCCCGCAGCTCCCGGCCGAGCACCGTCTCGGCCGATTCCCCACGCTCGCGCGCCGCGGCGACCTGGCGCAGCAACTGCGAGCCGGTCGAATCGTCGTACGCGAGGTCGACGCCGCGACGGGCAGCGCGGGAGAGCAGTTTCTCCGCGACGAGCAGCGTGGGCAGGCCCTTGGGTACGCCGGCCAGCAGGTCGTCCGCGTCCCGGTCGGGCTTCTCGGCAGCCTTGATCTGCTCCCAGGACGCTTCGACCTCCCCCGGGGTGGTGGCGTCGCCGTCGCTGAAGACGTGCGGGTGGCGCCGGATCAGCTTGGCGACCAGCCCGCCCGCGACATCGTCGATGTCGAACGGCTCCTGCTGGTCCTCGGCCGCGAGGCGCGCGTGGAAGAGCACCTGCAGCAGCACGTCGCCCAGCTCTTCGGCGAGGTGGCCGCGATCGCGCAGTTCGATGGCCTCGAGCGTCTCGTAGGCCTCCTCGACCAGGTACTTGGCCAGGCTGTCGTGGGTCTGCTCGGCATCCCAGGGACACCCTCCGGGCGAACGCAGCGTGTCCATCACGGCGACTGCGTCCAGCAGCCGGGCGCCGGGCAGATCCCACGAACCGACCACAATCTCCACGGCGGGCGGCGTCTCCAGCCGGGTCAACTCCCCGGCGAGCGCATCCGTCAGGCCGGGGTCGCCGTCGGCCGAGCCGATCCAGACCACCCTGCCGTCGTGCTGGGCGAGTGCCCGCGCCAGTTGCCGCCGGTCGCCGTACGCCGCTGCGCGCACCTGCACGCCGCTGGTGGCGACGGCATCCGGCACCGGCTCGTCGAGATCCGCGGCGTAGACGACATCGGCTGCTTCGAGCACCTGCCAGGCGGACCTGCTGAGCAGACCCGCCGGCACCCGCGGCGACGTGACGAGGATCGCGAGCGACGCCTCGCCCGTGTTCGTGGCGCTCAGCTCTTGCTCGTGCTCTTGCCGGCGATCCACGGCTCCGCCGTCGCGAGCACTCCGTTGGCGCCGCCCCATCGGCCGAACCGCGGGTTGACGTCGACCTTCGCGGCGTTGACGACCTTGCTGACCTCGGCGATCCCGGCCTGGGAGTTGCTGAGATTGGTCAGCGCGACGTTGCTGCGCAGCGCGTCGATCGCGGCGGAGGAGGGGTTGGCCACCTTGCGCCGGGCGAATTCCTGGCGCGCCTGGTCGGCGGAGAACGGGGCGCCGTTCTCGGCCGCGATGCGCTGCAGGTCCTTGCCGAGGACGAGGTAGGTGATCGCGGTGCGGGAGTTGAAGTCCGCGGCGCCGGAGCCGAACGCCTGCTTGATCTGGGTGACGGCGTCCTGCACCTGCTGCACGCTGACACTGGTGCCCTGGTAGGACGCAGCGGTGTTGCTGTCGTGGAACAACTGGCTGCTACCGCATCCGCTCACCCCGGTGGCGATGACGGCCAGGGCGGCGATGCCGACGGCGCGGCGCGACGTACTCACGTGTGGACCTCCTCGGATGACAGCGGTCATCATGCCAGCACGCACCGGCTCACGCGCCCGCGGCTCCGGCTGCCGCCGCGATGTCGTCGAGCAGCACCGCCTTCACCAGGGCCGCGGCCCACCGCAGCACCTCCAGGTCCCGCAGCGGCTGACCGGCCACCGGTGCGGTCTTCGGCGTCGGCACCAGCGCGTGACCGGCCTTCACCAGCGTGCCGGGGAAGAGCCGCTGCAGGCGCAGCGATTGGCTCTCGCGTAGTTCGAGGGGGCCGAACCGGATGTAGCGGCCCTGGGCGCTGATGTCGCCCACGCCGCCCTGCCGGGCGATGATCCGCAGCCGGGCCACCTCGAAGAGGTTGCGGACCGGTTGTGGCGGCGTGCCGTACCGGTCCTGCAGCTCCGCCTCGATCTCCGTCAGGCCGCTCTCGTCCTCGACGACCGCGAGCTTCTTGTACGCCTCGAGGCGCAGCCGCTCCCCCGGCACGTACTCGTGCGGCAGGTGCGCGTCGACCGGCAGCTCGATCTTGACCTCGTTCGGCGTGGTGTCCTTCTCGCCGCGGAAGTCGGCGACGGCCTCACCGACCATCCGCACGTACAGGTCGAAGCCCACCCCGGCGATGTGCCCGGACTGCTCGCCCCCGAGCAGGTTGCCGGCGCCACGGATCTCCAGGTCCTTCATGGCGACCTGCATGCCGGCGCCGAGGTCGGTGTGGCTGGCGATGGTCTGCAACCGGTCGTGAGCGGTCTCGGTGAGCGGCTTCTCGGGCGGGAACAGGAAGTAGGCGTAGGCGCGTTCGCGCCCGCGACCGACCCGGCCGCGCAGCTGGTGCAGCTGCGAGAGACCCATCAGGTCGGACCGCTCCACGATCAGGGTGTTGGCGTTGGAGATGTCCAGACCCGTCTCGACGATCGTGGTGCACATCAGCACGTCGGCGCGTCGCTCCCAGAAGTCGACGACGACGTCCTCGAGGCGGTGCTCGGGCATCTTGCCGTGCGCCGTCACCACCCTGGCCTCGGGCACGAGCTCGCGCAGCCGGGAGGCCGCCTTCTCGATCGTCGCCACCTTGTTGTGGATGAAGAAGACCTGGCCCTCGCGCATGAGCTCGCGGCGTACGGCCGCGCCGATCTGCTTCTCGTCCCAGCCTCCGACGAACGTGAGGACCGGGTGGCGTTCCTCGGGCGGCGTTGCGAGAGTGGACATCTCGCGGATACCGGTGACCGCCATCTCCAGGGTGCGCGGGATCGGCGTCGCGGACATCGCCAGCACGTCGACCGCGGTGCGCATCTGCTTCAGCTGCTCCTTGTGCTCGACACCGAAGCGCTGCTCCTCGTCGACCACCACCAGCCCGAGGTCCTTGTACTGGATCTCCTTGGACAGCAGCCGGTGGGTGCCGATGACCAGATCGACGCCACCGCTCTTCAGGCCTTCGATCACCTCGCGCGCCTCGCGGTCGGTCTGGAAGCGGGACAGCGCCTTCACCACGACGGGGAAGCCGGCGTACCGCTCGGTGAAGGTCTGCACATGCTGCTTCACCAGCAGGGTGGTCGGGCAGAGGACCGCCACCTGCTTGCCGTCCTGGATGGCCTTGAACGCCGCCCGCACCGCGATCTCGGTCTTGCCGTAGCCGACGTCGCCGCAGATGAGGCGGTCCATCGGGACCGACTTCTCCATGTCGGCCTTGACCTCGTCGATGCTGGAGAGCTGGTCGGGCGTCTCGACGTAGGCGAACGCGTCCTCCAGCTCGTGCTGCCAGGGGCTGTCGGGCGCGAACGCGTGCCCCTCGGTGGCCATCCGCGCGGAGTAGAGCCGGATGAGCTCGCCGGCGATCTGGCGCACGTGCCGCTTGGCGCGGGACTTGGTGGTCTGCCAGTCCGAGCCGCCCATCTTGTTGAGCGTGGGCATCTCGCCGCCGACGTAGCGGGTGATCTGGTCGAGTTGGTCGGTCGGCACGAAGAGCCGGTCGCCGGGCTGCCCGCGCTTGGACGCGGCGTACTCCAGGACCAGGTACTCGCGGGTCGCGCCTCCCACGGAACGCTGCATCATCTCCACGAACCGGCCGACCCCGTGCTGCTCGTGCACGACGTAGTCGCCCGGGCGCAGCTGCAGCGGGTCGACGACATTGCGCCGACGTGCCGGCATCCTGCGCATGTCCTTGGTGCTGCCGCTCGTGCCGCGGCTGCCGGTCAGGTCGGCCTCGGTCACGACCACCAGATCGCTGGACGGGAGCGCGAACCCGCGCCCCAGGCAGCCGGTGCTCACCTCGACCATGCCGGGGTCGAGCGGGCCGAGCGCTCGGGTCGTGACGTCGTTCTCCGACAGCACTTCGGTGACCCGCTTGGCGAGGCCGGGGCCCTCGGTGACCACGAGCACCCGCTGCCCTTCGGTGGCCCACTTGCGCAGGTCGTCGACGGCGTGCTCGGTGTTGCTGCGGTAGGCCGGGATCTCCTGCGTGTGCAAGGTGATCCGCTCCCCCGGCAGCTCGTCCTCGGCGAACTCGACCAGCTCCTCGTCGGAGGAGAACGACGACATCGACCACCATGGCCGGCCGGTGGCGAGCGCGTGGTCGCGCAGCTGGGACAGGCTCCAGTACGACGCGGTGCCCAGCACTCCCCGCAGGTCGACCGGGACGACGTTGCCCGCTGCGGCGTTGGCCCAGCTCGCGTCGAGGAACTCCTCGCTGGTCGTGACCAGGTCGGCGGCGCGGGTGCGCACCCGTTCGGGGTCGCACAGCACGACGTGGGTGCCGGGCAGCAGCACGTCGAGCAGGGGCTGCATCGCGTCGCCCAGCAGGATCGGCGACAGGGACTCCATGCCCTCGACGGCGATGCCCTCGGCGACCTTCTCCAGCATGTCGCTCACGCCCGCGAGCTGCGGCGCGAGCTCCTTGGCGCGGTCGCGGACCTGCGCGGTGAGCAGCAGCTCGCGGCACGGCGGGGCCCACAGACCCCCCTCGGCGATCTCCAGCGAGCGCTGGTCGGCGACCTTGAACCAGCGCACCTCCTCGACCGTGTCGCCCCAGAACTCGACCCGCTGGGGGTGCTCCTCGGTCGGCGGGAAGACGTCGAGGATCCCTCCGCGGACGGCGAACTCGCCACGGCGCTCGACCATGTCGACCCGGGCGTACGCCGCGTCGGCCAGCGCTTCGACGACGTCCTCCAGCCGCGCGTCGGTGCCGGGCCGCAGCTCGACCGGTGCGAGGTCACCGAGCCCGTGCGCGATGGGCTGCAGGACGGCGCGGACGCTCGCCACGACGATGTCGATCGGGCCGTGTTCGGCATGCTCGGCGTGGTCCGGGTGGACCAGCCGGCGCAGCAGGGCGAGACGTCGGCCTACGGTGTCGCTGCGCGGGCTCAGCCGCTCGTGCGGCAGCGTCTCCCAGCTGGGGAACTCCGCGACCGCGTGCTCGGGCAGCAGACTGCGCAGCGCCTCGGACAGGTCGCCCGCCTCGCGGCCGGTGGCCGTGACGGCCAGGATCGGCACCCGCGCCTCGTCGCCCCGCCGCGTCAGCAGGGACAGCAGGGGCGCCCTCGCACCGGGTGAGGCGGCCACGTCGACGACGTCCGCGGAGCCGCGGAAATCGAGGACACGGCGTACGGCGGGGTCGCCGGACAGCAGATCGAGCAGCGGGTCGAGGCGCACGGGATTCTTCCGGTTCGGCAGCACGAAAGCCCCGGATCACGAGATCGCGGGGTGGAGCTTCCAGTGTAGGTGCGGGCGCCGACAGCCCTTCGGGCCCCTGACGGTCCGCCGCGCACGGCACAGAATCCCAGGCGGGCGGCCACCTACGATCGGGTGATGCCCCGTGAGATGAGCGTTCAGGACACCGTCACGATCGCCGGTGTCAGCCCGCAGCAGGTGTTCGAGGCCATCAGCGACCCGAGCCGGATGGGGCGGTGGAGCCCGGAGAACACCGGTGCCGTCATCGAGACCGCTGGCCGCCCGGCCCCGGTCGGCACGTCGTTCGTGGGCGCGAACAGCAGGTTCGGCGCGAAGTGGCACACCCGATGCGTCGTGACCGCGTCCGATCCGGGCAGCCGGTTCGCGTTCGACGTCAAGGCGATCGGCCTGCGCAAGCCCGGTCTCAAGGCGCGCATCGCCACCTGGGAGTACCGCCTCGCGGAGGTGCCCGACGGCACGCAGGTCACCGAGGTGTGGACCGACGGTCGCAGCGGTTGGCCGGCGTTCGCGGCGAGAGGGTTCGACAAAGTGGTGACCCGCGGGTCGACGTTCGCCGACTGGCAGCGCGGCAACATCGCCCGCACCCTCGCCAACCTCAAGAAGGATCTCGAGCGCACCTCGGCCTGACGCTCGAGGGATAGCCGGTTGTCAGCGGTTCTGTGGCACCCGCGTCACGAACACGCTGACAACCGCGCATACCCCGACGTGGTTGTCAGCGGTTCTATGGCATCCGCGTCACAAAAACGCTGACAACCGCGCGCCCGTTACCAGGCGTGGACGACGTTCTGCGCCTCGGGGAGCCCCTTCTCCACCAGCAGGTCGATCGCGTCCACCGCTGAGGGCAGCAGCAAGTCCAGCTCTTTTCGCTCGGTCGCGTTGAAGTCCTTCAGGACGTACGACGCTGCGTCCATCCGGCCCGGCGGCCGACCGATCCCCACCCGCACCCGCAGGTAGTCCTTCGTGCCGAGCGACTTGGTGATGGAGCGCAGGCCGTTGTGGCCGCCCTCGCCGCCGCCGCGTTTGAGCCGCACCGCGCCGAAGTCGATGTCGAGCTCGTCGTGCACCACGATCAACCGCTCGGGCGGGATCTTGAAGAACTGCAGCAGCGCGGCGACCGGGCCGCCCGACTCGTTCATGTAGGTACTCGGCACCGCGACCACGGCGGCCGGCCCCGGCAGCCCACCCCCGGAAGAGCCGAGACGGATCTGCGCGCCGCGGGCGCGTGCCTTGTGCGCCTTGAGGGTCGCACCGGCGCGGTCGGCCAGCAGTTCGGCCACCATCGCGCCCACGTTGTGCCGGTTGCCGGCATACGTCGTGCCCGGGTTGCCGAGTCCGACGATCAGCCATGGGTCCACGGGCAGTCAGTATGCCTGGACGGACAGCGCCGCCGCGCGAAGGCCGACCACCCCCACCAACGTCGAGTGCGCGTTTCGCACACCCGGAAGAACAGATTCCGGGGGCGAAACGCGCACTCGACGTCGTACTGGTGATTACTCGGAGCCGTCGGCCTTCTCGGCGTCGTCGGACTCGCCCTCGGAAGCTTCGCCCTCGGCGGCCTCGTCCTCGTCGGACTCCTCGCGCTCGATGCCGGCCTCGGCCTCGGCCTCGGCGAGCTCGCTCTCGAGCTCCTCGACCGACTGCTGCTGCACGATGTTGACGATGAGCAGCTCCTCGTCGGCGTCCAGCTCGGCGCCGGCGGGCAGCGTGACGTCCTTGGCCAGGATCTGGCTGCCGGCCTCCAGGCCCTCGACGGAGACGGTGACCGACTCGGGGATCTTGAACGCGTCGGCCAGCACGGCCAGCGTGCTGTTCTCGACGGTGACGACGGTCTCGACGCCCGCCTCGCCCTCGATGTGGACGGGGACGTCGACGACGACCTTCTCGCCGCGGCGCACGATGACCAGGTCGATGTGCTCGATGACCGGCTTGATCGCGTCGCGCTGCACGTCCTTGGCCAGGGCCAGGTGCTCGGTGCCCTCGAGGTCGATGGTGAGGATCGCGTTGGCGTTCTTCAGCAGCAGCATGGTCTCGTGGCCCGGCAGGGTCATGTGGACCGGTTCGCTGCCGTGCCCGTAGAGCACAGCGGGGATCTTGTGCGCGCGGCGGATGCGGCGCGCTGCACCCTTGCCGAACTCGGTGCGCGACTCGGCGTGCAGCTTGTTCTCGGTCGAGGCCATGACGAAATCCTTTGATCAGCAACGTATTTGATGAATGGGCCTCGACGCGGGACGGGGCGTGAGAGGCATCCGATCGCACGGAGCACATGCTCGACGCGCACCGCCGCGAGGGAACGCCTCGCGGGCGGAGCTTCGTCGATCACGGATCACCGGCGCGTTCGCGCACCGTCCCTCGCCGAGGCAACGTCGATGATCGTATGCCGAGCGCGCGCCGACGCCCAAATCGAGCGTCGCGCTCGGATGGAGTCGCGGCGCGCCCTATGGAGCGCGCAGCGACCCGGACTCGCTGCTCGGGTCAGGACTGCCCGTCGAACATGCTGGTGACCGAGCCGTCCTCGAACACCTCGCGGATCGCCTGGCTCAGCAGCGGTGCGATGGAGAGCACCGTGAGCTTGTCGAACTGCTTGTCGGCGGGCACAGGCAGGGTGTCGGTGACGATCACCTCGGAGGCGACCGAGTCGCGCATCCGCTGGATCGCCGGCCCGGAGAAGATCGGGTGCGTCGCCGCGATCACCACACCTGCGGCCCCGTCGTTCATCAGCGCATCGGCGGCGTTGCAGATCGTCCCGCCGCTGTCGATCATGTCGTCCACGAGGATGCACCACCGTCCGCGCACCTGACCGATGACGCGGTTCGCGACGCTCTTGTTCGGCTGGGTGACGTCGCGGGTCTTGTGAATGAAGGCCAGCGGCACCCCGCCGAGGCGTTTGGACCAGGACTCCGCGACCTTGATCCGACCGGCGTCCGGCGACACGACGGCGAGCTCGCGGTCGCCGTACTTGCCCGCCACGTAGTCGGCCAGGATCGGCAGCGCCTGCAGGTGATCGACGGGGCCGTCGAAGAACCCCTGGATCTGGTCGGTGTGCAGGTCCAGCGCCATCAGCCGGTCGGCGCCGGCCGTCTTGAACAGGTCGGCCATCAGACGGGCGCTGATCGGCTCGCGACCGCGGGACTTCTTGTCCTGCCGGGCGTACCCGTAGAACGGGGTGACGACCGTGATGCGCTTGGCCGACGCCCGCTTCAAGGCGTCCACCATGATGAGCTGCTCCATGATCCAGTTGTTGACCGATGCGGTGTGGCTCTGGATCACGAAGGCGTCGCAGCCTCGCACCGACTCCTCGTAGCGCACGTAGATCTCGCTGTTGGCGAAGTCGTACGCCGCCGTCGGCACGAGGGTGGTGCCGATGCCCGCGGCGACCTGCTCGGCGAGCTCGGGGTGGGCCCGCCCGCTGATGATGATGAGGTTCTTCTCGGTGGTCTTCTTCAGGCCGCTCACGGGGTGTCGCTTTCAGTCGCAGGTGCGGCGTCGCCGCGGTCTCGCAGCGCCGCTTCCGCGGCCTTGGCCTGCGCGGTGCCCGGTCGTTTCTGCAGCGCCCAGCCCTCGATGTTGCGCTGGGCGGCGACCGAGATCGCCAGTGCGCCCGGCGGCACGTCCTTGCGGATCACCGCACCGGCGCCCGAGCCCGCACCGTCGCCGACGGTGACCGGGGCGACGTACATGTTGTCGCTGCCCATCCGGCAGTCGTTGCCGACGTACGAGCGGTGCTTGGCCACGCCGTCGTAGTTGACGAAGACACTGGCAGCGCCGATGTTGCTCCGCTCGCCGATGGTGGCATCACCGACGTACGACAGGTGGGGGACCTTGCTGCCCTTGCCGATGGTGGAGTTCTTGGCCTCCACGAAGGTGCCGATCTTGGACTCGGCGCCCAACTCGGTGCCCGGCCGCAGGTAGGCGAACGGGCCGACGGAGGCGCCGGGTCCGACGACGGACAGCTCGGCGTGGGTGCGCACGACCTTCGCGCCGTCGCCGACCTCCATGTCGGTCAGCGTCGTGTCGGGTCCGATCGTGCAGTCGGCGCCGATGGTCGTGGCGCCGCGCAGCTGGGTGCCGGGCTCGATCACCGTGTCACGACCGACGCTGACGTCCATGTCGACCCAGGTGGTGTCGGGGTCCACGACGATGGCGCCGCTCTGCGTCATCAGCCGGTCCACGGTGCGCCGGTTGAGCTCCTTGCCGAGCCGCGCCAGCTGAGCCTTGTCGTTGACGCCCTCGGTCTGCCACAGGTCGTCCAGCACGTACGCCGAGACGGTGTGACCCTGCCCGACGACCGTGCCGACCACGTCGGTGAGGTACTTCTCACCACCTTCGCCGTGCACCTCGATCTGCCCGATCGCGTCCCGCAGTCGCGCGGCGTCGAACGCGAAGAGACCGGAGTTGAACTCTCCGATCGCGCGCTGCTCCTCGCTGGCGTGCTTGTGCTCGACGATCTCGCGCACCGTGCCGTCGGCGGCGCGGACGATGCGGCCGTAACCGGTCGCGTCCGCCACGATCCCGGTGACGACGGTGGCGACGGCGTCGGTGGCCTCGTGGTGACGGGTCAGGTCCGAGAGGGTCTGCGCGGTGAGCAACGGGGTGTCGCCGGTGATGACGAGCACGGTGCCCTGCAACTCACCGGGCAGCACGGCGAGCGCGCACTCGACGGCGCGGCCGGTGCCGTAGACCTCGTCCTGGTCGGCGATCAGCACCTCCGGAGCGACCGCCCGAGCGGCTTCCGCGACCGCGTCACGCTGCGCGCGTACGACCACGGAGACGTGCTCGGCGCCGGTGCCGCGGGCGGCGTACACCGCGTGGGCGACGAGCGGACGGCCGCCGATCCGATGCAGGGCCTTGTTGATCGACGATCGCATCCGGGTGCCGTCGCCGGCAGACAGGACGATCACGGCGGCGGGGGTGGGGCTCACTCGTAGGGCTCCTCGAGGCTGCGGACAGCGCAGTTAGGCGGCCGGTTCGGACGCGATGTTACCGGTCGGACCCGGACGGAGCTCCGGGCCGGCGGCTCCCCGGGTTGGAATCGAACCAACGTCGCTAATCCTGATTCAAAGTCAGGCGGCCCCTACCAGCAGAGCAACCGGGGAAGGCGCGGCAGTCTCAGTCGGGAGACGCCGAACGCCGACAAGGGTAGAGGACGCCGCGCGCGTGGTTGGACCTCAACGAGGCGGGCCTGCCCCACAATGGGCGGATGGCACCACCTCAGCCACGCACCCGGATGACCGCCACCCAACGACGCGAGCAACTGATCGCCGTCGGGCGGGACATCTTCGCCTCCGACGGCGTCCAGGGCGCCACCGTCGAAGAGATCGCGACCCGCGCCGGCGTCACCAAGCCCGTGGTCTACGAGCACTTCGGTGGCAAGGAAGGGCTCTACGCGGTCGTCGTCGACCGAGCGATCCAGGACATCCTCGCCGCCATCACCGACGCCCTGAGCCAGCCGGCCGGGATCCGCACCCTGCTCGAGCGGGCCGTCCTGGCGCTCCTGGACTTCATGGAGGCCTCGCCTTCCTCGTTCGAGGTGCTGGTGCGCAGTTCGCCCTCCTGGCACGGCGATGGGTCGGCCGCGAGCCTGATGTCGGCGATCGCCGTACGGGTCGAGGAGCTGTTCGAGGCCACGTTCGAGGAGCACGGTTTCGAGCCCAGCCCCGCACCGGTCTACGCGCAGACCCTGATCGGGAGCATCGCGCTGACCGGGGTGTGGTGGATCCACCACGAGGACCGGCCCGACAAGGAGTTCGTCGCCGCGCACATCATCAACCTCATGTGGAACGGCCTGCACGGTCTGGAGAAGAACCCGGTCCTGCCGTCCCGCTCGGCGCCCGCGACACCCGCCGACTGACCGGGCGGCTCCCGCCCACTTCGGACCGAGCGGGCCACAACGACGGCTACAGGGCCGCCCTTCCGCCCGTTTCGGACCGAGCGGGCCACAACGAAGCGCACGGAGCGTCTACGAGCAGGCACGGGTGTGCCTTGACCGCCGGGGCGAACTGCTCCTGGACGCCGAGGTGCAACTCGTGCGGACCCACCCGGAACCAGCACCCTCCCCGCGCGCGCAACCTCGGCGGCTTCTCGATCTCCACCAGCCCGAGGACACCGGAGTAGAAGCGACGCAGCGCATCCTCGGACCCGGCCGGGCATGCAAGCTGCACGTGATTCAGACCGAGCGCAGTCACGGTCGCTCTCCCACGACGCCGACCGCGAAGATGCGCCGGAACGGGAACGGGACGCCGTACGCCGCGCGGGGGTAGGCCAGGTCCAACCGGCCCGCGAGGTCGGCCAGGAAAGCGTGCGCCTCGTCCGGATCCAGGACGTCGAGCAGCGGCCGCAGCGCCGTACCCTTCACCCACTCCAGCACCGGGTGCTCCTGCTCGCGGGCGGCGTCGAGCAGTTGCAGATAGGTCGTCTCCCACACGTCGGGGCGCGCACCGGCAGCCGCGAGCACGTCGGCATACCCCCGCGGCTCGGCCACCGGATCGGCCCGGAGCAATCCCGCCAACTCCGCTCCTCGAGGCTGCTCGCGTGCGGTCTCCCGGATGATCCGGTGCGACGGCGCGTCGAAGTTGCCCGGCACCTGCATGGCGAAGACACCTGAGCCCGCGAGGGACTCGAGCCAGCGCGGGATGAGGTCGAGGTGACCGGGCACCCACTGCAACGTCGCGTTGGTGAGGATCACGTCCGGCGTGCCGTACGCGCCCACGTCGACGGTCGCGACGTCGCCCTCGACCCACCGCACCCGGCCCGCGGTGTCCCGGTAGGCCGCCTTGCGCAGCATGTTGGCCGAGGAGTCGATGCCGACCAGCGTCGCGTCCGGCCAGCGATCGGCGGCAACGAGGGTGGCGATCCCGTTGCCGCAGCCCAGGTCGAGCACGACGCGCGGGTCGGGGTGCGGAATGCGCGCCAGCAGGTCGAGGAACGGCCGGGTGCGCAGGTCGGCGTACCGCTCGTACTGCGTCGGATCCCAGGTGGCCATGAGTCGTCTCCCCGCCTCGAAGTATCTTGACATCAAGATACCTCTCGGTCTCTTGATGTCAAGAAGCTTGATGCTGGCTATAGTCGATCCATGCCCGATCGGCCAGCCTCGCCCGACGACGTCGATGCGATCGTCGACGCCTGGTCGCGTGAACGCCCCGACCTGAACGTGCGCCCTTTGCAGGTGCTCTCGCGCATCACCCGCCTGGCTCGGCTGCTCGACCAGGCCCGCGGCACGGCCTTCAGCAAGCACGACCTGGACGGCTGGGAGTTCGACGTGCTCTCCGCGCTGCGGAGGGTCGGCAAGCCCTACCGCCTCTCACCGGGCGCCCTCATGCAGCAGACGCTCGTCACCAGCGGCACCATGACCAACCGCGTCGACCGTCTCGAGCTGCGCGGTTTCGTACGCCGCGGCCCGGCGCCGCACGACCGCCGCGGCGTCCTGGTGCAGCTCACCGCGTCCGGGCTGGCCGTCGTCGACGCCGCCATGGCCGATCTGCTCGAGCACGAGCAGGCCCTGCTCGCACACCTGCCGCCCCGCGAGCAGGAGCGGCTGGCGGGCACGCTGCGTACCCTGCTCACCGCCGTCGAGACCTGAGAACCCCTCAGTCTTCGACGGTTTCGGCGACTTTCAACCAGGACAACTCCATCTCCTCGCGCTCGGCGTGCAACGCGCGCAGCTGCGCGTCGAGCTCACCGGCGCGGGCGTGGTCGGACGCGGCGGTCACCAGCGCATCGTGCAGCGCCTGTTCGCGGTCGGCCAGCTTCGACATCGAGCGCTCGAGGCGGGCCATGTCCTTACGGGCCTCGCGCTGCTGCGCCGGGTCCGTCCGCGTCGCCTGCGGCGTCACCGCACGGGACGCGGGGCCGCCGCCCGAGCGGGCACGTCGCTCGGCGCGCAGCTCGAGGAACTGGTGCACCCCACCGGGCAGCTCGCGGATCTCGCCGTCGCCGAGCAACGCCACCTGCCGGTCGCACATCCGCTCCAGCAGATAGCGGTCGTGGGAGACCACGACCAGCGTCCCGGCCCACCCGTCGAGCACGTCCTCCATCGAGGTCAGCGTCTCGATGTCGAGGTCGTTGGTGGGCTCGTCGAGCAGCAGCACGTTGGGTTCGTGCATCAGCAGTCGCAGGAACTGCAGTCGGCGACGCTCGCCACCGGACAGCTGGGACACCCGCACCTGCTGGCGGCCGCCGTCGAAACCGAGCCGCTTGGCCAGGCTGCTGGCACTGACCTCCTTGCCCTCCAACATGATGTGCGACTTCACATCGGTGATCGCGTCGATCACCCGCAGCCCATCGAACCGCTCCAGCTCGCGGACCTCCTGGGTCAGCATCGCAAGCTGAACCGTCTTGCCCTGCTTGCGTTTTCCCGCAGAGAGCGGCTGAGTGCCCTCGATCGCCCGCAGCAGGGTCGACTTGCCGGCGCCGTTCGCCCCGACGATCCCGGTGCGCTCACCGGGAGCCAGCCGCCAGGTCTGGCGGTCGATGAGCGGCCGCTCGTCGACGGTGACGGTCGCGTCGATGAGGTCGACGACGTCCTTGCCCAGCCGGGTGGTCGCGAAGCGGACGAGCTCGACGCCGTTGCGCGGCTCCGGCTCACCGGCGATCAACTCGTTGGCCGCGTCGATGCGGAAGCGCGGCTTGCTCGTGCGGGCCGGCGGCCCGCGACGGAGCCAGGCCAGCTCCTTGCGCAGCAGGTTGGCGCGGCGCTCCTCGGTGACCGCGGCCGAGCGTTCGCGCTCGTTCTTCGCCAGCACGTACGCCGCGTAGCCGCCGTCGTACTGCTCGACCCGGCCGTCGACGACCTCCCACGTGCGGGTGGCGATCTCGTCCAGGAACCACCGGTCGTGGGTGATGGTCGCGAACGCGCCCGATGCACCCGCGCGGTGCCGCACCAGGTGCGCGGCGAGCCACTGCACCCCCTCGACGTCGAGGTGGTTGGTCGGCTCGTCCAACAGCAGCAGCGCCGGGTCGTCAATGAGCAGGCGCGCGAGGGCGACGCGCCGGCGTTCGCCACCGGAGAGGGGCCCGACCAGGGCGTCGGGACCACCGACGGTCTCGAAACCGACGCCGCCCAGCAGCCCGTCCAGGATGTCGCGCACCCGCGCGTCAGCGGCCCACTCGTGCTCGGCGCGGTCACCGACGACGGCGGCGTGCACGGTCGACGCGGGGTCGAGCCGGTCGTCCTGGGCGAGCATCCCGACCTGCAGGCCGCCGACCCGGGTCACCCGCCCGTCATCCACGCCCTGGTCGCCGGAGAGGACCCGCAGCAGGGTCGACTTGCCCCCACCGTTGCGCCCGACGACGCCGATCCGGTCGCCGGTGCCGATGCCGAGGGAGACGTCGTCGAGGAGTTGACGGGTGCCGAGCGCGAGCGAGATGCGCTCGCCGGCGAGCAGATTCGGCATGGGGTAAGGCTAATGCGGTGCGTGCACGTTCCTTACCAGTCGCTCCGCGACCGACCGGCAACGGCGCTGGATGACGTCAGGCGGGACCCACCGAGTGCAGGTCGGTCACCACATGCGCACCGGGCGCGGGTCCGACGGCGCGTACGACGTCGTCGGCGACCTTGCTCGCGCTCAATGTGACCATCAGATCGAGCGCCAGGTGATGGCTCGCGCAGAGGAAGGCCACCGTCGGACCGGACCCGCAGACGACCGCGCCGCACGCCCCCGCGTCCATGCCGGTGTCGATGACGTCGCGCAGCCGCGGCATCAGGGACAAGGCCGCGTCCTCCAGGTCGTTGCGCAGGTGTGGCGCGAGTTCGTCGACGTCGCCGGAGCGCAGCGCAGCCATCAGGGCACCGGACGGCTCGGGCGCGGGGACCGGTTCCTTGCCGCGCAGCCGGTCGCACTCGGCGTACACCCGCGGCGTCGACAGGCCCTCGTGCTGCAGCGCGAACACCCAGTGGAAGTCGGCCTGGGTGAGCACCGGGGCCAGCACCTCACCGCGCCCGGAACCCAGCGCGGTGCCCCCGGCGATCGCGAAGGGCACGTCGGAGCCGATCTCGGCGCCGATCGCCATCAGGTCCGCGCGAGTGAGACCGAGCGACCACAGCGCGTCGGCCGCGACGAGGGCCGCGGCGGCGTCGGCGGACCCGCCGGCCATGCCCCCGGCGACCGGGATGTGTTTGTCGATGTCGACCTGGAGCATCTCCTCGATGCCGAAGCGCTCCCCCAGGAGCTGCACCGCGCGGACCGCCAGGTTGTCGGTGTCGGTCGGGACGGCAGCGGCGTACGGGCCGCGCACCGTGCACCCCCACTGGGGCGCGGGCGTCACGCGTACGTCGTCGGTGAGGTTGACGGCGTGGAAGACCGTTGCGAGGGAGTGATACCCGTCATCCCGCCGAGGACCGACCTGCAGCTCGAGATTGACCTTCGCGGGCACCCTCACCTGGACGCCAGGCGAGGAGGGAACGGGCCGCATGTCGCCCACTATGCCGGACGTTCCGCAGCGATCGCCGCGAACTGTTCGATGGACAGACGTTCGCCACGCAGTCCGGGGTCCACACCGGCGGCGCGGACCGCGTGCTCGGCGCGGTCGGGCCCGCCGGCCCAGCCGGCGAGTGCCGACCGCAGCGTCTTGCGACGCTGCGCGAAGGCCGCGTCGATGCAGGTGAAGACCGCCTCGCGGGGAGCCGCGGAGACGGGAGCGGCGCGGCGGGTCATCTCGACCAGTCCGGAATCGACGTTCGGCGCCGGCCAGAAGACGTTGCGGCCGACACGATCGGCGAGACGCACCTCGGCGTACCAGGCCGCCTTCGCGCTCGGGGCGCCGTAGACCCGGCTTCCCGGAGGTGCCGCGAGCCGGGCGGCCACCTCCCACTGCACCATCACGAGCACCCGGGCGATGCTCGGGAACCACTCCAGGTAGGACAGCACCACGGGCACCGACACGTTGTACGGCAGGTTGGCCACCAGGGCGACCGGCTGCGGGTCCGGCAGGTGCGGGGTGCGCAGTGCGTCCGACTGGACCACCTGGAGCCGGTCGGCGCGGCTGGGCGCCACCTCCCGCACGGTCTGCGGCAACCGCCGGGCGAGGGCCGGGTCGATCTCCACGGCGGTCACCCCGCCGGCGCACTCCAGCAGGGCCAGGGTCAGCGAACCCAGACCCGGACCGACCTCAACGACCTGATCGCCCGGACCGACGCCGGACAGGCGCGCGATCTTGCGCACCGTGTTGGCGTCGATGACGAAGTTCTGGCCCCACTGCTTCGTGGGTCGCAGACCCAACTCGGCCGCCAGCGCCCGCACCTGGGTCGCTCCGAGGAGGCCGTCACCGGCGGGCGTCGTCACGGCGCCACCCTAGGCACCAGCGTCGTACGACGATTGTCAGCTGTTTCGTGGCGCCCATGCCAGGAGGACGCTGACAGCCGGATCACCAAGGCCCGTAGATCCGTTCGCTGTTGTCCGACAGCGCCTTCGCCAACGTCGGGACGTCGACGTTGAGCACGCCCGCCATCGCCCGGACGGTGAGCGGCACGAGGTACGACGCGTTGCTCGCGCCCCGGTGCGGCGACGGCGTGAGATACGGCGCGTCCGTCTCCACCAGCAGGTTCTCCAGCGGTGTCACGGCGAGCGCGTTCCGCAGGTCGCGCGCGTTCTTGAAGGTCACGGTGCCGGCGAAGCTCAGGAAGTATCCCCGCTCGACGCACTCGCGCGCCATCGCCACGTCGCCGGAGAAGCAGTGCAGCACCGTGTGATCGGGCGCGCCCTGCTCGGCGAGGATCGCCAGCACGTCGGCGTGCGCGTCGCGGTCGTGGATCTGCAGTGCCTTGTCGAGGCGCTTGGCGAGCTCGATGTGCTCCCGGAACGACGCCTGCTGCGCCGGGCGACCCACCTCGTCCGTGCGGTAGTAATCCAGTCCGGTCTCGCCGACCGCCCGGATCCGCGGCTGCTCGGCGATGGCGGCGATCTCGGCGAGCGCGTCGTCCAGAGTCCCGTCCGCGGCCAGTCGCGGCGCTTCATTCGGGTGCAGCGCGACCGCGCCGACCAGCTCGGGGTACTGCTCGACCACGCGGGCCGTGAACCGGGCACCCTCCACGTCGCAGCCGACCTGCACGAAGCGGTCGACTCCGACGGCCCGGGCGGCGGCGATCGCGGCCGGGATGTCGGGAGGGGCCTCGCCGTCGCGGGCCATGTCCCAGTGCGTGTGGTTGTCGACCACGGCCACGGGGAGCCGATCGGGCGCGGGCGGGCGGCCGCCGTGTGAGCCGGCCTCGTGACCCCGGCTCACGGCGTACGACCGATCACGCGAGCTCGCCCTGCAGCCGGGCCAATTCGTCGTCGACGACACTCGGGTCGAGCTTGGTGAAGACGGGCGCCGGCTTCGGCACCGGCACGCCCGGCGTGATCGGGCGACGCTCCCAACGGGGCGTGGCGGAGTAGTCGCCGGTGATGACCGGATAACTGCGCTCCGGGTCGTCGAGGTCGCGCACCTGCTCCAGCCGGGGCATCGGCACGAACTCGCCCGTGCCGCCCAGCACCCGGTGGATGACGTTCGCGCTGTGCGGCAGGAAGGGCGCCAGCATGGTGTTGAGGTCGCTCACCACCTGCGCCAGGGTGTGCAGCACCGTCGCGAGCCGGTCGCGCTGGTCATCGCCCTTGAGCTTGAAGGGCTCGGTGTCGGTGACGTACTTGTTCGCCTCCCGCACCCACCGCATGGCCTCCTGCAGTGCGGCCTTCTGCCGGTGCGCCTCGATCAGCCGCCCGACCTCGGTGAACCCACCGCGTACGCCGTCCAGCAGGGCCTCGTCGATGGGCTCGGTCGCCGCGGGGGTCGGGATCTCACCGAAGTTCTTGGCGATCATCGACGCGGTGCGGTTGACCAGGTTGCCCCAGCCCGCGACCAGCTCGGAGTTGTTGCGCTGCACGAACTCGGCCCAGGTGAAGTCGGAGTCCTGCGTCTCCGGACCGGCGGCGCTGATGAAGTAGCGCAACGCGTCCGGCCCGTAGCGGGCCACCATGTCCTGCACGTAGATCACGTGCCCGCGGGACGTGGAGAACTGCGTGCCCTCCATCGTCAGGTACTCCGACGACACGACCTGCGTGGGCAGGTTGAGCTCGCCGTACTCCCCCGGCTGACCGCCGCGAATCCCCTTGCCATCGTTGGCGAGCAGCTCCGCGGGCCAGATCTGGGAGTGGAAGACGATGTTGTCCTTGCCCATGAAGTAGTACGACCGCGCGGCAGGGTCGTTCCACCATTCGCGCCACCGGTCGGGCTCCCCCAGCCGGCGCGCCCACTCGATGGAGGCGGACAGGTAGCCGATGACCGCGTCGAACCACACGTAGAAGCGCTTGGTCTCCCAGCCCTCTCGCGGGATCGGGATGCCCCAGTCGATGTCGCGGGTCATCGCTCGCGGCCGGATTTCGGCCAGGATGTTCTGGCTGAACTTGATGACGTTCGGCCGCCATTCGCCGCTCGCCTCGCGCTCGTTCAGCCACTCCCCGAGCGCGTCCGCGAGCGCCGGCAGATCCAGGAAGTAGTGCTGGGTCTCGATGAACTCCGGGGTCTCGCCGTTGATCTTGCTGCGCGGGTCGATCAGGTCGGTGGCGTCCAGCTGGTTGCCGCAGTTGTCGCACTGGTCGCCACGCGCGTCCGGGTACCCGCAAATCGGGCAGGTGCCCTCGATGTAGCGGTCCGGCAGGGTGCGCCCGGTGCTCGGGCTGATCGCGCCCCGCGCCGTCTGCTCCACGAAGTACCCGTTGGCGTCGATGGACTCGAAGAGCCGCTGGACCACGGTGTAGTGGTTGACCGTGGTCGTACGGGTGAACAGGTCGTAGGACAGCCCGAGGTCGGTCAGGTCCTGGGCGATCATCGCGTTGTACTTGTCGGCGATCTCCCGCACGGTGACGCCCTCGCGCTCGGCGAGCACCAGGATCGGCGTGCCGTGCTCGTCGGTGCCGCTGACCATGAGCACGTCGTGCCCCGCCATCCGCATGTACCGGCTGAAGACGTCGGAGGGCACCCCGAAACCGGCGATGTGACCGATGTGGCGGGGACCGTTCGAGTACGGCCAGGCGACTGCAGACAGGATCTTCATGACCGGGCAAGTCTAGGGAGACGCGGCCACCGGTTTTGCCCAGGCCGAGTGCGGGCTCGCCGGGGTCAGCGCGGCTCGGGCATCTCAGGCACCGACGGCGGCGCCTTCTGTCCCCTGTCCGCGACCGCCGCGTCGTACAGCGCCTTCTTCGACAGCCCGGTCTGCTCGGCCACGCTCGCGCACGCGTCCTTGAGCCGTACGCCGTCCGCGACCAGCTCCAGCACCTGCGGCAGGGCGTCCTCGAGAGTGATCTGCACGGGCGGCGCACCGTCGACGACCACCGTGATCTCCCCGCGGACGCCGTCCGCGGCCCAGTGGGCCAACTCACCGAGCCCGCCGCGGCGTACCTCCTCGTAGGTCTTGGTCAGCTCGCGGCACACGGCTCCGCGCCGGTCGGCGCCGAACGCGTCGGCCATCGCGGTGAGCGTCTCGGACAGCCGGTGCGGCGCCTCGAAGAACACCATCGTGCGGCGCTCGACGGACAACGCGGCCAGCTGGCGGGCGCGTTCACCGGCCTTGCGGGAGCAGAAGCCCTCGAAGCAGAACCGGTCGACCGGCAGCCCTGACACCGCGAGCGCCATCAGCACCGCGGACGGGCCGGGCACGCAGGTGACCGCCAGTCCCCGCTCGGCGCAGGCGACCACCAGGCGGTAACCGGGATCGGACACCGACGGCATCCCGGCGTCGGTCACCAGCACGACGCGCGCTCCGTCGGCGATCCGCTCGACCAGCTCCGGCGTACGTCGTGCCTCGTTGTGTTCGTGGTAGCTCACGATCGACCCGCCGACGGCGACGCCGAGGTCGTCGGTGAGTCGTCGGAGCCGGCGGGTGTCCTCGGCCGCGACGACATCGGCGGTGGTCAGCTCGGCGCCGAGCCGTGGCGCGGCGTCCCGCGGATCGCCGATCGGGGTGGCGGCCAGCACCAGAACTCCAGTCACGCACGCCACCCTGGCACGGCGGGCGGGCACCGGCACGACGGGCCGTGGCGCAGCCCCGTCGGTTAACCTCCCTGCGGCGGCCCTGCCAACCGGCAGGGACCCGTGCGGTGCAGCGACGTGGCAGGGAGGTCACCCGTGATCCAGACGCTCGTGCGTCCGCCGCGGCGTACCCGCCTGACGCCGACCCGTGCCCTCAGCACCACCGAGCAGCTGCGCAGACGCCTGCTCGGGCGGCCGCGCACGGCGCAGGAGAAGCTATGGGGCTGGCTCGGCCCGGCCATCTTGACCGTCGTCGGCGGCATCCTGCGTTTCTGGAACGTCGGGCGTCCCCACCAGCTGATCTTCGACGAGACGTACTACGTCAAAGAGGGCTGGTCCCTCATGCGCTTCGGGTACGAGCGCAAGCAGGACAAGTCCACCGGCATCTCCAACAACCCCGACAGCCTCTTCACGATGGGCAACGCGCACGTTTTCGGGTCGAATCCGGACTTCGTGGTGCACCCGCCGATGGGCAAGTGGCTGATCGGCCTCGGGGAGTCCCTCTTCGGCATCAACAGCTCGTTCGGGTGGCGCTTCGCCGTCGCCACGACCGGCACCCTCGGCATCTACCTGGTCGGCCGCGCTGCGTGGCACCTCTTCCGCTCGCCGCTGCTGGCCACCGTCGCCTCGCTCCTGCTGTGCTTCGAGGGCGAGGAGTTCGTGATGTCGCGCACGGGGATCCTCGACATCATGGTGATGTTCTGGGCGCTCGCCGGGTTCGTCGCCCTGCTCGCCGACCGCGCGCGCACCCGCGGGATCCTCGCCCGCAAGGTCGCCGCCATGAAGGACGCCGGCACCTGGGAGGCCCACGACAAGGCAGGGCCCTGGCTCGGCTGGCGGCCGTGGCGCTGGGTCGCCGCCGTCTGCCTCGGGCTGGACGTCGCCACCAAGTGGTCCGGCGGCTGGTACCTGGCGATCTTCTGCGTGATGTCGGTGCTGTGGGACGTCGGCGCCCGGCGCAGCGTCGGCGTACGCCGCTGGGTGAGCGCGACGTTCCTCAAGGACGCGCTGCCCGCGGCGGTCTACATGGTGACCGTGGCCGTCGGCACCTACCTGATCACCTGGATCGGGTGGTTCACGCATCCGGGCGCGTACGACCGGCAGTGGGCGGTCGACAACCCCGCCACCAAGAACACCGGCATCTCGCCCGACAGCCATCTCTTCGCGTGGCTGCCGGATCCGCTGCGCTCGTTGTGGCAGTACAACATCGAGATGTACCACGCGGCGGTCTCGATCACGTCGACGCACCCGTACGAGTCGAACCCCTGGTCGTGGATGCTGCAGACCCGACCCACGTCGTTCTTCTACGAGAGCCCGCCCGCGCACGAGTGCGGCGCCGCCCAGTGCAGCAAGGCCATCACCTCGCTCGGCAACCCCGGCATCTGGTGGTTCGGCACGGTCGCCCTCGCAGTGCTGCTCTTCTGCTGGCTGCTGCGCCGCGACTGGCGCGCGGGAGCGATCTGGGGCGGTGTCGCGGCCGGGTGGTTCCCGTGGTTCCAGTACCAGCAGCGCACCATCTTCACCTTCTACAGCGTCGTCTTCTCCCCGTACGTCGTGCTCGCGTGCGTCTTCGTGCTGGGGCTGATGCTGGGACCGGTCACGGCTGATGCGCGCCGGGTGCTCTTCGGCAAGGCGGCGGTCGGCGGCTACGTGCTCCTGGTGACGGGCCTCTTCGTCTTCTTCTGGCCGGTCTGGACCGGCCAGGTCATCCCGCAGACGCACTGGCAGTGGCGGATGTGGTTCCCCAGCTGGGTCTGAGCAGCCGCGGCGCCACGCCATGCAGAGGAAAGTGACCGCACCACCCACAACCCACCTGTGCGCATGCACCACGTGCAGGAAAGTGACCGCACCACCCACAACCCACCTGGGCGCATGCAGCACGTGCAGGAAAGTGACCGCACGGCCGATAACCCACGCAGGTGACACCCGCAGCGCGAGGTGGCCGCATCGCTCCTCGTCCAGGCCGCCTGAGAACGGACGCTCGCGCACGAAGGTGACCGCGGTCAGGAGCTCAGTGGGCGTGCTGCGCGGTGAACTGCCGCGACAGCCCGCCGCTGACCTCGTCGACCAGCTCGTCGGCCCGGTCGGCGCTCACGTCGATGATCCGGTAGGAGCCGGTGCCGGCAGCGGTGGCGAGGTCGACCGAGCAGACACCCGCTCGCCGCTGGAAGAGCGACTGCCGCGTGGTCACGGCGACCACTCCGCCCCGCTCCAGCACGAACGTCGAACGGCGCAGGGCGCCGGACCGGCCGACCACGAACCGCCCGGTGACCTGATGCCCGAGCGCGGCCGCCCGGCTGGCCGCGAGGGGCCATGCCAGCACCAGGGCGAGCACCGCCAGCACCGCGAGCCACCAGGACGACATCCACCACGCGAGCGCGAGCAGCGCGGCCGCGACCAGCGCGGACGACCCGAACGCGCGGGCCCACCGTCGGCGGCGGGCGGCGACACCGTGCTGCCGCAACGGCGTTCGCAGGGAGCCGGGTGACCCGAGCACGCTCCCCGCGGTGCTCTCGACCACGGCGACCGGCGAGGGCGGCGCCAGCATCGCGCTCATGCCCCGGTCGTCGCCCTTGAGGCCGGTGGTCACCGCACGCAACCGGGCACCGCCGACCCAGCGCAACGGGATCGGTTCCTTCACCTCGACCCCCCGCAGCCGACGCGTCTCGAGCGACACGGCGCGGGTGGTGAGCAGTCCGCGGGTGACCTGCAGGGTCTCCCCGCCGCGACTGCGGGTGAGGCGGAAGCCGAAGAACGCGAGCGCGTACGCCAGCAGGGACAGCAGCACCACCACGACCAGCAGGACGAGCACACCGACGACGACGGCGATCACCGTGCCGGCCCGCAGCACCGCGTCGCTCACATCGCGCAGCGCGCCCGATCGGGTGGGATCGAGCCCGGTGTCCTGGACGACCTGGCTGGCCAGACCGAAGATCGCGAGCGCCGCGACCAGGCCGCTCGGCCCGAACGGCGCATACCGCACCCAGGACGGGTCGAGGCGGTAGAGCTCCTCGTCGCCGGGCCCGGGTCGCTCCGCGCGACGATCGTGCTCGCTGCGCAGCTCGCCTCCGGACACCTCGGGCGCGTTCTTGTCGAGGGCGACCGGCGCCGACGTGCCCTGGCTGCGGTGCAGGAGGTCGGTGCGGAGCGCCGCCGCCTCGCGGGTCGTCAACCCGTTGAGCCGCATCTCCTTCTCGCCGGCGGCCGTGCCGATCTTGACCTCCGCCAGGCCGAGCGCACGGTGCAGGATCGACGCCGTGACGTCGACCGAGCGCACCCGGTCGGCCGGTGCGGAGACCGTCGTACGCCGGATCAGCCCGGCCCGCAGCTGCACCTGCCGGTCGGTGAATCGGTATCGGGTCGTGAGCCATCGGGCCACGCCCGCTCCGACGGCCACCGCGGTGACGATCAACCCCCACCAGTGCTGTCCGCCGGTGTTGCCGGCGAAGACCACGGCGAGTAGTGCGGGCAGGAAGCGGACGACCTCCCGGACGGGGTGGATCAACAGCATCCGCGGGCTCAATCGGCGCCAGACACCGTCCTCGGGGATGTCCGCGATGCGCCGGACGTCGGGGCCCGCCGAGGTCACGTCGCGTCGCCGGGATTCGCCGCGGTCGTGGTCGTGAGGTCCCGGACCACCTGCTCGGCATCGTTGCGCGTCAGGCCCTCGATGCGCAGTTCGCCCTTGGCCGACGCGGTGGTGATCGTCACGGTCGTCAGACCGAAGAGCTGGGCGAGCGGGCCGCGCTCGGTGTCGACGGTCTGCACCCGGGAGACCGGGGCGATACGGCGTTCGCGCACCAGCCAGCCGCGTTGGGTGTAGACGGCGGTGTCGGTGATCTCCCAGCGGTGCACGGCGTAGCGCCAGAACGGGACGACGCAGGCCCCCGCTACGACGAGCAGGCCCCCCACCGCGCAGGCCGCGAACCGCCACGCCCCCGTGATGGTGCCGGTCCAGACCAGGACCACCACCACGGCGAGCACCACGACGCCCGCGACCCCGTACTCCGTCGCCCACATGGCCTTCGCGCGGGGCGCCACCAGGTGTCGCGGCTCCCTCAGCTGATCCACACGAGGCACCATCTCACGGCGCCTCGGTCGCGGCGCCGTGCGTCGCCGCGACGTGCAGCGCCATCCGCACGGCCGCGCCGAGATCGGGGCTGATCGCCGGCGCCTCCCGGCGGGCCTGCTCGGTCGTGGCGGGACCGGGCACCAGGATCCCGCGGGCGCCGGCTGCGTGTGCGGCCGCCATGTCCCCCGCGGTGTCCCCGATCAGCACGCACGCACCGGGGTCGACCCCGAGTGCTGCCGCGGCGGCGAGCACCATGCCGGGCAGCGGCTTGCGACACGCGCAGTCGTCCTGCGGCGTGTGCGGGCAGAACTGCCACGTGTCGAACGGCCCCAGCAGCTCCTCCACCCGGGCGTTCACGGCCTGCATGTCGGCCTCGGTGATGTACCCGCGGCCGATGGCCGACTGATTGGTGACCACGCCGGTGCGCAGGCCGGCCGCACGTACGGCGTCGAGGGCCTCCCGCGCACCCGCGACGGGTAGGACGAGCGCGGGGTCGCCGTTGTAGGGCACGTTCTCGATCAGGGTGTCGTCGCGATCGAAGAGGACGGCTTCGGGGCGGGATGTCGACACCTGCAGATCTTCCCCCACCGCCGAGGGCGTGCACGGGTTACCTTCGGCCACAACACAACGTGCGTAGGGGCTCACCAAGGGGATGTCATGTACTTCGACAACGGCACGAGCAACCTCCATGTGGCGAACGGCGTGTTCATCGGCGCCGGCGTGGTGTACCTGATCCTCCTCGTGCTCTACATCTGGGCGGTCGTGCGCATCATCCACCGTTCGGGCTACTCCGGCTGGTGGATCCTCGTCGGCCTCGTGCCGATCCTCAACGTGATCATGTTCTTCGTCTTCGCGTTCAAGAAGGCACCGACGGAGCGCGAGCTGGAGTACCTGCGGGGCGCAGCGGGCAGGGCGCCCCAGCGCTACTGACGCCCGGCCTCGAGGCGGTTCAGCTGCCCGCCGGTGCCAGCACGATGTCGAACCGCACGGTGCTCCACGTGCCGTCGATGACGCGGCCGTCGGGTGTGGGCTTCGCTGCAGGCTGCCGCTCGAACTTCTTGATGAGGGACTGCTTGACCCCGAAGACGGAGTCGTCCCACAGGATCGGGTCGCCCTCGGGGAAGATGTGGGTCACCAGGGTCCGCGTGCCCGGCGCACTCACCATGAAGTGCAGGTGCGACGCGCGCAGCGGCGAGCGGCCGACCGCGGTGAGCATCCTCCCGACCGGGCCGTCGTCGGGGATGGGGTACGGCGTCGGCGTGAGCGCCCAGAACCGGTAGTTGCCCGCAGCGTCGCTGAAGAGGTGACCGCGCGCCGCACGCTGCGCACCGTCGCGTTGGACGTCGTACAGCCCGTCCTCGTCGGCCTCCCACACCTCGATCCGAGCCCCCGCGAGCGGGCTCCCGTCCGTGGCGGTCACCCGGCCCTCGACCCAGCACGGCTCGCCCGCCGCGCCGAACGCCAGGTCCCCACCCAGCGCGATGGCCGCGGAGTCCTCGACGAAGAAGGGTCCGAACACCGTTGCCTCCGTGGCATTCTCGTATGCCGCGTTGTTGATGTTGATCGTCTGCATCGAGACTCCGAGCGTGTCCGAGAGCAGGATGAACTCCTGACGCACGGCGTCGGTGATGTGCCCCGCCTCGGTCAGGAACCGGATCGCGGCTGCCCACTCCTCCTCGGTCAGCCGCACCTCCCGGACGAAGGAGTGCAGGTGGCGCACCAGCGAGGTCATCAGCTCCTGGAGCCGCGGGTCCTGGCAGTCGTCGAACGAGGCGACGACCGTCTCGACCAGCGTGGCCTCCACGGCCTCCTGCTCCCGCATCACGCGGGCCCGAGCAGGGTCGTGAGTGCCGCATCGAGCGCCGCTGTCGGGTCGTCCGCCAATCGCATCGCGCGCCACGCCACGTGCTTGTCCGGGCGCACGAGGATCGCGCCCGACTCCTGCACCTCCCGCAGCTTGGCCCAGTCGTAGTAGAGGTCGGTGATCTCCCGGCCCGGACCGATCACCACGGCTTCGAGCGGCAGACCGCGCTGCGCGGCGACCTCGGCTGCCGCATCCGCCCAGGCCTCGCCCGCGATACCGGTGAGCAGCGTCCACCGGGTGTAGGGAGCCAGATCCATCAGCGCGTACTTGTCCACGCTGTTGCCCACCCACGCGTGCGGCAGGTGCGCGCCCGGCGAGGTCGACATGACGTGGAAGAGGTCCTCGTCCTCGCGGCCGGCCGGACGGACCGGGCGCGTCCCGTCGGAGACGATCGCACCGGACTCGTAGAACTGTCCGAGCTCGACACCGTGGGCGTTGAACTCGTAGTTCTTGGTCTCCATCGCCGTCACCAGAGCGGCTCGCTTCGCCGCGCCCGCGGGGGTGTTGGCCTTGCGCTCCTCCATCGCCGCGGCCATCTGCGCCCCTTCCAGCCCCACGACACCGAGCGCATCGAAGATGTCGCCGAACTCCCTGGCCGACGTGTTGGCCCGCGTGACGATCCGCTGCGCCACGGGGGCGCGCTCGGCGGTGTAGGAGTCCAGCAGCGTCGGGTCGGCCTGCCCGTTCAGGACGGCGGCGATCTTCCAGGCCAGGTTGTAGGAGTCCTGCACGGAGGTGTTGGAGCCCAGTCCGTTGGACGGCGGGTGGCGGTGGACGGCGTCGCCGACGCAGAACACCCGCCCCTTCTGCAGCGTCGTCGCGTACATCTCGTTGACGCCCCACAGGCTGTAGCCGGTGATCTCGGGTTCCAGGTCCGGCATGCCCAACAGGTCCCGGACGATGCTCCTGGCCATCTCCTCGTCGAGCTCCGGGGCCGGTCCGTCGATGTCGTACCCCCAGACGATCAGCCACTCGTCCCACGGACGCACCATGCGCACCAGACCGGTGCCGATGCCACCGACGTGAGACCCGGGCTGGATCACCCAGTAGAGGACCGAGGGACGGTGGTCGACCAGGGCCGAGATGTCGGCCCGGAACGTGATGTTCATCGAGCCGGCGATGTCCATCCGGCCCTCGTAGGGCAACCCGATGTCCGCCGCGACCTGCGACCGCGCACCGTCGGCACCGATCAGGTACGTGGCGCGGATCTGATAGCCCTGACCGGTCAGCCTGTCGAAGACGTCGACGGTCACGCCGTCCTCATCCTGAGTGTGCGCGCGGTACTCGGTGGAGAACCGGCTCTCGGTGCCGCGCCGGGTCGCGTTGCGCACCAGGATCGGTTCCAGGTACGTCTGCGGGATGTCGACCGTGAGGCACGGCGAGGCGAGCCGGTAGTCGGCCTCCCGGTCGGGGCGGGTGCCCCACGTGTGGATGCGGCCGATCTCCTCCCCCGCGATGCTCGTACAGAAGACCGTGTCGCCGACCAGCTCATGCGGGGTGGCGTCGGCCAGCACCTGCTCCTCGATCCCCAGATCGCGGAAGATCTCCATCGCCCGCTGATTGGTGATGTGGGCGCGCGGCGTGTTCGCCGTCCAGCGGTACTTGGTGATCATGATGTGCGGGACGCCGAGCTCGGCCAGGAAGAGAGCGGCGGAGGCACCCGCCGGTCCGGAGCCGACGATGAGGACGTCGGTCTCGATGACCGTTCCTTGCGGCGTCGGCGTTTCGGTCATTCCGTCGTTGAAGATCGGCAAGTCTGCGACTCTCTCGAGGTGGTCGTGGTCCTGGATCCGGACACCGGGGATCGGCCCGTACGAGCCATCGTTGCGCTCCGAGGTCCGGAAATCGCCGATTCGGCCCATGATGGGACGCCGTTGCGGCGGTCGAGCTGCCTGCGGTAGCAAGGTGGACCGACCTCGCGCGGCAGGAGCACTCCATGAACGCAGCACCGTTGACGGGCCGCGTCGCGTTGGTCGCCGGGGCAACCCGGGGAGCGGGACGCGCGATCGCCGTCGAGCTGGCGCGGGCCGGTGCCTTCGTCTACGCGACCGGGCGCAGCAGCCGCGCCGCGGGGCGCTCGGAGATCGACCGTCCGGAGACCATCGAGGGCACCGCCGAGGCGATCCGGTCCGCGGACGCTGCGGGGTGTGCTCTCGTGGTCGACCACGAGGATCCGGACGCGGTGCAGGCGCTGGTCACCGAGATCGAGCAGGAGCACGGCCGGCTCGACGTGCTCGTCAACGACATCTTCGGCGGCGATCACTACGCACAATGGGACCGCCCGCTGTGGGAGCACGACCTCGCAGGCGGTCTGCGGATGCTGCGGATGGGCGTCGACACCCACCTGATCACCAGCCACCACGCGCTGCCGCTGATGCTGCGCACGGCTGGGGAGACCGGCGTACGCGGGCTGCTGGTGGAGATGACCGACGGCACCGCGCAGTTCAACAGCACGTTCCGTGAGGGCGTCGGCCTCTACTACGACCTGGTCAAGGCCAACGTCGGCCGCATCGTCATAGGCCTCACCTACGAGCTACGGGAGGAACCGGTCACCGCCATCGGCGTCACGCCGGGCTGGCTGCGCTCGGAGGCGATGCTCGAGGGGTTCGGGGTCAGCGAGGAGACGTGGCATCGAGCCGTGGCGAAGGAGCCGGGTTTCGCGATCTCGGAGTCTCCGACGTACGTCGCTCGCGGAGTCGCCGCGGCGGCCGCCGATCCGGGGTTCGCCCGATGGGCCGGTGAGATCGTCACCGCCCGACAGCTCGCCGACGCCTACGACCTGACCGATACCGACGGCTCGCGTCCCGACTGCTGGGGGTACATGGCCCGTTGCGTGGCCGCCGGGGACGAGCCGGTCCCACTCGAGGACTACCGATAGCGGCGCAGGCCGTCGAGGATGACGGTCACCAGGGTGTGAGCGCGGGCGTCCCACTGCCCCTCGGGCACGCGTGACAATGCACCGAGCAGCAGGATGACGTCGGTCGCGTCGACGCCTTCGCGCACGGCGCCGGCCGCTGCACCCTCGTCGAGCAGGGTCTGCAGCGCATGGTCCAGTCGGTGCTCGTTGTCGGCGTACAGGTCCTGCCACGCCGACGCCTCGATCGCCGCGACGACACCGCGTTTGACGCGCGCGTACTCCAGGAGACGGTCCAGCCACAGCTCCAGCGCCTGCAACGGCGGGTGTTCGGCGAGCAGCGCAGGCACCGTCTGCACCAGCTCGGTCATCTCCTGCCGATACACCTCGGCCACCAGGTGCTCCCGGGTCGGGAAGTGGCGGTAGAGCGTGCCCTGCCCTACCTGCGCGTCCTTGGCGACGGCCTGCAGCCGCAGACCCTCGACGGATCCGCCCGATTCGACCAGGGCGGCGCGAGCGGAACTGACGATGCGGGCCCTGTTGACGACGGCATCCGCACGAGGTGCGCGTGTCGGCATGTCCTCCCCGTTCGGGAATCCAGTTAAGCGGACGAATGTCCGTTACGCTGGTCTCCCAACCGGACAGTTGTCAGCTTAGAGCGGGAGGCACGCATGAGTGGGATCGCAGGCAAGGTCGTGGCCGTCACCGGCGCGAGCAGCGGGATCGGTGAGGCAACGGCGCTGGAGCTCGCCGGTCGCGGTGCGGCGGTGGTGCTGGGCGCCCGACGTACCGACCGCCTCACAGCGCTGGCCGAGCGGATCCGAGCCGACGGTGGACGGGCGCAGATCGTCAGCACCGACGTCACCCGGCGCGCCGATCTGACGCGTCTCGTCGAGGTGGCCGTCGAGGAGTTCGGACGACTCGACGTCCTGGTCAGCAACGCGGGCATCGCCCGGACCGCGTCCGTCTCGGACCTCGATGTCGACTCGTGGGACGCGATGATCGACGTCAACGTCCGCGGCGTCCTGCACGGCATCGCTGCCGCACTCCCGGTGTTCCGTCGACAGGGGCGCGGCCACTTCGTGACGACGGTGTCGACCTCGGGTCTGAAGATCGTGCCGACCCAGGCCGTCTACGCGGGCACCAAGAACGCGGTCCGCACTCTCATGGAGGCGCTGCGCCAGGAGTCGACCGACGGGGCGCTGCGCACCACGTCGATCTCGCCCGGGTTCGTGCGCACCGAACTGGTCGATGCCGTCGAGGATCCCGCGAGTCGTGAGGAGATGCAGCGACGGATGGCCGAGCTGGGCATCGACCCCGCCGCGGTGGCCCGAGCCATTGCGTTCGCCATCGAGCAGCCCGACGACGTCGAGATCGGTGACCTGACGATCCGGCCCACGTCGCAGGGCTGATCACCGGCCCGGAAACGGATCAGACCCCGTCTCCCGACGCTTGTCGCGCCGGTCAGACGGGGTCTGCCATCGGTGGAGCTGAGGGGATTCGAACCCCTGGCCTTCTCATTGCGAACGAGACGCGCTACCAACTGCGCCACAGCCCCAAAAGCAAGCGAAACTCTAACACCGGACGGTGCGTACGCCGAACCGGCTCACTTGCTGAGCGTCACGATCAGCAGCACGAGCCCGATCACTATTCCGACCGCCCCGCCGATGCGTTGCATCTTGAAGGCGGCGGCGCTGGGCTCGGCCGCTGAGGGGTTCCTGTACTGCCACGCGCGGGTGCGCCGCCAGGTCGCCTCGGGCGCGAGCACGTTGCACAGCGAGATGCCGAAGAACAGGATGAAGAAGGGGATGAAGAACCAGTGCATGACGCGAACCTAGAGTAAAGACAACGGTCCTGGGCCCGTATGCGCCGTTCCCAGAGAAATTCCAGGTACGTGGTCAGCCGGCCCGGAAAGCTGAGGGCAACTCCTCGACCTCGGGGTCGAGCGCCATCCCGTCGAAGGGCAGTTCCTGGACCGGCACGTTCTCGTAGGACGCCGGCGCGGCAGGGGCGCGGTCGGGCGCCTTGGCCTTCATCGTGTAGGTCGGTTTCGGCACCTGCACGGGCGACCAGGTGCCGTCGGCGGCGACCTGTGAGGCAGCGGGAGGCGTCGAAGCCTCGGGACTCGTCTCCTCGCCGACCTGCGCGGCAGGGGCCTGCTGCGCCCGGACCGGCGCCGGCTGAGCGTCGAACGGCACGTCGTCCCAGCGGATCAGCTCCACGTGCGTCTCGTCGTCGTGACGCTCCGCGATGGCCCGCCGGCGGGCAACGGGCTGCGCGGAAGGAGCGGTCTGGCGTGACTGCTGCGGGCGGGAGGCCTGCGGCGCTCGACGCATCGCCGGGGCCACCTGGCCCGAACGACGGTGCTCGGCCACGGTCTCCGCGCGCAGCCACAGCACGACGGCCGCGAACAGCATCAGGGAGGCGATCAGCGCGACCCAGGACAGCGCCCCGACGACCACGAGGAGCAGCGTCAACGGGAAGAGACCCGTCGCGACCAGGAGGGCGATGCCGCGGGTGCGGCGGGCTGCCGCCACCGTTCGCGCCCGGTCGAGCACCTCGTGCAGCTTGTTCGTCGTGGGCGAATCCGCAGGCATGGCAACCTCGTTCGAGTGGTGTGCAGGAAGTTGCGGCTCATCGGGCAGGGGGTGTTCCCCGTGGATCATGGTGCCGGCACGCAGGGAGGTGCGAGCCGCGCCGGTCTCGTGGGACGCGGCGGCGGTGACCGGTGCGCGGCGCTCCAGCACCCGCATCGCGTCGGAGAACGTCTCGACCGTGCGGGCGGTCAGCAGCACCTGCCGGCGACGAATCTGGTGTTGCAGAAGCCAACCGGCCCAGACGACCACGATCGCAACGAAGATGAGGCTGCTCGGGTTGTCCACGAGGGTGACGCTACGGCGTACGGAAAGCCTTGCACCGCAGCGGCGTCGGTGTGTCGTCAGACCGGTTCCGGATAGGTGGTCCGCAGTCTCCCCACCATCGTCTCGCCGGCCGCGAGGTCCTCCCTGACGACCGCGAACGAGCGGTGATCGCGCCACTGCCCGTTGATGTGCAGATACGCCCGGCGCAGGCCCTCGTCGCGCAGGTCGAGCTTGCGCACGACGGCCAGGCTGGAGTGGTTGTCGGGTCGGATGTTGACTTCGACGCGGTGCAGTCCGACCGTCTCGAAAGCATGGTCGATCGCTGTCGCCAGGGCGAACGGCGTGATGCCGCGGCCGGCGTACCGCTGGGAGATCCAGTAGCCGACCCCCGCGGACCGCAGGGCGCCGCGCACGATGTTGAACAGGTGCATCTGCCCGACCAGTTCGCCGTCGACCGCGACCGCGAAGGGCAGCAGCTCGCCGCGCGCCGCCTGGCGGTCCTGCTGGCGCACCATCTGCGCGAAGGACACGGGCGCCTGCTGGGTCGGCGAGGTCGAGTCCCACTCTCGGGTCCACGCGGCATTCTGCGCGCGCAACCGCACGAACTCGGCCCGGTCGGCCCGGGCACGCAACGGGCGCAGCATGACGCGCATCCCGCGCCAATCACCCGCGATCGCGACCGGCCACAGCCGTTCGCTCAATGGTCGCCCCCACCGTGCACCTGAGCGACGGCGTGCGGCACCACGTCACGCAGCACCTCGATGGCATCCCGCACTCCGCCCGTGGAACCGGGCAGGTTGACGATGAGCGTGCGGCCGGCCACTCCGGCCAGCCCCCGCGACAGGACGGCGGATGGCACGCCCTTGCGCACGCCCGCGGCCCGTAGTGCCTCCGGGATGCCGGCCACCCGGCGGTAGAGCAATGCGGCGGTCTCCTCCGGGGTGTGGTCCGACGGCGAGAGGCCGGTGCCCCCTGTCGTGAGGACCAGGTCGACCCCGTCCGCCACGGCGGCGCGCAAGGCATCACCGACCGGCGGGCCGTCGGGGACGATCTGCGCCTCGTCCGCGTCGAACCCCCACTCCCGCACTGCCGCCACGAGCAGCGGACCGGACCGGTCGTCGTACTCGCCCATGAAGGCGCGGTCCGAGCAGGTGATGATGAGGGCCCTAGGCATCGCCCTCGCTCCAATCCCCTGAGCGACCACCGGATTTCGCCGTCACCCGGATGTCGGTGATCCGGGCGTGCTTGTCGACGGCCTTGATCATGTCGACCAGGGCCAGGGCCGCGACCGAGACGCTGGTGAGGGCCTCCATCTCGATGCCGGTGCGGTCGGCGGTGCGCACCTCGGCCTGGATGTCGACGCCGTCGTCGCGCACCGTCAGGCTCACTGAGACCGCGTGTACGGCGACCGGGTGGGCCAGCGGTACGAGCTCGGGGGTGCGTTTCGCGGCCTGGATGCCCGCGATCCGCGCCACGGCCAGCGCATCGCCCTTCGGCACCGTCCGCTCGCGGAGCGCGGCGATCGCCCGCGCCGACAACAGCACCCGCCCGCGTGCCTGCGCCTCCCGTGCGGTCACCGGCTTCTGCGAGACATCGACCATCCGGGCGTCACCGGCGTCGTCGAGATGGGTCAGTCGGTCCATGTCAGGGGCCACCGATCAGTGGGAAGACCTCCAGCACATCACCCTCGCTCACCCGGGTGACCTCGGCCGGCACGAAGGCCAGGGCGTTCGCGGCCGCCAGCCCACCCATGATGTGCGAGGCCTGACCGCCGGAGGAGACGATCCGCCGTTCGCGATCGAGCACGACGCGGGCGAACTGTGCACGTCCGGGCGGCGAGGTCCAGCCGGTCTGCACCGTCGCGCGAACGCTGAGCGCGTCCACCGGCCTCCCCGCCATCCTGCGCAGGGCCGGCGCCACGAACACCTCGAACGAGACCAGGGAGCTGACCGGGTTGCCCGGCAGACAGAACACCGGCACATCACCGAGCATCCCGAATCCCTGGGGTTTGCCGGGTTGCATCGCGACCTGGGTGAATTCGAAGTCGTCGGCGAAAGCCAGCTTCAGGGGCTCGAACGCGCCCGCGCTCACCCCGCCGGACGTCACGATCGCGTCGACCTCCTCCGCGAGCGCGGTGAGCGCCGCACGGGTCTGCGGGCCCTCGTCGCCGACCGTGCGGACCGGTCCGACGGTGAAGCCGTGCGCCGCCACCAGCGACGCCAGCATCGGTCCGTTGCAGTCGATGACCTGGCCGTATGCCAGATCGCTTCCGGCGGAACGCAGTTCGTCACCCGTGGTCACGATCCCGACGCGGGGCCTGGGAAAGATGTCGACGTCGACGTGCCCCGCCGAGACGATGGCCGGGATGTGCCACGGCGCGACCTGGGTGCCGGCCAGGGCCACCACGTCGCCCTTCTCGACATCCCCGCCGAGCCGGCGTACGGCGGTGCCGACGGCCACGGACCGTTCGATGCGCACCGTTCGCGTGCCGCCGTCGGTGATCTCGACCTGCACCACGCTGTCCGCGCCGGCGGGCATGGGCGCCCCGGTCATGATCCGCCAGGCGGTGCCCGGCGCCAACGTCGACCGGCGGGTGTCACCGGCCGGGATGTCGCCGTCGACCGGCAACGTCACCGGTGCCGCAGCGACGTCGGCCGCGCGGACGGCGTACCCGTCCATCGCGGAGTTGTCGAAACCGGGCAACGCCGCACCGGAGACGACGTCGGCGGCCAGCACCGACCCGAGCAACTCTGGTGCGAGCACCGGGATCCGGCGGGCCGCGAGCGGCCGCACCCGGTCGATCAGCTGCTGGCGGTGGTCCTCGACGCTACGCATGTTCTGCGCCCGGGGGCGCTCAGTGCTCCATGACGCGGTGCTCGGCCTTGCCCTCCGCCTCGTCCGAGGCAGCCCAGTCACGGATCCAGTCGCGGAACGAATCGCCGAAGTCGCGGTGCCGGGCAGCGAGCCGCACCACGGCCTTCAGGTAGTCCAGCCGGTCACCGGTGTCGTAGCGGTTGCCGCGGAAGATGACGCCGGTGACCCCGCCGCCGGGCAGCTCCGGGTCGGTCAGCTGGAGCATGGCGTCGGTCAGCTGGATCTCCCCGCCGCGACCGGGCTGCGTCTTCTCCAGCGCGTCGAAGATCGCCGGGTCGAGCACATAGCGGCCGATGATCGCCAAATTGCTCGGCGCCTCCTCGGGTTCCGGCTTCTCCACCAGGGACTTCACGCGAACGAGGTCGCGCTCCCCCTCGATCAGTTCGACGTCGGCACACCCGTAGAGATGCACCTGGTCGTCCGGCACCTCCATGAGCGCCACGACCGAGCCGCCGTGCGCGCCGCGAGCCGCGATCATCCGCTCCAGCAGGTCCTCGGTCTCGTCGATGAGGTCGTCGCCCAGCAGCACCGCGAACGGCTCGTCGCCGACGTGCGGCTTCGCGCACAGCACAGCGTGGCCGAGGCCGAGCGGCTCGCCCTGGCGGATGAAGTGCACGTTGCCGAGGTTGGCCGACTTGCGCACCCTGTCCAGGCGCAGGTCATCGCCCTTCTTCTCCAGGGCCTGCTCCAGCTCCCAGTGCCGGTCGAAGTGGTTCTCCATCGCGACCTTGTTGCGGCCGGTGATCGTCAGGATGTTGTCGCATCCGGCGCGGATGGCCTCTTCGACGACGTACTGGATCGCGGGCTTGTCCACGACCGGGAGCATTTCCTTGGGGATCGCCTTGGTGGCGGGCAGGAACCGGGTGCCCAGGCCCGCCGCGGGGATCACGGCCTTGTGCACGTCGGTGTTGTGGGGTGCCGTCATGCCCGAAGGCTAACCGTTGACCGGTGATGCGGGTGACGCCTTCCCCGGACCCCCCTCCGCGGGACGTCTGTCGGCACACTGGGGCCATGTGGCGCGAGCTCCCGCACGACAAGCCCGCTGCCCGGGCGCTCATCCGGGCGGGCCGTCGCGCACGCCCCCCACATGAGCGTGCCGGGGACGATTTGGCGCTCGCCGGGCACCTACGGGACCTGCTGGGAGGTACGCCGCCCGGTCACGTCGCGGCGTACGACGCGCTGCCGACCGAGCCGCCCACCCGTGCGATGGTGGAGCTGCTCGGACACACCGGATGGCGTGTCATGATGCCGATCCTGTTGCCGGACAACGATCTCGGCTGGGATGACGGGAACTCGCACGACCCGTCGTACGTTTCCGGGGCGAGCCTGTTGATCGTCCCGGCGCTGGCGGTCGACCGTCGCGGCATGCGACTCGGACAGGGTGGGGGCAGCTACGACCGGGCGCTGCACCGGCGTTCGCCCGGGGCACTGGTGCTCGCCGTGGTGTACGACGACGAGCTGGCGGACGTCGTGCCGAGCGAACCGCACGACCTCGCCGTGGACGCCGTCCTCACGCCGCGTGCCGGGGTGCGACACCTGACAGAATGACGACTTGCTGCGGAAGGAGACCTCCATGCCGACGTCGGGGGGCTCCGCGGCGATCGACTCCTTCGGGCCGCACCAGCTGGCCGTCGCCCTGCTCGTGGGCTCCCTGGTGCTGCTGGTCTCGGTCGCGGCCGTGCGGCTCGCGAACCGCTCCGGCCTGCCGACGCTGTTGCTCTACCTCGCGATCGGGGTGGCCATCGGCGAGGCGGGCTTCGGCATCCGCTTCGACGACCCGACGCTGACGCAGGTCCTCGGGTACACCGCCCTGGTGCTGATCCTCACCGAGGGCGGGCTCACGACCCGGTGGTCGACGATCCGATCCTCCGTGGCACCCGCCGCGCTGCTCTCCACCCTCGGGGTGGTGGTCTCGATCTCCGTCGTGGGGGTCGCCTCGCACTTCCTGCTCGACCTGTCCTGGCAGATCAGCTTCCTGCTCGGCGCAATCGTGTCCTCCACCGACGCCGCCGCCGTGTTCTCCGTGCTGCGCAACGTGCCCCTGCCGCACCGGCTGACCGGCGTCCTGGAGGCCGAGTCGGGCTTCAACGACGCCCCCGTCGTCCTCATCGTCATCGCCCTCGCCGAGGCCGCCACACCGGGCCACGCGGGCAGCCCCTGGTGGGTCGTGGTGCTGATGGCGGTCTTCGAACTCGCCGGCGGTGCCGTGATCGGGCTGCTGCTCGGCTGGGGGCTCGGCCGGCTGATCCGGCGTGCCGGTGTCGGCTCCTCCGGCCTCTTCTCCATCGGCATCATGGCCATCTGCGTGCTCTCGTACGCCGGGGCGACGCTCGCGCACACCAGCGGGTTCATCGCGTGCTATCTGACCGCGCTGGTGCTGGGCAACCTGCACCTGCCGCACCGACAGGCGGTGCTCGGCTTCGGGCAGGCCCTCGGGTGGCTCGCCCAGATCGGGCTCTTCGTGCTGCTCGGGCTGCTGGCCTCCCCCTCCCGCCTGGAGGCGCAGTTGGTGCCCGCCCTGGTGATCGGACTGGTGCTCCTGCTGCTCGCCCGGCCGGCCTCGATCGTCGCCAGCATGTCCTGGTTCGGCTTCCGGTGGCGCGAGCAGATGTTCCTGTCCTGGGCGGGGCTGCGCGGTGCTGTTCCCGTCGTCCTCGCGACCGTCCCGCTGACCCTCGGCACACCGCGTACGGAGTGGATCTTCGACCTGGTCTTCGTGCTCGTGGTGATCTTCACCCTGCTCCAGGCACCGACCCTGCCCGCGCTCGCACGGCGCCTCGGGCTGATCGACGACTCCCAGGCGTTGGACATGCAGGTGGAATCCACGCCGCTGGAGGACCTGCACGCCGAGATGCTGCAGGTGAGCGTCGGCCCGCGCTCGCGGCTGCACGGAGTGGAGCTGCACGAGTTGCGGCTGCCGCCGGGCGCGAACGTGACGATGGTGGTGCGCGAGGGCGCCAGTTTCGTCCCCGACCGTCGCACGGTCCTGCGGCACAGTGACCAGCTGCTGTTGGTGACCACAGCGTCCACCCGGAGCGCCACCATCCGCCGGGTACGCGCGGTGAGCCAGGGCGGGCGCCTGGCCGACTGGCGGGCCCGCGGGTCCGGCACGACCTAGCCCTCTCCTAGACTTGGCGGCCGTGCCCACCTACTCATACGCGTGCAAGGACTGCGGCCACGCGTTCGACATCTCGCAGGCCTTCACCGACGACTCCCTGAGCATCTGTCCCAACTGCGGCGGAAACCTGCGCAAGGTGTGGGGTTCGGTGGGCGTCGTCTTCAAGGGGTCGGGCTTCTACCGCAACGACAGCCGTGACGCGGACAAGAAGAAGTCGACCAGCTCGAACACCTCGAGCAGTTCCTCCGACAGCAGCACGTCCTCCGAGGCGTCGCCCGCTCCGTCCAAGGACTCCTCGTCCTCGGGATCCTCCGACTCGTCGTCCTCCTCGTCCTCGTCCTCGTCGCCGAAGCCGGCGTCGGGCGCGTCGGGCTCCACCGGCTCCACGGGGTCGTCCTCCTCCGGCAGTACCGCAGGCTCCAAGCCCGCCTCCTGACCGCCGTCCGAGCGCTTTTCCACATCCCTGCCGCCGGCGGGCGGCTGCCCACACCGCACCGCCCGACCGGTGGGCCGCTCGCGTCCGATGGATAGCGTGCGGCCATGACTACAGCTGCAGCACCTGCCGACCTCGGCGTCATCGGCGGATCGGGCTTCTACTCCTTCCTGGAGGACACCGAGCACGTCAAGGTGACCACCCCGTTCGGGGACCCGACCGACGACATCGTCATCGGCGACGTCGCCGGGCGGCGCGTCGCGTTCCTCGCCCGCCACGGACAGGGTCACCGTTACCCCCCGCACCGGCTCAACTACCGCGCCAATCTGTGGGCTCTGCGCTCCGTGGGGGTGCGCCAGGTGCTGGCGCCCTGCGCCGTGGGCTCGTTGATCCGTGAGCAGGGGCCCGGCACCGTCGTCGTGCCCGACCAGGTCGTCGACCGCACCTACGGCAGGGACCAGACCGTCTACGACGAGCCCGGCACCGTGGTGCACGTCAGTCTCGCGGATCCGTACTGCCCGCACGGGCGTTCAGCCGTGTTGGGCTCGTCCGACTCCGCTGCGCCCGGACTCGACCTGGTCGACGGGGGCACGATGGTGGTCATCAACGGCCCGCGGTTCTCCACCCGCGCGGAGTCGCTGTGGCACCAGTCTGCGGGCTGGAGCGTGGTGGGTATGACGGGGATGCCCGAGGCGGCGATCGCGCGTGAGTTGGCCATGTGCTTCACCTCGGTGTGCCTGGTCACCGACCTGGACGCCGGGGTCGACTCCGGTGAGGCCGTCAGCCACACCGAGGTGCTGCGCGTCTTCGAGCGCAACATCGAAGGACTGAAGTCGCTGCTGATGGACACCATCGCCCGGATGCCGGCGCCCGTCTCCGACGCCGACGCCACGTGCGGCTGCCGGCGCGCGCTCGACGGACTGTCGCTGCCCTTCACCCTGCCGTGAGCCGGGCGCACGCCCTGCTGCCGCCCGCCTGGCGCGGGACCAGCCGGGCGGCCGCGTGGCGCCGCGCCCGCGGTCGCCGCGTGGCGAGTGCCGGTCTGCTCCTGATCGCCGGGCTGCTCGGCTGGGGAGCTCTGCAGGGCCGGGCTGCCGCGTCCCGGACCATCGTCGTGGCGGCCCGCGACCTTCCGGCCGGCCACGTGATGCTGCCCGGCGACCTGCGGGAGCGTCGGTGGCCCTCCGGTGCCTCCCTCGCGGGGGCGCTCCCCAGCGCGGCCGCCCAGGGATCGGTCACCACGGGGGTGATCGCCGCGGGCGAACCGGTGACCGCCTCCCGGGTGCGCACGAGCCGCCACTGGCCCGGGGTGCGCGCCGGAGACGTGGTCGTGTCCGTGCCGATCGCCGACCCGACGCTGACCGGGCTGCTGCGGACGGGCGACCACATCGACGTCCTGGGTGCGACCGGGCCGGTGGGTGCGGACCTCCCGGTGCTCCTGGTCACCGCGCCCACCAGCTCACGCACCGACGACACCGCGGGTGCGGTATGGGTCAGCGCGCCCAGCTCCGTCGCCTCGCGCATCGCCGCCGAGACCGCGATGTCGCGCACGGCCGGCACCCAGCTGTCCGTGGTGCTGCGCCCCGCGGCCTGAGCCGCGTCATTCCCAGTGCGGTGGGCGCTGCTCGCGCCACCATCGCTCGTCGCGGTCACCACGCCCGCCGTGCTCACCCTGATCGCTCGAGCGTGCGCCCGCCGCTGTCTCGCCCGCACCGGACCAGCCCTCGTCCGTATCGTCCGCCGACACCGACAGGTCGTCGGTCGGCTCCGCCGGTTCGTCGCGCGGCGTGCCCGTCGGCGGCCGCACGGCGCGGCGCGGACGACGGCGACTCTCAGTCATCGTGACGCTGTGGCGACAGTCCTGGCACCGCGTTGCGCCGGGAGGACGCGGCGTGCACCGCCCGCATCAGCCGGGCGACCTCCTTGGCGGGGTCGCGGAAGAGATCACGGGTGAGCACCCGTTCGTGGCTCCAACCGCGGGCCCGCAGCTGCGCGGGCCGGATCCGCTCACGGTCGCGGGCGTAGGGCAGCGAGGCGTAGGCCGCCCCGTCGGTCTCGATGGCAACCAGGAGTTCACCGCGACGCTTGGGGTCCTCGACCGCCAGGTCGATCCGCGGGTCGCCCAGACCGTGCCCGGTGTGCACCGTCAGACCTTCGGCGGTGAGCCGGCGCGCGAGGTCGGCGACCGCCACGGACAGATCGGACGGCGAGCTCTGCGGCGCGACCGGCGCATCGAGCACGCTCCCCGTGGACGCCGTACGCCGCCGACGTGCTGACGCACTTGACGAGGACGCATCGTCGCCTCGGGTGATCCGTCGGCCCGACCCGCCGGATGCGGCGTAGAGCAGGTAATCGCGCAGCAGCAACGCACCCCGCGAGCGCAGTGCCGACGGATCGAGGTCCTCGCCCGAGACGCCGGACACGACCACGACCCGGCGCCGCGCCCGAGTCATCGCCGTGGTCACCAGGCGTTCGCCCCCCGCCTCGCTCACCGCGCCGAGTCGCTGCGGCACTCGTCCGCGGGCATCGCGACCGATCCCGACGGCCACGATGACAGCGTCTCGGACCAGGCCCTGGGCACGGTCCGGGGTGGTCACCGACGAAGCGTTCAGCAACGCGGCCGTCCCGGTGTCGTCCGCGGCCGTGCGCAGCGCCGCACGGATCCGGTCGGCGTGCCGGGTGTCGAACGCCAGCACCGCCACGCTCTCCTCAGGCCGCGTGCGCACCTGGTCCAGGAGCACCTGGACGACGCGTTCGACCTCGTCCGGCGACGTGCCCGCGTCGTAGCGGGCCTCTCCCACCACGTCCAGGCGCAGGCCGCCCGATTGGTCGGCCGCCGGGAAGGTGACGATCTCCTCGTCGTAGACCCGCGACGCCGCAAAACCGAAGATCCGCTCATCGAACGAGCGGTAGTGGGTGCCGAGGGTGCGCACCGGGAACAGCTCGCGGGCCCGGTCGAGCAGGACGTCGCCTCCCCGCGCGGCGGGACCGGTGGGGAAGGGAGCAGGCGCCGCACCGGCCGGGTCGCCGAAGACGACGAGCTGCGCGCCCCGGGCGATCGCCGGGATGGCATGCGCGGTCCACACCGCCGACGCGTCGTCGACGATGACGGCGTCGAACCAGAGGCCGGAGGGCAGGTGCGAGGGCACCGCGAGGGGCGACATGGCCCAGCAGGGCGCGAGGGCGGTCGCGAGCTCCGGTGCCACCCCGAGCAACTCACCGACCCGTCCGCGATGGCGTTCGAGCGATCCCACCTGGTCGGGCAGATCGCGTTCGGCGGCGACTCGCTGCCCGCCGATCGTCGCACGCAGTCGGGTGGCGCCGAGGCTGCGATGCCGGCTGTCGGCGGCGGCGTACGCCTGCGCGGTGCCACGCACTTGATCCCCGGTGGACTCTTCGTACGCCGGGACCGTCCGGGCAACGTGGTCGACGATCGAGGCCCACCAGACGAACTCCAGCTCCTGTGCGGCTTCCGTCGCCTGCACGTGCCGGGACGCGAGGTCGATGAGGAGATCCCCGAGCCCGAAGTCGCGCAACCGGTCCAGGGTCGGCAGGGATGCCGCAGCGGCCTGCAGGCGCGCGGGCTGGGCCGCGAGAAGTTCCAGTCGTTCCTGGAGAGCGTCGTAGTCCGCCCCGATCAGGTCGCCACCGTCGGGGGTGTCGGCCAGCCGCTCACCCAGCCATTCCAGATCGCCGCGCAGCGCCTCGGTGTGCCGGGCGAGCTCGGGCAGGCTGGTGCGGGTCGACGGGCGGGCACCCGGTCCGGCGGCCGCACGCCATTGCTGTCGCTGGTCACGGGCCCGCGCGAGCACCGCGTGCAGATCGCGCGGAGGGGCACCTGGACGCAGCAGTGCACGGGCCTGCCGCTCGAGCCTGCGACGTTCGAGCGCGCCCACGCGGTGCTCGACACCGGCCCGGTCGCGCCGTCCGGCGGTGGCGACGACCATGTCGTCCAGGGGGGCGTCGAAGATCTCCGGCTGGAAGATCTCCAGCGTCTGATGTACTTGCCGCAGCAGCTCGAGCATCTCCTCCTCGGTGAGCAGGCTGCTCGGTGCGAGCAGACCGAGGTCGGTGCACAGCTGCGTCCATCGTGACCGGTGGGTCGCCAGTTCGTCGCCCGCGAGCCGCTCGACGAGCTCCTTCGCACGCTCGGTCTGACTCGGCCCCACCAGCCGCGCGCCGTACCACGCGTCGGTCTCCCCCGTCGTGGACCACGCGCCGTTCGCGACGACCGACGAGAGCTGTTGCTGCAGGTCCTGGCGCCGGCGGGTGCCGCCGATCCCGGTCAGTGTGTCGCCGGTCAGCCGGACCCTCGATCGCGGCGGCGGCGTGCGGCGGCTGAGCCGGGTGAGCTGGTCCTGAGCCTCGTCGAGGGTCACGCCCCACGGGTCGAGGGGCTCGTGCATGAGGGCGTAGTGCTGCTGCACGCGCGCTCGCAGTGCGGCGACGTCCACGTCGAGTGCCGGCGCCTGCTCCGCGGAGCTCGACGAGGCCCGCAGGACCTCGTGCAGGTGGTCGAGCACCTGGGCGGAGGTGCGGTCCGGCAGGCCCAGGTCGAGCATCACGTCCGTGAGGCCGGCCGCCGCCAGGTGCTGCTGGACGTCGTCGATGGTCGCGCGGGCGTGTGCGACGAAGAGCACTCGCCGCCCCTGCGCCGCCATCGAGGCGATCAGCGCGGAGGCGGTGTGCGTCTTGCCGGTGCCGGCGGCGCCGAGCACACACAGGTTCGCACCGGCGACGACGGCGTCGACGACCTCCTGCTGCGTGGAGTCCAGGTCGACCGCCAGCCACTCGTCCCGGGGGTCGTGCTCGCTGTAGTCCGGCGGCACCGCCGCGACCTCGTCCATCTCCTCGGGGTCGCCGGCGAGCGCGGGCACGACGTGACCCTGAGCCAGCGTCGCCGCCTGGTCGGGCAGGTCCCGCATCAACGGCAACTTGAAGCGGCTGAAGACGCCCACCGTCAGGCGCGGCTCGATCCGAAAGTCCAGCAGCCCGGCGCACGCGCCCCGCATGACGTCGTACGCCGCCCGCGGGTCGAAGTTGCTGCCGAGCGCCACCGCGTCGAGCACGGCGCGGGTATCGAGATCCACGCCGAGAGCGGTCAGGGTCGCGACCAGGACCGGGTTGACCTCGACCCGATCGGACACCACCAGGTGCAGGTCGTCGGCGACCGGACGCAGGGTGCACGCACGCAGCAGCACCGGAGCGTGGGGCGTCCGGTCGGCACCTGCCCAGGACCAGCTCGCGGTGCCCGCCGCCAGATGGCAGGACGTGAGGCCGAAGTCGTCGTAGAGGCGAGCGGCGAGGTGGGCGACGGCGCGCCCCTGCTCGAGTACGCGCTCACGCGCGGCCGGTTCGCGGAACAGCTCCGAGAAGCGAACGGCTCCTGAGGACAGCAGCCGGGCCATCCCCGCAGGGTGCGCCGTGGTCAGGTCGAGCCGCTGATCGGCGGCGCTGCCGGCATCCCAGAGCAGGGAGTTGGGCCCGCCGAGGGCGGACAGCTGCTCCTGCCACTTCTTGGCAGCTGTTGAAACCAGTGCGGTCCGGGTTGATTCGTCCGCGCCGGTCTCGAGGTCTGTCACGACGACAGGCTAACGGTGCGACCCGCCGCCGCTGCGCACTAGCTGCGTTTGAGGAAGGCGTCCAGGAACACGTTGGTGACGTCGCTGGCGGTGAGCGCCTGGTAGGACAGTCCGTTGGTCGCGGACGCGATGGCGTCCAGCGCCGACTTGTCGATCTGGTTGCCGATCCCGATGGCGACGATCTTGACCGGCTTGTCGGGGTTGTAGGCGTTGCGCAGCCTGGTGAGCAGCTGCTGCAGGCGCAGGCCGCCGGCCGGATTGTCGTTGGCGCCGTCGGTCAGGATCACCACGGAGTTGACGTATCGGGCGTCGTAACCGGCACTCACCCGCTGGTACGCCGCCCACGTGCTGTCGTAGAGGGCGGTGTCACCGTTCCGCACGACCAGCCCGGGCAGGGTCTTGACGGCCGCGACGAGCCTGGCTTTGTACGCCGTGCCGGTCGGGGTGTGCGCGATGGATTGGATCCCGCCGGACTCGTCCAGCCACGGCTGGGTGCCGACCAGGTTCGTGGAGAACGCCCACACGCCGATCTTCGTGGTCGGCGGCAGCGTGTTGACCGCACCGATCGAGAATTGCTCGAGCAGCTGGATCCGGCTCTCTCCCTGGTCGATCGGCGTGCTCATCGACCCGGACACGTCGAGCATGACGAGCATCCGCGCGTCCTTGGCCAGGTCGTTGTAGTCCTTCACCGCCAGCACCGATTCGGCGCGGCTGGGCTGCGGGATCAGCTTGGCGTAGCTCGGAAGCGCCGAGGGGCTGGGTGGGGCACTGCCAGCGACCCGGAACCCGGCGGCGACCAGCTGACCCTTCACGGCCGGTGAGGTCAACCGCTGGTAGAGGGCGGAGAGCACCTTGCTGTCCGGTGCGTTCGCCTTCACGGGCACGACCCATTGGTAGCTCAGCTGCGGCGCACCCTGCTTCGGGGTGAAGGTGAGCAGTCGCTGCGTGGGATGCGCCCGGTTGAACGCGAGCACCTGCTGCTCGGTCGAGGGGTACATCCGGGCGACCGACGCACCCTTGGTCGCCTTGCCCTGCAGGGTCCGCTGGCTCTCCGCGCTTCTGCTGAGCGTGACCAGACTCTTGAAGAAGCCGGTGCGCTGCAGCGTGTCGGTGGTCAGCTGCTCGGCCGTGGCCGCTGCCGAGATCGTGGTGGAGGAGGTCGTGGGGTCGCTGACCGAGATCGGCAGACCCGACTCGAAGATCGTGCGCCAATCGGTCTTCTTGTCGAACGCGGGGTTGCCCTGCAGGCTCTTGGGCACGGCGAACACGACGGGGCTGGTGGCGATCGTGCCGCCCTGGGTGACCCACCCGGCACCCAGCCTGCTGGAGACGTCGTCGACCCAGATCGGGCTGTCGGGGATCCACACGTCCGGGATCGCGTTGCCACCGGAGGCGCTGTCTTTGGCGACCTGGCCGGCGGGTTCGTCCACCACGAGGTACGAGGCGCACACACCCGCTGCCTCGGCGGCGCGTGCTTGCTGGACGACGACGCCGTACAACTCGTCGGGTACGGCGACCTTCACCTGGGTCTTCGTGGGGCAGGCGCTCGCGGCGACGCCGCCACCGGAGTGGCCGCCCTGCCAGACCAGAGCCCCGACGATCACGACCACCAGTGCCAACGCGAGCGCGCCCAGCCGGGCGAGGTTGCCGATGGGCCGCGGGCGGCGGCCCCCACCGCCGGCCGATGCACCTGCGGACGCCCCGGCGGCCATCGGCGCGGCCGTCCGTGCCGCACCCGTCGACGCGGTGGAGGGCCTCGGGCCTCCGGCACCGACCGGGCGGGCCGAGCGGTCGGGCGGCGCGCTCGAGGGCACCGGACGTGCCTGCTTCGCGGCTGCGCCCCCCACCGGCGGGCCTCCTACGGACGTGCGAGGGGGCGTACGCGGGGCTGCCTTCGGCGCCGAGGTGCTGCCCGAAGGCGCGGGCGCCGGGCGAGCCGAGGTGCTGCCCGACGGCGGGCGCGCGGGCCGAGCCGAGGTGCTGCCCGAGGGCGAGGGTGCCTTACGGGCGGCCGGGCGCCCCTGCGCGCCGCGGGGTCGATCCGATGCGGCGTCCGTGCGATCCGGTCCGGCCTCGGTGGGGTCCTGCGGCTCGTCGGCCGGTCCCCGCCCCGAGGAACGCGGACCTCGACGTGGCCCGCGAGGGCCTGCGGGTCGCTCAGGATCGTTGTCACTTGCCATGATGGATCGAGGTTACCCGGGCGTAGTTGCGCGCACCGGCGGTTCGGCCGAAGCCTCGAGTGCAACCAGCCGGGGGTGGACCTGGTTGGGTGGGCCCCAGCGATGCGCGACCGGACACGACCTCGACGAAGGAGCACATCATGACGCAGAGGCCGGGTCCGGCGTCTTTGGCGAAGCCGAACGTCGAGGAGCGCACCGACACCACTCGGCAGGACGCCGTCGACCGCTCGCCGAACGTCGGGGTGGACCGTTCACAGGTCATCAGCACCGGACTGCGATGGACCGCCAGCTGGTCGCTGCGGGTCGTGGTCATCGCCGCGGGCGTGTGGGTGTTGTTCAAGGTCATCGGGATCTTCTGGAGCGCGCTGCTGCCGGTGATCCTGGCGCTCATCCTGTCGACGGTCCTGTGGCCGCCGGCCCGATGGTTGCGCAGCAAGGGCTTCCCACCGGCGCTTGCCGCCGCGACCACGATGATCGGGATGTTCGCCGTCCTGGGCGGGGTGTTCACCCTCATCGGCACCACCGTCAGCTCGCAGTGGAGCGATCTGACCGACAAGGCCGTCGCCGGGGTCCACGACCTGCAGAGCCGGTTGAGCCAGGCGCCGTTCAACATCTCCTCCACCCAGCTCAACAGCGCCGTGAAGCAATTGACCGGCAAGCTGCAGACCAGCGGGGACAAGATCGCGAACGGCGTCCTCTCCGGTGCCACCGTCGCCACGCAGGTGCTGGTCTCGCTCCTGGTCGCCCTCGTGTTGACCTTCTTCTTCATCAAGGACGGGCCGCGTTTCCTGCCCTTCGTACGCCGGATCGCCGGCCGCGGCGCCGGCTCCCACCTGACCGAGGCGCTCTCTCGGTCCTACAGCACCCTCGGGGGGTTTATCCGGGCCCAGGCGATCGTCAGCGCCATCGACTCGATCTGCATCGGCATCGGCTTGTGGGTCCTGCAGGTGCCGCTGGCGCTTCCGCTGGTCGTCCTGACGTTCTTCGGCGGCTTCATCCCGATCGTCGGGGCGTTCGTGGCGGGCGCCATCGCCGTGTTGGTCGCGCTGGTGACGGTCGGACTGACCAAGGCCTTGATCCTGCTGGGGGTCATCGTGCTCGTGCAGCAGCTCGAAGGGCACATCCTGTCCCCGATCTTCCAGAGCCGGTCGATGGAGCTGCACCCCGGCGTCGTGCTGCTGTCGGTGGCGTTCGGCGGTGACGAGTTCGGGATCACCGGCGCGTTCCTGGCCGTCCCCGTGGCCGCGACCGTCACCGTCCTCTTCCGCTACATGAACGAGCAGATCGACCTGCGGACCGGCGACGTGCACGCCGACCAGCTGGAACCCATCACGCCCGAAGGGGTGATGGCCGCCGAAGCCGGGGAGAAGCACGGCGCTGTGCTGGCCACGCGATGGCGGGCACGGCGCCCCGGCACCGACGACGAACCACAGGGGCGCGTGAGCGGCCTCCTGGGGCGGGTGCGCCGCTCGAAGCCCGACGGTCCGATGGAGACAAAGGGGTCCGACGCGGCTGACGGCTGGAAGGACGAGTAGCTCGCGCGACTCCGGCGCCGCACGAGAGACCGTGCGGCGCCGGTGTCAGCGCACGCACGCCTCGCACGGTCGTGTAACGGACCGCGCGGCATCGTTAAGGCCCGCTCGGCCCCGAACGCGCGCCCGCCACCCGCGCCTACGACCGTTTCGGCCCGCTCGGCCCCAAACGCCTGCCCGCCACCGCTGCCCACGACCGTTTCGGCCCGCTCGGCCCCCAACGCGCGCCCGCCACCGCTGCCCACGACCGTTTCGGCCCGCTCGGCCCGAACGTGCTGGGCGATCGTAGGTTCAGGCCAGCCAGCTCGGGGGCCGCTTCGCGAGGAACGCCGCCATCCCCTCCCGCGCTTCGGATGAGGCGAAGAGCCGGGCGGACTGTTCGATGGCCCATTCGCGATCGTGGTCGAAACGGGCGAGGAGCTCGCGATTCACCAGTGCCTTGGACTCCGCGAGCCCCTGCGGCGACGCCCGCACGAGACGGTCGACCAGCTCGCCAGCCCCGGTCTCGGCGTCCTCCGCCGCATCGGTGGCCAGGCCGATGTCGCGCGCCGTCGCCGCGTCGAACGTCTCGCCGGTGAGGAAGTAGCGCGCGGCCGCCCGGCTGGTGAGGCGCGGCAGCACCGTCAGGGAGATGGCGAACGCGGCGAGCCCCAGCCGCGATTCGGTCAGGGCGAACGTCGACTTCGGACCCGCGATCACCAGGTCGCAGGCGGCGACGAGGCCGACCCCACCCGCGCGTACGTGCCCGTCGATCTGCCCGACCACCGGGCAGCGGTGCGCGGCGATCGCGCGCATCACGGCCGTCAGGCGAATCCCGCGTGCGGTGTTCGGGTCGTCCTCGCCGGTGACCTCATTGAGGTCCACTCCCGCACAGAAGGTGCCGCCGGTGTGGCCGAGGACGACGACCCGCACCGACTCGTCCTGCGCCGCGCTCTCCAGCGCCCGCAGCAGCTCGTCGAGCAGGCGGGTGCTGAGCGCGTTGCGGTTGCGCGGCGAATCGAGGGTGACGCGGGCGACCCGCCCGGACACGTCGTACGTGACGAGTGCGGGCGGGTCGATGGGCTGGTCGGAGTCGGTCATCGGGCCATTGTGGCCCGTGCCGTCCCGACCGACGCTCAGGTCAGGAAGTCGAGCAGCGCCTTGTTGAACTCGGCCTCGTGGCTGACGTTGGCTCCGTGCGGGGCACCCTCGATGAGGTGCAGCCGGCTCTGTTGGATGGCCTCGTGGGTGCGCTTGCCGGACCCCTCGAACGGCACGGTGCCGTCGGCATCGCCGTGGATGACGAGTGTGGGCACGGTGACCTTCGGCAGGTCGTCGCGGAAGTCGGTCGTGCCGAACGACGTCATGCACGCCAGCGACGCGATCTTGCTGGACTGCCCGGCCATCCGCAGCGCGTCCTGCCGCTGGGCCTCGGTCACCTTCAGCTCGCCGTTGGCCGAGAAGAACGCGGTGGTGAACTCGTCGTAGAACGCGTCCTGGTCCTTGGTCAGCTGCGCGGCCATCTGCGCGGCGGCGGCCTTGGTGAGCGGACCGTCGGGGTTGTCACCGCCCTGCAGCATGAACGGCGGTACGGCGGAGGCGAAGACCACACTGCGCAGCCGGCTCTCGCCGTACTTCGAGACATAGCGGGCGACCTCGCCGCCGCCCATCGAGAACCCGACGAGGGTCGCGTCCATCACGTCGAGCTCGGTGAGGACGGCGTCCAGGTCCTCGGCCAGCGTGTCGTAGCCGTAGCCGGTCTTGGGCTTGTCGCTACGGCCGAAACCGCGGCGGTCGTAGACGATCGTGCGGTAGCCGGCCTCCTGCAGCGCGGGCACCTGGCCGGACCAGGACTCCCCGGACAGCGGCCAGCCGTGGATCAGGACGACGGGGCGACCGTCGCCACCGGAGTCCTCGACGTACAGGTTGGTCTTGCCGAGGATTCCGGAGCTTGCGGTCACGGTCGTCATTGCAGTGGGTACTCCTGTGTCGAGGGGTGTCCTTCGCTTCGTGGTTCGTTTACCCGGCGGGGAGGGATTGCATGCCGACGCCGTTAGCGACGGAAGGTCGGCGCGCGACCCCGACTCAGGCTGATGGTGACGGTGCGCACCCGGTAGGACACGAACACCAGGGACGCGGCGAGAGGGATCTCGACCAGGCACGCGGTCGCGAGGCTGACCGCCAGATCCGACCCGGGTGCCGACGTGGTGACGTCGAACCACGCGTCGCAGAGCAGCAGCGTGGCCGCCACGATCGTGGCCGCGATGGCGATCACCTGCCGGCGCCACAGCGACCAGGCCGCCCAGGCGAGGGCGCCGAGCAGCGCCACGTCGAAACCGATCCACACCACCTGCCAGTGCCCGGCGACATAGTGCCGCGGAAGCCGAGCGGCCAGCGTGGCGATCCAGGGCACGAGCAGCGCGCAGCAGGTGGCGAGGACCCTCGGGAACCAGCGGGACGCCCGGACCACCCGGGTCGGGGGGTGGTAGTCGGCGGCAGCGAGCTCCTGCAGGCGGGCGGTCAGCAGAGCGCGTTCGGCAGCGGTTAGCTGCAGCAGCATCTCGTCGGTGATCTCGGGCACGGCACGATCACGACCTTCGGACGGCGGCGGCGCAGCGCATGCTCCAGCGTCGCACGGAGCGCCGCCGGCGTGCCCCGTGTCTGCGGCCCGCCGGAGCTGCGAGCCGACGTGCCGGCTCGGCTACGATCGAGCACGCTCCAGCCTGCAGCGCGTCGCTCCGCAGGTCGCGAGCGCCGGTCGATGCGGCGTACGTCGTGACTCGACCATCCCCGCCCTCGTAGCTCAGGGGATAGAGCACCGCTCTCCTAAAGCGGGTGTCGCATGTTCGAATCATGCCGGGGGCACTGAACGCGCAGGTCAGAGCCTCGCGGGCGAACGAGGCGCAGTGACCGGAGAAGAACCCCTCCCCGTCCTCGCGTTCGACGGGTCAGCGGTGCGCACGGTAGGCGCGTGCCGTCTCGCGGAGTCGGGAATGTGCATCGCCGTAGGGGCTGACGCCGGACGGGAGGTGGGCCTTGGCGACCTTCGCGACCGAGGTGTAGTTGACGTCGCACACGTTGGCGAGGGGCGACTCGACGGCCTGCGACAGCAATTGGTAGGCATCCAGGTGGCTCATGCCTGTCGCAGCGGAGGCCCAATGGATGAGATCGAGCTGGGCGATCCTGAAGGCGTCCTCCAAGGGCTTCGCCGAGCCGGTGGACATCAGATGGGTGTCGGTCTCGATGCGCGGCCACGGTGTCGGGACACCCTTGATGAGTTCGACAGCGATGACCGTGTTCATCGCGATCTCGATCGCCGTGCCGCAGGTCTCGCCCTCGCCTTGGCGTGCGTGCCCGTCGCCGATGCTCAAGAGCGCGCCCTCGACGTTGACCCCGAGGTAACAGGTCGCCCCGGCGCGCATTTCAGGGGTGTCGAGATTGCCACCGTGCGCGTCGGGCACCAGCGCGGATCGCACCTCCAGATTGGCCGGTGCGACGCCGACGGTGCCATGCATGGGGTCCATGGGCAGGTCCATCGTGTGGTCGGTGTCGATGGCGTGGAAGGTGCAGGTGTTCGTGGCTGCGTCCACATCCCAGATCCAGACACGCTCGGGCAGCGCTGGTTGCAACGTGGCGGTCGTGTGGGTGGAGGTCAGTGCCCCGAACAGCGGCACGGTGGTCGAGGCACCCCAATCCCGTGCGGGCTGCAGGTCGATGAAGTGGACAGCGACCGTGTCGCCCACTTCAGCGCCCTGCACGTAGAAGGGTCCGGTCTGCGGGTTCAGGAATGGAAAGTCGCACACCTCACTGACGAGGTCGCCCGGTCCCCGTACCTTTCCGGCGTAGCAGTCCTCGGTGAAGACCTCCAGGACGGCCCCGGACGGGATCCGGGCGATCGGAGCGACTCCCCCGAAGGTCCAGGCGAACTGCTCGGGAGTGGGTCGGAACGCGCGAACGTCGAGGTCGGTCATCGTTCTACTGCCTCCGCTAGCTGGTCGGGCTCTGCATCAAGATGTACCAGTCCGGTGGCCACCACGCGGCTACGGTGCCGGGTCCACAGGTACACCAGGTAGGCCACGCCGATGACCATCCACCCGGCGACGATCGGTCCGGCGTACGAGATGGGTGCGCTCAACGGGGTCACGAAGGAGAAGACCGGGATACCGGCGGAAGTCAGCAGCGCGGGGATGAAGGCGATGATGCCCAGGGTCGGAACGACCCCGTGTCGCAGCCAATGGAAGTGACCCCGCTCGAACCGCAGGAAGAAGCCGATACACGCCGCGTTGACGACGATGTACACGATCACCACGACGATGACGATGATGGTGGCCACCAGCACGAACGCAGTGACGGGGTTGTACGCGAATCCGAGTACGAGCGTCGCGATGATTGCGATCGCGAACTGCACTGCGATGCCCACTACCGGCGATCGGTGCTTGGGATGCAGACGAGCGAAGCTGGTCGGGAGCACCCCGATACGCCCCAGCGCGAACGCCATACGCGTAGACACGGCAAGACCGGCGTTCGCATTCGCAACCGTTGAATTGATGATCGCGAAGAAGACGAGTACCCAGTACAGGCCGAACGACGCTCGGGCGATCCCCTCCCAGCTGTTGGCGCCCTCCGTGCCGAAACTGGCGAACTTGTCCGGGCCCACGAGCACGTCGGCTGCGTAGGTCGTGAAGATGTAGATCACGCCGATGGCCAACGTGGCCCCGACGATGGCTCGGCGGATGGTGCGCCGGGGATCCTTTGCTTCTTCCGCGAGCGGCGCGGCTGCTTCGAACCCGGAGAACGCCAGGATCGTGTACACCGAGCCGGCGATCACCCCTGAGATCCCGGCATACGCCTTGGGGGTGTGCGACGTGCCGAAGACACTCAGCGTGTTGTGCGAGCCGGCTTTGCCGATGAACAAGATCGCCAGGATGACGAACACGATGATCTCGAAAGCACCGAGGATCGTGCCGAACTTCGCAGATGCCTTGGCCCCGAAGAACGCGACCGTCGCGATCAGGATCGCCCCCAGGACCGCCCACGGCCACCACAGGTCCGCCGGGTAGCCGGACCACTCCGAGTGCACGGTCGACGCCGTGGTGAACCCCAACTGCAGCAAGAGGAGGGTCGGCACCAATGCTTCGACGAACACGTAGCCCCACGCCACCAGGAAACCCACCATCGGGTGCAGTCCACGACTGGAATAGGTCGCGACGCCCCCCGCTGCGGGCAGGTGACTGGCCAATTCACCGATGGAGGACGCCGCGAACAGACACGCGACCATCGCCACGATGACTGCCAATGGCAGCGCACCGCCGGCGAATGCCGCGCCTGCCGGAATCGATGCGGCGATCGCGGCACCCGGTGCCATGGCGGTGATGCTCTGGAACAACACATCCCGCAACCCGATCGCACCATGCTCCAGTTCACTGGAGGATGTCGTTGAAGCCACAGCGCGCACCGCCTATATCGAACACCGAAATGGTTTGGTGACCAGACCATAAAGGCGCTCCTACGACGGCGCAAGGGGTCAGCTGGAAGCTCTCCGATGTCTGGTCGCACGCTTCAGGGTGGCGCGAACCTCGTCGGTGGTGATGGCGAAATGGCGCCGACCGATCGCCCAGGCCCTGTCGGGGTCACCCTCCACCACCGCTTGGGCCAACTCGATGTGTTCCGGCAACGCCTTGTCGTAGATCGATGTCGTGAAGGGCTCCAACGAGAAACCGAGGCTCGCCTGGGCCAGCAAGCTCTCCCGCAGCTCCAGCAACTTGGGATTGTGAGTGGCCGCCGTGACAGCGCGGTGCAACCGCAGATCCGCGATCTGGGCGGCCCGTAGATCCGGTGCCTGCTGGTAGCTTTCGAGCGCTTCGCGAACGGCCCGCGAATCCGCGGAGTCGCGCCGTTCTGCGGCCGTACGCGCCACCGTCGCCTCCACCAGGTGCCGCAGATCCATCAGCTGCTCGAGCTCGACCCAGCGCTCCCCCACCGCACGCTCGACCGAATCCGCGGTCGCCTCGCCCCACGAGTCGCACACGAACGATCCACCCGAACGCCCTCGCCGAACCTCCACCAGGCCGGCATCGACCACCCGAGCGATCGCCTCGCGCACCGTCGACCGACTCACCCCCAGAGACTCCGCGAGATCCCGTTCCGCCGGCAGTCGTTGGTGCGGCTGGAATTCACCCAGCGCGATGGCCGTGATGATCTGATGGGCAAGCAGGTCGGCCGTCGTCTCACGATGGGTCGGGCCGAGCACCTCGACCGCGACCACGTCCTGGTCCCGCCCTCCTGACATCTCACGCACTGTAGCCGCGCGACCCCATAGCGACTCTTCTCTGGCTTGTCGCGCTCCGAACGGGTAGACAGTGCACCAGTGGCCGTGCTGTCTCGGTGAGGTCGCCGTGTCGCCTGGCGGGCTCTCCTGCGTGGCACCACCCACCTGACGACGCACGCCGGAGGCAGACCGTGACCAACCTGGCCGACAACCTCACCCGTACCGCCGAGCAGCACGGGGACCGTCCCGCGATCAAGCTCGACGACCTGGTGCTGACGTACTCCGAGCTGCAGGACGGCGCCCGGCGCGTCGCGACGCTCCTGAAGTCCAAGGGCGTGGGGCCCGGTGACCGGGTCGGTCTGGTGCTGCCCAACGTGCCGCCGTTCCCCGTCCTGTTCTACGGCGCGCTGGCCGTCGGCGCGGTCGTCGTACCGATGAACCCGCTGCTCAAGGGCCGCGAGGTGAAGTACTACCTCGAGGACTCCGGCGCCTCCATCGTCTTCGCCTGGAAGGACATGGCGGACGAGGCCGGCAAGGGCGCCTCGGAGGTCGGGATCGAGTGCGTCGAGGTCGGCACCGACTTCGCCGAGCTGCTCGGGCAGCACGAGCCCGACGAGGACGTCGTGGACCGCGAGGACGACGACACCGTCGTCCTGCTTTACACGTCCGGCACCACCGGTGCGCCGAAGGGCGCGGAGCTGACCCACCACAGCATGAGCAGCAACGCGGCGACCAGCGCCGAGACGCTGCTGGAGCTCACCGAGAAGGACGTCGTCATGGGGTGCCTGCCGCTCTTCCACGTCTTCGGCCTCACCTGCGGACTCAACGCCTCCATTCTGAAGGGGGCGTGTCTGACGCTCATCCCCCGCTTCGACCCCGACAAGGCGCTGCAGATCGTCGGCCGCGACCACGTCACCGCCTTCGAGGGCGTCCCCACGATGTACGCCGCCATGCTCAACGCCGAGAGCGCCGACGAGGCCGACATGTCCAGCCTGCGCGCCTGCATTTCCGGCGGGTCGGCGATGCCGGTGGAGGTGATGAAAAAGTTCGAGGAGCAGTTCGACTGCATCGTCCTGGAGGGCTACGGCCTGTCCGAGACCTCCCCCGTCGCGTCGTTCAACAAGCCCGGTCAGGAGCGCAAGCCCGGCTCCATCGGCACCGAGGTGCGCGGGGTGGAGATGAAGTTGGTCGGGGACGATGACGACGATGTCGCACAGGGTGATGTCGGCGAGATCGTCATCAAGGGCGAGAACGTGATGAAGGGCTACTGGGGGCGCGAGAAGGACACGGCCGAGGCCATCAAGGACGGCTGGTTCCACTCCGGCGACTTGGCCAAGGTCGACGAGGACGGTTACTTCTTCATCGTCGACCGCAAGAAGGACCTCATCATCCGCGGCGGTTACAACGTCTATCCCCGCGAGGTCGAGGAAGCACTCTACGAGCACGAGTCCGTCGCTGAGGTGGCCGTCATCGGCATCCCGGACGACAACCTCGGTGAGGAGGTGGGTGCCGCCGTCGCGTTGAAACGCGGCGAGGAGGTCAGCGAGGAGGACCTCAAGGCGTTCGCGAAGGACCGGTTGGCGGCGTACAAGTATCCGCGGACCGTGTGGATCGTGAGCGAACTGCCGAAGGGGCCGACCGGCAAGATCCTGCGACGCGAGGTCAGCGCACCGGACGGAGAGTCGAAGTGACAACCACCGAAGCCGGGACGCGGCGTCCCCGCAAGAGCACCGCGAAGAAGCCGGCCGTCGCGAAGAAGAAGGCACCTCCCGCCGCCAAGCGGGCAGCCTCCACGAACGGGGCCTCCGCTGAGGCGACCGCGCAGGCCGAGCGCCGGATGCATGAGGTCGACGAGTCGCAGGAGGCCGCCGAACGATCGGCCGACACCGCGCTGGCGACACCGCTCGATCTGCTGCTGTCGAAGGCGGGCAAGGGCGGCCCGCTGCGGCAGTTCGTCCCGGGGATGTCGGGTGTGCGGTTGGCTGCCGGGTTCGCCCGTCATCCCCGGGTGGTCGCCAAGCGCACGGCCGGGCTCGCGTACGAGCTGACGAGGGTCGGTCTCGGCCGATCGCAGCTGGCGCCGGGCGAGAAGGACCGCCGCTTCGCCGAGGAGGGCTGGGCGAAGAACCCCGCCTTGAAGCGCACCCTGCAGAGCTATCTCGCACTCGGTGAGGCGGCGCGCGGCCTGGTGGACGACGCGGGGCTGGACTGGGGTGACGACCAGCGGATGCGCTTCATCGTCGAGAACGTGGTCGAGGCGGCGGCGCCCAGCAACAACCCGTTCCTCAACCCCGCGGTGCTCAAGCGGACGCTCGACACCGGCGGGGGCAACCTGGTCGCCGGTAGTCGACGGTTCGTGAAGGACTTCGCCACCGCACCCCGCGTGCCATCGATGGTGGAGGCCGACGCGTTCGAGGTGGGTCGCGACATCGCTGTGACGCCCGGCGCCGTCGTGCTGCGCACCGACGTCTTCGAGCTGATCCAGTACACCCCGCAGACGCCGAAGGTCCGCGCGGTGCCCATGCTGATCGTGCCGCCGACCATTAACAAGTACTACGTGATCGACCTGGCGAAGGAGCGCTCGCTGGTCGAGCACCTCGTGCAGAACGGCCAGCAGGTCTTCTGCATCTCGTGGCGCAATCCGGATGTGCGGCACGCCGATTGGGGCCTCGACACCTACGGCCAAGCGATCCTGGAGGCCGTGACGGCCTGCGAGAAGATCACGCGGCAGAAGCAGACCTCGATCTTCGGCATCTGCTCCGGCGGTCTGATCGCCTCGATGGTGCTGGCCCACCTCGCCGAGATCGGCGAAGCGGACCGCGTCGCGGCGTACAGCCTGGCCGTGACGGTGCTCGACCAGGAACGGGCCGGCGTGACCAGTGCGCTGCTCTCGGAGGAGGCGGCGGCCGCCTCGACCCTGGCCTCGAAGGAGAAGGGGTATCTCGACGGGCGCACGCTCGCCGAGGTCTTCGCGTGGCTGCGGCCGAACGACCTGATCTGGAACTACTGGGTGAACAACTACCTGATGGGTCACGCCCCGAAGGCATTCGACATCCTCTACTGGAACGCCGATCCGGTGCGGATGAGCGCCGCGATGCACCGCGACTTCATGGACCTCGCGATGCGGAACGCGCTGGTGAAGCCCGGCGCGTCGACGATGCTGGGCACCAAGGTCGACCTGGGCAAGATCACGACCGACTCCTATGTGGTGGCCGGGATCGCCGACCACCTGTGCAAGTGGGAGTCCTGCTACCAGACCACTCAGCTCTTCGGCGGCGACACCAAGTTCGTGCTCTCCACCAGCGGTCACATCGCCGCCATGGTCAATCCGCCCGGCAACCCCAAGGCCAGCTTCCAGACCGCGCCTTCGGGGGGCGGCAAGCAGGGCAGCGACAATCCGAAGGACACCGTGAAGTGGCTGGACCGGGCGGTCAAGGTCAAGGGCAGCTGGTGGGAGGACTGGACCACCTGGCTCGCGAGCCGCACCGGCGAGGAACGGACCGCGCCGCGCACGCTCGGCAACGCCGCGTACCCGCCGCAGGACAAGGCCCCCGGCACCTACGTCCATGACCGCTGAGCGGGCCCGCCCGCGCGCCGAGGACCGGGTGCGCAACGTCACCGTACGAGGCGTCACCGGCCGGGTATCGGTCCGGCCCGGCGTCGGCGCCTACACGGACCAAACGCCCTTGTTGCTCTGCAACGGCATCGGCACGAGCCTCGAGGCACTGCAGCCGCTGGTCGACGAGCTGCACCCCGACCGCGGGCTCGTGCGGTTCGACGTGCCCGGTGTCGGCGGCTCGCAGCTGCCGCCGTTCCCGTACACGATCGCCGGGTTGGCGTCCTGGGTGACCGCGCTCATGGCGAAGCTGGGCCATCGCCGGTTCGACGTGCTGGGCCTCTCCTGGGGCGGCGGTCTCGCCCAGCAGCTGGCGGTGCAGGGTCCGCGCCGGGTACGCCGGGTGGTCCTGGTCGCCACCGGCACCGGGACGCTGATGGTGCCGGCCCATCCGCGCGTGCTGCGGATCATGTCGACGCCGCAGCGCCACCGCGATCCCGCGTACGCCGCGAAGGTCGCGCCGCAGATCTACGGCGGATCGATGCGCACCCATCCCGCCCGCGGGGCCGCGCTGCTGCACGGCGCCACCCGGTCGGGCTCCAAGCTCGGCTACTACTACCAACTGGCGGCGATGACCGGCTGGACGAGCCTTCCGTTCCTGCGTCTGCTGCGGCAGCCCACCCTGGTGATGGGCGGCGACGACGATCCGATCATCCCGGTCGCCAACCCCAAGATGCAGGCCGCGCTGATCCCCCATTCGCAGCTGCACATCTACCACGGCGGACACCTCGGCATCCTGACCGAGGCCGACGCCCTCGCTCCCGTCATCGACACGTTCCTCGACGGCCGCGACCTGGACGGCGGGAGTACCCCGGATGAGTGACGAGGAGGAGGACCTGGCGCTCGAGGACTCCCCGTTCTCGGACTTCCTCGGCTTCGAGCTGCTGCTCGATGACGAGGACCGCGACCTGCTCACCCGCGTGCACGCGTTCATGACCCGCGAGGTCGAGCCCGTCATCAACGACTACTGGACGCGCGCGGCGTTCCCGCATGACCTGCTCCCCGGTATCGCCAGACTTGGCATCGCCGGTCTGGCGTACGACGGGCCCGGCTGCCCGAACCGCGGAGCCCTGGTCGACGGGATGGTCGCCATGGAACTCGGCCGGGTGGACCCCTCGATCGCGACGTTCATGGGCGTACACGGCGGGCTGGCCATGGGGTCGATCCAGCTGTGCGGCTCGCAGGAGCAGCGCGAGCGCTGGTTGCCGGCGATGGCCAGGCTGGAGCTGATCGGCGCGTTCGGGCTGACCGAGCCGGACGTCGGCTCGGCGATCTCGGCAGGTCTCGCCACGAGCGCTCGGCGCGACGGGGACGAGTGGGTCCTGAACGGCGAGAAGAAATGGATCGGCAACGCGGCGTTCGCCGACCTGGTCGTGATCTGGGCGCGCGACGAAGCTGACGAGCAGGTCAAGGGCTTTGTCGTCGAGAAGGGTGCCGACGGGATGACCTTCGACAAGCAGGAGGACAAGATCGCTCTGCGCGTGGTGCAGAACGCCGCGATCCACCTGCACGACGTCCGCGTCCCCGAGGCCGACCGACTGCAGAACGCGACGAGCTTCCGCTCCACCGCCGATGTGCTGCGGGTGACCCGGATGAGCGTGGCGTGGCAAGCGGCGGGTTGTGCCCGCGGCGCGTTCGAGCATGCGCTGCGCTACACCACCGCCCGCGAGCAGTTCGGCCGGCCGATCTCCTCGTTCCAGATGGTGCAGGACCTGCTGGTGAAGATGCTGAGCAACGTCACTGCCTCTACGGCCATGAACGTGCGCGCGTCGCAGCTGCAGGACCTGGGTCTGTTGAAGGACGAACACGCATCACTCTGCAAGGCCCACGCGACGGTGCGGATGCGCGAGGCCGTCGGTTGGGCGCGCGAGGTGCTCGGCGGCAACGGCATCCTGCTCGAACATCACGTCGGGCGGTTCGTCGCCGACGCCGAGGCCATCTACTCCTACGAGGGCACTCGTGAGATCAACACGTTGATCGTGGGCCGAGCCATCACCGGCGAGAGCGCCTTCGTCTGACCCGCTTCTCGTGGGACGAGATGTCATTTCCGGACGGTCCGACCGACGAAACACCCTCACCAATCGACATCTCGACGCAGTGGTGCGCAGGACAGGATGGAGCGATGGCAGACGACTGGCCCGCCGGCTTCTTCGATCGCCAGGACCGCGGCGACGACGCCGACTTCTACGGACCGCCGCGCCTGGTCACCCATATCGACGACGGCGCGATCGCAGCAGTCACCGAGCTGTACGACGAGCTGGGGGTGCCGGACGGCCGGGTCCTGGACCTGATGTCGTCCTGGGTGTCCCACCTGTCCAAGAAGCCCAGCGGTGGGCTGGTCGCGCTGGGGATGAATGCCGTTGAGTTGCGGGCGAACCCGCTCGCGGACCAGGTCGTTGTTCAGGACCTCAACCTCGATCCGCAGTTACCGTTCGGGGACGCGTCCTTCGACGCGGTGATCTGCTGCGTCTCCATCGACTACCTCGTTCATCCGGTCGAGGTGCTGCGCGAAGCGTCTCGGGTGTTGCGGCCCGGTGGAGTAGTGGTGCTCACCTTCAGTAACCGGTGCTTCCCGACCAAAGCGGTCCACGGGTGGCTTGCCACCGACGAGGACGGACGCGTGGAGATCGTCCGCTAGTACCTGCAGCAGGCCGGTTTCGACGCCGTCTCGACAGCGTTGCGGACCGAGCCGCAATGGGGGTCCGATCCGCTGTACGGCGCGTGGGCTCGGTGCGTCTGAGCCGATGCAGAGCGGAGTCCTGGTCAGCCGGCTCGGGTGACCGTGATCGTCGGAGGCTCGGCCAGGCTCTGTCCGACGACGCAGTAGCGCTCGGCGAGCTCGCCCAGCTTCTTCAGTGCCTCGTCGTCGGCGTCGGTGTCGAGGCGGGCGGTGATCACCAACCCCTGGATGCCGACCGGGGCCTCGCGAGACACACCGAGGGTGCCCCGCGCGTCGAAGCTCGCGATCGCGCTGAGCTGGGCCCGCCGCACCTCGATGCCGAGGGCGGTCGCGACGCTGCGCAGGGTCACCCCGGCGCAGGCGAGCACCGCTTGCAGCAGCATGTCGCCGGAGCACGCGTCAGACCCGTCACCGCCGGTCGCCTCGTGCAGACCGGCCCGCACGGGACCGGCCCAGCCGCTCACGCTCGCCGTGATGCCCCCGTCGGAGAAATCGCCCTCCGCGTGCACCGGTGTCACCGCCGCGGCGGGGTCGTCACGGTACTTCTTCTTCAACGGCGACTGGAGCTCTCGTAGATCCTCTGCGTTCATGGGCACAGCATCGCCTTGTCGCAGTCGCACCGCTAGTCCTGCCGATCTCTGGGCCTGGTGCCGTACGTCGTGTGCCATCAGCGACCGGGCGTGCCGAGTCGCATAGTGGGGACATGACTTCCCAGCGACCACAACGCGAGGAACGGCTCGACGGTCAGGTGGCTCTGGTGACGGGAGGCAGCCGGGGCATCGGGTTCGCCGCCGCCCGCGGGCTGGGGATGGGCGCCGCGACCGTGGTCATTGTCGGCCGCAGTGAGGACTCTGCCGATGCAGCGGCCGCGACGCTGGTGGCGGACGGAATCGACGCACTCGGGGTCGGCTGCGACGTCGGTGACGCCGATGCGGTGCGCGCGCTGCCGGGGCGGCTGGGCCCCCTCGCCGCGGTCGACATCCTCGTGTGCGCGGCCGGGGTGATGAGCGAGCGCACTGCCAAGACGCTGCGGACCAGCGAGACCGAGTGGCGCCGTGTGATGTCGGTCGACCTCGACGGGGTATGGCGGACGTTCGCGGCGTTCGTCCCGGGCATGGTCGAACGACGGCACGGCCGGGTCATCGCGGTGAGCGCCTGCCTGGGTCGGATGAGCGGCCCGGGCAACGCCGGTGGTCTGGCGCCGTACCGCGTGGCGAAGGCCGGCGTGAACGCCCTGGTGCGCAATCTCGCCCACGAACAGGGCATGGGGATGCGAGGCGTGCTCGTGGACGCGACCTGCCCCGGCCACTGCAGCACCGACATGGGCGGACCCGACGCGCCGCGCTCCGCGGAGCAGGGAGCCGCGACCGCCGTGTGGTTGGCCGGTCGGTCCGCCGACGGCGCGGTGACGGGCGTGCTGTGGGAGGACCGTGAGGTCGTCCCCTGGTAAGGCATCGCCCACTTATCGGGAGTTGCCGCATCATCACGGGCGGATCTCGTTAGGTTGAGGCGAAACCGCCGAGCGAGGGGTGCGCCATGGCCATCGATGCGAGTCGCTTCTACGAGGCCGCGCCGCGGACGGAGTGGGTGCTCACGTTCGAGGGGGCGCTCGCCCACTTCGCCTGTCCCGACCCGATAGCCCGGGTCGAGTTCGCCCGGCAGGTGGTAGCGGCGGCCGGCGACGAGTTGTCTCCGGATCTGGAGCTGCGCGGCGGCGGCGTGACCGTCCGGCTGGCAGCCACGTTCGAAGCGGGTGGTCTCCCGGACCCCGCAGCCGATGTGGCGCCACGCATCTCGGCCGTCGCGAAAGAGCTTGGTCTGCGTGCCGATCCATCCCATCTTCAGACGATTCAGATCGCGGTCGACGGTGGGTCCGGCGCGGTGCCGTTCTGGCAGGCGGTGACGGGGTACGAGCGCCCGGAGGACGCCGACCTCATCGACCCGCTCCGGCGTGCCCCGGGTGTGTGGAACCAGGCCGTCAACGACGATCGCGAGGCACCGGCGCGGCTGCACATCGACATCTCCGTCTCGAAGGCGGAGGCACCACGGCGCATCGCGGCTGCGTTGGAGGCGGGCGGCCGAGTGGTCGATGACCGGTTCGCCCCGCAGTGGACCACCCTGGCCGACCCGGACGGCAATCTCGTCGACATCGCGGCCTGGCCCGACCTGCCCTGACCGTTCAGGCGGCCCCGGACTTCGGCGTCAGGCCTGAGACTGCGCCGCGAGGTAGTCACGCAGCGAGGTCGGCGCGGTGCCGGTGACGTCGCGCACCGCCGTACTCAGCGCGGCCAGCTCGCCGGACGCGATGGCGGTGTAGGTGCTGACCCAGGCGTCGTACTGCCATTGCGGCGCCGGCCATTTCCTGCGGGACGCGTACGCCTCGTCGATCGTCTCGTCGTGGAACCGAACGGTGCGCCCCGTTGCCCGGCCGACGATGTCCGCGACCTCCGCGAGCGTCAGCGCCTCCGGACCGGTGAGGTCGTAGGTGCGCCGAGCATGTTTCTCGGGAGCCTGCAGGACGCGCGCGGCCACCCGCGCGACATCGGCACGGGTGACCGCCGCCACCCTGCCGTCGCCGGCCGGCCCGCGGATCACCCCGTCGTCGCCGGGCAGGCTGGACAGGAAGTCGATGTAGAAGCTGTCCCGCAGGAAGGTCCAACTCATCCCCGAGCCCTCGATGTGCTGCTCGGTCGCCGCGTGGGTCCGCGACAGAGTGAAGACGGCATCCGGCGCGGCGCCCTGGAACGAGGTGTAGACGATGTGCCGCACCCCGGCGGCAGCCGCAGCGTCGACGAAGGTCCGGTGCTGCTCCAAGCGGCCCGCGCTCTCAGCCGCCGACACCATCAGGAGGACCTCGACGCCGTCCATCGCGCGACGGGCACCCTCGCCGTCGGCGTAGTCGACGGGACGGCTCTGCGCGTTCGGCAGCCGGGGAGCCCGACCGACGTCACGGGCCAGGAGGACCTGGGCCACTCCGGCGTCCGCCAGCAGGGCAGCGACCGCCCCACCCACGTAACCGGTCACTCCTGTAACGGCGATCCGCGCGGTGCCCATCCACTCTCCTGACGTCGTCTCGGTGAATGGCGGGGGCGCCCGCCTACGTGCAGTCCTACCCGCGCCCGGCCGTCACCGCAACGACGGCGTGCGTTGCCCCACCGGCGAGTCGGAGTCATCCGCGAGGTGATCTGCCGAGGCGAGCGGGACCGGGGCGAACATCTCCGGCTCATGCTGCGGCTCCAGCGCGGTCGGACCGTAGAGCCAGTCGATGAAGGACCAGTCACGGGTGTCCCGCCCACGCAGCAGTGCGTTGCGTTGCTCGCGCGCCAACCCGTCCAGGTGCCACAGTCGGCCCCACGCGCGCGACGTGGAGACCACCCGGCGGCAGTGCTCGGGGCGCACCGCCTCGTACGCCGCGAACGCACCTGCCCAGTCGACCGATTCGTCGCGAGCGCGGTGACGGGCGACCTGCTCGCCGAGCACCCAGCCGTCCTCGATCGCCATGATCGCGCCCTGCGCGATGTACTGCAGTGGCGGATGCGCCGAGTCGCCGAGCAGCGCGATGTTGCCATGGACCCAGTGCATGATCGGGTCGCGGTCGTACATCCGCCACCACTTGTCGCGCCACATGAACGGCAGCCCGTCCCGCACGAAGTCGCAGGTACGCGCGAACGCCGCGTCCAGCTCGTCAGGTGTGCCCCAGTCCGACTCCCCCGCAAGGGCTTTCGGCGACTCGAAGACTGCGACCTGGTTGAGCAGCTCACCGCCGCGCAACCCGTAGTGCACGAAGTGGCAGCCGGGGCCGACATAGACGACGACCTCGCTCAGGTCGACGTTCGCGACCCGCGCCTCGGTGGCCGGCACCGTGCCGCGGTAGGCGACGTACGCCGAGGAGACCGGCTCGTCGTCGAACGAGACACGGGCACCCGACGCGGTGTTCTACCCGACCACCTTCTGCGAGTGCACCAGCTCGACACCCGCGCGTTCGCAGGCCCGCAGGAACATCCCGTGCAGGTCGCTGCGGTGGATCACCATGTACGGGAAGCCGTAGCGCTCCTCCAGGGCGCGCAGGTCCAGCCGGACACGAATTTCATCATGCGGCTGTGGGACGAGGCACCCGGCGGCGCGCGCCAGCTCGTGACGACCGGTTTCCTCAAGGCATCGCATCGCGAGCTAGACGATCGGACAACGGATGGCAATCCGTATCACCCGCACACCCGTGCGGTACCGGTCGAACCCGGCAGCGTGGAGGAGTACGTCCTGCGGCTCTACCCGTTCGCGACGACGTTCCGGCCCGGCCACCGCCTCGTGGTCGAACTGTCGAACGATGAGCCGTTGGCGGACGCACACAACGCGCTGCTGCCACCGGACGCGTTCCACCTGCCGGTGGGTCGCCCGGTGACCCACAAGATCTACCGCGACACCACCCACCCGTCCCGGCTCGTCCTACCGCTCACCACCGGCCGTGAACGCCGGAACGGCCGCCCTCCGGTACGGAAGGGCGGCCGTTCGGCGTGTGCTGTGTCAGCGGGTCGAGGTCGGGCTCGTGCTCCCCCAGATGGTTGCGCTCTCCTTGTAGACGACGCGGTACTCGCGCGTCTGCGAGGTCGTGTACGTGTAGCTGTAGGTGCCGGTCGAGTTGGCGACCACGTTCTTCAGGCCCGTCCAGGTCGTCCCGCCGACGGGGCGGTACTGGATGACACCGGTCTCACCGACGTACGGGATGTTCTCGTCCAGGCTCGTGGCGTAGCGGATGACGCGGGTGTTCAGCGTCGTCTTGCCGCTGGCGCGGGAGGTGTTGAGGCCCGCGTAGGACACCACCTTGACCGTGGTCTTCGGCGCGCTCTGGGTGTAGACGTGGTTGTCGCCGTCGATGGCCACCCAGCCGTTCCAGGTCCGCGTGCCGAGGCTGGAAAAGGAGTACAGGTACCACGTGCCGGACGGGGAACCCTCGAAGGTGATGCCGTCGTCGGAGTCGTTCAGATCCGGCCCGGTGTACCAAAGGGCCTTGAGGCCGTCCTTCGACGCACAGTCGCCGGTGGCCTTCACCGGGATGTCCGTCTCGAACTTGCCGATACGGGCCGTGGTGGGCACGACCAGGTTGCAGCTGCCGGACGGCGCGACGGCGTCGGTGGGCTGCATGTGGGCCGCGGCGCGCAACCAGGTGCGCTGGTTGGCCTGTCGGACGGGCGATGCGCCGGCGGGAGCGGCGACGGCCACTCCGACGGCGGCGATGAGCGGTACGGCGGCAATGGCGGTGAGACGTCGAGACATAAAGAGTTCAGCTCTTTCTATGAGAGGCGCGGCCCCCTGTTGGCGCGCTGAACGGATCCTAAGCAGATCCTGAGCGTCGTCGGCGGCTGCGGCGGCCCCGTCACCCAATCGTCACCTTCGGTCACGTGAGTCCGCGAATGACCTCCACCGTCCGGACCAGATGCGGCTCACCGCGCTCGGCCCGATGCGCCAGGGCGAGGTCGACGGTCGCGACGGGACGCACGAGCCGGCGGTAGACGACACCCTCGAGCGCCAGCGCGGTGACGGGCTCGGGGACGACGGCGACCCCGAGCCCACCCGCGACGAGGGTGATCAACGTGGAGGTCTCGCCCACCTCGTGGCGGATGTGCGGCTCGACGTGCGCGTCGCGGAAGAGCCGCAGGACCACGTCGTACATCACCGAGCGCCGGCCGGCGGAGTGCACGATGAGCGGGGCGTCCTGCAGGTCGCCCACCCGGACCTGCGCTCGCTGCGCCAGCGGGCTCTCGGCAGGCACCGCGACGACCAGTCGGTCGCGTCGCAGTGACGTCACCGCCAGGGCCGGGTCGCTCACGGGCGGGCGCAGCAGAGCGATATCGATGTCCCCGGCGCGCAGTGCGCGTACCTGGTCCGGCACCAGCATCTCCCCGCGGAACGAGAAGTCGACTCCGGGCAACTCCACCGCGAGCCGGCGCGACAGCGCGGGGAGCAGGCTGTAGGTCACCGATCCCACGCAGCCGATGGTCAGGTGACCGACGGCACCGGCGGCGACGCGGCGCGCCAGGTGCCCGGCGTCCTCGATCCCGGCGAGGATGGCACGGGCCTGTGTCAGGTAGGCGGCGCCGGCATCGGACAGCTCGACGCGACGTGTGGTCCGGTGCAGCAGTTCGACGCCGAGCTCGTCCTCGAGCCGCCGGATCGCCTGGGACAACGGCGGCTGTGCCATGTGCAGCCGGACGGCCGCGCGGCCGAAGTGGCGCTCCTCGGCCACGGCGACGAAGTAGCGCAGTTGCCGCAACTCCATCGTCAAGACCTCGCAGATATCAATACAGGTAGATACAGATATTTCACACTATCAACGTCACGGCTTACGGTGGCCCTCATGGATGCCTTCCTCTACTCCGCCGTCCGTACGCCGTTCGGTCGCTTCAACGGAGCCCTCGCCGGGGCACGACCCGACGACCTATCCGCCCGCGTCATCGAGGCGCTGCTCGCGAAGGCACCGGGCCTGGACGGGGCCGCGGTCGACGAGGTCATCTGGGGCAACGCCAACGGCGCGGGCGAGGAGAACCGCAACGTGGGTCGGATGGCAGCCCTGCTGGCCGGGCTGCCGACCTCGGTGCCCGGCACCACGGTCAACCGGCTGTGCGGATCGAGCCTGGATGCCGCGATGGGCGGCTCGCGCGCCATCGAGACGGGTGACGCGGACGTCGTGGTGGTCGGCGGGGTGGAGTCGATGACACGTGCGCCGTGGGTCCTGCCGAAACCCGCCAAGGGCTTCCCGGCACGCGATGTCACAGCGGTGTCCACCACGCTCGGCTGGCGACTGACCAACCCGAAGATGCCGAAGGAGTGGACGGCGTCCCTGGGCGAGTGCAACGAGCAGCTGCAGGAGAAGCACGGCGTGAGCCGCGAGCGCCAGGACGAATTCGCCGTGCGCTCACACCAACTGGCGGCGGCCGCCTGGGACGACGGGTTCTACGACGACCTGGTCGCACCGGTCGACGGGCTCAGCCGCGACGAGGGCATCCGCGCCGACTCCACCGTGGACAAGCTCGCCGGGCTCACCCCTGCCTTCCGCCCGGACGGCACCATCACCGCGGGCAACGCCTCGCCCCTGTCCGACGGTGCGTCGGCCGCGCTCCTCGGGTCCGGTGCCGCCGCCGAGCACATCGGGCTCCAGCCGATCGCGCGGATCGCGGGGCGCGGGACGTTCGCACTCGACCCGCAGGCGTTCGGGTACGCGCCCGTCGAGGCCGCGAACCGGGCACTGCAGCGCGCGGGCATCGGGTGGGACCGGGTCGGCGCCGTCGAGCTGAACGAGGCCTTCGCGGTGCAGTCGCTGGTCTGCGTGGACGCCTGGCTCGCCCAGGGTCTGAAGGACCCGTCGCTGGTCAACACCCGCGGTGGAGCGATCGCGATCGGCCACCCTCTCGGCGCCAGCGGGGGCCGGGTCCTCGCGACCCTGTCCAAGGTGCTGCGCGAGCGTGGGGAGCGCTACGGCGTCGCCGCGGTCTGCATCGGCGTCGGGCAGGGCCTGGCCGTGGTGCTGGAGAACCTCGAGGTGGCCGGATGAGCCAGGTCCAGCACCTCGACAGCGTCGACGAGGCGGTCGCCGGCATCGAGGACGGCAGCACCGTGCTGGTCGGCGGATTCGGCCTGGCCGGAATGCCGTTCGACCTGATCGACGGTCTGATCCGGCAAGGCGCCACCGACCTGACCATCGTCTGCAACAACGCGGGCAACGGCGAGGTCGGTCTGGCGGCGCTGCTGCAGGCCGGTCGTGTCCGGAAGGTGATCTGCTCCTTCCCCCGGCAGTCCGACTCCTACGTCTTCGACGCGCTCTACCGCGCCGGCCGCGTCGAACTCGAGGTCGTCCCCCAGGGCAACCTCGCCGAGCGGATGCGGGCCGCCGGTGCCGGCATCGGCGGGTTCTACTCCCCCACCGCTGTCGGCACGATGCTCGCTGAGGGCAAGGAGACCCGCACGATCGACGGGCGCGACTATCTGCTGGAGTTGCCGATCCGGGGCGACGTGGCACTCGTCAGCGCGCACCGCGCCGATCGGATGGGCAACCTGGTCTACCGCAAGACCGCCCGCAATTTCGGCCCGGTCATGGCCACTGCGGCCGAGACGACCATCGTGCAGGTGCACGAGGTCGTACCCACCGGGGAACTCGACCCGGAGGCCGTCGTGACCCCCGGCATCTTCGTGGACCGCGTCGTCCGCGTCGCGCCCCGCCACTACACCGTGCAGGGAGCCCGCTGATGGCACTGAACCCCGACGAGCTCGCCGCCATCATCGCCGGCGACATCCCGCCGTACTCCTACGTCAACCTCGGCATCGGCCGGCCGACGCGGGTGGCCGACCACCTGACGCCGGGATCGGGGGTCGTGCTGCACACCGAGAACGGCATGCTCAACATGGGCCCGGCCGCCACCGGCGAGCAGGTCGACACCGACCTGACCAACGCCGGCAAGCAGCCAGTGACCGAGTTGCCCGGAGCGTCGTACTTTCACCACGCGGACTCGTTCATGATGATGCGCGGAGGCCACCTGGACGTCTGCGTGCTCGGGGCGTTCCAGGTCGCCGCCAACGGCGACCTGGCCAACTGGCACACCGGCGAGGCGGACGCCATCCCCGCCGTCGGCGGGGCCATGGACCTCGCCATCGGCGCCCGTCAGGTCTTCGTGCTCATGTCGCTCTTCGACAAGCAGGGTCGCCCCAAGCTCGTGCCCGAGTGCACGCAACCGCTGACCGGTCTCGCCTGCGTCAGCCGGGTCTACACCGAGCTCGCGGTCTTCGACGTGGGGCCGGGCGGCGCCGTCGTCCGGGACACCTTCGGGATCACCGTCGACGGATTGCGCGAGCGGCTCGACGTGCCCCTCAGCGTGCTCTGAGGATCCGGGCGGCGACCACTGCTGACCTCTCGTGCCCGGCGGTGTGAGAATTAACGCTGATGCCACACGACCGTCGGTGGCGACCGATCTGCGAGGGTGGCGAGAACCGTGACGACACAAGGGTTGTCGCAGCGACGCGACCAGGTGCGCGAAGAGGTGCTGCGGGCCGGTTACGTGCGGGTCGAGGATCTCGCTCAGACCCACGGCGTCAGCCTGATGACGATGCACCGCGATCTGGACCAACTGCAGGAAGAGGGGTGGATCACCAAGATCCGCGGCGCCGCCACCGCCAACCCCACGGCCCTGCGCGACGCGGGCGTGACCGAGCGCAGCCTGTCGATGAGCGCCGAGAAGGCCGCCATCGTGCGCGAGGCCGGCCGGCTGCTCGGTCGGGGGCAGACCATCTTCCTGGACGACAGCACCACGGCCGTCGGACTGGTCCCGCTGCTCACCGCGCATGTGCCCATCACCCTTGCGACCAACTTTGTGCCCGCGATGGCGATGCTCAGTCCGTCGGCCGGTGTCGAGGCCAAGCTGCTCGGTGGCGCGTACGACCCGCGTCTGCAGTCGTGTTCCGGTCTGCAGACGATCGATGCGATCGACGCCCTGCAGGCCGACCTGCTGTTCATGTCCCCGACGGGGATCACCGGCGGCCGCTGCGTGCACCGCTCCGAGGCGACGGTCATGGTCCGGCGTGCGCTCCTGGCGCGCAGCCTGCGCAAGGTGCTGCTGGTCGATCACGCCAAGTTCGGTCGGCCGGCCACCCACGTGCTCTGCGGCATCGAGGCGTTCGACACGATCATCACCGACGACCGGGTCGCGGCCGAGGATCTGCAGTTGCTGCGGGACCGCTGCGCGGATGTGCGAGTGGCTTCCACAGACGTGGATTCGACCTGACCGCAGGGGCGTTCGCGGAGAACGCTCAGCCGAAGAGCCTGCTGCGCACCTGCAGGAACTCTTCGTAGCGGTCGGCCAGCACCTTGCTGCGCTCAGGGTCCGGTTCGAGCACCTGGCGCGGTCGCACGGCCGTGGACACGGCGTCGTGCAACGAGTCGAACATCCCGATCTCGTACGCGCCCACGAGTGCCGCTCCGCGCGCGCCGATCTCCTCCACGTCCGGCAGCGTCACCGGCACCCCGACGGCGTCCGCGATGACCTGGCACCAACTCACGCTGCGCGCCCCGCCGCCCGAGATCGCGACCATGGTGGCCGATCCCGCGCTGGCGACACAGTCCTTCACCGCCATGCTCAGCCCGTCGACGATCCCGGCGGCGACCTCCTCGCGGGTGTGGCTCACATCCAGGCCCAGGATCGCCCCGCGTGCGCGGGGGTCCAGGAAGGGGCTGCGCTCCCCCGCCGTGGAGAAGTACGGCAGCACCATCGGCGCGCGACTGCGGTCCGAGCGGTCCGCGAGCCGGATCACGTCGCCCGGTTGTTCCAGCCCGAACAGCCTCTGACACCAACCGATCACCTCGGTGCCGACCATCGTGGGATAGGTCAGCAGCCAGCCGCCCTCCTCTGCCGCGGGCAGCGACATGCCGTTTCCAGGACGGTCCAGCCGGGGGTCGTCCGAGACGAGCCCGTTGCACAGGGTGGTGCCGAGGATCGCGAACGCGTCGCCCGGGCGGTGCGCTCCGCTGCCGGTGGCCATCGACGCGACGTCGTACGGCGCGACGACCACCGGGGTGCCCTCCGCCAGCCCGATCTCCCGGGCGACGTCGCCAAGCAGCGGCGCCACCCGGTCCTTTCCGCGGACGGCCTCCGGGAGGAGGCGGCGCAGCTCGGAGATTCCGTACAGGTCGAGGATGCGGTCGTCGTACCGACGTCTCCTGGTGTCGAAGAACGGGTTCGCGGCTTCGCTGTCGTCGACCGCCCGTCGACCCGTGAGCTTGAAGTAGGCCCACCCGCCGCAGCTGAGCAACGTCGCGGCCCGTTCGATGACCTCCGGTGAGTTCTCCTGCAACCAGCGCAACTGCGACGACGCGACACCGGCGAATCCGAAGCACCCGTTGATGTCGAAGGCCCGCTGCAGGGTGCCGTCCGCCTCCCAGGCGTCCACGAGGGAGGTGGCGCGGGCGTCGTTCCACAGCAGGGCCTGGCCGGCGGGGTTGCCGTCGGCATCGACCAGCCAGCAGCCGTCGCCCTGTGCAGTGACGGCGACCAGCTCGATGCCGTCCGGCGACCGGTCGACGACCGTGCGCACCACGCGGACCAGGCCGGCCCACACGTCGCCCATGTCCTGCTCGGAGTGCCCAGCTGCCGGGCGGCTGACGACGGCGTCCTCGGCGCAGCTGTCGGCCTCCGTCCAGTCCGCGTCGTACCGGACGGCCTTGATCCGGGAGGTGCCCAGATCGACCCCGATCACGCTCATGACCTCTCCTTCAGCACATCCGGATTCGCGCAGTGATCGAGTCGGCCGCCGTGCAGGTAGCTCGCGACATCGCGCACCACGCGCTGCACCGACTCCGAGCTGACCTGTCGGGAGGCACCCGCGAGGTGCGGCGTTCCGACGACATCGGGACGACGGACGAGCGGGTTGTCCGGCCCCGGGGGCTCGGGGTCGAACACGTCGAGCGCCGCGCCGCTCAGCTGCCCGGACTCCAACGCATCCAACAGGGCCGCCTCGTCCACGATCTCCCCACGGGCCGTGTTGACGAAGTATGCGCCCCGCTTCATGGCGCCGAAGGCCCTGCTGTCGAACGACTTCCGTGTCTCGTCGGTGAGCCGTGAGTGCACGCTGACGATGTCGCTCACCGCCAGCACCGCCCGCATCGAGTCGAACAACTCGATCCCCCCAGCGGTGTCCACGTGCGGGTCGTACGCGACGACCCGCGCGCCGAACGCGTCCAGCAGTTGCGCGACCCGCCGACCGACGGCGCCGACGCCGATCAGCCCGACCGTGCAGGCCCGCAACTCCGGACCCGCCGTATCGAAGCGGAACGCACGGGGACTCCAGCGCCCGTCGGCAAGCTCCGCCGACCCGCGCACGACGCCGCGCGGCATCGTGATCATCACCCCGATCACGAACTCGGCGACCGCGCCGAGATTGCGCCCCGGCAGGTAGACCACCGGGACGTGGTGCGCGGTGGCCGCGGCCAGGTCGACGTTGACCGGGCCACCGCGAGTTATCCCCACCACCTTCAGCCGGTCCGCACGCCCCAGCACGGTGGCGGTGACCGGACCGAGGTGGGTGAGCAGGACGTCCGCGCCGGGCATGAGTTCGGCGATCTCATCCACCGATCCGGAGGACTCCTTGACCCCTTCGACCGCGCCGTACGCCTCGTCGGGCCAGCGCGTGGCGTACTCGACGGTGTCGGTGTCCGGCCCGAACGCCTCCTTCGCCGCAGCGGCGAAGGAGGCGGCCGAGATGAACTGGTCGCCGATGCAGACCACCCGCACGGATCAGGCCGTCCCGTGCTGGACGCGGGAGCGCCGGGCCAGGGAGTCGATCAGCACGGCGAGTGCCAGGACGGCGCCGGTGATCATGTAGCGGTACGCCGATGAGAGGTTGAGCAGTGTCAACCCGTTGGAGATGGATTGGATGACCAGGATCCCCAGCAGGGCCGAGTACGCGCTGCCGCGACCACCGAACAGGCTCGTCCCGCCGATGACGGCGGCGGCGATCGCGTTCAGGTTGACGTCTCCGGTGCCGGCGCTCTGGCTGGACGACGCCAGCCGGGCGGCACTGAGCACGCCGCCGACCGCCGCGAACAGACCCGTCAGCACGAACGCCGAGGTGTAGATCATGTTCACGTTGATGCCGGCGCGACGCGCGGCCTCCTCGTTGCCGCCGACCGCGAACATGTGCCGGCCCCAGTTCGTCTTGGTCAGCGCATAGTTCGCCGCCACGATCATCAGCACGAAGATCGCGAACATCCACGGCACGCCGTTGTCCCGGTTGAGATACCACGCGGCGAGGAGCAGGACCACCAGCAGCGCGACGGCCCGGATGACGACGTTCGCCGGAGAGCTGGCGGACAGGTTCGCGGCCCTGCGGCGTCGGATGTTGAGGATCCCGGCGACGAAGACGGCGACGGCTGCGAGCACCGCGACGATGTACGCGAGGATCGGCGTCAGGAACTGCTGCTGGCCGAAGGTGACCAGTCCCGATCCGTACGGCAGGTTGATCGAGCCCTGGGAGCCCAACAGCTGCAGCTGCACTCCGAGGAACGCGAGCAACCCGGCCAGGGTGATCACGAAGCTCGGCATGCCGAACCTGTTGCGGACCTGCGCGTAGGCGAAGCCGATCACCGCTCCCGACAACGCCGCTACGAGGATCGCCAGGATCGGGTTCCAGCCCTTGTTGACGTAGAGGACACCGAGCAGCGCCGAGGACAGGCCGCTCAGCGAGCCCACCGACAGGTCGATCTCGCCCAGGACCAGCACGAAGACGATGCCGAGCGCGATCATGCCCACGGCCGAGCTGTCGTAGATCAGGTTGACGAGGTTGCCGGAGGACAGGAAGAGCGAGTTCAACGCCTGGAAGACCACGGCGATGACGATCAGCCCGACCACGACCGGCAACGGGCCGAGGTCACCGGAACGGACCCGGTAGCCGAAATTGGTCAGCATGTCCCTCGGGCTCCCGCTGCCGACCTTGACCCTGGCGTCCTGCTGGTCGAGCGCCTTCGGGGGCGGAGTTGCCGTCTGTGCCATCAGGAGTCCTCCTTCGACGAAGTGGGGGCGGCGTGCGCCCCCGCGGTGGGCGCCGCGGCGTCGTCCGCCGTGGCGTCGGTGGTGTCGCCGGCGTCGGCGCCACCGGAGCGGCGTGCCGACCGGCGCGTCACGACGTTGTCCGTGGCCCCGGTGATCGCGGCCACCAGATCGTGGTTGCTCGCGTCGGGTCCGAACTCGCCGTTGTTGCGCCCGAGCCGCAGGACGACGACGTTGTCGGCGACAGCGCGTACGTCCTCCATGTTGTGGCTGATCATCACGACCGCCAGCCCACGCGCCTTGACCCGCTCGATCAGATTGAGCACCTCGGCGGTCTGGGCCACGCCCAGCGCCGCGGTGGGCTCGTCGAGCATGATCAGCCGCGGGTTGACCAGAAGAGACCGCGCGATCGCGACGGTCTGCCGTTGACCACCGGACAACGAGGCGATGGGCACCCGCACGCTCGGGATCCGGGCCGACAGCTCCCCGAGCAGTTCCCACGACCTGGTCTCCATCGTGACCTCGTCCAGGTGGCCGCCCTTGAGCTCACGCCCGAGGAAGAGATTGGCGACCACATCGAGGTTCTCGCACAGTGCCAAATCCTGGAAGACGGTCGCGATGCCAAGCTCCATCGCCTTGGACGGGCTGTCGATCGTCACCTGCTTCCCGTCGAAGAAGACCTCGCCCGACGTCGGTGCGTGCACCCCGGACAGGACCTTCACCAGGGTGGACTTGCCGGCTCCGTTGTCGCCCACGAGCGCGACGACCTGCCCGGCATGCACCTCGAGGTCGATGTCGGTGAGGGCCGACACCGCCCCGAAGGTCTTGCCCACCCCGCGCAGGCGCAGGACGGGTGTCCCCGACGGAGCCTGCGTCGTCTCCGTTGCAGTCGCAGTCATGCCGCGCCGCCCTTTCTCGGTACGTCTCGCATCACGACACCCACGATCAGGAGATGCCGAGCTTGGTGCAGCCGGTCTTGTAGCTACCGGTGCACAGCTGGGAGGCGGTGGCGATCTTGGTGGAGATGATGTCGCTCTTGAGGTTGCTCTGCGTGATCACCTTCGGTACGAACAACATCGTCTTGGTGCCGAAGACCGTCGTCAGACTGCCTCCACCGACCGCCGCGACCGTCTTGCCGTTGAGCAGGTCGACGGCGACGTCGGCCGCCGCGCCGGCGACGATCTCGCTCGGCTTGGAGATGGTGTTGTACTGGTCGCCGGCGATGATCAACTGCAGGCCGGCGGTCGTGGCGTCGTTGCCGGTCACCGGGGGCAACGGATTGACGCTGGCCGCCTTGAGGGCGGCGATCGCACCACCGCCGGTGCCGTCGTTCGCGGCAACGATGCCGACGATCTTGGTGCGGAATCGCGAGACCTGCCCGCTGACCCAGGACTGCGCCTTGCTCGGGTCCCATTCGGGGGTGTCGTACTCCGACAGCGTCTTGTAGCCGCTGTTCGCCAGGCCCTCGTGCACACCCTTCTTGATCAGACCGGCCGCGGCATCGGTCGGGGATCCGTTGACCTCGAGGATCCCGTTGCCGCCACCCGTCGAGACGCCCTTGGCCTTCAGTTCCTTGACCAGGGACTGCGCGATCGACTTGCCGATCTCCTCGTTGTTGAAGGAGACGTAGAAGTCCGGCTTGGCCTGCGGGATCGGCCGGTCGTAGGCGATGACCTTCACGCCCTTGGCGTGGGCGGCCGACACCAGGCTCGACGCGGCGGTGGAGTCCACCGGGTCGAGCACGATGACCTTCGCGCCCTGGGTGAGCGCCGCGTTGAACTGCTGCTGCTGCTTGCTGGCGTCACCGGTGGCGTTGTTGTAGAGGGGCGTGCAGGTGGGGCACACCTTCTTCAACTCCGCCACGAACCCGGGCTTGTCGTGCTGCTCGTAGCGGGTCGACGCCTCGTCCGGCATCAGGAAGGCGATCTTGGCGCCCTTGTCACCGCCGGCCACGCCGGAGGAGCCGGATGCAGCCGACTTGGTGGAGGCGTTCTTGCCGGAACTGCACGCACCCAGGATGGGCAGCGTGGCAGCCACGGCAACAGCGACGGAGATCTGCGTGATCCTGCGAGCGGTCATGATGTTCGATTCCTTCGGGGAGTGGGTTGAGCGGGCGGACGAACGGATGGAGGGGCGGGTGCGGAATCGGCCGGGCGTCACGTCGGAGCCGCCCTCGTCGGGACGTTGAGCGAACGCAGCGCGGCGAGGCCGTGACCGTCGAGCGGGACGACGATCTCGGCGACCGCGGTGTTCTCCAGCCGGGGGAAGACGCGCCGGTACTGGGCGGGAGGGATGCCGAGCAGCTCACACAGCGCCAACCGCAGCAGGGTGTTGTGGGCGACGACCAGGATCTTGCGGCCGGCGTGGTCGGCGGCGATCTCGCGCAGCGTCCGGGCACCCCGCGCCGCGGCGTCGGCCGCCGACTCGGCACCCGGGAAGGGGTGGGCCACCGGGTCGGCGCGGAAGGCCGCCATCACCTCCGCATCCGCCGATTCGATCTCGGCGGCTGTGCGTCCCTCGGCCACACCGAAGGCGACCTCCTTCAGGCCCGGGCACACCACCAGGTCCACCCCGACCGCCCGCGCGGACGGCAGTGCGGTCTCCTGGGCACGCCGCACCGGTGAGCTGACGACCACCTCGACCCCGTGCTGCAGCGACCAGCGGCCGAGGTCGGACGCCTGGTCGTGACCCACGGCGGTCAGGTCGATGTCACTGTCGCCGCCGGCGTACCTGTTCTCGGAGTGCCAGACGGTCTCCCCGTGCCGCGCCACCCACAGACTCACGCGATCGGTCATCGGGCCACACCCTCGGCTAGCGCGTACGACGCGGCCTCCTGCCCGAGCCAGCCGCGTTCGCGCAGCACGGTGACCAGCTCGGCGTACCCCTCCCGCAACTCGCTTCCACGGTCCTCGTCGGGGGTGTAGGAGCGGCCGAGCCCGACCATGGCAGCGACGGTCTCCGTCAGCCGGCCCGGCTCGGCAGCCGCCAGCATGGCCATCCCGGTGGAGGGGTGCGGTTCGCGCGGGATCTGCACCGGGCGCCCGAGCAGGTCGCACCGCAACTGGTTCCACCACTCGTTCGCCGTCGGCCCGCCGGTGAACGACACCGGACCCGTGGTGTCGGCACCCAGGGAGGCCAGCACGTCGTAGCTGAGCCGCTCGACGTACGCGACGCCCTGACACAGCGCGGCGAAGCGCGCGGCGTCGGTGTCCGCGTGGTCGCTGATGAAACCGACGGCGTCCTGAGCGACGAACGGGAACCGTTCCCCCCGCCCGATCAGCGGGTACGTCGCTCCGGGGATCACCCCGAGGCCGCGTGCTCCTTCGGTCATCCGGTCGAGGTCCTGACCGTCGGTGAACGCGTCGCGCAGCGCACCGGCGCCGGAGCTGGAGGCTCCACCCGGCAGCCAGCCGCCGTCCGGGTGCCGGTGGCAGTAGACGGCGCCGGTGGGGTCCAGCACCAGGTCCTCGGTGGATCCCTTCACCACGAGGGTGGTGCCGAGAGCACTGCTCCAGTGACCGGTGTCGAGTGCGCCCGCGGCGATCTGGGCCGCACATCCGTCGGTCATGCCCAGGCGTACGACGGCCCCGTGCGTCAGCCCGGTGGCCGAAGCGGCCGATCTGCTGACCACCCCCGCCGCGGTGGTCGGGAGAGCGACCTCCGGAAGCAGGCCCCCCGGGATGCCCAACTCGGCGAAGACATCGGCCGGCCAGGCGGCCGTCCGCAGGTCGACACCCGTCTTCAGCGCGTGCGAGGTGTCGGTCGGGACGGCGGAGCCCACCAGTCGGCGTACGAGGTGGTCGGACTGGTGCACGACCCGGTCACCGGAGCCGAGGACGTCCTCGCTGCGCAGCCATAGCACCTTCGCCAGCGCCCAGGCCGGCTGGATGCGGTAGCCGAGCGAGGACCACAGCGACGCACCCGCCTGCTGCGCGCGATCGGCGAATTCGTGGGCTCGGGTGTCGTCGTACATCAGTGCCGGCCCCGCCGGACGGCCGTCGGCGTGCTCGACGAGCACGGTCCCGGACGTGGCATCGATCGCCACCGCCGTCACCCGCACGTCACCGGCGTGCTCCAACGCCTCACGAACAGCGCCGCACAAGGCGGTCCACCACTGCTCCGGATCCTGCTCGTGGCGCCGCCCGTCGCGTCGGTCGCTGGTGATGGGCGCGGCGCCGGAACCGAGAGTGCGCCCGTCGGCGTCGACGAGCGAGGCGCGCACTCCCTGCGTGCCGACGTCGATGCCGCAGGTGGCGTCGGTCGCGCTCATCGTGCCCTCCTCCGTCAACGTCGGATCATGTGACTCAGGCCACATTACTCACACAATCTGTTAAATCTATAGTATTTGCGACCCGATCGTTACGTCTTCGTGATCCTGCCAGACGCTGGGGATCAGGCCGGACCCTGCCGCGCGGGCAGGGCGGTACGCAATCCTCGAACGTCGATCTTGCGGTCGAATCACTAGTCTTGAGAACACTTTTTGCTCACGCGCGAGTCTCGGCCGATCGATCGGGCCGACGCCCCGCGTCGCGCCGAAGATGTCACGTCGACGACGGAGCGAACATCACAACGAAAGGTCTGATCCAGCCCATTTCTCACATCAAGGGGTCTGGTGTCGCGTGATCCGACGAAGCTCCGTCCGGCTCCCGGCCGCCGACGATCGGCCGCACGTGCCAGGCTTGACCGCAGGAGAGGCGGTGATGGATGCGTCGGGAATTGCGGGCACCGCGTCTTCTCGTGCGGGGGTTCCGGCGGACCTGGCCGACCTTTCCCACCACCTGGGCGGAAGCGTCCCGCCGCGTGCGACCGGCGGCGGCGCAGATCGGCCGTCTGACGGGGGCGGCCGTCCTCGCCTACCTGGGGTCGACGCTGCTGTTCACGCACGTGGTCGACCTCACCGCGCCATTGACGGCGCTGCTGGTCGTGCAGGCCTCCACCGTCGGCACGCTGCGGATGGCGATGGTCAGGGTGGGAGCGGTCCTCACCGGGGTGCTGGTGGCCACCGCGTTCTCGAACTACTTCGGCCTGTCGTGGTGGAGCCTCGCCGCAGTCATCAGCGCGTCGCTGGTGCTGGCCAAGATGCTGCGGCTGGGTGCGCAGTCCCTCGAGACACCGATCAGCGCCATGTTGATCCTCGCTGTGAGCTCGCCCGGACTGGCGGCGGAGACCCGGATCGCGAACACCCTCATCGGCACCGTCGTCGGTGTGGCATTCAGCGTCCTGGTGCCCGTCGCGATCCCCAACACCCACGCCCGGGACGCCGTCCGAGGGGTCGCTCGCTCCCAGGCCGCGTTGCTGGGCCAGATCGCGCGCACACTCTCCGCCCGGGCTCCCGAGGTGCACGAGGCGCAGTCCTGGATCGAGTCCGCGGAGTCCATCGGCCGCGACCTGGGGGCGGCCGCAGCGGCGGTCGAAGCTCTCGAGGAGAGCCGCAAACTCAACCCACGCGCCCTCGTGGCGCTGCGCATCCACCCCGAACTCCGGGTCGCCCTGCAGCGGCTCGACCGATGCTGCGCGGCAGAACGCGCCCTCGCGGTCCTGGCCGAACGCCGGGCCGCCGTCCCCGGCGAACCGGAAGCGTGGGACCCGAATCTGCGGGTCGTGTTCTCGGTGCTGCTCGACTCGCTCGCGTCCGGCGTACACGAGTTCGGCGACCTCGTGGCCGCCGACCGGGTGGACGAGGCCCAGCAGGCGCTGGACCGGATCCGCGAGGTCGTCCTGGAGACCCGCGCCCGGCACACCGAACTCGTGATGATCGATCCGATGACCGACACCGACTCCTGGATGATGCAGGGTTCGATGCTCGCCGCCATCGATCAGATCGTGCGGCAGCTCGACCTGGAACACCCCGAGCAGGCCACCGCCGCGTGGAACGTGCGACCCGGAATCGACTGGACTCCCCGCACCTGGATCCAGACCGGACAGCGGATCGTGCCACCCGCCGCCCGTCGATCCGTGCGGCGGCGGGGCGCCGAGGACGACGTCGCCTCGAAGTGAGCCCTGGTGAAGGGCCCGCGTTGCGAGGATCATCGATCGGAACGCCGCTGACCGGTTCGGCGCCTCGTCGGGCCGGGACGGATCGAGAGCACCGGGAGCCGACATGCGCGCGCGACGACGACGCGGCGAGCGAGAGGCCACGTCAGGCGACCGACCCACGGTCGTCGTGGTGGGTGCCGGGTTCGCCGGGTTCCACACCCTGCGCCGCCTGGAGCGCACGCTCTCCCCCGAGCAGGCGAACCTGGTGCTCGTGGCCCCGTCGGACTACCTGCTCTACAGCCCGCTGCTGCCCGAGGTCGCGACCGGCGTCCTCGATCCGCGTGACATCGCCGTGTCGCTGCGCCAGACCCTCCGGCGCACCACGCCGGTCTTCGGTCACGTCACCGACGTCGACTTCGACTCCCGGACGCTCACCGTCCTCGGCCGCGATGGGACCTCCGGGGAACAGCGATGGGACCGGCTCGTCCTGACCCCCGGATCCGTGACACGAGAGTTCGACATCCCGGGCGTCGCCGAGCACGCCCGCGGTCTCAAGACGTTGGAGGAGGCGACGTTCCTGCGTAACCATGTGCTCGGTCAGCTCGACCTCGCGGACGCCCTTCCCGACACCCCCATGGGCCGGCAGCAGCGGCAGGAGCTTCTCACCGTCGTCGCCGTGGGCGCCGGTTACACCGGGACAGAGTTTGTCGCACAGATGCAGAACTGGATGTACCGCATCGCCGACCGGTGGAGCAGTTTCGGCCCCGACGACGTGCGCTGGTTACTCATCGATCTGGCACCGCACGTCCTCCCGGAGCTCGGCCCGCGCCTCGGTGCCGAGGCCATGAAGGTGCTGCACCGCCGGGGCGTCGAGGTTCGGCTCACCGTCAGCGTGGCGTCGGCGACCGCCACCTCCGTGACCCTCACCGACGGCGATGTCATCAGCACCCGCACCCTGGTGTGGAGCGCAGGCGTGGCCCCCAGCCCGTTGATCGCCACCCTCGGGCTGCCCACCACGAAGGGCCGGCTCGTGGTGAACGACGACCTGAGCGTCCCCGGGCTCACGCATGTCTGGGCGCTCGGCGACTCGGCCGCGGTGCCCGATCTGGCCATGTCCCTGGGGGCCGACGGCACCCGCCCGGTCACCGCGCCGACAGCGCAGCACGCCCAACGGCAGGGGCACACGGCGGCGAGGAACGTCGCCGCCAGCCTGGGCGTCGGGCAGGCCCGCCGATACCGCCACCGCGATCTCGGTCTCGTCGCCGACCTCGGCGGGACGCAGGGCGTGGCCAAGGCACTGGGCGTGCCGCTCACCGGCCCGATCGCGAAGGTCACCGCCCGCGGCTACCACCTCTTCGCCCTCCCCAGCACGGCCGCCAAGGTACGCGTGGGGACCGATTGGCTCTACGCCTCGATCCTGCCCACGCGGGTCGTGCAACTGAGCAACGTCCAGGCCGAGGACGTCAGCATCGCCGCTGCGCAGCACACCGGCATCTACCCGCCGCCCCCCGACCGCGACGGACCGGTCTCGCAGTGAACCGGGGTCGCGACCTGCCGGCTGATCAACGGGGCGCGGGCCCCCGGGCCGTCACGTGCTCGCGATACCGCTGCATGCTGTCGGGCGCGAGCACGCCGCGACGCACCAGCTCGCCCACACACAGCAGCGTCACGCCGTAGGAGCCGTACGCCAGGTCGCAGACGAGCCCCAGGTGGTGCAGCTGGTCCTCGCTCAGCTCGTCGACGCGGGCCAGGTCGCGCACGTAGAGCACATCGGCCTCCACCAGCTGTCGAGCCCGCTCCTGCAGCGGATCGGCCCATTGCACGGGTGCGAGCGGCCAGGTCTTGGTGGTGACGAAGCAGTGCGGCACGAATCCTTGCGCCCGCAGCTCCAGGTCGAGATCGGCGAAGGTCGGCTGGTCCTCGTACAGTCGGGTGAACCCCACCTCGGTCTGCACCGCGACTGCGCTCGCGAGCAGCCGCCGACCATGGCGGAAGACGTCGAGTTCACCGCCCTGGATGTCGATCTTGAGGTAGTCCAGGTGCTCGATCTCGACGATGTCGTCCAATCGCCGGGTGGCCATCGGCACCCGCGCGGTCACGGCCGCCATCCGGGGGAAGTCGGTCAGCAGCTCCAACTGGCCACGGTCCGGCTCGAGCATGCTCGCGAAGCCGCTCTCGGTGCAGAGCCGCAGCACGTGCTCGCCACCGTCACCCACCGCGTACGGCAGATACCGGTGCGGCCCCTCACCCCGCGCGGCCAACTCGGCGTACGCCGACTCCTGCGGCTCGAACCCGGTGACCCGGGCGAATCCCTGCTCCAGCAGGGGGGTGTACGGCGGTTCGCCGTCGATGGGATTGGCGCCGACGTCGACGATCTCGACCGGACGCCGACCGCCGAGCACGTGCGCGATGCTGCCGGGTGGGGACGAGGTCACGGCGTCAGCCTAGGTGGGACATGCTGCGACAAGCTCGCATACTGGCTGGATGAGCGACGACGCGAACCACCCGACCCCGCAGGAACCGGCCGAGCAGCTCACCCCCGACGAAGGGGAGGCAGGCGACACCGGGCTCGTCGCGGACTCCGAGGCCAGCGGCGGCAGTGGCACCGTGGCCGGTGACGACAAGAGCTTCTCCCAGCAGGAGGAGGAGAAACGCCCCGGCGACGGGCCTGCCGCTCGCGACTGACCCCGCTCACTCCTCCACGAGACGACGATGCCCCCTCACCATCGGTGAGGGGGCATCGTCGGTGTGCGTGGTCGATCAGGGGCGGCCGTACCCCGAGGGGGTGCCGTAGATGGCCTCGATCTTGACGTGGTCACCGGGCTTGGGAGCGGCGATCATCATGCCGTTGCCCAGGTAGATGCCGATGTGGTACGCGGGGCTGCCGAAGAAGACCAGGTCACCCGGCTGCGGCGTGCTCACCGGGGTCACGGACGCCTGCTGGGCCGCCGCGGTGCGCGGCAGGTTGATGCCGAGCTGACGGAAGACGTAGCTGGTGAACCCGGAGCAGTCGAAACCGCTCGGGGTCGTGCCGCCGTACACGTAGGGAACGCCGATGTAGCGCTTCGCGATCGCGATCGCGCTGTTGGACGAGGCGGGAGCCTGCGTGCTGCTGCCACCGCCGTTGCCCGAGCCGACCTGGCCCTGGACCGGCGTCGTGTGCTTCGGCGCGGTGTGGCGCACCGTCGCGACGGCGTGGCGCACGGGAGCCGCGGCCTGGCGTACGGGAGCGCCGGCCTGGCGTACGGGAGCCGCCGCCTTCTTGACGACCGGCGCGAAGTAGCTGTGCGCGCGGACGGACACCAACCGGGTGTGGGCGTTGACGGCCGGGGCGACCCGCGGGGCCGAGGCCACGGCGGCGTGCTTGCCGGCGACCTGCACCAGGGTCATCGACGCCTGGGCCGGAGCCGCAGCCTCGTGGTGCGTGGTGTCGGCGGCCTGCGCGGACTGGGAGAACACGGCGGAGGCGACGAGGCCCCCACCGACAGCGACCGCGGCGGAGACGCGAGCGGTGGTGTTGAAGGACGTGGACAACTTGCTCGGGGCGCGATGACGCCCCCGGGGCTGCATGACAGACACGGATGAAGACCTCTCGGCGCCTACGAGGTGAGCTGTCGGGCTCGGGTGGAGGTATTACCCGGTCCGTGGCAGCCAATTCCCCGATGGCTGCCCGTGACTTAGCCCCGAGGCCGTCCCGGACGTGCGGACGGCCGAAGGTGGGTCCCCCGCTCCTGCCTTGCGGATCGTTGCATTCCCGGGCTGCTTGGCAGGACTCGGCGGTGCCGCTCGGGGGCCCTCAGGCTGAGAACCGCCGCCAAAGATACATGGGCTGCACACCTGCATCACAATCGGGTCACGGGACCTGTGGACGGCCCGTCAGGTGGCGGCTCGGCGCCTCAGGAGACGGCTACCGCACCCGCTGCCACGGCAGCTGTGGAGGGCAGCTGCACGAAGACGTGCGCGGCGATCTCCGGCGGCAGCGAGACGCCCTCCGGGCCGTCCTCCACCCGGGCCAGCACCCGGCCGTCCTCCAGTCGCGCGCGCACCACGGCGCCCGGCGAGATGCCGGCGGCGGTGAGCACCTCCAGGGTGGCGTGGTCGGCCTGGGCGGGCTCGCCGATGCGGCGTACGACGAGCAGCGACGGCTCGGACGACACCACCTCGGTGAGGGACGCGACACCGTCGCGGAACTTCTCGATCGGGCCGGTCTCCCCCAGCTCGGCGAGTCCGGGGATGGGGTTGCCGTAGGGCGAGAGAGCATGCTCCTTCAGCATCGCGAGGATCTTGCGCTCCACGCGCTCGCTCATCACGTGCTCCCACCGGCACGCCTCGTCGTGCACGTACTCCAGCTCCAGCCCGATGACGTCGACGAGCAGCCGCTCGGCCAGCCGGTGCTTGCGCATGACCCGGGTCGCGAGGGTGCGACCGAGTTCGGTGAACTCCAGGTGCCGGTCCCCGGCGAGGGTGAGCAGTCCGTCCCGTTCCATCCTCGCGACGGTCTGCGACACCGTCGGCCCGGAGTGGCCGAGGCGCTCGGCGATCCGGGCGCGCAGCGGGAGGATGCCCTCCTCCTCCAGGTCGAAGATGGTGCGCAGGTACATCTCAGTGGTGTCGATCAGGTCGGTCACAGGGACGATCTTCCCATCCTGAGAGGGCAGCGGCACCCTTCGGCCGCGTGACGCCCACGGGGAATCATCCGGAGGGCGTCCTCGTTCGATGGGTGTGGCAGCACGGACGTCCCCTCGTCCGCTGTCACCGAAGGTCCCGGACCGCGTCCGGGGCGAGCGGGCCGCCGAGCCCGGCTCGGGCGGCCGCCATCTCCCCCCTGTATGGCGGTCGCCCTCTTCATCGTCCACATCTCTGCCGAAACCCCGTTGCGGGCGTGCCGGCGCGTGTCTACCGTGCTGGGTACACGAGAGAGGAGGTGGTCCGAGAGTGCATTCATCTAGGACGCGTGAGGTGGTTGCGCGCTAGCGCACCCGTTCGTCGGCCTCCGTCTCGGTGACCGACCAGTCAACGGACGGCGTTGGTGAAGACCACGCACCACCGCAGCCCGTGGGGGCGCGACCCGTCCATCGCGCACCGGCCGTCCGGCCGGGCCCCGCGGGCTGTTTCACGCCCACCTTCCCCGAGTGGCATACCTATGTATCGAGTGGCGCACTCCTAGGCGGTGCACTCGAGCGGTTTCTATGCCACTCGGCAGGTCAGGGCTGCAGGCGCTCCCGGGTCCAGACCGACGGGTCGTCCAGGGCGCCCTCGCCGGTACGCGTGAAGCGCACCCGGTCGTGCAGGCGGCTGCGCTGGCCCACCCAGAACTCCACCTCGTCGACGTGGATCAGGTATCCGCCCCAGAACGGCGGGACGGGCACGTCGTCGGCGCGACCGCGGTCGGGATACTGCTCGGCGTACCGTCGTTCGGCGGCCTCGAGGTCGGCGCGCTCGGCGACCGGGCGGCTCTGGTCCGAGGCCCACGCGCTGATCCGAGAGCCCCACGGCCGGGAGTCGAAGTACTCCGTGACCACGTCCCGCGGGAGCTGCTCGGCGCGGCCCGTGAAGCGGATCGCGTGGTAGAGCGCGGGCCAGGTCAACGACGCGGCGATCCGCGGATCGGCGGCCAGGTCGGCGCCCTTGCGGGACTCCAGATTGGTGTAGAAACCGGGACCGGCAGGGGTGAGGTAGCGCATCAGCACGGTGCGCACCGTGGGCGCACCCGAGGCGTCGACGGTGGCGACGCTGATCGCGTCCGGCTCGTGCACGCCCGGCTGGTCGTCGTCCGCTGCGGCCTCACGCGCCTGACGCACCCACTCCTCGATGATCGGCCACGGCGCGTCCGGCACCTCGCCCTCCTCGAGGCCGCGGCCGTCGTAGTCCCACCGGGTGATCTCGCTCATCGGGCCAGGGTAGGCGCTGGCACACTTTCGCCCGTGAGCATCGTCATCCCGCAGGAACTGCGACCGGCCGACGGGCGGTTCGGCTCCGGGCCGAGCAAGGTGCGACCCGAGCAGCTGGACCTCCTGACCGAGCTCGGCACCGACGTCCTCGGCACGTCCCACCGGCAGGAACCGGTACGTGCGCTCGTACGCGAGATCCGCACGTCCCTGCACGATTTCCTCGGTGCGCCGGACGGGTACGAGATCGTGCTGGGCAACGGCGGGTCGACCCTCTTCTGGGACGTGGCGACGTTCTCCCTCATCCAGGAGCGGTCCGCGCACGGCGTGTGCGGCGAATTCAGCTCGAAGTTCGCGGCGGCGGTCGCGAAGGCCCCCTTCCTCGCCGAGCCCATCGTCACCCGGTCCACGCCCGGTGAGGTCGACCCACTCGTCGCGCTGCCCGGTGCGGACACCTACGCGTACGCGCAGAACGAGACCTCGACGGGCGCGATGCAACCGGTACGCCGGGTCGCGGGCGCCGACCCGGGAGCGCTGATGCTGGTCGACGCCACCTCCGGTGCCGGTGGTCTGCCGGTCGACCTGGGTGAGGCCGACGTGTACTACTTCGCCCCGCAGAAGTCCTTCGCGTCCGACGGCGGACTATGGCTGGCGGCGATGTCCCCGGCCGCGCTGGACCGCACGGCTGCGATCGCCGGGAGTGACAGGTGGATCCCGCCGAGTCTGAATCTGCAGACGGCAGTGGATAATTCGCGCCTCGAGCAGACCTACAACACTCCGGCTGTGGTGACGCTCGCGCTCATGGTGAGCCAGCTGCGTTGGCTGCAGGCCGGCGGCGGACTCGACTTCGCCGTCGCGCGCAGCGCCGAGAGCAGCCGGCGGCTCTACGAGTGGGTCGAGCGGACGTCGTACGCGAGCCCGTTCGTCACCGACCCGGCCGCGCGCTCGCGGGTGGTGGCAACCATCGACTTCGACGAGAAGATCGACGCCGCCGTCCTCGCCCGCACACTGCGCGAGAACGGGGTGGTCGACACCGAGCCGTACCGCGCTCTGAAGCGCAACCAGCTGCGGATCGGCATGTACCCCTCCGTCGATCCGGACGACGTGAGCGCCCTCATCGCGTGCATCGAGTACGTCGTGCCGCGTATCGCCTGACCCTTTCACCCGTACGTTGACAGTGTTCCCGTTCGTTGACGGCGTTCGGACGCCGTCAACGAACGCAAACGCCGTCAGTGTGGGAGGCCTCGATCCTCAGTGGTGGTGGGCGTGGGCCGGTTCGTCGACCGGGTCGCCGTTCATGTGCGCCAGCATCCCCACCCCGCCGGTGCGCACGAACCGCACGACGAGCGCAGCCGCCACCACGAGGAAGACCAGGTTGAGCCAGGTCGTGTAGTTCCAGCTGATCCCACCGTCGCCGGTGAAGGCGTGACCAGCCGCGGGTACCAGGTGCAGGACGCCGAAGACCAGCTCCACGACGTACCCCGCGACGACCATCGCCAGGTAGAAGACACCGGCGATGAGGAGCGTCATCCGAGTGCCGTAGTACTTGCGGTAGATGATGAGGATCGGCACGATCAGCAGGTCGGCGAACATGAACGACACGACCCCGCCGAAACTGATGCCCCCGTTCCACAGGACCGCCGCGAGCGGGACGTTGCCGATCGAGCACACGAAACTGGCCACCGCGATGACGGGTCCGATCAGGGGCCCCCAGACCTTCGACCACCCGCCGTCGCCGGCGAGGAACAGGTGCCCCCAGAAGCTGTCGGGCACCCACGCGGCCACCGCGCCCGCGATCAGGAGACCGATCACGATGTCGCGCAGGACGGCCAGCCACTCCATCACGAAGATGTGGCTCACGCTGGTCGCGCCGGCCGGCGAGAGCAGCCGTCGGGCGAACGACCCTTCCCCGCCGACCGTCATGTCCATGGCCGCGTGCCCCTCCATGGAGCCCGCGGCACCCCGATCGGCCTGCTCCCTCGCGGCCTGCACCACGCGCGATCGCAGGAAGAGCCGGAAGCACACCGCGACGACCACGATCATCAATGGGCCGCCGACGAACTCGGCCAGGGTGAACTGCCAGCCGAGCAGCAGCGCAAGGATCACCCCGAGCTCGACGACGAGGTTGGTGCTGGCGATCTCGAAGACCATCGCGGCGGTGAAGCTCGCACCCTTGCGGAAGAGGGAGCGGGCCAGCGCGACGGCCGCGTACGAGCAGGACGAGCTGGCGATCCCGAAGCCGGCGGCACGCGCCAGCGTGACCGGGCGGTCGTCGCCGAGGGCGGCGATGATCGTCGCGCGCCGCACCACGGCCTGCACCACCGCGGAGATGGCGAAACCGAGGATGAGCGACCACAGGATCTGCCAGGTCATCACCCCGGCCATGCGCAGGGCGTCCACGACCGCCGGGAGGGGTCCGTTGCTCACTCCCGCAGTTTATACCCCATGGGGGTATCTGTCGTGGGTAGGTTTGACCGGAGCCGAGGGGAGACCATGACGGACACGGGCAGCCACGACGGCGTGCTGGAGAAGCTCGAGCGCTATCTCGACGTCGCGCCTCGGGCGGTCGCGGTGTCCCGGGAGTGCGGGCCGTTCACCGTCTTCGTGCGCGACAACCCTCGGGGGCACCCTCTCTACGCCCGACCGCGCCTCGGCTACGCGCACCCCATCTCCACCGTCGAGGTACGCCGGATGCTCGACTTCCAGCGTGCGATCGGCGTCCCGCGCGCACTGGAGTGGGTGCACGAGACCACCCCGACCCTGCTGTCGTCCGCACGGGAGGCGGGCATGGGCGTGCAGGAGTGTGCGCTGCTGCGCCTCGCGGACTACGCACCGGCAGCAGCGCCCACCGGATACCGCGTGCACGAGATGAAGGCTGACGATCCGCAGACCGGTGCCGTGCTCGCCGCGATCGACGCGAGTTTCCGCGACTCCGATCAGATAGGCCCGCCGGACTCCAGCCTGCAGAAGCCGCGGATGCGCAGCCGCCTGCTCGTGCTCGTGGGTGCCTTCGACACCCTGGGGCGACCCGTCGGCGGCGGGATGCACAACCCCCGAGGCGACCTCAGCGAGGTGACCGGGATCGGCACGTTGCCGTCCCACCGGGGCCGGGGCATCGGCACGGCGATCACCAGCGCCCTCACCGGGACTGCGTTGCGAGAGGGTCACGCGCCCTTCCTCTCGGCCGCCACGCAATCCGCGGTGTCCGTCTACGAATCGGTCGGGTACACACGCGTGGGCACCGCGTGCGTCGCGGCCGGGAACGAGCGGGGTTGACGACCGTGCCGGACCTGAATCTCACCCGGGAGGAGTGCGCTCGGCGCGCCGAGCGGGTGCGCCCGCAGGAGTGCCACGTGCGGCTCGACCTGCGCCATGCCGCCGATCCCGAGCAGACGACCTACGAGTCGCGCACCACGCTGCGGTTCTCCGCGACCGGTGCTGCCAGCTGGGTCGACATCGTGGCCCAGGACATCGTCTCGGCGACCCTCAACGGCGTGCTCCTCGACGTGGGCGACTACGACGGTGCCCGGTTGCCGCTGCCCGATCTCGCGGCGGAGAACGAACTGGTCGTCCACGCGCACTGCCGCTACAGCCGCACCGGAGAGGGGCTGCACCGGTTCACCGACCCCTCGGACGGTGCGACGTACCTCTACACCCACTTCGAACCCACCGACAGCAGAAGGGTGTTCGCGGTCTTCGAACAGCCGGATCTGAAGACCCGCTTCACCTTCGAGGTGGTCGCCGACGAGCAGTGGCTGATCCGCTCCGGCCAGCCGGAGGTGTCGCGGCGGGTGTACGACGGCGTCGCTGAGGTGAGGTTCGCACCCACCCCGCCGCAGTCGTCGTACGTCACGGCCGTCGCGGCCGGCCCGTACCACCTGGTCACCGACCTGTGGTCGATCGAACGGGAGGGCGGCACCCGGCTGGAGGTGCCGCTCGGGGTGATGTGCCGCGCGTCGATGGCCGCGCACCTGGATGCCGACGACATCCTGCAGGTCACCAAGCAGGGGCTGCACTACTTCGACGAGCTCTTCGGATTCCCTTACCCGTGGGGTAAGTACGACCAGATCTTCGTGCCCGAGTACAACATCGGCGCGATGGAGAACCCCGGCCTCGTGACCTTCGTGGAGAGCTTCGTGCACCGCGGGCAGCCGACCCTTCCGGAGCTCGCGAGCCGCGCCGAGGTGATCCTGCACGAGATGGCGCACATGTGGTTCGGCAACCTGGCCACGATGCGCTGGTGGGACGGCCTGTGGCTGAAGGAGTCGTTCGCCGACCTGATGGGCTACCAGGCCGGCGTCGAGGCCACCCGCTACACCTCCGGCTGGACGTCGTTCGCGATCGGGCGCAAGCAGTGGGCCTACACCCAGGACCAGCTGCCGACCACGCACCCGATCGCCGCCGACATCCCCGACGTCGAGGCCGCGGCACAGAACTTCGACGGCATCACCTACGCCAAGGGTGCGGCCGTGCTCAAGCAGTTGCAGGCGTACGTCGGACGCGACCGTTTCGACGACGGCGTACGTCGCTACTTCGCCGAACACGCCTACGGCTCGACCGAACTCGAGGACTTCCTGGAGCCGCTGTCCGTGGCGAGCGGGCGCGACCTGCACGCCTGGGCCGATGCCTGGCTGCGCACGTCCGGCCCCTGCGAGATCAGCGTCGCGGAGACCGATGACGGCCTGGTCGTGCAGCAGGCGCCGCCCTCACCCACGCTCACCGTGGACCCGCGGCCCCATGTCTTCTCGGTCGGCATCTACACCGAGCGCGACGCCGCGCTGGAGCGCACTCAGCTGATCCCGGTCGGTCTCGACGGTCCGTCCGCACGGGTGCCGCTTGCCGAGAGCGGGAGCGAGGCGCTCGCGCTGGTCCTGCCGAACGACGAGGACTCCACCTACGCCATCGGCCGCCTCGATCCGGGGTCGCAGGAGACGGCCCTGCGGCTCCTGTCGACGGTGCCGTCCGAGGTCTCCCGGGCGCTCATCTGGTCGGCGTTGTGGAATCACACGCGGGACGCCCAGCTGTGCCCGGTGCGCTTCCTGGAGACGGTTCAGGGCCAACTGCTCTACGAGCGCAGCTCGGTCCTGCTGCGCTCCGTGCTCGCGATGGCGCGCTCGGCGGTGCACCACTTCCTGGTGGGCGACGACCAGCGGCGGACGGCCACCGATCTCGCTCGTCTCGCCCACAGCCGGATGACCCAGACCAGCGGCGACACCCAACTGGTCTGGGCGCGTGCGCTGGCCTGGTTCGGTGCGCTCGCCCCGGATGCCGCGCCGCTGATCGAGCCGCTGGTGACCGAGGACCAGCAGCCGCTCCGGCTCCAGGTCGACCCGGAGTTGCGATGGTCGTTCGTGACCGCGCTGAGCGCCATCGGCGCACGCCCCCGACCGTTGCTGGCGCAGGACCTGCGGCGGGACTTCACGATGAGCGGGCAGACCGCGTACGACCTGGCGCTGGCGAGCCTTCCGACCTCCGAGGCGAAGGCGGAGGCGTGGCACTCACTCGCCGACGCCGCCGGCTCGGGTCTGACCAACGACCGCCAACGCGCCCTGATCGTCGGCTTCGGCCAGCCGGTCAGCGGCGATCTGACCCACGAGTACGCCGAGCCGTACTTCGAGGTGCTCACCAGCGTGTGGGCCGAGCAGTCCCAGACCATGGCCACCCGGTTCGTCAGCGGCATGTTCCCGGCACCGCATCGCGGTGGCGAGGGCGTGGCGGCCGACGAGGAACCGGTGGTCATCATGGCGCGTGACTGGCTACGCCGGCACGAGGACGCACCCGCGGCGCTGCGCCGAGGCGTGATCGAGGGACTCGACGATGTCGAGCGCACGCTGCGGGTACGCGCGGCGCACTGAGCAGGCCCGCGGCGGCCTGGCCCGGCTCGGGTCGCCTCAGTGCACGAGCGCGGCCACGACCGCGATGCCCACGAAGATCACGAGGGCCACCAGGACGATCAGCCGGCGGAAGCGCGGCGACATCAGGCGACCTGTTCGGGGATGATCTCGCGGGCGACCTCGCGCGGGGTCACCTGCACCAACGGCAGGTGCGGCAGCGGCTGCCGCTCGATCCGCAGTCGCAGCTGTTGGTTGCGCATGAGGTAGACCATCGCACCGACCACTGTCAGACCGGTGGCGATGCTGCCGACCAGGATGGTCCAGCGGGGGCCCCACGCTCCCCCGATCCAGCCGATGAGCGGAGAACCGAGCGGCGTGCCACCCATGAAGATGGCCATGTAGAGCGCCATCACCCGTCCGCGCATCGCGGGGCTCACGCCCAGCTGCACTGTGGCGTTGGCGGTCGTGAGCACGGTCAGCGCGCACAGGCCCGTCGGGATCAGGAAGAGGCCGAAGAGCCAGAACGACGGCGCGAGCGCAGCCGCGGTGGACGCCACCGTGAAGCCCGTCAGGGAGATGAGCAGGATCCGCAGCCGAGGACGGGGACGGCGGGCCGACATCAGGGCCGCAGACAGCGACCCGATCGCCATGACGGACCCGAGCAGTCCGTACTGCTCTGCCCCCTGGTGGAATTCCGAGGTCGACATCAGCGCGATGGTGAGCTGGAAGTTCATCCCGAAGGTGCCGAGCATGAACACCATGACCATCACCAGGACGATGTCGGGCCGGTGCCGCACGTAGGCCAGTCCCTCGCGGATCCGGCCCTTGCCGGAGCTGCGTGGCGAGGGCCGCAGCTCGCTGGTGCGCAGCAGCCCCAGGGCGACCAGCACCGCCACGAAGGACCCCGTGTTGAAGACGAGGGTGTAGCCGGTGCCGACCGCCGCGATCAGCAGGCCCGCGACACCGGGGCCGATGAGCCGGGCGCCGTTGAACGAGGCACTGTTCAGGCCCACCGCATTGGCCAGCCGCTCGCGCGGCACCATCTCGGAGACGAACGCCTGTCGCGTCGGGTTATCGAACGCGGTCGCCACTCCCTGCAGGAGCGCCAACACGTAGACGTGCCAAAGCTGTACGACGTTACCGAGCACCAGCGCCGCGAGCAGGGCCGACGTCACCGCGAGCGCCGTCTGGGTCGCGAACAGCACCTTGCGCTTGTGGAAGCGGTCGCTCACCGCTCCCGCGAACGGCGCGAGCAGCACCACGGGCGCGAACTGCAGGGCGGTCACGATGCCCAGATCCGTGGAGTCGTGCGGGGTGAGCTGGGTCAGCACGAGCCAGTCCTGGGCGACCCGGCCCATCCAGGTGCCGATGTTCGAGACCAGGGCGCCTGCGGCGTACACCCGGTAGTTGCGGATCCGCAGGGAGGCGAAGGTGGGGCTCATCGAGCGACCACCCCTTCCAGGATCCGCTGAGCCTCGCGCAGCACTGCACACTCCTCGTCGCTCAGACTTCTGATGCGTTCGAACATCCACTCGTCACGGGACCGACGACCCTCCCGCAGCATCCGTCGCCCGGCGTCGGTGATCGTCACGACGACGCGCCGGCGGTCCTGCGGGTCGGTCGCGCGGGTGAGCGCTCCGCGCTCCTGCAGTCCGGTGAGCGTGCGGGTCATCGACGGGGCGCTCACGCATTCGAGCTCGGCGAGCGTGCGCGGTGTCGAACTGCCGGAGTCCAGCTTGGCCAGGACCGAGAACTGGTGGGGCGCGATGGTTGCGACATTCTCGAAACGGGCACGCCTGCTGATCCGCATGCACACGGAGCGCAACTCGCCCGCCAGACGGCGGCGGTCCTGTTGCTTCATGTACTTAGGTTAACTCATTACTTGTGCTAACTATTTCGTCGTGAGCGGCCGTGGACCTCGCACACGAGCGACTTTCAGGTAACGTCCAGGGATGGTCCTGATACTGCGCATATGACGACTGCCGAAGCCCGCCTCCTCGTTGCCGAGGACGAGCTCAACATCCGCGAGTTGCTGTGCACGAGCCTGCGTTTCGCCGGGTTCGAGGTCTTCCCCGCCGCGAACGGCGCCGAGGCCATCGAGGTGGCCACCACCCAGCAGGTCGATCTGGCCGTGCTCGACGTGATGCTGCCGGACTTCGACGGGTTCAGCGTCACGCGCCAGCTGCGCGACCACGGCAAGCAGATGCCCATCGTCTTCCTCACGGCCCGGGACGCGACCGAGGACAAGGTCAAGGGGCTCACGGTCGGCGGCGACGACTACGTCACCAAGCCCTTCAGCCTCGAGGAGGTCGTGGCGCGGATCCGCGCGGTGCTGCGGCGTACCAGCGTCGAGCAGCGGGAGAACCCCGCCCTACGCGTGGCGGATCTCGAACTGGACGACGACTCCCACGAGGTCAACCGGGCCGGGCGGATCATCGACGTCTCCCCCACCGAGTTCAAGCTGCTGCGCTACCTGATGCTGAACAATGGACGGGTGTTGTCCAAGGCTCAGATCCTCGATCACGTGTGGGACTACGACTTCCGCGGCGAACCGGGCATCGTGGAGAGCTACATCTCCTACCTGCGTCGCAAGATCGACGTCGACGCAGCGCCCCTGATCCACACCAAGCGCGGCATCGGCTACGTACTGCGCGCCCCGCGCGAATGAGTCACGGGGTGAGCGACGCGTGACGTCCGGCCACCCTTCACTGACCCGACGGGCGGTGCGCGAGCTGCACGAGCTGCCGCTGCGGCTGCGCCTCGCGGCGCTGCTGGTCGGGCTCCTGATGGCGGCGCTGCTGGTCACGGGCGCGGCCGCCACCTACCAGCTGCGCTCGTTCCTGCAACAGCAACAGGACACCGAGCTCCAGGTCACCGCCAAGAACCTGGTCGCCGCGTCCGTCGCCCGACACCAGCAGTCGGCGGCTCCGGTGCGCCCGACGGTCGCGTCCCGCAACGGATACGTCGTACGTCTGCAGTGGACCCCGACCACGTCGGAGGACTACTTCCGCAGCGGCACCGACCGCCCGCGATTTCCCGTACTGACCGTCGGGTCTCCGGCGGTGCGGACCGGACGACCGTTCACCGTGGGATCCCTGCAGTCCGGCACCCAGTGGCGTGTGGTGGCCGGGACGACCACCGTGCAGGGGCGCGCCGTCCCGTACGCCGTGGCGCTGTCCCAGGACCGGGTGCACGACACCGTCGACCGGCTCGCCGCGATCGTCGCGCTGGCGGGGCTGATCGCGCTGCTGGCCTGCGCGGTGCTCGGCTGGTTCGCCGTTCGACGGGCCCTGCGCCCACTACGTCGCATCCAGGACACCGCCCGCGACATCGCCGCGGGCGACCTGACCCAGCGCATCCCGCTGCAGAACACCCGGGACGAGGTCGCCGGGCTGGCGCAATCGCTCAACCGCATGCTGACCCGGATCGAGGAGTCGTTCGCGGCCCGGCGCGCCTCGGAGGAGCGGATGCGCCGATTCGTGGCCGACGCCTCGCACGAGTTGCGCACGCCGTTGGCGTCGGTGCGCGGCTACGCGGAGCTCTACCGGATGGGCGCGGTGACCAGCCCGGACGACGTGGCCTCGGCGATGCGCCGCATCGAGGAGGAGGCGACCCGACTCGGACTGATGGTCGACGAGCTGCTGCTGCTCACCCGGCTGGACAAGCACCCGATCGGCCCGGACGATCCGCCGCGTCCCTTCGCACCGGTCGACCTGATGGTGCTCGCCGCCGACGCCGTGCAGGACACCCGCGCCCGTGAGCCAGAACGCACCGTCCGGATGACCGGCCTGCGCGGGCCGCTGCGCAGCACGATGGTCTCCGGAGACGAGGCGGGCATGCGCCAGGTACTGACGAACCTGCTCGCCAACGCGGTGCGCTACACCCCCGCGGGCACCGCCGTCGAGGTCCTCGTGGGGCAGCGCGGCGGCGCGGCGTACGTCGTGGTGCGCGATCACGGACCGGGTGTCGACGCCGAACTGCGAGAACGGGTCTTCGAGCGCTTCTTCCGTGCCGACGCCGCGCGCAACAGCGCGCACGGTGGCAGCGGGCTCGGGCTGGCGATCGTGTCGGCCATCGTCGCCGCTCACCGGGGGACGGTCGAGCTGTCGGAAACATCGGGGGGCGGCGCGACGTTCACTGTCCAGATACCGTCGATCGCACAGCAGGCACACAGTGACGACGAAGGTCCGGCCCAGTCGACCACCGAAGACTGCGGTGTAGATCGAATCCGCGCCGATTGAGGAGCAGCACGCATGCCGCAGGACCAGTTCCCAGGAAACAGCGACAACTCCCACGATGACCGGGATCGCACCGACCCCGGCACCCCGGCACGGGGCGACTCCGCCCCGTCGGGCGGCAGTTCCGCGAGCGGCCCCTCCTACACCCAGCCGATCCACCAGCAGCAGCCCTACGGGCAGCAGCCGAATCCGCAGGGTCAGGGCCCGCAGCAGGGTCCGTACGGCGCGCCCGCTCAGCCCTACCGGGCGGGTCAGGGTTCGCCGTACGCCGCACCCGGTCAGGGGTCGCCCTACGCATACCAGGGAGGCCAGGGAGGGAGTGCGGTCGCCCCCACCCCTCGGCGACGCTCCCGGTCTGCCCTGTACGCCGTGCCGATCGCGGCGATCCTCGCCGCGGCGCTCGCTTCGGGGACGACGTACGCACTGACCGACCACAACGCCAGCACGTCGGCGTCCGGCACCAGCACGACCACGGTGAAGCTGAACCCGACCGACTACCAGAACAACGACGCCGTGAACTGGACCAGCACCGCCAGCAAGGTGAGCCCGTCCGTCGTGTCCATCACGGTGCGCGCCGGCAGCGGCGGCGACCAGGGCTCCGGCGTGGTGCTCGACAAGAGCGGTGACATCGTGACGAACAACCACGTGGTGTCCGCCGCCGCGACCTCGGGCACGGTGCAGGTGACGCTCAGCAACAACAAGACGTACGCGGCCAGCATCGTCGGCACCGACGCCAGCACCGACCTGGCCGTCATCCGGCTCAAGAACGCGCCGAACACCCTCACGCCCATGCCGCTCGGCAGCGCCGGCGCGCTGGTCGTCGGCCAGCCGGTGATGGCGGTCGGCAACCCCCTCGGCCTGGCGGGCACGGTCACCACCGGCATCGTCAGCGCGCTCAACCGGCCGGTGAACACCTCCGAGTCCGACTCAGCGCAGTCCAACACGCCCCCGGTGGTCACCAACGCGATCCAGACCAGCGCGGCGATCAACCCCGGCAACTCCGGCGGCGCGCTGGTCAGCGCCAGCGGCAAGCTGATCGGGATCAACTCCTCGATCGCCACTCTCGGGCAATCCTCCAGCTCCTCCCAGTCGGGGAACATCGGGATCGGGTTCGCTATCCCCGTGGATGTCGTGAAGAACATCACCGGGCAGCTGCTCAAGAGCGGCAAGGCCACCCACGCACAGCTGGGGGTGATGGCCGCTGACGGCACTGCCACCCTGAACGGCGCGACCGAGGCCGCCGCTCAGGTCAAGACGGTCAACAGCGGCAGCGCCGCCGGCCGGGCCGGCCTGAAGGCGGGCGACTACATCATCGACGTCGACGGGCAGCAGGTCGCGAGCAGCGACTCGCTGGTCGGCTTCGTGCGGGCTCGCAACGTGGGGCAGAAGGTCGTGCTGACCATCGTGCGCGGTGGGAAGCAGCAGAACGTCACGGTCACCCTCGGGGAGGCTTCCTCGAGCTGAGTGTCGTGACGGGGCCGCGGCGTGGAGCCTCCCTTCCTCCACGCGGTGACCCTGACGGGGTGGGCCCGGCCAGTGACGGGGCCGGGCCCGACGGGGAGGTTCCTGCCGATGCGGTAGGAGCCTCCTGCGTCGTGTCGGGGCCCCTGTGCACAACTTCTGCGGCGACCCGCCCGACGTGCGTAGCGTCCGCTGCAGCGGGCCGCCGTACGGGCGGACCACCGGACACCCGGGAGGGACCATGTATCAGCAGGGAGACGGCGGGGCGTTCGCCGTCGACAGCGGACAGTTGTCGCAGCACGGCGCGGACGTGGCGATGATCGCCGGTCAGATCCACGACTCGATGGGCGCCATGCGCGTCAAGCTCGAGTCGCTGCAAGGCACCTGGAAGGGCGCGGCGGCCGGCCAGTACGTGCAGCTGCACCACGAGTGGGAGGTGGCGCAGGAGCGGGTGCGCGCCACCCTCGAGGACATCAGCGTGGCACTCGGCCGGGCCAGCGGCGCGTACGCCGCGGTCGAGCATGAGGTGATGGCGACCTTCACGCCCTGAGGTTCACAGCCGCGCCGCGAGCTCCGTTGCCTGCCGGATCGCCCGCTTGGCGTCGACCTCGGCGGCCACGTCGGCGCCGCCCACCAGGTGCCAGGACGGGTCGTCGGGGCTGGCCATCTCGCGCACGGACTCCTGGCCCGCGCAGATCACGATGGTGTCGACCTCGAGCAGCCGTTGGTCGGACCTTGCCTCGGCGTCGGGTTCCTTGCTGTCCCTGCCGTCGCCGGTACGGACGGTGATGTGCAGTCCCTCGTCGTCGATCAGGTCGTAGGTGACGCCGCCGATGAACTCGACACCGCTGTCCTTCAGGGTCTGGCGGTGCACCCAGCCGCTCGTCTTGCCCAGGCCCTTGCCGAGCGGCGCCGGTCGGCGCTGCAGGAGGTGCACGGTGCGCTTCGGGGCTTCGTCGTGCTTGGGCCCGAGACCGGCACGGGTCTGCTCCGGATCCATCACGCCCCAGCGCGCCTTCCAGTGCTGCAGCGTCTCGTCGCCGTCATGCAGCAGGTATTCGCTGACGTCGAAACCGATACCACCCGCGCCGATCACGGCGACCCGGGCACCTGCGGTGGCGCGACCGCTCAGCAGGTCGTCGTACATCACGACTTTGGGGTGTTCGATGCCCGGTATCGGTGGGATCCGCGGGGTGACGCCGGTCGCGACGACGGTGTGGTCGTACGCCGCCAACTCGGCCTCCGCCGGGCGGGTGCCGGTGCGCACCTCGACGCCGAGCACCTGCAGCCGCCGCGTGTAGTAGCGCAGCGTCTCGGCGAACTCCTCCTTGCCGGGGATCCGCATGGCGTAGCGGAACTGGCCGCCGATCTCGTCCTGCTCCTCGAAGAGCGTGACCCGGTGTCCGCGTTCGGCACTGGCCACGGCGGCGGCGAGACCGGCCGGCCCGGCGCCGACGACCGCCACGCTGCGGGCGGCGTGCGGGCCCACCGGCACCAGGCGCAGCGTCGTCTCGCGACCGGCGCGGGGGTTGACCAGGCAGCTGGCGCGCTGGTTCTTGAAGGTGTGGTCCAGGCAGGCCTGGTTGCACGCGATGCAGGTGTTGATCTCGTCGGCGCGGTCCTGCTCGGCCTTGCGCACGAACTCCGGGTCGGCGAGCAGCGGCCGCGCCATCGAGACGAGGTCGGCCTGACCGTCGGCCAGGATCTGTTCGGCCACCTCGGGGGTGTTGATGCGGTTGGAGGCCATCACCGGCACCTGAACGTGCGAACGCAGTTTCCCGGTCACCGACGCGAACGCCCCGCGCGGCACGGAGGTCACGATCGTGGGGATGCGTGCCTCGTGCCAGCCGATGCCGGTGTTGATGACCGAGGCGCCTGCCTGCTCGACGCGCTGGGCCAACTCGACCGTCTCCTCCCACGACTGGCCGTCCGGCACCAGGTCCAGCAGCGACTGGCGGTAGATCAGCAGGAAGCCCTCGCCCACGGACTCGCGCACCCGGCGTACGACCTGCTCGGGAAAGCGCATCCGGTTGCTCGCGCTGCCGCCCCACTGGTCGGTGCGCTGATTGGTGCGGGCGGTGAGGAACTGGTTGATCAGGTAGCCCTCGGACCCCATGATCTCCACGCCGTCGTACCCCGCCTGCATCGCCAGACGGGCCGCGCGGGCGTAGTGCCCGATGGTGCGCTCCACGTCTTTGCCCGACATGGCGCGTGCCGCGAACTTGCTGATCGGGGACTTACCGGCGCTGGCCGACTTCACGAGCGGGTGGTAGCCGTACCGGCCGGCGTGCAGGATCTGCAACGCGATCCGCCCACCCGCCTCGTGAACGGCATCGGTGATGACCTGGTGCTTGTCCGCCGCCCGCGAAGAGGTCAGCTGCGACCCGGCCGGCAACAACCAGCCCGTGGCGTCGGGCGCGAACCCGCCGGTGATCATCAGAGCGGTCCCGCCGCGGGCGCGTTCGGCGAAGTACTCCGCGAGCTCACCGAAGTGCTTGGACCGGTCCTCCATGCCGGTGTGCATGGAGCCCATCACCACCCGGTTGGGCAGGGTGACGCCGCCGATCGTGATCGGCGCGAGCAGCCGGTCGTACGGCATGGGGACTCCCTGTGCATGGGCGGTGGGCTGGGCGGTGCACGGTATCGCGCCCCACCGCGCACCGCGGTGGTCAGCTCGTGGTCTGGGAGCGCAGGATGCTCAGCACCGTGGTGTCGATGTGGCCGGCGCGCAGGCGCAGCTCCAGGTTCTCCACTCCCGCCCAGGTGTCGAGGTCCTCGTAACCGAGCCGGAAGAGCCGCGAGCGCACCTCCTGCGCGAGCTCACCGGCGAGCGGCAGCAACTCCTCGTCGGTCGGCGGCTTGAAGAGCACGTCGTGGATGTCGAGCAGCCGACCCAGCTCCGTCACGGGGTCGGGGTGGTCGTCGACCCGCAGGTCGTACGCCAGGTCGTCGCCCGGGGTGTACCCGCCGGTCTCGGACACGACGTACAACGCGGCGGACTGACGACCCCGCCGATCGCCGCCTGCGCCGTCACCCGCGACCAGCGCGGCGTACAAGCGGCGCGCCAGTGGCAGCCCCTCCCCCGCAGTCCAGGCGTCACTCATCGCCTCGACCACCTCCGGGCCGGTCAGGATGTTGCCCTGGATCGCGACGCCGTCGCGGGCGACACCGCCCGCCCAGGCGTTGCAGCCCTCGCCGGTGAAGGTGACGGCGCGCCCGGCCGCGTCGACGATGCCGACCTGCCGCTCCTCGCGCTGGTCGTCGGCGCCGGTCAGGGAGCGGAGCGTGGCGGCTGCATCGGACCCGCCCGCGAGTGCCGCGAGACCATCACGTTTGTAGAGGGTGTTGGCGAAGGACTGGGTGGCGATCGCGCCCTGTCCGAGGCGCGCGGCCGGCACCGCGGCGCCGACCCCCAGGAACTTCGATGCGACCGCGACACCGAGGTCGCCGGTGGCCGGATCGTGGCCAACGATGGAGAACGTCATGCCGGCCACGCTAACGACTCAACCTTTTAGGCGTTCCCTGCGTAGACATGCACGCCCAGGGAGGGGACTGCGATGGGGACGAGAGCGTCAGGGCGGGCAACCGATGGAGACGGACCCACCTGAAAGCACGTGATGTTCTACACGTGATGGAGCACCGGTCTAGAAGTAGACCTGGGCACCCATCGCGACCGTGCGGTCCGGCGGGAGGCGGAAGTAGTCGACCGGGGACGCGGCGTTGTGCGCCATCCCGAGGAAGACCCGCTTGCGCCAGCGCGACATCCCCGGCCGCGAGCTGGGGTGCACGGTGATGCGGGAGAGGTAGTAGTAGGCCTCGTCGGGGTCGATGTCCAGACCCTGCGTCGCGGCGAACCGCAGGCCTTCGGGCACGTCCTGCTCGTCCTGGAAGCCGAAGTGCAACGTGACGTGGGTGATGGCGTCGTACGTGCCGCCCAGCGGCTTCGTCTCGAAACGGTCGGCGTCCGCGACGTGCGGGATGTTCTCCGGCGAGGTCGAGACGATGAAGACGTTCTGGTGGATCACGTGGTTGAAGTTCGCGTTCTCACGCAGCGCCAGCGGCGTCGTGGGCCGGTCGGGATGCATGAAGATGGCTGTGCCCGGGACCGTGGTCAGCTGCTCGGAGTGCAACCACTCCACGAACGACTCGACCGGACCCTCCAGCTTGGCGCGGCGCTCGGTCACGATCCGGCTGCCCTTGCGCCAGGTGAGCATCGCGGTGCAGACCAGCAACGCGATCAGCAGCGGCAGCCAGCCGCCGTGCACGATCTTGGTGAGGTTCGCACCGAAGTAGGTGAGCTCGAGCAGTCCGAAGAGGATCCCGACCAGCAGCAGTTTCCAGCGTGCCCACTTCCAGGCCGACTCGGCGTACGCCAGGAAGAGCGTGGTCGTGATGAGGAAGGTCCCGGTCACGGCCAGGCCGTACGCCGTCGCGAGCTTGGCGGAGGACTGGAAGACCAGCAGGAGGACCATCACACCGGCGTAGAGGATCCAGTTGATGCTCGGGACGTAGATCTGGCCGCTGCTCGACGCGGAGGTGTAGCGCACCGTCAGCTGCGGCAGGTAGCCGAGCCGCTCGGCCTGCCGGGAGACGGAGTACGCGCCCGAGATCACGGCCTGAGAGGCGATCACCGTCGCGGCGGTGGCGAGCACGACCAGCGGCAGCTGCGCCCAGTTCGGCGCGAGAAGGAAGAACGGGTTGCTCACGCTCTTCGGGCTGTGCACGATCAACGCGCCCTGACCGAGGTAGTTCAGCGTCAGGCACGGGAAGACCAGGAAGAACCACGCCCGGCGGATCGGCGCGGGTCCGAAGTGGCCCATGTCGGCGTAGAGCGCCTCGGCACCGGTGATCGATAGCACCACCGCGCCCATCGCCACGAACGCGACGTACTGGTGGTCGACGATGAAGAGCACGGCGTACGACGGAGAAAGCCCCTTCAGGATCGCCGGGTCGGCGATGACCTTGCGCACGCCGAGCACCCCGAGCACGACGAACCACACCACCATCACCGGGCCGAAAAGTCGGCCGACCACCTGGGTGCCGAAGCGTTGCGCCAGGAAGAGCACCGTGATGATGACGGCGCCGATCGGTACGACGTAGTGCGCCAAGGAGGGCGCCGGCACCTCCAGCCCTTCCACGGCCGAGAGCACCGAGACCGCCGGGGTGATGACGCTGTCGCCGTAGAAGAGCGACGCGCCCAGCACGCCGAGGATCATCACCACGCTGAAGCGTTTGCCCCCGGTCGGCACGTGGCGGCGGACCAGCGCGGCCAGGGCCATCACGCCGCCCTCACCGTCGTTGTCCGCACGCAGGATGAAGAGCACGTACTTGATCGACACCACGACGGTGATGGACCAGAAGACCAGGGAGATCACGCCGTACACGTCGCCGCGGTCGGCGGTGACCTTGTTGTGGTCGATGGAGAAGACCGTCTGCAACGCGTAGAGCGGACTGGTGCCGATGTCGCCGAACACCACCCCGAGGGCCGCCAGGGTCAGGGCCAGACCGCCGGATCCGTGGGTGACGGGCGCGGTCGGTCGGTCGGCCGGGGCGCCCTTCGGGAGGGCCTGCTCAGTGGTCACGAGCGACCATTGTGCTCCCGGTATCCGGGTGCCGGTGACCGGGTGATTCGATCAGTGCAGGACCGACGCCATCCGCTCGACGGCCGCGGTGATCACCTGCGGCGAGGTCGCCACGTTGAAGCGCACGAACTGCTCCCCACGCGGGTCGTAGTTGGTGCCGATACCCAGCGCCACCCGCCCCTGTTGCAGGAAGGTCCGTGCCGGGTTCGCCAACCCCAGCGGACCGCAGTCCAGCCAGACCAGGTAGGTGGACTCTCCCGGCGCCACCCGGATCTGCGGGAGCTGCTCGGCGAGCAACCGTCCTAACAGCTTTCGCCGCTCGACGATCTCACCGCGCAGTTCGTCCAGCCACGGGCCGCCGTGCGCGTACGCCGCCGTGTGGGCGATCTCGGCGAGGTGGTTCGCGCCGTGGGTGTTGACCTCGTGCAGCGCCCCGAGGGACGCCTCGGCATCGGCGCCGGGCACCGCCAGCGCGATCTTGAGCCCGGCGAGGTTCCAGGACTTCGATCCGCTCACCACGCTGATACCCCGGCTCGCCTCGGGCACCGCAAGATACGGCGTGTACGTCACTCCGGGATGGGTCAGCGGCCCGTGGATCTCATCGGACACGACCAGCACGTCATACCGGTCCGCGAGCCGGGCGAGATCGGTCAGCTCAGCCGCGGTGTGCACGGTGCCCATCGGATTCTGCGGGTTGCACAGGATGTACGCCGCTCCCGGCCCCGCGTCCCGGAACGCCGCCTCCAACGCGTCGGGATCAAGCCGGAAGTCCGCGCTGAGCGGCGCCTCGACGAGTCGTCGGCCGACCGACTGCACGAAACCGAAGAAGGCGTCATAGCAGGGCGGGCTCACCACGACCGCCGCGTCGGGACGGGTGTTCGCGCGCAGCAGCTCACCCACGCCGATCATCACGTCCGGCAGCATCATCGCCCGTGCCGGGTCGACCGCCCAGTCCCAGCGTTCTTTCGCGAAGTGCGCGAACGCCTCCTCCAACGGCCCGGGGGCCGCGTAACCGACGTCCCCCCGGTGCAACGCGCTCTCGATGGCGTCGATCACGGGATCGCACGGCGCGCAGTCCATCTCAGCGACCCAGACCGGGATCACATCCGGGTCGTACGCACGCCACTTGATGCTCGTGCGCGTCTCGCGTAGTTGGTCCAGGCTCGCGTCGAGGATCGCCATTGCGCCATCGTCGCACCCGGCCAGGACGGAAACGTCACGCTGCTCGCCCATCGGTCGCCAACACGGGTTCCGCTGATCTGAACGTCACCGACGTCAATGCCGCCGGGACCTCTGGCGCCACGATCGACGGCTGGTACTTCTGGACCAGGTACTCCGACGACAATCCCGGCGCAGCCGACTACTGGCGCCCACCGGCCGAGCGCGGCACCCTCTTCGAGCCGGGCACCGAAAAGCAACTGGAGATCCGGATGCACCGCACGGGCGAGGCAACGGCGCACGTACGACGCATCCGCATCGACTACACACAAGGCGAGCAGCGCGGCAGTCTCACTTTCGATACCTCGCTGGGCGCCACCTCCGGTGGTCGTCCGTGCACCCAGGCCGAGATGGAGTGAGGCATACCGGCTGGAGGGGATGAACAAGCGGCGCGCCCCTTTCGGGACGCGCCGCTCTTCGTTCGTTCAGTGCGAGGGTGTGAGGCCCGGCTCAGTGGATCCTGGGCCACACGAAGCCTTCTGGGTTTCTGACCCGCACGAAGCCTTTTGGGCTTCTTCCTCGCACTCCGCTCCGGCCGGGTCCTCGCTTCGCTCGGCCCCAACCTTCGCTGCGTGCTTCGTCAGAAGCCCATGCCACCCATCTCGTCGCCGCCACCCGGCGCCGCCGGCACGTTCTTCTCCGGCTTGTCGGCGATGACCGCTTCGGTGGTGAGGAAGAGCGCGGCGATCGACGCGGCGTTCTGCAACGCCGAGCGGGTCACCTTGGCCGGGTCGATGATGCCGGTCGCAACCATGTCGACGTACTCGCCGGTGGCGGCGTTCAAGCCCTCACCGGAAGGCAGGTTGCGCACCTTCTCGACCACGACGCCGGGCTCGAGGCCCGCGTTCTTGGCGATCTGCTTCAGCGGAGCCTCGGCGGCCACCTTCACGATGTTCGCACCCGTGGCCTCGTCGCCCTCGAGCTTGAGTCCACCCCAGGCGGCGTCGGTCGCCTGCAGCAGCGCGACGCCACCACCGGCGACGATGCCCTCTTCGACGGCGGCCTTCGCGTTGCGAACGGCGTCCTCGATGCGGTGCTTGCGCTCCTTCAGCTCGACCTCGGTCGCCGCGCCCGCCTTGATGACGGCCACGCCACCGGCGAGCTTCGCGAGGCGCTCCTGGAGCTTCTCGCGGTCGTAGTCGGAGTCGGAGTTCTCGATCTCGGCGCGGATCTGGCTGACCCGACCGGCGATCTGGTCGGTGTCGCCCGCACCCTCGACGATGGTCGTCTCGTCCTTGGTGACGACCACGCGACGCGCGGTGCCCAGCAGGTCCAGCTCCGCGGTGTCGAGCTTGAGGCCGACCTCTTCGGAGATGACCTGACCACCGGTGAGGATGGCGATGTCGCCGAGCATGGCCTTGCGACGGTCACCGAAACCGGGTGCCTTGACGGCGACCGACTTGAAGGTGCCGCGGATCTTGTTGACCACCAGGGTCGACAGCGCCTCGCCGTCGACGTCCTCGGCGATGATCATCAGGGGCTTGCCGGACTGCATGACCTTCTCCAGCAGCGGCAGCAGGTCCTTGATGCTGGAGATCTTGGAGTTGACGACCAGGATGTACGGGTCGTCCAGCACCGTCTCCATGCGCTCGGTGTCGGTCACCATGTAGCCGGAGATGTAGCCCTTGTCGAAGCGCATGCCCTCGGTGAGCTCGAGCTCCAGCCCGAAGGTGTTGCTCTCCTCGACGGTGATGACGCCTTCCTTGCCGACCTTGTCCATCGCCTCGGCGATGAGCTCGCCGATCTGCGGATCGGCGGCCGAGATGGAGGCGGTAGCAGCGATCTGCTCCTTGGTCTCGATCTCCTTGGCCTGGCTCAGCAGCGATGCGGACACCGCGGCCACGGCGGCCTCGATGCCGCGCTTGAGGGCCATCGGGTTCGCGCCGGCGGCGACGTTGCGCAGCCCCTCGCGGACCATGGCCTGGGCCAGCACGGTCGCGGTCGTCGTACCGTCACCGGCGACGTCGTCGGTCTTCTTCGCGACCTCCTTGACCAGCTCGGCGCCGATCTTCTCGTACGGGTCCTCGAGCTCGATCTCCTTGGCGATGCTGACACCGTCGTTGGTGATCGTGGGGGCTCCCCACTTCTTCTCGAGCACCACGTTGCGGCCCTTGGGGCCGAGTGTGACGCGCACGGCGTCGGCGAGGATGTTCATGCCCCGCTCGAGGCCGCGGCGGGCCTCTTCGTCGAATGCAATGGTCTTGGCCATCTGCGTGGTCCTCCCACAGTGCGTACCGAAGCTGGCCGTACGACGCCCGCGACGGACGCGCCGCGCCTGCTCGGGTGTACGGATACCCGGCGGTGAGCGGCACTCGTCGGACGGCCACTGTCTGTCACTCTCATGCCGAGAGTGCTAACAGCATTATTGGCACTCGCCGCCCCCGAGTGCAAACGGCTGGGGTCACGCGGATGGTGCGATGTCGCAGGCCGGGCGCCAGGCCCGGCGGTAGGAGCGGGTCAGCCCTTTTCGCCCTGGTCGAATCCGAGTCGGCGAGCGGTCCGCTGGCGCATCCGGCCGGCCCGCAGTCGCTGCAGTCGCTTGACCAGCATCGCGTCGTACGCGAGCGCCCCCGGGGTGTCGATCAGGGAGTTCAGCGCCTGGTAGTAGCGCGTCGAACTCAGGTCGAACGTCTCGCGGATGGCCTGCTCCTTGGAGCCCTGCAGCTTCCACCAGGTGCGCTCGAAGTCCAGGATCCGACGATCGCGGTCGGACAGATCGCTGGAGCGGTCGGCCCCCTGGACCTGCGCATTGGCGACGCTCATGGGCAACCTCTCAGCCGGGGGCGTGGACACGCCCGACTATAGAAGCGAATCACACGCTTGTCATTCCGCCAGGGACACCTGTGACGGATGGGTCCGGTGGTGCGAATGCGCTGCCGGCACAGGCCCGCGCAGCCGCCACGACCGCGCGAGAGGGCCGGTTTACGTCGTCGGCCAGGGCTGCAGCACTGGCCGCGAACGCAAACCGGCAACACCGGCGTACGCGGGTGTTGCCGGTCGCACCGACGCGGTGACCGTCGCGAGCGGTCACCTCGCGGTCAGCGCATCGAGTCCAGGATCGCGGTGATGTCGTCCTCGGTAGTGAGCGGGTTGACGATGGCGAACCGCGCCAAGGTCTCCCCGTCGTGCGAAGTGGGGACCACGAAGCCCTCCTGCCGCTCGAGCAGGCCGTCGGACCACCGGTGGTAATCCGCAGGCTCCCAGCCGAGCCTGCGGAAGACCAGGATCGACAGGTCGGCGTGGCGCACCACCTCGAGGTAGTCGCGTGAGCTCACCTGCGCCTCGGCGAACCGGGTCACCTCGAGCGTGCGCTCGATCGCCTCGCTGTACTTCTGGGTGCCGTTGGCGACCAGGGAGAACCAGAACGGCAGCCCCCGCGCACGCCGGGTGAGACCCACCGAGTAGTCCGTGGGGTTCCAGTCCGGTGCGTCGGTGAGGACGTCGAGGTACGACGCGTGCTGGGTGTGCGCGGCTCGCGCCAGCGCCGGGTCGCGGTAGAGCAGCGCGCAGCAGTCGAAGGGCGCGAAGAGCCACTTGTGCGGGTCGACGATGAAGGAATCGCACCGCTCGATGCCGGCGTACTTGGGCCGGACGCTGGGTGCGGCCAGACCGGCGCCGCCGTACGCGCCGTCGCAGTGGAACCAGATCCCGAACTCCTCGCACACCGCGGCGACCGACTCCAGGTCGTCGATGACGCCGAAGTTCGTGGTGCCGCAGGTCGCCACGACGGCGAAGAAGGACTCCGGCCCCTCGTCGATGAGCACCTCGCGCAGCGCCTCGCCGGTCAGCCGCAGGTCGTCGCCGACCTGCACCTGCACCAGCTCGGCGTCCATCACCCGGCAGGCCGACGCGATGGAGGAGTGCGATCCGACGGTGGCCGCGACGCGGAACGGGCGGGCGCCGCTGCGTACGCGGGCGGTCTCGCGCGCGGTGACGAGCGCTGACAGGTTGCCGATGGTGCCGCCCTGCACGAAGGACCCGCCGGCGCCCTCGGGCAGTCCGACGAGGTCGGCGATCCAGCGCAGGGCCTGGTTCTCCGCGTACACCGCGCCCGCACCCTCGAGCCACGACCCGGCGTAGATCGAGGATGCGCCGACGACCAGGTCGAACATCGCGGCCTCACGCGTCGGCGCGCACGGGATGAAGGACAGATAGCGCGGGTGGTCGGTCGACAGGCACGCCAGTGACAGCTCCTCGGCGAAGAGGCGCAGGGCCTCCTGGCCGCCGATCCCCTCGCTCGTGAGGGCCGCCCCGGCGACAGCGTCGAGCTGCTCCTTGGTCCGCGGACCATCGAGAGGGACCGGGTCGAGAGCCAGCCGCTCAGCGGCGTACTCCAGGATCGACTTACCCAGGTCCTGCGTGTATTCGTCGTAGCCGTGCACGACCGCGAGTGTAGGTGCCGGACGGGCTGTGCCACATGGGCGTCGTAGGTTGGCGGTATGCCGACCGCTCCCCTGCCCGAGCTCGTGCACCCGAGCTGGGTCGGCGCCCTCGAGCCGGTCGCCGACACGATCAGCGCCTGCGGTGACTTCCTACGCGCCGAACTCGCCGCCGGGCGGGGGTATCTCCCCGCCGGTGACAAGGTGCTGCGCGCGTTCGCTCAGCCGCTGGACCAGGTCAAGGTGCTCATCGTCGGCCAGGATCCCTATCCGACACCGGGTCACGCGGTCGGACTGTCCTTCTCGGTGGCGCCGGACGTGCGCCCGGTGCCCCGCAGCCTCGCGAACATCTACACCGAGCTGAGCTCCGATCTCGGCGTGCCGACCCCCGGCAACGGCGACCTCTCACCCTGGACCGAGCGTGGTGTGCTGCTGCTCAACAGGGTGCTCACCGTGCAGCCCGGCAAGCCCGCGAGTCACCGCGGGCACGGGTGGGAGGAGGTGACGGCGGCCGCCATCGACGCGCTCGTGGCGCGCGATCAGCCGCTCGTGGCGATCCTGTGGGGTCGCGACGCCCGATCGCTGGTGCCGCGGCTGGGGCGCACGCCGTACGTCGAGAGCGCGCACCCCTCACCCCTGTCGGCACGCAACGGCTTCTTCGGCTCCCGTCCGTTCAGTCGCGCGAATACGCTGCTGACCGAGCAAGGTGGGGCACCCGTGGATTGGAGCTTGGCATGACGTGGCACCGGTACGTCGCGATCGGGGACTCGTTCACCGAAGGGGTCGGCGACCCCGACCCGGCCCGGCCGGAGTCCTACATCGGCTGGGCCGATCGGCTGGCAGGGCAGCTGGGCAAGCAGAACAGCGACCGCCGCACCGAATTCGAGTACGCCAACCTCGCGGTCCGTGGCCGTCTGCTGACCGACGTGGTCGGGCAGCAACTGGACGCCGCACTGCGCTTCAAGCCCGATCTGCTGTCGATGATCGGCGGCGGCAACGACATCCTGCGGCCTCGGGCCGACCTGGACGACATCGCCGACCGCATCGAGGCGGCCGTCCTGCGAGCCCGGGCCGCGGGCGCCGACGTCCTGCTCTCCACGCTGGCCGACCCTGCCCAGGCGCCGGTCATCAAGGCCGCCCGCCCCCGGATCGCGGCGCACAACGCCAACCTGTGGGGCATCGCCCAACGCACCGAGGCCTACGTGCTGGACATCTGGTCCATGCGGTCGCTGCGGGACGCGCGCATGTGGGCACCGGACCGGTTGCACCTGGCGACGGAGGGCCATCGCCGGGTCGCTCTGCAGGCCGCGTGGACCCTGGGCGTCGTCGAGGGCGAGCGCGAGTGGGCGGCCGCCCTGCCCGCCGGACCCGCACTGTCACGCGCGTACATCGCCCACGAGAACGCCGCGTGGGCCAAGGACTACCTCGCGCCCTGGGTGCAGCGACGGTTGAAGGGCCGCAGCTCCGGCGACGACCTCGAGCCCAAGCAGCCGCAGCCGCGTCCGCTGACCCCGCGGAACGACTGAGCCACTCCGCCGGTTCAGCGACCCCTCCCCGATGCCGCCCAGTCACCCGCCGATGAGCCCCGCGGCGTACGCCGTGCTGGGCGCGATCGCGCAGGGACCCACCCACGGTTTCGCGATCGCACGGCGGCTGCAGCCCACCGGCGACCTGGGGCAGGTGTGGAGCCTGACCCGCCCGCTCGTCTACCGCGAACTGAGCCGGCTCATCGAGCGCGACCTGGTGCGCGAACAGGCCGGCGAGGCGGGCGACCGCGGTCCGCGGCGCACCATCGTCGACATCACCGCCGCGGGGCGCCTCGAGACCGACCGGTGGCTCGCGGAGCCGGTCGAGCGGGTGCGGGACTTCCGGTCGATGTTCCTGCTCAAGCTGGCACTGATCGACGGCGCCGGCGCGGACCCACGCCCCCTCGCCCGGGCGCAGCGTGACCAGTTCACCCAGCGGGTGGCGCAGATCGAGCAGGAGCTGGAGCAGAGCATGGGATTCGACCGCCGGGTCGTGATGTGGCGGCTGCTGTCGACCCGGGTCGCGATCGACTTCCTGGACACGATCGTCGATGAACCCCACGCGGTAGTCGCACCCTGACTACCGATACGACAGGATGTCCCCGTCGCGCGCACCCGCCGTCGCCACCCCACGGAAGGCACCACCCATGAAGCGCCTGCTCGGGAGTCTCGTCCTCGTCACCGTCGCCGCCTGCACCACCGCCGGATGCGGCGGCGGGTCCTCCTCGGGCGGCTCGTCGTCCTCGTCGTCCTCGTCGTCCTCGTCGTCCTCGTCGGGCGCCTCGTCGTCCACCTCGTCCTCGTCGTCCGCTTCGTCCAGCGCAGGCAGCACAGCCACGAAGGGCAGCGGGAGTGTCGACGTGCTGTACGCCGGGTCCCTGGTCAAGTTGATGGAGGACAAGATCGGGCCCGGCTTCAAGGCCACCACCGGATACTCGTTCAGCGGCTTCTCCGCGGGGTCCACCGCCCTGGCGAGCCAGATCAAGGGCAAGGTGCGCAAGGGGGACGTCTTCGTGAGCGCCAGCCCGAAGGCCGACCAGTCGCTGCAGGGAGCGGCCAACGGCGACTGGGTCAGCTGGTACGTCACCTTCGGGTCCTCCAAGCTCGTGCTGGGGATCAACCCCAAGAGCAAGTTCGCGAGCGACCTGAAGACCAAGCCCTGGTACGACGTCATCGCGGAGCCCGGTTTCAAGGTCGGTTTCACCGACCCCAAGACCGACCCCAAGGGCAAGCTCACCGCGGAGGCGCTGAGCGACAACGCCAAGGCCCACCCCGCCCTGTCGAAGGTGGCCTCGGCCACCTCGAACGTCTTCCCCGAAGAGACGCTCGTAGCGAATCTGCAGTCGGGGCAACTGGATGCGGGCTTCTTCTACACGAGCGAGGCCAAGACGGCCGGCATCGAGACCGTCCCGCTGACCGGGACCGACCTCAAGGCCAGCTACACCGTGACCGTCCTCAAGGGCGCGCCGAACGCGGCCGGAGCCGCGGCGTTCGTGAAGTATCTGCTGGGGTCGCAGACGCAGGCGATCTTCAAGGCGGCGGCCTTCACCGTCAAGTCCCCGCCCAAGGTCACCGGCACCCCGCCTGCGGGTCTGCTGCCGTGAGCAGCTCGAGGAGCACCCCGTAGCCCACCCACGCGCGATCAGGCGCAGCAGCCCGCTGAGCTATCTCGGCGGGCTGCTGGCGCTCTACCTGCTGGTGCCGCTCGGCTACTTCGCCTGGCGTTTCGTGACGTCCGGCGACCGCGGATTCGGCGAGCCGGGCCTGTGGGCGGCAGCGCGTACATCGGTCGTGAGCGCCAGCATCAGCACCGTCATCGTGCTGCTGCTCGGGGTGCCCCTGGCGCACTGGCTCGCGACGTCGACCGGTCCGGTCTCGCGCGTGGTGACGGTCGTCGTCCAACTCCCGCTCGCCCTGCCACCCGTCATGAGCGGCATCGTGCTGATCTACCTCGTCGGGCCGTACACGTGGCTCGGCACCCACGTCAACGGCGGGCTCACGGGCACCACGGCGGGGGTCGTGATCGCACAGACCTTCGTGGCCGCGCCGTTCCTGATCATCGCGGCACGGTCGGCGTTCGCCGAGCGGGACCCGGCGCTGGACGACCTGGCGGCGACCCTTGGCCACGGAGCGCTCGCCCGCTTCGTCAAGGTGGATCTGCCGCTGGCCGCGGGCGGGATCCGCGCGGGTGCGGTGCTGACCTGGCTGCGAGCGCTCGGAGAGTACGGCGCCACGGTGCTGCTCGCGTACCACCCTTACACCCTGCCGGTCTTCACCTCGGTGCAGTTCTCCGCCACCGGCCTGCCCACGACGCAGGCACCGACCGCCCTGGCGCTCGGGATCGCGGTCGTCGGTCTGCTGCTCGCGGGTTTCCGCCTCCCCCGGCGCCGGCACCGCGCCCGCACACCATCCCCGGTGCACCCGCCGGCTGCCAGGCCCGTGCCCGTCGGCTTCGCGTTGCGGCAGCAGGTGGGTAATTTCGACCTGCAGCTGGCCCACCGAGCGGGCAGCGACCGGCTGGCGGTGCTCGGCCCCTCCGGGTCGGGAAAGACCCTGACGTTGAGGGCGATCGCCGGGCTGACCACGGCAGACGGTGACCGCGTCGACTTCGCGGGCGAGTCCGTCGAGCGCCTGGCCGCTCAGCGGCGCGGCGTCGGTTACGTCCCGCAGAACCGGGGCCTCTTCCCCCATCTGACCGTGTGGGAGCACGCGACGTTCGGGGTGCGCGCCGACCCGGCCTTGGCCGCCTGGTGGCTGCAGACCCTGGGACTGGGCGAGTTGCTGGACCGCCGACCGCAGGAGCTGTCCGGTGGAGAACGTCAGCGGGTCAGCCTGGCTGCGGCGCTCAGCCAGCACCCGCGGGTGGTCCTGCTGGACGAACCGTTCTCGGCGCTGGACGCCCCCGTGCGCGCGGGCCTGCAGGCGACCGTACGACGCCTGCAGCGCGAGAGCGGGCTGTCCACGGTGCTGGTCACCCACGACCCGGTCGAGGCGGCGCTGCTCGCCGACGAGGTGCTGGTCATCGCCGACGGTGTGCTGCTGCAGGCCGGCCCGGTCACCGAGGTCTACCGTCGCCCGGCGTCCCCCACCGTGGCGCGACTCGTCGGCATCCCGGACGTGGCGTTCGGTACGTCGACGTCCGCTGGCACCCTGCAGGCCGGGGACTGCCGATTCCCTGTCCCTACGAACGCACCCGCCGGTGCGGCGGTGACCTGGTGCGTGCGGCCGCAGGACGTCGTACTCCACCCCGACGGCGCGCACCAGGCCGTCGTCGAGGACGCAGCCGACCTCGGATCCCACGTCGCGGTCACCCTGCGGCTCGGCGAGGACGTGCATCTCGCGGCTGCGGCGCGCGACCTGTCCGAGGTACCGGTCGGCGGCACCTGCCGCTTCGACGTGGACCCCTCACGCATCGTCGTATGGGCCGATCCACCGACCGAGACGGCCGACGACATACTGGCGAAATGAGCGATGCCCGCGAGACCGTCTTCACCTACGCCGCACCCCACCTGAAGCTCGGCCCGGGGGCGTCGCGCGAGGTCGGCTACGACCTGGCGGCGCAGGGAGCGCGACGCGTGCTGGTGATCACCGACAAGGGCGTCGCGGCCACCGGTGCCCCAGGACACGTCGCCGACTCACTGCGCGAGGCGGGCGTACAGGTCGAGGTGTACGACGGGTCCCACGTCGAGCCGACCGACGAAAGTCTTGCCGCTGCAGTGGATTGGGCACGCGAGCACGGGCCGTGGGATGCCTTCGTGGCCGTCGGCGGCGGGTCGAGCATCGATACCGCCAAGGCGGTCAACCTGCTCACCACCAACTCCGGCGAGCTGATGGACTACGTCAACGCACCGGTCGGCAAGGGCGCAGACCCGACGCGGCCGCTCAAGCCGCTGGTCGCCGTGCCCACCACCACCGGGACGGGTTCGGAGAGCACCACCATCTGTGTGCTCGACGTGCTCTCCCAGCACGTGAAGACCGGCATCAGCCACGCGTCGCTGCGGCCGACCACCGCGGTGGTCGACCCGGACCTCACCGTGAGCCAGCCGCCGATGGTCACCGCATGCTCGGGCATGGACATCCTGTGCCACGCGCTGGAGAGCTACACCGCCAAGCCGTACACGTCGTTCGCGGCGAAGCAGCCGAGTGAGCGGGTGCCGTACTGCGGCGCCAACCCGGTCGCCGACATGTGGGCCGAGAAGTCACTGACGCTGATGGCCGGTTCGTTCCGCCGCGCGGTGAAGGACGGCTCGGACAAGAACGCGCGCTTCGAGATGGCGCTCGCGGCGACGTTCGCCGGCATGGGTTTCGGGAACGCCGGCGTGCACATCCCGCATGCGAACGCCTACCCCATCGCGGGCCGGGTCCGCGACTACCGCCCGGCCGACTATCCGCAGGACGAGGCGATGGTGCCGCACGGGATGTCCGTGTCCCTGACGGCTCCTGCGGCGTTCCGCTTCACGTACGACGCGTCGCCGGAGCGCCACCTGCGCGCCGCCGCCCTGCTCGCACCGGACGCGCCGCGGACGGACGACCCGCGCGAGCAGCTGCCGTCGGTGCTGGCGGGCCTCATGCGCAACATCGGTATGCCGAACGGCGTTGCGGCGATCGGCTACTCAGCCGACGACTTCGGTGACCTGGTGGAGGGCACCCTGAAGCAGCAGCGGCTGCTCGCGACCGCGCCCAAGGACGTCACCGAGCAGGACATCCACGACATCTTCGCGGGGTCGCTGCACCTCTGGTGACCCCTGCTCTTTCATCGAGCGGAGGGGTCCATCCTCGAGCGGAGGGGTTGTAAACCCTCCGCTCGGGGCGGGACCCCTCCGCTCGACGGCACGGTCAGCTCATCGGACTCGTCGCGCTCGTCATCTCGGCACGGATCGCCGCCGCGAACGTCTCGATGTCGTCCTCGGTGGTGTCGAAGGAGCACATCCAGCGCACCTCGCCGAGGCCCTCGTCCCAGAAGTAGAAGTGGAAGCGCTCCATCAGGCGCTCGCTGACGTCATGCGGCAGGATCGCGAAGACGGCGTTCGCCTGCACGGGCCGCGGCACCTGCACGCCGGGGATGTCGCGCACCCGCTCGGCCAGCAGCCGCGCCATCGCGTTGGCGTGCGAGGCGTTACGCAGGTAGAGGTCGCCGGACAGCAGCGCCTCCAGCTGGGTGGAGATGAAACGCATCTTCGACGCCAGCTGCATGGACTGCTTGCGCAGGTACTTCATGCCGGTGACGACGTCGGGGTTCAGCACCAGCACGGCCTCGCCGACCATCAGGCCGTTCTTCGTGCCGCCGAACGACACGATGTCGACGCCGGTGTCGGTGATCATCTGCTTGAACGAGACCCCCAGTGTCGCCACGGCATTCGACAGACGAGAACCATCGACGTGCAGCACCCAGCCGCGGGAGTGCACGTGCTCGGCGATCGAGGCGATCTCCTCCACCGTGTACGCCGTGCCCAGCTCGGTCGTCTGGGTGATGGAGACGACCTTGGTCTGCGCGTGATGCTCGTCGTTGAGCCGGATGGCGACGGTGTCGATGAGCGCGGGGGTGAACTTCCCGTCCGGGGTGGGCACGGTCATCAGCTTCAGTCCGCCCATCCGCTCTGGCGCCGCGCACTCATCGACGTGGATGTGCGCGGTCGATGTGCAGATGACCGACTCCCATCGCTGCGTGACCGACTGCAGCGCAACGACGTTCGCGCCGGTGCCGTTGAACACCGGGAACGCCTCGACCCGCGGGCCGAAGTGCTCGCGGAACACCTCCTGCAGGCGAGCGGTGTAGACGTCGTCGCCGTACGACGTCTGGTGGCCACCGTTCGCGCGGATGATGGCGGCGAGCACCTCGGGATGCACACCCGAGTAGTTGTCGCTCGCGAATCCGCGCTCGGCGCGGTCGTGCAGGATCGGCAGGCTCACAGTCACCAGGACATCGTCACAGACCGGGGTGGGCTGCGGCGACCGACCTGCAGTTCGGGCGTCGCGGCATGACGCTGACCAGCGATACCACCCCCACCGAGATCCCCCGGGCGCGAACTGCAGGTCGCTCGCTGCACCACACGCCGCACCCACTTCTCCTCGAACATCACGTGATCCCAAGAGAACCGCAACACCAGCCATCCCGCGAGTGTCAGCTCGTCGTATCGCCAGCAGTCGCGAACGAGTTGGGCACGCGAGGTGTGGAACTCATGGCTGTCCGCCTCGATCACCATGCGCAACGACCTGCTGACGAGATCGGGCCGCACAGTCGCTCCGTCAACATCGACCTCGACCTGGGGGGTGAAGACCGGTCCGGCGGCCTGCAGCACGAGCGCGCGCAACGCCGACTCGAACGGGTTCGCCGCGAGCCCTGTCGCCTGACGCAGGACGAGCTCCGCCTTCGCTCGTCCGCTCCGGGGCAGGGTCGGCACTCGCTCCAATAGTTCGTCGGGTGTCACGGCCCCACTTCGCACCGCGGAGTCCGCGACCGCGAGCGCCTCGGGGAGCGGCAGATCGCGTGCACAGTCGACGACGGTCCGCGCGGGCGTGGTCAACATCCCGCCCTCGACGTCGGCGTCGGCAAGGTCCCTCCACCGCACGTCACGTCCGCGGCGCCGGGTGAGCTCCACCTTGCGGGAGCGCGGCACGACCAGCTCCGGTCTGCGCGGCTCACTGCGCACGGACCAGCCGTGTGCGAGAGCCGCACTGCGATGACTGATGACTGCGCTCAACTCGGTCGCCGCAGCACGAGTGACATCGAAACCAGCCAGGGTGTACCTACCCCGCCCCACGCGCTGGACGAGCCCAGCTCCGACGGCGCGGTCTATCTGCCGCTCGGTCACTAGCCGCCGCAGCTGCGCGCGCGTCGCCCACCCACCGCACTGCGCGACAGCCAGCACCACCGGTTCCTCCATGGGAAGAACTTGCTGCAGATGCGACCGACGACGCCGGAGTTGTCCACAGGTGCAGCGAGCGACCTGCAGTTCGACGTCGCGCACGCGCCCGGTGTGCCGCAGTCGTGCGATCGCACCGCCGTTCGGGGCGAACTGCATGTCGGTCGCTACGACGACCGGAGGGTCAGAGGATCGCGCCGTTGACCTCTGCCGCTGGGGAGTCCCACAGCGAGACCAGTTGCGCCGCAACGTCGTCGACGTCCCGGTAGTTCTTGAACGCCGCGTCGGGTCGCGCCTCGCGCATCTGCGGTGTGAGCAGCGCCATCACGCGTACGACGCTCGCTGCGGCCTGCGTGCCACTGAACGAGTCGGCCACGGCAAGGGTCCACGCCTCGGCGGCGGCTTTCGCGGCGGCGTACGACGCGTTCTTCGCGCGCGGGCGTGCCACCCCGGTGGACGAGACGATCGCGAGCCGCCCCCGCGGGCTGTCGCGGATCGGGTCGTGCAGCGCCCGGGACGCGTGTTGCAGGGTCTGGATCAGGGACGCATGGAGCACATCCCAGTCGGCGAGGTCCGACTCGACGATGCCCTTGCCACCGCGCCATCCGCCGACCAGGTGCAGCAGCCCGTCGACCCGGCCGTACTGCTCGACCAGCTCATGGCCCCACGCCAACGTGGCCTGCTCGTCGGCCAGGTCCACGGTGCTCGGGCTCACCGATCCGTCGGTGGCAGACGCGAGTTCGGCCAGTGCGGTCTCGTCGCGACCGGCCGCGACCACATGGGCACCGGCACCGGCCGCGCGGCGTACGACGGCCGGTCCGAGCGCGCCGGTGGCGCCCGTGACCACGATCACGAGCTGAGACAGGTCGGTCATGCGACCCGCACCGTCGGCGCCGGAGCAGCACCCGCAGCGTCATCGGCCGTCGCCGCGGTGATGCCCGCGGTCGACGCGATGACCGGCGTCATCTTCTTGCGCAGCGCCTCGTAGAAGACGTTGAGCGGGAACTCGTCCGGCTGCACGGCGTCCGTCAGCGGCTTGAGCGGACCGTCCAGCGGCAGTGCCGCGGCGCCCTTCGCCCAGGTCGAGGCCGGGTGCGGCGCGACGTACCGCGCCACGAACTCGTGCGACGCGAGCCAGTGGCCGACGCGCGACCGGTCGATGCCCGCGCGGTAGAGCTGCTCGACCTCGTCGCACAGCTCGATGACCACCTCGGGCACCCGCCGCCAGTCGAAGGACAGCTTGTTGTCGGTCCACCGCAGCGCGTCGTGCTTGTGCAGGTAGGCGAAAAGCAGCTGGCCGCCCAGTCCGTCGTAGTTGCGCACCCGGTCACCGGTGATCGGGAAACGGAAGACGCGGTCGAAGAGGATCGCGAGCTGCACCGACCGCGCGTACGGCTGACCGGCCGCCTCCAGCTTGACGGCCTGCCGGAAGGTGTTGAGGTCGCAGCGCAACTCCTCCAGCGCGTACATCCAGAACGGCATCCGCTGCTTGATCATGAAGGGGTCGAACGGCAGGTCGCCGTGGCTGTGCGTGCGGTCGTGGATGAGGTCCCACATGGCGAAGGTGCTCTGCGCGAGATCCTGTGAGCCGATGAGCCGCTCGGCGTCCGGCGGCAGCTGCAGCGACAACAGCGCCGAGGCCTCGCGAACGACGCGGCGGAAGCGCGCGCCTTCGCGGTCACAGAAGATGCCACCCCAGTTGAATTTCGGGATCTCCCGCACCGCAACGGTCTCCGGGAAGAGCACAGCGGAGTTGGTGTCGTAACCGGGCGTGAAGTCGATGAAGTTCATCGCCAGGAACATCGGGTTGTCGTACGACGCCTCGACCCAGGCCAGCCAGTCCGGCCAGGCCACCCAGAGCAGGACTGCCTCGAAGACGCGGTCCGGATTGCCGTTCTGGGTGTACATGGGGAAGACCACGAGGTGCTCGACACCGTCCGCGCGGTGCTGGTCGGGGCGGAAGAGCATGAGGGAGTCCAGGAAGTCCGGCACGCCGAAGCCGCCGTCGACCCAGGCGTCCAGATCGCGCGGCAGTGCCGCGAGGTAGGCCGCGTCGTGCGCGAATCGCGGCGCCAACGCTGCGATCTCGCGCTTCATGACGTCGACCAGGTCTGCGGCGCGCGCGTGCTCGTGCGCCGCACCGTCGATGGAGCCGTCCTTGGACTGCAGGAGGCGCAGCTCCTGCACCGCCTCCTTCAACCGCAGCCATTCGGCGGTGGTCTCGACGCCCGACCCCTGGTGCCGCGTCTCGTGGGTGCGGCGACCGGCCGCCCACGTGACGGCGTTCGTCCAGAACTGCGCGTGGTCCAGCTCGCCGATCGAGTCGTCGCCCATGATGTCGGAGTCGGCGAGCACCACGACCCGGCCCGCGCCGTACGCCGCGGTCACGACGAGCGCCTCCTCGGCCGGGTACGCCGTCGGGCTGGTGCGCGCGAGCACCTGCACGTCGGCGCCGGGCTCGATGTCGATGACGCCGCTGCGGTAGAAGCACAGGTCGTCGACGCCGGCAAGCAGGCCCTGGCCCTTGGTGTCGGTCAGGTCGGCGAGCACCCAGGTGGCGTTGCCCAGATGGCGGCGGCCGCCGTCGGCGGACTCGTGCACCACGGTGCTGCGGACACGAAGACCGAAGTGCGCGAGCAGATCGTTGACGTTGTTGCCGTGCACGTCCTGGTCGCAGTCGGCCAGGACGACGAGGCCACCGCCGGCGCGGACGAACTGCAGGACGGCGTCGAGCTCCGACTCCTCGAACGCGGCCGGCAGGCTGCCCGCGACCCGCTCGGAGCGGCCGTCGGCGGGATGCGCGACGACGTAAACGTCGGCGCCGTCGAGTCCCGCGGCATCGACCGAGCCGCCGCGGCGCGCGGCGACCTCGAAGCCGCGCGCACGCAGCGTGGCCGCGGCGCGCTCCAGGCTGGCGTCGTCGGGGTTCGCGGGGTTGATCATCGACGCGAGGCCGCGATCCAACGCCCAGGCACTGGAGTGCTCTTGCTCGACCAGAACCCTCGGAAAGACAGCCACTACGTCTCCTTGCATCACTATTTCCTGTCAGGCGAAGGTTAGGCGAGATTATTTCCTGTCGCAAGGCGGCCTGTGGGGCGCACCACACTCCGTTCGGAGCGCCAATTACAGTCGGTCGCATGCCTGTCTCACGCCTGCTGCCGGATGCCGCTGGCGACGACCTGATCGAGCTGACCCGCGACCTGTGCCGCAAGGAGCTCGCACCGAGCGTCGAGGCCGCCGAGAGCAGCCGGGAGCTGCCCCGCGACGTCTTCCGCACCCTGGGACGCAGCGGACTGCTCGGCCTGCCCTACCCCGAGGAGCTCGGCGGTGGCGGCCAGCCGTACGAGACCTATCTGCAGGTGGTCGAGGAGATTGCCACCACCTGGATGAGCGTGGCTGTCGGCGTCTCCGTGCACGCCCTGACGTGCTTCCCGCTGGTCAGAGCAGGCACCGATGAGCAACAGTCGCAATGGCTTCCGGAAATGCTGGGCGGTGACCTGCTCGGCGCCTACTGCCTGTCCGAACGGGACGCCGGCTCGGACATCGCGAGTATGCGGACCCGGGCGAAACCGGTCGAGGACGGCTCGGCGTACGTCATCCGCGGCACCAAGGCCTGGATCTCCCATGCCGGGCACGCCGACTACTACACGAGCTTCGTGCGCACCGCCGACACCGGCGGTCGCGGCCTGTCCTGCTTCCTCGTCCCCGCGAACGCGCCGGGGCTCTCGGCCGGGACGCCCGAGCGCAAGATGGGTCTGTCGAGCGACACCGTCTCGGAGATCCACTACGAGGACGTGCACGTCGACACCGGCCGCCGCATCGGCGCCGACGGCGAGGGCATGCACCTCGCCCTCGCGGCCCTCGACTCCGGACGGCTCGGAATCGCCGCCGCGGCAACGGGGTTGGCCCAGGCGGCACTCGACGCGGCCGTGACGTACGCCGGCACCCGCACGCAGTTCGGGCGCACCATCGCCAGCAATCAGGGACTGCAGTTCCTGCTCGCCGACCTGCAGGCGCAGACGTACGCAGCGCGCTCGGCGTACCTGCTGGCCGCACGGCTGAAGGACGCCGGCAGGCCGTTCTCGATGGAGGCGTCGAGTGCCAAGCTGATCGCCACCGACGCCGCCATGCGGGTGACCACGGACGCGATCCAGGTGCTCGGCGGCGCCGGTTACACCAGCGACTTCCCGGTCGAGCGGATGTTCCGCGACGCCAAGGTGACCCAGATCTTCGAGGGCACCAACCAGATCCAGCGCATCGTCATCGCCCGGCACCTGCTCGCGGGCACCACTTCCCCGAAAGGAAACGCCAGTGCAGATCACTGATTCGACCGTCGCCCTCGTCACCGGAGGCGGATCGGGCCTCGGCGAGGCGACCGCGCGACGGCTGTCCGCCGACGGCGCAGCCGTGGTGATCCTCGACCTGGACCGGTCCCCCGGCGCCGACGTCGCGGCCTCGCTGGGCGCGCGGGCACGGTTCGTGGCGGCCGACGTCCGCGACGAGGAGCAGGTGCAGGCCGCCGTTGACGCAGCCCGTGAGCTCGGCGACCTGCGGATCACGGTGAACTGCGCGGGGATCGGCACGCCGGGTCGCATCGTCGGCAAGCGTGGCGTCCTGCCGTTGGAGGACTACCGCGCGGTCGTCGAGATCAACCTGATCGGCACGTTCAACGTGCTGCGGCTCTCCGCCGCATCGATGCTGGACCTCGAGCCGGTCGACGGCGAGCGCGGCGTCATCACGATGACCGCCTCCGTCGCGGCGTACGACGGTCAGATCGGCCAGGCCGCGTACGCGTCGTCCAAGGGCGGCATCGTCGGGTTGACCCTGTCCGCGGCGCGCGACCTGGCGGACAAGTCGATCCGGGTGATGACGGTGGCCCCGGGCACGTTCGAGACGCCGATGCTGGCCGGATTGCCGCAGGAGGCCATCGAGGCCCTCGAGGCACAGATCCCGCACCCCTCCCGTCTCGGCAAGCCGACCGAGTACGCCGCCCTGGTCGCCCACATCGTCGACAACCCGATGCTCAACGGCGAGGTCGTCCGCCTGGACGGCGCGCTGCGGATGCCCCCGCGCTGACCCTCAGCTCGGGCTGATCCCCCACGACCCGGTCCAGGTCCGACCGGGCTCGATGGTGAGCAGCCCCTCGCCGGTGTTGAAAGCGTCGGGAGGGCAGGTCATCGGCTCCATCGCCACTCCCGCCCGCCGGATCCGGTCGGGTGTCAGCGTGTCCCCCGTGTACGCCTGCGCGTAGGGGAAGCACGCCGCGTCCGCCCACAACGTCGCCCGTTCGCCGTCGCGCTCGATCGACGCCGTCCAGCGCCCGCCGTCCGACGTCAGATCGCCGTAGCAGTGGTCGAGCTGGGTGGTGCCGATCGCCCGTCCGCCCCGGAAGTCGTACGCCGTCCCGTCGACGCGCGCGGTGCCGATCGCGTTGAGCCGCTCGTCGACGGTGATGGTGCGGGCGCCGGGCATGGTGAGCGTCAACTCGTCGACCGTGTCCTCGCCGGCCGTGAGGTAGGGGTGGGCGCCGAACCCGAACGGGGCGGGGGTGTCGCTCAGGTTGGTGGCCGCCGGAGTCACCATCAGACCGGCGTCACTGAGCGTGTAGGCCACCTGCAGGCGCAGGGTCCAGTCCCAACCGGACTGCGGTCGCAGCAGGTGCTCGACGACGATCGCGTCCGGATCGTGTTGCACCACAGACCAGTCGGCCCACCGGATCAGACCGTGCGAGGCGTTGGATCGGGCCGGTTCGGTGAGCGCGAGCTGCTCGTCCTTGCCGGCGAAGGTGTACTTGCCGTCCCGGATCCGGTTCGGCCACGGCATCAGCAGCTGCCCGCGGCCGGCGTCCGCCTTGGCGTCCTCGGGGTATCCGTGCAGCACCTCCCGGTCCCCGACCCGATAGGTGCGCAGCCCGCCGCCGACCTGCACGATCACCGCCTCGTGGTCACCGTGCCGGATCGTCCACTGGTCCCCGCTGGGAAGCGCCGTTGCCATGGGTCAATCTCAACACGATCCGGCCTTCGGACATGCAGGACGGGGCACATCTGCCCCGCCGTGCATGTCCAAAACCTCAGCGGGCCAGGATCTCGACCGCTTCCTCGCGCATCTGGACCTTGCGGATCTTGCCGGTGACGGTCATCGGGAACTCGTCGGTCACGTGCAGGTAGCGCGGGATCTTGTAATGCGCGAGCTTGCCCTGACAGAAGTCCTGCAACGCGTCGATCTGCAACTCCGACCGGCCGGGACGCATGATCACCCACGCCATCAGCTCCTCGCCGTACCGCTCGTCGGGCACCCCGACGACCTGTACGTCCGCGATGTCCGGGTGCGTGTAGAGGAACTCCTCGATCTCGCGCGGGTAGACGTTCTCCCCGCCCCGGATGACCAGGTCCTTGATCCGGCCGACGATCGCGAAGTAGCCGTCGTCATCCATCGTCGCGAGGTCGCCGGTGTGCATCCACCGCGCGTCGTCGATGGACTCGGCGGTCTTGTCGTCCTGCTCCCAGTAGCCGCGCATCACGCTGTAGCCGCGGGTGCACAACTCACCCGTCTCCCCGCGGCCCACCCGCCGGCCGGTCGCCGGGTCGAGGATCTGCACCTCCAGGTGCGGCATCACCCGCCCGACGGTCTCCGTGCGTCGGGCGAGGTTGTCGTCCATCCTGGTCATCAGCGAGACCGGCGACGTCTCGGTCATCCCGTAGGAGATCGCGACCGCGTCCATGTGCATGTCGGCGATGACCCGCTTCATGACCTCCACCGGGCACGGCGAACCGGCCATGATGCCGGTCCGCAGGGTCGACAGGTCGTACGACGCGAAATCCTCCAGCCCCAGCTCGGCGAGGAACATCGTCGGCACCCCGTAGAGCGACGTACACCGTTCCTGTTGCACAGCTTTGAGGGTGGCCGCTGGTTCGAACGAGGGAGCGGAGATGACGAGGCAGGCACCGTGGGAGGTGGCCGCGAGGTTGCCCATGACCATCCCGAAGCAGTGGTAGAACGGCACCGGCACCGCGATCCGATCCTCGTGGGAGTAGTCGATCATCTCGCCCACGAAGAAACCGTTGTTGAGGATGTTGTGGTGGGTAAGGGTCGCGCCCTTGGGGAAACCCGTCGTCCCGGAGGTGTACTGGATGTTGATGGGCTGGTCCGGGCCCAGCTCGGCAGCCCGGTCTGCCACGTCGTCCGCGCTCACCTCGTCCGCCCGGGCCAAAAGCTCGGACCAGCTGTCGTCGCCGAGGTAGACCACGTCCTGCAGTTGCGGGCACTCGCCGCGGACCTCGTCGACCATGGCGCGGTAGTCGGACGACTTGTGTGCCGTCGCGCTCACCAGTGTGCGCATGCCCGACTGCCGCAGCACGAACGCCAACTCGTGCGAGCGGTACGCCGGGTTGACGCACACCAGGATCGCGCCGATGGTCGCCGTGGCGTACTGCACCAGCACCCACTCCGGCACGTTCGGCGCCCAGATGCCCACCCGATCGCCGCGCCGCACTCCGCTGGCGAGCAGCGCCCGAGCCAGCCGGTCGACGTCCTGGAGCAGCTCGTCGTAGGTCCACCGCCGTCCGCTGGGAACGTCGACGAGCGCCTCGCGCGTTCCGTGCGCGGCCGCCGTACGACGCAGGTTCGCGCCGATGGTGTCGCCGAGCAGGGTGACGTCGGACGTGCCGGACGCGTAGGACGGCGGGGGGACGGTGACCACGGAGAGCCTCCTGGAACGCGGGCGATTCGGTGAGAAGACCCTAGACCGGCAGGCGGGCGTTCGCGGCGTCCTTCGCCCGCGCCATACGCTCGGGTAATGACCGCCCGCAGCTTCGCCGACGACGTGCGGTCGCGTACCGACGCCCAGCTGCGCCGTCTGGTGCTGCGCCGACCTGACCTGGCCCGGCCCGCACCCGCGGATCTGACCGGTCTGGCGGCTCGTGCGGCGACCCGGCCCAGCGTGCAGCGCGCGATCGAGGCACTCGAGGCCGACACGTTGCGGGTGCTCGAGGCCGTCCTCGTCGGCGACGACAAGAGCGCGGCCGCCCTGCTCGGAGTCGCACAGAAGGTCGTCGCCCCGCAGCTGCGCTCGTTGCAGGAGCTCGGTCTGCTGTGGCGCTCGCCCACCGGTCTCACCCCGGCCCGCGCGGTCGCCGAGGTGCTGCCCGAGCCGGCGCATCTCGGCCCGCCCGCGCGCGAACTCGGCATCCGGCCACCGGCCGACGTGGCCGCCACGGTGACGCAGTGCTCCGACGCGACCCGAGCGGCGCTGGACCGGCTGCGGTGGGCAGGCCCGCGAGTGACGTTCTCCAGTGACGGCGCCCGGGTGGTGCGCGATGAGTTGCTCGCGGCGTCGCTGGCGGCCTCGATCGAGGAGAACACCGCGGTCCTGCCGCGCGAGGTCGGGCTCGCGTTACGCGACGGACGTCTCTACCCCGATGCCCTCACACGTCCCGAGCCCGCGGGCTCGGGGCTCGACCCGACCGCTGTCGACCGCGCCGCCGGCACTGCCGCGTACGAACTGCTGGTGCGGGTCGAGGAGCTCGCGGACCTGTGGAGCAGCGAGCGGCCGCGCGTGCTGCGCTCGGGCGGCTTGGGCGTCAAGGACCATCGCGCCGTCGCGAACGCGCTGGAGGTCCCTCCCGAGCTGGCGGCATTCGTGATCGAGATCGCCGCGGCGAGCGGTCTGGTCGGCCGGACCTCGGATGCCGTCCCCGTCTTCCTGCCCACCGCCGAGTACGACGAGTGGCTGGACGCCGAGCCGGCCGACCGCTGGACGGTGCTTGCGAAGACCTGGTGGGCCACGCTGCGGGCGCCGAGCCTCTGCACGGACACCGACCAGCCGGGCGGCCCGCTGAACGTGCTCGCCCCGGAGGCGACCTGGCCGCTGCTGCGGACCCGCCGGCACGAGGTGATCGGTGTCCTCGCCGCGCTGCCGCCCGGCCGGCCGGCGACCCTCGACGAACTGGGCGAACTGCTGCGCTGGCACCTGCCGATGCGGCTGCCGCGCAGCGCGCCGACCCGCGCCGACGTCGTACTGCGCGAGGCCGAGTGGCTCGGTCTGGTGGCGACCGGAGCCGTCGCCGGTACGGGTCGTGCGCTGGCCGGCGACACCGACCCGGTGGCCATCCTGCCGACGCCGATCGACGAACTCCTCGTGCAGGCCGACCTGACCGCGGTGGCGCCGGGTGCGCTGAGTGATGATCTGCGTCGATTCATGCACCGCGCCGCGGAGGTCGAATCACGAGGCGCGGCAACGGTCTACCGCTTCACCCCCACATCGATCCGCACCGTGCTCGACGGTGGCGCCGACGCCGACGACGTCCTGGACCGCCTGCGCGAGGCCAGTCGTACCCCGCTGCCTCAACCTCTCGAATACCTCGTGGGCGACGTCGCTCGCCGGCACGGTCAGACCAGGATCGGGGCCGCCGGTTGCTATCTGCGCAGCGACGACGAGGCCTCGCTCCAGGCGATCCTCGGCGACCGCGCCCTCGCGCCGCTGCAGTTGCGCCGTATCGCACCGACCGTGCTCATCTCACCCGCACACGCGACCACGGTGCTGGAGATGCTGCGAGAGCACCGGCACACCCCGGTCGCGGAGAGTGCGACCGGGACGGTGGTCGGCGGCGGCCCGGGGAAGGACCGCGCCCCGACCCCGCGCGCGCCGCAGGCCGTCCAGGTCTCCCTCGTCGACGAGCCCCTGGCGGAGCGTCTGGTCGCCGCCATGCGGGCCGGCGAGCGGGACCGTCCCGAGCCCTCGGCCGGTCCGCGTATCCCGTCCACCGAGCCGAGTGTGACCCGATCGCTGCTGCAGGACGCCGTCGGCAGCAGCGCTCGGGTGTGGATCGGGTACGCCGAGCCGTCCGGTGAGTTGCGTCGGGGCCTCTTCCGGCCGCGGCGGATCGAGGGCGGCCGGGTGTCCGGCCTGATCAGCCCGAGCGAGCAGGACCCGGAGCACCCGCGCACGTTCTCGATCCACCGCATCACCGGGATCGTCGAGGTCGCCTGAGGCCCGTCTTCCTATCGAGGGGTGGAGCAATGCACGAGGGGTGGGGATATTTCCCCACCCCTCGGCGCGTTCCCTACCCCTCGACGGTCAGAAGATGCGGACCCGCCGGTCCTCCGGCAGCCACATCCCATCGCCCTCGTCGACCCCGAAGGCCTCGTGGAACTCGGCCAGGTTGCGGGCGACGTTGGCCCGGCAGTTCGCGGGGGCGTGCGGATCGATCGCGAGCAGGCGCACGGCCTCCTCGCCGCGGGCCTTGGCGCACCAGATCTGCGCCCAGCCCACGAAGAACCGCTGGTCACCGGTCAGTCCGTCCAGCTCCGGCGACGGCGCCTGCTCGGTGGCGATCCGGTGAGCCTTGAACCCGATGGTCAGGCCACCGAGGTCGCCGATGTTCTCGCCGACGGTGAGGCCGCCGTTGACCTTCGAGCCTGGCGCGTCCGCGGGCTCCTGCTCGTCGAACTGCTCGATCAGGGCCTTCGCGAGGGCGTCGAATCGTGAGCGGTCCTCCTCCGTCCACCAGTCCTCCAGTCGCCCGTCGCCGTCGTACCGGGAACCCTGGTCGTCGAAACCGTGCCCGATCTCGTGGCCGATGACCGCACCGATGCCGCCGTAGTTGACCGCGTCGTCGGCATCGACGTCGAAGAACGGGGGCTGCAGGATCGCGGCCGGGAAGACGATCTCGTTCATCGTCGGGTGGTAGTACGCGTTGACCGTCTGCGGTGTCATCAGCCACTCGTCGCGGTCGATGGGGCCGCCAAGCTTGGCCAGCTCACGGTCGGACTCGAACTGCGCCGAGCGCACCACGTTGCCGAGCAGGTCGGCCGCGTCGATCTGCAGTCCGCTGTAGTCGCGCCACTTGTCGGGGTAGCCGATCTTCGGGGTGAAGTTGGCGAGCTTCTCCAAGGCCTTGGTCCGGGTCTGCTCACCCATCCACGGCAGTGTCTGGAAGTCGCGCCGGTAGGCCTCGATGAGGTTGTCGACCAGCTGCACCATCCGCTGCTTGGCGTGCGGCGGGAAGTGCCGCTCGACGTACAGCTGCCCGGCGACCTCACCGAGGGAACCCTCGACGAGCCCGACACCACGCTTCCACCGCTCGCGCAGCTCCGGCACCCCCGACAGCGCCTTGCCGTAGAACGCGAAGTTCTCATCGATCAGGGCGGAGCTGAGGTACGGCGCACGGCCACTCACGGTGTGCCAGAGCAGCCAGGATTTCCAGTCCTCCAGGGGCAGCTCGCGCAGGGTGTCCGAGAGCCCGGTGAAGAAGGACGGCTCTCCGACGACGACTTCGGCGAAAGCGCGGTCGCTCGCACCGAGACCGGACGTCCACGCATCCCAGTCGAACTCCGGTGCCAGCTCGCGCAGCCCGGCCGCGTCGTACTTGTTGTAGGTCTTGACCGCGTCGCGGGTGGCGACGACGTCCCAGTGGTGGGAGGCGAGACGGGTCTCCAGCTCCAGGACGGTCTGCGCGCGCCGTGCACCCTCGTCGATGCCGGCGAGAGCGAACATCGCGGCGATGTGCGCGACGTACTTGTCCCGGATCTCCGCGTATTTGTCCTCGCGGTAGTAGGACTCGTCGGGCAGACCCAGACCAGCCTGCTCGAGGTAGACCACGTAGTTGTCGGGGTCCTTGGCGTCCGCGCTGACGTACGCCGCCACCGCGGTCGGGACGCCCTCGCGCGCCAGCACGCCCAGCTGCGCGCACAGTTGCTGCACCGTCGCGACGGCGGTGATGGCATCGAGGGTCGGCACCAGCGGGGCCACCCCGAGGGCGTCGATGTGCTCCACGTCCATGAAGGAGGTGAACAGGTCACCCACCTTGCGACCGGGGGTGCCGGCGGCGTCGTCGGAGGCGGCCGCCTGCTGCACGATCTCGCGCATGCTCGCCTCGGAGGCCTCGCGCAGCCGGTCGAACGAGCCGTAGCGTGCCCGATCGCCCGGGATCTGGGTCTCACGCACCCAGACGCTGTTGACGTGCCCGAACAGGTCGTCCTGCGCCCGGATGTCCGGGTCGAACGTTGCGGTGATGCCCGATGTCTGCCCCACGAAGATTCCCGTCTACTGCGTCGACTGCAGGTGCCTCACATCGGCCAGATGGGCGTTGCCCTGCTCCCCCGGCCGTCGTGAGGACCCGATGATCTGGTCACTGGCATCCTGTCACTGCCCACCGTCACCGAGAGCGCGCACGACCCGTGACGGGGAAGGACGGCCCAACTCCCCGGCCATCCAGACGCTCGTGGCGACCAGCTCGGTCAGGTCCACCCCGGTCTCGATCCCGAGACCGCGGCACGCCCACACCAGGTCCTCGGTGGCGAGGTTGCCGGTCGCGCTCTTCGCGTAGGGGCACCCGCCCAGGCCACCGGCCGACGCGTCGACGGTGCGGACCCCCTTCGCGAGCGCTGCCAGGGTGTTGGACAGCGCCTGCCCGTAGGTGTCGTGGAAGTGCACCCCGAGCGTGGACGGCGCGATCCCCTTCTCCCCCAACGCATTCAGCAGACGGATGACGTGACCGGGCGTGCCGGTGCCGATGGTGTCGCCCAGGCACAGCTGGTCCGCGCCGAGCGCGAGCATGGCCTCGCAGACGCGCACCACCTGCTCGATCGGGACCGCACCCTCCCACGGGTCGCCGAAGCACATCGAGACGTACGCGCGCACCCACAGCCCCGCGGCCTTGGCGCGCTCGACGACGGGTGCGAACATCCGCAGGGACTCCTCGACACTGCGGTTGAGGTTCTTCTGCGCGAAGGTCTCGGTGGCGGAGCCGAACACGGCGACCGCGCCGACACCCGCTGCGAGCGCCGCGTCCAGTCCCCGCTCGTTGGGCACCAGCACGGGCCGGTCCGCGCCGCGTCCGAGGTCGCCGAGCTGGTCCAGCAGCTGGGGCGCGTCACCCATCTGCGGCACCCACGCAGACGGCACGAACGAGGTCGTCTCGATCGTCCGCAAGCCGGTGGCGACCAGACGTCGTACGAACTCGGCCTTGACGTCCGTGGACAGGATCGCCTTCTCGTTCTGCAGGCCGTCGCGCGGACCGACCTCGTAGATCGTGATCCGGTCGGGCATGACCGAGGACGTTTCGACCTGGGGAAGGCTCATCCCGACATGCTGCCATCACGCTCAGACGCCCGATCGGAATGCCACCATCTCAGAGCCGGTACCCACCACGACCGATCCGTCGGCGATGGCGAGGGTCTGAGGAATGCCCCCCGTCCCGGGGATCGTCACGCCACCGACCGGGGTGCCACGATCGGCGTCATACGCCTCCATCGTGGTGTTGCCCGACTGCATCCAGAGCAGACTCCCAGCGCGGACCGGACCTGCACCGAACCCGGTCACGCCGGTGGTCCAAACCGTCTTGCCGGTCGCCGCCGACAGACTGCCCAGGTGGTAGGTCCACGGCCCGGAGACCGGCGTATCCCTCCACACGACGAACAGTCGTCCGCCCTCGGCGGTGCCGAGCTCCAGGTCGTCGACATCACCGGGGATCACCGCGTCCCACACCCCGGTGCACCGGGTCTTCCCGCACCCCTTCGTATCGAATGCCTCGATGCCATTTCCCTCCTCCATGTAAACGCGCCCGTCAGCGACCACGGGCCCGCTGCCGTAGGCGCCGATAGGCGCGCGCCACAGGAGACGGCCCGTCGTCGCGCTGTAGGCGGACAGGTATTGGTTGTCTCTGGTGAAGACCGTCCCATCGGCCGCCGCATAGGAGTTCGGGAGGTCGACGGCCGAGGTGTACGTGTGGGACCACAAGGGATGCCCGTCAGACACTCGGTACGCCGTGAAGTGCACCCCGTCGGCGAAGAAGACCGACCCGTTGTCGGCGACGAGGGGGAACGCATAATCCTGGTTGCCCGCCAGGACCGTGCGCCACACGATCCGGCGCGTGGTCAGGTCGACGGCAAGCAGGCCGGCACCGGGCGCTTGCGCGAACGGAAGGATCAGGCGGCCGTTGCTGATCGCGCCTGTGCCGTAGTTCCCCCGCGGAAGACCGACGTTCCACAATCGGGCGCCGGAGACCACGTTCTTCACGACGAGACTGATCGGGTCCGCAAGATTTCCGGGCGAGGGAATGTAGTAGACGGATCCGTTCGCGATCACCGGACCACTGACACTCGCGAAGAAGGCGGGAGCGATCCACGCCTGGTGCAGATGACGCACCGTCGTGGCCGTCAGCTGTCGCTCGCCCGCGTTGAAGCCGCTGTTGCCACCGTCGGCCAGGCCCTGCGCCCAAGCATCCACCGGGTTCGTGCGCCACACCGGATGACGATGGGACCCGACTGAGGTGCTGGTCGTCGCAGGAGGAGTACCCGCAGTCGCCATGGGCGACTGGATCGATCCCGAGACCCCGATGGCGATACCAGCCAGAACGGCAAGCCGCTTTCCGAACAGCATGTTCTCTCTCTCCCCCGCGTGACGTGTGTGCCGACTGTAGGGCTCGGACGACTCCTGCACGCCTGAAATCACGGAGCTCGTATTCCGCCCGGAATTCGGTCGCACACAAGAGCTGGCGGACGCGTGGGGTCCGTCTGTCACAGTCGGAGCATCATGGTGAACCCGCTGGTCGTCCTCGTGCCCGGTCTCGGTCTGGACGAGCGGGAGTGGGCGTCCGTGCGCACGCTGCTCGACGCGGCGAGCGTGGTGGTGGCGTTGCCGTCGATGGGCGAGCCAGTCGGCCGCGGGATCGACCTGCGGGTCGAGGCACAGGCAGCGCTGCTCGCTCAGCGACTCCCGCACGGCGAACCACTCATCCTGGTCGCGCATTCAGCGAGTTGCCCGGTCGCCGCCGCGGTCGCCTCGCAGTCGGTCGACGTGGTGGGACTGGTCCTCGTCGGCCCTGTCACCGACCCGGCCGCCGCGTCGTGGCCCCGGCTGTTCGTGCAGTGGGCCCGTACCGCGGTCCGCGAACCGTGGTGGCAGCTGCCGTCCCTCTTGCGCCAATGGGCGCACACCGGGCCCGGGAGCATGCTGCGCGGCATGGACGCCGTGCGCTGCTTTCGCACCGACCTCGCCCTTCACTCGGTACGCGTGCCGGTGGTCATCGTCAGAGGAGAGCGGGATCGCATCGCGGCGAAGGAGTGGTCGGCCGCGTTGGCGCGCGCATCGAACGGTCACCTGAGCACCGTCGGAGGCGCTGCGCACATGGTGCCCGTGACCCATCCGGGCGCCGTGATCGCCGCTGTGGATCGCGCCGGTGGGCGTCCGCAGGGCCCAGCAGCAGAGTCCTCGACGCGGACGTCTCGGTTCCCGCTGGAGCCCTGACTTCATGCGATGCTTGCCGCCCACCGCCAGCACCGGGAGATCACGATGAGCAACCAGCCGCCCTACGACGGCTCGCAGGACCCCATCCACGAGCAGCCGACCCAGGGCGTGCCGCACGTGGAGGGCCAGGGGGACGACTCCGGGGGCGCGCAGAGCGGGGGCAGCGGCGACTGGTCCGCGCCGCCGATCGCATCGCCGTACGGAGGGGACTCCGGATCGTGGGGCCAGTCCGCGCCGCAGTACGGCGGCGCTCCGCAGTACGGGCAGTCCGCGCCGTACGGCCAAGCGCCTCAGTACGGCAACGCTCCCGTGTACGGGCAGTCCGCGCCGTACGGGCAGGCAGAGAAGGATCCGTACCCACAGGGCGGGTACGACGCGTACGGCCAGCAGGGCGGCTACGGCGGGTACCAACAGCAGGGCTACTACTCACCGCCTTCCCCTCAGGGCAACGGGAACAACACCTCGGCGATCGTGCTCACGGTCGCCTCGGGACTGGCGATCTTCTTCTGCTGCGGGGCCGGTCTGCCGTCCCTGATCATGGGGATCATCGCGCTGACCAAGCAGGCGGCCGACCCAGCGGGCGCGGCACGACTCGCGAAGATCGGGTGGATCGTCTTCGGTGTCCTGGTTGCGCTCGCGGTGATCGCTTTCGTCGGGCTCATCGCGCTGGGCACCTTCGCGGGAGGCTCTGGTTCCAGCGACACCTACCAGTACGGAAGCACCCCCAGCTACAGCTCGACATTCTGACCTCGCCCACAGTCCGGATCGGGCGGCGTCGGAAGATCGGCGCCGCCCGATGCGTTGTACGGGGGAACCTCGAGGCGAAAGAGCAGGTATGACCGACGGACCCCTGATCGTGCAGAGCGACAAGACGGTGCTGCTCGAAGTCGACCACCCCGACGCGACGGCAGCCCGCCGCGCGATCGCGCCGTTCGCGGAGTTGGAGCGCGCCCCCGAGCACATCCACACCTACCGGATCACTCCACTCGGTCTGTGGAACGCTCGCGCCGCCGGGCACGATGCCGAGCAGGTTGTCGACGCCCTTGTTCGCTTCAGCCGCTATCCGGTGCCGAACGCGCTGCTGATCGACATCGCCGAGACGATGGACCGCTACGGACGCCTGGTGCTGGAGAAGCGCGAGGACGACCAATTGGTGCTCACCTCCACCGACAAGCCGGTGCTCGAGGAAGTGCTGCGGCACAAGAAGATCGCCCCGATGATCGGCGCCCGACTGGACGACCTGACCGTCGCGGTGCACCCCAGCGAGCGGGGTGCCATCAAGCAGCAGCTGATCAAGGTCGGCTGGCCCGCCGAGGACCGTGCCGGGTACGTCGACGGCGAGGCCCACGAGATCGCGCTCGACACGACCGAATGGTCGCTGCGGCCCTACCAGGAGCAGGCGGTCGACGGGTTCTGGCACGGCGGATCCGGGGTCGTCGTCCTCCCCTGCGGCGCCGGCAAGACGCTCGTCGGTGCCGGCGCGATGGCACGTGCCAAGGCCACCACGCTGATCCTGGTGACCAACACGGTCTCGGCCCGGCAGTGGCGGGAGGAGCTGCTCAAGCGCACCTCGCTCACCGAGGACGAGATCGGCGAGTACAGCGGCGCCCGCAAGGAGATCCGCCCCGTCACCATCGCGACGTACCAGGTGCTCACCCACAAGCGCAAAGGCGTCTTCCCGCACCTGGAGCTGCTGGACGCCCGCGACTGGGGGCTGGTCCTCTACGACGAGGTGCACCTGCTGCCGGCACCGATCTTCCGAATGACCGCCGACCTGCAGGCCCGACGGCGTCTCGGCCTCACCGCCACCCTCGTGCGCGAGGACGGCCGGGAGTCCGACGTCTTCAGCCTCATCGGCCCGAAGCGCTTCGACGCGCCGTGGAAGGACATCGAGAACCAGGGCTACATCGCGCCGGCGGACTGCGTCGAGGTGCGGGTCACGCTGCCTGAGCACGACCGGTTGGTCTACGCCACGACCGAGCCGGAGGACCGATATCGCTTCGCGTCCTGCTCGGACGTCAAGAACCCCGTCGTGGAGCAGCTGGTCGCGCGGCATGCGGGCGCCCCGACTCTCGTGATCGGTCAGTACCTCGACCAGCTCGACACCCTCGCCGGGCGGTTGAACGCCGACATCATCACCGGCGAGACCTCGGTCGCCGTACGCCAGAAGCTTTTCCAGCAGTTCCGCGACGGTGAGATCACCCTGCTCGTGGTGAGCAAGGTGGCGAACTTCTCCATCGACCTGCCGGAGGCGAGCGTCGCGATCCAGGTGTCGGGCACCTTCGGCTCGCGCCAGGAGGAGGCGCAACGCCTCGGGCGGGTGCTGCGCCCGAAGCGCGACCACGGCACCGCGCACTTCTACACGGTGGTCGCCCGCGACACGGTCGACGCGGAGTTCGCGGCGCACCGGCAGCGGTTCCTCGCTGAGCAGGGCTACGCGTACCGGATCGTCGACGCCGAGGACCTCGGGGATACTGCGCCGTCCGCCGCGCGCTGACCGGCCGCGGCTAGGCTGGCGTGCGTGAGCCAGGACGTGAGCCAGGAGCCCGGGCAGGACGCGCAGATCGAGCCGCTGCAGGTCGACACGCCGCACATCATCGTCGTCGGTCTGGCGTTGTGGGCGGTCGCGCTCGTCGTCACGCTCGTCGTACCGGCACTGCACCGCGGCGACCGGGACTGGTGGCCGTGGGCCGCGGTCTCCGGGCTGCTGCTCGGCGGACTGGGACTGGCCTACGTACGACGTGGTCGCGGCAACGCGAGCGCGGCATGATCCGGCGGAACCCCTTCTCTCGAAAGGCTGCCCATGGTCTCCGAAACCGCTGAGGAGAAGGTCGCCGACCGTACGGCGACGGTCGTGCTCTTCGGAGCCACCGGCGACCTGGCGAAACGCAAACTGCTGCCTGGCCTGCTGCACCTCTTCCACTCGCGGCTGCTGGGCGACATCCGGCTCGTCGCGACCTCGCTGGAGGAGATGACCCGCGAGGAGTTCATCGACCTGGCGTCGCGGTCGATCGACGAGTTCTCGGTGCACAACCGCGACGACAAGGTCTGGCAGGCGTTCGCCAAGCGCGTCTACTACGTCCCCGGCTCGGCCGGCCCGCAGGGCCTGGCGAAGACCGTTGCCGAAGCCGAGGCCGAGGTCACCGGGGATCTGCCGCCGCAACGGCTGCACTATCTGAGCGTGCCGCCCAAGGCGGCGCTCGCGGTGACCCGCACCCTCGCCGAGGCGGGGCTGGCCGAGGGCAGCCGGATCGTGATGGAGAAGCCGTTCGGCACCGATCTCGCGAGCGCGGTCGCACTCAACGCGGCGGTCCACGAGAACTTCGAGGAGGAGCAGGTCTTCCGCATCGACCACTTCCTCGGGAAGGAGGCCGCGCTCAACATCCTGGCCTTCCGTTTCGCCAACGGACTCTTCGAACCCATCTGGCACCGCAACAACATCGAGCACATCCAGATCGACGTGCCGGAGACCCTGGGCCTCGAACAGCGCGCGTCCTTCTACGAGGGCACCGGCGCATACCGCGACATGGTCGTCACCCACCTCTTCCAGGTGCTGGCGTTCACGGCCATGGAGCCGCCCACCGCGCTGCTGCCCCAGGCGATCACCGAGGAGAAGAACAAGGTCTTCCGGTCGATGCAGCCGATCAACCCGCGCGACGTCGTACGCGGTCAGTACCAGGGCTACCGCGACGAGAAGGGCGTTGCCCCGGAGTCGGAGACCGAGACCTTCATCGCCCTGAAGTGCTACATCGACAACTGGCGCTGGGCCGGCGTGCCGTTCTATCTGCGCACCGGCAAGAAGCTGTCCGAGGGACAGCGGATCATCTCGGTCGCGTTCAAGGAGCCGCCGAAGTCGATGTTCCCCGCCGGTTCCGGTGTCGGTCAGAACGGCCCGGACCACCTGACCTTCGACCTCGCGGACAAGGCCAAGCTGTCGCTGTCCTTCTATGGCAAGCGTCCCGGGCCCGGTTTCCGCCTCGACAAACTGTCGATGCAGTTCGCGTACCAGGACACGAGCTGGGCGGGGTCGGTGCTGGAGGCGTACGAGCGGCTCATCTACGACGCGATCCGTGGCGATCACACGCTGTTCACGTCGGCCGAGGGCATCGAGCGGCTGTGGGAGATCTCCGAACCACTGCTGGACAACCCGCCGCCGGTGCGGCCGTACGCCCTCGGCTCGTGGGGCCCGAACCAGATCCACCAGCTCATCGCCCCGCGGGCGTGGCGACTGCCCTTCGAGCGCAAATGGCGTGCGCCCGCTAGGGATTGAGTTCTGCACACGAGAACGGCCGATCGGGGTGATCACCCCGACCGGCCGTTCTCATCTGCGGTTTACTTCAGGCCGTGCCAGGCGTGCGTGTGCGCCTTGTTCGCGTCCTGCGCGAGCGGGTAGTCGTAGCCGAGCGCGTCGAGCATCGGCTGCGAGGCGGGTACGTCGGTCAGCGGCTTGTCGCTGAGCAACCCGGCGGTCGCGGTCGTCGCGGCGTAGTCGACGTAGTAGCTGATCGTGCCGTTGTCGACCTCGCACGCGGTGTCCGCGCCGACGGTGCGGGCATGCGGGTTCACCTTGACCTGGTGGACGAACGAATTCAGGTACCTCGTGCAGGTCGCCACGTCGGTCGAGGACGCCGGCTTGCTGACGAAGTGCTCGTAGGCCCAGACGTTCTCGGAGTCGACCGTCTTCACGCCGTTGACCAGATCGGACAACCGGTTGGTGGTGTCGACGTAGAGGTCGGTCGAGGCGACCGGCTTGCCCGTCTTCGAGGTGTACGCCGTCAGGTACGTCCACTGCGCGCCACGGACCGGGTAGCAGGTGAAGCGCAGCTCCGGGCCCTGGAAGTCCGAGCTCTGGGTCCCCGGCAGCAGGGTGGCGGTCGTGGAGGCCTTCTTGACCTGCCCGACCTCCCACGTGGCGTGCGACTCGCAGTCGCTGCGCGACGAGAAGTGCGCCTGGTGGCTGGTGCCGTGCAGGTAGATCGAACCGGCCGGGTGGGTGGCGGCGTGTGCGGGCGCGGCCGCCAGGGTGATGCCGGTACCGGCGAGCGCGGTCGCCCCTGCGACCGCGGCGAGCGTCTTCAGCATGAGGTGGTCCTTCTCGAGTGCGGTCGTGAGCAACCGCTCACGAACGGATCATAGGAGGCACAAGCGGCTTTGCACCGTGGTTGGCACGGTTGTTCACCGGCAAATCGCCAAGCGTTCGCGCGTACGTCGGGTGGCCGGAGTCCCGCTCCGGCCACCCGTTCGCACTGCCTACTTGTGCGCGTACCAGGCGCGCGCGTGTGCCGCGCCGTTGAGGTTCTGCCCGTAGTTGTAGCCCAGGACGTCCAGCATCGGGATGCCCCGGATGTCGAACGGGTGGTCACCCCGCAGGCCGGCGGTCTTCGTGGTCGAGAAGTAGACGACGTCGTAGCCGGTGCCGGCCGAGTTGCCCGAACACGAGTTGTCCGTGAGGGCCAGCCGCGCGTGCGGATTGGTCGTCACGAGGTTCTCGAACCACTTCAGCCACCCGGTGCAGGTCTTGACGCTGACCGACCCGGATGCCTTGCGCACTCCGTGGTCGAAGAGCCAGACGTTGTCGGCGTCGGGGGTGCTCGTCGCCGTGCCGTTGTTCCGGCCCGCGACGTCGACGTAGCGATCGCTCTTCGCGACGGGGTTGCCCGTCGTGGACTTGTAGGCGACCACGTAGCTCCACTGAGCCCCCTGGACCGGGTAGCAGGTGAACCTCAGTTCGCCGTGGCTGGACGGGTCCGTCGTCGCGGGGAGCAGTGCTGCCACTGTCGTGGCGTTCTTGATGTGGTTCATTTCCCACGAGGCGTGCGTGTTGCAGTCGCTGCGCGACCAGAAGTGCGCCGCCGTGCTGGTGCCGTGGAGGTAGACCGACCCCTTGGCGTGAACGGCGGTGGGTGCCGCGGCGTGCGCCGGCGCGGACGACATGGCGATGCCGGTGCCGGCAAGCGCAGTGGCGCCGGCCACCGCGGCGAGCGTCTTGAACATGTGTGCTCTCTCCCTGAATGTGAGCCATGGACAAGCGCCCGCGGCTCCTGGAGCATAGGGCTCTCACAGGGTCGAACGGCGTTGGAGCGTGAGGGCATTCGCGGCCACAGCGGCCCGTCGCCTGACGGTGACGGCGTTCACCACGATTGACGGCGTTCGAACACCGTCAACGAACGCGAAGACCGTCAGGACAGGTCGGCGGCGGGCTCGTCGGAGGTCGCGATCTCCGCGACGACGGGCGACTCTTCCACGGCGGGCTCGGGCTGCGAGACCTCGAGGGCGAATTCGTCCAGTACGTGCCCCTGTTCGGGCTCGGACGAGGGCAGATCCAGCTCGACCTCACTGTGCGCACCGCACCCGTGGTCGAGGGAGACCACGGCGCCGTCGCTCGGGGACCACGCGTTGGTGCAGACACCGAAGACCTGGCGCAGCGCACCGGCCATGGGCAGGAAGAAACCGCACGTCGTGCAGTGCGCGGGAGCCTTGAGCGCCACCTCGGACGTCGGACCGTGGGCACCGTCGTACCAACGCTGCGCCGCCTCGTCGCGGCCCTCGGCGGACAGCACGCGCGGGCGGCCCAGGCCGAGCTCGAAGAAGCCGGTCTCGTCCACGTCGTCGTCGCCGGTGGCCTCGAAGCCGGCCTCCAGGCGCGGGTCGTCCTCGATGTACGGCGTGATGTCGCCGGCGCCGATGTCGCCGGGGGCGAGTCGTTCGGCGTACGGCAGCCAGTCGGGAGACAGGACAGCCTGATCACCGGGGAGCAGATTGGCCTCGCAGACCGTCGCGACCTTCGCGCGGGGCGCGCGGGCGACGGAGATCGACCAGTGCCAACCCTGATATCCCCTGCGATTGCAGGCGAACTGGTGCATGGCCAAGCGCTCGTCGAGCATCAGCACACCCAGGTGATCGCCGACGTCCTGCGGTGAGGAGATCTCGACGGCGGCCGCGCGCGCGACGTCGACCGCTTCGGTGAGGACCTTGTCGGCCTTGGGGCGGGTCGAGCGGGCGGCTCGTGTCTTGGTCGGCATCTGCTCAGACCTCGAGGTCGTCGGCGACGGCGCGCAGGACGGCGGCGATCTTGCCGGTCTGCGCCTTGTCCGGATAACGGCCGCGCCGCAGTCCGTTGCCGAGCCCGTCGAGCATCTTGATCAGGTCCTCGACGATCAGGCCCATGTCGTCGGCGGGCTTGCGGTGCCGGGCGGCGAGGGAGGGGGCTGCGTCCAGGATCTGCACGCTGAGCGCCTGCGCGCCGCGGCGTCCCTCGGCCACGCTGTACTCCACGCGGGTGCCACCCTTGACCACGGTCGTGCCGGCGGGCAGCGCGCTGGAGGGCAGGAAGACGTCTTGGCCGTCGTCGCCGGAGACGAATCCGAAGCCCTTCTCGGAATCGAAGAATTTGACCTTGCCGCTGGGCACGATGCACCTACTCGTTCGCTGCGTGTGGGGGTGTTCCGTCGCGTTTCCGCTGACGGTCAAGGTTAACCCGTCGAGGCGGCTCGCTCGAACTCATTGAGCCGCTCCCCCAGGCGCACCAGGTCCGGCACGACGGCGTCGGCCCCGGCCTCCCGCAGCATGGCCTCGTCATGCGGCCCGGTCGTCACACCGACGGCGTACGCCGATGCCGCGCGGGCGGCGTACATGTCGCCCTGGTGGTCGCCGACGTACATCCGCGCAGCATGGGCGCGCAGCGGGACGGCCTTGTCCTCGGCGAAGACCGCGCCGACCACCACGTCAGGGCGCAGACCCACCTGGTCGAGTACGGCGTGCACCGCCGCGGGAGCCTTCGCGCTCACCACCAGCACGCGGCCCCCATCGGCGTGGATCAGGTCCACCAGCTCGCCCGCCCCGGGCAGCGCGGTCGTCAACCGCACGGCGTGCCGCAGGTAGGCCGAGCGGTAGTCGTCGGCCGCGCCGTGCACCTGCTCGTCGGGAAGGAAGTGACCCAGGTTGGCCTCCAGCGGAGCGCCGATCAACGGCCAGAGCTGTTCGTCGCGGGCGGTGACGCCGCGCGCGGACAGGACCTGCTGCATACATTCGACGATCCCCTGGCGGGAGTCCACCAGCGTCATGTCGAGGTCGAAACCCACCACGAACGGCACGCCGGTCACCATCTGGACTGCTGCCCGCCCTGGGCCCACCGACGACGCTCGCCGGAGGAGCTCACGAGCCGCACGATCGCGAAGATCACCAGAGCGAGCCCGAGCAGTCCGAAGACCGCGGCGCCGGCGAAGCCGAGGAGCACGGGGATCCCGATGTCGTGACCCAGTCCGTCGATCTTCGCCCTCGTCGCCACCCGGAACGACGCGTTGCCGCAGTCGAGCCGGTAGCTGCCCGCCGTGGTGGAGGTGAAGGCTGCGGCCTCCGCATCGTTGCTGATCGTGGTGCCGGTGCTGCTGACGAACCGGATGAATTGACCGGACGGGTCCAGCGCGCCGCACCGCGTGCCCGCGCCGACCTGGTCGGCGGCGCCGCGGGAGGCGAGCAGGACGTACCGGGTCGACGCCGCCAGCGGCTGCGGGGCCGATGCCGTCCATCGGCCGTCCTGCAGGACGCCGAGACCGCTGCGCACACCCAGCCAGATCCCGAGGCCGAGGGAGCCCGGCGCGAGGATCAGCAGGCAGACCAGTCCGATCCCGAGCGGCCACCAGCCACGCGTGCGCGGCGGCCGTGCGGGATCGACGTAGTGGTCGTCCATCAGAAGTACCAGGGGTAGGGCGACCAGTCGGGGTCGCGCTTCTCCAGGAATGAGTCGCGCCCCTCGACGGCCTCGTCGGTCATGTATGCCAGGCGGGTCGCCTCGCCCGCGAAGACCTGCTGACCCATCAGGCCGTCGTCGGTGAGGTTCATCGCGAACTTCAGCATCCGCTGCGCGGTCGGGGACTTGCCGTTGATCTCGGCCGCGACCTGGATCGCCTCGCGTTCGAGCTCGGCGTGGTCGGCCACGATGTTGACCGCACCCATCCGCTGCATGGACTCGGCGTCGTACGTGCGGCCCAGGAAGAAGATCTCCCGCGCGAACTTCTGACCCACCTGCTTGGCGAGGTACGCCGACCCGTAGCCCGCGTCGAACGAGCCGACGTCCGCGTCGGTCTGCTTGAACCGCGCGTGCTCCCGGCTCGCGATGGTGAGGTCGCACACCACGTGTAGCGAGTGCCCGCCGCCCGCGGCCCAGCCGCCGACCACTGCGATGACGACCTTGGGCATCGTGCGGATCAGCCGTTGCACCTCCAGGATGTGCAACCGGCCGCCCTGCGCCTTGACCCGCGCGGCGTCCACGGTGTCGGCGGTCTCACCCTCCGCGTACTGGTACCCGCTGCGCCCACGGATGCGCTGGTCACCGCCCGAGCAGAAGCTCCACTTGCCGTCCTTGGGGCTCGGGCCGTTGCCGGTCAGCAGGATCGCACCGACGTCCGGGGTCATCCGGGCATGGTCGAGCACCCGGTAGAGCTCGTCGACGGTGTGCGGCCGGAACGCGTTCAGCACCTCGGGGCGGTCGAAGGCGATGCGGACGGTCCCGCGAGCCGGCCCGTCGAGCGTGCACCGGTGATAGGTGATGTCGGTGAGGTCGAAGCCGGCGACCGGCTCCCACGACGAAGGATCGAACGGCTGGTCGGCGGCTGCGTCGGTCACGCGGACGACTGTATGCCGGGGGGTCGACCGGGTGCACTCCCTCCCGGTGGAGGCCGCCGACCCGGTCGTACTGTCGGTGGCATGGATGCGGTGCAGGAATGGAAGGACGCCCAGGGACGCGTCATCGAGCTGGTCGAGGGGCTGGCCACCGACGCGGCGGAGACGACGGTGCCCGCGTGCCCCGACTGGAGCGTGCGCGACCTGTTGTCGCACATGATCGGTCTGGACGCCGACGTCCTCGCCGGCGACGAACCCGATGACCACAACGAGACGTGGACCGCCCGACAGGTCGATCAGCGCCGCGGACACGACATTGCGACGCTGATCGCCGAATGGCGCTCGATCACCGACCCCCTCGCGTCGTGGATGCAGGAGCACAGCACCCGGCCGTTGGGTGACGTGGTGATCCATGAGCAGGACCTGCGCGCGGCTCTGGACGCCCCGGGTGCCCGCGACACCGACGGGCTGCGCGCGCTCCGCGACCGGATGGCGGACGGCTTCGACGCGCGGGTACGCGACGCGGGGGCGCCGACCATCGAGCTGCGTTCCCCTGACTGGAAGTTCGTCGCGGGCGAAGGGGCACCCACGGTGCGGATGGAGGCCTCGGACTTCGATCTGACGCGGGCGTTGATGTCCCGCCGCAGCGCCGACCAACTGCGCGCCTGGACGACGGTGGGCAACATCGAGGAGCATCTCGACCTCTTCGCCGGCCTGGGTCCGCTGCCGCACGACGCGCCACCGGAGTGAGCCCGGTGAGCGACGCCGACGTACCCGCCCTGTCGGATCTGCTCGACGGCCTGCGGGTCGTGAGCATCCCGCTGCGCACCCGCTTCCGCGGCATCGACCATCGCGAGATCGCCTATCTGGCAGGCCCGTCGGGCTACGGAGAGTTCGCACCGTTCCTCGAGTACCAGCCGCCGGAGGCGGCGCGGTGGCTGGCGTCCGCGATCGAGGCGGCGTACGAGGAGTGGCCGGCCGCCGTACGCGAGACGGTCGCCGTCAACGCGACCGTCCCGGCCGTCGACGCGGCCGAGGTGCCCGCCGTCCTCGCGCGCTACGACGGCTGCACGACCGCGAAGGTGAAGGTCGCCGAGAGCGGCCACCACCCTGCGGATGACCTGGCGCGGGTGGCCGAGGTGCGCAACGTCCTCGGCGCGGACGGCTTGATCCGGGTCGATGCCAACGGTGGCTGGTCCGTGGAGGAGGCCGCCGCGTCCCTCGAGCGACTGGCGGCATACGGGCTGGAGTACGCCGAACAGCCCTGCGCGACCGTCGAGGAGTTGGTCGAGCTGCGGACGCTGTTGGCGCACAGGGGTATCGAGGTGCGGATCGCGGCCGACGAGTCGATCCGCAAGGCCGAGGACCCGCTGCGGGTGGCGCGGCTCGGCGCTGCGGACATCGCCGTGGTCAAGGTCGCACCGCTGGGCGGAGTGCGCGCCGCGTTGTCGGTCGCGCAGGAGTGCGGGCTGCCGATCGTGGTCTCCAGCGCGCTGGATTCCAGCGTGGGGATCGCTGCCGGCCTCGCGCTCGCCGCGGCGCTGCCGTCGCTGGACCACGCCTGCGGACTCGGCACGGTCGAGCTGCTGGAAGGCGACGTGACGACGGATCGGCTTGTGCCGCACGCAGGTTCGCTGCACGTGCGCCGCCCCGAGGTCTCGCCCGAACTGCTCGACCGGTGGACCGCGGCGCCCGAGCGGGTGCAATGGTGGCAGGAGCGCGTGACCGCCTGCCACCAGGTGCTCACCCAGGCGTAGGAAAGTGACCGCAGCGCCAACTTCCCACCCGCACGCCGCACCCGGGCGTAGGAAAGTGACCGCACCGCCAACTTCCCACCCGCGCGCCGCACCCGGGCGTAGGAAAGTGACCGCAGCGCCAACTTCCCACCCGCGCGCCGCACCCGGGCGTAGGAAAGTGACCGCAGCGCCAACTTCCCACCCGCGCGCCGCACCCGGGCGTAGGAAAGTGACCGCAGCGCTAACTTCCCACGGGGGTGGCAGGCGGCAGCGCAAGCCCGACCGCAGCACTCTCGCCGAGCAGCCTGAGAACCGGCGCTTGCGCAGGAAAATGACCGCAGCGCCCACAACCCACCTAGGCGTACGGCGCCTGCGCAGGAAATTGACCGCAGCGCCGACAACCCTCGTCAGAGACCGAGCAACGGACCCCGCACCGACTCGAAGAGCTCCTGCGTCGCGGCCGCCAGCAGCGGCTTTGCCAGGCTGCCCGCGTCGTACGCCCCGCCGTCGAGGTAACCGACGGCTCCGCCCACCTCGGCGACGATCAGGGCGCCGGGCACGTGGTCCCACGGCATGACGGATCGGTAGAGCAGGTAGTCGCATTCGCCGACCGCGAGCTTGGGGTAGTCGATCCCGCAGCTGACCCAGGTCAGGCTGAGCGGCTCGAAGCCGGCCGGTGTCCGGCCGATCATCGCGCGATCGGACGTGCGGCCGTCCGCGGGCTCCTGCGGTATCCGAGGCTCCAGCCGCTGCCCGTCTCGGTACGCGCCCGCGCCGCGCTCCGCGACGTACGCCGCGTGGTGCTCGGGCTGCCAGATCCACGCGCGCACGGGCTGCCCGCCGCGCACCTCGCCGATCATCATGGCGTGGTCGATCGACCCGTGGACGAAGTTCTTGGTGCCGTCGATCGGGTCGACCGTGAAGAAGTCCTGCGTGGTCCGCGCGGCGGTCAGCAGCGACGGGTCGCCCGCGACCGCCTCCTCACCGACGACGAGCATGCCGGGGTACGCCGCCTGCAGCCGCGCCGTGATGAGCACCTCGGCCTCGCGGTCGGCAACGGTCACCAGGTCGCCGGGGTTCTTCTCCATGACCTGGTCCGCCGAGAGCGCGCGGAACCGCGGGGTGACGACCTGCTCCCCGACCTCCTGCAGAAGGGCCAGGATCTCCTCCGTCTGCATCATTCGCGGTCGATCTTGTCCTTGCTGGCCTGTGCTCGAGGGCGCACGAGGATGCTGTCGAGATTGACGTGCTCTGGCTGGCCCGCGACGAACGCCACGCACTCAGCGATGTCCTCCGCCGTCAGCGGACCCTTCACTCCCCGGTAGACCGCGTCCGCCCTCGCCTGGTCGCCGCCGAGGCGCACGAGGCTGAACTCGGGCGTGGCCACCATCCCGGGGTCGATCTCGCAGACCCGGACTGGTTGGTCCCACAGCTCGAGCCGCAGCGACTGCATCAGCGCCTGCACCGCCGCCTTCACACCGCAGTAGCCGGCGCCACCCTCGTACGGCGCCCACGCGGCGTACGACCCGGTCGCGAGGATCGTGCCGTGCCCGGTGGTCAGCGCCGGAAGCAACGCCTTGATCGTCGCGGCGACGCCGATCACGTTGACCTCGTACATCTTCCGCCAGTCGTCGAGGTCCGCCGTGGCCACCGGGTCGAGTCCATAGGCGCCGCCGGCGTTCGCGAAGAGCAGGTCGACCCGGTCGCCCGCCGCCTCAGCGAGCGCGGCAACGTCGGCGCTCGACGTGACGTCGCACCGCACCGCCCGGCCGCCGATCTCGCGCGCCAGGTCCTCGATGCGGTCGGTGCGCCGCGCGGCGCAGACCACCTCGAAACCGTCCGCCGCGAGTCGCCGCGCCGACGCCTCCCCGATCCCACTGCTCGCGCCGGTCACCACTGCGATCCGCTTGGTCATAGGGGCAACGATAGGGCCGCGGCATACGCTTGCTGACCGTGCCAGCCCTCGTGCCGTATGCCGTCAGGCCGGGTGAGGTCGACGCCTACCGCTCCGCGCTGGAACGCGCGCTGGACGGAAGCGGCCCGGCCCTTGCGCCCGACTCCGCCGCTTCCGGGCCCCTGCCGGACGGTCCCCTGCCGGACGACCTGGCACTGGTGGTGAGCACGTCGGGGTCGACCGGCTCCCCCAAGCGGGCGATGCTGACCGCCGCGGCGTTGCGCGCGAGCGCGGACGCGACGCACGAGCGACTCGGCGGCCCCGGCCAGTGGTTGCTGGCCATGCCGGCCCAGCACATCGCCGGCACACAGGTCATCATCCGGTCGTTGCGCGCCGGGACCGACCTGCTGGTGCTGGACCGGTTCGATGTCGACGGATTCGTCTCTCTCACGACGCAACTAACCCACGAACGCGCGTACACCTCGGTGGTGCCTACCCAGCTGGGTCGATTGCTCGATGCCGCACCGGAGAGCCTGCGCCGCTACGCGGGCGTCCTGCTGGGCGGTGCCGCGGCCTCACCGACGCTGCTCGCGCGTGCCGCCGACGCCGGGGTGCGGGTGCTCACGACCTACGGCATGAGCGAGACGGCGGGTGGGTGCGTGTACGACGGAGTGCCCCTCGCGGGGGTGTCGATCGAGCTGGAGGACGACGGGCGGATCACCTTGTCCGGGCCGACGATCGCGCACGGATATCTGGCCGACCCCGAGCGGACGGCCGCGGCGTTCGATCTGTCGACCCCCCTACGGCAGTTCCGCACCGACGACCTTGGCAAAGTGCGCGACGGCGTGCTGCGGGTGCTTGGGCGACGCGACGACGTGATCGTCACCGGCGGCATGAAGGTCGCGCCGCAGGTCGTGCAGGATGCGGCGGCCGCGCTCCCCGGGGTCGCGGACGCGGTGGCGCTGGCGCTGCCGGACCCCGAGTGGGGGCAGGTGGTTGCGCTGGCGCTCGTCCCCACCGGTTTCGGACATGTAGAACGGGGCACATCCGACGCGGTGCGCATGTCCGAAAGATGGACGGTGCGGCAGGTGCGGGACGCGCTGCGCGCCGACCTCCCGGCGTACGCGCTGCCCCGCCGGGTGCTCGTCCTGGACGCGCTGCCGCTGCGCGGACCGGGCAAGCCGGACCGGGTTGCGCTGGCCACTTTGCCCGGATGGCAGGATTGAGCCACATCCCCGCACGTCCGAAAGGCAGCCGCACCCCACCATGGCCACGTTGAACCAGTGGGTGCAGGGCGCCCGGCCGCGCACCCTCCCCCTCGCCGTCGCGCCCGTGGTCGCCGGCACCGGAGCGGCGTACGCGCTGCGGCACGCCAACCCGGCGTACGCCGTGCTCGCACTCCTCGTCGCGGTCAGCCTGCAGATCGGCGTGAACTTCGCCAACGACTATTCCGACGGCATCCGCGGCACCGACGACGAGCGCGTCGGCCCGGTGCGACTGGTCGGGCAGCGGTTGGCGACGGCGGGCAACGTGAAGCTCGCGGCGTTCATGGCGTTCGGCTTCGCCGCGCTGTGCGGGCTGGCGCTCGTCGCGCTGGCGAACCAGTTCTGGCTGCTGCTCGTCGGGATTCTCGCGATCGTCGCGGCGTGGAAGTACACCGGCGGCAAGCACCCCTACGGGTATCTCGGTCTCGGCGAGCTCTTCGTCTTCGTGTTCTTCGGCCTCGTCGCGACCCTCGGCACCACCTACACCCAGGTCGGCCGCGTCGAGAGCGCCACCTGGGCGGCCGCCGTCGGCGTGGGCGCGATGGCCTGCGCGGTGCTGGTCGCGAACAACCTGCGTGACATCCCGGGCGACCGCGAGGTCGGCAAGCGCACCCTGGCCGTGCGGATGGGCGAGCACGGCACGGCGGTGTTCTACGTCTTCCTGCTCTGCGTCGCGCTGGCCGCCACGATCGTCGCGGCCCACACCCGCACGTACGCCCTGCTCGGCATCCTGGGAGTCGGCGCCGCCGTCCCGTCGATGCTGCTGATCGTGCGCGGCACCCGCGGTCGCGCGCTGATCCCCGCGATCGCCGGCACCAGCCTCGCGGCCCTCGGGTACGGCGTGCTGCTCGGCCTCGGCTTCTACCTCGACTACCTGGTCGGCTGACTCGCCGGATCGCGCGCGTCGGGCCGGCGCGGACCACGGCATGATGCTGCGGTGACGACCGCGCAGAGCGACCCGCACGACCCGGAGATCCGCGCCGCGACGACGGAGGACGTCGCGGCGATCGCGGCCCTGGTCGACCGGATGTGGCGTACGACGTACGCCGACCTGGTCGATGACTCCTTCTGGGCAACCGTCCCGATGACGTTCTGGGCCGCGGAGATCCGCTCCCATCTCTTGCTCGCCCTGACCGCGCTCGTCGCGGTGGACGGGGACGAGGTCGTCGGATGGGTGTGCAGCGGCCGGGCGCGCTCGGAGCAGATCGACATCCCGCGAGCCCGCGACCGCGAGCTCTACACCCTGTACGTCGGCGCCCCCGGCCACGGACTCGGCCAACGTCTCCTCGACACAGCACTCCCCGGCGGTGAGCAGGCCGAGCTCTGGGTCTTCGAGGCCAATCTCGCGGCGCAACGCTTCTATCGCCGTAACGGGTTCGCGCCGGAGGGCAGCCGGCACGTCTACCTCCCCGAGACCGCGGCCCTGCCGGAGATCCGGATGGTCCGCTGACCCCACGCGGCATGATGAACCTGACGGCGTCGGCAGTCCGGCCGACGCGGATCGGAGCAGCGAGCATGACCTCTTCGTGGTCGGCCCAGGAGCTGGGAAGCATCGCAGCCGCCGACGAGTTGCAGATCGCCGTCAAGCGTGCGGACGGCACGTTGCGGCGGTGGGTGACGATCTGGGTCGTGCGCGCCGGGGACCACGTCTACGTGCGGACGTGGTACCGACGGGATACGGGCTGGTTCGGGCACGCGACGAGGTCCCTGAAGGGTCGGATCAGGGTCCCGGGCGTCGAGGTCGACGTGCGGATCGAGGACGTGGGCTTCGGCGGCGATGACCTGCGAGCGCACATCGACGCCGCGTATCGGGCCAAGTACGGCGGTGGCTCCGACGACCGGATGGTCGGTGACGAGGCCGCCGCCGCCACCCTCCGGCTCGTGCCCGACCGATCGTGAGAGTCGTCGTCGGCCGATTGGGTGCCGCGGCGGATCCGGATGGCCCCGCGGCCGACCCGGCATGATGCTGCGATGACGACTTCGCAGCACGCCGACCGTGAGAAGTTCGAACACCTGCGCACGACGCTGGAGACGGCCGGGGTGCACGCGGTCCTCGGCACCACGGTCAACGCCGCCGGGCTGACCCTCGCCAAGAGCGTGCCGATGCAGCGCTTCGAGGCCTTCCATCGCACAGGTCTCGGAGCGGCACGGGTATGGCCGGTGTTCTGCATCGACGCCGCGATCGCGTCCGCGCCGGGCATCGACGCCACCGGCGATCTGCGGCTGCGCATCGACATCGATGCGGTACGCGACATCGGCAACGGCCTGGCCTGGGCACCGGCCGATCTGCGGACGCAGCAGGGCCATTCGATCGGTGCGTGCACACGCAGTCTCCTGACCGACATCGAGACACACCTGGCGAGCGCGGGGCTGACCGCGCTGGTCGGGCACGAGCTGGAGTTCGTGCTCGTGGCTCCGGACGGCGCGGCGCAGGGAGGCGGATGGGTGCCGTACGGCGCCACCGGGCTGCTCGACCAGGAGTCGTTCGCGGCCGACCTCCTCGCGGCCGCCGGCGCCGCCGGTCTGCGGATCGAGCAGTTGCACAGCGAGTACGGCCCACAGCAGTTCGAGTTCTCCCTGGCACCGGCGGCCCCCGTCGCAACGGCCGACGCGGTCGTGCTGGCCAAGCTGCTCGTCGGGCGGACCGCTCGGCGCCACGGCCTGCGAGCGTCGTTCTCCCCCAAGCCTTTCCATGGAGCGGTGGGCAACGGAGCGCACCAGCACTTCTCGTTATGGCGCGACGGCCGACCACTTTTCGGCGGAGGCGACGGCCCGCACGGCCTCACGCTTGAGGGCGGTGCAGCGATCGGCGGCATTCTGCGAGGACTGGCCGATGTGCAGGGTCTGCTGACCGGCTCGCTGCTGTCCGGTGCCCGCCTTTCGCCCGGCATGTGGTCCGGAGCGCACGCCGGCTGGGGTCTGGAGAACAGGGAGACCGCCGTACGCCTCATCCAGGGCGGCGCTCCGGAGGGCTCGAACGTCGAGGTGAAGTGCATCGACCCGTCCGCCGGCGTCTACGCGGCGACCGCAGCCGTGCTCGCGCTGGCGCTCGACGGGATCACCGACGGCGCAGCGTTGCCCGACGAGGTCGAGGGCGACCCAAGCGGGTGGAGCGACGAGGACAGGGCTGCGGCCGGGGTGCCGCTGCTCTCGGACGACCTCACCACGATCCTCGCTGCCCTGGACGGATCCGAACGCGCGCGGCGGCTGCTGGGCGACGACATCGTCGACGCCACGGTCGGCGTACGGCGGCACGAGCTCGACACGTACGGCGACCGGGAGCCGGAGGAGGTCGCCGACCTCTTCCGGCTCGCCTGGTCGATCTGACCCACCTCGCCGACTGCGCATGTCGGTCACGTTTTCAGCCGCATCCGGCCCACGACATGCGCAGTCGGCGGATGGGTGTCAGGAGTAGGAGGCGTGCGGCGCGAGGCGCAGGGATTGCGGCCGCGACCGGTCGTGGCCATAGATGAGCAGCCCGCCCGTCGAGTCCGCCAGGTCGCGCAGTTCGTACGCGCTACGCCGTGCGGCCGCCGGGTCGTGGTGGGCCGACCAGTCGTCGCGCTCGAAGCTCTGCGCGATGTGCACCGCGTCCCCCGCGAGGATCACCGTCCCGGTCTGCGGAAGGGTCACGACCACGGACTGGTGGCCCGGCGTGTGCCCGGGGGTGGGCAGCACCCGCACTCCCGGCGCGATGTCAGCGGGGCCGTCGAGCAACTCGTACGCCAGCTGCGGCAGGTCCCAGAACCGCCCCGGGTAGTCGGGGTTGTCGCGGGCGAAGTCGACCTGGGCACGCTGCACGAGAAACCGCGCATGCGGGAAGAGGTCGTTGTCGCCCGCGTGGTCGAAGTGCAGGTGGGTGTTGACGACGTACGCGACATCCGGCGGCGTCAGACCGAGCTCGCCGAGCCGATGGGTCAGGGTGTCCGCGGAAGTCATGTCGCCGCGTAGGTCGCCCTCCGACACCGTGCCCCGCCAAGCCAGGTCAGGGTCGTCGACGTGACCGCGGTGCATCCCCGTGTCGACCAGGAGATGGGCGCCGTCGACGAGACGGATCAGGTACGCCGAGACCGGAAGTTGCAGCCGCGGCATGTCGGGCGAGCCCGGCGCCACGGTCGAGGCGGTGCAGTCGCACGACCCCAGGTCGAGCACCCACAACCTGTCGGCGCAGGAGGTCAGTCGTCGTCCTCGGCGGTGCGCATCGCGTCGGCCTTGGCGCGCTTCTTCTCCACGCGGCGTTCGACCTGGGCGGCGAACCGCTCACGCGGCACCCGCAGCGCGTAGACCGAGATGACCGCGGACAGCACTGCGGAGATCACCAGCAGCGGCCAGCCGCGCAGCTGGCAGAACCACAGCGCGATGAGGACCAGGAAGAACGTCGACAGTCGCAGGAGGGTGTATCGCGCCATTCAGCTCACAGCCCCGAATAGGAGTGCTGACCGACGAAGTACACGTTCACGATGCCGTAGTTGATCAGGATCGCGACGAAGCCGGCGAGCGCGATGTACGCCGCCTTCTTGCCGGACCATCCGGCCGTCGCGCGGGCGTGCAGGTAGGCGGCGTAGACGACCCAGATGACGAGCGTCCAGACCTCCTTGGGGTCCCAGTTCCAGTAGTGGCCCCACGCCTCCTGCGCCCAGATCGCGCCGGCGATGAGCGTGAAGGTCCACATCGGGAACGCCACGATCAGCACGCCGTACGTCGTGCGGTCCAGCGAGGCCGCCGACGGCAGGGCATCCATCCACTTCAGCCGCTCGCGACCCGCCTCGCCGCGCTCGTCGCGCCAGTTCTGCACGAAGTAGGCAAGCGTCAGGCTGAACGCCAGCGTCGAGAGGGCCACCGACAGGGTCGCGACGGTGACGTGGATGGACAGCCAGTAGCTCTGCAGCGACGGCATCAGCGAGCTGGCCGCGGTGTAGTAGATGACGGCGGCGAGCATCTCGAAGAGCACGATCGGGCCGGTGATGAAGACGCCGAGCCAGCGGATGTCCGACTTCAGGCTCCACGCCAGGAAGAACACCATGGCGAACATGCAGCCGACCATGGAGAACTCGTACATGTTGCCCAGCGGCGGGCGGCCCACGGCGATGGTGCGGGTCACGACGGCGACGATCAGCAGCAGCGTCCCGAGCCAGGACAGGGTGATTCCCCGCCCGCCCCACGGTCGCTTCTCCGGCGCGACATCGGTCGCCACGGCCGTGTCGACGAGCACGTCGCCGTCGGCCGTGGCCTGCGTCTGCGTGGTGGCCGAACGACGGGCCTCGAGCCGCGCGGCGCGGTAGGGCGCGCCGGCGAGGTCGAGCGCGAAGGACATCATCGCCAGCGTCAACACGAGCGCCGAGGCCCACAGGAAATGCGAGGAGAGGGTGGCGATGCCCGTGTCGATGTGGTCGTTGCTGAAGTCGAACTTCATGTGCGGGCACCTGCCTGTGTACGGAGCTGTACGTGCGTGCTGTCGTCGCCGGCGACCGCGAGCGCCAGCCCGTCGATCGCCACTTCCAACCGTGGGTCCTCACCCTTGGCGAGACCACCGACGCTGACCAGGCTACGCGCGGGATCCTGCGGGTCCGCCGTCACCTTCACGAAGACCCGGCGACGGCGCAGCGTCATGGACATGATGAGCCCGATCAGACCGAGCAGCGCGCCGTAGAGCGCGGGCAGCTTGCCGGGGTCGTGCCGGGTCGACAGGCCCGCCCAGCGCTGCACGCTGTTGAAGGTGATGGAGCCCCGACCACCGGGCAGTTTGACCGTCTGGCCGGGCTTGAGCATCAGCCGCAGCGGTTGCTTGCTCTGCGCGCCCGTCCCCTGCACCTGCTTCATCGCCGAGGTGTCGAGCGTGTAGACCGACTGCGGCTCGTTTCCGGGGAAGAGGTTGCCGACGTACATCCCGAGCACGAGCGCCGGATCCTTGGGCGCCGGGAAGGTGGAGACCGGGCCGAGAGTGTCGGAAAAGGCCGCTGTCGGGAGGAAGAAGCCGAAGAAGCCCATCTGCTGGGAGGAGGGAAGCGAGGACACCTTCACGGCACCGGTGGACTTGTAGTTGTTGTCCTGGGACAGGAAGGGCGTCTCCTGCTGGTAGAGCACGTCGCCCTTCGCGTCCCGCACGGTGATCATCGGGGCATACCCGTTGCCGAGCAGGTAGACGGAATTGCCGCCGATCGACAGCGAGTGGTTGACGGAGATGACCTTGCGCTGCGGCTTGCCGTTGCCGTCCTGCACCGTCGTGTACGCCGTGAAGTGGCGCGGCTGGCCGTACTGCGGCGACGTCGGCGCCACCTTGTCCTCGAAGGACACGTCGAGGCTGTTGAGGCGCAGCAACCACGGGCTGAACTTCGAGGTGTCGACGAGGGGTCCCGCGTTGAGGGTGTCGTACTGGCCGTTGACCAGAGGCGTCCCGACGGGCACGATCGCATCGCCGCGCCACCCCCACAGGTGTCCCGCGGCGACGGCCAGCACCACCCAGATCAAGCACGAGTGGAAGATCAGGTTGCCCGTCTCGCGCATCCGGCCGGCCTCGGCGGCGATACTGCGCGCTCGGCCCTCGACCGCGGCGTCCTCCCGCACCCGGTACCGCTTGCGCTTCAGCACCTGCCGCGCGCGGTCGAGCACGACGTCGGCCGGTTCGTCGACGCTGCGCTCGACGTACGCCGGCAGCCGCGACAGGTTCTTGGGCGTCCGGGGCACCGGTGCGCGCAGGGTGCGCAGGTGGATGCGGATGCGCGGGATGACACAGCCGATGAGCGAGATGATCAGCAGGATGTAGATGGCGGCGAACCACGGCGACACGAAGACGTTGAAGAACCCCAACCGGTCCAGCCAGGGCGCCAGGCTCGGGTGGTTGGTCTTGTACATCGCGACCCGGCCGGCGTCGATGCCGGTCTGCGGGATGATCGACCCGGGGATCGCGGCGACCGCCAGCAGCAGGAGCAGGAAGAGCGCCGTGCGCATCGAGGTCAGCTGCCGCCAGAACCAGCGGGCGGTCCCGAGCGGCCCGAGGCGTGGCTGAGTGATCGTGGAACTCATCAGATCGCCGGCTCGAAGCTGCCGTTGCCGACGAGCTGCGTCTGGATCCACGCCACGAAGTCCTCCCAGAGGCCGCTCACCATGAGCACACCCACGATCAGCATCAGGGTCCCACCGACCAGTTGCACCGCCCGGTGGTGGTCGCGCAGCCAGCGCGACGCGCGTTCGGCCCGGGACCAACCAGCCGCGATGAGCACGAAGGGGATCCCGAGCCCGACCGTGTAGCAGACGGCGAGCAGGACACCACGCGGTACCGGACCACCCTGGTGTCCCAGGGGCGCGGCTGCGACCTGGATCGCGCCGTACACCGGGCCGACGCACGGGCTCATCCCGAGCCCGAACACCACACCCAGCAGCGGTGCGCCGAGCAGGCCCGCCGCCGGACGCCAGCTCACCGGCAGACCGCGTTGTCCGATGAAGCCGAGGTAGACCAGCGCCAGCAGGATGACGATGACCCCACCGACCCTGGTGACCAGACCGAGGTGGTTCTGGGTGAGATCAAGGGCCCAGTTGAGAGCGACGGAGATCCCGACGAGTACGACGCCGAAACCGAGTACGAAGAGCAGCGCGCCGGACACCAGACGGGTGCGGCGACGTTCGTCGGTCAAGCCCGTGACATAGGCGAGGAACCCGGGCACCAAGGGCAGCACGCACGGTGATGCGAAGGAGACGAGCCCTGCCACGAGAGCAAGGCCCACCGCCAGCGGGAGGCTGCCGGAGGCGACGATCTGCTTCACGTCGGCGGACATCATTTACCTGACAGCGTGTCGTCGACCAGGCCGACCAGGGTGGTGTCATCGATCGGACCGGTCACCCGCGCCGCGATCCGGTGCTGGGAGTCCAGCACCAGAGTGGTGGGCGGAGCGCCGTTGAAATTCCCACCGAGCGCGGAGATCGACCGTCCGTCGCCGTACTGCAGCGACGGATACGTCATCCCCCGCTGCTGGGTCGTGGCCAGCGCGGTGGCCGCGCCCTCCTTGTAGTCCAGGCCCATCAGCACGACCGGCTTACCGCTGGCCTTCAGCTGGGTCCACGCCTTCTGCAGACTCCCGAACTCCGTCTGGCACGGCCCGCACCACGAACCCCACACGTTGAGGACCACGACCTTGCCCTTGGCATCGGTGGCGCTCGACCACGGCGCACCGGTCAGGACCGAGCCGGACACCGTGAGGGGCTTGCCGCGCTGGCCGACCGAGAGCTGTTCGACGGCGCCGTCCCCACCTGTGCCACCAGCGTTCTTCGCCTGCGCACCGATGCCGTTGCCCCCACCACCACTGCTGCACGCGGAAAGCAGGATCGCGGCGCACAGCGCACCCGTGGTCAGACGCAGCGACCTCATGCGCCCGCCACCGCCGATGCGCGAGGCAACAGTGCGGCGGCCGGCTCGGCGTACGTCACCATCGTGACGTCCGGGCCGCGGAAGGTGAGGCTGGTGACCGAGGCCAGGGTGCACTCGCGGTGGCGCGGGTTGTGCCACAGACGGCGGTGCTCGGCGTCGAGCCGGGCGATCCAGACGGGCAGCTGGTGACTGACGATGACTGCCTCACGACCTTCGGCCTGCACCCGGGCATCGTCGATCGCCGTGCGCATCCGGGTGGCGATGTGCGCGTACGGCTCGCCCCAGGACGGCTTGATCGGGTTGACCAGCTTGGGCCAGAAGCGCGGCTGCAGCAGCTGCCGGGGTTGAGCGCCCACCGTCATCCCCTCGAAATCGTTGTCGGCCTCGATGACCCGGTCGTCCAGCGCGACGGGCAGCTTGGCCGCCTCGGCGAGCGGCTCGATGGTCTGCTGGGCGCGTTCGAGCGGTGAGGACACCAGGTGCGCGATGTCGTTGTCCGCCAGGTACGCCGCGGTCAGCTGCGCCATCTCGTGGCCCAGCTCGGACAGTTTGAACCCCGGCATCCGGCCGTAGAGCACCTTGCCGGGGTTGTAGACCTCCCCATGACGCACCAGGTGCACGATCGTGCGCTCACTGCCCGTCATGTCCCCCAGTTTCTCATCCATGTCTGTGTGCCTCGTGACCGCAGGGGCGTCGACGCGAACGCGACGTGCCGGGGGCCGATCAGGACCTTGCGGCAGCGGCGGCAGCGGCGGCCGCAGCGGGCAGCGCTGTCAGTACGGCGTCCACGGCCGCGTCGTCGTGGGACGCGCTGACGAACCACGATTCGAAGGAGCTGGGCGGCAGGTGCACGCCCTGCTCCAGCATCGAGTGGAAGAACCGCCCGAATGCCGCCGTGTCCTGGTCGCGCGCGTCGTCGTAGTCCCGCACCCGTTCCTCGCGGAAGAACACGTTGAACATCGAGCCGGCGCGCCCGATCACGTGGGGGACGCCGGCCGCGCTCAGTGCATCGGCAGCACCCGCGGCCAGCGCGTCGCTGACCTGGGTGAGCCGCTCGTAGACCTCTGCGGTGCAGCCGCGCAGGGTCGCGAGGCCGGCGGCGGTCGCGACAGGGTTTCCCGACAGCGTGCCCGCCTGGTAGACCGGCCCGTCGGGTGCGAGCCTGCTCATCAGCTCGGCCGACCCGCCGAACGCCGCCGCCGGGAAGCCGCCGCCCATCACCTTGCCGAAGGTGAACAGGTCCGGCGCGCCGCCCTCCGGCTCACCCTCCAGGCCGTACCAGCCGGCCGGCGAGCACCGGAAGCCGGTCATCACCTCGTCGCTGATCAGTAGTGCGCCGTGCTCGTGGGTGATCCGTCGCAGCGCTGCGGTGAACCCGGGCTCGGGCGGTACGACTCCCATGTTGCCGGCGGCCGCTTCGGTGATGACGCAGGCGATCTCGTCGCCGTGCTCGGCGAACGCCGCTTCGACAGCGGCCACGTCGTTGTAGGGCAGCACGATCGTCTCGTGAGCGCTGGAGACCGGCACTCCTGCTGAATCGGGCAGCGCGAACGTCGCGAGCCCGCTCCCAGCCGCGGCCAGCAGGGCGTCGACGTGACCGTGGTAGCAGCCGGCGAACTTCACGACCTTGCTGCGCCCGGTCGCACCGCGCGCGAGGCGCAGCGCGCTCATCGTCGCCTCGGTGCCGGAGCTCACCAGCCGGACCTGCTCCAACGGGGCGACTCGGTCGACGATCTCCGCGGCGAGCAGGACCTCGTTCTCACTCGGCGTACCGAAGGAGAAGCCCTTGGCCGCCGCGTCCCGCACCGCCTGCTCCACGTCCGGGTGGGCATGCCCCAGGATCATCGGACCCCACGAGCAGATGAGGTCGACGTACCGGTTCCCGTCGACGTCCGTCAGCCACGGACCCGTGCCGGAGGCCATGAAACGCGGTGTGCCGCCTACGGATCGGAAGGCTCGCACGGGCGAGTTCACGCCTCCGGGGATCACCGCGCGCGCCGTGCGCATCAACTCGTCGGATCGGGTCGTGGACTGTGCTGCAGGCATGCCGCCATCCTCGCAGGCGCCCGGACGCCCGGCTCGGCCCCCACCGTCCAGGCGGTCGGGTCTCCAAGGCGACGTGGTGGCCTACGCGGTCGTCCTGCGTCCAGGTGGGGGTTTTGCGTCCGTGGCCAGTGCTGCAGTCCTGGCCGCAGACGCAGAACGCGCACCTCGACGCAGAACGCGCGCATCGCGGAGGGGTGCGTGCACCGCCGCGAGGGGGTCAGGCGACGACCTCAGGCGACTTCGGTGTCCTTGCCGGTGAGGTGGCGGCGTATGGCGTCCATCGCCTTCCCCAGCACCTCCAGCTCGCTCGGGCCGACCTGCTCGATGAAGTGCTCCCGCACGCCCTGCACGTGCAGGCGGGCCGCACGACGCACAGTCTCCCACCCGGGGGCCGTGAGGGAAAGCACCACACCGCGGCGGTCCTCGGGCGCATCGCTGCGCGAGACCCATCCGCGCCGCTCGAGACGGTTGGCGGTGTGGGTGACGCGGCTGCGCGACTGGATGATCAGGTCGGCGAGCTGACTCATCCGCATCGAACCGTCCGGCGCCTCCGAGAGCATCGACAGCAGCTCGTACTCCGCGAACGACAGTCCTGCGCCCTGCAACTCGGTGTCCAGGCGCACTTCGAGCGCACGGCTGGCGCGCAGGTACGCACGCCAGGCGTGTTGCTGGTCCTTGGTCAGCCAGGGCTGGTCGGCGGCTGTCACGGTTGCCCGTCCATGTCAGCTGAGCCTACCGTCGCGCACCGTCTCAGACGGTCGACCTCAGGATCGTCGCGACCTCGACGGCGTAGTAGGTGAGGACGATCGAGGCACCCGCCCGTTTGATGGAGGTGAGCGTCTCCATCATCATCCGGTCGCGGTCGATCCAGCCGTTGGCTCCGGCCGCCTCGATCATCGCGAGCTCGCCGCTCACCTGGTAGGCGGCCACCGGGACGTCGACCTCGTCGGCGACGGCGCGCAGCACGTCGAGGTAGGGCAGCGCGGGCTTGACCATCACGATGTCCGCGTCCTCGGCGAGGTCGAGGGTGAGCTCCCGCATCGACTCGGTGAAATTCGCCGGGTCCTGCTGGTAGGTCGCGCGGTCGCCCTGGAGCGTCGAGTCGACGGCCTCCCGGAACGGTCCGTACGCCGCCGACGCGTACTTCGCGGTGTACGCCAGGATGATCGTGTCGGTGAAGCCGGCACCTTCCAGCGCCGCGCGACATGCGCCGACCTGCCCGTCCATCATCCCGGACAGCCCGAGCACGTGCGCGCCGGCGCGGGCCTGCGCGAGCGCCATCTGCGCATAGATCTCCAGAGTGGCGTCGTTGTCGACCCGGCCCTGCTCGTCGAGCACCCCGCAGTGCCCGTGCGAGGTGAACTCGTCCAGGCACAGGTCGGACATCAGAACGGTGCTGTCACCCAGTTCGTCGCGCAACCGGCGCAGCGCCACGTTGAGGATCCCGTCCGGATCCGTTGCGCCCGAACCGATCTCGTCACGATGCTCGGGTACGCCGTAGATCATCAGGCCCCCGACTCCGGCCGCTACCGCGTCCCGCGCGGCGACCACGAGGGAGTCCAGGCTGTGCTGCAGGACGCCGGGCATCGAGCCGAGCGGGACCGCGTCGGTCAGCCCTTCCTTGACGAACATCGGCAGCACGAGGTCAGCCGGGTGCAGCCGCGTCTGCGCCACCAGCCGGCGGACCGCGGGGGTCTGCCGGAGCCTGCGCGGGCGGTGCTCCATCAGGCCTTGGCCTTGCGCCGTGTCGCGGAACGGCGGTCGCTCGGGCGGCGTACGCCGTCGCCCGCCTCGGCCGCCGACAGGGCGAGGCCGCGGCCGTAGTCGGCCAGGGCGTCGACCAGCGATGCGGCGGACGGCTCGGCCGCGAGGACGTCGACCCGCAAGCCGTGTTCCTCGGCGGTCTTCGCGGTCGCCGGGCCGATACACGCCACCACCGTCGAGGTGTGCGGCTTGCCGGCGATGCCGACCAGGTTGCGCACGGTCGAGCTGGAGGTGAAGAGGACCGCGTCGAAGCGACCGGACTTGATCGCCTCGCGCACCTGCGGAGCCGGCGGAGCGGCCCGCACCGTGCGGTAGGCCGTCACGTCGTCGACCTCCCAGCCCATCTCCTGCAGACCCGCCACCAGGGTGTCGGTGGCGATGTCCGCGCGCGGCAGGAAGACCCGGTTGATCGGGTCGAGCAGGTCGTCGTACTCCGGCCAGCCCGCGAGCAGGCCCTTGGCGGACTGCTCGCCCTCCGGCACCAGATCCGGTTCGAGACCCCACTCGCGCAGGGCGTCGGCGGTGACTCCCCCGACGGCGGCGATCTTCAGGCCGGCGAACGCTCGCGCGTCCAGCCCGAACTCGGCGAACTTCTCCTTGACCGCACGCACCGCATTGGCGGAGGTGAAACCGATCCACTCGTAGCGGCCGGTGACCAGGCCCTTGATGGCCCGCTCCATCTGCTGCGGGGTGCGCGGCGGCTCGACGCTGATGGTCGGGACGACGTCGCTGGCCGCACCGAACGACGCGAGCCGCTCGGTCATCGTGCCGGCCTGCTCCTTGGTGCGCGGCACCAGGACGTTCCAGCCGAAGAGCGGCTTGGTCTCCCACCAGGACAGCTGGTCGCGCAGACCCACGGTGCTGCCCACGATCGCCACAGTCGGCGCGTGCACCTTGTCGGCCCGGATGACCTCTGCGGCTTCGCTCAGGGTGGTGACCTGGGTGGCCTGCTCGATCAGCGTGCCCTGCGCGGTGAGCGCGACCTTCGCGTCACCGTCGCGGCCCGCAGCGAGCAACCGCCCGAGCGCGTCGGCGATGTTCTCGGTCGCACCGAGGAGCACGACCGTCGTGTCGTCTCCGGTGGAGCGCTCCCAGGCGACCTTCCCGTCACCGGCACTGATGACGTGCACGGCGCGGGTCGCGTTGTTGGTCAACGGGATACCGGCGTACGCCGGCACCGCGGACACCGCGCTCACACCGGGCACGATCTCGAAGGGGATGCCGGCCTTGCTGAGGGCGATCGCCTCTTCGGCGAGACCGTTGAACATGGCCGGGTCGCCGTCCATCAGCCGGACCACGAGGGTCTCCTCGGACGACGGGTCGCTGGGCGACGCCTGCTTGGCGGCGCGCACGACCAGCTTGGCGCGCGAGGCGTGGGTCAGCGGCTGGCCCGCCTCGCCGTGTCCGGCGTCCACGATCTCCACGTCGGCGCGGGCGTACGGCGCGACGAAGTCCTCCCGCGCGATCCGGTCGATCACGATGACGTCCGCGCGTCGCAGCAGGCTGACGGCCCGCGTGGTCAGCAACCCGTGGTCGCCGGGGCCCGAGCCGACGAAGGCGACCGTCGGCAGGGTCTTGGCCTTGGCGCCCTTGGAGGTGGTGGAGGTGCCGGAGGTGCTGCTCTTCCGATTCGATGCAGTGGTGGTGCTCACGATTCACGCTCCGCAGCGTTTGTTGGGACGAGGTCTTCGGGGTGGGTGCGGGACGCATCCGGTTGCGGAGGCGCCCCTGGAGGTATGACGTCGGCGGCGCCGTCCTGGAGCAACAGCTGTGCCAGTTCGGTACCCAGTCGGGGGGCGGCCTCAATCGGTCCGGTGACGGATCGACGCAGCTCGAACAACCCGTCCTTGCTGCCGACGAAGGCGCGCAGCGAGATCAGCAGGGAGCCGTCGAGCTCCTCGACGACCTCCGCCAGAGCCCCGATCGGCGACGAGCAGCCTGCTTCCAGCGCACCGAGCACCGCACGTTCGGCGGTGACCGCCGCGCGGGTGTCGGGGTCGTCCAGGGGCGCGAGCGCCGTCCGCAGCTCCGTGTCGTCCTCCCGGACCTCGAGCGCCAGTGCGCCCTGTCCGGGTGCCGGCAGCATCTGCAGCGGGTCCAGCACCTCGGTGATCGCCTCGGTGCGGCCCACCCGGGCCAGTCCGGCGCGGGCTAGGACGACCGCGTCCACCGTCCCGCTGGTCACGAGCGACATGCGGGTGTCGATGTTGCCGCGGATCCCGCGCACCTGCAGGCCGAGCCCGAGGGCGTTGAGTTGCGCGGCCCGACGGGGAGAGCCGGTGCCGACGACGGAGTCCTGCGGGAGCTCGGCGAGGGTGAGTCCGTCACGCGCGACGATTGCGTCGCGGGGGTCCTCCCGCGGCGGGATCGCGGCGATCACCAGGCCGGGCTCGGGCTGCACCGGCAGATCCTTCAACGAGTGCACCGCGAGGTCGACCTCGCCGGCGAGCAGTGCATGACGAATCGCGGCGGCGAAAACCCCTGTGCCACCCATGGATTCCAGAGGTGCGCGGTTGGTGTCACCCTCGGTGGTGATCATCACGAGCTCCACCTGGTGTCCGCGTTCGCGCAGCAGTTTCGCGACGCTCTCGCTCTGGGTGGTCGCGAGCGCGCTGCGCCGGGTGCCCAGTCGCACGATCATCGGGTTTCACCGTCCGGCAGCCGCGGGACCCGCGAGACGCGGGCGTCGTGGGGGTCCAGGTCGAAGAGGGTGCGCAACAGGGCCGCGTAGTCCTGGCCGTGCTCCTCGCCGGCCAGCTGCTTCATCCGGACCGTCGGGGTGTGCAGGATCTTCTCGGTGACCCGGTGCAGCGTCTGGCGCACCTGCGCCCGCTGCGCATCGGTCAGTTCCATCCGGCTGCCCAGCCGGTCCATCTCCGCGTCGACGACATCGGCGGCCCGCACCCGCAGGGCCGACACCGTCGGCACGACTGCGGCGGACCGACGCAGCACCAGGAACTCGGCGACCTCGGCGGTGACCAGGTCCTGTACGACGCGCAGCGAGTCGCGCTGCGGGCCGTCGGCGGTGGTGCGGGCGCCGAGCTCGTCCAGCGTGACGAGGGTGACGCCGTCGAGCTGGCCGCATACAGGGTCGATGTCCCGCGGGAGCGCCAGGTCGATCAGCACCATCGGCCGGGTCGCGGGTCCGTCGGCGTACAGCAGGTGCGGCACCAGGACGTGCCCGACCGCGCCGGTGCACGAGATCACGATGTCGGCGCCGGCGACAGTGTCGGCCAGTTCCGCCCAGGGCCGCGCGGTGGACCCGGTGGAGGCGGCGAGACGCTGCCCGTGCTCCGGCGTGCGGTTGACGATGGTCAGGGCGCCGACCCCGGCACGGGTGAGGGTGTGCGCAGCGAGCGCACTCATCGAGCCCGCACCGATGATGACCGCGGACTGCGCGGACAGCGCGCCCAGGTGCTCCTGCGCGATGCCCAGCGACTGCTCGACGAGCGAGCGGCTGACCGTGTCCAGGTCGGTCTCGGCGTGCACCCGCTTGCCCACCCGCAGCGCGTGCTGCACGAGCTCCGACAGCGACGATCCGAGTCGGCCGGCGTCCTGCGCGGCCCGCATCGAGGCACGCAGCTGACCCAGGATCTGACTCTCGCCGATCGCCATGGAGTCCAGCCCGGCCGCCACGGAGAAGAGGTGGGCGACGGCCCGGTCCTCGAAGTGCACGTAGAGGTGGTCGCGCAGTGCCGGCAGCGGCATCCCGGTGACGGCCGCGAGCGTCTCGCTGATCGAGGTGACCGCACCGTGGAACGTGCCGACCTCGGCGTACAGCTCGGTGCGGTTGCAGGTGGACAGCACGAGCAACTCGCTGACGTGCTCGTTGCCGACCAGGGACTGCCCGATTCGGTCCTGCTGAACGTCGTTCAGGACGACGCGCTCGAGGGTGGCGAGGTCGGCGGTCCGGTGGGAGATGCCGATGACGATGACGCTCATCCGCTGGCCTCGATCCCGTCGGTGGCGATCCGGGCGTCGTCCTTGCCGCGCTGCTCGTGGAAGGCCAGGATCTGCAGCTCGGTGGCGAGGTCGACCTTGCGCACCTGGGTGTGCGACGGGACGCTCAGCACCCCGGGAGCGAAGTTCAGGATCGAGCGCACTCCCAGCTCGACCACGGCGTCGGCGACCTCCTGGGCCGCGACGGGCGGGGTGGAGATGACGGCGATGACCTGCTCGGTGACGGTGGCGGCGAACTGCTCGAAGTCCACGACCCGCATGCCCGCAATCTCGGTGCCGACCACGGCGGGGTCCCGGTCGACGAGCCACTGCACCCGGAATCCCCGGGTGGCGAAGCCGCTGTACGCCGCGAGAGCGTGGCCGAGGTTGCCCATCCCGATGATCGCGACCGACCACGGGTGCTGCAGTCCGAGCTGGCGGGTGATCTCGCTGGCCAGCCGCTCCACGTCGTAGCCCACGCCGCGCACGCCGTACGAGCCGAGGTACGACAGATCCTTGCGCAACCCGGCCGAACGGACACCGGCGATGGTCGCCAGCTCCTCGGAGGAGACGACCTCCACACCGGCTGTCACCAGGGGGTGCAGGGCACGTAGGTAGACCGGAAGCCGAGCTACCGTCGCGTCCGGGATGTCCCGCCGCGTCATGGGGTCGGTCGTCAAGAGCGCTCGACTCCTCCCGAGGTCGGCAGGCCCTATATCAAACGCCTGCGCAGAGGATGTAATACCCCCTGACCATAAGACTTTGTGAAGGCATGCACAAAATCGCTCCGCGGCGTCATAAGTGCTAAGCGGCACTACACCTGCCGCATCAGCCCCCTGCTCGCGGCAGAGCGTGGATCGCGGTCTCCGCGATGGCGAGGAGCTCTTCGAGGGTGCCGCCGTCGCGAGCACGGCCGGACATGCCACGCATGACGGCGACCAGGAACGCGGCAAGGTGGTCGGTGGACGCCGCGGGTGCGAGGTCGCCGTCCCGCACCGCCTTGTCGAGCCGATCCTTGATCTTCGCGTACAGGACCTCGCGCTGCGCTTCGAGCCGCGGCTCGGTCAGCATCAGGCACCCCGCGGGTGTGGCCGCGTCGGTATGAGCGTGTGCCGTGTCGTCCAACATCCTCGCGATGGCCTCGTGCGCGCTCGGGAGCGCGGCGGCACGGTCGACCGCCTCACAGGTGCGCGCGAAGTACAGCGCTGACGCCTCTTCGAACAGGCGGTGCTTGTCACCGAACGCCGCGTAGAGACTCGGAGGCGTCACTCCCATCGCGGACGTCAGCATCGCGAGCGAGGTCCTCTCGTACCCGGACCGCCAGAACTGCTCGAGAGCCGCTCCCAGGGCGACGTCCCGATCGAAACTCCGCGGGCGACCAGCCATGCCCATGAGCATATCGTATCGATCACTACGAATTGTGTTACCGTCGTCAGACCAAACAGTATCGATCACTACAGAATGAGGTCATCGTGGATATCAAGGGTGCGGTCGTACTTGTCACCGGAGCCAACCGAGGCATCGGCGCGCAGTTCGTCGAGCAGTTGCAACGGCGCGGAGCAGCCAAGATCTACGCCGCCGCCCGCGATGCCGACTCGATCGACGCCGACGGGGTACATCCGCTCCACCTCGACATCACCGACCCCGACCAGATCGAAGCGACGGCCGCCGCGGCGGGCGATGTCCAGGTGCTCATCAACAACGCCGGTATCTCCACGGGCACCTCACTCGTGACCGGAGACGAGGCGAGCATCCGGCGCGAGATGGACACGAACTTCTTCGGGCCGCTGCTCATGACGCGTGCCTTCGCGCCCATCCTGGCGGTCAACGGCGGAGGGGCGATCCTCAACGTCGTCTCGGCGCTGTCCTGGTTCACCGCTCCGGGCGCCGGCGCGTACGCCGCATCGAAGGCCGCAGCCTGGATGCTCTCCGACAGCGCGCGGCTGGAGCTCGCCGCGCAGGGCACACACGTCGTCGCCGTGCACATGGGGTTGGTCGACACCGACATGGCCAAGGGCATGCAGGCGCCCAAGATCTCGCCGTCCGATCTCGCGAACGCCGGTCTGGACGCCGTCGAGTCGGGTGCTCAGGAAGTACTGGCCGACGAATGGGCGAAGTTCGTGAAGTCGGGGCTCTCCCTCGACCCGTCGGACCGCTACGAGCAGATCTTCGCCGCCCTGAGGGCCTGATCAGAAACGGGTCTCAGGCCAGAGCCGCGCGCAGCCGTTTCTCGTCGACACGCCAGTAGTCGTGCTGGGCGCCGTCGACGAGCGTCACGGGGATCTGTTCGGCGTACTGCTCGCGCAACGCCGGGTCGTCGAGGATCGAGACCTCCACCCACCCCACACCGGTGTCGGCCGCGACCGCGGCGATGACCGCCCGCGCCTCGTCGCATAGGTGGCACCCCGGTTTGCCGATGAGGGTGATGCGCGGATCCTGGGTCACCAGAAGACCGAACGCCGTTGCAGCAGAAGCGAATAGAGAGTCTGCTGAATCGTCTCGCGCACCTGGTCGGTGAGATCGAAGACCAGCATCGGGTCGTCGGCCGCCGCTGGTTCGAAGCTGTCGGTGGGGATCGGCGCGCCGAATTCGATGATCCACTTGCTGGGCAGCGGGACGAGCCCCAGCGGTCCCAGCCACGGGAAGGTCGGCGTCAGCGGGAAGTAGGGGAAACCGAAGAGGCGGGCCAGGCTCTTGGCGTTGCCTAGCAGCGGGAAGATCTCCTCGGCGCCCACGATCGAGCACGGGATGATCGGCACTCCGGTGCGCAGTGCGGCGCTGACGAACCCGCCGCGGCCGAAGCGTTGCAGCCGGTAGCGCTCCCCGAACGGTTTGCCGACGCCCTTGAACCCCTCGGGGCACACGAAGGTGAGTTCGCCGGCGCGCAGCAGCCGTTCGGCGTCGGAGTTGGCGGCCAGCGTGGAGCCGGACTTGCGGGCCAGATCGCCGAGGACCGGGGACTGGAAGACCAGGTCGGCGCCGAGCGCTCGCGCGTACCGGTGGCCCGGCGTCTCGTCGTGGATCGCGACCTGCACCATCAGTCCGTCGACGGGCACCGTGCCGGAGTGGTTGGACACGACGAGCGCGCCACCCTCGAGCGGGAGGTTCTCGATGCCGCGCACCTCCACGCGGAACCAGCGCTTGTAGATCGGCCGCAGCAGCGGCAGCCAGACCTCATCGGTGAACTCCTGGTCGAAACCGAAGTCGTCGACCTCGTACTCACCGGTCAGCCGGCGGCGCAGGAAGGCCAGCGCCCTGGTGATCCGGCGGTCCAGGTCCTCCCCCGACAACCCGGCCGCCGCGCCGGTCATCCGCAGCCCGCGCACGAGCAGCTTGATGATCGATTCGACGTCGTACGACGATCCGCCGGTCTGCGGTGCCGGTGCGGGGTCGGGCACGACATGCAGCGGCCGGTCGGCGCGCGCACCGGCGAACGCGGAGCGGGGCGGACGCTTGCGGGCGCCGGTGGCGTCGGATCCGGTGGGCTTGTCAGGCATGGGCTCCCCCTGCTCGCAGCAGCGCCGTCAGCCGGTTGTCGCCGCCGAAGACGTCGGTGAATGCTTGGCGTGTGGTGCGCTCCGGGGTGAACCCGAGCACGGTGCGCTGGGCTGTGGTGTCCATCCCCCGCCCGAAGCACAGCAGGTCCATCTGCTCGGCGTCGAAGTTGCCGACCCGGGTACGTGCGGTGAGCTGCTGGACCAGCGGGCCGGCCTGCGCCAGCACCGGGAGGGTGGGGCGCCCGGCGATGCGGGCGGCCTGGTGCAGGGTGAGCACGCCCTCACCGGCGACGTTGATGACGCCGGTGCAGTCCTCGCGCAGGGTCGCGGCGTGGATGGCGCCGATGGCGTCGTCCAGGTGCAGCACCTGGAACCTGCCGTCGAAGCCGACGGGCGAGGGAATCACCGGCAGGTGGAACAGGTCGGAGAACATCGTGCGCAGACCCGGGCCAATCACGTTGGCCATCCGCAGCATGCACACCTCGACGTCGGGGCGGCGACGGCCGAAGCCGCGTACATAGGTCTCGACCTCGACCGAGTCCTTGCCGAAGCCGCGCGGCGGGGTGCGCCGAGCCGTCATATCCTCGGTGAACATCGCGGGGTCGCGCGGCGAGGAGCCGTAGACGGCCGAGGATGACTTCACGACGAGCCGCTTCAACGAGGGCGCCTTCTGGCACGCAGCGAGCAGCTGCATCGTGCCGATGACGTTGATCTCCTTCTGCGTCGTGCGCCCGCCCGCCTGTCGCGGCGTGGTGATCACACCCAGGTGTACGACGGTGTCGACGTTCTCCTGCTTGATGATCTTGCCGATGATCGGGTTGCGGATGTCGGCGCGGACGAACTCCGCCCGGCCGATGTCGTGGGCCGGGCGTACGACGTCGACGGCCAGCACCCGCTCGATCCGCGGGTCGGTCGACAGTGCCCGCGCGGCGAGGCCGCCGACGAAACGCGAGACCCCGGTGACGAGCACGGTCGTGGCCATCGGTTTCCCTCTCGCGGGTGCGGAAGATCGCTGTGCGCAGATATTACGACGAAGCCCCCGCCCGCCACGGCTCACGCCAGGCGACAGGGGCCTTCGTAGGTCTCGCTACTACTTCTTGTTGCGACGCTGGTGACGCGTCTTGCGCAGCAGCTTGCGGTGCTTCTTCTTCGCCATCCGCTTGCGGCGCTTCTTGACTACTGAACCCATGCGTGAACGCTGTCCTTCGATGATCGGGAAATTCGAGAAAGGCTGTCCGCCAGGCTACGGCATACCCGGGATGCGGCCGAATCAACCGTTTCCTGGCCCGGGCGAGCGGTCTTGGCGGGATTCAGGCGGTACCCATGTAGGACTGGCTGAGGTACTCAGTCACGGCTCCCTCGGGCACCCGGAAGGAGCGCCCGACCCGGACGGCCTCGAGTTCGCCGCTGTGCACCAACCGGTAGACCGTCATCTTCGACACCCGCATGATGGTGGCGACCTCGGCGACGGTCATGAAGTTGACCTCGCCCACGTTGGTCTCCTGCGGCATGGTGGGGCCCTCGATTTTCTGTGCGGTCCGCAACGGATGGTCAATTCAGCGGGCCAGGAGTGCGGGTCGGCTGGTGCTGAAATGCACCCTAGGGGTAAAACGCGATCCGTGTGAAGTTTGGGACTAAAATGTCCAGTCGACACGCCGTACGAGCGTGGATTTTCACCTGTCCGCCTACGGCTGCTGTCGGGCGTCGTCACGGAGCACACGCAGGACCGGGACGACAACGGACCACGCGGCGCCCTTACGGCGGTCCCCCACCCCATCGGCGCGCACCACGGACCACGCGGCGCCGTTGTGACGACTCGGCTCGCGAACTCAGTCGAACCAGACGTCGAGGCCGTGCTCGGGGAAGACCGCCTCACGGGTGGCGAGCACGCACTGGTCGACGCGGTCGTCCGGGTCGGCGCCGGTGGCCCAGGATTTCCACCACACCCGACCGTGCTCGGCCACGCCGTCGCCCATCCGGGCCGGTCCGGGCCGACCGCAGGACATCCGCGCGTAGTCGTGCCAGGACTGCGGGATGGCCGTCTCGAGCGGGATCGGCGCGTGAGCCGCGATCCCGAGCAGGTGGGTCCAGGTGCGCGGGACGACGTCGACGATCTCGTAGCCGCCGCCGCCGAGCGCCACCCAGCGGCCGCCCGCCACCTCGTGCGCCAGGTCGTGCATCGATTCGGCCGCGGTCCGCTGTGCGTCCACCGACAGCCGCAGGTGCGCCAACGGATCCAGGTAGTGGGAGTCGCACCCGTGCTGGGTGACCAGCACCTGCGGCGCGAAAGCGCGCAGCAGACCGGGTACGACGGCGTGCACGGCCCGCAGCCAGGCCGCGTCACCGACCCCCGGCGGCAGCGCGATGTTGGCGGCGCTGCCCGGAGCACCGGGGCCACCGGTGTCCCCTGGGTAGCCGGTGCCCGGGAAGAGCGTGCGCGGACCTTCGTGGATGGAGATGGTGAGCACCCGCGGGTCGTCCCAGAAGACCTTCTCGACCCCGTCGCCGTGGTGCACGTCGAGATCGACGTACGCCACCCGCTGGGCGCCGGCCCGCAGCATCGACTCGATCCCGATGGCCACGTCGTTGTAGACGCAGAACCCGGACGCAGAGCCGGGCATCGCGTGGTGCATGCCGCCGGCGAAGTTCACCCCGTGCTGCACCTCGCCCGCCCACACCGCGTCGCACACGTCGCGGGTGCCGGCCGCGATCAGTGCCGACGCCTCGTGCATCCCGAGGAACGCTGGGTCGTCGGTGGTGCCGAGCCCGTATCCCACGTCGGCCTGCGAGGGGTCGGCGGACGCGACGCGCACCGCGTCGACGTACGCCGCGTCGTGCACCGTGCGGATCAGGTCCTCGGTCGGCTCCGACGGTGCCGTGACCTGCACGCCGGGGGCGTCGAAGACGCCGTACTCGCGCGCCAGCATCGCGGTCAGCGCGAGCCGCCGCGGGTCCATCGGGTGGTGATCGCCGAAGTCGTAGCGGGTGAACCGCTCGTCCCAGACGATCCGCGTCGACGCGGTCATCGACTCCTCATCGACCGGTCCTCGTCACAGCGCCGACGTCGGCACCGTGCCGGGGTCCTCGCCGAGGGAGTAGACCATCGCCATCTCGTCCTCGGGGGAGTCCTGCTCCTCCGGGACAGTCTGCGTGCCCTCCGGCACACCGGTCACCTTCATCGGCCGACGGGCATCGGTGGGACGGAAGCCGAAACTGCTGGCGAACGCGACGCCCCGACCGTTGTCGGTGCCCACCCAGTAGACGACGAACTGGAAGGAATCGGTGCTGGCCTGCTCGACACCGGCCTGCACGAGCTGCCACGCGACGCCCTGGCCGCGCAGATCCGGCTTCACCCACAGCCCGAACAGCTCGCAGCTGCGCGGATCCTCCGCGGGAGACCGCCCGACCGAGACGACGCCGACGACGTCGTCGCCGCGTTCGGCGATCAACCGGCGGGAGCGAGCCAGGCGGCGACGCCAGAACGCGTCGTCGAACTGCCGTTCCTGTGCGGCGCTGGCCGCGAAGGCGTTGGGACTGTCGGACAGTGCAGCCAGCCGTACGTCACGGTAGATCTGCCAGTCCTGCTCCCCGAGAGCACGAACCGTGATGTCAGTCATGCCGGTACTCTCGCACGGCGGTCGCGCCCGGGGGTAGCGGCGTCCACCCCTCGCGGCCTCACTCCCCCGCAGCCAGCTGGGCCGAGCGCCGTGCCGCCGCCTCGATCGCGGTGAGGAACGCGGCGCGGACCTTGTGGTCGTCCAGTTCGCGCAGTGCGGCCATCGTGGTGCCGCCTGGACTGGAGACCTGCTCGCGCAGCACGGTGGGGTGCTCGCCGGTCTCCTTCAGCATGGTCGCGGCGCCGTAGAGGGTCTGCACGACCAACTCGGTGGACGTGCCACGCGGCATCCCGAGCAGCACGCCGGCCTCGATCATGGCCTCGACGACGTAGAAGATGTACGCCGGTCCGCTGCCGCTGATGGCCGTCACCGCGTCGAGGTGGTGCTCGGGCAGCGCGACGACCCTGCCGCAGGCCTGCAGCAGCCCGGTCGCGGTGGCCAGCTGGTCGGCGTCGCAGTGCGCGCCCGGGCTCACCGCGGACATGCCCTGGTCAACCAGGGCCGGGGTGTTCGGCATGACGCGGGCAACCGAGGTGCCGTCCGGCAGATGCGTCTCCAGGAACGCCGTCGTGATGCCGGCCGCCAGCGAGACCACGAGGGTGCCCTCGCCGACCGCACCCGAGATCTCCCCGAGCAGCGCGCGCATGTCCTGCGGCTTGACCGCGAGGACGAGCGTGGCCGCCTGGGCGGCGGCGTCGGTCGCGGGGACGGCGCGTACGCCGTACTTGCCCTCCAGGTGCGTGAGCCGCTCGGGGCTGCGGTCGCTGATGAGCACGGACGCGGGGTCGCGGCCGCCGCGCAACCATCCCGAGAGCAGCGCCTCGCCCATCACCCCGGCTCCGAGGATCGCGACCGTGTGAGCGCGTGACATGGTCAGCCCTTGCTGATGAGGGAGCGGGCGAAGAACATCGCGTTCGCCGGTCGTTCGGCCATCCGTCGCACGAGGTAGCCGTACCACTGGTCGCCGTACGGCACGTAGATGCGCATCTGGTGGCCGGCGTCGGACAGTCGCTGCTGCTCGTCCGGGCGGATGCCGTAGAGCATCTGGTACTCGAAGGAGTCCGAGGCACGTAGGCACCGGTCGGCCAACGAACCGGCGATCTGGATCAGTCGGGGGTCGTGACTGGCGACCATCGGATAGCCGTCGCCGTGCATGAGCACCTTGAGGCACCGCACGTAGGACAGGTCGACGTGCGACTTGTCCAGGTACGCGACGCTGCCCGGCTCGTCGTACGCGCCCTTGCACAGTCGGATCCGGCTGCCGGCGGTCGCGAGATCGCGGCAGTCGGCCTCGGTACGCCGCAGATAGGCCTGCAGGACCGCGCCCACCCAGGGGAAGTCGGCGCGCAGCTCGCGGACACCCTCGAGGGTGTCGTCGGTGGTGGTGTGGTCCTCCATGTCGATGGTCACCGTGGTGCCCGCCGCGGCGGCCGCGGTGCAGATCTCCCGCGCGTGGTCCACCGCGATCTTGTGCCCGTCGTGGGGCAGAGCCTGGCCGATGGCGCTGAGCTTCACGCTGACCTCGACGCCGCCGTGCTCGGCCAGTCCGGCGTCACGCAGCGCCCGCAGGACGTCCAGGTAGGCGTCGCGGGTGTGCTGCGCCCCCTCCAGATCCGTGCAGTCCTCGCCGAGGAAGTCCAGCGTGCCGAGCAGTCCCTGCTCGTGCAGTCCGGTGCTCGCGGCGACCGCGTCGGCGGTGCCCTCGCCGGCGACGTAGCGGCGTACGACGTCTCGGCTGACGGGCGCGCTCTGCACGACGTGCCGCACCTTGTCGTTACGGGACAGGCCGAGCAGGCCTGCGCGCAGTGCTGCGCTGGGGTCGAACACGATCGATCTCCTCGAGTTACGCGAGCCGGCTGATCTCCACGGTCACGAACATCTTGCTCCCCGGTGTACCGGTGAAGATGCCCCGCAGGGGTACGACGTCGGAGTGGTCGCGACCCTGCGCCACCTCAATGTAGAAGTCATCCGGGACGACCCCTGCACTCGGGTCGACCGCCGTCCACGCGCCGTCCCACCACTGGATCCACGCATGTGACACACCGGTGACGTTCGCACCGACCGGCGCGTCCCGGTCGGGGAAGACGTACCCGGTCACGAACCTGGCCGGGATGCCCTGCGAACGCAGCGCGCCGAGGGTCAGGTGCGCGAAGTCCTGGCACGCGCCCTGGGCGTCGTCCCAGGCGCCCGCACAGCGCGCGTAGACGGTCCGCCGGCCCGCGACGTAGTCCAGCCGTTCACGGATCGCGGCGATGACGTCGGTGACGAACGCCGCCGGTGTCGGGGAGTCCTCGCGTATCCGGGTGACCACGTCGGCGAATGCCGTGCCGAGCGCCGTACGCGGCGCGATGCGCAGCACCTCCTCGAACTCGTCACGCACGGCGGGATCGGCGTACTGCTCCCAGGTCATGCCGGTCGTCTCGACGGGGTGCCGGTCGACGGTGACGGTGCTGATGGCCACGACCTTCAGCTCCTCGTGCGGCTCGTGCAGCTCGAACGACGTGACGGTGGTGCCCCAGTAGTCGGTCCACTGCTCCATCCACGGCGTCGGCGTGACGTCGACGCGGGAGTGCAGCACGGTCTGCCGGGCGCTCGAGAGCGGCGTGAGCCTTGCCTCGTTGTAGGACTGCGTCGCCGGTCCGGTGTAGGTGTAGCCGGTGCGGTGCACCAGCCGCATGGTCACGCTCACAGCGCCTCCGTCAGCCACTCGGGCGCCACGACGCCCTCGAAATACCGCTTCGCGATCGCCTGGGTGGCGTCAGCGCAGACGCGCTGCAGCTCCTCCATCTCCCGCGGGAGGTCGGTGACGAGGTCGGTCAGCGGCAGATAGGACAGTCGAGCGTGCGCCTGGCCGATGACCCGGGCCGCGTCGCCGCCGAAGCCGACCCGCCGCGACCGGGGGTCGAGCTCTTCCAGGCAGTGGCCCGCCTGCTCCAGCAGGTGGGAGATGGACCGTGGGAAGAGCCGGTCCAGCAGGAGGAACTCCGCTGCGGCGCGGGGTGATTCGGTCACCCGATACACGCGGGTGAACGCGTGGGCGGCGCCGCAGGAGCGCAGCGTGAGCGCCCACGCGCCGTTCGGGCCGGAGACGTAGTTGCCCATCATGATCAGCCGCGCGGTCATGTCGATCCGCTCGATGCTGCGGCCCAGCACGATGAACTGCCAGCCGTCGTCGTGGCTCTGGGTGCTGTCGGCGAGCGCGGAGATCATGCTGGCCCGTTCGCGCACGAACCGGAACGCGTCCGCGGGTCGCCGCTGTTGCAGCTGGCCCGCGAGCACCGCGTTGTAGGTGCTGTTGATCGCTTCCCACACCTCGGTGGAGACGACCTCCCGCGAACGACGGGCGTTCTCCCGCGCGGTCTCGATGGCGTAGGCGATGGACGGCGCCGCCGTACGGTCCAGCAGCAGGGTCTGCAGCAGCGCGTTGGCGTCCGGGGTGCCCTCGCCGTAGTCGATGCCCATGGCGGCCATCACCGACCGGCAGGTGGCCTCCTCGTCGATGACCGGGTCCTCGATGAGGAGTTGCAGGTAGGTATCGAGGATGCGTGCCGTGCATTCAGCGCGCTCGACGTACCGGCCGATCCAGAAGAGGGCCTCGGCGATCCGGCTCAGCATCTAGCGCTCACCGCCGAACGACGTCTGCACGGTCTGGCTCTGGCTCTGCGTGCCACCGGAACCGCTCTGCGACTGCCGTTGCGGCTGCGCGGATTCGGTGGGAGGGGGCTGGGACTGCGTCGTGTCGGGCTCGGCCGAACGTCCGGCGCGCAGGCTCGGATGGACGACGGCGTCCTCGGCGGCCGGTGCCGGTGAGGGCTCCGGGACGGCGCCGCGGTCGCCCGCGAGCACCCAGGTGTCCTTGGAGCCGCCGCCCTGGCTGGAATTGACGATGAGCTCACCCTCCGGAAGTGCCACCCGGGTGAGGCCGCCGGGCAGCACCCAGACCTTCTCGCCGTCGTTGATCGCGAACGGCCGCAGGTCCACGTGCCGCGGTGCCATGGTGTCGCCGATGAGCGTCGGCACCGTGGACAGCTGGATCACCGGCTGCGCGATCCAGCCGCGCGGGTCGGCGATCAGTCGCTTGCGCATCTCGTCCAGTTGGGTCTTGGTGGCGCGCGGACCGATGATGATGCCCTTGCCGCCGGCGCCGTCGACGGGTTTGACGACCAGCTCGTCGAGCCGGTCGAGCACCTCGGCGCGGTGCTCGGCGTCCTCCATCCGCCAGGTGTCGACGTTCGGCAGGATCGGCTCCTGGCCCAGGTAGTAGCGGATCAGGTCGGGCACGTAGGTGTAGGTCAGCTTGTCGTCGGCGACGCCGTTGCCCACGCCGTTGGCGATCGTGACGTTGCCGGCCCGCGCCGCGTTGAGCAGCCCGGGCACCCCGAGCATCGAATCCCTGCGGAAATGAACGGGATCCAGGAAGTCGTCATCCACGCGCCGGTAGATCACGTCGACCGGACGTAGGCCGTTCGTGGTCCTGACCAGCACGCGGCCGCCCTGGGCGACGAGGTCGCGTCCCTCGACCAGGCGGGTGCCCATCAGTCGGGCCAGCAGCGCGTGCTCGAAGTACGCGGCGTTGAAGGCGCCGGGGGTCAGCACGACGACCGTCGGATCGGCGACGCCGCTGGGGGCACAGGCCCGCAGGCTGGCCAGCAGCTTGGCGGGGTACTGCGACACCGGCCGGATGCGGTGGTGGGCGAAGACCTCGGGCAGCGCCGTGGACATGGCGCGCCGGTTGGAGATGACGTACGAGACGCCGGAGGGGATCCGGACGTTGTCCTCCAGGACCCGGAAGTCCCCGTTGCCGTCGCGGACCAGGTCGATGCCCGAGACGTGCACCCGCACGCCGTGCGGGTAGTTGATCCCCTTGGCGACCCGCAGGAAGTGCGGGCTGCTGGTGACGACGCGGCGCGGGATGACGCCGTCCCGGAAGACCTGCCCCTCGTCGTAGATGTCGGCCAGGAAGGCCTCCAGAGCCCGGACGCGTTGCGCGACACCGGCTTCCACGTGCGACCAGGTCTGCGCCTCGATCAGACGCGGCACGATGTCGATCGGGAACGGGCGCTCCTGTCCGCCGATGTCGAAGGTGACGCCCTGGTCCAGGTAGGAGTGGCCCAGGTAGTCGGCCCGCGCCTGCACCTCCTGCACCGACAGGCGCTGCATCTGACGCTGGATGCCCATGTAGTCGGGCCGGCAACTGGTGCCGTCGTACATCTCGTCGAATGTGTCCGTCCCCGAGCGGTATCCGCCGAAAACCTGACCCGAGGTGCCGCCCTGCGTCTGGCTCTGGCTCTGCGTCACGCCGGTCACGCTATCCCGATCGTGTTAAGTCGCTGTTTCGTTCGGCCGGATCGATCCCGTGTACGCCGTTTCGCGGGCGGCTCGACCGGCTCAACTGACGATGTCCTTGCGTTCGAAACGCCACCAGGCGAGCGCCAGGAACCCCGCCGAGAAGGTCAGCGCCACGCCCGTGCCGCGGATCATGTCGTCCCAGTTGACGCTCGGGCCCAGGGCATCGAGCCAGGAGTACTGGAAGTGGGTGGGCAGGTAGTCGCGGTAGGAACCGAGTGCGGTGATGGCGTCCAGGATGTTCGAGACGACCACCAGGAGCACGGCGCCGCCGACCGCACCGAGCGGGGCGTCGGTGAGCACGCTCAACAGGAAGGCCAGAGTGGCCACCAACAGCGACTGCACGCTCGCATACGCAACGACGATCAGCAGGCGCTGCAGGCCCACTCCGGTGCTGAACGAGCCGCCGAGGGGCGACTGGGCGGGCGCCCAGCCGAAGAACACCCCGCCCACCAGGAACGACCAGACGGGCACCAGCAGGTTGGCGCCGAGGCTGAGGCAGAGCGCGACGGTGAGCTTCTGACGCAACAGGCGAGGGCGCGGCACGGGGATGGCGAGCAGATAGCGCAGGGAGGACCAACTGGCCTCGCTCGCCACGGTGTCACCGCAGAAGAGGGCGACGATGACCACGAGCAGGAAGGCGGCAGAGGCGAATTCGGTGTAGAACGCGAAGTTGGTGGCACCCGCGGTGCCGAGGGTGATCAGCGCCGATCCGCCCGCGCCGCCACCACCCCCGCCGCCACCACCGCGGCCGCCGCCGCCGTTGTTGACCTTCAGCGCGACCGCCACGATGACCGGGAGGACGATCAGCAGCAGGGCCGCCAGCTGGGTGCGACGGCGGCGCAGCTGGCGCACGAACTCCACGCGCAGCGAGAGGGTGCGTCCGGGGCGGAACACCGCGCGCTCGGTCGTGGGCAACTCGCCCAGCCGGTCGTGGACGCCACGGCGCGTCGCGGCGATCTCGTTCATTCGTCCGCTCCGACCAGTTGCATGAAGACCTCTTCCAGCGAATGCCGGGTGGCGACCTGATCGGCGTCGATGCCTGCCGCGGCGAGCACCCGCACTGCCCGCTCGGGGTCGGCCACCCGCAGGCGGTCGGGTCCGGCGACCGCGCCGACGATCTCCTGCACCGACCCGGCGGTGATCAGCCGTCCGTTGTGCATCACGACGACGTGCGTGCAGGTCTGCTCGACCTCGTCGAGCAGATGGCTGGACAGGACGACGGTGCGGCCGGTCTCGGCGTACCGGCGCAGCACCTCACGCATCTCGATGATCTGCGGCGGATCCAGTCCGTTGGCGGGCTCGTCCAGGATGAGCAGCTCCGGGAGGCCGAGCATGGCCTGCGCGATCGCGAGGCGCTGCCGCATGCCCTGGCTGTAGGTCTTGACGCGGCGTTCGATGGAGGGGCCGAGTCCGGCGATCTCCAGAGCGGTCTCGAAGTCGGCGTCCTCGTGCGGGCGGCCGGTCGCGGCCCAGAAGAGGCGCAGGTTGTCGCGGCCGGACAGGTGCGGCAGCAGTCCGGGGCCCTCGATGAAAGCACCCGTGCGGGAGAGCACCGCGGCTCCGGGTCCGACCAGCTCGCCGAAGAGCCGGATCGTGCCGGTGGTGGGCGCGATGAGCCCCATGAGCGTGCGCAGGAGGGTGGTCTTGCCCGCGCCGTTGGGCCCGAGGAGCCCCACGACCTGGCCCGGCTGCACCGAGAAGGTGACGTCGTCGACGGCCCGGTAGCCGTCGGCGTACACCTTGCCGAGGTGCTCGATGCTGACGGGCACCTCCTGCAGCGCCGGCTCGAACGACCGGCGCCGGCGCCGACGTATGGCGCTCAGAGCGGCGCCGAGCAGGAACAGCCCCATCGCGACCACCCCCACGATCAGCCAGGGCCATGGGTGGCCGGTCGACTGGGTGCGGCCGACGACGGTGGCCAGCTGCAGTTGCGGGGAAGCGAGCGCGACGTCGTAGCTACGCGCGTCGACCGGCAGCTGGTAGGCGAGGTCGGTCGTCGCGACACGCACCACGAGACGGTGGCCTGCAGGCACCGACTGCACGATGCCCGGCAGTCGGACTGTCACCGTGGTGGGCACGCCCGGCCGCATACCTGTCAGGCGGATCGGGGCGACCAGGCCGGAAGGGAGGGTATCGGTGCCGTCCGGTGCGACGTCGTGCAGCGAGGCGAAGAGCGTGGCGTCGGTCGTGCTCCGCGCGGTGATGCGCAGACGGACGGTGGAGGAGCCGGCGACCAGCGCCGTCTTCGCCAGCGGCTTCGACGGGAACGACGCGAACTGCCCTGGTATCGAGGACAGTTGGGAGGCTCCGGCCACGCCGGCGAGACCGGCCGCCTGGCCGAGTAGACCGCCGAGGCCGGGGACCGCGGTGACCGCCGCGGGGTTTCCGCCCGCGGGGGCGAAGACCGTCGTCGACGGGCCGGACAGCGTGGTCGGCACCTGCCTGCCGGCGCCGTAGCCACCCTCGACCTGCACCGTCTGATCGATGCTCGAGCCGTCCTGGGCCGACAGGGCTGCGCCGGTCAGGGACGCGGTGAACGAACGGTCCGGGACGCGTCCATGCTTCAGGATCGGGTCGAACCAGCCGCGCAGATAGCTCTCGAGCTGGGAGGTCGAGGTGCCGCCGTCATGGCCACCGCTGCGCCAGACGACCTTGGTCGGCGTGCCGGTGGCGGCGATACCGCGGGCGTTCGCGTCGGCCTGGGACAGGTCGAAGAGGGAGTCCTGCTCGCCCTGACTCAGCAGGGTCGGCGCCGTGATCCGGCTCAGCACCCGCGCGGGGCTGGACGCGCGCAGCAGGCTCAGGATCGTCGCGTCGGGCCGGCCGGTCGCAGCGGCCCGCTGGTAGGCCGCGCATACGTCGGCCGCGAAGCGCCCGCACCCGCTTCCGCTGGGTGTCCGACTCGCGGCGGCGCCGAACAGCTGACCCGCCCAGAGCTTCTTGAACACTCCGGGCGCGCCGCCCTCCGCGGCGTTGGGGAAGAGGGCCGTCGACAGGTCGTTCCAGGTGATGTCGGCTCCGACGGCGTCGACCCGGCGGTCGGTGCCGGCGAGCAGCAGCGCCAGTCCCCCGCCGTACGACGATCCGGCGACGCCGATCCTCGGGTCTCCCGGGTGGTCCTTGACGACCTGCGGCATGGCCGCGAGATAGGACACGAGGAGCCGGGCGTCGGCGACCTCGTAGTTCGGCGCGTCGAGGTGGATCGAACCGCCTGACCTCCCGAATCCCCTTGCGGTGTAGGCCATCACCACGTAGCCGTCCGCGGCGAGCGACCGCGCCTCGGGCGCGAGATCCGTCTTGCTTCCGCCGAAGCCGTGCGCCAGCAGGATCGCCGGGGCGGGCGTCTTCGCCGGGAGGTAGACCGTGGTGTCGAGCCGCACCGGGGTCCTGCCCTCGGGCGTGCCGGCGACGAACTGCGAGCGGGTGGCGATGTGCGGGCTGCCGGGCCTGAAGAGCGCGATCCCAGCGGCGACCAGAACGACGACCACGAGCGCCGCGAGCAACGCGCGTACGGTGCGCGACCGCGGGAGTCTGGACCGCGGCAGCAACATGTCACCAGTAAAGACGGCGGTGCTGTGGAAAGGCGGGGTGACCCCATCCGAGCACCCCGCGCGGTCGTCGTCGGTCGCGCGGGTTCCCCTCGTAGTGCGCGGTTTGCGTTCGCGGCCAGGGCCGCAGCACTGGCCGCAAACGCAGACCGACCACCTCGCCGTACGCCGGTCCTAGGGTGACGGCCATGCCGTCTCAGCCCTCTCAGCCCTCGCCCCCACCTCACCGGCCGGACGAGATCGACGGGTTGCTCGGGTTCCTGGAGTGGCAACGCCACGGGATCCGCTACGCACTGGACGGCATCACCGACGCGCAGGCGCGGCTGAGGCCCATCCCGTCGACGACCCTGACCCTGGGCGGTCTGCTCAAACACGTGGTGGCCACGGAGAGGTCGTGGATCCGCACGGACGTCGAACGCGGTGAGGAGGAGCCGCGTACGGACGAGTTCATCCTCGGCGACGACGAGACGGTCGCCGAGTTGCTCGCTGCGTGGCAGGTCGAGGCCACCCACACGGAGGACGTGGTGCGGTCCGGGATCGCCCTCGAACGCGAGGTGCCGGACTACCAGGGCGGACCGTCGAACAACGTGCGCTGGGTGCTGCTGCACCTCGTGGAGGAGATGGCCCGCCACGCCGGCCACGCCGACCTGCTGCGTGAGGCGATTGACGGGCAGACCTATCGGCGCTGAGGGTCGACGTGCTGCTAGGCGCCGCGGGCCAGCCGGTCAACCCGCCGCAGCGACCGATCGGTCACGGTGATGGCGAAGAAGAGGACGGCCGCGATCAGCATGAAGACGGCCAGACCGTGCAGGCCGGCGCTGTCGGCGCCGGCGTGGAAGAACACCCCGCCGGCGGCGGCGGCCAGGATCGCTCCGAGGTAGGCGAACGTGCGCAGCAGCCCAGACGATGCGGCGATGTGCGCCGGATCCGCCTGGTGGTAGAGCGTGTTCTGGATAGCCAGGCTGTTGAGTCCCTGGGGCACGCCGAGGACGACGGCGATCAGTACGAGGTACCAGATGGGTGCGGCTCCGCGCACGAGCAGCACCAACGTCGACCCGAGCACCTGAGCGACGGCCCCCACGATGAGCTTGCCGCGAACCTGCGGGCGACGGCCGGTGAGCGAGGAGACGATCAGGCCGGTCCCGAACGCCGGCAGCAGGATCAGGCCGGCAGACGCGGCACTGAGCCCGCGACCGTCCTCGAGCCACTGGGTGAAGCCGTAGATAAACGAGTACGACACGGTGTACGCGACCAGGGCCCGCGCGTACGTCACCATCAGCGGCACGTTCCCCGCGAGCAGCCGCAGGTCGATGAACGGCGCGCGGCTGCGCAGCTCGTACGCGGCGAATCCGGCGCCGACGACGACCGCGGCGAGCAGCAGCCAGCCACCCGTCAGGCTCAGGTGGAGCAGGAAGACCAGCAGCAGTACCAAGGTGGTGGCGAAGAGCAGGATGCCGACGACATCGATGCGCGGGTGCTCCGGACGCTCGGCCTGCAGGGTGGTGGTGCGCGGCAGGAAGACCCAGCCGAGCACGAGACACGCGATGGACAGCGGGATGTTCACGGCGAACGTCGTACGCCAACCGCCGAGCCCGATGAGCAGTCCGCCCAGGGTCGGTCCGATGACCGCGATGGTCTGGGTGGCGACCGACAGCGCGGTGAGCACGCCGGCAGGACTCCTGATGCCGGTCCGCTCGGCCTCGCTACGGATCAGGTACATCGACGCCGGATAGGCACCGCAGGTGCCGAAGCCGAGGATCACGCGGGCGACGATCAGGACCGCGAGACTGGGAGCGAGCAGGCCCACCACCCCGGCGATCCCGGTGAGCGCCGTGCTCATCAGGTAGAGCCGCCGCGGCCCGAACGTGTCGACGAGGCTCCCGACCAGCGGCTGCCCGATCGACGTCGCGAGATAGAGAGCGGAGACCAACCACGCGGTCTGCGAGGCCGGCGCGCCGAACGCCACACCGATGGGCACGAGCGCGACCGCGATGATCGAGGAGTTGACCGGGTTGAGGATCGACCCGAGCATCATCGGCGCGAGCAGCCGGCGGTCGAACCTGTCGGCGGATGCCGTCGCTGCGGTCACGCGCGGGCCAGTCGTTCCAGGATCTGCGCGGCCGCGATGAGCGTCCGCCGCTCCTCCTCGGTGCAGTGCGCGTCGAGGCGACCGGCCAGCCACTCACCCCGTGCGGCCCGGTTGCCCAGGTCGAGCCGGCGCCCGGCCGTGGTCAGCGTGACGATCTGCCGACGCCCGTCGCTGGGGTCGGGTGTCCGTGTGATCAGCCCGAGCGCATCGAGCGAGGCCACCGTGCTGGCCATCGACTGCGGTCGCACCCCCTCCGACCTCGCCAGAGCCGACACGGTGTGCGCCTCGTCCTTCGACACGCGCGCGAGCACCGACGCCTGCCCGGGGCTCAGCTCGCCCTCCGTGGCGACCTCGCGCAGTCTGCGTCGGAATCGACCGAGAGCCACCCTGATGTCGTGGGAGGCCTGGGCTGCCGAGGGGCTGGTCTTCATTCGGGCCATTTCTACAGTCTAACCTGAACAGATTGACCTGTTCAGTTTGAACTACCTATATTGATCGGTATGAGCGAGTCGAAGACCGTCCTCCTGGCCATGGACTTCCAGCAGGGCATCGTCGAACGCCTCCCTGACGCCCACGGCGTACTCGCGGCCGCGTCCTGTGCCGTCGCCGCCGCGCGTACGGCGGGAATCCCGGTGTTCTTCGTCAGGGTTGCGTTCCGGCCCGGCTACCCCGAGGTGGCCACGTCCAACCGAGCGTTCTCGGGCACCGCGCAGCACGCGGGCGACACGATGACCCAGGATCATCCGGCCACCCGGCTGCATCCCGATCTCGAACGCCGCGACGACGAGCCGGTGATCACCAAACGCCGGGTGAGCGCGTTCACCGGGAGCGATCTCGAGGTGCTCCTGCGCGGCGCGGGCGCCGACACCATCGTCCTGTCCGGTATCGCCACGAGCGGGGTGGTCCTTTCGACCCTGCGCCAGGCCGCCGACCTGGACTACCGGCTCGTCGTACTGCAGGACGCGTGTGCGGACCGTGACCCCGAGGTGCACCGGGTGCTCACCGAGAAGGTCTTCCCCCGGCAGGCGATGGTGACGACCACCGACGAGTGGATCGACGACCTCGGCTGACCCCGATTCACCGGGAGGCCGAGGGGCCTAGCCTGGCCGGATGACCGACACCGAGGGTTTCGACACCTCCGTCCCGCCGAGCGGCGAAGGATGCGCGGACTGCCTGACCGGCGCGAGCCCGGGCTGGTGGATGCACCTGCGCCGCTGCGCCCAGTGCGGGCACATCGGCTGCTGCGACACCTCACCGGGCCAGCACGCGACCGCGCACTACGAGGCGACCGGCCACCCGGTCATCCAGAGCTTCGAACCGGGCGAGGACTGGTGCTTCGACTACCGCACCGGCGGGTTCGCGTACGGGCCTCCGCTCGCCCCGCCCACCAGTCACCCCCATGGCCAGGGCGTCCCCGCGCCCGCCGACAAGGTGCCGGCCGACTGGCAGGACCAGCTCCACTAGCCGACGCCGGGATGTCGGCCACGTGCCCACGCCATGGTCGACGTGGCCGCAGCGCGTAGGTGCGTGGGTTTTGCGTTCGCGGCCAGTGCTGCAGCCCTGGCCGCAAACGCAAAACCCGCACCTGGCGCCTGACTGCAGCGCGCGCGGCGACCGAAGCAGCTCAGGGAACCGCCGGCGCGGCGAAGTGGAAACGGGCGAACGCCAGCGCCTCCGCCAGGTCCAGTTCGCGCTCTTCGTCGTCGAGCTTGCGGGTGCCGACCTCCAGGACGATCGACCCGTCGTACCCGCTCGCAGCCAGCGTCTCCAGGAACTGCGCGCACGGTTGTCCCCCACGCCCCGGCACCAGATGCTCGTCCTTGAACGACCCCGAGCCGTCGGCCAGGTGCACATGCGCCAACCGGTCGCCGAGCGCGGCCTGCATGGCCATCGCGTCGGACCCGGCGGTCGCGGTATGCGACAGGTCGAGCGTGACGTTCGCGTAGTCGATGCCCACCGGGTCCCAGCCGGGCAGATACGCCTGCATCTCCCGTTGCCGCGCACGCCAGGGGAACATGTTCTCCACCGCGAGCTGTATGCCGCTGTCCTCCTCGCGCTGCGCGACACCTTCGACGAACTCCGCGGCGTAGTCCCGTTGCCAGCGGAACGGCGGATGCAGCACCACGGTGTCCGCGCCGACCTCGCGGGCGACCCGGACCGAGTTGTCGACCTTGTCCCAGGGCTCGGTGCCCCAGATGCGCTGCGTCAGCAGCAGGGTCGGCGCGTGGATGGAGACCACCGGCAGCTGATAGTGGTCGATGAGGCGCTGCAGCGCGCCCGCCTCCTGACTGACCGGGTCGTTCCACACCATCACCTCGACCCCGTCGTAGCCGAGCCGGTCGGCGAGGTCGAAGGTGGCCGCGACACCGTGCGGATAGACGGACGCGGTCGAGAGGGCGACCCGGGCGTCCGGGATGCGGCTGATGCTCACTCCGCGGAGTCCCATCCGTCCATGGCGTCCAACCGGCGCAGGATCACTCCCTCGCGCAGCGCCCAGGGGCACAGCGTCAGCGCGGGTACGTCGAGCAGCTCCATGGTGCCCTCGATGACCACCGCACCGGCCAGCATCTGGGCGGACCGGCTGGCCGAGACACCCGGGAGCCCGGCTCGCTCGGCGGCCGTCATCTTCGCCAGGCGGGGCACCAGCTTGGTGAGGTCGGCGCGCTCGAGGGTGCGCTCGACGTACGGGCCCTCGTCCTTCGGCGCTGCCCCACACAGCCGCGCCAGCGAACGGATCGTCTTGCTGGTGCCGACGACATGGTCCGGGCGGCCGAACCGGGTCAGGTCGCGCATGCTGCGGGCGATCTCGGTGCGGACCTGCTTGCGCATCGCGCGCAGGTCCTCCGGTGCCGGCGGGTCGCCCTGCAGCGTGCGGGTCAGGCGTCCCGCGCCCAGCGGCAGACTGATCGCGGCTTCCGGCACCTCGTCCTGCCCGTTGGCGAGCTCCAGCGATCCGCCGCCGATGTCGATGACGATCAGCCGCCCGGACGACCAGCCGAACCAGCGTCGTACGGCGAGGAAGGTCAGCGACGACTCCTGTTCGCCCGAGAGCACCTGCAGGTGGATGCCGGTCGTGTCGCGGACGGTCCTCAGCACGTCGTCGCCGTTGGGCGCCTCGCGGATGGCGCTGGTGGCGAAGGCCAGCAGCTGCTCGGCGCCCTGGTCCTCGGCGATCGTCTTGCACTCCTCGACGAAGCCGTTCAACGCCGCGATGCCGTCCTCGGCGATGTCGCCGTCCGCGGTGGTGTGCTCGGAGAGCCGCAGCTCGCGCTTGTGCGAGAACGCCGGGATCGGCTGGGCACCGCGGTGGGCGTCGACCACGAGCAGGTGGACCGTGTTCGATCCGACGTCGATCACTCCGAGGCGCATGCGGCCAAACTAGTCGGCACGGCTTCAGTCGGTGAGCACCATCCACTGGCGCCCGTCGATGATCTCCCGTTGCGCGTCCAGATGCCCCGCGTGGCAGGCGGTCTCGGCGATCACATGCAGGATCACCTCACCGAGGTCGTGCATCCGCCAGTCGCCGAAGAGATCTCCGGGCCACCAGCCGGGTGGCGTGTGCGCCGGCGTACGCGCGATGACCGCGTCGGAACGGGTGATCGCGGCGCGGTACCGGTCGACCATCCGCAGGGCGGGCACGTCGACCGGCACGTCCCAGACGTCGGGTGCGTTCTGGTAGTCCTGCCCCTCCCCCGCCACCACGGCCGTGAACCAGAAGTCCTCGATGTCGCTGGCCAGGTGCGCCAGCATCCCCGCGCACGACCATCCCGACGGCAGCACCGTACGGCGCAGCTGCTCCTCGGTGAGCCCGTCGACGATGCCGAGCACGTGACGGCGCTGCGCGCGCAGGTAGTCCAGGAGCAGATCGCGGTGCGGGTCGTGAGCCGGCGTCATGGGTCGATCCTTCCCGATCCGGTCGTCCGGCGCGCCGGGCTACCATCGCGCCGTGGCCGAGACCGATCCGAATGTCGCACGAAGCTGGGTCGAATTCGACAACCCGGACGACGGTGCCGAGCGCTTCCGATGCGATCTGACCTGGCTGACCTCGAACTGGACGTGCATCTACGGCCGCGGCTGCCAGGGCATCTACGCCGACCGGCCGGACGACGGCTGCTGCACCCTCGGCGCGCATTTCGCCGACAAGGACGACCTGAAGAACGTCCGCCGGGTCGTCAAAGAGCTCGGCCCGGACGAATGGCAGTACTACGACGAGGGCCACTCCGCCCTCGGCTGGCGCGAGAAGGAGGACGGCGCGACCAAGACCCGGGTCGTCGACGGCGCGTGCATCTTCCTCAACCGCCCCGGCTTCCCTGCGGGCGACGGCTGCTCCCTGCACCAGCACGCGCTGCTGACCGGCGTCGAACCCCACACGGTCAAGCCGGACGTCTGCTGGCAGCTGCCGTTGCGGCGCACCTTCCGCACGGTCGAGCGGGGCGACGACACGTCGTACCTGGAGATCTCGATCGGTGAGTACCAGCGCAGCGGCTGGGGTCCGGGCGGGCACGACCTGGACTGGTACTGCAGTTCCAACCCCGAGGCACACGTCGGGAAGGAGCCGCTCTACCTCTCCAACGCCGGCGAACTGCGCCACCTGATGGGTGAGGCGGCGTACGCCGTGCTCGTCACCCATTGCGAGGCCCACCTGGCGCTCGCGAAGGCGGCGCGTCGGCCGGGCAACCGCACGCTGCTGCCCCTGCTCATCCACCCGGCCACGCTCGACGCGCAGAAGCAGAACCGCAAGCGCCTCTGACCGGCCGCACGCCTGTCGGCGGCGGCGCATACCTTCTGCGTATGCCGACCGCGAGCGCCCGCAAGAAACCCCCAGCGCCGTCCTACCGCTGCACCGAGTGCGGCTGGACCGCGATCAAGTGGGTCGGGCGCTGCAGCGAGTGCCAGGCGTGGGGCACCTTGGAGGAGATCGGCCAGGTCGGCGTGCACACCGCCGCCGCGACCGTGCTCGAACGGCCTGCCGTGCCGATCGGCGAGGTGGACGGCTCGCAGGCCTCCGCCCGGCCGACCGGGGTGAGCGAGTTCGACCGGGTGCTGGGCGGCGGGCTCGTGCCGGGCGCGGTGATCCTGGTCGCCGGAGAGCCGGGCATCGGCAAGTCCACGCTGCTGCTGGACGTCGCGGCGCGTGCCGCGCGCGGGCCGCGCCGGGTGCTCTACGTCAGCGGCGAGGAGTCGGCCGCCCAGGTGCGGGTGCGTGCCGAGCGGATCGAGGCCCTGGCCCGCACCCTCTTCCTGGCCAGCGAGACCGATCTGGCCACCGTGCTCGCGCAGATCGATCAGGTCCGCCCGGAGCTGCTGGTGATCGACTCGGTGCAGACCATCGCCTCCACCGAGATCCCCGGCGCGCCCGGCAACGTCAGCCAGGTGCGCGAAGTGGCCGCGGCGATCATCCAGGTCGCCAAGCAGCGCGACATCAGCGTGCTGCTGGTCGGACACGTCACCAAGGACGGCTCGATCGCCGGGCCGCGGGTGCTGGAGCACCTGGTCGACGTCGTCGTGCAGTTCGAGGGTGAGCGGCATTCGCGGCTGCGCCTGGTGCGCGCCGCGAAGAACAGGTACGGCCCCACGGACGAGGTGGGCTGCTTCGACCTGTCCGACGTCGGCATCGTCGGCCTGCCGGACCCGAGCGGGCTCTTCCTCACCCGCCGCGAGCAACCGGTGCCCGGCACGTGCGTCACGGTGACCCTCGAGGGGCGCCGCCCGCTGGTCACCGAGGTGCAGGCGCTGATGGTCGACGGCGTGCAGGGCAACCCGCGGCGCACCACCAGCGGGATCGACTCCTCGAGGACGGCCATGATCCTGGCTGTGCTCGACCGCCGCGCCGGACTGCCGGTCTCCCGCAGCGACTGCTACCTGTCCACCGTCGGAGGCGTCCGCCTCAGCGAACCGGCTGCCGACCTGGCGATCGCCCTGGCGATCGCGAGCGGCGTACAGGACCGGCCGATGGGCGCCGGCACCGTGGCCGTCGGCGAGGTGGGACTGGCAGGCGAGGTACGCGCGGTGTCCGGAGTCGCGCGGCGATTGGCCGAAGCCTTCCGCATCGGGTTCAAGAGGGCGGTCATCCCCGCCGGTTCGCTCGCCGGCGAAGCGGCCCCCGAGGGCATGCAGGTGGTCGAGGTCACCGACGTGCAGAGTGCCGTGCGACTGATCGACGGGGGCGGCGGCCCGCGTCTCACATAGAATCCAGCGCGTGCCACCCACCGAGGACCAGTTGCTGCGCGACACGCTCGCCGCGGCCGCGCCGGGCACCCAGTTGCGCGACGCCCTCGAGCGCATCCTGCGGGGCCGTACCGGCGCACTGATCGTGCTCGGCCACGACGCCGTGGTGCAGAGCATCAGCACCGGCGGCTTCCCGATCGACATCGACTTCTCTTCCACGCGGGTGCGAGAGCTCGCCAAGATGGACGGCGCCATCGTCCTGGACAGTGCGGTCACGCGGATCATCAGCGCCGCCGTCCAGCTCGTCCCCGACCCCAATATCCGCACCCGGGAATCCGGCACCCGGCATCGAACCGCGGAGCGGGTCGCGAAGCAGACCGGACTGCCGGTGATCTCGGTCAGCCAGTCGATGCAGACCATCGCCCTCTACGTCGGTTCGCTGCGGCACGTCATGGAGGGCTCCAACGCGATCCTGTCGCGTGCCAATCAGGCGCTGCAGACGCTGGAGCGCTACAAGGCGCGCCTCGACGAGGTGACCCGCACCCTGTCCGCCCTGGAGATCGAGGACCTGGTCACGGTCCGCGACGTGGCAACGGTGCTGCAGCGGCTGGAGATGGTGCGGCGGATCAGCGAGGAGATCGCCGAGTACGTCGTGGAGCTCGGCGTCGACGGGCGGCTGATGTCCCTGCAGCTGGACGAGCTGGTCGGCACCCTCTCGGACGACCGCGAGCTGGTCGTGCGCGACTACGTCGACGTCGCCCGCGACGGCATCACCACCCAGCAGGCACTCGACCGGCTGGCGGCGATCAGCTCCACCGACCTGCTCGACCTGCACGCCGGCGCCGGGGCGCTGGGGTCCCCCGGCGTCGCCGAATCGCTCGACGCGCCGGTCTCACCGCGCGGCTACCGGCTGCTCAGCAAGATCCCGCGGATTCCGCCGATGATCAACGACCGCCTGGTGGAGCACTTCGGAGGCCTGCAGAAACTGCTGGCGGCCGACTTCGACCATCTGATGGCCGTCGAGGGCGTCGGGGAGCTGCGCGCCCGCTCGGTCCGCGAGGGGCTGTCACGGCTGGCCGAGAACAGCATCCTCGAGCGGTACGTCTGAGCTGCACGCGGTGACCGCCACCGACCACGCCGTACTCCATCGACCCGTTCTGGACTGGTACGCCGAGCAACGCCGCGACCTGCCCTGGCGGTCCCCCGGCGCCACGCCGTGGGGCGTCTTCGTGTCCGAGGTCATGCTGCAGCAGACCCCCGTCGTACGGGTGCTGCCGGTGTGGACGCAGTGGATGACGCGTTGGCCGACCCCTGCGGACCTCGCCGCCGCCGCGCCCGGCGACGCTGTCCGGCACTGGGGGCGCCTCGGATACCCGCGCCGGGCCCTACGCCTGCACGCCGCGGCCACCGCGATGGTCGCATCGCACGACGGCGCGGTCCCGGACGACCTGGAGCAGTTGCGGGCGCTCCCCGGAGTCGGTTCGTACACCGCGGCCGCGGTCGGAGCCTTCGCGTTCGGTATCCGCTGCGCCGTCGTCGACACCAACGTGCGCCGGGTGCACGCCCGCTGCGTGACGGGGTCGGCGCAGGCGGCCCCGGCGTTGACCGCGGCCGAGTCGCGCCTGGCCGAGGAACTCCTCCCGCCCGACGACGCGAAAGCCGCCGTCTGGAACGTCGCGGTGATGGAGCTCGGCGCGCTGGTCTGCACTGCCGCCTCCCCCACCTGCGACCGCTGCCCGATCGCCGACCGGTGCGCCTGGGTGGCGGCCGGCCGCCCGGCGTACGACGGGCCGGTCAAGCGCGCGCAGCGGTGGGCCGGCACCGACCGGCAGGTGCGCGGACTGCTCCTGCAGGCGCTGCGGGACGCGGACGGCCCGGTGGAGCAGGCCCGTCTCGACCTCGTGTGGGCCGACGCGGCACAGCGGGGTCGCTGCCTGGCGGGCCTGATCGAGGACGGGCTCATCGACCCGCTGCCGGACCGGGCCTACGCGCTGCCCGGCTGAGCGCCCAGGCCCAACTTCTCGAACGCCTCGTCGACCACGTCCTGCGGATCGCCGTGGGCGTGCACCACGACACCGGGCTCGTCCGGCTGCAGCGCCTCGAGCGTGGCCAACTGCGACGGCAGCAACGACGCGGGCATGTAATGGCCGGTGCGCGCCGCGAGGCGTCGTTCCAGCTCCTGCACAGGCACGTCGATATCGCAGAACCGCACCCGGTCGCGCCCCTTCACCAGCAGGTCCCGGTACTCGCGCTTCAGCGCCGAGCAGGTGATGATCGCGCTGCGGCCCTCGCGCGCATGCTCGTCCATCCACGCTCCGATGGCCCGCAGCCACGGCCAGCGATCCTCGTCGGTGAGGGGCGTGCCATGCGCCATCTTCTCCACGTTCGCCGCGGGGTGGAAGTCGTCGCCCTCGGCGAAGTCCCACCCGAGTCTGGTCGCGAGCGCAGTGGCGATGGTGGTCTTCCCGGAGCCCGAGACCCCCATCACGATCACGAACTGCGGACGGTCGTGCCCCGAGGCGGTACTCATGGTCCTCGACCCTACTGACTACCTTGCGGGCATGGATCTGCGCACCAGCGTCTACGCCATCGTCCGGCTGGTCCCGCGCGGGAGCGTCGTCAGCTACGGCGACATCGCCGGGATGCTCGCCATGTCGCCGCGAATGGTCGGGCGGTTCATGGCGCTGTGCGAGGAGGAGGACGTGCCGTTCTGGCGGGTGGTCAACTCGTACGGCGATCTGCCACCGCACGTGCGGGTGCACGCCCTCGAGCACTGGCACGAGGAGGGGCTGGCGCTCAAGCCGAACGGACTGGGAGTGGCGATCCGGCGCTACCGGGCCGACCTCGCCGTCCTCGCCGACGCGGCGGAGGCCGCCCTCGGCCCGTTGCCGGGGCTGGAGGACGACGACTCGTTCACAGAGTGAGCAGCATCCGGGTGTTGCCGAGGGTGTTGGGCTTGACCCGGTCCAGATCGAGGAATTCGGCCACGCCCTCGTCATAGGACTGCAGCAGCTCGCGATAGACGTCCGGCTCGACCGGATCGCCCTCGATCTCCCGGAATCCGTGCCGGGCGAAGAAGTCGACCTCGAAGGTGAGGCAGAAGACCCGTCCGACCCCCAGGTCCCGGGCGTGGGCGAGCAGGTGGCGCAGCATCTGGTGACCGGTCCCGTGACCGCGCACCTGCGGGTGGACCGCGATGGTGCGCACCTCGGCGACGTCCTCCCACATCACGTGCAGGGCGCCGCACCCGACCACGACGCCGTCGCGCTCAGCGACCACGAACTCCTGCAGGCCCTCGAAGTACGCGACGGGCGGTTTGGCGACGATGGCCCGGGTCGCGACGTACGGCTCGATCAAGCCGCGGATGGCGGGTACGTCGGCGGTGCGGGCGGGGCGCAGGGTCGTGCTCACCGACGCGTCGTCCACCCCACGACCCTAACCAGCGGGTCGGCGGACGCGAATCGGCCCCGGATCCGCTGTGGGATCCGGGGCCAATTCGGCTGTCGGTCGGTCAGTCCTTGCCGAGGTCGACGCCGTGCTCGCCGCCGCCCTCGCCGACACCTGCCGGCTCGGGCAGTGCGTCGGGCGCCTTCGGCTTGGGCGAGCCGGCGAAGGTGAACTTCGCGGTCTTGCCCTCACCGTCGACGTCGACCAGGACGATCTCACCCGCGCCGATCTCGCCGTAGAGGATCTTCTCGGACATCATGTCCTCGATCTCCCGCTGGATCGTGCGACGCAGCGGTCGGGCACCGAGCGCGGGGTCGTACCCGCGCTTGGCCAGCAGCGCCTTGGCGGGCGAGGTGAGTTCGATCGCCATGTCCTTGTCCTTCAGCCGCACGTCGAGCTTCTCGACCATGAGGTCGACGATCTCGACGATCTGCTCCTCGGTCAGCTGCGGGAAGACGATGGTGTCGTCCACGCGGTTGAGGAACTCGGGGCGGAAGTGCTGCTTGAGCTCGTCCTGCACCTTCGCGCGCATCCGGTCGTAGTCGGTTGCGGCGTCGTTGCCGGAGGCGAAGCCCAGCGAGACACCCTTGGAGATGTCCCTGGTGCCGAGGTTGGTGGTCATGATGATCACCGTGTTCTTGAAGTCCACGACCCGGCCCTGGGAGTCGGTCAACCGACCGTCCTCCAGGATCTGCAACAGGCTGTTGAAGATGTCCGGGTGCGCCTTCTCGACCTCGTCGAAGAGCACCACGGAGAAGGGCTTGCGCCGCACCTTCTCGGTCAGCTGGCCGCCCTCCTCGTACCCGACGTAGCCGGGAGGCGAACCGAACAGCCGCGAGACGGTGTGCTTCTCGGCGAACTCGGACATGTCGAGGGTGATCAACGCGTCCTCGTCGCCGAAGAGGAACTCCGCGAGCGCCTTGGCCAGCTCGGTCTTACCGACACCGGTCGGACCGGCGAAGATGAACGAGCCACCGGGACGACGGGGGTCCTTCAGACCCGCGCGGGTACGACGGATGGCCTGGGAGAGCGCCTTGATCGCGTCGTCGTTGCCGACGACCCGCTTGTGCAGCTCGTCCTCCATCCGCAGCAGTCGCGAGGACTCCTCCTCGGTCAGCTTGAAGACGGGGATTCCGGTCGAGGCGGCGAGCACCTCGGCGATCAGCTCCTCGTCCACCTCGGCCACGACGTCCTGGTCGCCGGCCTTCCACTCCTTCTCACGCTGCGCCTTGGCGTTGATGAGGTTCTTCTCGTCATCACGCAGCGACGCGGCCTTCTCGAAGTCTTGCCCGTCGATCGCCGATTCCTTCTCACGGCGCACGTGCTGGATCTTCTCGTCGTACTCACGGAGGTCGGTCGGAGCCGTCATCCGGCGGATGCGCAGTCGCGCACCGGCCTCGTCGATCAGGTCGATCGCCTTGTCCGGCAGGTGCCGGTCGTTGATGTAGCGGTCGGCCATGTTGACCGCGCCCACCAGCGCGGCATCGGTGATCGTGACCCGGTGGTGGGCCTCGTACCGGTCGCGCAGACCCTTGAGGATCTCGATGGCGTGCGGGATCGAGGGCTCCATGACCTGGATGGGCTGGAAGCGGCGCTCGAGTGCCGCGTCCTTCTCGATGTGCTTGCGGTACTCGTCGAGCGTGGTCGCGCCGATCGTCTGCAGCTCGCCGCGCGCCAGCATCGGCTTCAGGATCGAGGCCGCGTCGATGGCGCCCTCGGCCGCGCCCGCACCGACGAGGGTGTGGATCTCGTCGATGAACAGGATGATGTCGCCGCGGGTGCGGATCTCCTTCAGCACCTTCTTCAGGCGCTCCTCGAAGTCACCGCGGTAGCGCGAACCGGCCACCAGCGACCCGAGGTCGAGGGTGTAGAGCTGCTTGTCCTTCAGCGTCTCGGGCACGTCGCCGCGCACGATGTCCGCGGCGAGGCCCTCGACGACGGCGGTCTTGCCGACGCCGGGCTCACCGATGAGCACCGGGTTGTTCTTGGTACGCCGCGACAGCACCTGCATGACACGTTCGATCTCGGACTCGCGCCCGATGACCGGATCGAGTTTTCCGTCGCGCGCCGCCTGGGTCAGGTTGCGACCGAACTGGTCGAGCACCAGCGAACCCGCCGGGGTGCCCTCCTGCTGGCCCTGACCGCCGACGCCTGCGCCCGCGGTCTCCTTGCCCTGGTAGCCGGAGACGAGCTGGATGACCTGCTGGCGCACCCGCGCCAGGTCGGCGCCCATCTTGACCAGCACCTGGGCGGCGACGCCCTCGCCCTCGCGGATGAGGCCGAGCAGGATGTGCTCGGTGCCGATGTAGCTGTGGCCGAGCTGCAGACCCTCGCGCAGCGAGAGCTCCAGGACCTTCTTGGCCCGCGGGGTGAAGGGGATGTGGCCCGGCTGGGTCTGCTGGCTGGGGCCGATGATCTCCTGCACCTGCTCGCGGACGGCCTCCAAGGAGATGCCGAGGCTCTCCAGGGCCTTGGCCGCGACGCCCTCACCCTCGTGGATGAGGCCGAGCAGGATGTGCTCGGTGCCGATGTAGTTGTGGTTGAGCATGCGCGCCTCTTCTTGGGCGAGCACCACCACACGCCGTGCGCGGTCGGTGAACCGTTCGAACATGTCAACTCCCTTGAGGCTGCTGCCTGCGTCCTTCGATGCTATCCGCAGCGGCTGGGCGACCTACCTGCCCTGCTGCTGGTGTCTGATGACCTCAACGCGACCCACCCACAGTGTGTTCCGCGCGGACCCCTCAGACGAAAGACGTTCGCCGTCAGCAGAAAGCCCGAGCGCCACGCTTACGATCCATACCGTGGCGGACACGGACACGGACACGGACGTGGTGAAGGTGCAGGCCTTCGGGCACACCCTCGCCATCGAGGTCCCCGATCCCGCGTCGGCGGGGCGTGTGCGCGGCCAGTGGGCGCGTTGTCTGGCCGACGGCTCTGCGGACGCAACCGTGGATTCGGTCCGGTACGGCGCCGAGTTCGACCTCGACTTCGCCGAGTACACCGTCGTCTCCAGCGTCACCCTGCGGTTGATTCAGCTGTGCGCCGGCCGCCTCATGATGCTGCACGCGGCGGGGGTCGCCGACCCGGGCACGGGCGCCGTCATCGCCCTCGTCGCGGAGTCCGGCACCGGCAAGACGACTGCGGCCCAGCGGCTGTGCACGACCGGATTCGGCTACGTCACGGACGAGACGGTCGCCGTACGCGAGGACGGTCAGGTGTTGCCGTTCCCCAAGCCGCTGTCGGTCATCATCGAGGGCGAGGACCACAAGCAGCAACACGGGCCTGACGAGCTGGGGCTGCTCGCCGCGCCCGAGCATCCGGACCTGCGGCTGCACCGGATCGTCCTGCTCGAGCGCGACGGCGCACCGGGCGACCCGCCGCGGGTCGAGCAGCTGGCCCTGCTCGACGCCATCCTGGCGCTCATCCCGCAACTGTCGTTCCTGACGAAGATGGCCGATCCTCTGCTCACCCTCACGCGGCACGTGCGGTCCTGTGGAGGCATCCACCGCCTGCGGTACACCGAGATCCAGGAATGCGCCGACACGCTGCGGAAGTTGGTCGCCGACGACCCGGCAGAGGTCGCCGAGGTCGAGCACCTTCCGCCCACCGGTACGCCCGCCCGGGGGCAGGTCGGCTCGTACCATCGCGGCGCGTACGCCGACGCCGTCCGGATCGACGACGAGATCCTGCTGCTCATCGAGGACCTCCCGATCCGCTGCAGCGGGCTGGGCGCCACGGTGTGGGACGCCACCGCGCAGCCGCGCACCGCAGAGGAACTGGTCGACATCTGCATCGAGATGCACGGCGAGCACCCGGACGCCGACGCACTGGTCCGCGCCGCCGTCGAGGAACTGTGCAGGTACGGGGTGCTGGCGCAGGGCTGATCGACCGATCTGGGTCGCTCGCCGGAACTCCGGTGCCAGTCCACGTCTTGGCCCGCTCGGCCCCGAACACACCCCCGCCACCCAGCACCCGCCCACGTCGTGGCCCGCTCGGCCCCGAACACACCCCCGTACGCCCAGCACCCGCCCACGTCTTGACCCGCTCGGCCCCGAACACACCCCGCCACCCAGCACCCGCCCACGTCTGGGCCCGCTCGACCCCGAACACACCCCCGCCACCCAGCACCCGCCCACGTCTTGGCCCACTCGACCCCGAACACACCCCGAACGCCTGTGCCAGCCCACGTCTTGGCCCGCTCGGCCCCGAACACACCCCCGCCGGCGAGACCAGCCCGCCTCAGCTGGCTTTCTTGGCCGTGCTCTTCTTGGTCGCCTTCGTCGCCGTCTTCTTCGCTGCGCTCTTCGTGGTCGTCTTCGCCGCCGACTTCTTCGCGGCTGTCTTCTTCGCAGCGCTCGTCGCGGTCGTTCTCGCCGCGCCGGTCTTCTTGGCAGCCGGCTTCGTGGCCGTGCTCGTGCCGCCGGCGACCTTCTTCGCCGGCGCCTCGCCCCGCGATGCCTTCGCCCGGTCGACGCTCTGCTGCAGGGCCGCCAGCAGGTCGACCACCTGGGCGGAGTCTCCCTCGTCCTCGTCCTGAGGAGCCTTGACCTCGCCTCCGTCGAGCTTGGCGCGGACGACCTCCTTGACCGCCTGCTCGTAGTCGTCGACGTAGTCGTCCGGCTCGTAGTCGCCGGCCAGCGACTCGACCAGCATCTGCGCCATCGCGAGCTCCGCGGGCTTGGCCGGCGACTCGTCCGCGTCGTCGAGGACGCCGAAGTCGGCCTCCCGCACCTCGTCGGGCCACAGCAGGGTCTGCAGGGCGATGACGCCGCCGCGCACGCGCAGCACCGCGATCGTCATCCGGGTGCGGATCGAGATCGTCACGATCGCGACCCGGTCGGTCTCCTCCAGCGCCGAGCGCAACAACTCGTACGGCTTGACCGCGGACTTGTCCGGTTCGAGGTAGTAGCACTTGTCCAGGTACATCGGGTCGATCTGGTCGCTCGGGACGAACTTGTCCACGGCGATCTCCCGGCTGCTGCTCGTCGGCAGCGAGGACAGGTCCTCGTCGGTCAGCACGACCATCTGGCCGTCCTCGGTCTCGTACCCCTTGGCGATGTCGTCGTACGCCACCTGCTCACCGTCGACCGAGCAGACCCGCTGATAGCGGATCCGACCGCCGTCCTCGCGGTGCACCTGACGGAACTGCACGTCGTGGTTCTCGGTCGCCGAGTACAGCCGGACCGGCACGTTCACCAGTCCGAACGACACGGCACCTCTCCAAATGGCTCGCACCAGGCAAGATTGCCCCATGCGCCCCATGCTCGCCACCCCTTCCGCGCGGGTGCCGAGCGGCGACCAGTGGCAGCACGAGGTCAAGTGGGACGGCATGCGGGTGCTGGCCGACGTGCACGACGGCCGGGTGCGGCTGACGTCACGCACCGAGCGGGAGGTGTCCGTCGCCTTCCCGGAGCTGCTCACGGACGCCGCGGGCCTCACGGAGTACGACGATCTGCTGCTCGACGGGGAGATCGTCAGCCTGCGCGACGGTCGACCGTCGTTCGGGGCGCTGGCCGAGCGGTTCAACGTCGGTGACGCACGCACCGCCGCGACCCTCGCGGTCCAGGCGCCCGTGACGCTGATGGCCTTCGACGTGCTGCGGGTCGCCGGTACGCCGACCCTCACGCGCCCGCTGTCCCAGAGGCGCGAACTGCTCGAGGGCATCGGGATCGCCACGGCCCGGGTGCAGGTGCCGCCGACGTTCCCCGGGGGCGCGGACCTGTTGCGCGCCACCGCGGACCAGGGCCTGGAGGGGATCGTCTCCAAACGCACCGACTCGGCCTACCTTCCGGGCTCGCGCAGCCCGCAATGGCGCAAGATCGTGCACCGCACCACCGGGTCGTACGTGATCGGCGGTTGGCGACCGGAGACCGACTCCGCGCGGCTGGGCGCGCTGCTCGTCGGGACACCCACGCCGAGTGGTCTGGCCTTCCGGGGACGGATCGGCTCGGGGCTGGCCGGTGCGGCGGGTGCTCGCCTCCTGGAGCAGCTGCGATCCCGCAGCCGCTCGGACTCCCCGTTCCTGGAGCGGGTTCCAGCGATCGACGCCAAAGGCTGCACCTGGGTGGACCCGGACCTGGTGGCGGATCTGGAGTACCACGGTGTCTCCGAGGGCGGCCGGTTGCGGCAACCCACCTGGCGCGGCCTGCGTCCCGACCTCACGCCCGCCGAATTGATGGACACCGCCGTAGAGGACCCCGCGGATGCCTGATGCGCAGCAGGTCAGTGTCGAGGTCGACGGCCGTCGTCTCGCGATCAGCAACCTGGACAAGGTGCTGTATCCGGCGACGGAGACCACCAAGGGCGAGGTGCTGCACTATTACGCGCGGGTGGCTCCGGTGCTGTTGCCGATCCTGCAGGGGCGGCCGGTGACCCGGGTCCGTTGGCCGCACGGCGTGGGCGACATGTCGTTCTTCGAGAAGAACGTGCCGCGCGGTGCGCCCTCCTGGCTGCCGCGGATGACGGTGAGCTCCAGCGGGTCACGCGGCGGCGGCGACCGTGTCACCTACCCGTTCGTGTCCGACCTCGCCGCGTTGACCTATCTGGCCAATCTGGCCGCCATCGAATTGCACGTGCCGCAATGGCGCTGGGTCGACGAAGCCCCCGCCAATCCCGACCGACTGGTGATCGACCTGGACCCCGGAGCGCCGGCGGGTCTGGCCGAGTGCGCACGTCTCGCGCTGCAGGTACGGGAAGAACTGGCGGCGGCGGGGATGGAACGCACCGTCCCGGTCACGTCGGGTAGCAAGGGGATGCAGGTGTACGCCGCGGTGGACGGTTCGCGTACGAGCGAGGAGATACGCGACTGGGCCAAGGAGTTGGCCCAGTCTTTGACCCGACGCAATCCGGACCTGGTCGTGTGGAAGATGACCAAATCCATCCGCGGCGGGAAAGTGCTGTTGGACTGGTCACAGAACACCGCTGCTAAGACCACCATCGCTCCGTATTCCCTTCGCGGCAGGGAACGGCCGATGGTGGCCGCCCCGCGCAGCTGGGAAGAAGTCGAGGACCACGGCCGGCTCACACAACTCGATTTCGAAGAAGTGCTTGACCGACTCGATTCTGACGGGGATCTATTCGGCGACGCGCTGCTGGACTGAATTCAGGAATTGGCCTGGGCGTAGGCGGTCTGGAGCTCACCGGAAACCCGGCCGCGGTCACTCACGGTGAAACCGTTGGAGCGACCCCATTCACGGATCTTGTTCAGGTCGTCGCGACCGGCCGTGCTGCCCGCCGTCGCACGAGTGACGGTCGCCTTGCGGGCGCCCCGGACCTTCCGGGCGTGGCCGGTCCAGGTAGCCAGGTCGTCGCGCAGGCGGGCGGCATTTGCCGAGGACAGATCAATCTCGTAGTTGACGCCGTCAAGGGCGAAAGTCACGGTCTCCGCGGCTTCGGAGTGGTCGAGGTCGTCTTCCAGCAGAATCTGGACGCGCTGAGCCATATCAATCTCCTATGTACCCGATGTGGGTTATGCATCGTTTGGTGGACCCTTCAACAACGCACACCTGGGCGTCATTGAAGGCGATGCAAAGATAACATACTAATTCAGGAGTCTTGAGAGGCACTCGGCGTAGTCGGAGGCTGTGTCGGGGCATCCGGTGTATCGCTTTTGTGTTCTTCTTCCCACTGCGCTTGCGCTATTCGCTCACGCCGGTCGCCCTCCATCATGTGGCGCAGCACGAGATACAACAGAAACAGCAGGCCGATCGACGGCACGAGTGTTTCGAGGGCGGCCCACATGGCTCCAGAGTAGGCCGCCCCACCGATCGCTCAGCGCGGCAGGTGCAGCATCTGCTGGGCCTCGCCTCTGCCCAGGTCCTGCTCACCGAGCGTCTCGCGTTCGTGCTGCAGGAGCCACACCTTGCGCTCGATGCCGCCGCCGAACCCCGTCATCGCGCCGTTCGCGCCGATGACCCGGTGGCACGGCACCACGATCGAGATCGGGTTGCGCCCGTTGGCGAGTCCGACCGCGCGGCTGGCGCCGACCGAACCCAGCGCGCGGGCGAGGTCGCCGTAGCTGCGGGTGCACCCGTAGGGAATCGCGCGCAACTGCGCCCAGACGCGCTGCTGGAAATCGGTACCCACCGGATCCAACGGCAGGTCGAACGTGCGCCGTTCACCGCGGAAGTACTCCCGCAACTGCGCCACCGCGTCAGCGAGCACTCCCGTGGCGGATTCCTCGCGCGGTCCGAAGGTGGATTCCTCCGGTTGGTGGCGGTGTTTCTGCATGTAGAGCGCCGAGAGCGCCGGTCCCCGTCGTACGAGGGTCAGGTCGCCGATAGGAGTACCGGTCATCTGGAAATGCGAGGTCTGATTCATGAGATGTCCTTTTCCGGGAGTCGATTGGTCTCGTGGTCGCCGGTGGCCCACAGGTGCTGCACCGCGTACGAACGCCAGGGCCGCCACCGCGTGGAGGCGCTCTCGATGACGCGCGGCTTGTCCTCGATCCCGAGAGCGCGCGCGGCGATCCGCACGCCGAGATCGGTGCCGGGGAACGCGTCGGGGTCGCCCAGCGCCCGCATCGCGTAGCTCTCGACGGTCCAGGGGCCGATGCCCGGCACGGCGCCCAGCACCTGGCGGGCCTCGTCGCGATCGGCTCCGGCGCTGGTGTCCAGCGCGCCGTCGGCCAGCACGCGGCACAACGACCGGATGGTCTCCCGGCGGGTCACCGGCATCGCGAACGATTCGTCCCCGGCCTGCAGCAGCGCCTCCGGTCCGGGAAAGAGCCGGGTGAGACCCCCACCCGGATCGTCGACGGGTCGGCCGTACGTCGCCACGAGCCGCCCCGCGTGCGTGCGGGCCGCTTTCGTGGAGACCTGCTGACCGAGCACCAGCCGGATCGCCATCTCGCGGGAGTCGACGGTCCGCGGGACCCGACGACCCGGCGTACGACGCACCAGCGGGGCAAGGAGCGGGTCCTCCGCGAGCGCCGCGTCGACGGCCTCCGGATCGCAGTCCAGATCCAGCAGCCACCGACATCGGCTCACCGCGACCGTGAGGTCGGCCAGATCGGTGAGCGCCAGGTCGGCGCGGACGTGGTCCGGGGTCGGCGACAACTCCACGATGCCCGCTCCCCCGGGAAGGTCCAGCGTGCGCCGGTACCGTCCGTCACGCCATTCCTCCACCCCCGGCACACCCGTGGTGGCCAGATGGCCGAAGACGTTGTCGGGGTGGAAAGGCGCGCGGAAGGGCAGCCGCAACGACAGTCGCTGCCACGGCGAGGCGTCGTGACCCCGTGCCTCACCGCGCCCGGCCTTCGCGGCGCGCAACTGCGACGGAGTCATGGCGAACACCTCCTGCACCGCCTCGTTGAACGCGCGGATGCTGCCGAAGCCGGACGCGTGCGCCACCTGGGCCAGCGGGAGGGTCGTGGTCTCGATCAGGGTGCGCGCGGACTGGGCGCGCCCGGCCCGGGCGATCGCGAGTGGTCCCGCACCGAGCTCGGACTGCATGGCCCGCTCGATCTGCCGCACCGAGTAGCCGAGCCGCCGCGCCAGACCCGTCACGCCGTCGCGGTCCACGACACCGTCGCCGATCAGTCGCATCGCGCGACCGACCAGATCGGCGCGCACGTTCCACTCCGGCGAGCCGGGACTCGCATCCGGTCGGCAGCGCTTGCACGCGCGGAAACCGGCCGACTGGGCCGCGGCGGCCGTCGGCAGGAAGGTGATGTTGCGGGCCTTGGGAGGGGTCGCCGGACAGCTGGGTCGGCAGTAGATGCCGGTGCTGCGTACGCCGGTCACGAACCAGCCGTCGAACCGTGCGTCACGGGATCACACGGCCCGCAGACAGGCGTCGGTGTCGGTGTGCATGCGTCCAGTCTGCGCCGGATGCCGAGGCGAAGCTAGCGGAAAAGCGACATGTCGGTTTCTCGCCAGTGACACCGGGTCAGGAGATGGGTCGCGCCCCACCCTCCGGGCCGAGTTCGATGGGCAGATTATCGATGAGCCGCGTGGTGCCGACCCGGCCTGCGACGGCCAGCAGGGCCGGTCCGCGGTACCACTCGGCCACCTCGGTGAGCTCGGTCGGATGGACGAGCACGAGATAGTCGATCATCGCCAGCGGCTCACGGACCAGCACGTCGCGGGCAGCACGACGTACGGCGGCCGGTCCGATCCGCGCCATGTCCGCGCCCGCGCGCAACGCCTGCGACAGGCAGCCGGCGACCTCGCGGTCGGTCTCGGTCAGATAGCGGTTGCGACTGCTCAGCGCCAGACCGTCAGCCTCCCGCGCGGTCTCGACGGCCACCACCTCGGTGGGGAAGTCCAGATCACGTGCCATTCGTTTGATCAGCAACAGTTGCTGAGCGTCTTTCTGCCCGTAGTACGCCCGAGACGGTCGCACCAGATGCAGCATCTTCGCGACCACCGTCAGGACACCGTCGAAATGCCCGGGTCGCGCGGCGCCCTCCAGGACGTTGCCGAGCGCGCCCGCCGAGATGCGCACACCAGGTTCGCCGTCGGGGTACACGACATCGGGTGAGGGCGCGAAGACCACATCCACGCCTTCGCGGGCGCAGATCGCCACGTCGTCCTCGAAGGTGCGCGGATACCGCGAGAGATCCTCACCCGCCGCGAACTGCAGTGGGTTGAGGAAGATCGTCACGATGACGTGCTCCATCTCCTGACGCGCCTGCCGGATCAGTCGCGCGTGCCCCTCGTGCAGCGCGCCCATCGTCATGACGACGCCCACGTCGTCACCGAGCGCCGCGCGAGCGGTCTGCAGTTCGGTGCGGGTGTAGGCGATCGTCGGGGTCTCGTCCGTCATCCCTCGTGTCCGTTCGGGTCGAGCAGGTCCAGCATCGGTCGGGTGGATCGCGCCGGGGTCGCGTGGCGTTCGGCAGCGCGTCGTGCAGTGGCGAGTGCCATCGCACGATAGGAGCTCCCTACATCGGGTGACTCGTCGGACAGCACCTCCAGGTGGGCGCGGACCGTCTCGACGTCACCGCGCGCCACGGGCCCGGTGAGGGCCCGGTCGCCGTGCTCGAGCGCGTTGGTGAGGGCGGCCGTCAGCAGTCCGTCGAGCACCTGCTGCGGTGCCTCGATCCCGGCGTGGCGCAGGATCTGCTGACTCTGCGCGACGAGCGTCACCAGATGGTTGGCGCCGTGGGTGAGGGCGGCGTGGTACCGCGGCCGCTGCTCCTCCGACAACGGCAGCGGTTCGCCGCCGAGGTCGAGCACGAGCGCCTCGGCGATCAGATCCGCGCCCATCGAGGCCGTCACCGCCATGGGGATGCCGAGGAGCCGGGGCAGGTCACGGGCGGTGCCGGTGAAGGTCATCGCCGGGTGCATCGCGATCGCGTCACCACCGGCCTCGACGACAGGAGCGAGCACCTCGCAGCCGTGGAAACCGCTGGTATGGATGACCAGACGACCACCGTTCCACGCACCCTCCGCGCCAAGCGAGCGCGTCAGATCACCGAGCTCGTCGTCCGGCACGGTGAGGAGCACGACCTCGGCGGACCGGGCGACCTCGGCGGGCGGCAGCACGGGCACGCCGGGCAGCATCTCGGCCGCCCGATGCAGCGAGGCGTCGCTCACAGCGCTCGTGGCCACGACCTCGTGGCCCGCCGCGCGGAACGCGGCACCGAGCACCGCGCCGACGCGGCCACATCCGATGACCGCGACGCGCAAGCTCGGTGGCCGACCCGTCGTACTCACAGGCAGTGACGCTACCTGCGTCCCGATCTGCGCCTACGGTGGCCCGATGAGCTGGGCGCCGTGGGAACAGGCCTGGCAGGGGGCGTTGTACGGCGAACACGGCTTCTATCGCTCGCCAGGCGGGCCGGCCGCGCACTTCGCGACGTCCGCGCAGGGCATCCCCGGGGGCGGCGCTCTGCTCGCCACGGCCGTCGTGGCGCTCGCGCGCCAGCACGGGGCGCGGCACATCGTCGACTTCGCCTGCGGGAGAGGGGAACTGATCACCCAGATCCGTGCCGCGGCCCCGGATCTGGAACTGACCGCGGTGGACATCGTCGACCGCCCGGTGGGCATCCCGCAGGACGTCGCGTGGATCACCGGCACGGGGGGCACGGCGGTGCCGCCGTCGCTGCACGGACTCTCGGATGCGCTCGTCCTCGCCCATGAGTGGCTCGATGTGGTGCCGTGTCCGGTGCTGCAGCACGACGGCCGGCGGCTGCGCGTGGTGGAGGTCGACGAGGACGGCACCGAACGACTGGGCGCCTCGGCGACGCGCGCCGATCGCCGCTGGTGCGAAGACAACTGGCCCGGCTGGGACGTGGCGCACGCACGGGTGGAGGTCGGCCTGACCCGCGACGCGGCGTACGCCGAGCTGCGGCGATCGGTGCGCTCCGGCGTCCTGGTCACGACTGACTACGGCCATCTGCGGAGTGCTCGCCCGGGCGCCGGCACGCTCATGGGCTACCGCGACGGACAGGCGCGCCCGCCGCTCCCCGACGGCGGCACCGACATCACGGCGCACGTCGCGATGGACACGCTCGGCGCACCACGGCTCGTGCGGCAGCGGGACCTGTTCGCCGAGTTGGGCATCCGCCCGGACGCGGCCGACGACGCGCTCGCGCGCACGAATCCGCCGGCGTACCTGCGCTCGCTCGCACTGCGCGGTGCCTACTCCGCCCTCACCGCTCGGGGCGGGCTCGGCGGATTCTGGTGGTCGCTCGACCCGGTCAGCCGCCGGCCGGACGCAGTGACTGCAGCATCTTGTTGATCGTGCCGGAGTCCGGACCGGGTACGCCGGGCCAGGTGCCGACGGCGATCAGCAGCATCACCGAGCGCCCGTTCGATGTGAACGCCGCGGCGTAGAACGTGATGGGCTTCCCGACCCCGCAGTCGGCGTTCAGCGTGCCCTCGGTCACCGTGAGCTGACCCCGTACGGCGGCGATCGACCCGTTCGCCACGGTGATGTTGGTCGTGGCCGGACTGCCCTGCGCGGCGTGCGTGGTCTTGTCCTTGTTCACGCTCGCCGCCGACCCGAAGTCCACCAGCAGGGTCCCGACGGCCTCCGCCGGGTCTCGCTTCCCGATGTCGACGAAGCTCGCACTCGCCTGGGTGCCGTTCGGGTGGCCCGTGCACTTGCCGAGGTTGTACGCCGCCAGGCCCCAGTCGGTGTGCTCGCCCGCGATACCCGTGCCGTGGGCATCGTCGAAGTAGATGTTGTTCTCCTGCCTCACCTGCCACCCGGGCGGCGCGTCGTACGCGCCGTACACCTGCAGATCCGAGCTGACCACCCCGCCGACCGCCTGCCACCCCGACACGACCGGACGCACCGACAGGGCGCCGTCCACCGCGGTCGACGTCGCCCCCGATGCCGGCGTGGTGCTCGAGGACGGCGTGGTGCCGGATGAGGGCGCGGTCGACGACGAAGATGCCGCGGCGTCACCACTGCCGTTGTCACCGAATACGACGAAACCGATCACGGCGGCCAGTACGACGACCAGCGTGCCGGCGCCCAGCGCCAGCCATCGACCCCTGCCGCGGTGGGGTGGCCGGTCGAGCGCTCCCGCCGACTGGGCGTACCGCTCGTAGTAGCGATCCTGGGGAGATCCTGGCGGGCCGGTCGGCGGCCCGTGGTTCCCGTTGTCGCTCACGAGCGGATCGTAACCGCGCCACCGCACCCGACGCGGTGATCGAGCAGGGTCCGCTCAGCCGCCGGCGGGGCGTACCGACGACAGGATCTTGTCGATGGTGTCCGCCGCGGGCGGGCTGTATCCCGGCCAGGTCGCGATCGCCACGAGCACCATCACCGACCTGCCGTTGGTGGTGAAGGCCACGGCCTGGAACGTGATGGGTCTGCCGGTGCCGCAGTCGGCGTTCAGCGTGCCCGCCGTCGCGGTGACGCTGCCCCGGACGGCCGGGATCGATCCTGCCGCGACCGTGGTGTTGCGCACCGACACGGTGCCCTGCGCAGCGTGGGTGGACTTGTCCTTGTCGAGGCTGGCGGCCGAGGCGAAGTCCTGCAGCACACCCTGCACCGCATCGACCGGATCGCGCTTGCCGATGTCGACGAAGCTCGCGCTGGCCTGCGAGTTGTTCGGATGGGCGGCGCACTTGCCGTAGTTGATCTCGGAGAGCCCCCAGCTCGTGTGCTGCCCGAAGAGCTTGGTGCCCGTGGCCGTGTCGTAGTAGATGGCGTTGTCCTGCTTGACCTGCCAGTTCGGCGGGGCGTCGTACGCGCCATAGATCTGGGACTCGTCGTTGACGACCCCGCCGACGGCCTGCCAGCCCGGCACCACCGGCCGCACGAGGAGTGCGCCCTGGGCTCCCGTGGTCGGACTGGCGGACCCGCTGCCGGTGCTGGTCGCCGTCGAGCTGGACGACGAGGTGTCGGCCTGCTGATCCGAACCGCTGTGGTCGACGAACACGAAGGTGACGACTGCGATCAGGATCAGCACGAGAAGGGCTGCGCCACCGAGGATCCAGACGCGGGTGCTCCGCCGGCCGCCACCGGGGTCCTGGAACCCGCCCTCGGCCTGTTGGTACCGCTCGTAGTAGCGGTCCTGCGAGGACGGCTCCCCACTGTCTGACACGCGGCGAACGCTACCCGGGCGGCCCGTCGTCGCCTGACTTCTGGCGCGCACGGTACGCCGCGACGTTCGTGCGGTTCCCGCATCCCGCGTCGCAGAAGCGTCGCGACCGGTTCTTGGACAGGTCCACGACCACGTCGTCGCAGTCGTCGGCGGCGCAGGTCTTGAGCCGCCAGATCTCACCGGCGCGCAGCACGTCCACCATCGCCATGGCGGCCTCGACCATCCAGCGGGTCGCGAACGGCGCGTCCGCGGAGGTGGCGTGCAGGTGGTAGTCCCACTCCCCGTGCCGGACGAGCTGGGGCAGGGCCCTGCCCGCACTCAGCAGATCGTTGACGAGCACCACCAGCTCGTCCTCGCCGTCCGCCTCCCACAAGGCCCGCAGCCGGGGCCGCAGCGCGCGGACGGCACGGCGTTCGGCTTCGTCGCGGGCACGCGCCCCGGTCCAGTCCCACTGGGCGACGAACTCCTCGAACTCCTCGGGGTCGACGAGCACGTCGTGCTCGGGACCGGCCCTGCCGGCCGGGCCGGTGGACGCCGCCGAGTTCACCAGCGCGACCGCAGCCGACAAGGCGTCCTCCGTGTCATGAGTGAATGGCATGTTGACTCCTGACCTGGCGGCACCGTACGCTCGGCATAGTCACGAGTGTAAGACATCTTTACCCATTACAGCAGCCCGACAGGGAAAGGGGCGCCATGTCCGTCGACATCGAGACCAGTCACGCAGTCGCACCGGCCACAGCCCCGACCGGCTCCACATCTCGCGCGCTGATCATCGCCCTCGCGTCCGCGGCGGCCTTCGGGACGTCGGGGCCGTTCGCCAAGGAACTCTTCAGCGCCGGCTGGTCCCCCGCGGCGGCTGTGACAATGCGCATCGGGATCGCCGCCGCCATCCTCGCGATCCCGGCGGCGCGCGAATTGCGCGGACGGTGGTATCTGTTGCGCACGCACCTGCGCGCCGTGCTCCTCTACGGGCTCTTCGGCGTCGCCGGTGGTCAGCTGTTCTACTTCCTCGCCGTGCAGCACCTCTCGGTGGGCGTCGCGCTGCTGCTGGAGTACCTGTCCCCCACGCTGCTGGTCCTGCTGGCCTGGGCGCGGACGCGTCGGGCACCGTCGCGCCTCACACTGCTCGGTGCGGTGGTCGCGCTGGCGGGGCTGATGCTGGTGCTCGACGTGTTCGGGTCGGTCAGCGTCGACGCCATCGGCGTGGTCTTCGGCCTGGGGGCCGCGGTCTGCTCCGCCACGTACTTCGTCGTCGCCGCAGAAACGCCCGAGGACGGGCTGTCACCGCTGGTGCTGTCCGGCGCGGGTCTCGCCGTGGGCCTCGTGCCGCTGCTCCTTCTCGGTGTCACCGGGGCACTGCCGATGCACGCGTCGACGAGGTCGGTGCCGCTGGCCGGGTGGCACGTGAGCGTGCTGGTGCCGGTGCTCGGCATCTCCGTCCTCGCTGCTGCCTTCGCGTACGTCTCCGGCGTGGTCGCTGCCCGCATGCTCGGCACCCGGGTCGCCTCGTTCGTCGCACTGGCGGAGGTGCTCTTCGCCGTCCTCTTCGCCTGGTTCTTCCTTGGCGAGTTGCCGCTGCCGGTCCAGCTCGTCGGCGGAGGACTGATCGTGCTCGGCGTGGTGCTCGTGCGCGCCGCGGACCGCGGAGACACCCTGGCAGACTGAGCCCATGACCACCCGTGAACTGACCGTCGGCGTCGGCGCGGGTGAGCTCGCGACCGCGGACATGGTCCTCAACATCGGTCCGCAGCATCCCGCCACCCACGGCGTCCTGCGACTGAGGGTGACCCTCGACGGCGAGCGCATCTCCCGCGCCGAGCCCATCGTCGGCTACATGCACCGCGGCGCCGAGAAGCTCTTCGAGGTGCGCGACTACCGACAGATCATGGTGCTGGCCAACCGGCACGACTGGCTGTCGGCGTTCAGCAGCGAGGTCGGGCTCGCCCTCACCGTGGAGCGGATGCTCGGCATGGAGGTGCCCGTCCGCGCGACCTGGACCCGGACCCTGCTGTCGGAGCTGAACCGGGTGCTCAACCACCTGATGTTCCTCGGCTCCTACCCCCTGGAGCTCGGCGCGATCACCCCGATCTTCTACTCCTTCCGCGAGCGCGAGGAGTTGCAGACGGTGATGGAGGAGATCTCCGGCGGTCGGATGCACTACATGTTCAACCGGGTCGGCGGACTGCGGGAGGACATCCCGGCCGGCTGGCTGCAGCGGGTGCAGGCCGCGATCGACGGCGTGCGTGCCCGGATGCCCGAGCTGGAGAGCCTCCTGGTCGGCAACGAGATCCTGCAGGCGCGAACCCGCGGGGTCGGCGTCCTCACCGCCGAGGCCGTCGCGTCGTACGGCGTCTCGGGTCCGATCGCGCGGGCCAGTGGTCTCGATGTCGACCTGCGCCGCGACCAGCCCTACCTGGCGTACGACGAACTGTTCGCACCCGGCGGCCCGGGCCGGGTCGTCACCCGGCAGGCCGGCGACTGCCTCGCGCGACTGGAGGTGCTGCTGGAGCAGACCCACGTCGGTCTCGACCTCGCGCAGGCCTGCGTCGAACGACTGCTCGCGATGCCCGCGGGACCGGTCAACCTGAAGCTGCCGAAGGTGTTGAAGGTGCCCGAGGGCAGCGACTACGTGGCCACGGAGAACCCGCTGGGGTTCAACGGCTACTACCTCGTCTCGCGCGGCGACAAGACCCCGTGGCGGCTCGCGCTGCGGTCCGCGTCGTTCAACAACGTCGCGGTCCTGGCCGAGCTGCTGCCGGGCAATCTGCTGGCCGACATGGTGGCGATCCTCGGCTCGATGTTCTTCGTGGTCGGCGACATCGACAAATAGCAGGGACCCTGCCCGCTCGGTTATCGGTACTGCAGCCACGCCCCTGCGCCCGGTGGGCTCGATCGTGGTCCGCGAGCGCTCGGCAGCAGGCCCTGCAGCGGGAGGGGCCGCCGTTCGGATCGAACATAGGCTGAGAGCTCACCCCATGGAGGACCGGATCATGTCTGATTCACCCGTCAAGACCGCCCTCGTCACCGGCGCTTCGTCGGGCATCGGGGAGTCCACCGCGCGAAAGCTGCACTCGCTGGGCTACACCGTCTACGGGGCCGCGCGCCGAACGGACCGTCTTGAGGCGCTGTCGGCCGACGGAATCCGTCCGCTGGCCCTGGACGTGACCGACGACGACGCGATGACCGCTGCCATCGAAGCGATTATCGGCGAGACGGGCCGAATCGACGTCCTCGTCAACAACGCCGGGTACGGCTCGTACGGCGCCCTCGAGGACGTCTCGATCGAGGAGGCGCGTCGACAGTTCGACGTCAACGTCTTCGGCCTGGCGCGGCTCACTCAACTGGTGCTGCCGCACATGCGCGACCAGAGGTCTGGTCTGGTCGTCAACGTCTCCTCGATGGGCGGCAGGATCCACACCCCCCTCGGCGGGTGGTACCACGCCACCAAGTTCGCGGTCGAAGCGCTCAGCGACTGCCTTCGCATGGAGGTCGCGCCGTTCGGGATCGCAGTGGTCGTCATCGAGCCCGGCGCGATCGCGACGGAGTGGGGAAGGATCGCGGCCGAGCACCTGCGAGGGACCGCCGACGACAGCGCCTACGCGGCGCAGGTGCAGGCGGTCGCCGCGGCATTGGAATCCGAGAGCGAGACGCGCCGCAGCTCGCCACCCGGGGTCGTCGCGGACGCGATCGGCAAGGCCGTCACCGCCCGCAGACCCAGGACCCGCTACGCCGTCGGATTCGCCGCCAAACCGCTCATCGCGGCGCGTCGCGCTCTGCCCGACCGGGCCTTCGACCGGCTCATCGCCCGGGCCATGGATCTGCCCCGGTCCTGACCGGATACCGCATCGACGTCGTGTGACGGTCAGCGCGCTGTCGAGCGCGCTCGTTCACACGACTTCGCCGGGGGGCCCCTTCGGCGTACGCCGCTTCTTGTCGTCGTCGTCCTCGGGCAGCTTGCACCACCACTGCACGACCAGGCCGCTCCCCACGAGCCCGACACACACCACCGTCAGCACGACGGCCAGCAGGAACGAGCTCGGTCCGGTCGTGGTCTGCAGTCGGCCGACCTCGACCGCCGCGGTCCCGCCGTACCAACCGGCGAACGCGGCGCCGCCCAGGACGCAGGCCTGCGCACCGACCAGCGTGCTGCGGGCCCGCTGCGGTGACGGCGGACGGGTGGACTCACCACGCAGGTACAGCCGGATCTCGTTGCCGGCGTAGAGCACCAGGACCGCCATCACGACGACCACACCGACCGCGACCCAGGAGTTCTGGGGCATCGACCGACCCCGCGCGTTCCAGACGGAGAGGGCGGCGTACGCGACCACGAACACCACGGCGGCGACGCCCAGCGCGTATTTCCAGGTGAGCTGTCGGGCGTTCACAGCGGGTGCCATCCGGGCCCGGGGCGCACACCGTCGAGCGCGCCCGGCGGCAGCGCGGCGATCAGCTCGCGGATGTCCTTGGACCCGGCGTCCGTCCGCAGCTGAGCGGTGCCGTCGACCCGCGACCACGGCACGAGCACGAAGGCCCGCTCGTGCGCACGTGGGTGCGGCAGCGTGAGCTCCTCGGTGTCGATCTCCAGATCGGAGTCATCGGTCGAGTCACCGACCTGGATCAGGTCGAGGTCCAACGTCCTCGCGCCCCAACGCACCTCGCGCACGCGGCCGTGATTGCGCTCGATGCGGTGCAATTCGTCGAGCAGGCTCCACGGAGCGAGCCGGCTGCGTGCGACGACCACCGCGTTGAGGTAGTCGGGCTGCTCGGGTCCGCCGACCGCGCCGGTCTCGAGCAGCGGTGAGCAGGCCACGATCTCCAACCCGTCGACGGCCGCGAGGGCGCGTACGGCGGCCGCCATCGTGCCCGCGCGGTCGCCCATGTTGGCACCGAGCGCGATCACGACCTCCCGGTCGCGCACCCGCCGCACGGTCACGAACGGGCCACCCGTCAGCTCGTCCACGAACGGCACACCGGCCGGCGCCTGCGGTTTGCGGATGGTGACCTCGACGGCTTCGACCGCGACCGGCACCAGAGCCAGAGCGGCGATCCGCTCCGCGAGCGTCTCGATGAGGTCGACGCTGTCGCCGGTGAGGACGGCGTACGCGCCCTGGGCGATGTCCGCGTAACTCACCGTGGAGTGCAGCTCGTCGGCGGCGCCTGCCCTGCGCAGGTCGCACTCGAGCACGATGTCGGCGACGAACCGTTGCGGTTCCCGCTTCTCGTGCTCCAGCACTCCGTGACACGCCTCGGCCACGATGCCGGTCAGCCCGATCCGGTCGCTCACTCCCCCGCCCCCATCGTCTCCACCACTGCGAGCGCCGCGCGCGCCGCCGCCACGTCGTGCACCCGAACGCCCCACACGCCCGCCTGGGCCAGCAGGACGGTCAACGCCGTCGTGGCACCTTCGCGGCGGTCCGGCGGCAGCGGAGCGTCGGATCCGACCCTGGCCAGGAACCCCTTGCGGGAGGCGCCGACGAGCACCGGCAGGCCCAGCTGCTCGAACGCGGCGATGTCCCGCAGGACGGTCCAGTTCTGCTCCGCGGTCTTGGCGAAGCCCAGGCCGGGGTCGATGACCAGCGCGTCACGTGCAATCCCGGCGGACAACAACGCGTCGACCCGGTCGCCGAGCTCACGGCGTACGTCGGCGACCACGTCGTCGTAGACCGCCCGGTCGGCCATCTGGTGACTGTGCCCGCGCCAGTGCATGGCCACCATGCCCACCCGCAGAGCCGCCACGGTCGCGGCCATCTCCGGATCGGCCAGGCCACCGCTGACGTCGTTGACGATCACGGCCCCCGCCTCCACCGCGCGGGCCGCCACCCGGGCGCGCATCGTGTCGATCGACACGCGGACGCCGTCGGCGGTCAGCTGGCGCACCACGGGCACGACCCGGCGCAGCTCCTCCCGTTCGTCCGGGCGACGCGCGCCGGGCCGCGTGGACTCCCCGCCCACGTCGACCAGATCGGCGCCCTGCTCGTGCAGCTCGCGGCCGTGGCGCACGGCCTCGTCGGCGGCGAACCAGCGGCCGCCGTCGGAGAAGGAGTCGGGCGTGACGTTGACGACGCCCATCACCAGGGGGCGGGTCGCGGGGCGAGCGGGAAGCGCCGTCACCGTCGGTGATCCGGTGCCATCAGGCTGATCGCCTCGGCGCGGGTCGTGGGATCGCGGAGCTGACCTCGGACGGCGGAAGTCGTGGTGAGGGCACCCGGTTTGCGGACGCCGCGCATCGACATGCACAGATGCTCGCAGGACACCACGACGATCACACCCTGAGCGTGCAGATGAGTGACCAGCGCATCCGCGATCTGGCTGGTGAGTCGCTCCTGCACCTGCGGGCGGCGGGCGTAGAGATCCACCAGCCGGGCGATCTTGGACAACCCCGGCACCCGTCCGTCCTTCGGCGGGAGGTACCCGACGTGCGCGACCCCGTGGAAGGGCAGCAGGTGGTGCTCACACGTGCTGTAGACCTCGATGTCGCGGATCAGGACCATCTCGTCGTGAGCCACGTCGAACGTGCGGCTCAGGACCTCGGCCGGGTCCTTCCCGAGGCCGGCGAACATCTCGGCGTACGCGCGGGCCACCCGGTCCGGTGTGTCGAGCAGCCCTTCGCGGCCGGGATCTTCCCCGACCGCGATGAGCAACTCACGAACCGCTGCGGCGGCGCGCTGCAGATCAACCCTCGGTGGGGTCGACATACCCACCGTCCGGCACCTCGATGACCGCCTCCGGCGGGTGGGCATCGACCTGCTGGCGATCCTGCTTGTCCAGGTCGACACCACGGGCGACCGCTTCGCGCTCCGCGGGCGTGAGGACCGGCGGGCGGTCACTCACGTTGCGGGCGTCGCTGGAGAGCCAGACCTGACGGCGCGGGCGCTTGTGGACCGCCGCGAAGAGTTCGGCGAGCGCCTCGGCGTTCAGCGTCTCCTTCTCCAGCAGTTCCAGCACCAACTGGTCCAGCAGGTCGCGGTTGTCGTTCAGCGCGTGCCAGGCCTCGTCGTGCGCGGCCTCGATGAGGCGGCGTACCTCTTCGTCGACGACACCGGCGAGGTCCTCGGAGTAGTCCCGCTCGTGGCCCATGTCGCGGCCGAGGAAGACCTCGCCGCCACCGGAGCCGAGCTTGATCGCGCCGATCCGCTCGCTCATCCCGAACTGGGTGACCATCTTGCGGGCCAGCCCCGTCGCCTTCTCGATGTCGTTGGAGGCACCGGTGCTGGGGTCGTGGAAGACGATCTCCTCCGCGACCCGGCCACCGAGCGCGTACGCCAGCTGGTCGAGCAGCTCGTTGCGGGTGGTGGAGTACTTGTCGTCGGCCGGCAGCACCATGGTGTAACCGAGGGCGCGACCACGCGGCAGGATCGTGATCTTGCTGACCGGGTCGGTGTAGTTGAGCGCCGACGCGACCAGGGCGTGACCACCCTCGTGGTACGCGGTGATCTTGCGCTCCTTGGCGCTCATCACCCGGGTGCGCTTCTGCGGTCCGGCCATCACGCGGTCGATCGCCTCGTCCAGCGCACGGTTGTCGATGATCTGCGCGTTGCTGCGAGCGGTCAGCAGGGCCGCCTCGTTGAGGACGTTCGCGAGGTCGGCACCGGAGAAGCCCGGCGTACGACGCGCCACCGTCAGCAGGTCGATGTCGTCGACCATCGGCTTGCCCTTGGCGTGCACCTGCAGGATGTGGTGCCGACCCGCCATATCGGGGGCCTCCACCGCGATCTGCCGGTCGAAACGGCCCGGGCGCAGCAGCGCCGGGTCGAGGATGTCCGGGCGGTTGGTGGCGGCGATCAGGATGACGTTGGTCTTGACGTCGAAGCCGTCCATCTCGACCAGCAACTGGTTGAGGGTCTGCTCGCGCTCGTCGTGGCCACCGCCGAGTCCCGCGCCACGGTGCCGGCCGACGGCGTCGATCTCGTCGACGAAGATGATCGCCGGGGAGTTCGCCTTGGCCTGCTCGAACAGGTCGCGGACGCGCGAGGCGCCGACACCGACGAACATCTCCACGAAGTCCGAACCGGAGATCGAGTAGAACGGCACTCCGGCCTCCCCTGCGACGGCGCGCGCCAGCAGGGTCTTACCGGTGCCGGGCGGGCCGTAGAGCAGCACGCCCTTGGGGATCTTCGCCCCGACGTCGAGGAACTTCTTCGGCGCCTGCAGGAAGTCCTTGATCTCCTCCAGCTCTTCGACGGCCTCATCGGCACCGGCCACGTCGTGGAAGGTGACCTTGGGCATGTCCTTGGTCGCGAGCTTGGCGCGGGACTTGCCGAACTGCATCACCCGCGAGCCGCCGCCCTGCATCTGGCTCATGATCAGCCAGAAGAGGCCGAGGATCAGGATGAACGGCAGGATCGACAGCAGCAGGCTGACGAAAATGTTCTGCTTGCCGGGGTCGTCCGTGAAGCCCTTGCTCGGGGGGTACTTCTCGAGCAGATCGACCAGGTGGCTGCCGCGGGCGCTGACGTAGTTGGACTGCACCCGGGCCGCGTCCTTGATGCCGTCGCCACTGAACTCGTCACCCTTCTTCAGGGTGAGGTTGATGGAGTCGGGAGTGAGCTTGGCCGACTCGACCTTGCTGGTGGAGATCAGTGTCTCGGCGCGCGAGGTGTCGACCTGCTGATAGCCGCCGACCTTGCCGAAGGTGTAGATCAGGAAAACGACGACCACGACGAGGAGGATCCAGATGCCGGGGTTCTTGACGAGGCGCTTCATAGTCAACATGTGCCGGGGTGAACCCCGTACCTCCTGCTCATGGGCGCTCGGCGGGCAATGAGCCCGACAACCGAGGACCGAACGATCCTAAACCGCGTCAGCCTGAAGACTTGACACGGCATCGATACGTCCAACGCACGTTGCGCGTCATACGTTCCGGCGGGTGCGCGCGTATTCGTCGGCTCAGGAGTAGACGTGCGGCGCCAGGGTGCCGATGTCGCGCAGGTTGCGGTACCGCTCGTCGTAGTCCAGGCCGTACCCCACGACGAACTCGTTGGGGATGTCGAATCCGACGTAACGACAGTCGATCGCGACCTTCGCGGCATCCGGTTTCCGCAGCAGCGTGCAGATCTCCAGGGAGGCCGGGTCGCGGGAGAGCAGGTTGCTGCGGATCCAGTTGAGGGTCAGGCCGGAGTCGATGATGTCCTCGACGATCAGGACGTGTTTGCCGGAGATGTCGGTGTCCAGATCCTTCAGGATCCGTACGACCCCAGAGGATTTGGTGCCCGATCCGTACGACGACACCGCCATCCAGTCCATCGGCGCCGACCCGGGCAGCGTGCGCATCAGGTCGGCCATCACCAGCACCGCGCCCTTGAGCACCCCGACGAGCAGCAGATCCTTGCCCTCGTAGTCGGCCCAGATGCGGTCGCCCAGCTCCTGCAGCCTGTCGTGGATCTGCGCCTCGGTGAAGAGCACGTGGTCCAGGTCGGTGCCGGCGTCGGATGCATCCATGGCGCTATTCAACCGGACGGGGAGCGACCTCGATCAGCCGCTCGCGTCGAACCACCCGCAGACCACCTGGTATGTCGACCGCTCCCTGCCCGCGCCAGCGCGTCACCAGTTCGTCCAGGGACGCCACGTGTACGGCGCCCACGTCCGCGGCGGTCGCGCCCGCACGTGCCATCAGCAACCGCCAGACGCGGGTGCGCAGGGCGTCGGGCAGGTCCTCCAGATCGCCTACCTGCCAGGGGGGTCCGTCGAGGGCGTCGGCCTGGCGCTGCGCGAGAGCGTCAAGGTGATCGGCGTCCTGACGGGCCAGGGTCGCGGTGCGGACCAGGTTGTCGGTGAGGCCCGGTCCGAGGTCGTCCTGCAGGAGGCGCAGGGCCCGGCGGGCGCGGACCCGGGCGAAGCGAGGGTCCTCGTTGTGCGGATCGTCCCACCAGGTCAGGCCCAGCGCGGCACAGGCCGCGCGGGTCTGTGCCCGACCCACGCCGAGCAGGAACGGGCGGCGCAGCGGACCCGGACCGTCATTCGCCATCCCGGCGATGGCACGGGTGCCCGACCCGCGAGCCAGCCGCAGCAGGACGGTCTCGGCCTGGTCGTCGCGGGTGTGTCCGAGCAGCAGCCGGGTGGCGTCGCGGGTTTCCAGGACCTCCCCGAACGCCGCGTGCCGAGCCGCCCGTGCGGCCGCTTCCGGCCCGTCTCCGTCGCCCTCCGCGACCTGGACGCGGACCACGTCGACGGGGTCGAGCCCCAGTGCGCGACAGCGGTCGCCCGCGGCCTGCGCCACCTGTGCCGAATCGGCCTGCAGCCCATGGTCGACCACCACCGCGCCGACCCGCAGTCCCTGCTTTGGCAACTCGAACGCGGCCGCAGCAGCGAGCGCCATGGAGTCCGCCCCGCCGGAGCAGGCGACCAGCACCAGGCTTCCGGCGGGCGCGTCGGCGACGGCTCGTCGTACGGCGAGCCGGGTCGCGGCGACGGCGGGGTGCGGTCCGGGCATCTTGCTGCTGTGGGATTCGGTCAGCCGTGCACGCGGGCGACCCAGTCGGCGGGCGCCTCGATCTCGCGGGCGGTGGGCAGGGCATCCGGGGAGGACCACACCGCGTTGAAGCCGTCGACGCCGACCTTGTCGATCACCGCGCGGCAGAAGACCGCACCGTCGCGGTACTGGCGCATCTTGGCCTCCAGACCGAGCAGACGGCGCAGCAACCGGTCCACACCGCCGCTGCCCTTGCGCCGCTCGTCGAACTTGCGGCGGATCTCTGTCACGCTCGGCACGACCTTCGGGCCGACGTCGTCCATCACCACGTCCGCGTGCCCCTCGAGCAGCGACATCACAGCGGTGAGCGACGCCAGCTGCTCGCGCTGTTCGGCGGTGGTGAACAGGTCCATCAGCCCGTTGCCGCCGCCTCGTACGGCGTCGGGCAGCGCCTTCAGCGCGTGCTGCAACCGCTCCTGCAGGTCCTCCGGGTCGGGCATGAGGTCGGTCATCAACCCGCGGGACCGATCGATGACGTGTCCGCGCAGCCAGGGCACGGCCGTGAACTGCACCCGGTGGGTCTCCTCGTGCAGGCACACCCAGCTCCGGAAGTCGGTGGGGTCCAGGTCCAGCTCGCGTTCGACGGAGACAATGTTCGGCGCGACCAGCAGCAGGCTCGGCCGGCCCTCGGGCGCCAGGTCGAACTGGCCGAGGATCTTCGGTGCGACGAACCCCAGGAGCGCTCCGACCTGGGCACCGGTGATCTTCGCGCCGACCGCGATCGCCAGGGGGCCGGCCGCCTTCTTGGCCGTCACCTTCTCCAGGACCGGTGAGAGCAGTGCGGCCGTGGACTCGACGTTGACGTCGATCCAGCCGCCGCGGTCGACCACGTGGACGTCGGTCTGGGCCGCGCCACCGGTGTCCATCCGCGCGGTGTCGGCCACCGGCTGGGCCGCGTTCGCGGCGGCCTGGCGCAGATCGGCGACGACGGCTGCGGCGTCCTTCGCGGTGGTCTGCGGCCCGTCGCTGACCAGCCGCCGGCCGGTCGTGCGGGCGAGATCCCAGTCGACGTACGAGCGTCCCGAAGTGGCCATGCCCTCAACCGTATGCCGACCTCGCCCCGGCTGACCGGGCCGACTGCACAACTCGCTCCCGCTACCCGCGCACGAGCTCGCGGTTGGCGTCCCGTTTCTCGGTGCGCTCCCACACCAGTCCACGGTCCCGGACGAACATGTTCAGTCCGATGACCAGCGGGATGGACCACCACATCCAATAGAGCAGCACGAAGACGGGATTGACCCGCAGCACGTACCGCACCCGGTCGCGTCTGCTCGCCAGCACGGCTGCGCTCATCCTCCAGGCCTGCAACCAGCCGCGCAGGATGAGGACGAGCGCACCCACGGTCGTCACCGTCGCGAGCGCCAGGAGCGGGGGCGGCAGGAACGAGGACCTGGACCACAGCTCGACGGAGACGAGCACTCCGAGCGGGACCCCGATGGGGTTGAGAGCGAGCGAGAGGCACGGCACGAAGTTCAAGCGTGCCCGGAACCGTTGGCCCGGAGTCATCCCCATCCACACCAGGGGGGAGGCGAGCGACTGGAAGAAGCCGGCGATCCACCGTTTGCGCTGGGTGATGCCCTGACTCCACGTCGCCGGCACCTCTTCGACCAGGGGCGACTCCACCACTCCGAGTCGAGCGCCGTTGGTCCACAGCCGCATCCCGATCTCGGGGTCCTCGATGGTCAGCCACGGGTGGAAACCGCCGACCCGCAACAGATCGGAGAAGCGGAAGAACAGGCCCTTGCCGAGGACGTAGAACGGCTGACGCCCGCCTGCCGACATGTGCCGGTACATCGACGCGTCCCACCCGATGTGGTCGTTGGCGTAGAAGGACGCCGGCCACGACGAGAGCATGTTCCCGGCGATGTTCGTGTGCTGGACCACGTCGTACTGGCTCATGCCGCTGGCCGCGCACATCCAGTAGTCGGTGGGTACGACGCTGTCCGCGTCGATGTAGGACAGCAACGAGTCCTCGTTGCCGGGAGCGACCTGGTACATCGCCCAGATCAGTTGACGGGTCTTCTTCGGGGGCAGATCGGTGATCCCCGCCCGCTTGCCCTCGTGCCACCAGTACGCCTTGCGGCTGCTGCCCCACGCCGACCACACGGTTTCCCAGCTCGGATCCGACGTGGGAGGGACGGGGAGTACCTCCAGGAACTGGAATTCGTCCTGCAGACGACGCAGCGAGTCGATCGTGACGACGTCGTTGTCGTTTGGGATCGCGATAACCCGCAGAAGGAAGGACGGGTATTGCGCGCGCTCCATACCCGTGAGGGTCGTGCGCATCGTCTCCTCCATCTCGTTGAGCACCGGATAGAAGAGGACGATCGAGGGCAACGCGGTGGGCACCGCGCCCTCGCTCGGACGCGTCACCCTGTCCACCGGCAGCGTGTAGAACCAGATGCTGACGAGGACCGAGGTCAGGTACGCGACCTCGAAGACGGTGAACAGGACGAGCAGCAGATCGCCCCACATCAGACGGTGAGACCCCGCCGCGCGAGTTCCTCGTTCGCCGCGGCCGCCCGGTCCACCGCGGTCTGGGTCCGCACCCAGTCGACCAGCTCGCGCACCCCGTCCGTCCGGAAGTCGTGCTCCGGTACGAAACCCAGCAGGTCCCGGGCCACGGTCGGGTCCGCCCAGCAGTGCCGGATGTCCCCCGCCCGGTACATGCCCGTGATCTGCGGCTGCAGATCCGGCCGACCCAGCGCCTCGGCGAGTATTTCGGCGACCTCCCGGATGGAGATAGGGTCGCCCATGCCGACGTTCACCGCACGACCGTCGGCTCGTCCTGCGTGCAGGGCGAAGACGGTCGCGCGCGCCACATCCGCGACGTGCACGAAGTCGCGCATCTGCTCCCCGTCCTCCATCACGATCGGCGCCTGGCCGTTGAGGATGCGGCCGCTGAAGATCGCCGCCACCCCGGTGTAGGGGTTGGACAGCGCCTGACGAGGGCCGTAGGCGTTGAAGTACCGCACCGCCGTCACCCCGATGCCGTAGGCCGCACCGACCGCCAGGCAGAGCAGCTCCTGGTCCATCTTGGAGATGGCGTAGACGGAGGTGGGGAACAGCGGTTTGGTCTCGACGGTCGGCACCGGCGAGAGGTCGAGCCCGCAGTCGGGGCAACTCAATTCCCAGCGATGGTCGCGCAACTGCTCCTCGGTACGCAGCCGGGGCGCGACGCTTCCGTGGCGTGCACAGGTGTAGGAGCCCTCGCCGTAGATCGACATCGACGAGGCGACCACGATCTTAGAGACGTGGTGCTCCTCGTTCGCGAGAATGTCGAGGAGTACGCCCGTGCCGCCGGTGTTGGCGTCGACGTACCGGGAGATCTCGTACATCGACTGGCCCACGCCGACCTCGGCTGCGAGATGCACGATCTTGTCGACGCCGCGCACCGCCTCGCGCAGGGCGGCGCGATCGCAGATATCGGCGCGGATGAACTCCACTGCGTCCGACAGGTACTGCGGCTGATCGCTCTCGTGGACCTGTTCGATCAGGTTGTCGTAGACCCGGACGTCATGCCCCTGCGCGAGCAGGAGATCGACGACGTGCGACCCGATGAAACCGGCTCCGCCGGTGACCAAGATTTTCATGGAAGTCCTTTTCGTTGAGGGGTTTTCGACGTCAGCTCGCGAACGCTGCGGGTGTCCGGATGTTCGTGTGCCCGAGGCTGTGGACCTCCCAGCCGCCGCGGGTCCAGTGCTCGATGTCCAGGCAGTTACGCGCGTCGAGCACGATCGGCGAACGGACCAGTCCGGCGATCAGCGCCGGATCCAGGCGGCCGTAGTCCTCCCATTCCGTGAGGTGCAGGACGATGTCCGCCTGCTCGACCGCAGCGTCGATGTCCGCGCAGCCGTGCAGCTCGGGCGCGGCGTTCGCGACGTTGTCCAACGCCTGCGGATCGTGCACGCGCACCTCCGCGCCCGCCTGCGCCAGCGCGAGCGCGACGAAGAGGGCCGGGGAGTTGCGGATGTCGTCGGTGCCGGGTTTGAACGCGGCACCGAGGACGGCGACCCGCCGCCCGGCGATGTCACCACCCACCAACTGGGTCGCGAGTTCGACGACCCGGCGCCGACGGCGCAGGTTGACGTCGTCCACGACCCCCAGAAGATCCGGCACGCCGGACACACCGAGTTCGGCACTGCGCGCACTGAACGCCCGGATGTCCTTGCTGAGGCACCCGCCGCCGAAACCCAGTCCAGCGTTGAGGAACGCTCTGCCGATGCGCGCGTCGTGGCCGATGGCATCGGCGAGTGTCACGACGTCGGCGTCCGCGTGCTCGCAGACCTCGGCCATCAGATTGATGAAGGAGATCTTGGTCGCCAGGAAGGAGTTGGCGGCGACCTTGATCAGCTCGGCCGTCGCCAGGTTGGTGACGATCAGCGGCGTACCGGCAGCCAGGACCGGCGCATAGACGGCGCGCATGACCCGCTCCGACTCGGCGTCCGCGACTCCGAAGACGATGCGGTCCGGCGCCAGCGTATCCTTGACCGCCATGCTCTCCCGCAGGAACTCCGGATTCCACGCCAGCCGGATGTCGACGCCCGGAGCGCCGTGATCGGCCACGATCCGGGTCAGTCGGACGGCGGTGCCCACGGGTACCGTGGACTTCCCGATGATCACGCAGTCGCGGCGCGTCAGCGAGACCAACCGGGTGACCGCCGCGTCGAGGTGCGACACGTCCGCACGATCCGACCCGGGGACCTGGGGCGTGCCGACACAGACGAAGTGCACATCACCGAACTCGGCGGCCTCCTCGAAAGAGGTGGTGAACCGCAGTCTCCCGGAGGCGATGGCCTCCGCCAGTAGCTCGGCGAATCCCGGCTCGTAGAAGGGGGTTTCGCCGGCCTGCAGCGCCGCGATCTTGTGGGCGTCGGTGTCGACACCGAGCACGTCGTGGCCCACCATCGCCATCCCCGCGGCATGCACCGCGCCGAGGTACCCCGTCCCGATCACCGTGACCTTCAACCCGCTCGCGACGGCCAGCGGGTTGTCGACCGGTGAGACCACCGGGCGCTCGACGATGCGTCCCAGTTCCTCAGCCTCACCGTCGAGGTCGCCCCAGAGGGGGCCGTCGAGGTCTGCCGTGTCGTGGCGGAACCAGTCGATCGTCGCTGCCAGACCTTCATCGAAGTCGACCTCGGGCACCCACTGCAGAGCCGCCGTAGCGCGCCCGATGTCCGGTCGGCGGCGGGTCGGGTCGTCCGTGGGCAGCGGCAGGTAGTCGATCGTCGAGCTGGAGTTCGTCGCGGCGATCACCAGTTCCGCGAGCTCGGTGACGGTGCGCTCGACCGGGTTGCCCAGATTGATCGGCCCGGGATCCTGCGAGGTCAGCATCGCGTCCAGTCCCGCGACGAGGTCGGAGACGTAGCAGAAACTGCGCGTCTGCGACCCGTCTCCGAAGATCGTGAGCGGCTCCCCACGGAGCGCCTGGCGGATGAACGTCGAGACCACCCGCCCGTCGAACGCACGCATCCGCGGACCGTAGGTGTTGAAGATCCGGGCGATCGCGCCGTTCAGGCCCTCGGTGCGAACGTACGCGGCGGTGAGCGCTTCGGCGTACCGCTTCGCCTCGTCGTACACGCTGCGTGGGCCGATGGAATTCACGTTGCCCCAGTAGCTTTCGCGCTGGGGGTGCTCCAGCGGATCCCCGTAGATCTCGCTGGTCGAGGCCATCACGAACCGCGCCCCCTTCGCGACGGACAGCTTGAGGAGGGCCTCCGTCCCCGCGCTCCCGACCCGCAGGGTCTCCAGCGGCATGCGGTGGTAGTCCGGCGGTGATGCGGCGCTCGCCAGGTTGATGACCGCATCCACGGTGCCGGCGACCTCGACCCCGCCGCTGATGTCACACCGATCGAAGGAGAACGCGCTGTGGGAGAGAAGATGCTCGACGTTCTGCATCCGACCGGTACTCAGATCGTCCAGGCACACCACGCTGTGTCCCCGGCCGATCATCCGGTCGCTCAGATGCGAACCCAGGAAGCCTGCTCCACCAGCAATCACTACGCGCACGGGGTCTCCTTCTTCAGTCGGTAGTGCGCCGCGACGCAGCGCACGGAAGGCCGGGAACAAGGGGGTCAGGTGGACGGCGAAGACGTCCCTTGACCATTACTTGACCTCCCGTAAACCTCTTGCTGAAGACTTGATGACCTGCCGTGGACTATCAAGCCGGTTGCATGAACTGCTGCCACCTGCAACAACCGCGACAGCCCTCAGTGGTCGTCGGACTCACCTACAACGTCGCAACGACTTCAGGCTGCTGGCGACGGCCCGGGTCGAGTGGGCATCAGTCCTGGAGTGAGGTCCCAGATGACGCCGGTGGGTGTGACGTGGGCGGTGAGCAGGTCGCGGTGGACGATGGTGTGGTGGCGGGCGCAGAGGAGTGCGGCGTTGGTCAGGGTTGTCTCGCCGCCGGCCCACCAGGGCCTCACATGATGCGCGTCGCACCAGTCGGGTGGTCGGTCGCAACCGGGGAAGGTGCAGTGCTGGTCGCGGTGGATGATCGCGGTGCGTAGGCCACCGGTGAAGAGGCGTTTGGCCCTTCCGACGTCGAGTGGTTCGGAGTCGCCTCCGAGGACGGCGGGGATCAGGCCCGCATCGCACGCGAGCCGCCTCAGCGTGCCCGCGTCGAGGTCGTCCCCGTCGGTGGTGCGCCCGATCCCGGGCAGGTACGTGGGCGCGGATTCACATGCTGCTGAACCATCTTCGCTGAGCTGGTCGAGCCGGCCCGCGCTGCGGAGTCCCTCGTAGAGGGTGTTGTAGTCCAGGGTGACCAGGATTTTGGCGGTCCCGCCGAACTCCCCGACCGGTCGTGGGGTGGTGCCGTCCAGGACCCCGGCGGCGGTGTCGACCAGCCGCACGAGGGCGTCCGCACGCCGTTTGGCGGGGGTCCGCAGGTCACGCTCTGGTGCATCGTCTTCGGTCTCTGGCGTTGGCGCAGAAAGCGCCTGCAGAGCGTGTTTGACCACCGCGGCGTGACCACCGGAGAGTTCGGCGACGAACCGGGTCAACCCACTGGGCAGGTCGGTCCAGAACACCGACTCACACTCCTGCTGACGTTCCTCGTCCCGCACGAGCTGTTCGGGCGCGAATTCGCCGACGATCCGGGTGGACAGCTGCCGCAGCGTGCGCCAGCCGTGGTCGGACAGCGACAGGTAGCGGCCCAACAGGTCGTCGCGATCCGCGGTCGGCAGCAGCGGCAGGACCCGGGGCACTTCCCGCAACGCGGCCGCCGCCGCCGGCACACTCGCCGACCCAGAAGCCAACGCCTCGGCCACCACGTCGTTGCGGGGATCGGCGCACTCGACCCCCACCGCCCCGACCCGGCGCACCACGGCCGGCTCGGCGCCGACCGCCTGCCGGGCAACCCACGCCGGAGCACCCGTCGCGGTCGAGTTGGCGACCGTCCCCCGGCTCAACGCCTCGGCGGTCACCAACGCAGCGACGTTCTCGAAGCGGGACCCGATCCGCAGCATCGACCCGACCACCGCACCCAGGGCCGCCTCGTCCAACTGCCACAACGCCCCGGGCCACTCCTGCAGGTCCGCGGCGACCTGCTCCAGATGGGCCATCAACCGGGCACCCGTCCCCGGCGCAGCGGGCTGACGTGTCGCGTTGGTCAACTGCGCCATAGCCCCTCCTCGGCTGCTAGCTGATACCCCGTCCGTATACCGTGAATCATACGCGTGTTCGATGTCGGTAGCAAGGAAAATATGGCGAATAGGCCTGCCAATGTTGATCATTCAGGCCCTGGTTATCTACATCCCCCTCGGCGAGATGGTCGTTCCAGGGGTTATCCACACCCCGTCGACTGCGCGTTCCGCAGATGGGCCAACGGGGGTTACGGGGGTTAGGGGCAGCCGCAACCGCGGACGGCGGTGACCACCGTGTCGATGGCCGCCCGGGTCCCCGTCGGGCCCAGTGGTTGCGAGCCGTTGGCGATGATGACGAAGACCATCAGCCGTCCCTGCACGTCCAGCACCGTGCCGGCCAGCGAGTTCACCGACGGCAGGCTGCCGGTCTTGGCGCGCACCCACCCCGCGCCGGCCCGCGTCGCGAGGGTCGCGTACCGGTTGTTCAGCGTGCCGTTCCAGCCCCCTACCGGCAGCCGGGTGAGCACCGGCGCGAACTGCGGGTCCTTGCCGGTGGTCGCAGCACTGAGCAGGTCGCCGAGCAGGCGGGCCGTCAGGGTGGTGCCGTCGGACAGCCCGCAGACATCCGCCAGTTTCAGCCCGGCCAGGTCGAATCCGCCGCCGGCCAGCCGCGAACGCACCCAACCGGTGAGCGCCGCCTCGGAGTTCGCGCGGGTGCCCGAGTGGTACGCGGCCTGCCGGGCCAGCGACTCGATCATCGAGTTGTCGCTCTCCTGCAGGGCGAATCCCAGCTGGTCCAGCAGCGGCGCCGACTGCACCGACGCCACGGTCGTCGCGCCCGCGGGCGCGGTCGTCGGCGCGACACCGGTGACCGCGATCCCCTTGGCGCGCAACGCAGTCGCGAGGGCGGCGGTCGTGCTCGCGTCCGGGTTCGCGACGGCCGGCCCGGTCTCGGCATGCTGCGTGGACAGCCCGAGCATCGCGATCCGGGTGGTGAAACCCATGTCGAGCAGGTCCCGCCCCCACCCGGGCGCGGTCGCCGGACCCGGGTCGTACGACGCGTCGTACGCGAGGCGCACCGAGGTGCGTCCCTGCTTCTTCAGGCCGGCCACGATCTGGGTCGCCAGGTCACCGACGCCGGCGCGACCGCACACCGCGTTCGGGTTGCCGGCGTGCGGATTGAGGCAGGTGTCGCCGCCGGCCACGAGCACGATGGACCCGGCAACGGGTGAGACGACCTTCGTGGTGAACGTGCTCTCCAGCGGCAGGGTGTGCGAGATCGCCCACGCGGTCAGGAGTTTGGTGGTCGAGGCGGGCGTCATCGCGGTGCCGGCGCCCTGGTCGTAGAGGTCCGTGCCGGTGACGGCGTCGCGCACGGTCATGGTGACCTTGCCGGAGAGGCCCGCGGCCTTCTGCGCGGCCTGGATGCGCGCCTTCAGGGAGGCGGCGCCCGCCTGTGGGCCGGTGTCGGCCCCGGCCAGGGCGGGGTTGACCGGTGCGCGCGGCGGAGCCACCGACGGCCCGACGGTCGTGTGCCCCGGAGCGGGTACGGCATGCCGGGCGGCGGTGGCGCGGGTGAGGACGCCGGGCACCACGTCGTACACATCGAGCGTGGCGTACGCCGCCAACGCGGTCACGACTCCCCCGGCGGCGAGCCCGACCTTGCCGGAACGGCGCATCCTCACCCCCTGGTCAGGCAGGCGTTTCGCGATCGGCCCGCGGGTGCGGGAGACTGCCTGCCGCAGACATCATCACACCCCAAGATTCGAGGAAGTCGCATGGAGTTCGACGTCACCATCGAGATCCCCCGTGGCACCCGTAACAAGTACGAGGTCGACCACGAGACGGGGCGCATCCGGCTGGACCGGTTGCTGTTCACCGCGATGAGTTACCCCTCGGACTACGGCTACATCGAGGACACCCTCGGTGAGGACGGCGACCCGCTGGACGCTCTCGTGCTGCTGGACCAGCCGACGTTCCCCGGCTGCGTCGTGCGCGCCCGCGCGATCGGCGTCTTCCGGATGGTCGACGAGGCCGGCGGCGACGACAAGATCCTCTGTGTACCAGCGGGCGACCCCCGCCAGAGCGACGTGAAGGACCTCGGCGACGTCAACGACTTCCTGCTGAAGGAGGTGCAGCACTTCTTCGAGACCTACAAGGCGCTCGAGCCCGGCAAGAGCGTCGAGGAGGGTGCGCACTGGATCGGGGTCGAGGAGGCCGACAAGGTCGTCCAGGGCGCGCTCGACAAGGCCAAGGCGGAGGGCGTGACCACGGCGCGCTGGGCGATGCCGCAGCACGACCCGCAGGACACCGCGCGCGGCATCGACCGCGCCGACGACGACTCGCAGGCGGCCCAGCCCGAGGCGTAACAACCTGACCGGACCGGAGTTGTCTGAACGCGCGCGCTCTATAGAGCGCGCGCGTTCCCACATCTGCGGCTAACGGTGCCGGGCCGGCAGCAGATGGGCCCACTGGGCAACATCGCCGTGCACGATCGCCCGCGTCTTACGCCGGTAGCGCACGATCATCGCGATCCCGAGCGCCCACCCGGCGTACTGCACCGAGAGTGCGGCCTGGAAGCCGGCGGTGGTGTACGCCGACGGGCCGCCCGGGCAGATCCGGTCCAGCACCACGCCCACGGCGAAAACGGCGGCCAGTGACGCGGCGAACCCGCCGACGTTGACGATGCCGGTGGCGCTGCCGATCCGCTCCAGCGGGTTGAAACTGCGCGCCAGGTCGAAGCCGATCATCGAGCCCGGCGCGCCGACCGCCGTCACCGCGACCAGGACGAGCAGCACCCACAGCGGCGCCGGCCCGTGCCAGAGCAGCACCACGGTCCACACCGTGACGATGGTCGCGAGCGCGCTCAGCACCAGCGTCGAGCGCGAGTAGGGGAAGCGCCCCAGGTAGATCCCGAGCAGCGGGCTGGTGATCAGCGACACGATCACCATCAGGGAGAGCAGCAGGCTCGCCGCGCCCGAGCTGAGGCCCTCACCGCGGGTGAGGAACGGGAATCCCCAGATCATCGTGAAGAGGTTGCTGGAGAACGGCAGCGTGAAGTGGCACCAGAGGCCGAGGCGGGTGCCCGGCTCGCGCCACGACAGGCGCACGGCCCGCGCGACCGCGCGCAGCTTCAGCTCGGTGCGCTCGGCGGCGGCGTACGGCGTGTCCTTCACCACCAGCACCATCACCACTCCGAGGACGAGGCCGGTGCCCGAGGCGATGAGGAAGCTCGTCTCCCAACCGAACCCACGCAGGACGGCGACCAGCGGGGTGGCCGCGGCCAGCGCACCGAGCTGTCCGATGACGCCGGTCATCTGGGTCACCAGCGGGGTCCGCGCGGGAGGTATCCAGAGCGCGACGAGACGCAGCACCGACACGAACGTCATCGCGTCGCCCATGCCGACGAAGACCCGCGCGATGATCCCGACCGCGAAGGAGTGCGCGAAGGCGAACGCCAGCTGCGCCAGGCTCATCAGCACCACGCCGACCGACAGCAGCACCTTGGAGCCCACCCGGTCCAGCAGCGCGCCCACCGGCACCTGCATGGCGGCGTACACCCCGAGCTGCACCATCACGAAGGTCGCGAGCTGCGCGGAGCTGATGTGGAACCGGTGCGCGGCGATGAGGCCGGCGACCCCGAGGGAGCTGCGGTTGAAGACCGCCAGCACGTAGATCGCGAGGCCACCCGCCCAGACGGCGTACGCGCGACGTCCGCCGATGGGATAGCGCAGCGTCGGGTCGGTCACGGGAGCGATTCTCGCAGCGTGACTTTCCCCTGACGCGGTCGAGGCGGTTGGGTGGGGTCATGGACACCTTCACCCATGACGGGTTGACCTTCGACGTCACCGACCGCGGCCCGGCCGACGGCCCGGTGGTGGTGCTGCTGCACGGCTTCCCGCAGGACCGCACCGCGTGGGACGAAGTGACCCCGCTCCTCAACGCCGCCGGGCTGCGCACCCTGGCACCGGACCAGCGCGGCTACTCGCCGGGCGCGACCCCGGACGGCCGCTCGTCGTACACGCTGGAGAAGCTGCTCGGCGACACGGTGGCGCTCATCGACGCAAGCGGCGCACAGCGGGTGCACCTGGTGGGTCACGACTGGGGCGGGGCGGTCGCGTGGGCGATGGCCGGGCGGCACGCCGACCGTCTGGAGTCCCTCACCGTCTGCTCGACGCCGCACCCGAAGGCGATGGCGTGGGCGTTCCGGCACGGCGACCAGGCGCGAAAGAGCCTCTACATGCTCGGTTTCCAGGTGCCGTGGCTCGCCGAACGACTCACGCACAAGCGGCTCTTCGGGATCTACCGTGCGCTCGGGATGCCCAAGGAGCGCGCCGCGGCGTACGTCGCCCGCTTCCCGACGCCGCAGAGCCTCACCGGCCCGCTCGGCTGGTACCGCGCGATGCCGGCCAGCAGGTCGATGCGCCAGAGCATGCTGCCGGGCAGGAAGAAGAAGTCGTCCTCGAGCGCGCCGCGACCCGATCGGCGCATCGCCGTGCCGACCACGTTCGTCTGGGGCGCCCGCGACGCGGCACTCGGGAGGGCCGCGGCGGAGAAGACGGCCGAGTACGTCTCTGCTGACTACCGATTCGTCGAGGTGGACGAGAACCACTGGGTGCCTGAGCTGCAGCCGCAGGTCGTCGCCGACGCCGTCCTCGCGCGGGCGGGCAGCGCGTCCTAGCCGGACGCGCCCGGGTGGCGGGTCTTCGGGTCGTGCTCGTCGCCGGGCGTGCCGAGCACCGGCAGCGTCGGCCCCGGGCGCGGACCGCCGCGCCGCCGGTCGCGCATCCGCCCGACCCACGCGATCAGCAGGAAGAGGATCACGAAGAACGCCGCGAGGCCGAAGAAGCCCAGACCGATGCCGATGGCATGACCGGAGCCTTCGTCGAGCTTGGCGGAGTAGGCGGGGAACGACGCGGTGACCACGAGGTCGATTGTCGCGCATCCGCCTGGGTCTGCTCTGCGCGCCGGTGCGATAGACCGTCGCGCGCAAACGATCCGAGGCAACCGGGACACCTGAGGCCGAGCGCGGTGTCAGTATCTGTGACATGACCAAGGGGACGCCGCCGACGGATTTCTCGCCGGCGACGGCACAGGCGTTGCGCCGTGCGGGGCAGATCATGCGACAGACCGAGCAGGGGGACGTGCACGGCCTGTACGAGGCGTGCCGCGGCGCGCTCACCCACGTGGCGGACGTCGACGCGTGCTACATCGGCCACTACCGGGGCCCGAACCGGGTGGTGATCCCCTATCTCTACGACCGGGGCAAGGCGGGCTCGCCCGACGTCATGTCGTTCGGGGAGTTCGGCCTGTCGCACTGGCTGCGCACCTGGTCCAAGACCTACACGTTCTCCCAGGACCGCGGACGCCTCATCCACGCCGGGAAGTCGTTCGGCAACCCCCTCGTGCAGGACGCCGTGGTCGCGCCGCTCATGGAGCCCGACGGCACGGTGAGCGGGATGCTCGCGGCTCTCAGTTACACCACCGAGCGCTTCACGGCGGAGACGGTCGGGGTCGTAGAATGGCTGGCGCGGCAGTTGCGCCGGGCGATCAGCCGCGACGCCGAGGACACCACCGACCTGGACCTCGTGACCGCGGGTCCCGACACCGCCCTCGACCGCAGCGCGGATCTGGTCCATGCGATCTCCGATCGGCTGGGGCGCCTGAAACTCCAGGTGGATCAGTCGACCGTGGCCCTGGACGCCGGTGACGGCGAGGCCGCGGCCGATCAGCTGCGCTCGATCAGCCTGCTCTGCGAGCGGTTCAACACCGAGCTGGCGCTGCTTGCGACGGAGCCGGGTGCGGCCTCGGGTCCGCAGGCACCGCTCACTGATCGCGAGATCGCGGTGGCGCGGTTGATCGTGCTCGAGGGGCTGTCCAACTCCGAGATCGCGTCACGACTGGTCATCAGTGAGAAGACGGTCAAGACACACCTGTCGCATGTCTTCCAGAAGGTCGGGGTCAGCCAGCGTTCAGAGTTGCGGTACGTCGCGGGGGCCATGGTCCTAGGACTTTCCGGGTCGGAAACTTAGGCCTCAGTCCTATGTGTGGCTACGTTCAGGCCCCACACAATTAAGCCCGGGAAGGCCGCACCGGCCCGAACGAGGGGGAGCACCCGCCGTGTGCCGTAGGGGGAGCACGGGTGTGCGAGCAGGTTTCGGGCCGGTGCTGCGTTCCTCAATCGATGCCCAGCTCGGGTGCGCCCAGGCCGTAGCGATCGTGCAGCGCCGTGCAGGCGGCGTACCAGCCGCTCAGACCATGCACCGCCGGGCCGGGTGAGGTTGCGGACGAGCCGAGGTAGATCCCGGCCAGCGGAGTGCGCCACGGGGTCCGCGACACGATCGGCCGCTTGATCATCTGGGTCATCGTGACCGCGCCGGTCGCGAAGTCGCCGCCGGCGAAGTTGGGGCTCACATCGGCGAATCTGCTTGCCGGCGTTGCCGATCGGGCCAGGATCAGATCACGGATCCCGGGCGCGTACTCCTGCACCATGTCGAGCATCACCTCGGTGCGGTCGACGGGACAGTCGTAGGGCACATGGGTGTAGGCCCACAGCGTGGCCTTGCCGGCGGGCGCGCGGGTGGGGTCGATGACGCTCGGTTGCACGAGGAGCACGTACGGCCGGTCGGGCAGTCGGCTGCGGCCGACCTGGCGCTCGCTGGCGGCGATCTGTTCGCGGGTCCCGCCGAGGTGGATGGTCGGCGTACGCCGCAGCTCAGGGTCCGTCCACGGCACGGGGCCCGCCAGTGCGAGGTCCATCTTGGCCACGCCGTTGCCGCGTCGGAAGCGACGCAGCGCGCTCACGTACCTGGCCGGGAGCCGGTCGGCGCCCATTGCCGCGAGGGCCGAGGTGGAGACGTCCAGCACGACCGTGTCGTAGGACTCGAGCTCACTCAGACTTCGCACCCGCGTGCCGGTCACGATGCGGCCGCCGTGCGCCTCGAAGTCGGCGGCGAGCGCGTCGGCGATCGTCTGGCTGCCCCCGATCGGCACCGGCCATCCGGCGGCGTGCGCGTGCGTGCCGAGCGCCAGCCCGGCGCCGGCCATCGCGAGGCGGGGATGCGACCCGATGGTGTGCGCGGCGGTGCCGCTGAGGAGTGCGGGCGCAACGTCCTCCTTGAAGCGCAATCGCCACGCAGGAGAGCCCTGCTCGAGAGCCCGCAGGCCGTACTCGAGCATCACGCCGGGGTGACTTGGGAGCTGCAGGAGCGGCTCCCCGGTGAACGCGGTCAGCTCCCGCACCCGGCGTACCAAGGGAGCGAAGAGTCGCCGGTACGCCGCGCCGTCCCGCCCCAGCGCCTCCGCGGCGCGATCCAGGTCGCGGTAGGCGATGCCGCTGCGGCCGTGCGGCAGCGGATGGCCGAAGGAGATGTCCGGCACCCGCAGGTCGATGCGGCGTTCGATCTGGAACTGCCGGAAGAACGGCGACGCCAACGCCATGGGGTGCACCGCGGACCCGACGTCGTGGTGGAAGCCGGGAAGGGTCAGCTCTCGGGTGCCGGCTCCCCCGCCGATCCGGTCCGCCTGCTCCAACAGGTCGACGCGCAGCCCGGCGCGCGCGAGGGTGACCGCCGCGGCGAGCCCGTTCGGCCCCGCGCCGACGACCACCGCGTCCCGCTCCCCCACCATCCGTCGAGTCTCGCAGCACCTCTCCCCTGAGTGGCATACCTATGTTTCGAGTGCACCCTCTGCAGGTGTGCCACTCGGCACGTTTGCCTGCCACTGGGCGTTGAGACGCTGCCGCCGCGCGCCGATTCGGCTCACAGCCTTCGCGCCGGTATCCTGTGAGACATCAATTCGTCGTACGTCTCACCCACGGATTGATTCGCATGTCGAGTTCGCTCCATGCGCGGCCCTCCAGCCTGGAGAACCGGCCGGACCGGGGAGACTTCTGATAGATCGCGATTCGATGACTTCAACTTTCACTGACTTCGGTGTGCCCGCTCTCCTGGTCGACGTACTGACCGAGCAGGGCATCGCCGAGCCCACTCCTATCCAGGCCGCCACCCTGCGCGACTCGCTCGCGGGCCGCGACGTCCTCGGCCGCGGCCGCACGGGCTCCGGCAAGACGCTGGCCTTCTCTCTCCCCCTGGTGGCGCGCCTCGCCGAGTCCAAGCGCCCCCGCACGGCCCGCAAGCCGCACGCGCTGATCCTGGCCCCGACGCGCGAACTGGTCACCCAGATCGACGCCGTGATCACGCCGCTCGCTCGCACCATGGGTCTGAACACCCTCACCGTCTTCGGCGGTGTCGGCCAGAACCCGCAGGTACGCGGCCTGCAGGCCGGCGTCGACATCCTCATCGCCTGCCCGGGTCGCCTGGAAGACCTGATCTCCCAGGGCTTCTGCCGCCTGGACGACGTGCAGGTCACCATCCTCGACGAGGCCGACCACATGGCCGACCTGGGCTTCCTGCCCGGCGTACGCCGCCTGCTGCGCCAGACGCCGAAGGACGGCCAGCGGCTGCTCTTCTCGGCCACCCTGGATAAGGCGATCGACGTCCTGGTCCGCGAGTTCCTGCGCAAGCCGGTGACGCACGAGGCCGATTCGGCCCAGTCTCCCGTCGCCGCGATGTCGCACCACGTCCTCGGTCTCGAGAAGGACCTGCGGGTGCCGGTGCTCGTCGACCTCACTTCGGCGCCGGGGCGCACGATCGTCTTCACCCGCACAAAGCACGGCGCGAAAGCCCTTGCCCGCCAACTGAACAGCCGCGGTGTGCCTGCCGTCGACCTGCACGGCAACCTGGGCCAGAACGCGCGCACCCGCAACATGGAGGCCTTCAGCTCCGGTGCCGTGAACACCCTCGTCGCGACCGACGTCGCGGCACGCGGCATCCACGTAGACGACGTCGCGCTGGTCATCCACGCCGACCCGCCGTCGGAACACAAGGCGTATCTGCACCGTTCGGGTCGCACCGCGCGGGCCGGCGCCGCGGGCTCCGTCATCACCTTGATGACGCCCGACCAGCGCGGCGACGTCCGCAGCCTCACCCGGGCCGCGGGCATCCACCCGACGACGACGCAGGTCGCCAACACCGAGCACCCGGTGCTGCGCGAGCTCGCGCCGGGCGAGCGAGTGCTGGTCGAGGGCTACGTCCCGCCGGCCGCGCCGCAGCAGCAGCGGTCGGGCAAGAAGGCGCCCTCCACCGGACAGGCAGGCGGTCGCGGCCGTGGTCGCGGTGCCGGCTCGGGTTCGGGACGCCCCGCAGGCGGGTCGGGCAGCGGTTCGCGCCGTAACGGCTCGGGCTCCGGCGGTACGACGCCGGGCTCGGCCCCTCGTCGCGGCGGTTCAGGCGGCGGTTCCCGCAGTGCGGGCTCGGGCTCTCGCGGAGCGGGTGCCGCCTCGGGTGGCAATCACTCGGCGGCGAACTTCAGCCGACGCTCGCGCTGACCCGACACCGGTCCCCCGGTCTCCCGGGGTGTTCGATGGGCGGGTGACGACCACTCCCCACGAACCCCCGGCGACCGACGCACCTCCCACCCGGTTCCTCAACGGCGACGGCCCGAAGTCCGCGGCGGACCTGCTCGCCACCATCCCGCCGGACACGCAGACCGACGTCTACGGCAACGGTGGCGCCGTCGAGGAGCTCGAGCGGTACACGGCGGAGTTGCTCGGCAAGCCCGGGGCGGTGTTCTTCCCCAGCGGGATCATGGGCCAGGGCGCCGCGCTGACGGTGCACGCCGCCCGGCACGTCTCCTCGACCGTGGCGTGGCATCCGACGGCGCACCCGCAGGTGCACGAGCTGGACACGATCACCCGCCTGCACCGCCTGACGACCCGCACGGTCGGCGATGCGTCGCGGCTGCTGCGGCTGTCGGACCTGGAGGCCGTCCCCGAGCAGCTCGCCGTGCTCCTGCTCGAGCTGCCGCAGCGGGAGATCGGCGGCCAGCTGCCGACCTGGGAGGAGTTGAACTCCCACGTGCAGTGGGCGCGTGACCACGACGTCAGCCTGCACCTGGACGGCGCACGGCTCTGGGAGGCGTCGGCGGCGTACGACCGCACGCCGGCCTCGGTCGCGGCGCTCTTCGACACCGCGTACGTGTCGTTCTACAAGGGCATCGGCGCTCTGTCGGGGTGCTGCGTCGCGGGTGAGTCGGACGTCGCCGACGAGTTGCGCGAGTGGCGACGCCGCCTCGGCGGCACGCTGTACGGGCTGTGGCCGCTCGCCGCATCCGCCCTCGCGCTGCTCCCGGAACGGCTGCCGGAGATGCCGGCCCGTCTGGCGCACGCCCGCGCCATCGCCGACGCGCTGCGCCCGGTCGCCGGTGTGACAGTCGTCCCCGATCCACCACACACCTCGATGATGCATCTGCTGCTGCAGGTCGACGAGCCGACGTTCACCGCAAACGCCGCGCTGATCCTGGCCGAGGAAGGACTGCAGACCTTCCGCGGCGCCCAGAGCACGATCGACCCGAACGTCGTGAAGGTTGAGCTCAACGTCGGTCGCGCGACGCTGCAGCTCTCCCCCGACGAGATCGCCGCCGTGATCGCCGAATTGGTCGACCCGGGCGCCGCGTAGCATCGATCGAGCAGCTATCGAACGACATCGTCGATGCAGGAGCGGATGCCTTGAAGAAGCCGGTATGGGTCGTCGTAGGCGTCGTCGTGGCACTGCTCGGGTTGCTGTTCACCCTGCAGGGCGTCGGGGTGCTGAAGGGGTCCTCGATGAGCAACACCACGTTCTGGTCCGTGGCCGGGCCGATCATCATCATCGTCGGACTTGCGTTGGTCGGAGTGGGCATGAGGGGCCGATCCCGCTGAGCCGCTTGCGGATCCGACGCGCTCACTCGTCGCGCGACACGGAAGCACCGAACGTCGACGAGGGCGCGCCCGTCGGTCGGCGGGTAATGCTCGGCGTACTGGGGCTCGGTGCCGTCGGCATCGTGGCAGGCGACCGGGTGTCGAGTGGACTGTCCGGACTTCTCGCGCCGATTGAACAACGCGACCCCACCGGCCTGCTCTCCCTCATCCCCCTCGGGGACACGTTCCGCTTCTACTCGGTGACGGGTGCGGTGCGCACGGAATCGGCGGCGACGTACCGACTCCCCGTGTCCGGGCTGGTCGATGCGCCGCACACCTACTCCTACGCCGACCTGCAGGCGCTGCCCCGCACCGCGTTCGTGCAGACCTTCCAGTGCGTCACGGGATGGCAGGTGCCGGAAGTGCATTGGGCCGGAGTGCGGTTGGCGGAGTTGCTGGACCGCGCCCGACCCAGCAGCCAGGCACGAGCGGTGCGCTTCCGCTCCTTCGACGGCACGTACACCGAGTCACTGACGCTGGACGAAGCGCGCGCCGACGATGTCCTGGTGGCACTGGAGATGCTGGGGGCTCCGGTGACCCACGACCACGGCGGGCCGGTGCGCATGTACGTCGGCTCCAACTACGGCTACAAGAGCACGAAGTGGCTCTCGGGCATCGAACTGACCGACCACCAGATACCGGGCTACTGGGAGCCGAGGGGCTATGCCATCGACGGACGACTCCCGGCGTAGGGGGTCGACGTCGTTCGATTCCGCATCGGAGGGCGACGACGGACGCATCCATCGATTCAGCTTGGCCGAGCGGATCGTGCACCGCATCACCGCGGTCCTCATGATCGTCTGCATCCTGACGGCTGCCGTTCTCTACAACGGCTCGCTCTCGGTCGCGATCGGGCACCGGCATCTCGTCGAGTTGATCCACGTCTACTGCGGATTCGCGCTGCCGGTGCCCATGCTGCTGGGTGCGGTCTCGGTCGCCTACCGAGCGGACCTGCACCGCCTCGGCCAGTTCTCCAGCGCCGACCGCCGCTGGTTGCGTTCGCGTACGCGCCGTGACGGCACGATCCGGGTCGGCAAGTTCAACGCCGGGCAGAAGCTGAACGGCGCACTCACCTCCAGCTCGATCCTGGTCCTGTTCGCGACCGGCATCATCATGTACTTCGTCACGCTGGCGCCCCTGCCGTGGCGGACCGGCGCGACGTTCGTCCACGACTGGTTCTCCATCGCTGTGGGCCTGCTCGTCGTCGGTCACATCACCTTCGCGATGAAGGATCCCGAGGCGCGCGCCGGGATGCGCACGGGCTGGGTATCTCGACACTGGGCGCGCCGTGAACACGCAGCGTGGCTCCACGAGGTGACGGATGGGGCCGACGGCGACCAGACGGACGAACGAGTGGACTCCTAGCGTCCGCCGGACCCGCTACACGGCATAACGCGAGCCGGTCGCGACGTTGCACCGGGCGTACATCGTTGTCGACGAAGGGATTCTCATGCGCGCCGTGGTCTACACCGAGGGCGGAGACGCTTCCGTCCTGCACATGGTCGAGCGCGAGGCCGCCGACCCCGGACGCGGTGAGGTGCGCGTCCGCATCGAGCGTGCTGGGGTGAACCCGACCGACTGGAAGTTCCGTGCCGGCGGCGAGCTGGCCTTCCCCGAGATCGTCCCGGGTCAGGACGGCGCGGGCACCATCGACGCGGTCGGCCCCGAGGTCGACGGGCTGCGCGTCGGCGACCGGGTGTGGACGATGCTCGCCCAGCACACCCGCCCCGGCGGCACTGCCCAGGAGCAGGTCGTGCTGCCGGCAGCCAACGTCACCGTGCTGCCCGACAGCGCGTCGTACGACGTGGGCGCCGCCCTCGGCGTACCCGCCGTCACTGCCCACCGCGCACTTACCACCTCCGAGGGAGGACCGGACCGGCTCTACCGCGGCGCCATGGACGGGCTGACGGTGCTCGTCGCCGGTGGTGCCGGCGCGGTCGGGAACGCCGCGATCCAGCTCGCCCGGTGGTCGGGGGCCACGGTGATCAGCACTGTCAGCAGCGACGAGAAGGCAGCCCTGGCGACGGCGGCCGGCGCGCAGCACGTCGTCAACTACCGGGAGGGCGACACCGCCGCCGCGATCCGCGAGATCGCGCCCGAGGGCGTGCACATCGTGGTCGAGGTGGCGCCCGCGCAGAACCTCGCGCTCGACCTGCAGGTCATCCGGCCCCGCGGCACCATCGCGGTCTACGCCAACAACGGCGGCGACGAGGTGACGTTGAACGTCCGGGAGACGTTCTCTACCAATGCCCGGATCCAGTGGGTGCTGCTCTACACCGTCGGTCAGGACGCGCTGCGCGCCGCAGCCGACGACGTCACCGCCGCGGTGGCCGACGGCGGCCTCGCGATCGGCGACGAGCACGGTCTGCCTCTGCACCACTACCCGCTGGAGAAGACCGCCGATGCCCACTCCGCCGTCGAGGACGGCGCCGTCGGCAAGGTGCTGCTCGACGTCACCGCCTGACCGAGCACGACGACGACGGTTTGCGTTGGTGGCCAGTGCTGCAGCCCTGGCCACCAACGCAGAACCCCCACCCGACGAGTTCAGCCCTTACGTGTCCGGACCGAGGTGGTGCTCTCCCGGATCAGCAGCCGATGCGGGACGACGAGATCGAGCGGGGCCTCGGCACCAGAGCCGGTCTGACCGGCGATGCGGGCCGCCAGCCGGTCGAGGGCGACCCGGACGATCTGCGTCTTGTCCGGCGCGATGGTGGTCAGCGTCGGGGTGCTGTAGCGGCCGTCCTCGATGTCGTCGAACCCGACCACCGCGACGTCCTGGGGCACCCGGCGGCCCTGCTCGAGCAGGGTGCGCAGTGCGCCGAGGGCGAGCTCGTCGCTGAAGCAGAAGACCGCATCCACCCGCGGCTCCACCTCCAGGAGCCGCGTGACGGCGGCAGCGCCGTCCGGCCGGTGCAGTGACCGCACGGGCATGACCAGGTCCGTCCTGAACGGGAGTCCGGCCGACTCCAACGCCTGCCGGTAGCCCTCGACGCGCAGCTCCGCTGTGCCGTTCTGCAGATGCGGCTGCGCGCCGATCGCGCCGATCACACGGTCCCCGCGGGCGAGGAGGTGCAGCGTCGCCTCCCGGCTGGCCCGCACGTTGTCGATCGCGACGTGGTCCAGGACGCCGTCGGTCTCGCGCTCGCCGAGCAGCACGACCGGGCCAGCCGCGAGCTCGACGAGTTCGGCGGGCGACACCGCCCACGGACTGCACAGCACGCCGTCCACGCTGCGACCGGCCGGGCCGAGGATCATCCGACGCTCCTGGTCGGCGTCGCCGTCGGTCTGGTCGATGTGCACGGTCCATCCGCGCTCGGCGGCGACGCGCACGGTGATGGCGGCGAGCTCGCTGAAATAAGGCGAGCTGATCTCGGGAACGACGAGGCTGATCACCTCGGTGCGTCCGCGACGCAGCTGCCGTGCGGCGGTGTTCGGGCGGTACTTCAGCTCCTCGATCGCGGCCTGAACGCGCCGCCGGGTCTCCGGGGCCACGTGCGGGAAGTCGTTGGCCACGTTGGAGGCCGTGCGCACCGACACCCCTGCGCGTTCGGCGACCTCTCGAAGACCCACCACCATTGAATCCTCTCGTGAGACCTACCGCCGCGGCGCGTTGCGGCGTACGTTTGCAACGCTGCAAAGCGTGAATCACGTTACAGCTGTTCGAGAGGAAGCCGACCATGAGCGAGACCACGACGTCCGGCACCGTGGTGACGGAGGCCGACGTACAGGCGGCGGTCGAGGCGCTGGGCACCGACGGCATCATCGGACGCAAGGGTGCCTTGGCGCGTGACTTCGTGGCCGAGATGCGCGTTGATGTGGAGGAAGCGTTCCGCGAGGCGCGCTCCCGGGAGAACGGCGCGGTCGGCCGCGGACCGAACCGGTGGTACGCCGAGATGCACCCCGAGGCGCTCGTCGGCTTCGTCGAACTGGTCGAGCACCCGTGGGTACGCGCAGTGAGCGAGGCGATCCTCGGGCCGGACTACGAGATCGTCGAGGTCGGCTTCGACATCCCGTTCGCGGGGGCGCACAACCAGCCCTGGCACCGCGACTTCCCCTCTCCCGCCGTGACGCGCACCGACAAGCGGCTGACGAGTCTCGCGTTCAATGTGACCCTGGTCGACACCGAGCAGGACATGGGGCCGTTCGAGATCGCGCCAGGCACGCAGTGGGAGACCGGCGAGGACTTCGAGCACGAGATGTTCCCCGATCGCTCGACGTGGTCGCGCTACGAGGAGCGGGCGGTGCGCAAGTACCCGCAGATGGGCGATATCTCGGCGCGTTCGGCGCTGACAATCCACCGCGGCACAACCAACCACTCCCAGAAGTCCCGCCCGGTGCTGGTGATCGGGATGGACGCACCGGGAGCCGGGAACGCCGAGCACCACGACATGGCCGTCACCGAGGGCTACTGGGCCCAGCTGCCCGAACGCGTACGCCGGCACCTGCACTGCCCCGTCGTCGACCACCTCACGCCGATCGTGCAGAAGCACACCATCGAGGGCCTGGTCATGGGTGAGGCGGAGTGAGGCCGCGCTACCTCGTCAGAGGCTGAACCACTGACCGGCCCAACCGCCCGCGGCGTTCCAGTACGTCGAGTAGACGTGGTTGTCCTTGCCGGTGACGAAGAGGTCGATGATGTCCTGCTCGCGCGACTGCGCCGTGACGCGGGCTCCCGGAGGGATGGTGAAGCCGTCGCCGAAACGGTCGTCGCCGAGCCAGAACCACTGCCCGTACCAGCCGCTGCTGGCATCCCAGAACGTGCTGTAGATGTGACCGTCGCGCCCACTGACGAACAGGTCGATGTGGCCCTCGAAGCGGGAGATCGCGGTCACCGGCGAGCTCGGCGGGATGGTGAACCCGTCGCCGAAACGGGCATCCGGGAGCCGGAACCAGTGGTTGTTCCAGCCGGTGCCGGCGTTCCAGAACGTGCTGTAAACCCCTCCGTCGAGGCCCGATACGAACAGGTCGATCTGATTGCGGAAGCGTGACAACGCGGTCACCGGCGCACCGACCGGGATCTTGAACTGGTCGGCGAAATTGTCGTCGCCGAGCCAGAACCACTGCCCGCTCCAGCCACTGGAGGCGTCCCAGTACGTGCTGTAGACGTGGCCGTCGCGTCCGGTCGCGAAGAGGTCGAGGTGCTCGGTGTAGCGCGACAGGACGCCGACCGGCGTACCGGGGGCCACGGTGAATCCGTCGCCGAAACGGCCGTCCGTGAGCCGGAACCAGTGGTTGTTCCAGCCACCGCCGGCGTTCCAGAACGTGCTGTAGACGCCTCCGTCGAAGCCCACGACGAACAGGCCGATCAGATCGGGCGCCCGGTCGACACAACTGATCTGACTGCCGACGGGGATCGTGAACTGGTCGGCGAAATTGTCGTCGCCGAGCCAGAACCACTGCCCGCTCCAGCCACTGGAGGCGTCCCAGTACGTGCTGTAGACGTGGGCGTCGCGTCCGGTCGCGAAGAGGTCGAGGTGGTCGGGGTAGCGGCTCAGCACGCTGATCGGCGAACCGGGAGCAAGCGTGAAGTCGTCGCCGAAGCGGCCGTCCCCGAGCCGGAACCAGGTGCGCAGCCAGCCGCCGGCCGGGTTCCAGAAGGTGGAGTCGACGCTGCCGTCGGTCCCCACGGCAAACAGATCGATCTGATCCTGGGTGCGACTGATGGACGCCACCGGCGCGGGCGCCAGGCTCAGGAACTGCTGCGAGTAGTTCAGGTCGATCTGCCCCGCCCCAGCGGTGTTGCTGACCACGTCGGTGTGCTGACCGCAGTCGGTGACCGCGTCGTACGCCGCGAAAGCCGTTGTCAACGCACCGCTGTCGGTGTTGACGCTGATGTCGCGCATGCTCGTCATCAGCGTCGGAGGGTAGTCACGACACTGGGCGACCGTGTACGTCTCGAGCGTCTGCACCGGCATCACCAGCTGCCCGGTGACGTTCACCGACAGCACCGTGTCAGGAAAGCCGACGAACTCGCACGTCCAGAAGTCGAAGGTCGTGTGCCGGGACACCAGCTTCATCACGCCGGTGAGTACGTCGCCCGGCTGCACCGTGTCCAGGGTCTGGGTGCGGAACGCGTTCGTGCCGACGACCAGCCAACTGGCCAATGCCCAGCTGTTGCCACCGCCGGCCGGAGACACGCCCCACTGCAGCACCGGCTGCAGGATCTGCGTCACGGAGCTGTCCTGCAGACCGTTGAACAGATAGAGCAGCTGACCGTCATCGGCGAGGGGCTCGGGCGGGACTGTCCAGGTCGTGGTCATCGATGAGATGACGTTCGTGGCCGCTTCGGTGTACGCGGCGTACGTGATCCAGCCGCTGCCGAGGCCCGGCAGCTCCGCGTCCTCGACGGTGACCTTAGGCGGCTCGATGAAGGTCTCGGTGCGGGTGTTGAACCGCTTCATCCGCCCGCCGTCCGTGCGCACGACCTCATCGGGCTCGACGAGGTGGATCTTCGACTTCGGTCGGAGCCCACCAGGGGTGATTCCGTAGTCGCCCGTCGCGAGCAACTCGCGAGTTCGCTTCACGGTCAACGGCGGTCGGCTAGCCACTCGATATCGGCCGCTCTCGTCGGCCGCGACAACCTGGCCCGGTGCGACGGTATGCACCTGGGCCGCAGGTCGCGGTCCGCCAGGCGTGTGGACGGTCTCGGTCGTCGACCCTGGGTCCTGCGGTGTTGCCATGCCGTTCCTCCGTGTCCTTGTCTCGTCCACGGAACGCCGTGAACGGTGGCGATCGTCTCGCCGATTTCCTCCCTGATCGGATTCAACGTAGAGCCGAGTCGCGATAAAATTCGGCGGGCGTTTCCAGATCGGACACGGTTTTCTGTGGATTTGCTGGACGCCGCTCGCGTCAGTTCATCCCGATGAGGCGACGCCCGGAGCCGGTGACAGCGTGGAACTCAATCTCACCGAGGTCGCGAGTTGGACCGTCCTCGCCCGTGCAGGCCATTACGGCCGGGCGGCCGACGAGTTGCACGTGTCCACATCGTGCCTGACGAAACGCATCCAGCGCCTTGAGCGCCAACTGGGGACTCCGCTCATGGAACGCGCACCGGGCGGCGTACTGGCCATCACCGGCCCCGGCCGACTCTTCGCCATTCGAGCCGAGCGACTGCTCGACGATGCGCGCCGCCTCGCAACGTCCACCCACGAGCCTGCCGCGCCGGTGGTCGTCGGCGTGCCCGGGTACGACGGAGCCCGGGTGTTGCAGCGGTGGGCCCGGGATCAACCACGAACTGTCCGATAGACGCTCGCCGCGTTCGTGTGCTGGGTGGGGTCGCCTTCGGCCAGTTCGACCTCATCTTGCAGAGCCAGCGCGTCGACATCCTGCTGACGGCCGGCCCGTCGACCCAGCCCGGGACCCTTTCGACTCCGCTGTGGCCCATAACCCGGGTCGGCTTGGTGGCCAGATCTCATCCGCTAAGCGGTCGCCGTACGGTGCCGGTGGAGCAGTTCGCGACCCGCCATTCCTGCGATCAGCCGCGGCTCCTCCCGACTGGATGTCGCTGTGGTGCCTGGGCGATGTGCGCCCGATGGACGAGGCGAAGGTGGTCGAGGTCGCGCCCCGCGCTGTGTCCGACGTCTTGGGTGGGGTGGCACGTGGGTCCGCCGTGGCGGTCACCCCACGTCTCCTCGGCCCGGCCCTGCCCGCCTCGGTGTCGTGCGTGGAGCTCGCGGGCGTTCCACCGTCGTGGTACTTCGCTCACACACGGAGCGACGAGCCGAGGCGAGTGGTGACCGAGGTCCTGCGGCTCCTCGCGTCGATACCCGTCGAGCTTCCCGCCTGACCCGCGCACCTGCCTGGAGCGTTGCTGTGATGGCCGAACATTGTCGGTGTGCGAAGCGATCCTCGGGTCGACGGCCGCGAATGTCGAGGCCGGCTTTGAGTTTCCGTCCGCTGGGGCGCACGACCAGCCTGGCACCGCGACTCCCCTCCCCTGCCGTGACACGCACCGACAGGCCGCTGACTAGCCCAGTCGTCAAGATGACCCTGGTACAAGGGTCCCATCGAGATCGCGCCCGGCACTCTGTGGGAGACCGGTGAGGACTTCGAGCACGAGATGTTCCCCGATCGCTCGACCTGGTCGCGCTACGAGGAATGCGCGGTGCGCGAATACCCGCAGATGGGCGACATCTCGGCGCGCTCGGTCCTGACGATCCACCGCGGCACCACGAACCACACCCGGAAGTCACGCCCGGTATTGGTGTTTGGGATGGACGCACGGGGTGCCGGCAACGTCGAACACCACGACGTGGCCGTCACGCAGGGCTACTGGGCGAAGCTGCCCGACCGCGTCCGCCAAGCACCTGCACTGCCCCGTCGTCGACCACCTCACCCCCATCGAGCAGAAACACACCATCGAGGACCTGGTCATGGGCGAAGCCGAATAGCTAGTACCCCCACGCAGAGGCACAGCCCACCTCGAGATTTGAGTTGTCGAGTTGCAGCCAGAATCAACGAACCTAAGGTTGCAGTTAATCATTTCGCGAAGTTGTGGAACTTGGTATAAACGTCACAGTGTCTTGGTGACGAGTCGTCGTACAACCACTTACGAGGCGGCGTCGGGCGCAAGGAGCCAAGGGATCCGCAAGTCGAGGTCCGCAAGAGGCTCCTCGATCTCGCCCGCTTCGGTCATCTGGTAACTGACCAGGCGCGCGGTGGAGCGGTTGATTCGGTTGAAGAAGTAGCACGAGAAAAGTTGATCCTGAGGGGACGACCGCAGCACTACCAAGTGCGTGAGCGGGACGGGTTCGGAGCACCCGTCCGTTGCTAGGTACAACTCGCCTTCGTCCATCATTTCGCCGACACGGAGCACCTCTGGTCGAAATGGCGCGCTTGTACCCATGACCATCTCGATGTCTTGGGTGTACTCGCCACCTTTTCGGCGGCCGCCGCCAGCACGTACGAGTGGGAGCCCAGTCCACGCAGTACCAACCGCTTGTCGAAGGTCCTCAAGCAACGACATCATCTGGTCGATCTGCATCGTGAGGGCTGCCTCTGTCGCGGCGCCGCTATGCCCGCTCCAGGTGTTTCGTCGCGAACCGGCCTCGCGCAGAAGCTCAACGCAGCGGGATGCAGTGAGTATGCCGATTGTGCTCGGTGTAGCTCCTCCGAACAGTTGTTGTACGCGTGCTCCCTCGTCAGGGTCCTCGGAATGGAGCATCCTGCGGAAGGTACTGGCGAGGCGCTCGATGATGACGGTCCACGTTCCAAGGCTTGCGCGCTCAAGGCTGAGGTGCTTTTCGTCTAGCGTCCGGCGTATCGCGCGGCCTTCGACTTCGGCTAGGTCTGCATCCTGTCGTGCCACGGAGACAAGAACGGCAGCAAGGAACCCCGCGTAGGACTCCCATGTAAGAAACACTTGTCGGTGCTGGGCCTCGACAGACCTTCGGCTGGTCAGGGTCCACAGGGCCGTGGCCACCGGGTACGGCAGGCTGTCGGACCACCGTTCGAGGGACTGATCGAAGAGAGGGTCAAACTGCGCTGCGACGAGTTCCGCCCGATGAGGGTTGGTCCACAGCTCCGCCTTTGCTTGTTGAACGGCGGTCTCTGCTCGTTTCAACGTCAGCGCACTCGCGCTAATGCGTGCTTGATCCTCCGACTCCGGCACAGGCACCTCAATCTCATCCATCAGCCGCCAGAGGGAAGGCCGGTCAGACCTCACCGTTCTGATGGTGGTTCCCGTGGATGCGTTTTGAAGTCCCAGACGACGCGCCTCACGTCCATCGGTGGAGTTGAGCCACCCGGCCAGAAATTCCGGACCACACACTTCTGCATCGACAACGAGCTGCAGCACACGGCTCTTGGCGTCGATGGGTGTCACCGAGGCATCGATCTCACCGTTGACTGGTAGCCATAGGTTCGTGTTGGTCTTCGAGACTGCCGCATGGTCGGTTCGTTCGGCAGCGACTTCTGGCGTCGTCAGGAGAAGAGCAGAGAGCCTGGTTGTGCGCCATGGCTTCGACGCCGCCTGACGGGCGCCACTTAGGTCGAGGCGCAGGTTCACGTAACTTTGGCCGTGACGTTCGAGGGCCATTTCGACTGGGCCGTACCTGTGACGGAGCCACTCGCCGCTGCTCTCCCGCGGTGCCTCGATCCTCCAAGTGCGTTGGGTCGAGGTGCCTTCGCGTCGGACCGTTGCTTGCTGCCGGACGAACGACTCGGAGGGGACAATGCGGTTGCTTGGCCCGGGGCGTGACAGGGCTAACGATGACCAGAGCACCCGAAGTCCTTCGGTACGCAGCGCCCTTGAGCGACCCCCTCCGGTCGTCGTCAAGAAGGGTTGGAGATCGATGATGTGGACTTTGCCGCGGATGGCTACCGGTTTTTCTAGACGAATCAGTAGAAGATAGAGGGGGATCTGCGTGTTGGCTGCCAAGCCCTCGGGTAGTCGTACGACCGCTTCGAGGAGGTCGTTCTGGCAGAGATGTTTGCGGATGGCTCGCCCCGGTACATCGGTCAAACACTGTGGAGTCACCAGCAGAACGCCTCGGGCGCCGTGATCAGTCCCTGGTCTTAGCAGGTCGAGCGCTCGCTGCACGAACAGCCAGCTGGAGTCGTTTTGAGAGCCAAGCCCGAGGTCGTAATGCCCTCGCTGGACCATCTTTTCAACACCGTCACGCTGCGCGTGCCAGGACAACCCCCATGGTGGTTCCGAGACCAATAGGTCAGCGGATCCTTCAAATTTAGTGGTCTCGGTAAGAAGATCACCGAAGTGGATCGCGCATGTTGACGCCGATGTCTCAACTTTCTTGGCTGCCGCAGTGGCGGCTACCGCGTTGATGTCCTGCCCAATGGCATTTACCTCATGGCCGGTGCGTTGAAGTGCAGCTGCCGCGGTGGCCAGCATCATGCCTGTTCCAACCGTCGGATCCACGGCTTGCACGCGGTGATTGAGGTTTATACCTGCAAGAGCCGCCACGGTCGTGGCTTGCGCCAAACTCAACGTGGATCGGTACGCGGCCGCCTCGTCGGTCGCCTGCTGTTGCGGCGTCAACGAGCCTGCAAGGAGTGGTTCCAGCCATTGGGGCTCAACAAGCTTGGCCATCCTCAACCTTCTGCCTTCACGTTCTCGTGGACCAGCTCGCCAAGGAGCCGGACGATCTGGACCTTCATCCGTTCATCAGTGAAGAAGTAGTCAACCATCTTGTTGTGACTGGTCTGGTTTCCGGCAACCGCGTCGGTGACGGCGTCGGTCAGGTCGGGTGACTCGACGAACTGACGGATGCTGTTGGCGCGCGCTTGGGTGGTGACGGTCTCATTGTCGAGTAGGACCGTGACGATTCCCTCGACCCACGACTGTCGCTCGCCGGGGGTGAAGTCCTCCCCGGCGAACAAGTCATTGACCTTCGCCAGCACCTCGGCCAAGCGGACCATCCGTGGATCCCGGGCGGCTCCCGTCCCGGTTGCGGCGACCGGCTGTAGGTGACGAGTCTCGCCACCGGCGAGGTCGAGGTCGTGATCGCCTGATCGGGCTTGCTTGATGTGGGTGAGCTCGACCGTGCTGAAGTCGACCGCGTCCGCTCTGGTCCGCCCCGTCAGTCGCCGTTGTAAGAACCGCAGGAACAGCGATCGCTTCTCCAGGTCGGTGTCCTGGTAGTTGATGATCTGCGACAGGAAGTCATACAGCCGCACAAACGAGCCAACATCCTTGCGGAATAGGTCGAGTTGCTCCGCTGCGGTCTTGTCCTGGGATGCGAGAGCTGCCGCGTATTCGTCGTTGAACCGATCAGCGGCCGACTTTAACGGTGCACTGATGGCGCCGTGCTTCCCGCTGAGGTAAGCGGTAGTGAATGCCTCGACTTCGCCGTCGGTGTAGATCCCGGCGGCGTCGAGTTTTGCCTGCAGATCATGGACGATGTCGGGATCCGTGACGTCTTCGAGACTGGCCTGCCGGTAGTACGGCTTGAACGACTCGAGGATCTCGTCGGGATCGTTGACGAAATCCAGCACGTATGTCGTGTCTTTGCCGCCCGCCGAATAGGTGCGGTTGAGCCGGGAGAGCGTCTGTACGGCTGTCACACCGGAGAGTCGCTTGTCGACATACATCGCGCTCAGCAGCGGCTGGTCGAACCCAGTCTGGTATTTGTTCGCGACGATCAGGATCTGGAAGTCGTCGGTCCCGAACGCGACGGGCAAGGTTTGGCCCCGTAGTCCGCTGTTGAGGTTGGTCTCGGTGTAGGGCTGCTCGATTCTGGCAAAGGTGACGTCATCGAGTTCGATCGACCCGGAGAACGCGACCAGCGTTGCGAGCGGGTAGCCGCGCTTGGCGATGTACGCGTCGATCGCTTCCTTGTAGCGCACGGCGTGCTCGCGAGACGAGGTGACCACCATCGCCTTGGCGTGCCCGTCGAGCAGGTGCCGCACGTTAGCGCGGTAGTGCTCGATGATGATCTGGACCTTCTGGGCGATGTTTGTCGGGTGCAGTGAGACCCACCGCATCAGACCCTTGGTGGCCTCGGTCTCGTCGACCAGCGTTACCTCCTCCAGGTGCCGCTTGGACTTCTCCGCGATCTGGAACGCGGTGTTGTATGTCGTGTAGTTGCGCAGCACGTCAAGGATGTAGCCCTCCTCGATCGCTTGCTGCATCGTGTAGGCGTGGAACGGTTCAGGGCGCCCGTCGGCGCCGGGCCGGCCGAACAACTCCAGTGTCTTGTTCTTCGGGGTCGCGGTGAACGCGAAGAACGACAAGTTCGGTGACTCTGCGCGGGACTCCATGTCTGCGGCGAGGATCGCCTCGGTGTCGATCTCGCCACCATCGGCCAGCGTCTCCAGCTCTTCCGACGAGAGGACTGCCCGCAGCTTCTTCGATGCCTGTCCGGTCTGGGAGGAGTGCGCCTCGTCGGCGATGATCGCGAACCGTTTGCCCTGGAGGCCCTTGTTCTCCCGGATCGTCTCCAACGCGAACGGGAATGTCTGCATGGTGACGATCACGATCAACCGGCCGGCGAGCAGTTCCGCGGCGAGCAGCCCGGATTTGGACTTGATGTCGTCGCTGCCCGCGTTGCGGACTTCGTCGGCGTTGATCTGCGCGACGGTGCCGTCCACACCTTCGATCTGTTTGATCGCCTTCTGCAACTGATCGTCCAGCACGGTCCGGTCGGTGACGACGATCACGGTGTCGAAGACGCGCTGGTTCGTCTCGTCGTGCAGGGTCGCCAGGCCGTGCGCGGTCCAGGCGATCGAATTTGTCTTGCCGGACCCGGCCGAGTGCATCGCCAGGTACCGGTGCCCGGTGCTCTCGGCGCTGACCGTCTCCAATAACTTGGTCACCAACTCCCACTGGTGGAACCGCGGGAACAGCAGCGTCGTCGTCCGGGTCGCCCCGCCACTGATCGGATCGATATCGGTGCGTGTCTCCAAGTGCAGCAGGCGACCGATGATGTGCAACCACGCATCGCGCTCCAGGACCCGCTCCCACATGTATGACGTCGCCACCCCGCCCGGGTTCACCGGGTTCCCTGCGCCACCGTCGTGGCCCATGTTGAACGGCAGGAAGTGCGTCGCCTTCCCGGCGAGCCGGGTGGTCATTGCGACCTCGTCGTTGGAGGCCGCGAAGTGCACCAGGCACCGGTTCGCGAACCCCAATAGCGGCTCACCCCGCGGGTCGCGGTCGAGGCGGTACTGGGTCGTGGCGTCGTCGATCGACTGGGTGTTGTCGGTCTTCAACTCGATAGTCGCGACTGGCAGACCATTGATAAAGAACACCAAGTCGATGCTGTTGGCGTTCTTCGTCGAGTAGTGCACCTGTCGCATTACTCGCACTCGAACCGCCGAATAGCGCTCTAGCGCAAAGGCGTTCAATGTGGTCGCTGGCCTGAACTGGCACATTGAGAGTCGGGCCGGGGTCTTCTTGAAGCCGCCACGAAGGACGTTTAGCGTGCCGCCGCCCGCGTCCAAGGGCGCGTCCAACGTCTTGACCAACCGGTCCAGCAACTGGTCGCGTGCCCGTACCTGCTCAGCCTCGGACAACGACGGCTTGACCACTTTCGCCAGCTCGTCCGGCTGTGTCTCCTGCAACCAGTCGAAGACATCCTCAGGGAACAGCGCCCGCTGTTTGTCGTACCCGGCGTCGGTCGGGGAGTACAGCCATCCCGTCACTGTGAGGTGTGCGCAGATCTCGTCCTCGAACGCCTTCTCGTGCTCGATCGCCATCACGTCACCTCTCCACGCACGTCGAGCTGACCGATCACCGCTGCTGTGATCAGCGCCGACCGCCGTTCCTTGGACAGTTCGATGAACCGCTCGGTCTTCTCGATCAGCGTGTCGATCTTCGCCGTCTGCTCGTCGAGGTAAGCCGAAATTTGGTGCTGCTCGGCAATCGGTGGGACGGGAATTCTGATTGCGCCGAGCACATCGCGAGAGAGGGACGGCATCGTCGCGGTCCGATTGTTCGCCTCGACGTATCCAGTGGCGAGGCATGCTTTGAGGCAGTACGTGAGGAACTCACTTGCGACCCGCCCTGACGATGGTCGGATACGGGCGACGTGGTTCTGGAAACCCCATCCGTCAAGGTCGTTTCGAAGAAGGTGGCTGCGACCGTATCCAGCGCCACCTTCGACTACAACGACATCGCCCGCTCGCAGTGAGTAGCGAGCGAGTTCGGCACGACTGAACCTCATCTGTTTCGACTCGTCGAGTACCAGTTGATCTGGCTGGATCGATCCCGCCGCAAGGTAGGGCCTGGCGGTATCGCTCTCGGGTACGTTCCCAGACTTGGAGGCATTCAACATCTTGCCCAAGACGACAGAGAAATCGTAACGAACAGGGGCCGTCGTCCAGGTCCACGGCGGCGTTCCGAACCAGTGACCGTCGTAATCGAAAGCGCCTCCTGAAGCCAGTCCCGCAACCGACGCGCGGATGACTCCGATTCGTCGTTCGCCGAGTCTGGTGATGAGTTGTTCCTGCTTCGCGATGAGGGTGTCGATCCGCGCGGTCTCGCGGTCGAGGAAGTCCGCAATCGCCCGCTGCTCGGTCTCGGGAGGCGTCAGCAGCGGCAAATTGTCGAGGTCGGGCTGTTGTACTCGACGGTCAAATGTGGTTTGCGCGCGCGTGTAGAGGCGGTACTGGTCGATGTATGCGCACGTGCGAAGGAGGTAATGGAGGTAGCGAGGGTTGTGATTGCGGGGCCGGAAAACGCGATAGTCCGGACTGACGGCACCGCTCACTTTGGACGTGCCGATCGCTCCTCCGATGAGCCACATCGGGTTTACGACGAGGTCACCCGGGCGGGTGACCAGGTACCGCGGAAGGCTCTTCTTGTCCGGTTCCTGACGTTGACCAAGCGACGATCGAGCGACGATTTCGCCAGATGATTTAAGGGACATCATGGGCTCACTGAGGTCGGCATTGCGATCCTCGAGCCGGTCGAGTGCTGCCTTGAAGCGTGTAATAGCCCAAGTGGGCGGAGCCGTCGCGGTCAGCGGCTCGACTGCCAGGTGTCGACCGATCACTGTTCGACCTCGCGGAGGAGGTCCATGATCTCGGTGACAAGCTTGTTGAGGTCGGCGTCGATCTCTTCGAGTGGTCGCAGCGGTACGTACTCGTAGAAGTGCCGGGTGAACGGGATCTCGTAGCCGACCTTGGTCTTCTTGTGGTCGACCCAGGCGTCGGGGACGTGCGGGAGGACCTCGGACTCGACATACGCCTTGACGGTCGCGTCGCGACCCTCGTCCCCGGCGACGTTCCCGGCATACGTGAAGGGGATGTTCTCGGTGTCCCGCAGCTTCGTGTCTGCCTTTGGGTTGCTCTTACGGTCGGTGACTGCGGTGCCGTCGTCGTCCAGGAGCGGACGCTCGACGGTGACAGTCCAGTAGCCGAACTCGTCGGTGCGGAACGTCTTGGAGTGCTTCGAGGACGCGTACTCGGCATACAGCTTGACGATTTCCGCCCGGTCGGTGGGTGAGAGTTCGCGGGACTTGGCGCCGAGGTTCTTGCGCATCTTGGCGTAGAAGCCGGTACCGTCGATGAGCTGGACCTTGCCGACCCGGTCAACGGCCTTGTTGTTGTCCAGCACCCACACGTAGGTCGCGATGCCGGTGTTGAAGAACATGTTCGTCGGCAGCGCGACGATCGCGTCGACCAGGTCGCGTTCGATCAGCCACTGGCGAATCTTGGACGGTCCTGACTCGGCCGCTCCGGTGAACAGGGGCGAGCCATTCAGGACGATGCCCGCGCGGCCGCCGCCGTCTTTGATCGGACGCATTTTCGTTGCCAGGTGCTGCAGAAAGAGCATCTGCCCATCGCCGATCGACGGCAGTCCGGCAGGGAAGCGAGAGTGCTCGCCGGCCCGGGCAACCTCGGCCTTGACTGCCCGCTCGGAGGCCTTCCAGTCGAAACCGTAGGGTGGGTTCGACAGGCAGTAGTCGAAGGTGGTGCCCGCGAACAGATCGTCGGCCAGGGTGTCGCCGAGTTTGACGTTCTTGGGGTCCTGTCCCTTGCCGATCATGTCGGACTTGCAGATGGCGTAGGACTGGTCGTTGATCTCTTGCCCGTACAGCCGCAGGCGGCCGTCGGGGTTGAGGCCCGGCTTGTCGGGGGTGCCGATGAGGTGTTCCTCGGCGATCGAGAGCATGCCGCCGGTACCCGCGGTCGGGTCATAGATGCTGCGGACGACGCCCTTCTCGGTGAGAGCTCGGTCGTCGCCGGCGAAGAGCAGTTCGACCATGAGCCGGATCGCGTCGCGAGGGGTGAAGTGCTCGCCAGCTGTTTCGTTGGAGGCCTCGGCGAACTTGCGGATCAGGTGTTCGTAGAGGTCGCCCATTTCGGCGTTGCTAATGATTTGTGGGTGCAGATCGACGTCGGCGAACTTCTGCACGACGATCAGCAGCCGGTTCTTCTCGGCCATCGTCGCGATTTGGCTGTCGAACCGGAATCGTTCGAAGACGTCGATGTTCTTGGAGAACCCCGCGAGATAGTCGGTGAGGTTGGCGGAGAGGCCGTCCGGATCACCGACGAGCTTGGCGAACGTCCAGGGTGAGGTGTTGTAGAAGTTCAGCCCGGTGGCCTTCTTAATCTTGACGTCGCGCAGTTCGTCGCGAGGTTCGGCATACGCGATGTCGCGGACCTGCTCGCGAGTCGGTTCGAGCACACAGTCCAAGCGGCGCAAGATCGTCATCGGCAGGATGACGTCGCCGTACTGGTGTGGTCTGTAGACGCCGCGGAGCTGATCCGCGATCGACCACACGAAATTGCCCAGACTGCTCAACACATCTCCTCATGGTTCATCTATGGCCGGCGCCTCAGTCTCGCGCAGAACAGGTCGAGATCGACGGACGCGCAATCGTCAGGGTCGTTCGTACGGGTCCGAGTGGCCGGGCCCGCACCTGCCCCCGGCAGTAACCGCAAGGAGGGAGGCGCCTGATCTTGTCCAAGTCGCCCAGCAACGATCTCGCTGTGGAGGATGGCCTCTAGTGCGCTTTTGTTCGGCCGGCTGCGTGATGGATCGACCATACGATATGGCCTCGAACGACACGTCGGGGCTGCTGCACAGATAAGTGACAGGATCGGTCAGCTGCTGGTGTGACGAGTCCAGCTGCCGATACCGAAGGTGGTGGATGCTGACCAATGTGACGTGCGGGTGTCGCTCCGCGATCACCAGCGTTGGCGGGGCAAAAACTGCTCGGTTTCGCGAGTGCTCATCGCCAAGACACTGACGCTCTAGCCTGTTGGCGTACCAGACCAGGATGGGGAGACTTGATGAAGGCTGACGCGCTAAACCCGCGTGAACTGTTCGGCACCACGGTGCATTACGAGATTCCGGCCTTCCAGCGGCCGTACGTCTGGACCCTCGAGGACCAGTGGCGGCCCCTGTGGCAGGACGTCCGCCGGGTGGCTGAGAAGGTCATCGCTGCAGACGGCGACGAGGAGATGCTTGAGGCCTTGGGGGGCCACTTCCTCGGGGCTGTCGTTTTCAAGCTGAAGTCTGCGATAGCGGGTGACGTCACGCGCCAGTCCGTGATCGACGGGCAGCAGCGAAGCACCACCCTCCAAATCATGCTGGACGCCGTGCACGAGGCCGTCCTCAGCCGTGGGCACGAGCTGGAAGCAGAAGCAATCGAGGAGCTGATCCTCAATCAGGCCAAGCGATTCGCTGGACGCCCTGAACGCTTCAAGCTGTGGCCATCACGCTCGGACCGGTCCGCGTTCGAGTACGCAATGGATCAAACGGGAGCCCACACCGGCGACCATCTAATCGTCGAGGCCCACGAGTTCTTCCGGACTGAGGTCGGTGACTGGCTTGTGGGAATAGTCGACGAAGGCGAGGAGGCGGTCGGTGAGGAGAAGGACCGGGTGGCCGCCCTTGCCGATGTCGTCCAGTCCCGGCTGTACGTCGTCGCGATCAACTTGACCGGTCACGACGACGACCAGGTCATCTTTGAAACTCTGAACGATCGGGGCACCCCTCTACTAAAGGCAGATCTCATCAAGAACTGGATCTTCCAGATCGGCGAACGGGTTCACGCGGGCGTCGACTCCTGGCCCGAGAAGTACTGGGCCGATTTCGACGACACATGGTGGCGAGAGGAAATCACACAGGGTCGTCACATGCGGTCCCGCATCGACATCTTCCTGCAGTACTGGCTGACCATGCGACGTCGTAGCGATGTTCTGACCGACGAGGTGTTCCGCGAGTTTGTCGCCTACGCCAAACCCATGATGACCACGGCAACCGACGCCGAGGCCCTCCTTGGCGAATTGCGTCGAGACGCCGACACGTTCCGCAGTTTCGCGCAGCTGTCGCGAGAGACCGTTGAGGGCCGATTCTACGGGCGGGTGGTGGAGTCGCTCGAATTAGCGGCCACCACCCCACTCCTCCTTTGGATGTTGTCGGAGAACCACTCAGTCCCGAACGATCAGATTTCGATTGCGCTCGGTGCACTGGAGAGCTGGGTCATTCGACGAACCCTCTTGCGCGGTACCATGAAGGACGTCAACAAGATGATGGTTGCCATCCTGGCGGCCCTTGACGAGGTACCCATTGGAGAGGTTGGCGTCGCAGTCAGGGACTACCTCGTCAGCCAAACCTCGGACGCGAGGACTTGGCCAAGCGACGTCGATATGCTCGCGGGCCTGCCTGGCATCAAGCTCTACGGCAACGTGCGCCAATCTCGTCTGCGTGTGGTGCTAGAAGCGCTCGAATTGCAGATGCGCACTCAGCGGCACGAGGCTGTCACCGTGCCTACCAAGCTCTCGGTGGAGCACGTCATGCCTCAGGCGTGGCGAAGCCATTGGGACCCCGAGCCGAAACTGTCACCGGAAGAAGCTGCGGACCGCGACAGGCTGGTCAACACCTTGGGCAACCTCACCCTCGTTACGTCAGAACTTAATGGGACGCTGTCTCACCGCCCCTGGACCGATATCGCCACCGCCCCCCTTAAAACAACCGGCGAGAACAAGGGCCTGGGAAAGCGGTCACTGCTGAACAAATACAGCGTCCTGCTCCTCACTCGTGAGATCGTCGACCACCACGCGGAGGCGTGGACCGACGAGGACATCCGCGCGCGAGCGACGCAGTTGAGCGGGGTTTTGTGTCACGTGTGGCCACATCCCGGGAGCGGTACTAGAAGCGCATGACCAGTCATAAAAATCGACCGTCGCGCGGCAGTAGCTCTCTTGCGCGCCGTACTCGGCCAGGTCGACCCGTCGCGCCGCGTCACCCACGAGCGTATCCGGCACCGGGTGTACCCGATCTGACGAAAGACGTGCAGTATTTCCCTCAAGGGCTTCTTCGTCTTGCACCTCTCGCTATGCAAGAGGAGGCACGGGTGTTTCTCAAACTGCCGGATCTTAGTGACCCGCATCTTCTAAAGCAGCGAGCTGTCGGTAGCGGCCGCCACAGTAGCGGCATAAAGGTCTCCTTTGCCGGTCGACGCCGTGGCTTGGAGGCGTCGCGCGACATCCAGCCTGGACTCATTAAGGCGATAGGTGACGGCCCATTGTCTTCGAGCACTACACCGTTTAAACGGTGCATAGTCGCGAGGCATTTACGAGTGGCGTCGACGCTGCGGATGTTGTGTCAAATTATGCCAGCTCTTGCTGAGGCACTCTCGAAGTAAGAACGCCTCCACCAATGGTGAGAGCGTGTCGAGCCGCTTATCGGAGTCGAACCGATGACCTATTCATTACGAGTGAATTGCTCTACCGACTGAGCTAAAGCGGCGTGCGCCCCGGCAGCCAGGCTGCTTGAGCGCGCCGCCGAGTATACGCAGGGACCAGGCGTGCGCCCGAATCGGGAGCCCGAAGCGCGTACAGGCCTCTCAGCAGCGCTTGCCGTTCGCAGGCACCGACCCGTTCAGCAGGTACGCGTCCACCGTGTCATCGACACAGCCGGACTGGCCGTACGCCGTGTGCCCGTCACCGTCGTACGTGAGCAGGTGCCCGTTAGACAGCTCTGTGGCGAGCCGCTGGCTCCAGGCATACGGCGTCGCGGGGTCGCGCGTCGTCCCCACCACGAGGATCGGACCCGAGCCCGCCGCAGAGATGCGATGCGCGGTGCCGGTGGCCTTGATGGGCCACTGCGCGCAGGTCAGCCCCGACCACGCCAGGAACGGCCCCCACGTCGGCGCGGACTTGGAGAACGACGTCACGTCGGCCTCGTAGGTGGCAGTGCTCGAGCTGGACGGCTGGTCCAGGCAGTTCACCGCGTTGCCCACCTGCATGATGTTGCCCTGGTAGCTGCCGTCGCTGCTGCGATCGGCGTACTGGTCGGCCAGCGCCATCAGCTGGTCGCCCTTCCCGCCGAAGGCCTGCTTCATCGCCTTGGTCAGCGTCGGCCACGACTGCTTGGTGTACATCGCCTCCGCGATCCCGAGCGAGGCCCACCCCTCGGTCAATTTCTTCACGTCGCTCTCGCCGGAGACCGGCAGCGGCTGCGCGTCGACCTGCTTCAGGAACGACCGGATCCGCGCCATCCCGGCATCCACTGTCGACCCAAGCGGGCAGCCGCCCGACGACACGCAGTTCGCGACGTACGAGCGGGTGGCCAGCTCGAAACCGCCCGCCTGCCCCTGCGCGACCTGCTCGGACGTGAGGTCCGGCGGCACCACCCCGTCGAGCACCATCCGGCCGACGTTGCGCGGGAAGAGGCCGGCGTACGTCGAGCCGATGAGCGTGCCGTAGGACTTGCCCAGGTAGTCCAGCTTCGGGCTGCCGAGCGCCGCCCGCAGCACATCGACGTCGCGCGCCACCTCGACGGTCGACACGTGACCGAGCAGCGGACCGGCGTTTTTCTTGCAGGCCGCGCCGAAGCCCTTCGCGAGAGCAACGGCCGCGGTGACCTCGCTCGGGGTATCCGGTGTCGGATCGGACCCAAGGATGCCGTCGAGCTGCGCATCCCCCACGCATTGAATGGGATCCGAGCGCTGCACCCCGCGCGGGTCGAAACCCACCACGTCGTAGGACTTGCGGATCGAACCGGTGACGATCTGGTCGGCCGCGGCCGCGTAGTCGTAGCCCGACCCGCCTGGACCTCCAGGGTTGACGATGAGCGACCCCTTGCGCGAACCCGTCGCCGGCACCTTGTCGATCGCCAGCTGAATCGTGGCGCCGCCCGGGTTGGCGTAGTCCAGCGGCACCGTCAGCTTCGCGCAGCGCACCGGCCCGCAGTCGTCCCAGCTGATCTTCTGGCTGTAGAACTTCGCCAGCGAGGGCGTCGGCGGCGACGTCACCGACGGAGGCACCGGCGTGGTCGGCGACGGCGCACTGGAGCCGAGCACACTGCACCCCGACAGCGCCAGCGACGCACCCACGAGAAAGACACTCGCGGCGTACGCCGGTCGACGCGTCATACGCGGACTCCTTTGACCTGCAACGAGATGGCCATCGACTCCAACGCCAACAACGGCGGCACCGCAGCCTCGATCCGCTCCCGGGCGACCCCGATCGCGTCCATCGCCAGCAGCAGTTGCTCGGCCGTGTGGGTCTGGGCGACGTCCCGCACCTGGTCGCCCAGGTCGGCGTTCACCAGGTCGACCGGCGCACCCGAGCGCACCATCAGCGCGTCCCGGTAGAGCGACAGCAGATCGACCAGCGCGCGGTCGACCACGTCGCGGCCGAAGCGGGTCGCGCGGGTCTTCTGCTCCTTCTCCAGCGCCGCCACCTGCGAACGGATGTGGGGCGGCTGGGTGCGCGCCGCCGGGTCGGCGCCGAGCTGCTCCAGGAGCCGGGTCCGCTCCGCACCGTCCCGCTCGCCCGACGCCGCGCTGGTCTCGTCGCCCGCGATTGACGCCAGCGTCGCCGCCGCGGTCATCGCATCCCCCAGGTTGTGAATACCGCCGGCGAACCGCAACGTCTCCCTTCGGCGTTCGCGTGCGCCGTCGTCGCGCGCCAGCCGCAGCGCGAGCCCCACGTGCGACTGCGCCGCACGCGCGCTGTCCAGCGCCAGCTGCGGGTCGATGCCGTTACGACGGGTCAGCAGCTCCGCGACCGCCTCCGGCGACGGGGTGCGCAGCCGCACGTGCCGCGAGCGACTGCGGATGGTGATGATGACGTCTTCCAGCGACGGCGCGCACAGCACCCACACGGTGCGCGACACCGGCTCCTCCAACGCCTTCAGCAGCGCGTCGGCCGCACGCTCGGTGAGCCGGTCGACGTCCTCGATGACGATGACCCGCCAGGCCCCCACCGACGGCCGCGCCTGCGCCAGCAGCGCCAGCTCGCGGGCCTGGCGCACCGGGATGGACAGCCCCGACGTGGCGACGATCTCGACGTCGGCGTGGCTGCCGTCCAGCGCCGTACGGCACTCGTGGCACTCGCCGCAGCCGTCCCGTGGGCACTCCAGCGCGGCGGCGAAAGCCCGTGCAGCAGTGGACCTTCCGGACCCAGGAGGGCCCGTCAGCAACCACCCGTGTGTCATCGCGGTCTGATCGCGCACCGCCCGGTCGAGCGTGGTGACGACCGTGGGCTGGTCGATGACGTCGTCCCAGACGCTCACAGCTGCCGCTCCACCATCGGCGCGACCCGGTCGCGCACCAGCGCCGCGACCTCTTCGGGAGGCAGGGTCGCGTCGACCACGAGGTAGCGGTGCGACTCGGCGGCGGCGAGCGCGAGGAACCCCGCGCGTACCCGCTCGTGGAACTCCGCCTCCTCCTGCTCCAGGCGGTCACCCCCCGGACCCCGGCGGTGCAGGCCGACGGCAGGGTCGAGGTCGAGCAGGATCGTCACGTCCGGCACCAGCCCCTCCGTGGCCCAGCGCGACACCTCGGCGACCTCCTTGGCATCGAGCGTGCGGCCGGCGCCCTGGTAAGCGATCGAAGAGTCTTGATAGCGGTCGGCGATGACGACCGCACCACGCGCCAGCGCCGGGCGCACCACCGTCTCCACGTGGTGGGCCCGGTCCGCGGCGAAGATCAGCGCTTCCGCGCGGGGCGCCACGTGGTCACCGTGCAGCAGCAGGTCCCGCAGCTGATGACCGAGCTCCGTGCCCCCCGGCTCGCGCGTCACCACGACTTCCTGCTCGCCCTCGGCGAGCCACGCCCGCAGCGCCTCGATCTGGGTGGTCTTGCCCGCGCCGTCGCCGCCCTCGAAGACGACGAAGGGCGAGGTCGCGGACGGCATACCGCGAGCCTAGGTCACGGGCCTGACGGGGCCTCACTTCCAGGTGTAGCGGAGCGTGTAGTTGTCGTAGACCGACGACGCGACCTTCGCCCCGGTGATCTGGTAGGCGATGCAGGTGTCGCGCGACTGCCCGGCCGGGATGGCCTGGTAGTCGGATTCGTTGTCACACCCCGGCACCGAGGAGTAGAGCGTCTTGCCGGTCTGCGACGACTCGAAGATCGGGTGCAGCTCCAGCTGGTTCATGTCGCCGGCCTCGACCTGCTTGGTCCCGCCCGTGACGTTCGCGTAGTTGACCGTCATGTAGTAGAGCGTGCCGTTGGCCTTGGAGACGTTGCCGCCGTACGCCGACTCCGGCGCGACCGTCAGCTTCTTGACGGTCATGCACACGGTCGTGCCGTTGTCGTCCTTGTAGACCGCGGGCTGGCCGTAGCGCAGCGCCGCCGTCTGCGGGCTCAGCTTGGTGCTGCAGCCCGCGGGCAGCGCGGCGCCGGCCGGCGCAGAACTGCTCGTCGACGACTCCGTAGTGGACGGCGTCGTGGGGCTCGACGAGGCCGTCGACGGCGTCGAGGGCACTGACGGGGTGGTCGGCGCCGACGTCGCGGAGGAGGTCGCCGAACTGCTACTGCTGGCGGCGCCCACCGTCGGCGCACCACCCGGTCCGCAGGCGGCGATGCCCACGACGGCGGCGGCGCTCAGAGAGGCGGTGGCGATACGGGTGAGGGTGGTACGCATGAGCATTCCCTTCGTAGAAGACGTTGGGAATACGACGGGCGCACCGCCGGAGCGGTTCCATGCCCTACCGGATCAGGCCCGCACCCCTCGCCCGAGTGGCGTACACAACGCTCGAGTGGCGCACATATATCGGGTGCACTCGAAACATAGGTACGCCACTCGGCGGGGGTGGCGGGCCGCGGTCAGTTGCCGGTGGTCAGCACCATCCGGTAGCGCGCCTCGCCGCTCATCATCTTCGCGAAGGCGTCGTTGACGTCGGTCAGCGAAGCCTCTTCGGTCATGACCTTGATGCCGTGCGCCTGGGCGAAGTTCATCGTCTCCTCCACCTCCTGGGCGGTGCCCGACGGATGCCCGTGCACCTTCTTGCTGCCCATGATCAGTTGGGTGGGACTGACCTGGATCGCCTCGGGCACCGCGCCGATGGCAATCAGCTCGCCGCGGTGGGTCAGCCCGTCGATGGTGGCCGACATGGCGTCGGCGTTCGCGGCCGTGGCGAGCACGACCTTGGCGCCGCCGAGCTTCTGCAGCGCCTCAGCGACGTTCTCGGAGTTGCTGTCGATGTAGTGCTTCGCGCCCAGCTCCAGAGCGGAGTCCTTCTTGTCGGCGCCGCGCGCGATCGCCACGGTCTCGAAGCCGAGCTTGGCGGCGAACTGCACCCCCAGGTGGCCGAGGCCGCCGATCCCGAGGATGGCCACCAGGTCGCCCGGCTTGGCGATGCTGGAGCGCAGCGCGGAGTACGTCGTGACCCCGGCGCAGCCCATCGGCGCGGCCTGCACGGCGCTCATGCCCTCCGGGATGCGCGCGAGCGCGGTCGCCGGGACGATCACGGAGTCGGCGTACCCGCCGGGGTAGGCCCAGCCGGGCACCTGCAGCTCGGCGCAGTTGATGAAGTCGCCCTCGCGGCAGGCCAGGCAGTGCCCGCAGTTACCGCCGAACCAGCCGACCTCGACCCGGTCTCCGGTCTCCCAGCCCTCGACGTCCTCGCCGACGGCATCGATACGGCCCGCGATCTCGTGGCCGGTGACCAGCGGGAAATGCACGTTGGGGAACGCTGCGTGCACGAACCCGGCGTCGGAATGACAGATGCCGCAGGCCTCGACGGTGATCCGCACCTGGCGGCGGCCGGGCTCCCGCACGTCGTTCTCGACGATGTGGAAGTCACCGCCCTCGGCGTCGACCTGGGCTGCACGAACAGTGGCCATGGTGGTGTCCTCATCAGTCGGTAGGGGGATACCGATCGATCATGTCAGGACGGGCTGAGCGCCGGTCACCCTCGCCGAGTGGCATACGTACGCCTCGAGTGGCGCACCTACAAGGGGTGCACTCGAAACATAGGTATGCCACTCGGCGGGGTGGGGGACGCCGGGTCAGCTGCGCTTGGCGGTCGCCTTCTTGGCCGTGGTCTTCTTCGCGGTGCTCTTCTTGGCCGTCGACTTCTTCGCCGTCTTCTTCACCGTGCGCTTGCGGGTCGTCGGACCCTTCGCGCGCTTCTCGGCGAGCAGCTCGAAGCCGCGCTCCGGCGTGATCGTCTCCGGGTCGTCGTCCTTGCGCAGCGTGGCGTTGCTCTCGCCGTCGGTGACGTACGGGCCGAACCGGCCGTCCTTGACCACCACCGGCTTCCCGGACACCGGGTCCTCACCGAGCTCTTTCAACGGCGGCGTTGCCGCACGACCCCGGCGCTTGGGCTCGGCGTAGATCGCGACGGCCTCGTCCAGGGTGATGTCGAAGAGCTGCTGCTCGGTCACGAGCGAACGCGAGTCGGTGCCCTTCTTCAAGTAGGGCCCGTAGCGGCCGTTCTGGGCGGTGATCTCGACCTGCGCGGCCTCGTCGCCCTCGCCCTCGGTGACCGTGCCGACGACCCGCGGCAGGCTGAGCAACTTCAGCGCGGCGTCCAGCTCGATGGTCGCCAGGTCCATGTCCTTGAAGAGCGACGCGGTGCGCGGCTTGGCCTTGGCGGCCTTCTTCTTGCCCTTGGCGGGCTTCTCCGCCTCCGGCTCGTCAGGCAGCACCTCGGTGACGTACGGCCCGTAGCGGCCGGCGCGGGCGATGATCTCGTGACCGGTCTCCGGGTCCTTGCCCAGCACCCGGCCGTCGTCGTCGGCGGTCGCCAGCAGCTCGCGGGCCTTCTCCGGCGACATCTCGTCGGGGGCGACGTCGTCGCCGATGGTGGCGCGCCGCGGCTTGGCGTCCGGGTCGGGCGCCTCGCCGGTGACCTCACCGGTCGCGGGGTCGACGCCGACGGGGACGACCTGCTCGACGTACGGGCCGTAGCGACCCACCCGCACGACCATGCCGTCGCCGAGTTCGATGGTGGAGATCTCACGGGCATCGATCTCACCGAGGTGCTCGACCATCTCGCGCAGACCCTCGACGGTCTGCCCGGTCGCGCCGAAGTAGAACTTGTTGAGCCACTCCACTCGGCCGCGGTCGCCGGACGCGATCAGGTCCAGGCCCTCCTCCATCGAGGCGGTGAAGTCGTAGTCGACCAGGGAGGGGAAGTGCTCCTCCAGCAGCCGGGTGACGGCGAACGCGAGCCACGTCGGCACCAGCGCGGTGCCCTTGGTGCGCACGTACCCGCGGTCCTGGATCGTGCCCACGGTCGCGGCGTACGTCGAGGGGCGGCCGATCCCGCGCTCTTCCATCGCCTTGACCAGGCTGGCCTCGGTATAGCGGGCCGGCGGGCTCGTCTCGTGGCCGTCGGCCTCGGCGCGCTCGACGTCGAGCAGCGCTCCCTCGGTCAGCTGCGGCAGACGACGCTCCTGCTCGGAGGCGTCCGTCGCGTCTCCGGCGTCGCGGCCCTCCTCGTACGCCGCGAGGAAGCCACGGAAGGTGATGACGGTGCCGCTGGCGCTGAACTCGACCTGCTCCGCGACGCCGCTGCTCGCCACCGGCACGCTGAGGCGCACGGTCGCGGTCGAGCCGCGAGCGTCGGTCATCTGCGAGGCGACGGTGCGCTTCCAGATCAGCTCGTAGAGGGAGAAGTCCTCGCCGCGCAGCTCACCGGCGACCTGGGCCGGCGTACGGAAGCGGTCCCCGGCGGGGCGGATCGCCTCGTGCGCCTCCTGGGCGCCCTTGGCCTTCTTCTCGTAGCGGCGCGGGGTGTCGGTGATGTACTCCGCGCCGTACATGTCGCTGGCCTGCGCGCGCGCAGCCGTCATGGCCGACTCCGACAGCGTCGTGGAGTCGGTGCGCATGTAGGTGATGTAGCCGTTCTCGTACAGCCGCTGCGCAACGCGCATCGCGTTCTTGCTCGACAGGCGCAGCTTGCGGCTAGCCTCCTGCTGCAGCGTCGAGGTGGTGAACGGCGCGGAGGGCCGCCTCGTGTACGGCTTCTCCTGCACCGAGCTGACCGTGGCGGTGGCCGCTGCGACGGCGTTCGCGATGGAGGTCGCGCGGGACTGGTCCAGGTGCACGACGTTGCTGGCGCGCAACTCGCCGGAGTCGGCGAAGTCGCGGCCGGTGGCGACGCGTACGCCGTCCACGGAGCTCAGCCGCGCCGCGAACGACTGGCCGGCCTCCTGCGGGGCGAAGTCACCTTCGACGTCCCAGTACGACGCCGAGCGGAACGCCATCCGCTCGCGTTCACGCTGCACGACCAGGCGGGTCGCAACGGACTGCACACGCCCGGCCGACAGACCCTGGCGGATCTTGCGCCACAGCACCGGGCTGACCTCGTAGCCGTAGAGCCGGTCGAGGATGCGGCGGGTCTCCTGCGCGTCGACCAGGTGGGTGTCCAGCTCGCGGGTGTCCTGCGCGGCGCGGACGATCGCTTCCTTGGTGATCTCGTGGAAGACCATCCGGCGCACCGGCACCTTGGGCTTGAGGACCTCCAGCAGGTGCCACGCGATGGCCTCGCCCTCGCGGTCCTCATCGGTCGCGAGCAGCAGCTCGTCGGAGTCCTTCAGCAGCCGCTTGAGCTCGGCGACCTTCTTGCGCTTGTCCGGGTCGACCACGTAGTACGCGTCGAAGCCGTTGTCCACGTCGACGGCGAACTTGCCGTACGGCCCCTTCTTCATGTCCGCGGGCATCTCCGACGGCGTCGGCAGGTCGCGGATGTGGCCGACGCTGGCGTCGACGACGTAGTCGGAGCCGAGATATCCGCCGATCTTCTTGGCCTTGGCGGGGGATTCGACGATGACGAGCTTGCGTGGCACTACGGACTCCTTGCGTTGGTCACCCTGGTGCGGTGGATTCGTCACCGCCTCGACCTCGGGCGCTTAGACGGTAACCGGTCGAGCCTGGACGTGGGCTGCAGGCCCACCCCCGTTCTCAGACGAGCAGGCCGTCGGCGACCAGCTCGTGCAGCCGTGGCAGCAGGGTCGCGCGCAGCTCGGCGGGATCCTGCTCCAGCAGGTCCGCGATCGCGTCGATCGCGGCTCCGGCAGGCAGCTCGCCGTCGCACACCGAGATGTACGCCGCGAGCGCGGTGTCCATCGGGATCGCCCTCCGCAGTCCGCCGCCCTGGCGGAGCAGAATGACGCTCGGATCGTCGGCCCCCGGCAGGCCGTGGCGTTCCTCGGTCACGTCCGGCGCTGTGCGCCAACGGCTTTCGAGCAGGTATCGCTCGCCGCCCTCCGCCAGTGCGGTGCGCGCGCGCAGGCCGGCGTCGACGACCGCGCCCATCGCGTCGCCCACGGTGCCGTGGGCCTCGGTCAGGTCCACGAACGGCGTGCGCCCGGTCTGCGGGCGTTGCAGGGTGATGATCCCGAAGCCGATCCGGTCCACGTCGCGCGCCTCGAAGTCATCGAGCCAGGCGGCGTACATCGCGTCGTACGACGGGTGGCCCACGGTGTGACCACCGTCACCGGACCACAGCTCCGCGTACTGCGCCGGATCCTGCACATCACGCTGCACGACCCACGCGTCCAGCCCGGTGCCGTCCACCCACTCGGTGAGCACCTCGCGCCAGTCCCGTCCGCGCGGCACCTCCCAGTTGGCGAGCAGCTGGGCGATCCCGCCGGACGCGAGCACGTCCGGGAGGCGCCGGATCAGCGTGCGGACCAAGGCGTCGCCGGTCATCCCGCCGTCGCGGTACTCGTACTGGGGCATCGCGGTCGTGCGCGGGGTGATCACGAACGGCGGGTTGCTGACCACCAGGTCGAACGTCTCGCCCCGCACCGGGTCGAGCATCGAACCGTCCCGCAGGTCGAGGTCCACGTCATTCAGGGCCGCGTTGAACCTCGCGTAGGCCAGGGCCCGCGTCGAGATGTCGGTGGCGACCACGTCGTCAGCATGGGTCAGCAGATGCAGCGACTGCACCCCGCACCCGGTGCCCACGTCGAGGGCGCGGGCGACCGGGCGACGCGGTGTCCAGGACGCCAACGTGGTGGACGCGCCGCCGATGCCGAGGACGTGGTCGGGCGGCAGGATCGTGCCGGTGACGACCTGCGACAGGTCCGAGGCGACCCACCAGCTGTGCTGTTCGTCGCCGTAGGGGCGCAGATCGCAGGTGGAGCGCAGCAGGCCGTCGTGCTGCTCGACGATCAGGCCCAGGTCCTGCAGACCACCCACTCCACAGGTGGGTACGGCTCGCGCCAGATCGGCCGGCTCGACCGGCCGTCCCAGGGTGAAGAGGCGGACCAGCGTCGCCAGGACGCCTCCGCCGGCGGTCGCCCGGATCGCGGCCATGGGCTGCTCGCGGTGCAGCGCCCGTGCCGCCACCTCACCGAGGAGGTCGCCGATGGCGTCGGTCGTGAAGTCGGCCGCCGCCAGGTCGGTGCGCAGCGCGCTGAGCGCCCCCGCAGCGACGGTCGGTTCAGCCAAGGGTGGTCAGGGCCTCGTCGCGGCTGTCGAAGATCTGGAACACCTTGTTCAGACCGGTGATCGCGAAGTTCCGCAGCACCCGCTCGTTGTCGATGACCAGGACCAGATCGCCGCCGGCGAGCCGGATGGACCGCAACCGACCGACCAGCACGCCAAGTCCGGTCGAATCCAGGAACGGCACCCCCCGCAGGTCCAGCACCACCCGGGCGTTGCGGGCCGCCATCAGGCGAGCGAGCTCCGCGCGGAGGACCGGTGAGGTGGAGGCGTCCAGGTCACCCTGGACGCTCACGACCATCGGATCGGTTTCGGCCGAGCCGGACACCGAGACCTGCATGAAACCGCCTTTCCGCGGACATCGTCGTGATACCCGGGACAGGGATGTCGTCCGGTGATGCGACAGTGATGATGGTGGTCACAATCGGACCAAGTCTTACGACCCTCCACATTGTGGCATGGCCCCCCACCAGTCACTCGGACCCCACACGGACGGAGCGATCATCACGTCCAGCACCTTCCGACCCGATGTGGCATCGGCTCTGCCCTCCCTGACCGGTGTCGGCACCGGGCGGTTGCTGCACGTGCGCACCGAGCCGGCGCGACCGGCGTACTCCGCTCCGTGGCCCACCTGGGTGCACGCCCCGGTCCGCGCGGCCGTCGAGGGCACCGGGGTACGCGAGCTGTGGACGCACCAGCGCCGGGTCGCCGACCTGGCCCACGAGGGCGTCGACGTCGGGATCTGCACGGGGACGGCGTCCGGGAAGAGCCTGGCGTATCTGCTGCCGGTGCTGTCCGCGCTGTCCGAGGGCGTGTCGGCGCCGACCGGGCGCGGCGCGACCGCCATCTACCTTGCGCCGACCAAGGCGCTCGGCGCGGACCAGGAGGCCCGGATCGCCTCGTACGCCATCCCCGGCATCCGCGCCGCGACCCTCGACGGCGACACGCCCACCGACGAGCGCCGGTGGATCCGCGAGCACGCCCACCTCGTCCTCACCAACCCCGACCTGCTCCACCACACGCTGCTGCCCCAGCACGAGCGGTGGGCCTCGTTCCTGCGGCGGCTGCGGTACGTCGTGGTGGACGAGTCGCACGTCTATAGGGGGGTGTTCGGCGCGCACGTCGCGCTGATCCTGCGCCGGCTGCAACGGATCGCGGCCAGGTACTCCGCCTCCCCCACCTTCGTGCTCGCGTCCGCGACCTCGGCCGCGCCGAGCGAGCAACTCGGCCGCCTCGTCGGACGCCCGGTGCAGGTCGTCGACGAGGACGGGTCGCCGCACGGCGCCACGACGTACGCGCTGTGGGAGCCGGGAAGCGCCCCGTCGGACCCGACGGGCGAGCGACGCCGCAGTGCGGTCGCGGAGTCGGCCGACCTGATGACCGCGCTGGTCCGCCAGAGGGTGCAGACCCTCACCTTCGCGCGATCCCGCGTCGGGGTGGAGGTGGTGGCCGAGATGACCCGCGCGGCCCTGGGGTCGGACGGGTCGTCCGTGGCGGCGTACCGCGGCGGCTACCTGCCGGAGGAGCGCCGCGAGCTGGAGCGCGCCCTGCGCAGCGGCGAGCTGCGCGGGCTGGCGGCGACCAACGCGCTCGAGCTGGGGATCGATATCAGCGGCCTGGACGCGGTGGTGATGGCCGGCTGGCCCGGCACGGTCGCGTCGTTTCGGCAGCAGGCCGGCCGCGCCGGACGCGGTGCGGCCCCGTCGCTGGTGGTGCTGGTCGCGGCCGACGACCCGTTGGACACGTTCGTCACCCACCACCCGGAAGCCATCTTCGACCGCCCGGTCGAGCAGGCGGTCTGCGACCCGGCGAACCCGTACGTGCTCGCGCCGCACCTGGCGGCCGCGGCGGCCGAGCTGCCGGTGACGGTGGCCGACGCCGCCTACTTCGGCGACGACATGGTGAGCCTGCTGGCGGCGCTCGTGGCGCGAGGCGTCCTGCGCCGGCGGCCGCGCGGATGGTTCTGGGCCCGGGAGGACCGGCCCGCCGACCACTTCTCACTGCGCGGCTCCGGTGAGGACGTCGTGCGCATCGTGGAGACCCGCACCGCGCGGGTGCTCGGCACGGTCGACGGTGCCCGGTCGCACACGACCGTGCACACGGGTGCCGTCTACACCCACCAGGGCGCGCCGTTCGTGGTGACCGCGCTCGACCTGGACGACGGCAGCGCGCACGTCGTGCCCGGCGACCCGGGGTGGTCGACCATGGCGAGGTCGGTCAGCTCGTTCGACATCGTCAGCTCCGATCGACATGAGGTGTGGGGCGATTGCGAGCTGCACTTCGGCACCATCCGGGTGCGCAGCCAGGTGACGTCCTTCCTGCGTCGGCTGCCGTCCGGTGAGGTGCTCGGCGAGCACCCCCTCGACCTGCCCGAGCGCGAACTGGTCACCCGCGGGGTGTGGTGGACGATGCCTGAACCCGTCGCTCTCGCAACGGGTCTGGATCCCGCCGACCTGCCCGGTGCGCTGCACGCCGCCGAGCACGCATCGATCGGGATGCTGCCCCTCGTGGCCCAGTCCGACCGGTGGGACATCGGCGGGGTGTCGACCGCGCTGCACCCGGACACCGGCGTGCCGACCGTCGTGGTCTACGACGGCCACCCCGGCGGCGCGGGCTTCACCGAACGCGCGTACGCCGCGGCCCGCGTCTGGCTGGCGGCCACCCGCTTGGCGATCGCGGAGTGCAGCTGCTCGCACGGTTGCCCCTCCTGCGTGCAGTCGCCCAAGTGCGGCAACGGCAACGAACCCCTGGACAAGCCCGGCGCCGTGCTGCTGCTGGACCGGCTGCTGCGCGACGCCCCCGGTGGCCGGGAGGGCTGAGGGGCCCGAGCGGGACCGAGCAGTCGCCGCTCCCATGCCGAGCCGCCTGGTCGCGCCGGTCTCCACGGTGACCCCGACCGTCACGCTGTCCCCGATCAGGCGGCACACCCGCAGTGCGGCGCCGCCGGCTGACGCGACTCGCGCGGCGGCCACGCATGGGTCACCCGTGCCGTTCAGCAGGGCCGACTCGGCGGCGAGGGCCGCCATGTCCGCCGCCGTCCGCGCCCGCATGCTGGCCTGCACCGCCGCTACGAGCGCGAGGCCGCCGCCGAGCACGGACAGCACCACCGCGATCACGCCGACCATCAGCACCGTGCCGGAGCCCCGGTCTGGCGGCGGCCTCACGGCGGTCCCGCCTCCTGCTGCGCCACCCCGGTCGCGTGCAGGGAGCCGCTGCCCGCGACCCAGCCGAACGGGCCACGCACCGGAGTTGTCACCGTGACCCGCACCAGGCCTCCGGCGGGCTGCACCGTGACGGACGAGCCGGGCGGCGCGGCCCGCACCCCGTCTCGCCGTACGACGTCCGCCGGGTCGCCGCGAGCGGCCGCCCGGGCCGCCACCCGCGCGGCGTCGGTGCACCGGATCTGGTCGACGCCGACCATGAGGGCGCCGAGCGCGACCAGCATGACGAAGACCACTGCCGGCAGGGCGACCGCGAGCTCGGCAGAGACCATCCCGGCGTCCGGGCGCCGAGCCCGCGAGCGCCCTCGGGTCACGACGCCACGCTCAGCGCCTGATGGATGATCGAGGTCAGAGCGGTCTTCACCGCTCCGGATTTCACCACCCCGATCAGCACCACCGCGAAGGCGACGGCCGCCAGGGTGCCCACCGCGTACTCGGCCGTCGACATCCCCGCCTGTCGCCCGGTGGCAAGCACCGCAGACCAGCGCCTCGTACCCCACCGGTGCATCCGTACCGCGTGTCGTGTCATCCCGTGCTCCTTCATCGTTGGTGGCGTCGACCGGGGCGGTCGTGCGCCGGATGTCCATCCACCGGTCGATGGATGACGTTGTGCGAGATGGGTGGGGAGTGCGCCGGAGGGTAGTTTGCGTCGGTGGCCAGGACTGCAGCACTGGCACGGACGCAAACCGCGCACCTCGGGCGGACGCGCTCACGACGCACCCGCTAGGACGCTGCGCGCGATCGTCATCACGACCGGCACCACCGTCAGCAGCGCGAACGCCGGCAGGAAGCACAACCCCAACGGCACGACGATGAGGACCGACACCCGACCGATCGCCTCGTCGAGACGCTGGCGCTCGCGGCGCCGGATGTCGTCCGCGGCACGCCGAAGCAGCGCACCCGGTGGCACGCCGGCGGTCACCGCCAGGGCCAGCGATGCCGCGGCCGGCTTCCACACTGCGGGCAGCCCGTCCCATGCGCGCACCTCGTCCACTCCCCAGCGCATCGCGGCCGCCGCCTGCCGCAGATGGCGGGCGACCTCGGCGCCGGCGTCCTCGGCGACCGCTTCGACGGCCGTCACCAGCGGTACACCGCTGCCCAGCGCGAGGGCCAGCAGGTCGAGTGACGCCGCAACAGCGCGTACGTCGTCCGGGCCGGTCGACGGCGCGGCGAGCGGCGCGGAGCCCTCGGGCCCCTGCACGCGGGGCCAGACGAGGGGGACGGCACAGACCAGCAGGACCGCGCACCACCACTCTCCCGGCGCGGAGGCGCTCATCGCAGCGGTCCTGGCGCGCACGATCGCGCGATCATCGACCGGATCATCCGACGACCCGCCCACAGCAGCACCAGCCCGAAGACCAGAGAGATCAGACCCGGCGTCCCGGTGTAGAGCCGCACCGGATCCACCCCGATGAACGCCGAGATGCCGACGCCGGCGACCGGCAGCAGGGTGAGCAGCTGCATCGTGGCGCGCGGGCCCGCGGTGGCCGCGGCCACCCGGCGACGGTGGTCCTCCTGCTCGCGCATCGATGCGACCGCGGTGCTGAGCGCGTCACTCAGCCCGCACCCGATCCGGTCGGACAGGGACCACGCCCGCGCCACCGGTTCGAGACCGGCGTCAGGGTGGCGGGAGGCGAGACCCGCCCACGTCGCCGCAAGTGGGCTGCCGGTGCGGGCGACGGCGGACAGACCCGCGAGTTCCGCGGCGAGGTCGGGGATCTCGACGGTGCGGGCGGCGACCGCCGCCGCGGTGGCGACCGCGACGGGCGGTGGCACTCCGGCCTCGACCGCGGGCGCGATGCCTTGCACCAAGGTGGCGAAGACGGCGCTCACCGGATCCTGGGCCCTGCCGCGGTGGAGCCGGTGAACCGCCGCCTGGCGCAGCGACGCCGTCGACGACGAGATGTCCGGGCGCGGGTGACGCAGCGGCCAGCAGAGCACCGCCAGACACCCGCAGGCGAGCGCGGCGATCATCGGGCGCTGCCCAGCACGTGGGCGAGCACCGGCCAGGCGTCCTGGCGGCGCAGGGCGCCGTCTCGGCGTGCGAGCGCGGGCTGGACCCGCAGAGCGTCGCCGTCCCAGCCGATCACCCCTACCTCGCTGACCACCCGACCGGCCGGCTCCCGGCGCAGGTGCACGACGACCTTGACGGCGCTCACCAGTTGGCTGCGCACGGCATGCTGCGACATCCCCGCGAGCGCACCGAGCGCCTCGAATCGGGCGAGCACGTCCGTCGCCGTGTTCGCGTGCACCGTCCCGCAGCCGCCGTCGTGCCCGGTGTTGAGGGCGCTCAGGAGTTCGCGCACCTCGGCGCCGCGCACCTCGCCGACGACCAGCCGGTCCGGTCGCATCCGGAGGGACTGGCGCACCAGCGCCTCCAACGGCACGGCGCCGGCCCCCTCGACGTTCGCGGTGCGACCCTGCAGCGCCACGACATGCGGATGCTCGACCCGCAGCTCGCGGACGTCCTCGACGACGACGATCCGCTCGCTCGGAGGCACCCGGGAGAGCAGCGCGCCGAGCAGAGTCGTCTTGCCCGAGCCCGTGCCGCCGCTGACCACGAACGCCGCGCGGGCCCGTACGAGCTGGTCGAGCACCTCCGCGCCGAACGGGCAGATCGTCGAATTGGCCTGCAACTCCTCCAGGGTCGGGGTGTGCTGCCGTGGCACCCGGAGGCTGATGTGCGCGGCGTCGGGCACCAGCGGGGGCAGCACGGCGTGCAACCGCACGCCGCCGGGCAGCAGCCCGTCCACGAACGGACTCGTCTCGTCCAGACGTCGCCCGGCGCTCGTCGCCAGCCGGACCGCGAGCCGGCGGACCGCCGCTGCGTCGCCCACCTCGCAGGCCGTGGGCTCCAGGCCCTCACCCCGGTCGATCCACACGCCGTCGGTGCCGTTGACCAGCACGTCGGTGACTCCGGGCAGTGCGAGCAGCTCCTCCAGCGGTCCGGCGCCGAAGACCTCCGCGCTGAGCTGGGACTGCAACTGCCGAACCCGACCGGCGCCCAGGGTGACCCGGTCGAGAGATGCCAGCGCGCCCACCGTCTCCGGTGTCGGCGCGGCACCTTCACGGATCTGGCCCCACATCGCCTCCCCGATGCTCACGCCGCCGCCTCGGACCGGTCCTCGAGCAGCACCCGGAGGACTTCGTCGCAGGTCCGCGCGAGCTCGCCGTGCGCACCCGGCGCCACCCCGCGAGCCAGATCGCTGCGCACCCGCCGCTCGCTGGTCACGTGGCCCACGACCTCCACCGCGACGGCGTCGGCGAACTCCCCGGCCAGCTGATCGGAGGCGTCCCGCAGCACGACGGCCGGCTCCCGGCCGGCGGATCGCAGCATCTGGATGACGGCACCGGCGCTCGCGCTGCCGCGCACCGACCCGTGGGCCACCACGACGACGGCGCCCGCGGGCAGCTCCGTGAGGTCGGCCCCTCGCGGAGCGTCGATCAGCAGCAGGTCGCAGGACTGCGCGAGCGCCGTCACTGCCTCAGCCACCACCGGACTGGGTGCCGCTGCACCTTCACGGCCGTAGGACAGCACCGCGGTGTCACCGGGCTCTCCCATGGCGGGGAGGGCGTCGTACAGCGCCGTCCCGTCGAGGGCACCCTGGGATCCGGCGACCTGGGCCCACCGCACCCCGTCCGCGCGTTCGATGCCGAAGACGACGTCGAGCCCTCCGCCGTAGGGGTCGAGGTCGACCGCGGCCACCCGCAGCCCGCGACGATCGGCCGCACCGGCCAGACCCGCGACCAGCAGGGACGCCCCGGCGCCGCCGCCGCACCCGATGACCACCACGGTGTCGGCTGTGCCGACGTCGCGCCGGTCCGCATCTGTTCGCATGAGCCACATGCAAGCGGCGAGGGAACGCCGAGGCCCACCCGTGCGTCAGCACCTGTGGACGCCGAGGCTGCTTCTCGGGGGATGTGGATGAGGGGCCGCGAGAATCAGCCTCTGCCCGCGGACGTAGAAAGACCCCCGCCAGGGGGGTGGCGGGGGCCTTTCTGGTGGATCGCCCTGGGGGAGGGCAACCGACCCAGGCGCTGCAACCCGAAGGGAGCGCCGTCTTTCAAGTGTGGACGGTCGCGGCGATCCGGGCAAGCCTCTCGGCGGATTCCGCCCGCACGGCCCGAACCCGGACGTCGAAGACGCCCCCAACGGACTCGGTGGAGGCGTCTTCGCCAACGCGCGTGACCTGGTTACCAAGCGTGCACTCGGCGTTGTGTCGGCCCGGCCGTCAGATGGTCCGGGGACCGATCGCGTTCATCAGTGAACTGCCTGCGCGTGGGTGCCTGTCGTTCGCGGTGGTCTGGAGTTGTGACCACAGGTCTACTCCTCCCCCGCCTGTCACACAAGGCCTCGCGGGTGAGCCCGAAGAAGAGGACAATCCACTATTTGAGCCGTCCCGCGAGCACCGCATCGCAGATCCGGCCGCCCTCCTGGGCACCGGCCGCCACGGCCTCCGCGCAGTGGATCAGCCAGAGCCGCACCCCGTCCGTCGTGCCCGTGGCGTACGCCGACAGCGCACCGAGGTAGTCCACCGCACCCTGCCTGCCGTGACCCCACTCCGGCACCGCCGCACCGGTCGGGTCCACTCCACCGTCGATGAGCAGGGCACGCTCGAAAGCCCTTGCCACCACTGCATTTCCGCGCACGAATGGCCGCGCGGTCGCGATCTCTGCGTGCGCGACTGCCGCCAGCACGAGCACGGGAGCACCCTGCGGATCGGCCACCAGCGACGCCACCGCGCGCATCCGCTCGGCCGCTGCGGGGGCCTCCGGCGCCGGCCCCAGCTCCATCAGCTCCCGGCTGTCCTGTCCGGTGACCCGCGGGCGCCCGACGTCGTCGGGATCGGCGACCCCGGCGGACGCGGCGACGTGCAGTCGGGCGAGCGCGCCAGCCGGCGCGGACCGGACCTGGGCACCCATCCGTTCGGTCTCGGCGGTGGCGAGCACCGCCGACCGCAGACCCTGCTCCAGCGGGCCGACCGGGTCCGGCCAGGCCACGGCGCCGCGCATCAGGTCGCGCACCAGGTCGACGGCGAACTCCGCGCCGTCCAGCGCCGCACTCGCCCGCGCCCCGCGCACCCTGGACTCGGTCGCCGCCTCAGGGATCCGGCGGCGCAGCGCGGGATGCCAGCGCAGCGCCGTACAGGTCTCCCGGGCGTCGTCGACGGCCGCGGACACCCCTGGCAGAGCGACGAGAGCGTCAAGAGGGCCGGCCACGTCGCACCAACCTAGGACAGGACGCGCGACCGGCCGCGCCCGGCCGCAGTGGGAGTCGTCGCGCGCCGTATAGAGCGCGCCGCGACTCCACCTACCCCGCTCCCAGCCACCGCATCGTGAATTCGAGCTCGTCCTCCGGGTTCTCACCGACGATGACGAACCCGTGCCGCTCGTAGAGGGCGATCGCAGGCGCGTTGTGCTTGCGCACCTGCAGCACGACGGGCACCTCGGGGTAGCGGGAGGCCACCCAGCGCAGCGCGTACTCGATCAGCGCGCCACCCACCGCCCGGCCACGAGCGAACGGCGCGACCCACATCGAGATGAACTCCAGGCGGCCGGTCTCGTCCGGTGCGGTCGCGCTGAGGACACCCGCCGGTAAGCCGTCCAGGTCCGCCAGGGCGTGCAGCGGCACGTCCACGAGCCGCGCCCGCCACCGAGCCTCGTCGGCGTCCTCCCACTCGGCAGACGTCGACCCGAACGCCTCCGGCGCGTCCCGCAGCGCCGCCAGCCGGACCTCCCGCCAGACTCGCCAATCGTCGGGTCCCAGCTCGCGGATCGAGATCACAGCGGCGAGCATCCCACCGCTACCCTGGAGCGAGGTGAGCCGGGAAGTCTGGTCGGCACGTCATCGACCGACCCCACACCGCGAAGGCGGTCCGCAGTGTCCCTCCCGAACCCGCAGCGACCACGCTTGTTCTCCCGCGGCGAATGGCCCGAGGCTCGACGTGTCGCCGCGCTCCTGCGCCACGAGACCATCGGGGGCGCGCTGCTCCTCACGGCCGCCGTCATCGCCATCGCCTGGGCCAACACCCCCTGGCGAAAGACGTATTCAGACTTGCAGCACGCGCACGTCGGGCCGTCCTCGATCGGCCTGCACCTCAGCCTCAGCCACTGGGCCTCCGACGGGCTGCTCGCCGTCTTCTTCTTCGTGGTCGGCCTCGAGCTCAAGCACGAGTTCCTGCGCGGTGACCTGCGCGACCGGCGCAAGGCCGTCGTACCCGTCGTGGCAGCAGCCAGCGGCGTCGCCGTGCCCGCGCTCTTCTACGCCGTGGTGCAGGCTTTCGGCGCCGGCGCGCTCCGGGGCTGGGCGATCCCCACCGCCACCGACATTGCCTTCGCGCTCGCGGTCCTGGCGGTCATCGGCACCCATCTGCCGTCGGCGCTGCGGTCGTTCCTGCTGACGCTCGCGGTGGTCGACGACCTGATCGCCATCACGATCATCGCCTTCTTCTACACCGGCTCACTCAACCTCGTCGCGCTGCTGGCGGCTGTCGTTCCGCTCGTGGCCTTCGCGGTGCTGATGCGGCGTGGCGTGCGCAGCCCGTGGGTGCTGGTCCCGCTCGCGCTGCTCACTTGGGTGCTGGTGCTGAATTCGGGCATCCACGCGACCATCGCCGGGGTGCTCCTCGGCCTGGCGGTGCCCGTGCAGGACGATCGCGCTCACCACCTCGAACACCGGATGCGACCGCTGTCCGCCGGGGTGTGCGTGCCGGTCTTCGCGTTCTTCTCCGCGGGCGTCGCCGTGACCGGGTTCAGCGACGCCGTCCGCGATCCGGTGACGCTCGGCATCGTGGCGGGGCTGGTGCTGGGCAAGGCGGTCGGCGTCCTCGGGGGCACGTACGCCGTCGCGCGCTTCACCCGTGCCCGCCTCGACGACGATCTCGCCTGGTGGGACGTCGTCGGGCTCAGCCTGCTGGCAGGCATCGGATTCACCGTGTCGCTGCTCATCGGCGAGCTGGCGTTCGGCGACGGCAGCGTGCGCGACCAGCACGTCAAGATCGGCGTCCTGCTGGGCTCCCTGGTGTCGGCGCTGCTGGCCGCCGCGGTCCTGCGAGCCCGCAGCAGGATCTACCGGGCGCTGCACGAACGAGAGATCCGGGACGACGACGGCGACGGGGTCCCGGACTGCTACGGGACCCGCGTCGAGGAGACCCGGCGGTAGCGTGTCGTTAGTCTCTTCCCAGACGTCATGGGTGAGAACCCGATCCGCACCGAAGGAGACCCTCGATGGCTCAGAGCACCAAGGACGCCGGGGCAACCCGTCTGGACACCCGTGGGGCCGGCACCGAGCGCACCCTCGGTCAGCTGGTCGCCGACGCCCAGACCGACGTCAAGGACATCGTCAAGGGTGAGATCGCCCTGGCGAAGCTGGAGATCAAGGCCGACGTGGCCAAGGGCGGCAAGGGTGCTGGACTGCTCGCCGGCGCGGGCCTCTTCGGTCTGTATGCGCTGGGCTTCCTGCTCACGGCCGCCGCATGGGCCCTGGCCCTCGTCGTACCGACCTGGGCGGGCTTCCTGATCGTCGGCGGTGTGCTCCTGCTGATCACGATCGTGCTGGCACTGATCGGGATCAGCGCGCTGAAGAAGATCAAGGGCAAGCCCGAGCGCACCATCGACACCAGCCAGAAGGCCATCGCCGCCGTCAAGCCGCCCAAGGCCTCCTAAGTCACCATCGCCGCCGCTGATCGTTCAGCGGCGGCGGTACTTCTCGGGTACGACGCGCTCGTCGCCCTCGTCCCACGGCAGCGTGTGACCGGTGAGGGTGAGCAGCGCGTCCAGCACGATCGCGGTGAACCCCCAGATGTAGAGCCCGTCGACCTCGAAGGCCGGGGCCGCGAACCGGCGCTCCGGTGCGATCGCGGTGAACCTGTTCGCCGGATCCATCAGGTCGGCGATCGGGATGCGCTCCACCCGTGCGACCTCCGCCTCGGCCGCGCGCACCGGCGAGGGAGATTCCCACCAGGCAACGACCGGGGTCACGTGGAACCCGGTGACGCTCAACGGAAGCGACGGCAGGCTGCCCAGCACCTGCACGCCCGTGGGGTCGAGGCCGATCTCCTCGTGCGCCTCCCGTAGCGCGGTCTCCTGCGGTGAGGCGTCGCGCGGGTCGACGCCGCCCCCGGGGAACGACACCTGACCGGCGTGCTGACGCAACGTGTCCGCGCGCTGGGTCAGCACGACGTCCTCACCCCCGCCGTCGTGCGGGCCGAAGAGCATCAGCACCGCTGACCGGCGGCCTTCCCCGTCGGCACCGGCGGGGAACGTGGGCATCCGCCCGACCGCCTGCTCCTCGATGCCCAGCAGCCAGGACGGGACCGGGTGGATGTCGTTCACGCAGGGGCCATCTCGTACTTCAGCAGCTTGCGTGCCTTCTCGGGATCGGTCTCGCCGTCGCCGTACGACGGGCACCACCGGGCGATCGGGCACACCCCGCAGGCCGGCTTCTTGGCGTGACACATCCGGCGCCCGTGGAATATGAGGACGTTGCTGAGCATGGTCCAGTCCTTGCGGGGGAACAGCGCGCCGATCTCCTGCTCGACCTTCACCGGGTCGTCCAGCACGGTCCAGCCGAAGCGTCGTACGAGCCGGCCGAAGTGGGTGTCCACGGTGAGCCCCGGGATGTCGAACGCGTTGCCGAGCACCACGTTCGCCGTCTTGCGACCGACACCGGGCAGCGTCACCAGCTCCTTCAACCGGGGCGGCACCTCGCCCTCGTAGCGCTCCACCAGCGCCTGGCCCAGGGTCATCACCGCGTTGGTCTTGGCCCGAAAGAACCCGGTCGGCTTGAGCAGCTGCTCCAGCTCCGCGCGGTCGGCGCCGGCGTACGCCGCGGCGTCCGGATAACGCGCGAAGAGGGTCGGCGTGACCTTGTTGACGCCGACGTCGGTGGTCTGCGCCGACAGGATCGTGGCGACGAGCAGCTCGAGCGGGGTGCTGAAGTCCAGCTCGCACCGCGCGTAGGGGTAGGTGTCGTGCAGGACGCGGTACATCTTGCGAGCGCGGCGGGTGCGCGACACCGAGCTCTCGGCGGTGACATCGAGGCGTTTCACCCGACCGAGACTAAGGGTGTGCCGAGCACGCGCCGTCAGGATGGTGACGTGGCACACTGACCCCGTGGAAACCGAGGCCGTACGCAAGGCGCCATTGTTCGCCGCACTCGACGACAGCGCAGCCGAGGCATTGCTCGAGTCGATGTCCCGCACCAAGGTCGCCCGCGGCCGCGAGCTCTTCCGCGAGGGCGATCAGGGCGACACGCTCTACGTCATCACCGCCGGCAAGGTGAAGCTCGGTCGGCGTTCCATGGACGGTCGCGAGAACCTCCTGGCGATCCTCGGCATGGGCGAAATGCTGGGCGAACTCAGCCTTTTCGACCCTGGTGCCCGTACGGCGACCGCGACGGCCGTCGCCGACACCGAGCTGGCCGGGCTCGCGCACGCCGACATGACCGAGTTCCTCAAGGACCGGCCCGAGGTCGCGATGACCATGCTGGGCGCGTTGGCCCGCCGCCTGCGGCGCACCAACGAGGCGCTCGGCGACCTGGTCTTCACCGACGTGCCGGGTCGTGTCGCCAAGGCGCTGCTGGACCTGTCCTCCCGGTTCGGTCAGCCGGCCGACGACGGAGTGCTGGTCGCGCACGACCTCACCCAGGAGGAGCTCGCCCAGCTGGTCGGGGCCTCCCGCGAGACCGTCAACAAGGCGCTGGCGGACTTCAGCTCCCGCGGCTGGATCAAGCTCGAGGCGCGGGCCGTGACGTTGATCGACGTCGAGCGCCTGCAACACCGCGCCCGCTGACGCCCTGATGCACCGCGGCTCCCTGCGGGGTCAGCCCCGCTCGGCCAGATAGTCCAGCTGCGCCAGCACGGTGCTGCGCGCCGCCGGCCACACCTCGCGCGGCACGTCCGCGTAGACCTGCTCCACCACGGCCTGCGCGACATCGTCCGATTCACTCGCTCCGGCGGCCAGCGCCGCTCGCACCTGGTCCAACCGCTGGAGCCGGTGCTGCGCGTACTGCGCGATCACGGCCGCCGCGTCGGCGTGGGTCGGCCCGTGACCCGGACCGAGCGTCATACCCGTCGCGACGCCCGCGAGCCGATCGAGGGAGGCGAGGTACGCCGCCAGCTCGCCATCGGGGTGCGCGACCACGCTCGTCCCCCGGCCGAGGACCGTGTCGCCGGTCAGTAGGAGCTGCTGGTCGGGCACGACGAACGACACCGAGTCCTTGGTGTGCCCGGGCGTGAGCAGCACCTGGATGCGCACCTCGCCCACCGCGATCCACTCACCGTCGGTGAACGCGCGTCCGTGTCCGGCGCCGCGGACCGGTGCCCCTGTCAGCTCCGCCCACCGCTGCGCGGACTCCGCGTGATCGAAGTGACCGTGCGTCAGCAGGGTGAGCGCCACTCGCGCCCCTGCGGCGCGGACGACCTCCAGGACGGCCTGCAGATGCCCCTCGTCCAGGGGTCCCGGATCGACCACCACGGCCTCGTCCGCCCCTGGGCTGTGCAGCACCCAGGTGTTCGTGCCGTCAAGGGTCATCGGGCCCGGGTTGGGGCAGAGCACCACTCCAGCCCCGTGCGTAACAGGGCCACCGCGCCATATCGTGTTAACCACTACTACATCTTGACGGAGAACTGACGTTTTCCAGGGCTGCGCCGCACCCATTGTTCACCTGTGTCAACGACGCTCGCCTCTCCCCACCGATGAATGGACCACCATGAAAAACGCGCTGCGTGCCCTGTGCGGCACCTCGATCGTGACACTAGGGGTCACCGCCGCTCTGCCGGCGGCGCAGGCCCACGCTACGCCCGCCACCCACCGCCTCACTGCCACCGCACGGGCCGCGGGCCTCACCGCGGCCGGCGGCGGCTATCCGGGCTGGCGGTCCAAGACCGTCTCGTCCGGCCAGCAGACCGCTCAGATGATGCGTCCGATGTACACCAATGGCAACGCCTACGGGGTGGACGTGTCGCAGTACCAGGGCAACGTGGCCTGGAACTACCTGCGGGGCCAGGGGTTCTCCTTCGCCTACGTCAAGGCGAGTGAGGGCACGGGGTACAGCAGCTCGACGTTCCGGGCGCAGTACAACGGGTCGTACGCCGCAGGGTTCATCCGCGGCGCGTACCACTTCGCACTCCCCAACCAGTCCAGCGGCAGCTACCAGGCGGACTACTTCCTAGCGCACGGCGGTGGCTGGTCCCGGGACGGTCGCACCCTCCCTGGAGCGCTCGATATCGAGTACAACCCTTACGGCTCGTCGTGCTACGGCTACAGCCGGTCCGGGATGACCTCGTGGATCAAGTCGTTCGTGAACCGCTATCGCTCACGTACGGGCCGCTACCCGGTGGTCTACACGACGTACGACTGGTGGGCCACCTGCACCGGCAACACCTCGGCGCTCGCCGGGCTGACGCCGTTCTGGATCGCTCAGTACAGCCACGTGCCGAACCAGCTCCCGGCCGGGACGCGGTTCTCCCACATCTGGCAGTACAGCCAGAGCGGCGGCCTGGACAAGGACCGCTTCAACGGCACCACGGCCGGGCTGCGCTCGCTCGCCCTCGGCGCGCGCTGAGTCTCAGCGCACCGGCAGCTGCGCCCGCAGGATCACGTCGGCCCCGTCGTACTCGGCCATCGGCATCACGGGTACGACGGGCGGCGTGGACCCGATGACGGCCTCCGGGCCGGCTGCCTGAGCAAGGCGTTCGAGGTTGGTGACGGTGGGGGCCAACATCGACGCTTCACCGGAGGCGACGTCGGCGATCAGATCGGCAGGGGCGACCCATCGGGAGATGTCCGCCTCGCTGGTCTGATCGTCGGCGCGCTGACCCTCGGGCAGGAGCGCGGCGAAGAAGTAGGTGTCGTAGCGCCGCTTCTCGAATTCCGGCGTCAGCCAGTGGTCCTGGAACGACAACAGATCCGAGCGCAGCACCAGCCCCTCGTGGGAGAGCAGCTGCGTCATGGACATCTCCTTGGCGAGCAACGCCGCCCGATGCCCCTGCCAGGTCGGGCCGGTCACGTCTGCCAGCACCTCGTCGGCCGTGCGCCCGGCGAGCAGCACACCGCACTCCTCGAAGACCTCGCGGACCGCGGCACACACCAACTCGACGGCCTCCGCCCGCGGAACGCCGAGGCGGACCGCCCACTCCCGCGGGGACGGCCCCGCCCAGGGCACGTCGACATCGGCGTCGCGCGGGTCGACCCCGCCACCCGGGAAGACCCACATCGAGGGCGCGAACGCCATCGAGGCGACCCGCCGCAGCATGAACACCTCCGGTGCGCTACCGGATCGGCCGTGCCGCAGCACCATCACCGTCGAGGCGCGCCGGGGCGCCACCCCGGCGGGCGATCCGGCGTCCAGCCACTGACGTGCCAGCTCGCCGACCGGTCCGACGGCGACGAAGACGTGCTCGCGGGTAGCGACCGCCGAGGGCTCAGTCACGGACGACGACGGTGATCTCGACCTCGACAGGGGCATCGAGCGGCAGGACGGCCACGCCCACCGCGGAGCGGGCGTGCACGCCGTCCGCGCCGAACGCCGCACCGAGCAGCTCGCTCGCGCCGTTGACGACGGCGGGCTGACCGGTGAACGCGGGGTCGCTGGCCACGAAGCCGACGACCTTGACCACCCGCACGGTGTCCAGGTCGGGCACCAACGACTTCACCGCGGCGATCGCGTTGAGGGCGCAGGTGCGGGCCAGCTCGGTCGCCTGCTCCGGGGTGACCTGCGCCCCGACCTTGCCGGTGGCGGTGAGCGCGCCGTCGACCATCGGCAGCTGACCCGAGGTCTGCACGGTGTCGGCGTACCGCACAGCCGGGACGTACGACGCCAGCGGCGCGACGACGTCGGGCACGCTCAGCCCCATCGCCGCGAGCCGGTCCTCGACCTGCGACATCAGGTGTGCTTGGGACGCTTCAGGTAGGCGACCAGGTTGCCGCCGTCCGGGCTCTGCAGCACCTGCACGAGCTCCCAACCGTCCTCACCCCATTGGTCCAGGATCTGCTTGGTCGCGTGCACGATCAGCGGGACGGTCGCGTACTCCCACGTGTTCACGGGTTCTCCTCGTCGTCGTTCGGGTCGGGTCGGTCCACTCGCGGACGAGCGGAATCCACCGCAGTCTGGCAGGGCGCGACCGCTCGGTGCGAACCCCTCCCGCGCGCTGCGTAGGCTCCCAGCATGGCTTCCGTGCTGGACCGCGCCGCCGCGCCGCCCGACGAGACCACCGCGTACGGCGAGGAGCCGGACCAGATCTACGACGTGCGGCAGCCGACCGGGCCACCGCGTGGGGTGACGGTGATCGTCGTGCACGGCGGCTTCTGGCGGCCCGCCACCGACCGCAGCCACACCGGCAGCGAGGCCGTGGCCTTCGCGCAGGACGGTTTCCACGTCGTGGTGCCGGAGTACCGGCGAGCGGCGCGCGGCGGTTGGCCGGCCATGCGCGCGGACCTGCGGGACGTCGTCGCCGCCGTCGCGGCCCGCACCGATCTGCCGGATCGCGTCGTCCTGGTGGGGCATTCGGCCGGCGGCCACCTGGTCGCGTGGCTCGCGGCCCAGCCCGAGACGCACGGCGTCGTCGGCACAGTCGCGCTGGCCGGCTGCGTGGATCTGCATCTGGTGCACGAGCTCGGCCTGGGCGCAGGCGCCGCCGAGGCCCTGATGGGCAGCACGCCCGAGAAAGACCCGGCCGGCTGGGAGCAGGCGGATCCGGCCCGTCTCGGGGGTCCCCCGGCGCCCGTCGTCGCGATCCACGGCACCCGCGACGAGCACGTGCCGCTCTCGATCTCGCAGAGCTACACGGCTGCCGTCCCCAGCACGCGGCTGCGGGTGATCGACGGCGCCGATCACTTCGACGTTATCGATCCGCAGTCGGCGGCGTTCGCGATCGTCCGCGCGGCGGTGTCAGAGCTGGCCGATCCGACTGACCTGGCCGACCCGGCCGATCTCGCGGGCGGGCGCGAACGGTGACCGCACAGCTGCACATCGTCTCGGGCAAGGGGGGCACCGGCAAGACGACGGTCGCCGCCGCCCTGGCGCTCGCCCTGGCACACGACGGCCGGCGGGTGCTGCTCGTCGAGGTCGAGGGCCGCGGCGGCATCAGTCAGGTCTTCGACGTCGCACCCTTCGGCGACGAGGAGACCCACGTCGCCCGCGGGCTCGGAGGCGGCGAGGTGCGCGGCCTCGCCATCGACCCGAAGGCGGCGCTGCTGGAATACCTGCAGATGTTCTACAAGCTCGGCCGGGCCGGCGGTCTGCTGGAGAAGTTCGGCGCCATCGACTTCGCGACCACCATCGCGCCGGGGATGCGCGACGTGCTGGTCATCGGCAAGGTCTACGAGGTCGTACGCCGCGACGAGCACCACGCGCGACGAGGTTTCCAGCAGTACGACGCCGTCGTCCTCGACGCTCCCCCGACCGGCCGGATCGGCAAGTTCCTGGCGGTCAACCGTGAGCTGTCGGGACTGGCGAAGGTGGGCCCGATCAAGAAGCAGGCCGACTCGATCATGCGGATGCTGACCTCCGGTCGCAGCCGGGTGCACCTGGTCGCGGTCGCGGAGGAGATGCCCGTGCAGGAGACCATCGACGCCACAGCCGAGCTGCGCGGCGAGGGCCTGCCGATGGGATCGATCATCGTCAACCAGGAACGCGGGGCGCTGCTCGGCAAGAGGTCCCGCGCCCTGCTGCAGAGCCCCGATTTCGACGCCGAGCCGCTGAGCGCCGACCTGGCCGATGGGGGTCTGCGGGTCGGACCCACGCTCGTGGACGGGCTCGTGGAGTCCGGACGGCGTCTGGACGAGCGGCTGTCCCTGGAGGAGCGCGAACGGGCCCGGCTCAGCTCACTCGACCTGCCGATCGTGCGGCTGCCCGCACTGCCGGACGGGATGGACGCGGGCGGGCTGCGTCAGCTCGCCGCCGACCTGCACCGCCAGGGAATGCAATGACGACCCCGAGCCTGAACATCGACACCCTGATCGACGACCCCACGATCCGCACCGTGATCTGCTGCGGCTCCGGCGGGGTGGGCAAGACGACCACCGCGGCCGCCGTGGCGATCCGTGCCGCGGAGGCAGGCCGGTCCGTCGTGGTCCTCACCATCGACCCGGCCCGACGGCTCGCGCAGGCTCTGGGACTGGAGCACCTGGACAACGATCCGGCCCCCGTGCACACCATCGACACCTCGGCGGGCGGATCGCTCGACGCGATGATGCTGGACATGAAGCGGACCTTCGACGAGGTCGTGATGTCCCACTCCACGCCGGAGAAGGCCGCCGCGATCATGGCGAACCCGTTCTACGAGGCCGTGTCCAGCTCGTTCGCCGGCACTCAGGAGTACATGGCGATGGAGCGGCTGGGGCAGCTGCAGCAGGAGACGGTCGGCACCGACCGGCGGTGGGACCTGATCGTGGTGGACACCCCGCCCTCGCGCTCGGCCATGGACTTCCTCGACGCGCCCAAGAAGCTCGGGTCCTTCCTCGACGGCCGGTTCATACGGTTGATGACCGCGCCCGCCAAGGTGGGCGGCCGCGCGTACCTGAAGGTCGTGTCGGTGGGGATGAGCTCGGTCACCGGGGTGATGGCGAAGATCCTCGGCGCCCAGATGCTGAAGGACGCCCAGACCTTCATCGCCGCGCTGGACACGATGTTCGGCGGTTTTCGCGAGCGCGCGGAGGTGACGTACGCCGCGCTCAGCGACGCGAGTACGGCGTTCCTCGTCGTGGCGTCACCCGAGCGCGATGCTCTGCGTGAGGCGTCGTTCTTCGTGGACCGTCTGGCCTCGGAGGGGATGCCGCTGGCCGGGCTCGTGGTGAACCGGCTGCAGCCGATCACCATCCCGTCGCTGTCCGCGGCGCGGGCGATCGAGACGGCGCAGGCGATCCGGGATCTACCCGGCCGGGCGGAGGGTTGGAAGCCGGCGGACACCGCGGCTCTGCTGCAGGTGCACGCCGAGGCCGCCGACCAGGCGGCGCGGCACCGGGCGGCGGTGGCCCGCTTCACCGCGGCGCACGAGGACATCCCCCAGGTCCACGTGCCGACGTCCGGCAGCGACGTGAACGATGTCGACCAACTGCGGGAGATCGGTGCGGCACTCAGTGGGGACTAGTCGGTGCCGGTCGAACGATCGGCGTCGGTCAGGGGCGCTCGTTGGCGCGGGCTGCCTTGAACAAGGCGGTCCAAGACCGCACCTCGGGACGCCGACGGAGCAGTGCACGGCGCTCACGCTCGGTCATGCCACCCCACACGCCGTACTCGGTGTGGTTGTCCAGGGCGTCGGCCAGGCACTCGGCCACCACGGGACAGCCCTGGCAGATCGCCTTGGCAAGCTGCTGAGCAGCGCCTTTGGCGAACAGCTCGTCCGGCACACCTCCACGACACGCGGCACGCGCCGCCCAGCTCTCGTCCCAGCTGGTGTGCTCGGGAGCAACTGCAGTCATCGCTTGAACCCTTCCCCATAGCGTCGTACTTTCCCCAAGGTAATGTCAGAAGAGTAAATACTTGGTAATTGATCCGCTAGGCCTACTGAGAACTAATTAAACCTAGTTATTTATGACTATTTACACGGACCGACGTTGGGGTAAGTTACCTGCTCCGACGCCGCGACAGCGCGGGATCGAGGCCTTGCACAGCGGACCGGGTTAGCCTCGTGTCCATGCGTGCCACCCGCCGGCTCGGATCCGTGCTCACCCTGCTCATCGCCCTGCTCGCCACCGCGATGGTGATGGGCCTGCTCGCGGCCGGACTGCTGATCCCCGCCGTCGGCGGGGCCGGCCTCGCCACCAACAAGAGCATCAGCCTCTTCAACGGGCTGCCGTCGACGTTCGCCATGAACCCGCTTGCTCAGCAGTCGCGGATCCTGGCGGCCGACGGCTCGACGATCGCCACGCCGTTCAACGAGAACCGCATCGTGGTGCCGCTGAACAAGGTCTCGCCCATCATGCAGAAGGCGCAGGTGGCGATCGAGGACGAGCGCTTCTTCCAGCACGGCGGCATCGACCCCAGGGGCCTGCTCCGCGCGCTCACCAGCAACGCCCAGGGGGGCGGCGTCCAGGGAGCCTCCACCCTCACCCAGCAGTACGTGAAGGTGTCGCTGCAGAACGAGGCGCTCAGCTCCGGCAACACCGCGGCCGCGAAGAACGCGGTGGCGCGCGAAGGTCTGCAGGGGTACGTCCGCAAGCTGCAGGAGCTGAAGTACGCGACGGCGCTGGAGCAGAAGTACAGCAAGGACCAGATCCTCGACGGCTACCTCAACCTCGTCTACTACGGCGACCAGCAGTACGGCATCGAGGCGGCCGCGCAGCACTACTTCAGCGTGCACGCCTCGCAACTGAACCTGCCGCAGGCCGCCCTGCTCGCCGGGGTGGTCAACCAGCCCTCCGCGTTCGACCCGGTCAACAACCCCCATGACTCCAAGACGCGCCGCAACATCGTGCTGCAGAAGATGTACCAGCAGAAGATCATCACCTTCAAGCAGTACTCGGACGCGTCGGTGTCGCCGATCGCGCTGAAGCTGAAGAACATCAGCGGCAACTGCGCGTCGTCGCAGTACCCGTACTTCTGCAACTACGTGACGAGCTGGCTGGACCAGCAGCCGGCGCTCGGCAAGACCGTCAAGGCTCGTCAGGCAGCGCTGCAGAGTGGCGGGCTCACCATCAAGACCTCGTTCCAGCCCAAGATGGCCGCCATCATCGACCAGCAGATCCGTGCGAAGGTGCCGCAGAACAACAAGTACGGCATCAACAGCGCGGGCGTGATGATCAAGCCAGGCACGGGCGACATCATCGCCACGGCGCAGAACACCTCCTACAGCAACACGACCGCGCGCGGGAAGACGTCCCTGGACCTCGCAGGCACGGCGAAGTTCACCTTCGGCTCCTCCACGAAGTACTTCCAGATCCTCACGGCGCTCGAGCGCGGTGCGTCACCGGACCAGACGATCAACGTCCCGAAGCAGAACATCAAGACAACGGACAATCAGCCGGGGTCCACCTTCAAGTACCTCGCCTTCAACGGTCCTTGCTATGACAACAAGCGCGGCACGTTCCAGATCGGAAACGACTTCTCAGTACCGTCCGGACCGATGCCGTACGCCACAGCGACCGCATGGTCGGTCAACACCGCGTTCACCCAGCTGACGGCGGACGTCGGCATGTGCAACGTGGTCGACACCATGGTCAAACTGGGCCTGGACCGCAGAGACCTGCAGATCACCCCGGCCGGCATCGTGCTGGGCGTGGGTGTCACCTCCCCGATTCAGCTCGCCAACGCCTACGCAACGGCCGCGGCAGGCGGCAAGTACTGCCCGCCGCGACCGGTCGAGTCGATCACCGACGGTAACGGCAAGAAGCTCAAGCTGACCGGCATCACCTGCAGACAAGTGATCTCCAAGAAGACGGCCGAGGAGACCAGTCAGATCTTCCGAGCCGTACTCAATCCGAATGACCCGAAGGCGACGGGGCACAAGTCCGCGCTTGCCCGCGGACGGCCGGCCGCGGGCAAGACCGGCACGGTGACGGGGGCGAAGAACATCTGGTTCGTCGGTTACACCCCGCAGATCGCCACAGCGGTGTGGGTCGGACACGGGTCGGGGTCGCAGCCGAACCTGAAGGACATCACCCTGGCCGGCAAGAAGTACAACGGCTACGTGTTCGCAGGCGACCTCGCCGGGCCGATCTGGAAGAGCATCATGGACGCGGCCCTCAAGGGCCAACCCATCGAGCAGTTCCCCGTGGTGCCCGGCATGAATACCGGCACCAGCACATCCACCCCGAGTTCGTCGTCCTCGTCATCGTCGACGTCATCTTCTTCATCGACGTCGACGCAGATCTCCGTGCCCAACGTCGTCGGGCAGGACATCAACTCGGCGATCGCCACCTTGCAGGCGGCCGGGTTCCACGTGCAGGTCGGTCCGAGCCGTCCCGGCCCGCAGCCACGGGGTCAGATCACCGCGATGTCAGCGTCCGGCGGCGCGACTCAGGGCACCACGATCTACATCTACCCCAGCTCGGGCTGAGCCTCAGCCGGCGCTGAGCGCCTCACGCACGGCGGCGGCGACCTTGCCGCCGTCCGCACGACCGGCGATCTGCGGCTGCAGGACCTTCATGACCTGGCCCATGCCCCCCATCCCGGAGGCACCGGTCGATGAGATCGCCTGCTGGATCATCGTGGTCAGCTCCTCGTCGCTGAGCTGCGCCGGCAGGTAGTGCTCCAGGACGGCCAGCTCCGCGCGTTCGGCGTCGGCCAGCTCGGGCCGACCCGCGTCGTCGTACGCCGTCGCGGCCTCGCGCCGTTTCTTGGCCTCCTTGGTCACACAGGCCAGCACCTCGTCGTCGGTCAGCTCGTGCTTGGCGTCGCCGCTCACCTCCGAGGTGCGCACAGCCGCGAGCGCCATCCGCAGGGTCTGGGTGCGCACGGTGTCCTTCGCGCGCATCGCCGCGGTGAGGTCGGTCTGCAGGGTGTCCTTGAGGCTCATGCGGGGCAGTCTGTCACCCGTCCTCGCGTGTGCGAGCGCGTGTGAGGATGTGCGGATGCATCCCGTCGCCCGTGCCGCCGCCGCGGCAGCCACCGCCGGAGCGGGGGCGCTCGCCTGGGCCTCGCTCGTCGAGCGGCACTGGTACGCCGTCCGCCGAGCCACCCTCCCGGTCCTACCCGAGGGCGCCACCCCTGTCCGGGTGCTGCACATCTCCGACCTGCATCTCGTGCCCCGCCAGGAGCGGCGGATCGCCTGGGTGCGCGCGCTCGCCTCTCTCGAGCCGGACTTCGTCGTCAACACCGGCGACAACTGCTCGGACCTGGACGCGGTCCCGGCGGTGCTGCGTGCCATGGAACCGCTGCTGGAACTGCCCGGCGCCTTCGTGCTCGGCTCGAACGACTACTTCGCGCCGACCGTCAAGAACCCGCTGCGCTACTTCGACCGCTCACACCCCCGTGGCGCGGACATGGAGACGCTGGAGCTGCCGTGGCGGGAACTGGTCTCGGGCTTCACCTCCGGCGGCTGGCTGGACCTGACCAACGTCCGCCGGTCCCTGTCGCTGCGCGGGCTCGACCTGGAGCTGGTCGGCGTCGACGACCCGCATCTCGGCTACGACCGGTACGACGCCGCGCCCGCAGACCCGGCGGCCGATCTCACGCTGGGGGTGCTGCACGCGCCGTACACCCGCGTCCTGGACGCGATGGCGGCCGACGGCGCGCGCGTGCTGCTCGCCGGGCACACGCACGGCGGACAGCTCTGCGTGCCTGGGTACGGCGCGCTGGTCACCAACTGCGATCTGGACAGGACCCGTGCCAAGGGGGTCTCGCGGTGGTGGCCCGGCGCGAACGGTCAACCGTCCACCAGTGCGCCGTGCGACGCCGCGTGGCTGGAGGTGTCGGCGGGTCTCGGCCACAACAAGTACACACCGGTGCGCTTCGCCTGCCGGCCCGAGGCGACGCTGCTCACCCTCGCTCCCCCGTCGTGGGACTCCGGCCCCACGCTGTGAGCCGGCCGCCTGGCGCGCCTACCGATTGGGAGATGCGCGAGCCTTACCGGTAACGTATGCCGGGCTGCATCCGGCTCGTGTGCGATCCACACGACGGGTGCAGCAGCCACGGGGTGTGGCGCAGCTTGGTAGCGCGCGTCGTTCGGGACGACGAGGCCGCAGGTTCAAATCCTGTCACCCCGACCAGCAAGGAGAACGGCCCTGACCTGCGGGAACGCGGATCGGGGCGTTCTGTCACTGCCCTTGCGGGCATAACTGGGGCATAACGGGCGCCCGCCACGAGCCGCTCCTGTCCGCGGCGACTGGCCGATGTCGCTGCGATGCAGCAGCTCGGCATGGAGCATTCGGCCTGGGAGCGGCGATCGCCGGGGACCAGCTGGTCCAGTTGCCCGGGGGCCAGCAGGTGCGCGCGCAGCACCAGGAGCTGGACGGCGAGGACTGCGCTGGTCAACGGCGGGGACCGACCGACCGGTCGGGCGAGGTCGGGCTGATCGACCGCCGCTCTTGCGCGGCGCCGGTCAGGGTCGGACCGATGGGCGGACGGGTGTCGATCTGGACGTCGAGCATGGTGACGAGGCGGTCGCGCAGATCCCGGGCCGGAGGCGCTGCCAACCGGCGTTCGGCGACCACTGGCGGGAGCTGGTCGGCGGACAGGTCCGGCAAGAGTGTCTGCGCTGCATCGGCAGGCACGGGGACGTGGTGCCAGGGGCACACCCCCACGACCGGGTAGGCGTCGCAGGGCTCGTCGGGGACGGGGTCCATCGCGACCGACAGTCGCCAGACCAACCTCTGGCAGGGGTCGTCACCGGGGTCGGTCAGCTGCGCCGCCTCGCCTCGGAACAGGTCCTGCACCGACCATCCGCGTGCCAGTGCGTGGTCGACGGTGGTGACCAGGGTGGGCCACCAGGGGCTGGCCTGCAGCTGTGCGGCACGGTCTTGGCCCAGCAGTTGCAGCACCCTCGGCGTCCATGCAGCGCGCAGGCCCCCGTCCTGTCCTGCGTGGTCGATCTGCTGCACGACGGCGGGCGGCAGGTGACGACGGAGGCGCCACCAGAGTGCGGCGGCGGTGTGATCGTCGGGAAGGGTCCCGGTCGCGCGGGCTCGCCGCAGCATGCCGGGCGCGTCGACGCCCGAGCGGGCCATCGCCGCGAGCCGTCCGGCCAAGACCGGCGCGAACGGGTCGCGGCCGGTGGCCCGGACGGTCGTGCCGGTGGCTGCGGCAATCACCGGGCCCCACTCCTCCATGGCGGGGGCACGGTCACCGATCAGCCGCTCCGTCAGCTGGCGCTGCCAAATCGCGGGCGCCTTCTGCAGCTGGGCGCGCCCGGTGGGGCGCCAGTCGGCGTCGTCGACGAGCGTCGCGGCCCGCCACACGGCGATATCGCCGAGCACCGGATCGGCGGGCCGGCCGCTGGGCGCCCAGCCCGGTGTCGCACCGGCGACCGCCTGCTCACGCACCGTGATGGCCAGGTCGGTGACCTTCGCCGCCCGCTGTACGAGGTAGGACCCCCACGTGTCGTTGCCGGCCAGGGATGCGGGCACACCGGGCAACCACGGCAACGGGCCGTGGCCGCCGCCGCGCAGGCCGGTGTCGTCAAGGCGCCAGTCCAGCACCGCGGCGGTGTCGCCGGCGGTGTCGAGCTCACGCGACTCGGCGGCGGCCCGCAGCTTTACGGTGGGGTCCACGCCGTGTGCACCGGTCAGGATCAGGTGGGCCCGCAACGCCGGCCAGGCGGGCTGCTGCGTGACCTCGGGAACGACACGTTCGGCGTCTGCTTCGAGTCTGGCGACCTGCTCCGGGCCGAGCTCATGCTCGGCCGCGACGTACAAGGCGTCCAGGTACCGCTGTGCCGCCTGACCGAGCAAGGTGGCCGGCACGGCCTGCTCGCGCAGCATCGTGGTCGCCGAACGGGGCGCGTCGTCGCGGGCCAGGATCTGCTCAAGCAGGCCGGTGGGGGTCGGCGGGTGGGTCATCTCCGGGCGGATCACGCTGTGCGGGTCGCCGTCACCGACGACCTCCGGGTACACGTGGTTGCCCTGCTTGCCGCGGGTCAGCATCGTGTACAGCGCCTGGCGGGATTCGTCCCCGTTGGCCAGGCCGTGCATGGTGTCCACCGACACGCCCTGGGCGGTGTGGATCGTTGTCGCGTAGCCCAGTTCGGTGTGGCGGTGAACGTAGTCCGCCGGGAGGGTGAGCAGCCGACCGCTTCGCGTGTGCTGGACCCTCACAGCCCTCTCGTCGATGGCCCGCACGGTCCAACGGTCGCCGTTCTTCACCCAGTCGGTCGAGGAGGACCGCAGCCGGCGGTCGTTGGACCGGGTGATGACCAGGTCGCCCACACCGGCCAGGTTTCCGTCCGCGAGGCACACTGTCCGCGCCTCGTCGCACCGGCTGCTGCCGGGGTCGGCACTTTCCACCCGGTGCGCGCGAGCTCGCTGGTTGAGGTCGCTGACCAGCTGCCGGGTCGGTGCCAGCATGATCGAGTCCAGGCCCTGGGCGCGGTCGGTCTGCCAGGCGCCGAACACGTCCTCGGTCATCGTCGCCAGGTCGCCGACGTGGACCCGGGCCCGGTCCAGGTAGAACCCGAGCGCCTCGGGCCGACCCTCGCGCAGCGCGAGGGTGGCGGCGCCCTCCGCGGGGTCGGCGAACCGGACCAGTTCGGTGAGCCGGCAGGCCCCGTGGGTGGACTGGATGTCGCGCAGCACGCCGCCGGCGCCGATCGCGGCCAGCTGCTGATCGTCGCCGATCAACCGGACGCTGCCGCCTCGATCCAGGACGAACTGCACCGCCAGATCCAAGGAGATCGTGTCGGCCATGCCGGCTTCGTCGATCACGACCAGCGTCCCGGGGCCGATGTCGGTCACGCAGACCCGCCACGGCGCGAGCGGTGCCCCGGCTGCGACCTGTGCCGCACCCTCGGGGGCGTACCAGGAGCGCGCCCGCGGGTCCCAGCGTGCACCGGCCGCCGTGGCGGTGTCCTTCTCGTTGACGGGGACGTCGATCCAGGTGCGGGCATTCGGGTCGCGGTTGGAAATTTCGTGGACGAGCTTGGCGAGGGTGTCGGTGGTGGTGTCGATCTGGGACCGCAGCGCGGCGGCGGCCGCGGCCGAGGGGGCCAGTCCCAGTACCTGCCCGCCGCCTTCGGCTCACGCCCCGGACAGGGCCCGCATCGCGGTGGTCTTGCCGGACCCGGCCGGCGCGATCGCAAGCTGGAGGCGGGCGCCGGACGTGGCCATGGCCCGTATCAGGCAGATCTGTCCGGAGTTGAGGGGGACACCGTTAGCCGCCGATTCCATCAGCGCCAGCTCGACCGCCATCTCGTCCACGACCAGGCCGTCGGTGCGGCCCGCCACCTCGACCAGACGCTGCTCGGCGGCCATCACCGTCGCGGACGTGAACAAGTCCGCACCGGCCACGGTGTACATCGACGAACCGTCCTGGCGCCGCAGCTCTTTCGGTTCGGCGATGTCGTTCTCAGGGCGACCGATCGGCACCGACATTTCGAGGGCACGGGCCACCACCTGGTCGACCAGGCCTGGCCTGAGCAGGTGAGAGGCGCCCGCGCCGCGGGTCCGTCGTTCGGCCTCGGCACGGACATGCCAGACCTGCCACACCGACCGCCGGTTCTCCATCTGAGTCAGGACCGCCTGGGCGGTGGTGTCGATGTCGACCCGAACGAACCGGTCTACGGGGCTGGGCCCGTGCGAGGCCATCGTCTGGGCGAGCATGGCGTGGATTCCGTGGTCACCGTCGAGCACCTCGCGGGCCTGTTCCCGCCAGGTCGCGCGCTGCTCGGCCAGCGCCCGTGGTTCGTGCTTGGCGTCGCGGGTTTCCAGGGTTGCCTGCTGGGCCAGGTGGATCGCTTCGATCGGGGTCGGTGGCCGGCCGTGGGTGCGCTGAAACCGCGTGACCAGGGTGCTGCGCCGTTCCTCGATGCTCACCCGACGGGCGGACCAGCGGTGGTTCAACCTCGGGTCGACGCCCACGACTTCGCGGATCGGACGTGTGCGTGGGTCGGTGTCGTCTCGTGCCTCGAAGCGCAGCCCGAGATCCGCGTTCAGGTGCCGTTCGAGCGCGCTGTTGTATGTCTCGGACGCGGCGACCGTGGCCTTGAACAACACGCGCCCGTCGACCGCCAGCCACTTGCCGTCGAGGGTCTGCACCTTGTTCGCGACGGCGACGTGGGTGTGCAGATCGGGGTCACCGGCCCGACTGTCTCGGTGCGTGAACGCCGTGGCAACCAGGCCGCGCACGTCGACCTGACGGACCCCGTTGGCGCCCTCCCGGGAGTACAGGGCGTGCCGCTCGACGAACCCCAGCGCGTCGCTGATGGCCGCGTGATGGGCCCGTTCGATCCGGGCAGCGGTCGATGGGTCGGCGATCGCCCACAGCGTCGAGACCGACTTCACCGGGCTGAACGTGAGGTCGAAACCCGCCACCGCCTGCGTCTTGGGGCGCGAGTGCGTGGCGATGGTTGCGGACAGCTCGCGGGCGTCATCGGGATCGCGGCCGTGCTCGGCGCGGAAGAACTCCCGGGCGACCTCGGTGCGGACGCGGGCGCGGTCCTCGGCCGAGACTGGGTACTCACCAGGGACGCCCGCGGCTTTGTTGGGTGACCTCAAGCGCTTCGCGACCTCGAGCCGGTACGCGGAGACGTCGTGCTCGTACACCTTGAACGGCACTCCCAACCGGGTCACCGCGCGGTAGTCCTCGGCACTCACTCCCTGACCCTGGAAGCTCTCGCGCCGTGCGTGGGCCAGCGGGTGGTGCCCGGAACCGAACAACGCCTGCATCTGCTCGGCGGTGACGATGTCGCCGGCGGCGAGCCCCTCGATGCCGGTGATCCCAGACCCAACCCACTCCCCAGGTGTCTCACCCTTCTCGCTGTAGTACGACGCGAGCCCGGTGTGGCCCTTGTCGGTGGCGTCCAAGGCCGCGACTTGACGGGTCAGATAGTCGTACCCCGACCCCGCGGTCAGCTTGTGGATGCTCATCGTCACACCCCCCTGAGGCGCCAGCGGGCGTCCCTGCGGACTGTGACCGACACATCAACGACCGGGAATGCAAGAGGTGTGTGGTGCTTCGTCCTTCGCGTTGCGCGGGGAGGTACGGACTACGCGAGCGTGGCGAGGCGCCGTCCGCTGTCGAGATGCAGCGAACATTGTCACCGACTGAAGCGCGCCAGGTCTCGTGGAGGCTCGGTTAGTTGGATCCGACCTCGGTGGGGATCGGGTTCGGACGGTGGTGCTCGTCGGGCTGTGAGGCCTAGTGGGTGGCCCCGAGCTCGGCGGGTGGGAGGAGTCCGATTTTGCCGCAGAGGCGTCGGTGGTTGAAGCAGCCGATCGCTATCGTGACCCGGATCGAACGCACCTCCCACCGACGCCGCCGGCAAGACCGCCTTAGCCGATTCACGCCCATCGAATACGAGACCACCATGACCACGCCTGCCGACCAGGCTGCGTGACTAGGAACTGTCACCCGTGCGTGCGGCAGTCCCCACCGCGCGAGGGCAGCGCAATTGGCGAGCACGCGAGGGCGCGACTGCTGCGGCCGAGGAAGAGCAGCACCCCACGACGCTCGATCCCGCGGGCGTGCGTCCGAGCACGAGCAGGGAATGTAAAACTCCGGCCAGTTTTAACGAGGGACAGAACTGGTGAGGGTGCTCTCGCGATACGCGGTTGTGTATCCGGTTTCGGTGCCGGTGACTCGTACCTTCATTCGGTAGCCACGGTCACTGGCTGTTGCCTTATAGGTGGACGCTTTTGCACCGGAGATGGGCGTCGCTGCGCCAGCGGAGGAAACCCGGTACCACTGGTAGGTCAGGCTCACCGGCGCCGGTCCCCAGGCGCCGGGCGTTGCGGTCAACGTGTAACCGACCTTCACTGACCCGGACACCTTCGGCGTCACCGGGACGAGCGTGCCGTAGGCCACCGCGCTGGTGAGGGCGCTCTCGCGGTCCGCGGTGGTGTACCCGGACTCACTACCTGTCACCGCGACCTTCAACCGGTAGCCACGGTCACTGGCTGTTGCCTTATAGGTGGACGCTTTGGCACCGGAGATGGGCGTCACTGCGCCAGCGGAGGAAACCCGGTACCACTGGTAGGTCAGGCTCACCGGCGCCGGTCCCCAGGCGCCGGGCGTTGCGGTCAACGTGTAACCGACCTTCACTGACCCGGACACCTTCGGCGTCACCGGGACGAGCGTGCCGTAGGCCACCG
>NZ_JAGEKR010000010.1 GCF_017565405.1 Allobranchiibius sp. CTAmp26
ACCGTTTGCCGGACAGTCCCGGACGACGAGGCCAGACCGTTTGGTTGCTTCAAAAGCGGCGCTTGCCGCGGCGGAATCCTTCAGCTCAATGATGTGCACGCTGCCGGTCGGCGTCTGGTCGTCGCGAAACGTCGGTCCTCGCGCAATGAGCTGCGCAGCGAACCGGTCCATGTAGGACCAGTGCGCCTCGCTCAAGTTATCGCGCAGAACCGCGGAGCCGACCCGATCGCGGTGATAACAGAAGAACTGCATCTCGGCATGATCGCCTACTCGAGCAAGTGGGCTGGGCACCACGCTCCGGCGCGGCAGCCGTGGCACCGCTCGTGCCCTTCGCGATCTGCAATACGTGCCCCGCTAGCCGACCCCTTACCGGGCCGAACGCACACTGTTCGCATCATTGTCGTGCGCTTCGCGCCGACAGCGTCGGTCGGACGCTTGCGCGCCGACAGCGGCAAATGAGTGCATTTCAAGTCGAATCTGTCCGTCCCGATTGAGGATCGCTGACCGGTCGTCGTTCGACCTACGGCCCGTCCGCACATCCGGCCGGATTGACGCGCGCCGGCTAGGAGCTGGGAGCAGCGTCACCCTGACGCTGGTGCTCGGGACGAGGTCAGTCAGCTGAGAGCAATTCGGTCAATGCCAACAAATTCTCGGATGAGAGGTCGAAGCGATCGTCGTCCGATGGCCGATCCGCGCCTGGTCGGGCGATGTACGCGGTGCGGAATCCATGTTGCGCAGCGGCTCGCAGGTCCCATGGGTGGGCTGCGACGAAAAGCGTACTTGCCGGATTGATGCCGAGGGTGTCGATTGTGTACTGGTACGCAGCAGGGGCCGGTTTGAACGTCTGTGCAGACCCTGTGGACAACGCGATGTCCCAGCTGATCGAGTTGGCGTTTGCGAGCCACATAAGGGAGTCCAGGTCGCCGTTGCTCACGCCGGCGAGGAGTCGGTGGTGCCGAAGCATTGCAGTGCCGTCTGCCACGTCCGGCCACGCCGTGTAGGCACGATCCAAGAACGACACCAGGTTCGAGGCTTCCACCGACATGGTCCCGCCCAAGCTCGTGACCGCATCTCGCGCAGCACCGCTGACCAATTCGCTGTGCGGCTCCCAAGGGCTGGCGCCGTCGATGACAGCGTTCATGCGTTGCTCAAGAAATGTCACCCAGAGCTGGTGCAGGTCGTTCGGCATGTCCAGACCTGCCTGCGCCGCAACCTTTTCAGCGACGCTCGCCCATGCTGTGTCCTCGTCAACGAGGGTGCCAATCACGTCGAAAATGATCGCCTCGATCTGTTCTGGGACGAACGGAGCGTTCTGCATGGCTTCCATTTAGGCACACGTGCCGCAACGGCGCTACTCGTACGCGACGACGGCCCCGGATGCTTACGGCATGGCGCGAGCCGGTGGGGTGGATCGGACAAGCGTCTTCGCATCAATGCTCCCGCCATTGCCTGTGTATCTGGTGTCCGCGGACCCGTGGCGGGAGGTGACTTTGGTGGAGTTACGCCAAGGTCGGCCTCAACCTCCGCCAGGAAAGTACCGGAAGCAAAGTGGACGGAAGTGTTGGCGCAGTGCAGGGCTTCAGCACTCCAGTGCGATCACTTCAATCAACACGCTGGGCTCCCCCCGTCTCCGTGCGCGGATCGCGCCCTGGCACGCGTGCCAGGTGTTGCTCTATGGAGGACACTCTTGAGAAAGAGGGAAAGGTCGGTCATGAGTCGCAGCCAGTCGTCCGCCGTGCCCGGTGTCGAGCATCACACGACGAGCGTCGCCGGCACCGAACTGCACTACGTCACCGCCGGCACCGCCGGTGAGCCAGTCCTGCTCGTCCACGGCTTCCCGGAGACCTGGTGGACGTTCCACAAACTCATCCCCCTCCTGGCGCGCGACCACCGTGTCGTTGCAGTCGACCTGCCCGGTGTCGGCGACTCCGCCGCTGATGGCTCCGACTTCGGGAGCGTGCTAGCTGCCACTGCTCTACACGAACTCATCGAGCACCTCGGTTGGGGACCAGTCCACCTCACTGGACAAGACATCGCCGGCAACACCATCTTTCGGCTCGCCGCCACCTACCCTGACGACGTCCGCAGCCTGACCGCCATCGAGACAGGCCTGAGCGGTTTCGGTTGGGAGCGCTTCGCCGACGTCGCCCACGGCGGCGCCTGGCACGTCGGCGCGCTGGCCACTCCCGGCATAGCCGAGTTTGTCTTCACTGGCCGGGCCCGCGACTACTTCGCCCAGTACTGGTACCCCCACCTCACATGGGTGCCCGGTGCAGTCACCGATACGGACCTCGATGAGTTCGCGCGCACCTACGAGCGTCCCAACGGCTGGCGCGGCATGCACGGGCTCTATGCCGCCGCACTTGCCGAAGGCGATGACATCAAGGCATTGGCCGACGCCAAGACCCTTGCAGCCCCCGTCCTCGCGGTTGGCGCGATGAGCCATCCCTCCACCGCCGAGACCATGCGCCAAGTCGCAGCGAACGACGTGACCGTCGTTCACCTCGAGTCTGTCGGGCACCACCCCGCCCTCGAAGCCCCCGACCAGCTCGCCAACGCCCTCAGCGAGTTCATCGCCAGCATCAGGCCCTGATGAATACTCCACCCGATGTGCTCCCACCTGCCACTCCTCCAGGGCTGGGGTGCCAGCCAGGAAGCCGGCACAGGTAGATAGCGGATCGGGTTCGGTAAGGCAACGGTCACCGGTGGGCGACCCGGCTGCGGGCGCTTCCCAGGCCTGCGCCGCGGTCGCCTCTGCAGGTCCGCTGAGATGATCACGAGTGCCCGCATGGGATCGCTGATCGGGGCATTGGACATCTCTACCCCCAACGCCGTCGCAGTTGACCGGCAGTGGTCTGCCTAAGGTCGGGCCTGGTCGGGAATGGTCCCGGCGAGTGTCTGCACATCTGCAGATAAGGACACGCCATCGACGGGTCATCGGGCCCGGTGGCTAACGTCAACCGCATGGGCGACCAGCACGACGAGAAGCCAGATGAGGACGAGCCGGAGCGGGGTGGCTCCGATGAGGACGTCGACGCCTCGCCCGAAGAAGAAACTGACTCCCCGGTTTCCCCGGGCGAACTGGGGCTCGCACTTCCGCTGATCGACCCCGAAATATTCAGGATCGTCGCGACGCTTCCGCCCCTAATCGACCCCGCCATCTTCGGCGCCATCGATCAGCTGCGGTTTCAGTCCACCGAGATCGCCGCGGCCGTGGCACCTGTCACCGAGAGTCTGAACCTGCACCTTGCGGAGTCGATCACGCGGGCGTGGCCCAAGATCGATCTGACTCCCCTGCTTCCGGCCTTCGATGTCACGACGTTCTTGCCCAAGCTCGACCTCGCAGCCTTGATGCCGGACTTTCGGGCGCTGTTGGAGGACCTCCGACGTCACGAACCACCGAATTGGCCCCCGGGCGTCGACTTCGACCGGGTCGTCGAGGTAATCCGCGACGATGGCCTGCCGCTGGTCTGGGTGCCGCGGGCCGAACTCGTCAAGGAGGTAATCGACGCCGAGGACAGGGCGGCACGGGTCGCGGTGCTGCTAGCTCACGTCACCGAGCTTGTGCACGACTGCCGAACTGTCCTGCCGGGGGTTACCTACGCAGGGCTATCAGGCCAGCGAAAGCTCGCCGCACGCTGTGTGGAGGCCCTGGAACAGGGACATCACGAGGCCGCCCAGGCGCTGGCGGTAGCCGTCATCGAGACGGCTGTCTCCCGTACCTTGGGCGGCAACTATGCACAGGTGAAGCAGCAGGTGCTGTTTGACCCGGACCTTGTGCCATACACCGAACTGCGGCTGCGGGCGGCCCTCGCCCCGATCCATCGGTTCTACACCGACTGGAGCCCCAAGTCGCCGCATCCGGCACCCGAGGCGGTCAGCCGCCACGTCAGCGTCCACCACGCTGACCCCAGCCACTACACCGAGGCCAACTCCCTCATAGCCGTCCTGCTCGCCTGTTCGGTCCTTCGCGCTCTTCAAGAGTTGCAACAGCTGGTCGAAGCCTCAGGACCGGACCAAGAGACAGCCTGACGATGACCCGCGTGCCGACGTGTCGTCATCGGAAGCACAGCAGATCCATGTCCTCGTTTACCGGCGCCCTGGTGCTCCGGTAAACGACTTTGGAAGGCGACCCGCAGGTGATCGGCGCGCGGAGCGTGCCACAACCGGATGCCGTGCCGCGCTGCTCCATTACATCCCCCTGTCTGTCGTGGGCTTGGCGACATCGTCAACGCCATCAGAATTGTCATTGCGCCAGCACAACGCGGACACCAGATATGCCATGAACAGCAGCAGGAACACGGTGCCGAATATGCCTATCCAATCCGGCCCGCCGGTGATCACCAGTGCCCACTGCCCAGCTCCCACCAGCCCGTACAGCCCCCCGAATATCCAGGACTGCCTCCGCGTCCGGGTGAAGCCCCACCGTCCCCCAGGTCTACCCATTCGCAGATCTTGACACCGTCTTAGTCCACGTAGGACAAGTAGGGCCAAGCGACCGGCGCCCCGTTTGCCGAACCATCGCCGGCGACCAAACGAGCGCTGGGCCTGGCCGGAGGCGTCTGGATCCGACGCGTCCGGATCGGTGTCCTCTACGGGACACCCGTTGGCCGCCCGGCAGCCAATCGCCGACTGGTAACGGGCTCGTGAGGTTGGTTCAGCAAGTTCACAGCGTAGTCACCTAGACACAGCGGGTGATCTATTTCGAATCTCTGAAAAGTACCGGCGGCCACTCTGGCCCTATCCCAATCATCGCAACTGTGGGCATCATCATCATGGTCGTCATAATTGGATATAGAAAGTTCAAGTGACTTAACTGGTCAAACGCACGACTGCGGTCATAGATGCAGGATCACGATGATAGAACCGGAGCCAGCAGCAGTGCTCGAACCAGAGCACCGCAGATCTGCCCTGCCGCTCGCCCCACCGGCGATCACCAACGCCCGCTGCTCAGCTCCCACCAGCCCTGTAGCGCCCCCGAAGATCCAGGACTGCCTCCCGCGTACGAGTGATGCCCCACCGTCCCCCAGGTTTACCCATCCGCAGATCCCGACACCGTCCAAGATCACGTCCAACAACTATGGGCCGAGCGAGCGGCGTCCCGTTTGCCGAACGGGATACGGCGAAGGCGCAGGTCACCGCACTGGTCCCGGCGCAGTCGTCCCGCAGCACCCGTCCGCATGGACATTCCGGGAAAGGAACCCTCAACGACACCCCGCCCGATCTGCGAAGGGCATTACCTGACGTGCCGTTCTGCGACACGGGCAAGCCACGACTCCCGGGCTGAGCGCACGATCGCAGTGCGCTGCTGCCAGATCCCCGCTCAGATGTGGATCGCCGGGTCCGCCCATACGTCGTACGCATCGTCGCCCGTGTGCACGAACCGCACCTTGGCTGGGATGCCGGTCGCGACCGCCCGCGGCGGTACGTCCTTGACCACCACGGCGTTCGCGCCGATCTGCGCCTCGGGGCCGACCCGGATGGGTCCGAGCACCCGCGCGCCCGCGCCGATGGTGACGCGGTCGCCGACGGTCGGGTGACGCTTGACGCGATTGAGCGAGCGTCCGCCGAGAGTGACGCCGTGATAGAGCAGCACGTCGTCACCGACCTCGGCGGTCTCCCCGATCACCACACCCATCCCGTGATCGATGAAGAGGCGCTTGCCGATGGTGGCGCCGGGGTGGATCTCCACCCCGGTCGCCGCCCGCGCGGCCTGTGAGACCAATCGCGCCGGCAGACGCCAGCGTCCCCCTCTGGACCACATCCGGTGCGCCGCACGATGCATCCAGACCGCCTGCAGACCCGGGGACGTGAGCACCATCTCCACCCGTGAGGTGGCCGCCGGGTCCCGCGCGATCGCCGCGTCCACGTCCTGCAGGAACGCTGCGTACGTGCTGCGCAACCCGCGGGACAACTGGCCGTCGGTGAGGGTGGGCACGGTCAGTCGACCAAGCCCTCGAAGAGGATGGTCGACAGGTAGCGCTCGCCGAAGCTGGGGATGATGACCACGATGGTCTTGCCGGCGTTCTCAGGCCGTGCGGCCACCTGCGCGGCGGCGGCCAGCGCGGTGCCGGAGGACAGGCCGACGAGCAGCCCCTCCTCGCGGGCGGCCTTGCGGGCCCACTCCACCGAGGTCGCGGCGTTGATGTCGATGACCTCGTCGTAGATCTCGCGGTCGAGGATCTCGGGCACGAAGTTGGCGCCGAGTCCCTGGATCTTGTGCGGGCCGGGCTGTCCGCCGTTGAGGATCGGGGACTCCTCCGGCTCCACGGCGATCATCTGCACGCTGGGCTTGCGCTCCTTCAGCACCTGGCCGACGCCGGTGATGGTGCCGCCGGTGCCGATGCCGGCGACCACGATGTCGACCTTGCCGTCGGTGTCGCGCCAAATCTCCTCGGCCGTCGTACGACGGTGCACCTCGGGGTTGGCCTCGTTGGCGAACTGGCGGGCCAGGATGCCGCCTCGTTCGTGCGCGATCTCCTCGGAGCGGGCGACCGCGCCCTTCATGCCCTCGGAAGCGGGCGTGAGGACGAGCTCGGCGCCGAAGCCGCGCAGCAGTGCGCGCCGCTCCTTGCTCATGCTCTCGGGCATCGCCAGCACGACCTTGTACCCCTTGGCGGCACCGACCATCGCGAGGGCGATCCCGGTGTTGCCGGAGGTGGCCTCGACGATCGTGCCGCCCGGCTTCAGCTGCCCGCTGTCCTCGGCCGCCTTGATGATGGCCGCACCGATGCGGTCCTTCACCGACGCGCCGGGGTTGTTGAACTCCAGCTTCGCCGCGACGACGGTGCCGCTGTCGGCCGTGTCGATGATCCGGTTGATCCGGACCAGCGGCGTGTTGCCGATCGCCTGGGTGACGTCGTCGAGAATGGGCATGCGATCCGCCTTCGATTCGTGGCCCCATGACGGGGCATTCGGGCTTGCTGTTGCGGCAACCGCCGCGTGGTTATGCCTATTCCAACAGGCCGTTATCACCCTCGCAAGCTGGGGGCTCGCGCGACCCGCCCACTCACGCCTCGGCACGGGCGAGACCCGGCTACCGGCGTACCGCCGAGTAGAGCGTCAGTAGGATCGCGAGCATGTCAGCACTGCAGATCGTCGCCGGCGTGATCGTGATCGCCATCTCGCTGGTGGGGCTGGTGCTGCTGGTGCGCGCCGTACGCCGGATGCTCGGGACGTTCCGGGTCGGACGGCCCGCCGCGCGAGCCGACCGGCCGGGTGCGCGCACCGTGACGCTGCTGCGCGAGTTCCTCGGGCACACCCGGATGTCGCGGCTGCCCGTGGTCGCCGCGGCCCACTGGTTCACGATGATCTCCTTCGGCCTGCTCTTCTTCACGCTGCTCACGGCGTACGGCCAGATCTTCGACCCGACCTGGACGATCCCACTGCTTGGCCACTTCTTCCTCTACGAGTGGCTCGCCGAGTTCTTCTCCTGGGGCGGCCTGATCGGCATCAGCTACCTGATCTGGAACCGCCGCAAGCTGCACCCGGCGCGGGCCACCGGTCGCGACGGGCGTTGGTCGCGATTCTTCGGGTCGACGTTCTGGCAGGCCTACTACGTCGAACTGACCATCCTCGGCGTCGTGCTGTGCGTGCTGGCGCTGCGCGGGCTGGAGTACAAGGTCGATGCCGGCGCCAGCGCGTTCCACTACCCCCTGTCGTTCTTCATCGGCGACGCGTTCGGCGGCCTGCCGCACCACACGATCAAGGCGCTGATCGTCGTGATCGCCACCATCAAGATCGTCATCTCGATGGCCTGGATGATCACCATCTCGCTGAACACCACGATGGGTGTCGCGTGGCACCGCTTCCTGGCGTTCTTCAACATCTGGTTCAAGCGCGAAGCCACCGGCCGCACCGCGCTGGCCCAGCTGCAGCCGCTCACCGTCGACGGCGAGCCGGTCACCATGGAGTCCCTCGAGGAGCTCGACGAGGACGCCGTGCTCGGCGTCGGCAAGATCGAGGACTTCACCTGGAAGGGCCTGCTCGACTTCTCCACCTGCACCGAGTGCGGCCGCTGCCAGAGCCAGTGCCCCGCCTGGAACACCGAGAAGCCGCTGTCGCCCAAGCTGCTGATGATGACGCTGCGCGACCACTCGGCCGCGAAGGCGCCGTACCTGCTGGCCGCGGAGTCGGCGCGTGCCGACCTCCCCGAGGCGACCACCGCGCTCGCCGATCTGCCGCTCATCGGCGACACCGGGTACGACGTCGCGAACCCGCTCACGGCGTACAACCCGCACGGGCCCGACGCCGTCATCGACCAGGACGTGCTGTGGTCCTGCACCACCTGTGGTGCCTGCGTGGAGCAGTGCCCGGTCGACATCGAGCACGTCGATCACATCGTCGACATGCGCCGCAACCAGGTGCTGATCGAGTCGGCGTTCCCCAACGAGCTGTCGGGGTTGTTCAAGAACCTGGAGAACAAGGCCAACCCGTGGGGCATGTCGGCCCGGGCGCGGTTGGACTGGACCAAGGGCCTGCCCTTCGAGGTCAAGGTTTTCGGCCAGGACGTCGAGTCGCTCTCCGAGGTCGACTACCTCTTCTGGGTCGGATGCGCGGGCGCTTACGAGGATCGTGCGAAGAAGACGACCCGCGCGGTGGCGGAGCTGCTCGACACGGCGGGCGTCTCGTTCGCGGTCCTCGGTGACGGCGAGTCGTGCACCGGCGATCCGGCACGCCGCGCGGGCAACGAGATGCTCTTCCAGGCACTGGCCAGTCAGAACGTCGAGGTGCTGAACGAGGCGGGCGCGACCAAGATCGTGGTCACCTGTGCGCACTGCTTCAACACGCTGAAGAACGAGTACCCGCAGGTGGGGGGCGACTACGAGGTCGTGCACCACACCCAGCTGCTGAACCGGCTGGTGCGTGACAAACAGCTGGTGCCGGTGGCGCGCCCTGACCAAGCCGACACCTCCGGCGTGGCATCGACGGCGTCCACGGTCACCTACCACGACCCGTGCTACCTCGGCCGGCACAACAACGTGTACGCCGCGCCGCGAGAGCTGATCGGTGCGCTGCCCGGCGTCGAGCTCAAGGAGATGGAGCGCTCGGGCATGACGTCCTTCTGCTGCGGCGCCGGTGGCGCCCGCATGTGGATGGAGGAGAAGCTCGGCACCCGCATCAACCTCAACCGCACCAAGGAGGCCGTCGCGACCGGCGCCGACCGGATCGCCATCGGCTGCCCGTTCTGCCGGGTGATGATGACCGATGGCCTCACCGCCGAGCAGTCCAACGGCGACGCGCGCGAAGAGGTGGAGGTCGTCGACGTGGCGAACATGCTGCTGGCGGCGGTTCGTCGCGGCGACGATGGTCGCGAGGAGCGCCCGCAGCGCAGCGAGGACGCACCGCAGCCGGCCTGAGCGATGCCCGAGTGGCGTAGAAAACCGTCGAGTGGCGCACTTACAGGTGTGCCACTCGACGGTTTTTTATGCCACTCGGCGGAGCCGTCATGCACATCCCCCGCGTGGCAGATCGGTCGTCCACACCCGCGGCGTTCGTGACCGCGCGGACCGGCGGTCCGGGCGATGCTTCCGGCCATGTCATCGGATCCGGAGCAGATCAGGGCTGCCGCCCGCATCGTGAGCGGCCTGGCCGCGCGTGCCCGGACGGCGGCCGTCACGGTGACCGGCGCGGGCCGAGCACGGTGGGAGAGCTTGGGTGCCCAGCGCTTCCGGGCGCAACTGGAAAGGCAGCACGGCGCGTTCCAGCGGTGCGCGGGCGCACTCGAGGAGCTGAGCACACTCCTCCTCAGGCACGCCCGTCACGTCGAAGCGCACGAGGCCGCGCTCGCGAAAGCGGCTCTCGCCGTGGTCGATTCGGCCCACAATGTCGCCGACGACGCCCGTACGGCCGTGCACGACGTCGCCCGCGTCGGCAAGGACGTGTCCCACCTGTGGGATGACACGGGCGGCTCGGTGTCTGGCGTGAGGCCACCGTGGTGAGCGTCGACGCCGTCGAACTGACCGCGAGGGGTGAGGACGCCCCCCGGGTCATCGGGTTCCTCGCAGCCGGGGTCCCGCAGGTGCGGGTGGTGGCAGCGACGCAGACCCGGGTGGTGAGCATGAACGCGACGTACGACGGCGACGAATTCGTCATGGCGGGCGGCACCATCGGGGGCGACACGGTCACCGCGATGACCGGGCCGGCGTGGCAACTACCGCAGGAACTCGCCAGGTTGCTGGCGGTGCTCGGCGAGGCGAGCTCGGTGCCGGCGGTGCCCCGGTTCGCGACACGATCGGTGGCGGTGCCGGACGCCTTGGTGCTCGCCGAGGACATCCGCGCAGGAGGGATCGACGATCTGCTGACGGCGTTGCGGGTGGCGCACCTCGATCGTGTCCCCGCCTGGCTGAGCGACCTGGCACACGGAGTGTCCGCCGCCTTCCTGGTGCTGGTGAGCGACGAGCGCAGCACCCGCCTGGGCACCCACCTGGTCGGCCTGCCGAGCGGCTGGGGACACCTGCAGGGCACGGACGACGAGCTGTCGATGCGGCCGGTCGATCTGTCCGAGATCAGGGCCGAGCTCGCGGAGATCTGCCTGACAGCTGCCGCGCTCGTGAAGCCGGAGCGCTCATGACCACGTCCGAGGACGGGGCATACCGGTCCAGCGGCGGAGCGGCGTCCATGCAGGCCCACTACGACGACATGCTGACGAGCGCCCGACTGCTCGACGCCGCCGGCGACACCGCACGGTCCCTCTCGAGCGACCTGACCATGGCGATCGCCCGTCTGCCGGTCGCGGGAGCACTGCTGTCGCCGGGCACGGCTGTCGGGATCGGCGAACGGACGGTCGCGCTGACCATCGGATCGCAGGGGCTCTTCGTGCTCTGCGCCGATCTGGAGGTGATGGCCCGCGGTGTCCGGCTGGCCGTGCACTACTACCGGACGCGTGACATCGCTGTGGCCGATGCTCTCACCGCCTACCGCTTCGGAGTCGCCGTCCCGCACGTCATGTACGACGTCGGCGTCGCGGCCGGTGCCGCGACGGCACTGACCTACTGCGACTACTCCCTGGCGGTGCTGCGTGATCCCGCACACCCGCGCATCCACACGGTGACGGCGTACGAGCGGCACTTCACTGTCGCGATCTCACGGATCGTCTACGACGACCCCTCGCTGACCGACGACACGGTCCGGTCGGCCCGCATCGTGGCGTACTTGCTGCGCGACGGAGGCGGCGGATTCGACGGACAGGTCGCCGCCATCCTGGGAGTGGCCACCGCCCATGGATATCTGCTCGACACCAAGAAGCTGACGGTGACACCGGCGGGCACTCACACGATCACCGGCCCCAGGGCCAGGGGAGACATCTCCACCCTGCTGCGCGACGAGGCCCGGACCGAGCGAGCCGGAAACGCCCGGCGCTCGCGTCTCAGCGTGCACCGCCGGATCGACGCGGGGGGTCGCGGGCACTGGGTGGTCGACATCCCGGGCACCGAGGACTGGGGCGCGAAGATGCCGTCGAACCCGTCGGACGCCTCAGCGAACGTGCGGAGCATCGCCGGCGCCCCCAGCACGCTCTACCCGGCGATCAGCAGCGCCGTCGCAGCCGCGATGAAGGCGCAGGGCGTCCCGCCCGGCACCGAACCGGTCATGCTGGTCGGCCACAGTCAGGGCGGTATCGTGGCCGCCCGGCTCGCGCAGAACCCGCAGTTCCGCACCCGGTTCCGGGTCACGCACCTCTTGACCGTGGCGGCGCCGGAGTCGCGGATCGCCGTTCCGACGTCGGTGCAGGCACTGTCCATCGAGCACACGGCCGACGTCGTGCCCCGGTTGGACGCGGCCGGGGAACCGGACGCCGTCAACCGCACGCGGATCCGGATCGACCCGAGGTCGCTCATGCGCCCGGGGGACCACGACCCCCTCGATCAGCACTACACCGTTCTGTACGCCGCGAGCGCGCGCCGCTACCTCGGCCGCGACAGCGCCGACCCGTTGGTCAGGAGGTGGTACGCGGGCACCGAGGGGTTCATGGACGGCACGGACACCCGCTACGACTACGACCTGAGCCGCTGAGGCATGCCGCACCGTCACCAGGTCATACGCCGGCCGGCTGCCCCTCCTGCTCGACCGCCGCACCCTCGAACTGGGACATGTAGAGCCGGTAGTACGCGCCCCGCGCCTGCATCAGCTCGTCGTGACTGCCCTGCTCGACGATGCTTCCGTGCTCCATCACCAGGATGGTGTCCGCGTCGCGGATCGTCGAAAGACGATGCGCGATCACGAAACTCGTGCGGTCCGAACGCAGTGCGGCCATCGCCTGCTGCAGCAGCACCTCGGTGCGGGTGTCCACCGACGACGTCGCCTCGTCCAGGATCAGCAGCGCCGGGTCGGCGAGGAACGCGCGGGCGATGGTGATGAGCTGCCGCTCGCCGGAGGAGAGGTTCGAGGCCTCCTCGTCGATGACGGTGTCGTACCCGTCGGGCAGCGCCCGGGCGAAGCGGTCCACGAAAGTCGCCTGCGCGGCGGCGAGGATCTGCTCATCGGTCGCCCCGAGCCGCCCGTAGGCGATGTTCTCCCAGATCGTGCCGTGGAAGAGCCAGGTGTCCTGCAGCACCATGCCGATCCGGGAGCGCAGCTCCGCTCGTGGGACCGTTGCGATGTCGGCCCCGTCCAGCAGGATCCGTCCGGACGTCAGCTCGTAGAAACGCATGACGAGGTTGACCAGAGTGGTCTTTCCCGCGCCGGTCGGGCCGACGATCGCGACGGTGCTTCCCGGCTCGACCCGCAGGGACAGGTGCTCGATGAGGGGGCGTGCGGGCTCGTACCCGAACGACATGTCCTCGAACTCGACCCGGCCCTGGGTGATGCCCAGGGCAACCGACCCGTCGTCGGTCTCCTCCGGCGCGTCCAACACCTCGAACACCCGCTCCGCACTGGCGACCCCGGACTGCATCAGGTTGACCATCGAGGCCAGCTGCGTGAGCGGCTGGGTGAACTGGCGGGTGTACTGCACGAACGCGGTGACCTCGCCGAGCGTCATCGTGCCGGAGGCGACCCGCAACCCACCGAGCACGCACACCACGACGTACTGCAGGTTGCCGACGAACATCATGATCGGCATGACCAGGCTGCTGACGAACTGCGCGCGCTGGCTCACCCGCATGAGCTCGGCGTTCTTCTCCTCGAACCGCTCCCGCACCTGCGGGGTCCGGCCGAACACCTTCACCAGCTCGTGGCCGCTGTAGGTCTCCTCGATCTGCCCGTTGAGCTCGCCGGTGTTGCGCCACTGCGCCACGAAGAATCGTTGCGAGCGCTTCATCACCTGCCGGGTCACCAGCAGCACCAACGGGATGGCGATCATCGCGATGAGCGTGAGCCACCAGGAGATGGTCAGCATCATCACGATGACCCCGATGACCGTGAGTCCGTTCACGAGCAGCTGGCTCAGACTCTGCTGCATGGACTGACCGATGTTGTCGATGTCGTTGGTCACCCGCGACAGCAGCTCGCCGCGCGGCTGCCCGTCCAGATAGTGCAGCGGCACCCGTCCGACCTTGTCCTCGACGTCGCTGCGCAGGCGGTTCATCGTCACCTGGATGACCCGGTTCAGCAGGCGCGCTTGGATCAGCTGGGTCCCGGCCGAGACCAAGTAACAGCCGAGCACCACGAGCAGGATCCGCAGGACGTGTCCGAAGTCGATGCCGACGCCGGGGATCAGGTCGAGCCGCTGGATCATGTCCGCGTACGTCGTCTGGCCCCGAGCGCGCAGCCCTGCCACCACCGCCGCCTTGCTGGATCCCGCGGGCAGCCGGTGGGCGATGGCACCGGAGTTGATCGCGTCGACGGCCTGGCCGAGGATCCGCGGACCAATCACGCTGAGGAAGACGGTGCAGACGGTCAGGACCAGGACCACGGACATGCTGCGCCGCTGCGGTCGCAGCAACCCCAGCAGGCGGCGCCCCGACCCGGAGAAGTCCTGGGTCTTCTCGCCGGCGCCCACGCCCATCATGGGTCCCCCGGGTCGGCGCATCGGCGAACGTGCCGGTTGCCCGCTCATGCCGCCTGCCCCGCGTCGGCCCGCTGCGATTCGACGATCTCCTGGTAGGTCGGGCATGTCTCGGCGAGTTCCTCGTGGGTGCCGATGCCGACCACCTCCCCGGCGTCCAGCACGACGATCTGGTCGGCGCCTGCGATGGTCGAGATCCGCTGCGCCACGATGAAGACCGTGGCGTCCCGCACATGCGGCTCGAGAGCCGTCCGGAGCCGACGATCGGTCGCCAGGTCCAGGGCGGAGAACGCGTCGTCGAACAGGTAGATCCGCGGTTGCGCGACCAGGGCCCGCGCGATGCACACCCGTTGACGCTGTCCGCCGGACAGGTTCGTCCCGCCCTGGTTGACCGGCGCCTGCAGACCTCCGTCCAGGGCGGCTACGAAGTCGGTGCCCTGGGAGATGGCCAACGCGTCCCAGAGTTGTTCGTCCGTCGCATCGGGGTTGCCGTAGCGCAGATTCGAGGCCACCGTGCCGCTGAAGAGGTAGGGCCGCTGCGGCACGATGCCCAGGTGCCCCCACAGCAGGTCGGGGTCCATGTCGCGGACGTCGACACCGTCGATGCTGACCGTGCCGTGGGTGGCGTCGAAGAGCCGTGCGACCAGCGAGATCAGGGTCGACTTGCCCGACCCGGTCGACCCGATCACCGCCACGGTCTCACCGGGGTGCGCGACGAGGTCGACGCCCTGCAGCACCGGCTTGTCGGCCCCGGGGTACTGCATGGCCACGTCGTCGAAGCGCACCACCCCGCGCACCTGGTCGGGATTCACGACCGTCTCCGGCGGGCGCACCGATGGCTCGGTCTGCAGAACCTCCTCGATGCGCTCGGAAGCGACCGCGGCGCGCGGGACCATCATCACCATGAAGGTCGCCATCATCACCGACATGAGGATCTGGATCAGATAGGTCATGTACGCGGTCAGCGACCCGATCTGGATCGACCCCGACTCGATCTGGTGACCGCCGAACCACCACACCCCGACGGTGGACACGTTCATCACGAGGAAGACGGTCGGGAAGAGCGCCGACATCAGGCGGCCGACCTTGATCGAGGCCTGGGTGAGGTCGTCGTTCGCGGCGGCGAAACGCTGCCGCTCGTACGGCTCACGCACGAACGCGCGGATGACCCGCACTCCCGAGAGGTGCTCGCGCATCACCCGATTGACCGCGTCGACGCGCTTCTGCATCAGCCGGAAGCCGGGGATCATCCGCCGCACTATCAGCCCGACCGCGACACCGAGGACGAGCATGGCGACCACCATCAGGGGCGCCAGCGGTGCGTCCTCCCGCAGCGCCATGAAGATGCCGCCGACCATCATGATCGGGGCCGAGACCATCAGCGTGCATCCCATCAGCACCACCAGTTGCACCTGCTGCACGTCGTTGGTGTTGCGGGTGATGAGCGTGGGCGCCCCGAACTGGTTGACCTCGCGTGCGGAGAACCGCGAGACCTGGGCGAAGACCGCGCCTCGTACGTCGCGGCCGAAGGACATCGCGATCATCGACCCGAAGAACGCCGAGGTGACGGCGGCACCGACCTGGACGATGGTGACGAGCAGCATCCAACCCCCGAGATGCCAGATGTACGACGTGTCGCCGCGCGCGACGCCCTTGTCCAGGATGTCGGCGTTCAGGCCCGGCAGATAGAGCTGGCAGACCACGCTCGCCAGTTGCGCGGCGACGAGTGCGACGAGCAGCCCGAGCAGCGGTCGCAGATGACGGCGGACGAGGCGCAGCAGCATGTTCACTCCTTCGTTCGGGAGGCGACGTGCGGTCGGGAGGCGACGTGGTCGTGGTGCGCACCGCACTCGGCGCGATCGGTGCGCCGCAGCGCCCCGTAGAGCAGGACGTCGACGGTCTGTTCCGCGGTGAGCACCCGGCCGTGGGCGATGTCGCGGTGACTTCCCGCGAACGCGAGCAACCGCAGGATATGACCGAACTCCTCGACCGGCATGGCCAATTCCGCCTGGTGCGGATCCAGCAGGGCGCGTAACGCGTTCACCGTGTCGATGCGGATCTGGTGCGCCGAGGTGCCGACCACCTCGGCGGGCGGGCCACTCAGACCGAGCGCGTGCATGACGGTGAACGTGCTGGTGAGGCGTTCTTGCAGCACCTGGACGATCTCGATCAGGATCGGACGCAGCGGCTGGCGCGGATCGATCGCCGACAGCTTCCCGAAGAGCGCTGCGGGATCGAACGTGCGCTGCAGGACGGCGGCACGCAGTTCGTCCTTGGTGTCGAAAACCCGGAAGATCGTGCCTTCGGCGACCTGTGCCGCATGCGCGACCTGGCGGGTCGTCGGCATCGCTCCGTGCTCGTGGATCGCCGCGATCGTCGCGACGACGATGGCGTCACGGCGCGCGTCGGCGCTCATGGCGGGTGCCCGACGGGCACGGGGGGTCTCGGTCACCCGGCGACCGTAACATGAGTGAGCGCTCACTCAGTGAGGCGTCGTCACCGTTCTCGCCAGGGATTGCGTCAGGAAGGTCCCCGCCATCGAGTGGATCCGGCCCGCCCGCCACAGCAGCGGATGCGATCCGGCGACCGACTCGAATCGTGCGTCTCCGCCGAGACTGCGGATGCGGCGCACGAGATCCTCGGATGCATCGGCATCGGTCACCGTGTCGACCTTCCCGTGCACGACCAGCGTGGGTGTGCCGAGGAAGTCGTGGGCGTCGTACGCGTCGGACATCCACGGGGCGAGCGCGACCAGGCCGCGGACCTCCGGACGGTGCGCCAGCGCGTACGCCGTCCGCCCACCCAGAGAGTGCCCCAGCAGACCGATCGGCAGGCCCGGGTAGGTCGCCGCCACCCGGTCCAGCGCCCACTGGGCATCGAGCACGGGCGACTCTCCGGCGCCGTTCCATCCTCGAACGGCGTTGCGCAGCAACACCACAGCCAGCCGGCCGCGGCTGCGGGCGGTGATCGAGCGAGCGGCGAGCACCAGCCGCAGGTAGCCGGGATCGAACGACGGCGTGGCGACCGTGCTGCGCGGTGCGCCCCCGTGCAAGGCGAGCACCACGCCACGGGCTCGCCGTCCCGCGGGCAGGATCAGGTGCGGCTGCGCGCCGTCGTGCTCGGGTCCGACCTCGGTCCGTGCCACCTAGACCTGCGTGCGGTGGAAGTTGCTGAAGGAGCGGCTGGCGGTGGGGCCCCGCTGGCCCTGGTAGTGCGATCCGTACTTCGCACTGCCGTAAGGGTTCTCGGCCGGCGACGACAGCTGGAAGAAGCACAGCTGACCGATCTTCATACCCGGCCACAGCTTGATCGGCAGGGTGGCGACGTTCGACAGCTCCAGGGTCACGTGACCGTTGAAGCCGGGGTCGACGAAACCGGCCGTCGCGTGCGTCAGCAGGCCGAGCCGTCCGAGGCTCGACTTGCCCTCCACCCGGGCGGCGACGTCATCGGGCAGGGTGACCCGCTCGTAGGTCGACCCGAGCACGAACTCGCCGGGGTGCAGCACGAACGGCTCGCCGGCCTCGACCTCGACGAGCCGGGTCAGGTCCTCCTGGTCGGCGGCCGGATCGATGAACGGGTACTTGTGGTTGTCGAAGAGCCGGAAGAAGCGATCCATCCGGATGTCGATGCTGGACGGCTGGATCATCGCGGCGTCGTACGGGTCGAGCTGGACCCGTCCCGCGTCGATCTGGGCGCGGATGTCGCGGTCTGAAAGGAGCACGGGCTGAGGCTACCGGTGAGCGCCGCCCAGAGATCGCTACGCGGTCAGCGGGCCGTGGCCAGCGTCGCGAAGACCGCGACTCCCACCCGGTTACGGACCCCGAGCTTGAGCTGGGCGCTGGCGAGGTGACTCTTGACGGTTGCCTCGCTCAGGTACATCTCACGAGCGATCTCGGCGTTGCTGAGCTCGCGGGCGACGGCCCGAGCCACCTCGACCTCCCGCTCGGTCAGCAGGCCGAACGCGGTGTGGGCGACTTCGCGATCCCGCGCCGCCGGCGCCGACAGCTCACCGAACACCGCGCGGACGCTGGCGGCCGACAGCGCGCCTCTGCCGGCGTCGACGTCGCGCACGGCCGTGACGATCTGCGTCGGCGACGCGGTCTTCAGCAGGAACCCCGCCGCACCCGCACGCACCGAGCGCACCACCACGTCGTCCAGGTCGAAGGTGGTGAGCATGATGACGGACGGCGGCGACGGCAGCTGCTGGATCGCCCCGCAGGCGCTGATCCCGTCCAGGCGCGGCATCCGGACATCGAGCATGACCAGATCGGGCGAGGTCCGCGCGATGGCCGGTACGGCCTGGTCCCCGTCGTGCACCGCGCCGACGACGTCGATGTCGCCCGCCATCTCCAGGATCATCTGCAGGCCCTGGCAGACGAGCGGGTCGTCGTCGACGAGCAGCACGCGCACGTGCCGACCCGATGCCGTCGGCGGCGTGTACGCCGTATCCGGGCCCACCGGTGTCACGGTCGACGCTCCGGGTAGGGACCTGGTGCGATCGCAACTTCGGGGGACCGGTTGTCGGCCCAGGTCCACGGGAGCAGCAGCGCGACCCGGAACGCGCCCTGCGGATCGATGAACGCGCGGAACTGACCGCCGCACTGCTCGACCCGCTCGCGGATGCCGGTCAGTCCGTTGCCGACGACGAGAGCGCGCGGCGGGTGCTGCCGGCACCAGTTCGTGGTGACGACCTCGACGCCGATCTGGGGTCCACCGCGAACCTCCAGCCGGACGGGAGTGCCGGGGGCGTGCCGGCGAGCGTTGGTCAACAGTTCCTGCACGATGCGGTACGCGCTGTGGCTGATGCGCGGGTCGAGGGTCGCCGCCTGATCCACGAAGATCGAGGACAGCACCGGATTGCCGGCATCGAGCGACTCGGTCACCAGGGTCGGCAGATCCGCGACGGTGCGCACCTGTCGCGTGACATCGGGGGCGTCGGGTGTCCGCAGCACGGCGAGCAGCGAGCGCAGGTCGGCCATCGACTGCTGGGCACCGTCGCGCACGAGCGCCGCGCTCTGTGCCATCCGCGGATCGCCGCCGGCGGACACCTCGAGCGCACCGGCGTGCAGGGAGAGCAACGACAGCCGGTGGCCCAGCACGTCGTGCACCTCACGCGCGATCCGTTCGCGCTCGGCCTGGCGGGCGACCTCCGTGCCGAGGATGTCCAGCTTCAGCTGCGAGGCGTTGCCGGTCTCGGTGGCCGCGTCGAGTTGTCGACGTGCAGTGATGCCGACGGCGGTGGCGACCGAGGCGGCCACCAGCACCAACGCGATGAGAACCACGAGCCACCAGGGGATCTCGTGATCCGGACTATAGGTGAAGATGGTCCGCCAGAACGACTGGACCGGATACCGACCTCGCGTGTCGCGCGCGACCCAGACCACCACGGCTGCGCCCACCGCGAGCGCGGTGACCGGCACGCGCCAGTCGCGCACCAGCACGAGGACCGAGACCAGACCGACCAGCGGCAGGAAGCCGTCGAGCGGGAGCACGATCGTCGCTGCGCACGCGACGAGCGTCAGCGGGACCGGCCACCGGCGGCGCCATACGAACAACACCATCAGCGCCAGATCGACCAGGAACGCGATCGCCTCGACGTTGCTCATCGGGGGCGTGAGCCCCTGCTGGGTGATGCCGGTACGGCGCGCACCGGTCGCCGACACGGAGAGCACGCCGCTGATCAGTGCGGTGATCATCACCAGCGTGGTGCGCAGGGTGCTCCACCGCAGCCGGGCGCGCCACCACGACATGGTCCCCCCGGATGCGATCACCCGCTCAATGTAGAGCGCAGGACCGACACCCGGAGCCAGCCGATCGGACAGCTTCTCGGGCGGCCGGATCATCCGATCGGCCAGCGCAGACGGACCGGTCGGGCGATGTGTGCCGGCCCCCGCCGGCAGTGGACTGGCGTCATCCAGTCACCGACTCCACAGGGGAAACCACATGTCGCAGAACTACCCGCCGCCGCACGACGACCGTTCGGGCGCAGGCTCATCGGGCTACTCCGGCCAGGGAGGACAGGGAGGACAGGGCGGCCCTCCCGGAGGCTGGAACCCTCCCGCGCCGCCGCCGCCCCCGCCCGCGAAGCGCAACTGGTTCGTGCGGCACAAGGTGCTGACCGTCATCGGCGCGGTCGTCGTGGTCGGGGTCATCGCCACTGCTGCGAAGGGCGGCGGGTCGACCTCGGCATCGGGTCCCTCGGCGAGCGACACCGCCCCCGCGTCGGTCGGCACCTCGGCGCCCACCAGCGCCGGCTCGGCGTCGAGATCCAGCACGCCGACGGCGAAGAAGACCACGAAGAGCGCGACCAAGAAGTCACCGGGCCTGAACACCCCGGTCAAGGACGGCATGCTGCAGTTCGTGGTGACCAAGGTGCGCACCGGGGTCCCCAGCGTGGGCGACCAGTACCTGGGGCAGAAGGCGCAGGGCAAGTTCGTGCTGGTCTCCGTCACGATCACCAACCAGGGCAAGGACTCCCAGACCCTGTCCGACTCCGACCAGAAGGTGAAGGACTCCCAGGGCCGCACGTTCAGCGCCGACAGCACTGCCGACGCCTACATCACCGGCAACCAGGTGCTCTTCTCGGAGATCAACCCGGGCAACAGCACGCACGGGGTCTTCGCCTTCGACATGCCCGTGGGTGCCACGCCGGTGTCGATCGAGCTGCACGACACGTCGTTCTTCTCCGACGGCGCGACCGTCTCGCTGCGGTGAGGCGCGTGCAGAAGGTGCGAACGGGCCGCCGCGAGGCGGTCCAGGGGGTGTTCGCGGGAGGGCCCTGAACGGGCCGGTGGCCGCCGACGTGTATCGTCTGGGGCCGCGCGAGTGTAGTTCAATGGTAGAACATCAGCTTCCCAAGCTGAATACGCGAGTTCGATTCTCGTCACTCGCTCCATACGTCGAAAAGGCCCGCCCGAGAACGCATCTCGGGCGGGCCTTCGTCGTCCTCAGCTCTGGTGGGTGCCCATCACGATCGCGCGCGCGAGGGTCTTGAACGCCAGGTTGAACGACACGACAGCCGGGGACACCGAGTCGTCCACGCCGAGACTCTCCTCGCCCACGGCATGCACGACGAAGTAGTACCGGTGCGGCACATCCCCCTGGGGCGGGGCGGCGCCGGTGAAGGCCAGGGTCCCGCCGTCGTTGCGGACGTGGAACGACGCGCCGGGGGTCGACCCGCCCTCGGCGCCGGCACCGGCGTCCAGGGACGTCACGGACGCGGGGATGTCGACCAGCACCCAGTGCCAGAAACCGGACGGGGTGGGCGCATCCGGGTCGAAGCAGGTGACCACGAACGACTTGGTGCCCTCGGGCGCGCCGGACCAGGACAGCTGCGGCGAGCTGTCGCCGGCGGCCGCGACCTGATCGGACTTCAGCGACTGACCGTCGGTGACGTCGTCGCTGGTGACGGTGAACGACGCCACCGACGGGAGCAGTTCGTACGGGTTGGGGGACGCGGGACGTTCGAGACTCGGCATACCCGCGACAGTAGCGAGTCAGTGAGCGTGCGTCCTGCCCTCCTGCGGGTCACCGGTCTCCCGGCAGCTGGCGCACACCCCGAGCAGCGCGGCGTGATTCGGTGAGATCTCGAAACCCATTGCGCTGAGCGCCTTCTCACGCACCGGATCGAGCCAGGACGCCGGCATGTCGAAGAACCGCAGACACCTCGTGCACTGCAGATGGGCATGACCGTGTTGTCCGGGCTGCCCAGACCGGCCGTGCTCGCCCGTGCCGTGCATCGACGGCTCCAGATGGTAGATCGTCGGGCCGCCCGGCACGTGCGTGTGCGCGACGACCCCGAGCGTAACCAGCGACTGCAGCGACCGGTAGACCGTGGCACGGTGCACCCCCGGTTCACGGGCGTCGACGCGGGCCGCCACCGTCTCGGCATCGAGATGGTCCCGGCTCTCGTCGAGCACCTCGAGCACCGCGCGACGAGCGGGCGTGACGCGCTCCCCCGCCGTTCGCAGTTGCTCCAGAGCGCCTGCCACCGAAGCGGATTCGCGCATCACGTCGGCGCCCGGTCCATCAAGGTCCCCATGGCCGCACGCAGTTTGGAGGCGATGCTCGCCTGGTGCACCCCGCGCTCCTCCAGGTACGCCGTGACGTCGTCGAGGAAGTCGGTGCCGCCGTGCACGAGCTCGACCTCCATCTCGTGCCACTCCCGGTCCAGGCCTGCGTCGATGAGGTTGTGGGTCGTGACGTAGTCGTCGCAGGTCGTCGCGAGATGCACTCCGCCGGCTCGAAGGTCCCACTCGGTACGCCGGGTCTCGACCACGCACACCGGGTGCGCCGCGCGCTCCCCCAGCACATCGGTCAGGTGCGCCGCGAACGCGTCGGGCACCGTCTCCTCGCCCTCGGTGGCGTCCAGCGGCAGCCAGATCTCCTCGCGGGCATCCTCGCTGCGCGGCAGCTTCAGGTGCCACCCGGCATCGGTGCCGCCCACCCGGCGACGCATGGTGATCCCGCGCGATGCGAGCGCGACGTCGTCGGTGTCGAAATAGGTTGCGACGAGGTGGAACCGGCGTTCCCCGGCGACGACACTGACGCCTGGCCAGTCGGCGGGATCGGGCGGCAGGGTCGCGTTCGCCAGGGAGAACTTGCGCTCGATCTCCAGGTGCGTCGTGGGCCGGGCATCCACCGCGGTACGCAGCCAGTCGGCGTACTCCCGCTCGACGTGCTCCAGCGGCGTCGCGACGATCTCCGGTACGTCGTACGAGTGCAGCTCCCGCACCCGCGCCGCCAACGCGTCGAACGCGGCTGCGGTCGTCTTGATGACCAGCAGCACCTCGGTCGCATGTCGCACCTGCCCGTCCCAGCGAAAGGTCGAGCGCACCCCCGGCACCTGCTGCACGCAGGCGGCGAGACGTTCGCCCACCAGGGCGTCGGCGACGAGGGCGGCCTCGGCCTCGTCGGCGACCGCTGTCTGCACCTGCACGAACGGCGACGTCACCTCGTCATCCTCGCGCATCCTCCTGAGGTGCAGGGCAGTGCACGTCCCGATAGGACGGCATGTCCGCGACGGTGTCCGCGGCGAGCACGGCGTGGCCGACCGCCCGGGTCACGCAGTCGGCGGCCCCTTCGAGCAGCTGGTGGAGAGCCGATGCGTCCGGTGCAGCGCGCTCACCGGACGCGAGCGCGAAGATCGAGTCGCCGTCGAGCATCGTGTGCACCGGTCGCACTGCCCGCGCGAGGCCGTCGTGCCCGATGCCGGCGAGCTTCTGGCACTGGGCCTTGGTCAGCGTGACGTCGGTCGCGATCACGGCCAGGGTGGTCGCTCGGCCGGGCCGCACGTCGTCCGCCACGGGCCATCCGGGCGCGTCGTCGGACCCTGGGTCGCTCGGCGCCGGATGTGGTCGGAGACCGTCGAACTCACCGGGCAGGCCGAAGCGGGCGGCGTACAGCTCGCCCGTCGCCTGATCGACGGCGGAGCCGAACGCGTTGGCCACCACGAGCGCTGCCACGACACCTCCGCCGGGGAGCAGTTGACTGGCCGAGCCGATCCCGCCCTTGAGCCCGCCGACCCGGGCTCCGGTACCGGCCCCCATGCCCCCCGAGGTCGGGCCGTCCCGATCGGCCAGAGCGTCGGCGTACGCCGCCCGCCCGAACCCGGCGTCGGGACGCGCCCGGTAGTCACCGCCGCGCAGCAGGTCGAAGACCACGGCCGCCGGCACGATGGGCACCACCTGGCCGGGCTCGCCGATCCGGAAGCCGACACCGTCCTCGGCGAGCGCGTCCATCACCCCGGTGGCCGCCGCCAGCCCGAAGGCCGAGCCACCGGAGAACACGACGGCGTGCACCCGCTCGATCACGTTGCGGGGGTCGAGCAGGTCGGTCTCGCGCGTGCCGGGCGCGCCGCCGCGGACGTCGACGCCGCCGGTCGCCCCGCCCGGTGGGGCGAGGACGCACGTCGTCCCGGTCAGCCATCCGTCGCCCACCCGCTGGTGGTGGCCCACCCGGACCCCGCGCACGTCGCCGATCGAGTTCGTCGGGCCGGATGTGAGCGTCATCTCGGCATCGTCGCACGCGCCGTGGACACGGCCCTGACCTGCATCGATGTCAGGGAGCTTGCGCGGGCCTACTCGCGGGTAGCACAATATGTTACTGACGAGTAAACCCCCGAGCGCCACCATCCGAGGAGCCGGCCGATGAGCCACTACAAGAGCAACGTGCGAGACCTGGAGTTCAACCTCTTCGAGGTGTTCGGCCGGGGTGAGGTGCTCGGCTCGGGCCCCTACGAGGACGTCGACACCGATACCGCCAAGGCGATGCTGCAGGAGATGGCCACGCTCGCCGAGGGCGATCTCGCCGCGTCGCTGGTGGACAGCGACCGCAATCCGCCGGTGTTCGACCCCGAGACCAACACGGTGAAGATCCCCGAGAGCTTCAAGAGGAGCTACGCCGCCTACCAGGCGTCCGGGTTCTGGGGCGTCGACGTGCCGGCCGAGTTGGGCGGCACCGTCGTACCCCCGTCCCTCAAGTGGGCGCTCGGCGAGCTCGTCCTCGGCGCCAACCCGGCGGTCTTCATGTACGCCGCGGGCTACTCCTTCGCCAAGATCCTCTACCTGCTCGGCAACGAGGACCAGAAGAAGCTGGCCGAGCACCTCGTCGAAAAGCATTGGGGCGGCACCATGGTGCTGACCGAGCCGGACGCCGGCTCCGATGTAGGCGCCGGCCGCACCAAGGCGGTCCAGCAGCCCGACGGCACCTGGCACGTGACCGGCGTGAAGCGCTTCATCACCTCTGCCGAGCACGACATGTCCGAGAACATCGTGCACTTCGTGCTCGCCCGCCCCGAGGGCGCCGGCGCGGGCACCAAGGGCCTGTCGCTCTTCGTGGTGCCCAAGTACCACGTCGACCTCGCCACCGGTGAGCTCGGCGAGCGCAACGGCGCCTACGTGACCAACGTGGAGCACAAGATGGGCATCAAGGTCTCCACCACCTGCGAGGTCACCTTCGGCGACAAGGAGCCGGCCGTCGGCACCCTGCTCGGCGACGTGCACAACGGCATCGCGCAGATGTTCCGCGTCATCGAGCACGCGCGGATGCTGGTCGGCACCAAGGCGATCGCCACGCTGTCCACCGGATACCTGAACGCGCTGGAGTACGCCAAGGCGCGGGTCCAGGGCGCCGACATGACCGACGGTGGCAAGGACGCACCGCGCGTCACGATCACCCACCACCCCGACGTACGCCGCTCGCTGATGCTGCAGAAGTCCTACGCCGAGGGCCTGCGCGCCCTGGTCGTCTTCGCGGCGACCCAGCAGGACATCGTCGACCAGGAGATGCTGCGCACCGGCTCCGAGGAGTTCGACGAGAGCTCACCGGCCATCATGGCCAGCAAGCTCAACGACCTGCTGCTGCCGATCGTGAAGGGTGTCGGCTCCGAGCGCGCGTGGACATTGCTCGGCACCGAGTCGCTGCAGACGTTCGGCGGATCCGGCTTCCTGCAGGAGTACCCGATCGAGCAGTACGTGCGCGACGCGAAGATCGACACCCTCTACGAGGGCACCACCGCGATCCAGGGCTTGGACTTCTTCTTCCGCAAGATCGTGAAGGACCAGTTCGTCGCCCTCGGTGCGCTGGCCGAACAGATCCTGCAGACCGTCAAGGGCGGCGCCGGCGACGACACCCTGAGCCGCGAGCGGGAGTTGCTGGGCCAGGCCGTGGAGCACGTGCAGGCCATGGTCGAGAACATGGGCATGACCGCGATGAAGACGCTCGAGGGTGAGCCGGAGGCCGCGTACAAGGTCGGCCAGAACACCACCCGCCTGCTGCTCGCCGCGGGTGACCTGACGATCGCCTGGCTGCTCGTGCGGCAGGCCGAGGTCGCGCAGGCACGGCTGGACGCGGGTGACGCCGGCAGGGACGAGGCGTTCTACCAGGGCAAGGTCGCGGCGGCGCACTTCTTCACCACGACGGTGCTGCCCCGGCTCGCCTCCGACCGCGCCATCGTCGAGGCCACCGACAACGCGCTGATGGAGCTGCCCGAAGCCGCGTTCTGATCGACCCGTCGAGCGGAGGGGTCCGGCGTCGGGCGGAGGGGTCATGTCCCCTCCGTTCGGTGCCGGACCCCTCCGCTCGTTGACGGGAGGTACGTTCGGTGACGGGACCATCGGACTGTCACCAGGAGACTCCATGCGTATCGCGTTGTTCGCCACCTGCCTGGTGGACGGACTCTTCCCCGAGGTGGGCAAGGCGACGGTGAGCGTCCTGCGCAGGCTCGGGCATGAGGTGGTCCTCCCGCTCGAGCAGACGTGCTGCGGGCAGATGCACGTCAACACCGGCTACCCGCGCGAGGCGCTGCCGATGGTCCGTCGGTACGCCGACACCTTCGAGCCGTACGACGTGATCGTGACGCCGAGCGGCAGTTGCGCGGGCGCCATACGTCACCAGCACGTCCAGGTAGCAAGGAAATTCGGTGATGACGCACTGGTGCAGCGGGTCGAGGCCGTTGCGTCTCGCAGCTACGAGCTGTCCGAGCTGCTGGTTGACGTCCTCGGGGTGACCGACGTGGGAGCGAGCTACCCGCACCGCGTGACCTACCACCCGACGTGCCACTCGCTGCGGGTGCTGCGCGTGGGCGACCGGCCGCTGCGACTGCTGCGCGCCGTCGACGGGATCGATCTGGTGGAGCTGCCGCAGGCGGAGACCTGTTGCGGCTTCGGTGGCACCTTCGCGTTGAAGAACTCCGACACGTCGACCGCGATGCTCGCCGACAAGATGCGCGCCATCCAGTCGACCGGCGCGCAGATGTGCGCCGCGAGCGACGCGTCCTGCCTCATGCACATCGGGGGCGGCATGGCGCGCCTCAACGTCGGCACCGAGACCGTCCACCTGGCACAGATCCTGGCTTCGACGAAGGATGCGCGATGACGACGTTCCTCGGTATGCCGACCGCCTCACCGACCACCCACCTGCGCACCGGGGAGTCCTTTCCTGACGCCGCGCGCACCGGCCTGGCCGACAGCCAGCAACGGCACAACCTGCAGGTCGCGACGACCACGATCCGCGACAAGCGCGCGCGTGTCGTGGCCGAACTCGACGACTGGGAGCAGCTGCGCGCTGCGGGCGCCGCAATCAAGGACGCCACTCTCGCCGAGCTGCCCGACCATCTGGAGCGTTTCGAGGCCGCCGTCACCGCACGCGGCGGCACCGTGCACTGGGCACGGGACGGCGACGAGGCCAACGCCATCGTGACCCGACTGATCCAGGCCACCGGTGAGACCGACGTGGTCAAGGTGAAGTCGATGGCCACCGAGGAGATCGGCCTCAACGAGGCGTTGGCGGACGCGGGCATCACCGCCACCGAGACCGACCTCGCCGAGCTCATCGTGCAGCTCGGCAACGACCGGCCCAGTCACATCCTGGTGCCCGCGATCCATCGCAACCGCAGCGAGATCCGCGAGATCTTCCGTGACCACATGGAGGACGTGGATCCCGGTCTGACGAACGATCCGGAAGAGCTGGCGGGGGCCGCCCGCCTGCACCTGCGGCGCAGGTTCCTGTCGGCGAAGGTCGCGGTCAGCGGCGCGAACTTCGGGGTCGCCGAGAGCGGCACGCTGTGCGTCGTGGAGTCCGAGGGGAACGGGCGGATGTGCCTGACCCTGCCGCGGACGCTGATCACCGTGATGGGCATCGAGAAGCTGGTGCCGACGTGGCGCGACCTCGAGGTCTTCCTGCAGCTGCTCCCCCGATCCTCGACCGGTGAGCGGATGAACCCGTACACCTCGATGTGGACCGGCGCGACCGAGGGCCAGGACTTCCACGTCGTCCTGCTCGACAACGGGCGCACCGCGACGCTGGCCGACCCGAACGGCCGGTCGGCCCTGCGCTGCATCCGCTGCTCGGCCTGCCTCAACGTCTGCCCGGTCTACGAGCGCGCCGGCGGGCACGCGTACGGATCGGTCTATCCCGGCCCGATCGGCGCGGTGCTCTCGCCCCAGCTGACGGGGGTGAAGGACAACCCGTCGCTGCCGTTCGCGTCCTCGCTGTGCGGTGCGTGTTACGACGTGTGCCCGGTGGCCATCGATATCCCGACGATGCTGGTGCACCTGCGCGCCGAGGTCGTCGCGGCCAAGCGCGAGGAGCACCGGGTGCCCACGGCCGAGGCGGCCTCGATGACCGCTGCGGCCTGGACGATGAGCTCGCGCCGACGGTGGACGGCCGCGCTGCGCAGCCTCTCGCTGGGCCGGGTCGCGCGGCGGATGCCGGCGCTGCCGCCGCCACTGTCGTCGTGGGCGCGCTCGCGCGACCTGCCGGACATGCCGCGTGAGACGTTGCGCGACTGGTGGGTGCGGGAGGGTGGTGACGCGGCGCCGGACTCGGCTGCCACGCCCACGCCACCTTCGCCGTCCTCGGCGCCCTCGGCGCCCTCGGCGCCCTCGTCGTCGGCGTCCTCGGCGTCCGAGGAGGACGGACGATGAACGCGCGCGAGGAGATCCTGCACCGGGTGCGCACGGCGCTGGCGGACCGGCCCGCTCCGCCGCCGGTCGTCCGCGACTATCACCAGGCCGGGTCCCGGTCGGTGGACGTCGATGTCTTCGCCGAGCGGGTCGCCGACTACCGCGCGACGGTCCACCGGTGTGGCGCGTCCGCCGTCCGGGAACGCGTCTCGCAGATCCTGCAGGAGCGATCGATCGACGAGATCGTCGTACCAGTGGGATTCCCGGCGGACTGGACGCCGACGGTGCGGATCACGCACGAACCGGTGAGTGTCGAGCAGCTGGACCGTGTTTCGGCGGTCCTCACCACCTGCAGCCTCGGCATCGAGCAGACCGGGACGATCGTGCTGGACGCCGGGCCGGGGCAGGGCCCGCGCGTACTGACCCTGGTGCCCGACTACCACCTGGTCGTGGTCCGGGAGGAGCAGGTGGTGGCAGCTGTGCCGGATGCCGTCGCCGATCTCGACCCGACCCGTCCGCTGACCTGGATCAGCGGACCGAGCGCCACCAGCGACATCGAGTTGCGGCGGGTCGAAGGCGTGCACGGACCGCGCACCCTCGACGTCCTGCTCGTCGCGCCGTGACCCTCCCGCACGCCCGCTGACGGCCCCTGTCTCTTTCCGTCGAGCGGAGGGGTCCGCGCTCGACGGAGGGGTCGTAACCACTCCACTCGGCGGCGGACCCCTCCGCTCAATGGGGAGGCGCGCGTCAGACGCCGCGCAGGTCGAGGTGCAACTCGGTCGGCGCGCCCGCCTCGAGCACCACTGGGATGCCCCAATCCTGTTGATAGAGATGGCAGGCGGCGTACTCCGGCACCTCGCCGGTCTCCGGGTCGCCGTCGCACGCGGCCGCGCGCACGGAGATGTGCAGCGTGCCGTCACCGACCGCCGGGTCGAGCTGCAGGGTGCGGGTCAGTCCAGTCGAGGTGCCGTCGCCGTCGCGGATCAGAGCACCCGGGGTGGCCATCACCATCAGCTGGGTGGGGTCGCCGTAGCGATAGTCGAGCTTCTGACCGGTCGGCGGCTCGAACGCGATGTGCAGCTCCACCGCGCCGGGGGCCAGCGGTGTCACCGGACGCTGGGTCTGGTGCGCGATACCCGCGACCCGCTGCGCCTGCGCTGGTACGGCGACGCGGGTGACCTGGTGTGCCGCTGACTCGACGACGAGCAATCGCACTGTGTCGCCGTCTGATTCGACGACGACATCGCTGGGCTCTGCCAGGTCGGTGGCGAGCGTCGAGACCTCGTTTTCCACGGGGTCGTACCGCCGGATCGCTCCGTTGTACGTGTCGGCGATCGCGACGCTGCCGTCCGGCAGCTCGGTGACACCCAAAGGGTGCTGCAGCAGCGCGTCCGCGGCCGGGCCGTCGACGTGGCCGAAGTCGAAGAGGCCCTGCCCGATGTGGGTCGCGACCTCGAAGCCACTGTCCTGCAACGTGATCGAGCGCAATGCCGACGACTCGGAGTCCGCGACCCAGACCCGCGAGCCGTCGGCGGAGGTGGCGAGCCCGGAGGGCTGCGCGAACCACGCGTCGTGCGCCGCGCCGTCGCGGATGCCCTCCGCGCTCGTGCCGCCGAGCACCGCGACCGTGTTGTCGCCCGGATCGACGGCCAGGTGCAGCGCCCACAGCTGGTGGACGCCGGCCATCGCGATCACCGCGCGGTCGATCCACCAGGTGATATCCCACGGCGTCGACAGATCCTGGCGCAGCGCCAGACCGCTGCCCGACCGCTCGCGCAGCTGCTCACCGGTGCCGGCAACGACCTGGATCTGCCCGTCGGACAACCGGATCGAGGCGATCTGGTGGTGCACGCTGTCGGCGACCAGCACGTCGTACCCCACCCGCGCGGCGACCTCGGGCGGCAGCACGCAGATGCCCTGCGGCTCCTCGAAGACGCCCGGTCCGCCGTACCTCGCGCGTTCGGTGGTCAGGTCCGGCTCCAGATGCACGACCTGGTGGTGGGCTGTGTCCGAGAGCAGGTAGCTGCCGTCGGGGACCGCGGCGAGCTTGCCGGGGAAGCGCAGGGCGGTCTGCGGCTGGGGCGGCGCGACGTACGGCGAATCCCCGCGCCGAAGCGTGCCTTTCGCCTCGTGCTCCGCCACGAGCTCGCGCACGAGTACGCCGAGCCCATGGGCGTGACCTTCGCCGGACAGCTGGGCCACGATGTATCCCTCGGGGTCGATCACCACCAGCGTCGGCCAGGCACGCGCGGCGTACGCCTGCCAGGTGGTCAGCTCCGGGTCGTCGAGGACCGGGTGCCCCACGGCGTACCGCTCGACCGCCGCCTCGACCGCGGCCGGTTCACCCTCGTGCTCGAACTTCGGCGAGTGCACCCCCAGCAGCACCAGCTCATCGGCGAACTCCTGCTCCAGCGGCCGCAACTCGTCCAGCACGTGCAGACAGTTGACGCAGCAGAAGGTCCAGAAGTCCAGGACCACGATCTTGCCGCGCAGGCTTTTCACACTCAGGTCGGCGCCGCCGGTGTTCAGCCACCGTCGCCCCGCCAACTCCGGCGCGCGCACCCGCACCTTCGCCCTGACTGACCCGTCCACCGTCTCGCTCACGCAGAAGCCAACGACACCACCCGTGCGGTCATTCCACGAGCGGTCCCGGCAACCTGGTGGGGGTTTTGCGTCTGCGGCCAGTGCTGCAGCCCTGGCCACAGACGCAAAACCCCCACCCCGACCCGGCTGTCCACATCCCCACCCACTCTCCACACCCGGCCCGCGGCGACCTGACGCCCATCGGCGCGGCCACGACGATCGCTCGATGGACACCATCACCACCCCGTACCAGGCCTTTCCCGTCGCGATGAGCTATCCCCTGCGGATCCGCGTCCGGCAGCAGGGATACGCGTTCACCCGCCGCGATGCCCTGGAGTTCGGCGCCTCGGACGAGCAGCTCCGGGCGTGGTGTCACGCAGAGGACGTGCTCAGCGGCGCGCAGGGCAGTTACTTCCTGCCGCCCGGCGACATCGACACGACCACCAGCGCCGCCGAGACCCAGCGGCGCCGCATCCGCGCTCTGCTCCTGGTGCTGGGCGACGGGTACGTCGTCACGCACCAGTCGTCCCTCCTCGCCTGGGATCTGCCCATCGACCCGTCCTGCAACCCCACGGAGATCCACCTGGGCCACCGGGAGGGTCATCGATGGTCGCGCCGGCCCGGGGTTCGGCTGCACAGAGTGCCGGCGCCGATCCCGATCACCACCGCGTCCGGCATACCGACGGTCGCTGCGGCGTACGCGATCGTCCAGGTGGGTGCCGGGGTCGGAGTGGAAGCAGCGGTGGTCCCTGCGGATGCCGCGCTGCGCAACTACCTCGCCTCACCCACCGACCTGGCCGAGGCGGTCGAACGGTCGCGCGGGACGCCCGGCTGCACGCGACTGGCGACCCTGCTCGACCTCGTCGATCCCCGCTCCGAGTCCCCCGGTGAGAGCAGACTGCGACTGCTCCTGCGTGCAGCCGGCGTGCCGGTCACTCCGCAGGTCGTCATCCGCGACGACGCCGGACACTTCGTCGCCCGCGTCGACCTGCTCGTCGACGGCACGCGCACGATCGTGGAGTTCGACGGGCTGCTGAAGTACCGCGGCGCGGGTAACAGCGAGGCCCTCGTCAACGAGAAGCGGCGCGAACTGGCGCTCCAGCGGCTCGGTTACCGGGTCGTGCGCGTCGTGTGGGACGACCTGACCGATCCGGACCGGGTGCTGTCGTTGCTCAGGCCGCCCTCACTGCAGACCGGGCCGTGACACCGCCACCACGACGCTGCTGGTTTGCGTTTGCGACCGGTGCTGCAGCCCTGGCCGCAAACGCAAACCAGCAGTGCCGTCCCCGTCAGTGCCCGTCAGTGCCCATCAGTGCGGGTCCGCTCGCCCGCTCAGAGGCGGCGGTCGGCCAGGACCGGGAACGTCTCGCGTACGTCCCGCACAGCCGTCGGGTCGATCTCGACCGACAGCACCTCCTGCTCCTCGCCCGCCTCGGCGAGCAGCTCACCACCCGGCGCGATAACGGCGGAGTGACCGCCCATCTGCGTCCGTGCGTGGGTGCCGGCGGTGTTGCAGGCCAGCACGAAGCACTGGTTCTCGACCGCGCGTGCCCGCAGCAGCAGCCGCCATGCGTCGACGCGCGCCATCGGCCACGCGGCCGGCACGACGAACGCCTCGGCGCCGCGGTCCAGCAGGGCGCGGTACATCTCCGGAAAACGGATGTCGTAACAGGTTGACAGGCCCACCGCGAGGGACGACGTGCCCGCCGGTACGTCGACCCGCACCAGTTCCGTCCCCGCATCCATCAGCTTGGGCTCGCCGCCCGCGAAACCGAACCGGTGGATCTTGCGGTACGTCGTCACGAGGGTCCCGCTCGCGTCGTAGACGAGCGAGGTGTTCCACAGGTCGTGGCCCTCCTCACCGGTCTCGCCCGATGCGGGCCGCTCCACGATCGATCCCCCGTGGAGGAAGACCCCCGCATCGCGGGCCGCCGCGGACAACGCGGCGCCGATCGGTCCGGTCACGTCCTGAGCGCGTGAGCTCCACTCCCGGTAGGAGAAGCCCCCCGCTCCCCACAGCTCCGGCAGCACCACCAGGTCGTGCCCGGCCTGGGCCCGGACCAGCGCAGCAACGCGCTCGACGCGTGCGTCGAGGGTCTCGGCGTCGTCGTACGCGAGCTGGATCAAAGCGACCCGCATCAGACCTGCTTCCCGCGGCCGGAACGCGCCGCCAGATAGTCGTTGTACGCGCGCAGCTCCGCGTCGCCGTCCCGGTCGGCCTGCCGCGCCTGCCGTTCGCCCTCGGCCGTGTCCTTGCGATACCACTCGCCCGCGATCAGCATGGCCAGCAGGAATGTCGGCACCTCACCGGCGCCCCACGCGATGGTCCCGCCACGCTGCTGGTCGGTGATCGGACTTGACACGTAGGACAGGTGCAGCAACTGGAAGAAGTCGCCGCCCAACAGATCGCTGCCGGTCATCAGGGCCACCCCGAAGAAGGCGTGGAAGGTGATGGCGATCAGCAGGATTCCCAGCCGGATCGGGGGTGCCCAACGGCGCGGGCCCGGATCGATGCCCACCAGCGCCCAGGCGTAGAGGTACCCCGACGCCATGAAGTGCACCATCATCAGCAGGTGCCCGGTATGCGTGGTGAGCGCCAGGTGGAAGAGCGGCGAGTAGTAGAAGACGATGAGCGACACGAAGACGAACGCCGCCGCCACCGCCGGGTTCGCGACCACGGCCACCGCGCGTGAGTGGACGACCGAGAGGATGACCTCTCGTGGCCCGAGGGTGAGGTCGTGCCGCTTGGGCAGTGCCCGCAGCGCGAGCGTGACCACACCGCCGCGCACCAGCAGGATCGGCACCAGCATCGACACCGTCATGTGCTCGAGCATGTGCACGGAGAACATCACCCGGCCGTAGACCGCCGGGGCGCCGTCGACCATGTAGAGGAAGATCAGCCAGCCGAGGCACCAGGAGATGGTGCGCAGCATGGGCCACCGGTCGCCGCGCCGAGCCAGGCGGATCACCCACGCCAGATAGACGGCCACGGCGACCACCGAGACAGCGCTGAGCAGCCATTCGACCCGCCACATCGTGAACCAGGTGACGGCATGCGGCGCCGCCGGTGCGACGTACCCGGTGAGGCTGTACGCCGTGTCGACCGCGCCGTGGTCCTGCGCGACGGGCGGCGCCGATCGCGCCAGAGCCACACCGACCGCGACGGCGGCACCCATCACCAGGGACTCGACACCGGCCAACCGCGCGAACAGCGCCCGACCCGGTGCCGCGGCACCGTCGAGGTGACCGATCACCCGCTGCCGGTGCAGCGCACCGAACGTCCCGAGCGCGAGCAGCAGCACAACCTTGACCAGCACCAGGACGCCGTACCGGGAAGCCAGACCGGAGAAGGAGCCGACCCGGATCACGGCGTTCAGCACCCCGGAGACGGCCACCGCGCCGAAACACCACAGCGCGACCGTGGAGTAGCGACGCACGACGTCGGCGGTGCCCTTGCCGAAGCGCCCCCACATCAGCAGCAGCGCGAGCAGCCCGCCCACCCACACCGTCACGGCGAGCAGGTGCACCAGGAGGGAGTCGACCGACGCCTCGTGGTCGTCCGAGCCGGCAGCATGCCCGATCAGTGCTAGCGGATAGAGCGCCACGAGCGAGACGCCGAAGAGCCACGCCATCCCGCGAGCGCCCGGTCCGGTGAACGCGAGCAGCGCGACGGCCGCCGCGATCAGCGCAGTGATGGCCGGTGCGCGCAGGATCTCCAGCTGCCAGATCGACGCCCACGCCTCGGAGGCGAAACCGGCAGACCCGAGGTGGGTGCCGGAGACGTCGGCGAAGTTCAGGACGACGCTCACGGCGCCGACGAGCGCCCACCCGGTGGCCGACCACGCGGCGTACCGGGCGAGCGACTCCCGCCGCCGGGAAGTCGCACCCTCGGGCACCAGGAATCCGCCGAGCAGCAGCGCACCGACGGTGAGCGCCGCGGTCAGATCCCGCAGCACGTTGAGGACCGGGATGCCCCAGCGGACCACGGCGCCGGGGTCGCCGAGGTCGAGCGGAGCCGCTGCGTGGGAGAAGATCACGGCGAGCACGACCACGACGAGTGCGACGGACGGCACGCCCCACACCCACTGCGACCGGCGCCCCCGTGCGGGAGCCGCCGCGGTCGCGGTGCTCGTGCCGGTGTCGCTCGCCATGGGTCCAGGGTAGGCAGGGATGCCGCTACGCCGTCCGGCGCACCGCTCGCCGGGCCAGTAGGTTGGGCGCATGCAGACCCATCCCCAGCCGCCGGTGGAACTACACGAGTTGGTCGATGCGTTCGCCGCCACCGGTCAGTCGATCCTCGATCTGGGGCTGACCTGCCACCCCGAGGACTTCGACAAGCCGACCGAGCTGCCCGGGTGGAGCGTCAAGGACGTCTTCGCGCACGTCGCCGGCACCGAGCACCTGATGAACGGCGGCCAGGACCGCGAGGTCGAGGTCCCCGACTACGACTGGGTCCGCACCGACGCCGGCCGGTTCATGGAACGCGCCGTCGAGGTGCGCCGCAGTCGGTCGGGCGGGGAGATCGTCAACGAGTGGCGGGATCTGCTGCCCAAGCGCGTCGAGTCGTACCGCGACCCGACGCTGACACCCGAGACCGTGGTGCAGGGTCCGTTCGGTCCGATGGAGCTCACCGCCATGCTCCACTCTCGGCTCATCGACCTCTGGTGCCACGAGCAGGACCTGCGGGAGGCGCTGCACTCGATCGGCAACCTGGACTCCGCGGGCGCCGCCGCCTTCACGAGCGACGTGCTCGCCGCGTTCCCCGCGCGCGCCGCGCGGCGCGCGAACCTCGAGGTCGGCAGCGTCGTGATCATCGAGTGCACCGGCCCCGTCATGGCCCGACAGGGCATTCGCATCGTGGAAGGGTCCGACGGTCGGCCGTACGCCGAATCGCTCTTCTCCGGCACCGCCCACGTCGACAAGGTCGACGACGAGACGGGCGAGATCATCCCGCTGCCCCTGGGGAAAATCACGACGATCCGGCTCAGCACCGAGTCGCTCACCCGTCGGGGCTCCGGGCGGATCTCGACGGCAGACCTGCGCTACAGCGTCGAGGGCGACGAGGCCGCAGCGGCTCGCGTGCTCGACGTCCTCACCATCACTCCATAGGAAACATTCACAGCCGATTTGATCGTCTGTGAATGTTTCCATATAGTTGCATGGCGCAAGCAACTATGGAGGCGGTATGGCGGTCAGTCTGGGCATGGCATCGAAGGTCGGTGAGGACCTCGTGCACCTGATGAAGGCGATGAGCGCCCTCAAGCACCACGTGCCGCGGCTGCACCCCGACGTCGAGACGTCCGCCTACCCGGTGCTCTTCGCCGTGTCGACGGGACCGCTGCGGGTGTCGGCGATCGCCGAGCGCATCCACTCCGACGTCTCGACCGTCAGCCGGCAGGTCAGCCATCTGGTGCAGGTCCGGATTCTGGAGAAGGTGTCCGACCCGGCGGACGGGCGCGCGCAGAACATCGCGCTGGCGCCCGACGGCAAGCAGCTCCTGGAGGACATCCACGAGAGCAGGGGAGAGATGTTCGCCACCTTGATGTCGAGCTGGACCACGGACGAGGCCCAGGACTTCGACCATTCGCTGCGGCGCCTGAACGACGACCTCACTCGCACATTCGCCGCCCGTTCCACATCCGGTCCCACGGACCGGTCCGACGCATCCACCACCACAACCACCGGAAAGGAGTCGATGTGACTGCTCAGACCAGTGCGGCCAACCCGCCCGCAGCCTCCAGCGGCCAGTACTCCCACGCGCAGATCCTGCGCATCCTCGGCGGACTCATGCTCGGCATGTTCCTGGCCGCACTCGACCAGACCATCGTCAGCACCGCGATCCGCACCATCGGCGACGACCTGCACGGCCTGTCCGTGCAGGCCTGGGTCACCACGGCGTACCTGATCACCTCGACGATCACCACGCCGATCTACGGCAAGCTCGGCGACATGTACGGCCGCAAGAAGCTGTTCATGTTCGCGATCACCGTCTTCGTGATCGGTTCCGCCGCCTGCTCGTTCGCCACCTCCATGTACATGCTGGCCGCGTTCCGCGCGTTCCAGGGTCTGGGCGCCGGTGGTCTGTTCACCCTCGTGCTGGCGATCATCGGCGACCTCGTGCCGCCGCGTGAGCGCGCCAAGTACACGGGTTACTTCATGGCGACCTTCGCCACCTCCAGCGTCCTCGGCCCGGTCATCGGCGGCCTCTTCGCCGAGACCTCCTCGATCCTGTTCATCTCCGGCTGGCGCTGGGTGTTCCTGGTCAACGTGCCGATCGGCATCGCCGCGCTCTTCGTCGTGTGGCGCACGCTGCACCTGGACCACGTCCAGCGCAAGGCACGCATCGACTGGTGGGGCGCCGTCGCGCTGGTCATCGGCCTGGTCCCCACGCTCACGGTCGCCGAGCAGGGCCGCACCTGGGGCTGGACCTCGGGTCGCTCCATCACGGCGTATGTCATCGCCGTCATCGGCGTGGCGATGTTCATCCTCGTCGAGCGCGCGATGGCCGACGACGCGCTGATCCCGCTGCGCATCTTCAAGCTGCGTGCGGCATCGGTCACGATCGTCGCCAGCATCATCGTCGGCATGGGCATGTTCGGCGGCATCACCGTGCTGCCGCTTTACTTCCAGATCGTGCACGGCGCATCGCCGATGACGTCCGGATTCCTGATGCTGCCGATGGTCGCGGGCCTGATGATCGCCGGCATCATCTCCGGACAGGTCACCTCCCGTACCGGTCGCATCCGCGAGTTCCCGATCTTCGGTACGGCGATCGGGACCGTGGGCCTGCTCCTGCTCTTCCTCTTCGTCAACGCTGACACCCCGGTCTGGGAGGTCATGGCCTTCATGTTCATCTTCGGCTACGGCCTGGGTAACTGCATGCAGCCGCTGACGATCATCGTGCAGAACGCCGTGCCTCCGAAGGAGATCGGCGTCGCCACCTCCTCGGCGACGTTCTTCCGCCAGATGGGCGGCACGCTCGGCGTGGCGATCTTCCTGTCGATCCTCTTCAGCACGGTCGGCGACAAGATCACCTCGGCGATCCAGGCGGCACCCCCCGCCGTGCAGGGTCAGATCGCCCAGAATCGCAGCGTCGTCGCGCAGATCCAGAACGACTCCTCGGTCATCAACAAACTGCCCGTGGACGCGCGTCACCCGTTCAAGGTCGGCTTCGCGGACTCGATCCACATCATCTTCATCGTGGCGGCCGCGGTCATGTTGGTCGGCTTCCTGGTCCTGCTGCTGATGCCGAAGGTGGAGTTGCGCGGTCAGTCGGCTGCCGACGCCGCCAAGGCGGAGGCTGCGGCGCCGGCGGGCGGGACGTCTGCGGCGTACGACGTGGACCCGTCCGTGACCGACCTGGTCGGTCCCCCGGCCCACGGAGCGACCGAGGACGAGGCGCCGCGGCACCGGGCGTCGGACGACGCCTTCGCGACGGTGCCGGCTCACCCGGCCGACGAGGCGCCGAAGCACGCAGCCGCCGGCGGCGACTACCACCCGAGGCACGTGCAGGACTGATCCGGTCCGGCATCCTCACCGAGTGCGCGTTTCGCAGGCCCACGGCCTCGCGAAACGCGCACTCGGCGTTCGGGGGCCGGATGCGGTGAGGGACGATGTGCCCGTGGACGAACTGGTGACGCGGCTGACCGCGAGCGGCATCGAGGCGCACGCGGACCCCCTCACCCGCTCCCTCTACACCAGTGACGCGTCCCTCTACCGGATCGCGCCGGCGGCAGTAGCCTTCCCACGGTCGAGCGAGCAGGTCGAGCAGGCGTACGCCGTGGCGCGCGACCTCGGCGTACCGCTCACCACCCGCGGCGCCGGCACCTCGATCGCCGGCAACTCGATCGGCGCGGGTCTGGTGCTGGACTTCTCCCGGCACCTGGACCAGGTGCTGCACATCGACCCCGAGGCCCGCACGGCCGTCGTACAGCCCGGTGTCGTGCAGGCCCGCCTGCAGTCGGCCGCCTCGCCGCACGGACTGCGGTTCGGGCCCGACCCCTCCACATCCACCCGCTGCACGATCGGCGGCATGCTCGGCAACAATGCGTGCGGTTCGCGCACCCTGGGCTACGGACGCACTGTCGACAACGTCGTTGCCCTGAAAGGATTCTGGGGCACCGGGGACCGCTTCGACCTCACCTCTGGGACGCGCTCGACCGGGCCGGTCGCGCAGCAGCTGACCGGGCTCGGGGCCGAGAACCTGGAGCTCATCCGTACGTCGTTCGCGCGATTCGGACGCCAGGTTTCCGGCTACTCCATGGAGCACCTGCTGCCCGAGCGGAACGTCGACCTCGCGCGCTTCCTGGTGGGATCCGAGGGCACCCTGTCGGTGCTCACCGAGGCCACCGTGCGACTGGTGCGCGACCCGGCGGTGCGGGTGATGATCGTGCTCGGCTATCCCGACATCACCCTGGCCGGCGATGCCACCCCGGCCGTGCTGACCCATCAGCCGACAGCCTGCGAAGGGTTCGACCAACGGCTGCTCGACGTGCTGCACAGCCGTGGCGGCACCTCCCCGCCGCTTCCGCCGGGGCCAGCGTGGCTGTTCACCGAGGTGTCCGGTGAGGACCGGGGCGAGGTGCTCGCCCGGGCCGAGGCCATGGTCGACGATGCCGGTCTCGGCGCGCACTCCAGCCTGATCGTCACCGACGCCGCACAGGCCGCGGCGCTCTGGCGGATCCGGGCGGACGGCGCCGGGCTCGCGGGTCGCTCCCCCGCGGGGAAGCCGGCCTGGCCCGGCTGGGAGGACGCCGCCGTACCCCCGACGTCGCTCGGCGCCTACCTGCGCGACTTCGACGAGCTCGTGGTCGCCCACGGCCTCAGCAGCGCGCCGTACGGTCACTTCGGCGACGGATGCATGCACGTGCGCCTCGACGTCCCGCTGGACGCGCCCGACGGCCCGACCCAGCTGAGGGAGTTCGTGGTGGATGCCGCGAAACTCGTTGCGACGTACGGCGGTTCGCTCTCCGGCGAGCACGGCGACGGGCGCGCGCGCAGTGAGCTGCTGCCGCTGATGTACTCCCCCGAGGTCATCGACCTCTTCGCCGCGGCCAAGCACGCGTGCGACCCGGACAACTTGCTCAACCCCGGCGTGCTGGTCGACCCCGCGCCACTGGACGCGGACCTGCGCTTCCCGGCCCGCCGGACCCCCACGCCGCTGGCGTTCTCCTGGACCGCCGACGGTGGCGACTTCAGCCAGGCCGTGCACCGCTGCACCGGGGTCGGCAAGTGTCGCGCGGACAACACTGCGAGCGGCGGGGTGATGTGCCCGTCCTACCTCGCCACCCGCGAGGAGAAGGACTCCACCCGCGGCCGCGCGAGGGTGCTGCAGGAGATGCTCAACGGCTCCGTCGTCACCGGCGGCTGGCGCGCGCCCGAGGTGCACGACGCGCTCGACCTGTGCCTGTCCTGCAAGGGCTGCGCCTCGGACTGCCCGACCGGCATCGACATGGCGTCGTACAAGGCCGAGGTCTTGCACCAGTCGTACAAAGGGCGGCTGCGGCCGATAGCGCACTACGTCCTGGGGCAATTGCCGCGCTGGGTGCGCGCCGGTGCGCGAGCACCCAAGGTCGCGAACGCCCTTCTGCGCGCTGGCGATCGGATGCCCTTCGCGAAGTCCGCGGTGGGCGTCGACGCCCGACGCAGCATCCCGCAGGTCGCCGCCGACCCCTTCCGCAGTTGGGCCCGCGAGCACGGTCTGCACCCGTACGACGCCGCGCGCGCCACGGGCGACGAGGTCGTCCTGCTGGTCGACACCTTCACCGACAACTTCTCACCGGCCGTCGGCGCCGCCATGGTCGCGGTCCTACGAGATGCCGGCTTCACCCCGGTGCTGCCGACCACCGCGGGCTGCTGCGGTCTCACGTGGATCTCCACGGGCCAGCTCGACGGCGCCCGGCGACAGCTGGAACGCACCCTCGCGGGGCTGGCGCCCGCCGCCAACGCCGGAGTGCCGATCGTCGGCATCGAGCCGTCCTGCACTGCGGTACTGCGGCACGACGCGGCCGAGCTGGTGCCCACCGACGACGCCCGCGCGGTGCGTGACGCGACGGTCACGCTGGCCGAGCTGCTCGCGCGTACGCCGGGCTGGTCACCGCCCTCCCTCGACGGCGTGCGGATCATCGCCCAGCCGCACTGCCACCACCACGCGGTGATGAGCTGGGCGGCCGACGCCGCGCTCTTGGAACGGGCCGGCGCGCAGGTGCAGCGACTGGGCGGCTGTTGCGGACTGGCCGGCAACTTCGGTGTTGAGAAGGGCCACTACGACGTGTCGGTGGCGATCGCCGAACAGCAACTGCTGCCCGCCGTACGCGCTGCGCGGCCCGGCGACGTCGTGCTGGCCGACGGCTTCTCGTGCCGGACCCAGCTCGATGACCTGCTCGGCGCGCTGCCGGGCGGCGAGTCGCGCGGGATGCACCTGGCGCAGTTGCTCGCCGCCAAGTTGTAGGAACGTACGCGCTCTATAGCGCGCGCACCTTCCTACAACTGCCGACGTTGGGAGCACGTGCGTGCTCCATCGGGCGCGCTCGTACTCCCAACTCCGTCGTCAGCCCCAGACGAGGGCCCGGGACGGGTCCTGCAACAGGGCCGCGACGTCGGCGAGGAAACGCGAGCCGAGATCCCCGTCGACCATCCGGTGGTCGAAGGAGAGCGACAGCTGGGTGACGTGCCGCGGCACGATCGTCTCGGTGCCGTCGGCGTCGGCGACCACCCACGGCATCCGGCGCACGGCGCCGAAGCACAGGATCGCCGCCTCGCCGGGGTTGATGATCGGCGTGCCGGTGTCGACGCCGAAGACCCCGACGTTGGTGATGGTGATCGTGCCGCCGGACATGTCGCCCGGAGGGGTACGACCCTCGCGAGCCGTCGACGTCAACGCACCGAGCGCCTCGGCGAGCTCGCGCATCGACATCGCGTCGGCGTCCTTGATGTTCGGCACCACGAGCCCCCGCGGGGTCGCGGCGGCGATCCCGAGGTTGACGTAACGCTTCTGGACGATCTCGGCGGAACCGTCCGCCTGCTGCGCCCACGAGGCGTTGATGCCCGGATTGCGTTTCACTGCAACGCAGAGCGCCCTCGCGAGCACGGTCAGCGGGGTGACCTTCAAGCCCGCAAACTCGCGATCCGAGCGCAACCGGTCGACCAGCTCCATGGTGGCGCTCACGTCGATCGTGACGAACTCGGTGACGTGCGGCGCGGTGAACGCCGAGGCCACCATCGCGTCGGCGGTGAACTTACGCACTCCCTTCACGGGGATGCGCGTCTCACGCTCCTGTGCATCCGCGCGCACGGCGGCGGGCGCCGAATCAGCGCTCGGCACAGTGCCGTTCGCCAAGTAACACTCGACGTCGGCGCGCGACACGATGCCCGACTCGGCCGACGGCGCGACGCTCGACAGGTCCACGCCGTGGTCCTTGGCGAACTTGCGCACCGGCGGTTTCGCCAGCACCTTGCCACCGGTCGCGGCCGCTGGGGTCGTCGCGCGCTCCATAGAGCGCGCCGCGACCTCAGCCACCGCAGGAGCGGGCGGCGCGGGAGCGGGTGCGGCGGCCACGGGGGCCGGCGGCGCCGGTGCAGCTGCCGGTACGGCGGTAGCCCCCTTGCGGGCCCGCCGCGCGGTGGGCGCCGGAGCGGCGCCGTACCCGACCAGGTGCGGGGTGCGCTCCTCGGGCTCCTCGGCTGACGGCGTCGTCACCTCGGACGGATCGCTGCTCGCGGCACCGGCCACCTCCACGGCGATGATCGGGCTACCGACCTCGACGGTCGCGCCCTCCTCGACCAGCAGCTGAGTGACCTTGCCGGCCCACGGGATCGGCAACTCCACCAACGATTTCGCGGTCTCGATCTCTACGACGATGTCGTTGGTCGAGACCTCGTCGCCGACCTGCACCTTCCAGGTGACGATGTCGGCCTCGACCAGTCCCTCACCCGGGTCGGGGAGGTTGAACGTCTGCACAGCCACGAAGGCCCCTTCCAGCGGATCAGTAAGCGAGCGAGCGGTCGACGGCGTCGAGGATGCGATCGAGTCCCGGCAGGAACTCCTCCTCGAACCGGCTCGGCGGGTAGGGGATGTTGTACCCGCCGACCCGCAGCACGGGCGCCTCCAGGTGGTGGAAGCACTCCTGCTGGATGTGCGCTGCGATCTCCGAGCCCATCCCCAGGAACGTGCTGGCCTCGTGCACCACGATCGCCCGGCCGGTGCCCTGCACGACGCGGTCGATGGTCTCGGTGTCGAGCGGCGACAGCGATCGCAGGTCGACCACCTGCAGCGAGATGCCTTCCTGCGCAGCGGCATCCGCTGCCTGCAGGCACGTCTTCACCGTCGGCCCGTACGCCAGCAAGGTCACCTGGGTGCCCTCGTGGACGACCCGCGCGTCGTGCAGCCCGAGGATCGATCCGGCCTGCGGGTCCAGGTCGACCTCGGCGCGCTCGTGGTAGCGGCGCTTGGGCTCGTAGAACATCACCGGGTCGTCACTGGAGATGGCCTGCTGGATCATCCAGTACGCATCCGCCGGGTCCGAGCACGCGACGACCCGCAGCCCCGCGGTGTGCGCGAAGTAGGCCTCGTTGGACTCGCTGTGATGCTCGACCGCGCCGATCCCGCCGCCGAACGGCACCCGGATGACGATGGGCAGCCGCAGCGCACCGCGCGAGCGGGCGTGCATCTTGGCCAGCTGACTGACGATCTGGTCGAATGCCGGGTAGATGAAGCCGTCGAACTGGATCTCGACGACCGGCCGATAGCCGCGCATGGCCAGTCCGATCGCCGTACCGACGATCCCGGACTCGGCGAGCGGGGTGTCGACGACCCGGTCCTCGCCGAAGTCCTTCTGCAGGCCCTCGGTGATGCGGAAGACGCCGCCGAGCTTGCCGACATCCTCGCCCATCAGCAGCACCTTGGGGTCGGCTTCCATGGCGGCCCGCAACCCTGCGTTGATGCCTTTGGCCAGGGTCATCTTCTGCGCGGCCATCAGCGTGCCTCCTGCGTCTCGAAACCGGCCTGGTACTCCATGAACTGCGCCTTCTCCCGCTCCACGACCGGATGCGGATCGACGTAGATCTCGTCGAACATCCGCTCCTGGCTCGGCTCGGGCATGTTCTGGCAGGCGGTCCGCACGCGGACGGCGAGCTCGTCGGCCTCGCGGTCGACCGACTCGTAGAACGCGTCGTCGGCGTAGCCCTTCTGGCTGAGGAAGCCGCGCATCCGCTTGATCGGGTCCTTCTCGCGCCAGATGTCGACCTCGGCGGCCGAGCGGTACTTGGTCGGGTCGTCGGAGGTGGTGTGCGCGCCGAGGCGGTAGGTGAACGCCTCGATGAGCGTCGGGCCCTGCCCGGCGCGGGCGTTATCGAGCGCGGCCTTCGTCACGGCGTACACCGCGAGGACGTCGTTGCCGTCGACCCGGATGCCGGGGAAGCCGAAGCCCTGCGCGCGCTGGTACGGCGGCACGCGGAACTGCTTGTAGTTCGGCTCGGAGATGGCCCATTGGTTGTTCTGCACGAAGATCACGAGCGGCGCGTTCGCGACGCCCGCGAAGACCAGGGACTCGTTGAAGTCGCCCTGTGCGGTGCCACCGTCCCCGGTGAACGCCATCACTGCGGCGTCGCGGTCCTCGTCACCGGTGCCGACGACCCCGTCGCGCTGCATGCCCATGGCGTAACCGGTCGCGTGCAGCATCTGGTTGCCGATGACGATCGTGTAGAGGTGGTAGTTGAGCTCCGACGGCGACCAGCCGCCGTTGTCCACCCCGCGGAAGAGCGCGAGCAATTGCTCCGGCTCGATCCCGCGGCACCAGGCGACCCCGTGCTCGCGGTAGCCCGGGAATGCGAAGTCCTGCGCGCGCATCGCGCGGCCGGCACCGACCTGGGCGGCCTCCTGGCCGAGCAACGAGGGCCACAGGCCGAGTTCACCCTGGCGCTGCAGTGCGTGGCCCTCGGCGTCGAGGCGTCGTACGAGCACCAGGTCGCGGTACATCGAGCGGCCGTCCTCCGGCGTCAGCGCCTCGACGATCTCTGCGTACGGGGTGTTGGCGGCCGTCCGCTCGAGACGGGTGCCCTCCCCGTCGACGAACTGGACCATGTCGGGTCCGCCGTCGGTGATGTCCTGCTGCGCCTGTGGCACCACGGTCTCGTGGTGCACGGCGACGTCACGGATCTCGGTCACGCTCGCTCCTCTTCGCTCCGGCACGGTGGTGTCGGTGGTCGGTCGGCTCGTCACCACCGTCCAGGGTCACCGGCCGGTGATGACGGCGCCACGCCGTTGTGGCGCCGGTCACAGGTGGAAGGCTACCCCCGGGTTCAGCCCATCACCGCCACGGGCCAGGGGTCACCGCAACCGACGGTTGAAGACCAACCCGAGCACCGCGCCCAGGCCCGCCGCAGCGACCGGGACGACGTACCCGGCGTGCCCGCCCACACCCTGCACCACGATCCCGCCGAGGGCGGATCCGGCCGCGATGCCGATGACCAGCGCGGTGAAGATCATCCCCATCGACTCGGTCACCTGGTTGCCCGGCACCAGGGATCCCGCCAGTTTCATCGTCACGATGAGGGTGGGTGCGGTGGCGAAACCGGCCAGTGTCAGCACCAGCGCCAGCAGCGGGATGCTGTCGACGAGGAGCACGGGGGCCTCCAGCACGCACATCGCCAGGGCGCCGATCCACAGCGCACGATGCGCGGGTACGGCGTCCTCGCGGGCCCCGTAGACGACGCCCGCGACCGCCGAGGCGAGCGCGTAGACCGCGAGGATCAGCCCGGACGCGCCCTTGTGGCCCAGCTCCGCTGCGGTGGCGATCGTCACGATCTCGTTGGAGCCGAAGATGGCGCCGAGCATGAAGGACACCGCGCACACCACCAGCACACCGGGGTTGCGCAGCACCGACGTGGTGCTCTTGTGGGTGACGCGGTCGACCGGGGGCTCGGTGTCGGTGCGGGCCAGGAAGACCAGCGCTCCGACCAGGAACAACGTCGCGGCCGCGATGTAGCCGGCCTCGGGGAGGACCGTCGTCGCGAGCACGACGGCGAGCGCCGGGCCGCCGACGAACGCCAGCTCGTCGATGACCTGCTCCAGGGACATCGCGGTGTGCAGCATCCCGGGCCGGTCCTCGAGCAGGTGCGACCAGCGTGCCCTGCTGAGGGTGCCTGTGGTCCCGACGACGGCGGACATCGCGTAGGTGACGAAGAGCGTCCACGACGGTGCACCGAGGATCGATACCGCGACCACGCCGACCGACCAGAGCGTCGACCACACCACCAGCGGCAGCGTCACCCGCCGCTGGCCGTAGCGGTCCACCAGACGACCGATGACCGCCGCGGTGATCGCGAGGACCACCAACGCACCGGCCGAGACCGCACCCGCCAGCGAATAGGACCCGGTCCGCGCGGAGACCATCGCGACGACGGCGACGCCGAACATCGCGCCGCCCAGTCGTTCGATCGCGGAGCCGAAGAGAAACTGCCGCGCGCCGGTCACCCGCAGCACGGCGGCGTACCCATGAGGCACAGCCATCGTCCCGCCCTCCTCGAGTGGCATACCTATGTTTCGAATGCACCCCTTACAGGTGCGCCACTCGGCACATTCCTATGCCACTCGGCGGGCGGGTTCAGCGGTTGCGGAACGCCGCAGCGACCTCGATGAGCCGGTCGTTCGCACCGCGCTCGGCGATGGTGGCGCGTACCCCGTCGCCGGCGAACGGCCGCACGGTCAGCCCCGCCTCGTCCGCCGTGGCGGCGAAGTCGAGGGCGTCGTCGCCGAGCGGCAGCCACACGAAGTTCGCCTGCGAGTCCGGGATCGTCCAGCCCTGCTGCGCGAGTGCGGCGCCGACCCGGTCGCGTTCGGCGACTAGGTCGTCGACCCGTTCCTGCAGCTCGTGGCGTACGTCGAGACTCGCGATCGCGGCGCGCTGGGCGATGTCGCTGACGCCGAACGGCGTGGCGGCCTTGCGCAGCGCCTCCGCCACCCGGGGTTGCGCCACGGCGTACCCGACCCGCAGTCCCGCGAGGCCGTAGGCCTTGGAGAAGGTACGCAGCACCGCCACGTTGGAGTGCCGAGCGAGGACATCCAGCCCACGCACCGCCGACTCGTCGCGGCCGAACTCCAGGTAGGCCTCGTCGACGACGACCAGGACGTCACGCGGCACCCGCGCCAGGAACTCCTCCAGCTCCGCGGCGCCGACCGACGGACCGGTGGGGTTGTTGGGAGTGCACACCAGCACCAGCCGGGTGCGATCGGTGATCGCGTCGGCCATCGCGGTCAGGTCGTGCCGGGCGTCGGCGTCGAGCGGCACCTGCACCGACACGGCGCCCGCGAGCGCGACCACGATCGGGTACGCCTCGAAGCTGCGCCAGGCGTAGACGACCTCGTCACCCGGGTCGCAGGTGATCTGCAGCAGCTGAGCGAGCACCCCGACACTGCCGGTGCCCGTGGCGATCTGGTCGGCCGAGACGTCCAGTTCCTGCGCGAGCCGGTCGGTCAGCGCGGTGACCGCCATGTCCGGATAGCGGTTCATCTGCGTCGCCGCGTCCTGCACGACCTTCAGTACGGACGGCAGCGGCGGGTAGGGGTTCTCGTTCGAGCTGATCTTGTACGACGTCACGTCGGTCCGCGCGGCCGCGGGCTTCCCGGGCCGGTACGCCGGGACCGCGTCGAGCGCTCGCCGCAGGGCGACGGTGTCGGATACGCGGTCCTGCGGGGCGGTCACTGGCGCGGCCGCTGCAGGCCGGAGTCGAGCTGGGACAGCAGCTCGCGTCCCTGCTCGGCGAACTTGTGCTCGACCAGCACCTCGTAGCGGGTCGCGACGATGGTGCTGACGGAGGTGAAGTCGCGCCGACCCTGCGACATCGCGTAACCGACCGCGGCGTACACCAGACCGAAGAACGCACCGAAGAGGATGCCGCCGATGATCACGCCGAGCTTGTTGCTGCCGGCGTCGAAGAGGGACAGCAGCAGTCCGAAGAGCAAACCGATCCAGGCGCCGGAGGCGAGACCGCTCGCGATGACCCGTCCCCAGGTGAGGCGGGCGGTCACGCGCTCGACCTGCTTGAGGTCGGTGCCGACGATCATGCAGTTCTCGACGGGGAACTCCCGGTCGGACAGGAAGTCGACCGCGCGCTGGGCGCCGAGGTAGTCGTCGTACACCCCGAGCGACTGCGGGTACTCCAGGGCCAGCAGCGACGCACGGGCTGCCTGCATCGGGTTCTGATTGCTCATGTGGTCAGTCTCTCATCGCGTCCCGCGCCTGCCCACCCACATTCGGCCCGCGATGACGGCGCTCACCAGGACGGGTCGTGGGCGTTCTCCAGGTAGACCGCGCCGGTGCCGTCGTCGATGGCGCGGACGGCCCGCTCGATGAGTCGCGCGGTGTAGTCGGCGGTGTGCGCGCCGGCGTCGGCGACGGCCCGCCAGTGCACCGCCTTGATCTCCCGTGGCTGCAACGTCGTGGGCTCCGACGGCACGTGCACGTCGAAGACGAAGAGCGTCGCGTCGTCCCACCCGCGCCACGGCGGCAACCAGGTCACCGCGGCGAGTGAACGCACGGTGCCCTCCAGCGACAGCTCCTCGCGGACCTCGCGCACCACGGCCGTCGCCGGTGACTCCGACGGGTCCACGACGCCGCCGGGCAGATCCCAGAAGCGCTTGTACGTCGGCTGGCACAGCAGCACCTCGCCCGCGTCGTTGCGGATCAGGGCCTGCGCGATCGCGCGCTTCGTCGGCAGCGTGGTGTTGAGCACCCGCGCGAAGGACCCCCACTCGGTGACGCTGGGGTCGGTCGCCAGCCGCGCGAAGATCACCTGGTCCACGCGGCCCTCGACGGAGGTGCCGGCCGCGCGCGCCGTCCCCTCCTTCAGCATCCCCGCGCGCGCCGCGATCCGGCCCGAGCCGATGTCCTGCGCGGCGAGCCGGGTCTCGATCCGTACCACGCCGAGGTCCTCGAAGGCGTGCCGCAGGAAGACCTGCACCGCATGCGCACCCAGCAGCTGCGCGTCGGACTTGAAAAGCTGCCAGGACAACTCGGCGGTGTCGGCGCCCGTGGAGCGCAGCAGCATGCCGCCGACGACGCTGCCGTCGTCCTCGATCAGCACGCTGTTCAGCGAGCGGTCGTCGTCGTACCCCGCCTGCCACCGGGTGAGCGCCTCGGTCGCACCCGAGTCCGCGCTGCCGGTGGCCGAATCCGCTGCGAACCAGCCCGAGTTCAGCGCGCCCTTGCGCAGCCCGGGCAGGTCGGCACTGGTCCACGGACGCAGCACCAGGGATCCGTCGCGCAGCGTCGGCTGAGGTGGGGGTGTCGGCATGGCAGCACTCTACGGCGGGCGTCCTACCCCGGATCTGGTAGTCGGGCGACCCGGCCGAGGTACGACGAAGCCCCCACTCGACCTACGGGTGGGGGCCTCGCATGAGACCGGAGCCTCAGGTGTGGTGCGTCAGCCGGTGACGGGCAGCGTGGTCGTGGTGGCCGTCGGGGTCGGCGGCTGAGTGGCCGTCGAGGTGGAGGTCGACGTCGGGGTCGAGGTGCCCGTCGAGGTCGACGTGGAGGTGGACGTCCCCGTCGACGTGGTGGTGGGCGACGTCGAGGTGCTCGTCGAGGTAGACGTGCTGGTCGACGTGGAGGTCGAGGTGCTCGTCGACGTGGTGGTCGCAGCGGCGCAACCACTCACCCCGCCGATCTCGACATACTGCCCCGGCTGGTTGGGGCTGTAGTAGGCACCGACGGTGATGCTGCCAGCAGTGGCGAGGAAGGTGACCGTGCCGACCGCGTTCGGGTTGCCGATGAACTTGGCCGCCGAGACGGTGGTCTTGGTGGTGTACGTCCCCTTCGCGCCACCGCCCGTGACAACGACGGCCGGCTTCCCGTTGGAGCACCCTGTCGCCACGCCGATGACGGACTTGCTCAGCAACGGGGACTGGTACGCGACGACGGAGATGCCTTTCTGCTCCTTCGCCGATGCGACGAACTGCCCGTCGGGGTCGGTGATATTGCCGAACGCGAAACCATGGGACGCGGTGTCGGTGGCGTACGCCACGCCGTACACCGTCGCCGTTGCGGCGGAGCTGGTCGCGCTCGTCATGATCAGACCTGCCGCAGCCGTGATGCCGACGGCGGCTGATGCTCCAAAGAGCGCGGTGTTGCGCTTCATCGAGTTTCCCTTCTCGGTGCCGGATGTGGTGCTGAGTCTTAAGAGGCTGTGATGTCCACTGGAGTCCCCGTAGGCAACTTAGCGAAGATTGCGAGCGCAGCGGCTGGAACGCGGACGCAACCATGAGAGATTTTCCCCTCCCGACCGGATGCGGTCGGCCAGCCGTGCACGGCGACGGTCCCCGGGCCGCCTCCGAAGGTGTCCAACGAGTCCGAGTGGGCCCCCAGCGCGTAGATGACCGGGGAGAAGGTCTCGCTCGGATCCACGAAGCCGGCCAGCAGGAACGTCTGGCCCACGGGCGTCGGCGTGGCGTCCTTCCCGTGGCCTACGACCCACTCCCCCATCTGCGCGGCACCCTTCGTGACCGTCATCCGTCCTGCGGCCAGCGAGATGTGCACTCGCCAGTCGGTCTGCGCCGTGCGCATCCCGGCTGCCGGGATCCAGGCGAGGGAGCCGTTCGGGCGCGACGGGAGCCGCACCTGGTACCACCCGGAGCGCCGGTCGACGATCGGCAGCCAGGTGTCCAGGCCGAGCTGGGTCGCGGGTATGACGACCATCGGCTTGCCGCCGGGGGCGTCGAATCCGGCCTGGGCGCGCGCGATCCGGACGACGTTCCCGTCGCTGGTGGCACCGGCGGAACTGGGCAGTCCGCGGACCGTGGTGAAGGTGGTGGACCGCGGCAGCGAGTCCAGCTGCGCGACGCTGACCGGCGGCACCCGCACGGTCGTGGACGAGCTGGAAGAGGTGGACGGGACGCCGGAGCTCACGGATCCCGAGGCTGAGCCGGTGACGGACCCCGTCGACGCCCCGACATCGGACCCGGCACCGCCGTGCAGGACATGCACCCCGAGGACGATGAGACCGAGCACCAGGAACCCTGCGATCACCCCCGCGACGCGCACACCCATGCGCTGCGCCATCCCGCTGTTGCGGCCGCCCCTGCCTGCCATGAACCCCTCACAACGCCGCCGTCGCGTGAGCACGCGCCGCCGGGAGATCGTAACCCTCCAAGCCCTTCTCGAGCGGTCTGCGTTACCGGGTCGTCACCGAACGGATCTGGGCCGACGTCACGAGGAAGACGGTCGCGCTGCAGGTGCTCATCGCACCCTTCACCGGGTGACCCACGATCGTGACGGTCGCGCTCTGCGCGGGGCCGGGTGACGAGCTGAGCGCCGTACGACGCCCGAACGAGTGCGCGATCGCGACGAGCTTGGCGGGCAGACCCGGGCCGGTGAGCGCGTACTTCTTCCCGTCGGTCGCCACGAAGCCCACGCACGTCAGTCCGTCACCGCTGACGGTGCCCTGGAGGGTGACGTCGCCGGGAGAGGTCGAGAGCGACGGTGACGGCGGCCGGACGCTCGCGCTGGGCGAGGCGGCGACGCTCGAGGTCGCGGTCGACGTCGGGTCGCTCGACGTCGCCGCACCCCCGCTAGACGCCGAGCCACAGCCCGCCAGCAGGAGGACGCCGAGCGCACCCAGTCCGATCGCGCTCGTGATGGGTTGCGCCATCGCGGTCATCCCGCGGTGATCGAGTGGATGGTCGCCGCGGTGACCACGAAGGTGGTGCCCCCGCACTGGCTCATCAGGCCGGAGACGGTGTGGCCGACGAGGGTGACCTTCGCGATCTGCGCCGGCGACGGTTGTGCGGTGATCGCACTGCGCGAGCCACCCGAGTGCGCCACGACGTACAGCTTCCCCGGCACCGCACCGCTGATGACGTATTGGTGACCGTCCGCGCTGTGGAAACGCACGCAGGGCAGCCGTTCACCGCGGACCGTTCCGCTGAGAGTGACGTTCTTCGCGGAGGACGATCCACCGGCCGAGCTCGATGGGGCGGTGCTCGACGGGGCGGTGCTCGAAGACGACGGTGGGGACGACGCCGATGTCGTGGAACCACCTGGGGACGTCGCTGATCCACAGCCGGCCAGCACGGCGGCGGCGAGCGCCACGGTGCCGAGCGACGACAGCACACGGAACGAACTCATGATGCTCCTTCGTGGACGGCCCATCCGTGACCTGCCGGTCATCGCCGGCCGCCCTCATCCTTACGACGACCTGCGCCGCCGTCGGGTTGGGTGGGGACGCGGAAAGGGCCCGCGAGCTGTTGCTCGCGGGCCCCTCCCAGATGGATCAGTGGGTCACTTGAAGGCCTTGATGAAGTTCAGGCCGTTCAACTCACCGACGCCGGTGACGTTGTCCCAACCCTTGGCGGTCACCAGGTTCTCCTGACGATTGAAGGAGTTGATCGGGTGACCGTCGAGGCTCACGATGACGCCCGCCGGGTACTTGGTGCTGGGGACGAAGGCACCGGCGGTGTTGACACCGTTGAGGTCCCGCAGCGCCGAGGTGCCGAGCAGGGCGTAGAGACGCGGCGCGGCGTTGCCGATCGAGACCTTGTTGTAGGCCTTGGCGAGTGCGACCGTCGCGGCCACCATCGGCGAGCCGAGGCTGGTGCCGCCGTACGTGTCGTACTCCTGCGTGCCCGTGGACAGGATCGGCACGCCACCCGGCGTGTACTGGTAGGCCGTGTCGCGCACGGTGAAACCGGTGTACGGGTTGGAGAGGCCGGCGACGTCGGGCACGGCGCGCATCGTGGACGAGGTCGTGACCTTGCCCTTCTGCCACGTCGGGATCTTCGACACCTGGCTGACACCGCCACCGGCACCGTCGACCGGGAACGCGATACGCGTCTTGGCCGTCGAGCTCAGGCTCTTCTGCTGGTAGTAGGCGTCCTCCCAGCCGACGTCGGCGACCAGGGAACCGGCCGCGGACAGACCGACCGAGGAGCCACCGACCGCGGTCGTGTAGCTGCTGGAAGCCGGGTAGCCGATGTGCGGCTTGTTGTCCGGGTTGCCACCCGTGCCCAGGTCGTTTCCGGCGGCGTCGGAGTTGTCGCCGCTGTCACCGCTGGAGGCGAAGGTGCTGATGCCGGTCAGGCTGGCCTGCTGCAGCGGGCGGTCCCAGGCGGCCTTGCCGGCGGCGGTCAGGCCCTGGTCGTAGGCCTCACCGAACGACATCGAGATGGTCGAGACCTTGTGCTCGTTGACCATCTTCGACAGCTCGGCGGTCAGGTCCGCGTCCTGGCAGCTCTTGGCGCCGTAGTAGAAGATCGGCGACTTCGGCGAGACCGAGTGCGACGACTGCACGTCGATCGACTGCTCGGCACCCGAACCGTACGGGTCACAGCCGGGCTGGGTGGCCTCGATCTGAGCGTTCGTGGCCGCCGGGTAGGCGGTGTAGTTCGTGAGCAGCGGGTACTTCGCCGCCGCCATGTAGGTGTTGGTCTCGGCCTTCATGTTGGGGTCGTTGCCCCACAGCAGCAGACCGATGGCCGGGGCGTTCGTCTGCGCGGCGGCCACGCCCTGGATCTTGGCCAGGTCCTGAGGCACGTAGCCGCAGATCAGGTTGGACTCCTTGCCGTAGACCTTCGCCGACGGCTGCAGGTGGTCGCCCCAGTGCGGAGCACACTTGGCGCTGCCGTCCGAGGCGGCCGCCGAGATGCGGCCGCGCGGGGCGCCCGACACCTTGCTGGTGGGAGTGCGGCTGATGGTCTGACGCGAGGACCCGGCCTGGTGGGCGTTGTAGACCTTGGCCTTGCGCACGGTGCTCAGACCGGCGATGCCGCTCAGCCCGACCGAGCGGTCGACGACGGGGGTGCCGATCGCGGCGACGCCGGAGGCGCCGTCGGCGGATGCCCGACGGACCGTGACGCCGAACGCGCTGTTCACGTGCGTTGCGGTGGTGTGGACCATCACCTGGCCGCCCGCGACGTCGACCTGGTCGACGGTCATGCCGTGCGACTTGGCGAACGACGTCACGCGAGCGAGCTGCGCCGCGCTCGGCGCGAACAACGCGCGGTAGCGAGCGGTGCTGACCACTGTGCCGGCGGCGGTCATCCGGGCCATCAGGGCCGCATTGCGCTGCGGCACCTGGAGCGTCAGCGACATCGGGGTCGACGCGGGGGCGTTCGCACCGATGCGAAGACCGCTCGTGGACACCGAAGAGTTGGAGAGCGTGGTCCTGGCTCCATTGGGGGTGGCGGCCAGAGCTGCCGCGGCGGGCACCACGGAGGCCGTCGTGAGGACTGCGGTGACCGCGGCCAGACTGCGACGTTTCATTTGCCTGTCACTTCTCCTAATCGGGACTGTTATGACGGAAAGCAGCGAACTCGTGTGGCCGATTACCCAGGCCTGCCAGACCCCTACCCCTCACTCGCGGCTGCGCGAGTCACACAATAACCACGAAGGACGGCCTGCGGTGGGCCTCGTGGCCAACCCATCCGAGAACGTTCATCCGCTCGTTTTCGACGCTCTACTTGAACGCGGTGATGAAGTTCATCCCGTTCGGTTCGCCGACCCCGGTCACCGTGTCCCAGCCCGCTTTGCTGACCAGGTTCTGCGGCTTCCCGTCCAGAACCACCAGTTCCTTGCCGTAGGTGGGGGATTCGTAGTAGACCCCAGCGGCGCCCGGTGTCTTGACGTCCAGCAGCGCGGAGGTGCCGAGCATCGCGTACAGCCGCGGTGTCGCCAGACCGACCGACACGTTGTTGTACGCCTTGGCAAGCGCCACCATGGCCGCGACGATCGGCGTCGCAAGGCTCGTGCCGCCGTACGTGTCGTACTCCTCGACCCCCGCGCCGGTCGGCACGCCGTTCGCGTTCTCGGCGTAATAGGTGTCGCGGATCTGATAGCCGGTGTACGGGTCGGCGAGCGCCGCCACGTCCGGGACGACGCGGTGGGTCGTGGATCCGGAGACCACGCCCTGCTGCCAGGTCGGGATCGCCGACACCGAGCTCACGCCCCCGCCCGCGCCGTAGATGTCGTGGTTCGGGACGACCGCGGTGGGTACCACGGTCGGGCTCGGCTGCGCGAGGAACTGGTCCTCCCACCCGGCGGTCACCGCGCGAGTGCCGTTCTTGTAGTAGCCGATCGAGGTGCCGCCGACTGCCGTCGTGTAGGCGCTGCTCGCCGGGTAACCGACGTGGGGCGCGGCATCCGTGGTCTGCGTCGAGTTGTCGCCGTCGTCACCGCTGGCCGCGAAGGTGCTGATACCGGTCAACGACGCCTGCTGCAGTGCTCGGTCGTACGCCGCCCGGTCGGCCGGCATCAGGCTGCCGGCGTCGTCCTGGTAACCGCCGAAAGACATCGAGATGGTGGAGACCTTGTGCTGGTCGACCATCAGCTGCAGCTCGGTCGCCAGATCGGTGTCGTAGCAGCTCCTCGCGCCGTAGTAGTAGATCGGCGAGTTCGGCGAGATCGCATGCGAGGACTGCACATCCAGCGCGGTCTCACCGCCGGCGTTGTAGGGATCGCAGTCGGAGTGCCGGGCCTGCACCTGGGCGTTGGTCGCCGCGGCGTTGGCGATGTAGGTCTTCAGCTGCGGATAGCCGTACGCGCTCATGTACCGGTTGGTCTGGGCGAGCATCGCCGGTTCGTTGCCCCACAGCAGCAGCCCGATCGCCGGTGCCTTCGACTGCGCGGCCTGCACGCCGTACATCGCGGACAGGTCCGCGGGCAGGTAGCCGCACAGGTAGTTGGACTCGAGGGCGAACTTCTGACCCGAGGCGCTCGGGTAGAGGTGGTCGCCCCAGTACGCCGCGCACGCCTTGGAGCCGTCGGAGACGGCCTTCGGCGCGACCCGCCCGGTCGTGGTCGTGGTGGCGGCCGACCTGGCGTGGGCGGGGAGCTTGATGTGCGTCGTGTGGGCCCGACCGAGGGCGTTCAGGCCGGCGATCCCGCTGAGTCCCAACGAGTTCGGCACCGTCGGGTTGGTGGTGACCGCCAGCCCGTGTCGACTGCCGAGGGACGCGGTGTGCACCCGCACGCCGAACGCCGAGTCGACCCGGCCGACGCTCGCCTCGACGCTGATCTGCCCGGAGTTGCGGCTGACCGAGGTGACGGTGAACCCGCGGCCGGTCGCCCATGACCGCACCTTGGCGAGCGCGGCGGTGGACGGCGCGACGAGCGCGGCGTACTGCGCCGGGCTGAGGACGGTGCCGCGCGCGATGAGCCGGTCGACCTGCGCCTGGTTGCGCAGGGGTAGCTGCAGGGTGAGCGACATCGGCGTCGCTGCGGCCGCGGGGCTGCCGAAATGCACCCGGGCACCGGAGTCATCGCTGATCACGCCGGAGTTCGCCAACACCGTGCGGCCGGCGGCGGGGGCGGCCGCGGCGGTCACCCCCGGTGTGAGGGCTACCGCGGTGACGAACGCTGTGGCGGCGGCGAGATGCACACGATTCACGGCGGGACTGCCCTTCACAAGGGATGCGGGGAGTGACGGGCAACCCTGGGAATGAAGGGTGCTCGCACGGCCCGACCTTAGTTGGAACAACCCCTCGAAAGCGGATGGGAACCCACCCCGATCCTGCGGTGACAGTGAGGCTCTGGGAGAGCGGACGCTTCCCCGGGCTCACGCTGACGGCCCCGGTACGTGGTAAATCGGCGCTGCGGTCACTTTCTTGCCGCGGGTGCCGGATCGCAGGCGGCTTGGGAGGGCGGACGCTTCCCCGGCTCACGCTGCCGCCAGGAGTGCGTGGGAAATCGGCGCTGCGGTCACTTACCCACCCCGTGCACGACGGACCAGGTCGGGAATCGGCGCTGCGGTCACTTACCCACCCCGTGTACGGCGAACCCGGTCGGGAATCGGCGCTGCGGTCACTTACCCACGACCGGGAGTCGAGGGAACGGATCACCCATCAGGCGACCGGTCCGCCAAGGTGCGACGCCGGGCGGAGCGGCTCGCGCTCAACGGCAGCATGACCCACAACCCGACGAAGCTGAGCACGGCCACAGCGGCGGCGACGAGGCCGGCGGCTTGGCCCACGAGCAGGCTGAAGACGAGGAGCACGACCAGCACGATCGTCGCCGCGAGCGCCGCCAGTCCGGCCTTCGCCAGTCGACTCGCGAGGGTGACCAGGACGTCCTTCTCGTGACGACGGAACAGCAGTCGGTGCGAGCTGACCGGCGCGATCAGGAGGATGGTGGCGCTCACCGCGCAGACGACGGCTGCGGCGTACTCGCCGCGCTCGAGGCGGTCGAGTTCGCCGAACCGCTGCTGGAACGGCAACGTCAGCAGGAACCCGGCCAGGATCTGGACGCCGGTCTGGGTGACCCGCAGCTCCTGCAGCAACTCCTCCCAGTTGCGGTCCATCCGCTCGGTGGGGGTCTCACCTCGGTCGGGTGACACGTGATCGGTCATGGCCCAGTCTGTCCCCGCCGCCGGACGCAGCGGGGCGAAGCGGGAGAGCGAGCAACGCCGTGCCGAGGGCCAGGACCGCCGCCACCACCAGCGAGACCCGCAGGCCGCGCACGACCGAGTGCGCGGCGAACGCGCCGAACAGAGCCACCCCGATGACACTGCCGGCCTGTCGTGCGGTGTTGAGGGCGCCCGAGGCGATCCCCGAGCGAGTGCGGTCCACCGAACCGAGCAGTGCCGACGTCATCGCGGGCACGATCAGGCCGAGCGATGCGCCGAGCAGCGTGAGTTGCACGACCACCGCCGCGTACGGCGTGCCGCTGCCGGCGAAGAGCAGCGCCGCGAGTGCTGCCGCGAAGACGAGCGCAGAGACGGCGATGACTCGGCGAGTGCCGAATCTGGCGACAAGGCGGCCGGCGCCGACGTTGGCGAAGAGCACCACCACCGTCGTGGGAGCGAATGCCAACCCGGTGGCCAGCGGGGAGTATCCGCGGGCGGTCTGGAAGTAGAGGCCGAGCACGAAGATCAACCCGTAGAACGCGATGTTGATGATCAACCCGATCGCGGTCGTGGCCGCGAACGTCGGCGAGCGGAACAATCCGAGCGGCAAGAGCGGTGCCTCGCGCCGGCGTTCGACGTGCACGAAGCCGATCGAGGCCACGATCGCGACGGCGAGACCGGTCAGCACCAGCGGGTCGGCGAAGCCGCGCGACCCGCCCTCCACGACCGCAGCCGCGAGCGCCCCCAGCGTGACCACTCCCAGCAGTTGACCGGGAGGATCGACGGCGACGTGCGAGGAGCGCGACGTCTCGGTGGCGTAGCGCGCGATGAGCACCGCACCCAGCACCCCGAGCGGCAGGTTGATCAGGAAGATCCGCCGCCAGCTCGACAGCGCGATCAGCGCACCACCGAGCAGCGGTCCACCCGAGAGCCCCACGCTGGCGCCGGCCGCCCAGAGCCCGACCGCGCGCGCCCGGCCTGCGTCGTCGGGATACGCGTGGTTGAGCACGGTCAGCGAACACGGCACCAGGGCGGCCGCGCCGATGCCCTGCACGGCGCGGAACGCGATGAGCCAGCCGAGGTTCGGCGCCAACCCGCAGGCAATGGATGCCACTGTGAACAGGACGAATCCGGCGATGAGCAGTCGCTTGGCGCCGATCCGGTCGGCGAGCGAGCCCGCGGTCAGGATGAGTGCTGCGAACGTCACGGTGTAGGCGTCGACCACCCACTGCGCCGCGCCGATGCTGCCGCCGAGGTCGCCGCGGATCGAGGAGACCGCCACGTTGACCACGGTGACGTCCAACTGCACGGCGCCGTACCCGAGGCTCGTCCCGGCCAAGGCCAGCGCGGCGGATCCGGCGCGACGGTGCGATTCGGTCATGGCCCGACGCTAGGTGCGGGTTGCTTCGATCGCCGTCGAAGCGTTACGGACCTACCGTGAAGGTATGAGCGAGCTCGGCGACGTGGATCTGTCCGCGGTCGGTGCCGTCCTGGCCGACCCCGGACGCTGCCGGATGTTGCTGGCGCTGGACGACGGCCGGTCACTGCCGGCGTCCAGGCTGGCCGACGAGGCGGGTATCAGCCCGGCGACCGCGAGCAGTCACCTGCGCCGGCTGGTCGACGCGGGGATGCTCGTGGTCGAGCCGCACGGCAGGTACCGCTACTACCGACTCGCCGGCCCCGAGGTCGGGCGGCTCATCGAGACGTTGCAGCCGTTCGCGCCGCGCCGACCCGTCCGGTCGCTGCGACAGGGGACCCGAGCGGCCCAACTGCGTACGGCGCGCACCTGTTACGACCATCTGGCCGGTCGACTGGGCGTCGCGCTGATGACCTCGATGGTGGAGCGGGACCACCTCACCGGCGGCGACGGACAGCGCACCGCGGTCGAGGCTCCGCAGGGAGCCGGGCGCGAGGTCGACTACGAACTGACCGACTCCGGGCGCGCGTTCCTCGACGACTTCGACGTCACACTCGCACCCCGGCGCCGGACCGTCCGCTACTGCATCGACTGGACCGAGCAGCAACACCACCTCGGTGGGGCACTCGGGCGCGGGCTGTTCGATCAGATGCTCGCCCTGGACTGGGTACGGCGCGCGCCCGCACATCGCGCCGTCGAGGTCACCCGCTCCGGACGAGAGGGACTCGCCGCCACCTTCGGCATCGACGCACTTTGAGGTTGCGTCTCAGTGGGGATGAGCCGAGAGTGGCCGCTCGGATCTCACTCCGAGCCACTGCTCGGCGCCGTACTCATCGAATCGGCAGACCTCGACGAACCCCAGCTTCAGCGCGACACGCATCGAGCGGGCATTGGCGGTCTGGATGCACAGCACGACGGGTTCATCGGGGAGCTCGCCGTCGAACCAGTCCAGAGCCGCCGAGGATGCCTCGGCGGCATATCCGTGCCCCCACGCATGCGGCAAAAGCATGTAGCCGAGTTCCGCTTCCGAGCCTCGTCCTGGCAGATGCCCGGGACGATCCCCATCGCGTCGTTCGAACTCGATGAGACCGATCATCGCTCCTGCCAAGTCGATGACGAAGAGGCCCGGCCGCCGCCGGGGCCCGTCTGGCATCGCACGCTCGAACTCGTCACGCGGTCGAGGTCCGCCGAGGTAGCGGTTCGCCTCGGACGACGTGAACAGCTCGAGGAAGGCTGCGCGGTCGCCCGCCTCGGGTTCGCGGAGCAGGAGCCGCTCGGTTCTGATCGGCGAGGGTGGCCACTGCACGGGGCCCAGAGCTGCCATGCGGAGAAACTACCCACGGTCGCGCTGCCGACAAATCGACGACGCTCTCAGGGGTGCTGTTTCTGCTGCGCCCAGCGTTCACCCGACGGCCGTTGCGACGGCTTGCAGGATGCGCTGCGATGATCGCGCCGTGCCAGACGCGGACGGGGGACCGATTCATCACGTCCGCAGGGCATCGGGCTTCGCGTCCGGTGTCGTCGCGCTCGCTGCGAGCTGGGCCGTCGCGGCGCGGTACGGCGTCTCCTCGACCGACATCGTGCGCTATCTCCTGGCCACGCTCTGGTCGGTCCTCCTGCCGGGCGCGCTGGTCCACCGGGCACTGCGGGGCCGATCGCGCGACCTGCTGAGCGAGGTCACCTGGGCGTTCGTCGTCGGCCTGGTCCTGCAACTGGCGGCATGGGCGATCTTCGTGAGCCTCGGCATCGGCGGCTGGCTCGCGGCGTACCCGGTGGTCGTGCTCGCGGTCTTCGGCGCCGCTCCCTCGCTGCGGGTGCACCTGCGGCCAGGCCGGTACGACGGCCACACACCGACGCCGATCGCGTGGGGACTGACGGCGGCGTACGGGGCCTCGATCGGGCTGCTCGCGTACGGCACGTTCCGCGTCAGCCCGTTGCCGCCGAGCAGCCGCCTCTGGTACCAGGACCTCTACTGGCACGCCGCCATCAGCGCCGATGCCCGGCACTCGGTGCCGCCGGTCGTGCCGCAACTGGGCGACCAGACCCTCAAGTACCACTGGTTCTCCAACGCGCACATGGCCGCCGACTCACTGGTGTCCGGGGTCGACGTGCTGACGGTCACCGCCCGGCTCTGGTACCTGCCGGTGTACGCGGCGCTCACCGCCACGACCTACCTGTTGGCCGCCCACCTGACCCGGCGCGCCTGGGCGGGGCTCCTCGCGGCCGTGCTCATCCTCGTGCCGCCGGGCTTCCTTCTCGTGCAGTGGCTGCCCGGGTTGGCGCAGGACTCCTACATCCCGCTGTCCCCCTCGCAGATGTTCTCCCTGCCGATCATCGCGCTCACCGTCTGGCTGCTGATCGACGTCAGTCGGGCGCGCGCGACTACAGGTAACTGGACGCTGTTCGTGCTGATGGCGATCGGGCTCTCCGGAGCGAAGTCGTCCTCACTGCCGACGGTGCTGGGGGGCGCCGGGCTGGCGCTGCTCCTCTCCCTCGTACGCCGCACCGGGCGGGTGGCGGCTGCCTGCGCCACCCTGGCGGTGGCCGTGGTGATCGCCGTCAGCTCCCGCTTCGTGGCAGGCGGCACCAGTGGCTCGAGCTTCCGCCCGGACGCGACGGTGCGCTCCCTCGCGGCCTTCCACGAGTTCGCCGCGCACTCGCACCTGCAGCACCGCGCCCTGGCGGTGCTGTTGCTCCTGTTGATCCTGCTGCAGGTCGGCTACGGGCTGATCGGGCTCTTCCTCTTGCGCGCGCCGCACTCCGGCGACCCCGCCGTGTGGATCCTGCTCGGCGTCGAGATCTCCGCGCAGCTGGCGCTCTTCGTCATCGACCACCCGCAGGGGTCGCAGCTGTACTTCGTGCGCGGCACCGACCCGTTGTGGACCGTCTTCGGCGTCTGGGGATTCGCGGCCCTGGTGGCGCGTGCCCGACCCGCCGCCCGCTGGCGGATCGTCACGGCCGTGGTCGGCTTCGGAGTGCTCGGCACGGTGCTCGTCGAGGTGTGCCGGGCGCTGGGCGGACCGAGTCGCCCCACTGCCTCGGCCGTGCGGACCCTGGCCGTCGTGGTGCTCGTCGCGCTCGCGGTGCTGGCGATCACGTTGGTGCTGTGGATGATCCGCGGTCACTCGTCGTTGCGACGGGTGCTGCTGGCGGGAGTCGCGGGCGGTGTGCTGCTCGCGTCGGTGCTGCCGACGTTCCTCACCATGAGTCACTACGCGCAGTCCACCCGCGCCCGCAACCCGCCGTACGAGGGCCAACTCACCACGGCACAGGTGGCCGGCGCGCGGTGGCTGGCTGCGCATTCGCCGCAGGACGACCTCATCGCCACGAACGTCTACTGCGTCGGCACCCGGACCGTGCCGCACTGCGACGACCGCGCGTACTGGGTGCAGGGCTTGACCGAGCGCAACAGCTACCTCGGCGGGTGGGCGTACGAGGACCAGAACCAGGCCGACGTGCTCCACGACCCGCATGCGGCGTACCGACGGAGCTTCTGGGACCCGGCACGCCTGCGACTCAACGCCGCCGCATTCAGCTCACCGACGCCCGCCGTGCTGGACGCGCTCCACCGCAAGGGGGTGCGCTACCTGTACGCCGACGCCGCAGCCAGCCGCGTCTCGCCGCGGCTGCGGACCCTGACCGACCTGGTGTGGAGCAGCGGCCAGGTGCAGGTCTATCGGTTGCGCACACCCGCCTGATCGAACGGTCGGTCAGGGCTGCCGCGTGCCGTGCACCTGCAGCGCGCGGCGCGCATAGACCCGAGGTGCGATACGCGGGATGACCACCCGCGGCACTGTCGGCGCCGCCTTCAACATGTCGCGCAACACCGCCGGATCGCCCTCGTAGGCGAACATTCCGAAGACCAGCGGCAGCGTCGACTTGGGCAGCCCCGCCGCCCCCGCCTCGCCGATCGCGGCCCACTCGGCCTCGGTGAGCACACCGGCGGCGAGCGGGAGGACCGTGCGCTCCTCCAACTCCAGGTGCTCCTTCAACAGGTCGTACAACGTGCGCAACCGGCCGGCCAGTTCGTCCCGGTGAGTCGATGCGGCATCCCTGCGCCAGGCGGCGCGAGCGGCGGCGACGTCCGCCAGTGCCGCGTCGAGGCGCACGTGCTGACCCTCCACCTCGTCGATGAGGACGGTCGCCTGCGCGGGCACCCGTTCGCGCATCCGTGGCCAGAGCAACGCGTCCTCACCCTCGTGGTGGTGGTGCAGCATGTCGCAGAGCAGCCCGAGGTGCCGGTCGATGACCGCCGCGCGCTTGACCGCGCCCGGCTCGACCCGGGCGACCGCCTCCGGCAGCAGCCGGAACTCGCGCAGCATGGCGGTGTGCACGACGATCATGTCGCGCACGTCGACCAGTGGCGCCTCGGCGCCCTCGGCGACCGGCTGCTCGGCGGCGGTCTCGTCGGATCGGCAGACCCAGGCGGCCCGCTCGGCGTTCCACCAGCATCGGGTGGTGTGGCTGTGGGTGTCGGTGTTCATGCATCCAGCATCGAGATCCGTTCTCGCCGGGACCATCCCAGAAATGTGGGGACTTTCGCGGCATCGCCTCCGCCTCATCGAGGGGTGGGCCACCATGGACGGGTGACCACGCCGCGGCACCGTTCGCTGGCGGACGAGCTGTCCGTCGGCGCCCGCGGCGATGCCGACCTGACCGCGCTGGCAGCGCGGGTGTGCGCCGCCGTACGTCGCCACGTGCCGTTCGAGTTCGGCTGTCTGGCGACCACGGACCCGGCGACCGGTCTGATCAGCTGGACCTACAAGACGCGTCCCTTGGAGATCGGTGACGAGGAGTTCGCCGCGGCTGAGTACGGCGGCCCGGACATCAATCAGTTCAGTGAGATCGCCACGCGACACGACCAGGTCGGGGTACTCTCCATCGACACCGCGGGCGCTCCGCGAGATTGCCGCCGTTTTCGCGAATTCCTCGCCCCGCGTTTTGGATTCACCGATGAGCTGCGCGTCACATTCCGCGCGCAGGGGCTCGTCTGGGGTGCCCTCGCGATCTACCGCGGGCCCGGTGAACCGCCGTTCAGCGCCGCCGAGGCACGCGTGGTGTCGGCCGTGCACGTCCAGATCGCCGACCTGATCCGAGATGCGGCGTTCGGTTCGCGGCGTCCCGGCTCGGACCCGGTGAGCGGACCGTCGGTGATCATCGTCGACCGCCAGGACCGGGTCGCGAGCATCACGGCTGCGGCGACCGCACGGATCGAGGACCTCGGCGGGTGGGACCACGGCTCGCTGCCCGCGACGGTGCTGGCCGCGACGGCAGCTGCCCGCAGCACACCCGAGCTGGCGATGACCCGGGCCGCCGGGTGCTCGGGCACCTGGCTCACTGTGCGTGCCACGACGTTCGCCGCGACATCCGCGCACGAGGGCCCTGCGCCACGCGACGACGTGGTCGTCACCATCGAGAGTGCCACCCCGGCCGAGATCTGCGCGATGACGCTGGCCGCGCGCGGTCTCAGCCCGCGCGAGCAGGACGTGGCCGGGATGGTGCTGCAGGGGGCGGCCACGCAGGCCATCGCCGCCGCACTGCACCTGTCGCCGCACACCGTGCAGGACCACCTGAAATCGATCTTCGCCAAACTCGGCGTGAACAGTCGCCGGGAGATGGTCAGCCGCCTCGTACTTCATTGATCACTTGGTCCCTTCGGCGAGAACTCTTCCACTTCTTTGAAAGCGCCCTCCGTGAGGCCGGAAACACGCCACGCGGTCTTCGAATAAGGCAAGAAAATGGGGTGTGGATAGTACTACTGTAATGCGAACGGGTGTACTATATGGAGATGAGGCAGCCTCCCGAGACCACCGCATTTCCCGACCGGGATGTGTCGCAGGAATGCGATCCTCAGAGTTCTCTTCATATGCCTTCGCCGGCGGCAGATATCGATGTCACTGAGGCATTGCAACAATGCAGAAGTCTGCTCGCCGCTGCGTATTCCCAGGCGAAGAAGGACCGCCACCGACTCGGCCTCAGTGAGCTCGAGTCGCAGGCTGCCGAGTGTGCTGCGATCGTCAACGCGGCGACCGCAGTGCAGACCATTCGCGTCGCCCAGTACGCCGCGACCGAGCGGGCGAGCGACGCCGACGGTACGGACGTCGAGATCGACCGCGGCATCGGCCATGTCGAGGAATTCGCCGACACCGATCTCGCACCTGCCATGTGCTGGAGCGAACGGCAGGCCACCGCTCGGATCGCCGAGGCGGTCGACGCGGTCACCATCGCGCCCGCGCTGTTGGACCTCATGGGTGCGGGAGTCATCGACTCCTGGCGGTTGCGCCGAATCACCGAGGTCCTGGCCTACGCACCGCACGACATCGCGGGCGATGTCGTGGACACCCTCATCGCCCGCGGCGTCACCGGATGGACTCCGACGCAGGTCAGCCGGCGCACCCGCACCCTGCTGACGCGTCTGGACCCGATTGCCGCAGAGACCCAGCACAGCGCCGCCGCTCGTGATGCGGTGGGAGTGTTCGTATCCCCCTCCGCGCACAGCGGATACACCGATTGGCGGGCAACGCTGCCCACGGACCGCTCGAGCGCCGCGTACGCCGCGCTCGACGCACTGGCGCGGGAGTTGCACGCCGAGACCACCACCGGCAAGACGCTCGCCCAATGCCGTGCCGACGCCCTCACCGACCTCATCCTCGCCAACGCGCACATCGAGACCACCGTCGTCTTCCACGTGCCGGTCGACCGCGCATCGAAGACTCAGAGTCAGTCCGCGATCGGCGATGTTGCCGTTGCCGGCGTCGGGTCGATCAGTGGCGACACGATTCGGCGCCTGACGGCACAGCTGGGCACCCGCGTCGCTCGGGTGCTGACCGACCCGACCGCCGGCACCCACCTGGACACCACCACGCGCGCCTACTCCCCCACGATCGCGATCCGCAGGTTCGTCGAGACCAGGGATGAGCACTGCCGATTCCCCGGCTGCACCGCACCACCGAAGGACTGCGACGCCGACCACGTCATCCCCTGGCCGCGTGGGGAGACCACTCCCGCGAATCTACAATTGCTGTGCCGCCATCACCATCGAGCAAAGCATGAAACGGGCTGGCGGGTACGAATGAGCGACAACGGTGAATGCACCTGGACCAGCCCCACCGGGCGTATCTACGAAACTCGACCCGAGGCAATGATCGCGGCACGAGCGTCACGAATGATTGCCTGACCTACACCCTTCGAGAAATCAAGACGATCGTCGACTTTGACGTCGGCGTGCCAGGAACTCCATCGCGAGCGTCCACAGAATGCTCGAAATGACAGCAGCGACAATCGCCTGGGCAATCGGCTGGTGAAATATCCCGATATCGATCGCCAGCAAGATCGTCGCAAATAGCAGGCCGGACAGTACTTCGTGCCCCCGACCCTGGACAGGCATTCGCCAGTACGGCGATCACCGCCATGCTGTCGTCGCCGCGGGATCAGTGCAGGATCGGGCGGATCGTGCCGAGTTGGTCGAGGAAGACGTCGACCGCGATCGCGTCGTAACCACCCCGGCCGCGCTTGGGCGGATAGAAGCGCACCGTCTCGATCCTGGGCAGCTCCTCACCCTTCGCCATGGCGAGCAGCACCTGGTCGAGGAACGCGTCGACCTCACCCTCGTCGTACGCGCGGGACCCGGTGCGCCGGGCGAAGCAGATCTCCCTCACCCAGTCCTGCTGTTTGACGGTCCACTCCCGGCGGCCGCTACGGCCGTCCGCAGCGGCCGGCTGGGACGGGTTGGGCGGCGGCGAGGCCAGATCGAAGTCGTGCTGCCACGCCGCGACGTGTGCGAGCAGCGCATCGACCGCCTCGGGGGTGTAACCCTCGCGCAACCGCGCCCGGCGCAGGGCGAGCGTGGACACCTGCGGCACCTGCCGCTGCTGGCGCATCAGGATCGCGATACGGGCCAGCTGCCGGTCGACGTCCTCGACGCTGTAGCCGCCCCGTTGGCGTGGCAACCGCGCGGCGCGCACGGTGTCCACGTGCGTGGACGTCCACGGTGTGCTCATGCTCCCCACTCCACTGCTGCTGTGCTCCTCAGGACCCACCGACACCCTCGCATGCTGCCCGTAGGATCGCCTTCCATGCGCGTTCTCGTTTCCGGCGGCGCGGGTTACATCGGCTCACACACCGCCATCAATCTGCTCGCCCACGGCCATGATGTCGTGCTCGCCGACGATTTTGCCAACAGCAAACCGTCAGCCGTCGACCGGCTCGAGCAGGTGAGCGGCAAGCACGTCCCCCTGCACGCGATCGATCTGTGCGACGCCGACAAGACCGACCAGATCTTCGCCGAGCAGCCGATCGACGCCGTCATCCACTTCGCCGGCCTCAAAGCCGTCGGCGAGAGCGTCGGCAAGCCCCTGGAGTACTACCGCAACAACCTCGACAGCACCTTCTCGCTGCTCAGCGCCATGCGCCGCCACGGTGTGCACAGGTTCGTCTTCTCGTCCTCCGCGACGGTGTACGGCGACCACGCGCCCGTCCCGTACAACGAGGAGTACCAGCCCCTCTCGGCCGCGTCGCCCTACGGCCGCACGAAGGTGATGATCGAGCAGATCCTCACCGACACCGCTGCGGCCACCCCGGACCTGTCGGTCGCGCTGCTGCGTTACTTCAACCCGGTCGGCGCGCACCCGTCCGGCCGGATGGGCGAGGACCCGTCCGGAATCCCGAACAACCTGATGCCCTTCATCGCCCAGGTGGCGGTGGGACGGCGCGAGAAGCTCAGCATCTACGGCGGCGACTACCCCACCGCCGACGGCACCTGCGAGCGGGACTACATCCACGTCGAGGACCTCGCCGCCGGGCACGTCGCCGCGCTCGAACACCTCGATTCGATGGCCGAACCGGTCCGCGCGTTCAATCTCGGCACCGGCACGGGCACCTCGGTGCTGCAGTTGCTGCACGCCTTCGAGCGGGCCGTCGGCCACGAACTCCCCCACGAGATCGTCGACCGCCGCCCGGGTGACCTTCCCGCGTACTGGGCCGACCCCACCCGGGCGCACGAGGAGCTGGGGTGGACCGCCCACCGGTCCATCGACGACATGTGCGCCGACACGTGGCGCTGGCAGTCCCAGAACCCGCAGGGTTACCCGGCGAGCTGATCCGCCCGACACACAGGGTCGTCGCGCGCTATCTAGGGCGCGCCGCGACTCCCGCTGGCGGCAGCCGGCTACATCTGCTCCGGCGCGGTGATGCCGAGCAGTCCCAGTCCGTCGACCAGCACCGCACGGGTCAGATGGCACAGCGCGAGGCGCGACTCGCGCACCTCGTCGTCCTCGGCCTTCACCACCGGGCACTGCTCGTAGAACGTCGAGAAGGTCTGGGCGAGATCGGACAGATAGGTGCACAGTCGGTGCGGCTCCAGGGTCTCGCCGACCTGCGCCACGACGGCACCGAAGTCGAGCAGCCGCAGAGCCAGGGTGCGCTCCGCCGGCTCACGGAGCACGATGGGTCCGACCGGCTCCACCACCCCGGCGCGAGCCAGGATCGAGCGGATCCGGGCCGTCGCGTACTGCAGGTACGGGCCCGTGTCGCCGGTCAGCGCGACCATCCGGTCCAGGTCGAACGTGTAGCCGCTGTCGTGCGCGACCGACAGGTCGGCGTACTTCAGCGCCGCGACGCCGACCTGGTGGGAGATGACATCGCGCGTCTGAGCGTCGAGCTCCGGGCGGGAATCGGCAATCACCTCAGCCGACTTCGCGAACGCCGCGTCGACGAGACTCTGCAGCGCCACCAGATCGCCTGAGCGGGTGCGCAGGATCTTGCCGTCCGTGCCGACGACATTGCCGATCTGCACGTGGATCGGCTCGGTGCCCTCGATCCATCCCGCGAGCCGCGCTGTCTCCCAGACCATCTGGAAGTGCAGGTGCTGCGGCGCCCCGACGACGTACAGCGCCCGGTCGGCGTGCAGATCGAGTGAACGGTGCCGGATGGTGGCCAGATCCGTGGCGGGGTAGCCGTATCCGCCGTCGGACTTGCGCACGATCAACGGCAGCGGCTTGTCATCGCGGCCGACGTACCCGTCGAGGAAGACGCACAGAGCGCCCTCGCTCATGACCGCGAGGCCCTTCTCCTGCAGCGCGTCGCAGATCCCGGGCAGTTCGTCGTTGTACGACGATTCGCCCGCGATGTCGTCGTCGGTCAGCGTGATGTCGAGCTCGCCGTAGACCCGGTTGAGGTAGACCCGCGACAGCTCGAGGATCTCGCGCCACAGCCGCAGGGTGTCCTCCTCGCCGGCCTGCAGCAGGGTCACCCTGCGGCGCGACCGCGCGTCGAAATCGCCCGCGCTGCCTGCAGGTTCGGCCTTCTCGGCCGTCGTGAACTTGCCCCGCGCCGCACGGTAGAACGCGTTCGGGTCGCTCTGCAGCAGGCGAGCGCCGTCACTGTCCTCCCCCACGTCGAGCAGGTGCTCGATGAGCATCCCGAACGGCGTACCCCAGTCGCCGAGGTGGTTCTGGCGGATCACATCGTGGCCGAGGTACTCCAGGGTGCGCACCAGGGAGTCGCCGACGACGGCGCTGCGCAGGTGGGCGACGTGCATCTCCTTGGCCGCGTTGACCGAGGAGTAGTCGACGACGACGGTCTGCCGCGGCGGTCGTACGACGCCGAAGTGGTCGTCCTCCCGCAGCGCCGTGGCTGCCCGAGCGATCCACGCCGAGGAGAAGGTGACGTTGAGGAACCCGGGGCCGGCGATCTCCACCTGCTCGACGAGGTCCCCTCGGTCCAGGTGCTCCACGATCGCCTGCGCGACCTCGCGCGGCGGGCGGCCCAGCCGCTTGCCGGCCGCCATGGCGGCGTTGACCTGCACGTCGGCACTGGTCTGACGCTTGTTGGCCGGGCGGATCACCGGGTCCGCGGCGGCCCAGTCGGCACCGAACGCGGCAGCCATCGCCTGCTGGACGCGCGGGGTGAGGGCGGCAATCGGGTCAGCCATGGTCGCAAGGATAGGGAACCCGCACGTTGGTCATTCCGGACGGTGTTGCTCCAGCCAGGCCCGCCGTCGCGCCGCGGACGCGCGCGACAGCCAGGCGTCGGCGACGATCTCGGTCAGCTCCTCCAGCTCGACCTCGCCGATGCGGCTCGCGCGCACCAGCACCGAGGCGTGACCGTCGAAGTGCGGTGTCGTGAAGAACGGCGAGCGCGCGTCCTGCACCAGGGCCTGCTTGTCCTGCTCGTCGGCGACTCGCAGCATGACCACGTCGGTGTACCGCTCCCCGGTGTCCGGATCCACCGCGTCCGGCCGCGGATTGCGGAAGAGGACGAACGTCCTGCCACCGACCTGGTAGACGGGGTTGTCCTTGCTGCCCGACTTCTGCTCGGCGTACGGCATCCCTGCTGCGAGACGATGGACGTCCGCGACCGTCGCCGACCTGCTCATCGTGGAAGGCTAGTCGCGCGACGGCGCCGTAGCGGGGGGTCACAGGCAACTTTCAGGCTGCCCCGGCTACCGTCCGCCGCCGTACGCCGAATGCCACCCCGACGAGAGCCGAGCCCTTGAATCACCTCAGTTACCTGCAGGCCGTCGTCATGGGTCTGCTCCAAGGCGTGACCGAGTTGTTCCCGGTCTCGAGCCTCGGGCACTCCCTGCTGGTCCCGGCGTGGATCGGCGGGTCCTGGTCGAACCTGGTGACCCAGCAGGGCTCGAAGAGCGCGACACCGTTCCTGGCGTTCATCGTCGCGCTGCACGTGGCGACCGCGTTCGCGCTGATCGCCTTCCAGTGGCGCGACTGGCTGCAGGTGGTCGGCGGGGTGGGCGACCTGGCCCGCGACCGCGGCATGCGTACGCCGCGCGCCCGGCTGCTCGTCCTGCTGGTTGCGGCGACCATCCCGATCGGCATCATCGGGCTGGTCCTCGACAAGCCGCTGCGGCACCTCTTCTCCCACCCGCTGGCCGCTGCGATCTTCCTGACCGTCAACGGACTCGTGCTGCTGGCCGTGGAGCTGCTCACCCGGCGCGCCCGGCGCACCCCGGAGCGCTCGCACGCTGCCGGTGACGGTGGCGCCGAGCTGGACTTCTCGCACACCGGCTTCGGCGAGGCAATCGCCATCGGCACCAGCCAGGCGCTGGCCCTGCTCCCCGGCATCTCCCGGTCGGGCGTGACGATCTCCGCCGGCCTGCTGCGCGGCTGGAGTCACGAGCGCGCCGTGCACTTCGCGTTCCTGCTCGCCACCCCGATCATCCTGGCCGCGGGCGTCCTGAAGATCCCGGAGCTCTTCGGCCCCGAGGGCGACGGCATCCGCGGGCAGGTCCTCGTGGGCTTCGTGGTCGCCTTCATCGCGGCGTACGCCGCAGCTCGCTGGCTCACCCGGTTCCTGCGCACCCGCACGCTCTACCCGTTCGTGATCTACTGCCTGATCGCCGGTGTCGTCAGCATCATCCGCTTCGCCTGAGGAAGATTTTCGGGACGGCGAACGAGCCGTGCAGAGTCCGCGATTCGCGGCTCGGCGCGCCTCTCGGCGTCGAAGACCAGCCCGCGCTGGCGCGCACCACCCCTTCGGGCGGTCACACTAGGGGTATGGCTTCCTCTGGAAACAATCGGCCGCGTCACGCCAACAGCCCCTTCGCGGCTCACGTAGAGCCCGACGTCGAGGACTTCGCACTCGCCGACCGGGTCTGCCACGACACCTTCGGAATGGGTCGCGTGGTCGGCGTCGACAAGAGCGGTCTGACCGTCGACTTCGGCAGCTCGACGCGCCGCATCGAGACCCCCTTCCGCAAGATGACCAAGCTCTAGAGCACGAGCGGGTGACGCACCCGAGCCTCGGCTACGACAACCGGACCGGGCGCAGGCCCGGACGGGTCGTACGCACGATGAGCGCGCTCGTTCCCGGCGTGCGGCGGGTCTGGCGACAGGCGGCGCCGTACGCGGACGCCTGGCACGGTCGGAACCTCGAGACCATCGACCGACCAGGTCGCCGCTGGATCGTGCTGGGCGACTCGATGTCGCAGGGCATCGGCGCCTCCTCGTACGACGCGGGGTGGGTCGGGCAGCTCGCGGCACGCGTGGCGGCCGACGGCTACGACCTGCAGATCGTCAACCTGTCGGCGACGGGTGCCTGCGTGGCCGACGTGCTGGCCCAGCAGCTCCCCGCGCTGGAGCGGCTCGGCGTACGACCGGACGATCTCGTCACCGTCATGGTGGGTTCGAACGACCTCTTCGGAGGGCGCGCGCGACGCGCGGGCCTCCCCGGCGCGTACGCGCGGATGGTCGATGCCGTGCCGGCGGGTTCGCTCGTCGCCACCCTCCCCCAGCCCAGCGGCCCCGCGCGCGCCGCGAACGTCTTCGTCGAAGCAGCCGACGCGTCCGGCCGGATCGTGATGGTCGACCTACGGGTCACCGGCCCCTCGTCGTGGCGCGGCCGACTCGCGGCGGACTACTTCCACCCCAACGATGCCGGGTACGCCGCGATCGCCGAAGCGTTCGAACCCACCGTCCGCCGGGTGCTCGCCCTACCCGTCGAGGGGTAGCGAACCCACCGAGGGGTGGAGATATATCGCCACCCCTCGTTGATTGCTCCACCCCCCGATGGCTAGGCGTTGGTCAGCCGGGCGAGCAGGTACGGCGCCGTGGCGCTGCCGGCCGCTCGGGCGACCGTCTCCGGAGTGCCCGTCGCGACCACGCGGCCGCCCTCGTCGCCACCACCCGGCCCGAGATCGATCACCCAGTCCGCGCTGACGATCGTGTCGAGGTCGTGCTCGACCAGCACCACGGTGTTTCCGGCGTCGACCAGCCGGTGCAACTGCCGCACCAGCAACGCGATGTCGGCGGGGTGCAACCCCGCGGTGGGCTCGTCGAGCAGGTAGAGCGCATGCCCGCGCCGGGCGCGCTGCAGCTCGGTCGCCAGCTTGATCCGCTGGGCCTCCCCACCGCTCAGCTCGGTCGCCGGCTGTCCCAGCCGCAGATAGCCCAGCCCTACCTCTCGCAACGTGGTCAGGCTGCGGGCCGCGGCAGGGACGTCGGCCAGGAAGTCGGCCGCCTCCTCGACCGACAGCGCGAGCACGTCGGCGACATTCTTGCCGCGGTACTCGATCTCCAGGGTCTCGGCGTTGTAGCGCGCCCCGTGGCAGGTGGGGCACGGCGCGTATGTGCCCGGCAGGAAGAGCAGCTCGACGGACACGAACCCCTCGCCCTGGCAGGTCTCGCACCGCCCTTCCGCGACGTTGAAGGAGAACCGACCCGCGCCGTACCCGCGCTCGCGGGCCTCCGGGGTCGCGGCGTACAGCTTGCGCACCGCGTCGAACAACCCTGTGTACGTCGCGAGGTTGGAGCGGGGCGTGCGCCCGATCGGGCGTTGATCGACCCGCACGAGCCGATCGAAGGACTCCAGGCCCGTCGCGTCGTCGACATCCACCTCGAACGCCGTGTCTTCCTCGGACCCCTCCGCTCCGTCGCTCGCCTGCCCCAGATGCTGGCGCACTAGCTCCGACAGCACCTGGGTGACCAGCGTCGACTTGCCCGATCCGGACACCCCGGTGACAGCCGTGAGCACGCACAGCGGCACGTCGACGCTCAGGTCGTCGAGGTTGTGCCGGCTGATGCCCCGCAGATGCAGCCACCCGTGCGGCGAGCGCCCGGGGCGCTCCAGCGGCTCCGCGCGACCGAAGAGATAGTCACCGGTGACCGACTCCTCGACCTGCTCCAGACCGTCGACCGGGCCGGAGTAGAGCACCTGGCCCCCGTGCTCACCGGCACCCGGGCCGATGTCGACGATCCAGTCGGCGCGGCGTACGACGTCCAGGTCGTGCTCGACGACGAAGAGGGAGTTGCCCGAGCTCTTCAGCCGGTCCAGCACGTCCAACAGCGGAGCGGCGTCGGCGGGGTGCAGTCCGGCGGACGGTTCGTCGAGGACGTAGACGACCCCGAAGAGCCCAGACCGCAGCTGCGTGGCGATCCGCAGCCGCTGCGCCTCGCCGGACGACAGGGTCGTGGAGCTGCGCCCGAGCGCGAGATAGCCCAACCCCAGGTCGAGCAGCACCTGAACGCGGCTCACGAGATCCCCGGCGATGCGGACAGCGACCTCGGTCGCCTCGCCCGAGTCGGCGTACGACGTCGCGGCACCGGCCTCGGTGAGCTCGGCGACCGGCCGCAGCAATGCCGCCAGCTCGACGAACGACAGCGCGTTGATCTGCCCGATGTTCAGCCCGCGGACGGTGACGGCCAGCGATTCGGGCTCCAGCCCAGTGCCCCCGCACGCGGCACAGGCGTCGCTGCGGACGAAGCGCATGGCCTTGTCGCGCATCATCTGACTCTTGGTGTCAGCCAGCGTGTGTCGCACGTACTTGCGAGCACTCCAGAAGGTGCCGTAGTAGTCGCGACCGGTGGAGTCGTCGACCTCCCCGCGGCGGTCGATGAGCACCCGCGGCTGCTCGTCGGTGTAGAGCAGCCAGTCCCGATCCTTACGAGCCAGATCGCGCCATGGCATCTCGACGTCGATACCGACGGTCTTGGTGATCCGCAGCAGGTTCTTGCCCTGCCAGGCCCCCGGCCACGCGGCGATCGCACCGTCGCGGATGCTCAGCGACCGGTCGGGCACGAGGAGATCCTCGGCGACATCGTGCACCTCGCCCAGCCCGTGGCACACGGGGCAGGCACCGGCAGCAGTGTTCGGCGAGAACGCCTCAGCCCCCAGCCGTTTCGCGCCCTCTGGGTAGGTGCCGGCGCGGGAGTAGAGCATCCGCAGCAGGTTCGACAGCGTGGTCAGCGTGCCGACCGTCGAGCGCGAGCTCGGGGCACCGCGTCGCTGCTGCAGCGCGACCGCAGGTGGCAGGCCGGTGATCTCCTCCACGTGCGGTGCGCCCACCTGTTGCAGGAGACGGCGGGCGTACGGCGCCACCGACTCGAAATAGCGCCGCTGCGCCTCGGCGTACAACGTGCCGAAGGCCAGCGAGGACTTACCGGAACCGGAGACGCCGGTGAACGCGACCATCGCGTCACGCGGCAGGTCGACGTCGATGTGCTTCAGGTTGTGCTCGCTGGCTCCGCGGACGTGCACGAAGTGGTCGCTCAGGTCATCGGGCACGTCTCCATCTAACAGACGGCGGCGCGCCGCGTGGTCAGCGCACCCAGCGTTAGACACTCACCCGGTTGTTACGACGTCGCAACCAACCACGGGAGCTTGCCGCACCGCGATGGACTCCCCGGGGGCGGGGGATCTCAGCTGAGGTGCAGGGCGTCAATCCGAGCACTGCGTGCTTCCAGGAAGGCAATACTTAGTCGCCTATATTCCACATAGGTGCTGAGGTCTTGTGGAATCGCAGGCGTGGTGAAGTCTTCGAATGGTGTGAAGAAACTGACGAAGTAGTCGTCGTTCACCATGTCTTGCAGCAGCCAGAAGTCTACGTATCCCCGGAAATCCCTGAAGGCCGCGAAGAAGTCGCCATATCGGCCGAGAACCTGCGCCAGGGGACTGGGTTGGCCCAGGTAGTGGCGCCGGATGCATTCAAGCGTCAGGTCCATCCGGTCACCGATCGCGCTGCGCATGCATCCGCGAGTTTGGTTGATGGTCCATTTCCCATCGACTCGGATTGCGGGCCAAAGGATCAGCCCACCGATGGTGTAGCCGATCGTGTTGAAGTGATCATGCTCGGCTTGAGGCAGCTGCTCGATGACAGGGCGAGGGACACCGTAACGGGTGTACGCCGGGACAAAAGCGTCGCTGGAGAGGACGAAATCACCGAGCTCCGAAGAGTGTGTGAAGTAGTACGGAGGCGATGTGTCGTCGTGAGGTCGAACTGAACTCCGCTAGGAAGCGCCTTGCTCCACAGAAGCTGGTGGTAACGGCACAGCGTCGGACTCCAGGTATCAGGGTCTCTGCCTTGGGCATCGGCGCGGACATCGAACGCGGTGTCGATAAGTCGCGCCGCTGGCCCAGCCGATCCGTCGTTCATGACAGCGACCGTAGCGATTATCGGCCACTTCACAGCCGAAGTGGGGCCGCGCAGGGCACCGGCACGACCTCATCTCACCGCCCTCGGCGCATCCCCAGCCTTCGACCGGACGCCGCCCACGCAGGATCGAGCGGTGCCGCGCCGCGGCACCTAGCGTGGTGGTCATGGTGCACCCATCCCGCCGGTCCCGGCCGCGCGCGTGAGCGAAGACTCCGGCGGTTCCGAGAGCATCACCCCGGCCAAGGGGTCGCGCGACGAGCCGGCGCTGGAGGAGGCTTACGAACGACTGGTCTACGAAGGGCATGAGCGACTCGATCGGCCACTGCTCCCGCTGCTCTCGACCGGCTTCCTGGGCGGCGTCGACGTCGGGGTGGGCGTCCTCATCTATCTGGTGGTGGACGCCAAGACGGGCAACGCTCTTCTCGCATCGTTGACGTTCACCATCGGCTTCGTGGCCCTGCTGCTGGCCAACAGCGAGCTCTTCACCGAGAACTTCCTGGTGCCCGTGATCGCCGTGGTCGCCAAGGTGGGCACCCTCTCGCAACTGATCAGGCTGTGGATCGTCACGCTGGCCGCCAACCTGGTCGCGGGCTTCGCGATGGCGGGGATGATCGTGGTGGCCCTGCCCGACGTACGGGACGCCGCCATCACGGCGGGCTCCCACTACGCCCACCTCGGCGTCTCGTTCCGTTCGTTCTTCCTCGCGGTGCTCGCCGGCGCGGTCATCACGCTCCTGACCCGAATGCAGCACGCGACGGAGAACCTCGGTGTCCGTGCTGTGGCCGCGGTGATGATGTCGTTCGTGCTCGTCGGAGCCCAGCTCTTCCACTCCGTGCTGGACTCGATCCTGATGTTCGCCGGGCTGTTGACCGGTCGGGCCGACTACGGATATCTCAACTGGTTGGGAGCGCTCGGCTGGTCCGCGTTCGGCAACCTGGTCGGGGGTCTGGTGCTCGTCACCGGCCTACGCCTGCTGCGTACGTCGCACCGCATCGCCGAGAGCCGCGACGAGGGCCAGACCGGCTGAGCCTCAGAGTCGTGCGGCGCGGACCGGCTCGCTCGCGCCGGTCCGCGCGTCAGTGCTGCATGAAGTCGGCGATGACACGACCCAGCTGCGGTCCAGCGTCCTCCTGCAGGAAGTGCCCGGCGTTCTCGATGGTGGGGTGGCGCAGGTCCCGGGCGCCGGGGACGTGCCGCCGCAGGATCGGGGCCATCGCACCGGTGATGGGGTCGGAGTCGCTGAACGGCAGGAGGAACGGCACCTCGCTCACTGAAAGCTGCTGCCACGCAGCGCGATTCGCCTCACTGGCCGGGTCATCGGGGCGGGTCGGCACCAGCGACGGCATGACCCGGGGGCCCGCCTTCGAGCGTTCGTCGGGGAACGGCGCGTCGTACGCCGCGCGCACCTCGTCGGCCATCGGCCGCGCGCAGCCACTCGCTACCAGTCGACCGACATCGAGCACCTCGGCCTTCTCGACCGCCCGCCGGAACTGCCACCACACGGGTGGCATGTCGACGTCGCCGGTCGGCAACCCCGTATTGGCCGCCACCACCCGCGCGAAGCGGTCGGGGTGCTCGGCGACCAGCCGCAGCCCGAGCAGGCCGCCCCAGTCCTGCCCCACCAGGGTCACGTCGCGCACGTCGAGGTGGTCGAACAGCAACTCCCGCGTCCATTCGAGCAGTCGCGCGTATGAGTAGTCGGATCCGTGGACCGGCTTGTCAGAGCGGCCGAAACCGATCAGGTCCGGTGCCACGCACCGGATTCCGCGGTCGACGAGCACCCGCATCACGTGCCGGTAGAGGAAGGACCACGACGGCTCACCGTGCAGCAGCACCGCCACCGGCCCGTCGACCGGCCCCGCGTCGACATACGCCATCCGCAGCGTGCCGCCGTCGGGGTCGGCGACCTGCGCGTACGACGGCTTCCACGGGAAGTCCGGCAGCAGCGCGAAAGCATCGTCCGGGGTTCGAAAGACCTCCACGCCGGTCAGCCTCTCAGCCGCGACGCTCGACGATGGCTTGACCGAGCAGGGTGCCCGAGAGCCATGCCGCTTCGACCCTGGGCTTCTCCGACCAGGAGTCACCGCAGAAGCCGACGCCGTCGTCCCCGAGGTGGAAGGCGTCCTCGTGGGTTTCGGTGGGGTGGGCGAACAACCATCGCTGCACCCGCGACCAGGTCGGCCGGTCGCGGATACCGAGCAGATCGGTGAGCGCCTCCAGCATCGCCGGCTCGGCGCCCTCCGGGTCCGCGAGATGCTGCTGCGCGAGCTCTTCGGTCGCGTGGGCCACCAGCACCGGTGCACCGTCGCCACGACGAGCGCCGTCGTCCGCGACCCAGGTCAGGCTGGCATCACCGTTGACGAAGGCGCCGTCGAATCCCTCGTGCCACGAACGCCGTTCCCACCCTGCGAGCAACGCCAGCGTCGGTGCGTACTCGCCACTGAGCTGCGACCGTGAGGTGATCGACGGGTCCAGGAGCCTGTGCGCCTGCGGGTCCGGCATCGCCAGCACGACCGTGTCGGCGGGCCGGCCGTCCACCGCGAGCGTGCCGGTGTGCTCGTCACGGGTCACCGCCTGCACGTCGCTCTGCTCCGTGGGCACGCCCTCGGCCAGGTCCTCGACGAGGCAGCGCAGCCCACGCGGGGACGCCCAGCGCATCGAGCCCTCCTTCGGCTCGCCGCGCTCACCGTCGTCGTACACCTCGAAGGTGTCGGTCCACTCCCGGGCGAGGCCACGCGCCTTCCATTCGCCGACGACTGCGGCGAACCGATCATCGCTGACGGTGAAGTACGACGCGCCGGTGTCGACCGGGTGTCCGTCGACGGTCCGTACGGCCATCCGCCCGCCGAGGCGTCGGCCACGGTCGAGCAACCGCACATCGACACCGCCCTCGGTCAGCGCGCGGGCGCACGCGACCCCTGAGATGCCTCCACCGACGACGATCACGGGATCCATGCACCCCATCCTGCCGCCGACCAATGCGCGGTCGCGGTCGGTCAGCTCACCTGTGCGGCCGTGACCGTGCCGTCCTGGACGTGCCAGCGCTGATCGAGCCGGACGTTGTCCAGCATCCGCCGGTCGTGCGAGACGAGCAGCAGTGCCCCGTCGTAGGACTCGAGGGCCTGCTCGAGCTGCTCGATGGCCGGCAGGTCGAGGTGATTGGTGGGCTCGTCCAGCACGAGGAGATTGACGCCGCGGGCCTGCAGCAGCGCCATGGCCGCGCGAGTGCGCTCACCGGGTGAGAGCCGGTTGACCAGACTGGTGACCTGGTCGGCCTTGAGGCCGAACTTGGCGAGCAGGGTGCGGACGTCGGCTGGCGCCATCTGGGGCATCGCGGCCTCGAACGCATCGCCCAAGGACTGGTCCTCGGCCAGCCCGGTGCGGGCCTGGTCGATCTCACCGACCGCGACCGAGGCGCCGAGGCCGGCCCGTCCGGTCGTGGGGGCAAGCCGTCCGAGAAGCAGCCGCAGCAGCGTGGACTTGCCCGCGCCGTTGGGACCGGTGACCCCGATCCGGTCACCGGCGCTGATCTGGAGTGTCACCGGCCCGAGGGTGAAGTTGCCGAGAGTCGCGGTGGCTTGGTCCAGCGTCGCGACGACGGAGCTGGACCGTGGAGCGCCGGCGATCGTGAACTGCAGCGCCCACTCCTTCCGCGGTTCCGCCACCTCCTCCAGACGCGCGATGCGCGACTCCATCTGGCGGACCTTCTGGCCCTGCTTCTCCGAGGACTCGGTCTGCGCCTTGCGGCGGATCTTGTCGTTGTCCGGCGACTTCTTGATGGCGTTGCGGACACCTTGGGAGCTCCACTCACGCTGGGTGCGCGCCCGGCTGACGAGGTCGGCCTTCTTGTCGGCGAACTCCTCGTACGCCTCGCGGGCGTGACGGCGCGCGATCGCCCGCTCCTCCAGGAAGGCGTCGTACCCGCCGTCGTACACCGCGACCTGACGTTGGGCCAGGTCGAGCTCGACCACGCGGGTCACCACTCGGGAGAGGAACTCGCGGTCGTGGGAGACGAGCACGACCCCGGAGCGCAACTCCCGGACGAACCCCTCGAGTCGATCCAGCCCGGCCAGGTCGAGATCGTTCGTGGGCTCGTCGAGCATCACCAGGTCGAACCGGCTGAGCATCAACGAGGCCAACGCCGCTCGGGCGGCCTGCCCGCCCGAGAGGGAGGTCATCAGCGCGTCCGGCCCCACGTCGAGACCGAGGTCGGCGAGCACCGCGGGGAGCCGTTCGTCCAGGTCCGGCGCCCCGCTGGCCATCCAGCGGTCGAAGCTCTCCGCGTACGCGTCGTCGACCGCCCGGGACGCGGGCCCTTCGGCGAGCGCGGTGGCGGCACGCTCCATCGCCGTCGTCGCGGCCTCGGCGCCCGTACGGCGTGCCACGAACCGGCCGATGGTCTCGCCCTCGATCCGTTCGTGCTCCTGGGGGAGCCAGCCCACGAAGGCGTCGCTCGTCGAGGTGGACACCGTGCCGTCGAGTGGCTCCAGGTCACCGGCGAGGATCCGCAACAGGGTGGTCTTGCCGGCGCCGTTGGCACCGACCACGCCGACCACGTCCCCGGGCGCGACGGTGAGGTCCAGCGCGCTGAACAGGGTGCGGTGAGCGTGCCCGCCGGCGAGGTTCTTCGTCACAAGGCTCGCGCTCACCCGGTGATCGTAGTTGCGCCCGACCGACGCCCGACGAGCCCGATCTCTGGTCTCCGGCACACGCACGGCGGTAGCGTTCCCGGATGGTGCTGCGAGGACGACTCCTGGTCATGCTGTCCGCGATCCTGACGGTCCTCGGGCTCGTCGTCGCCACTCCGGCGCACGCGGCGGTGCCCGACCACGGGCGCCAAGGGCCGCCGTCGTGGCATCTGCTCTCCACCGGATCCACGAGCCACTTCCGCGGCCTGGCCGCGGTCAGCCGCCACGTCGCCTGGCTGGGCGGGTACGACGGCACGGTGCTGCGGACCGTGGACGGCGGCCGCACCTGGGAGAACCGGTCACCGGCGGGCGCGTCCACGCTGCAGTTCCGCGACATCTCGGCCACCGACGCGGACCACGCCGTCGCCATGGCGGCCGGCACCGGCACCGACTCGCGGCTGTACGCGACCTCGGACGGCGGCCGCACCTGGCAGCTGACCTACACGAACACCGATCCGGCCGCGTTCTTCGACTGCATGTCCTTCTCCGACCGGCAGCACGGGCTGGTGCTCAGCGACCCGGTCGACGGGCGCTTCCGCATCCTGTCCACCCGCGACGGCGGCCGCAGCTGGAGCGTGCTGCCGAACTCCGGCATGCCGCTGGCGCAGACGGGCGAGGCCGGGTTCGCCGCGAGTGGTGAGTGCCTGACGACCCTCGGTCGCGACGCGTGGTTCGGCTCCGGCGGCGGCGCGGTCTCGCGGATCTACCACTCCCGCGACGGAGGCCTCACCTGGACGGCGCAGTCCACCCCGATCGTCAGCTCCGCCAGCGCGGGCGTCTTCGGCCTCGCGTTCCGTACGCCGTGGCTGGGCGTCGCCGTGGGTGGCGACTTCACCCAGCCAGCCGCGAACACCAACGTGGCGGCGTACTCCTGGTTCGGGTCGCCGTGGGTCAGTGCTGCACAGCAGCCCTCCGGTTACCGGTCGGGTGTGACGTTCGTGCCGCACACGTTCGCGACGGCGATCTCGGTGGGGCTGACCGGATCGGACGTCTCCTACGACGCCGGCCGCGACTGGCACACCTTCGACACCGGGCAGTTCGACACGGTCAGCTGCGCGCACGACGGGGCGTGCTGGGCCAGCGGCGACCTCGGCCGCGTGGCGGTGCTGCGGCGCTGACCGGTCACTGAGCCACCCGGTCGCCCAACGGCGCGGGACGAGGCGCGCGCGCCGGTCGTACGAGGGCCGATCCGGCCAGAGCGAGAGCCGCGACGGCCAGCAGGGCGGCGCCGGCGACCAGGCCGTGCTGGATGCCGGTGGTGTACGCCGTGAGCGCGGCAACACGCACCTGCGGCACCGGCGCGTGGGTGCCGGCCGCCGCGGAGTCGAGCACCAGGTGACGCACCTGCGGCGGGATCATCCGCAGATCGAGGTGGTCGCGGTAGGCGGAGGTCGCCACGCTCGACAGCGCCGCGATGCCGATGGCACCGCCGAGCTCGCGGGCCAGGTCGTTAACGGCGGAGGCGACTCCCTGCTGAGCCTTCGGTAGCGCGGTGGTGATGGCGGTGGTGGCGGCCGGCATCGCGAGCCCTCCCCCGACACCCAGCACGAACAGCCCGATCGCGACGACCCAGTACGACGTGCCGCCGTCCGCGCTGGACAGCCACCAGAGCGCGACCGCCATCGTGCCCAGCCCGAGAGCACTCTGTGCCCACTGGCCGAGGCGCCCCTCGAGGCGCGGCGCGAGTCCCCGCGCGGCGGGCATGAGCCCGAGCGGCAACGGCAGCATCGCGCACGCCGCTTCGAGCGGACTGTCGCCGCGCACCAGCTGCAGGTACTGCAGGAAGAGCAGGATGAAACCGAAGAAGCCGAAGAACATGGCGGCCAGCGACAGCGATCCCGAGGAGAAGCCGACGTTGCGGAAATGCTGCAGCGCGAGCAGCGGTCGGGACGCGCGCGATTCCCAGATCAGGAAGAGCGCGCCGACGAGCACGGAGGCGCCGACGATGGCGAGCGTGGACGCCGAGGTCCAGCCCTGGGTGGGCGCCTCGACGATCGCGTAGACCAAGAGGACGAGGCCGCTTACCGACAACAGGGCCCCGACCGGGTCGTTCGACGCCTCGTCCGGCGCGGCCGACTCAGGGACGGCGAGGACGACGCCGATCAGGGCGACCACCGCCATCACGGCACTGGCCACGAAGACGGCGTGCCACTGCCACTGCCACTGCCGCAGCACCAGTCCGGCGATGAACAACCCGAGGACCGCGCCCGCGGCCGCGACGCCGGCCCACGTGGCCACGGCCACCTCGCGACGTTCCTTGGGAAACGACGCGGTGATCGTGGACAGCGTCGCCGGCATCACCAGCGCTGCTGCGACGCCCATCGCGGCCCGCACGACGATGAGGGTCGTGGTGTCGTCCCGGACCAGCGGCACCAGACCGGCGACGGCGAAGATGGCCAGCCCGACCATCAGCGTCCGGCGGCGGCCGAACCGGTCGCCGAGCGCGCCGGCGGGCAGCAGGAGCGAGGCGAACGCCAGCGCGTACGCGTCGACGATCCACGTCAGTTGCGTCTCCGACGCGTGCGTGTCGACCGCGATCGACGGCAGCGCGGAGAGCAGCGACGACACGGCCGAAACGACGGTCGCTAAGGCCAGCAGGATGACCGGCAGGGTGGCTCTGCCCTGGTGGTGAGGGGTTGTGGGGGTGGGGTGTGACATGGCGGGTCCTGTCCGAGGTGCGGGTGTGTGCGACGCGTTGCACTCTCCGACCCGGCGGCGCAGGATGTCACGGGTGGTGAATAAATCTGCTGGCCGACCACGCGGTGGCAGCGATGCCCGGGAGCGCATCCTCGCTGCAGCTCGGATGCGGTTCGAGCAGGACGGGTACGCCGCGGTCTCGGTGCGCTCGATCGCCCGAGAGGCGGGTGTCGACCACTCCCTGGTGAATTACCACTTCGGGAGCAAGGAAGCGCTCTTCGGCCACGTGCTGGCGATCGGGCTGACCCCCGGCGAGGTGATGGACCGGGTCTTCGCGGCCGGCGACGATCACCTCGCGGAGCGGTTGGTGGCGACGGCCGTGACGGTGTGGGATCAGCCGGTCTTCAGCGGTCCGCTGCTCGGCGTGCTGCGCTCGGCTGACGGTGACGCCGGTCTGCGGCAGACGCTCGCCACCTTCATCAGCACCGAGGTGCACGGCCGGCTGCGCGAGCACATCGGCGGGCCGGACGCGTCGGCGCACACCACCGCCGTGGTCACCGTGATGGCCGGGCTGATCTTTTCCCGGTACGTGCTCGCTGCCGAACCGATGGCGTCGATGAGCCGCGAGAAGATCGTCGCGACTCTGGCCCCCATGCTGGCCCCGCACCTGGGTCGACGGTCATCGAGTCGGTAAGGGACACGGCAGCCGACTTGTGGGAACGTGCGCGCGCTATAGAGCGCGCGAGTTCTTACAACGCGCTACGCCGGCCGGCCACGTCGATACGGGGTCAGAACGAGCGCTCTCTACTGTGACCTGATGAAGACAGCCTCGGAGGGGAACGACGACCGGGTCACCGGGTCCGCGCTCGAGCGCTGGGGAGCGCTGGCACTTCTCGTCCGGCCGGCGTACATCGGCACCGAGTTCGTGGTCGCTGCGGCGACGAAGGGCGGCTACAGCTTCCTGGCTGACTCGGTCAGCCGGCTCGGTGAGATCGGGTGCTCGCCGGCGTACTGCTCACCGCGTCACGAGGTGATGAACGGCTCCTTCATGACGTTCGGGGCGCTGCTGGCCGGCGGCGCGGCCCTGCTGTCACGGCCGCTGGGGCCGTGGGCCGCCGGGCTGCTCGTGGTCTCCGGGTTGAGCTCGGTCGCCACCGGCCTCGCGCCGCTGGACCAGGACGGCACCCTGCACGCGATCGCCGCGACGCCGCTCTTCGTCGCCCAGCCGATCGCGCTGATCGTCCTCGGAGTCCGGGTGCGCGACGAGCAGCCGCGCTTCGGCCGAGCGCTCATCGCAACGGGTGCCGTCACCGCTGCCGCGGCCGTCGCATTCGTCACCACCGGAGACAGCCCGGTGTCAGGTGGACTCGAACGCCTTGCGCTCTGGCCGGTGCTGCTCGGCACGGCGGCCTTCGCATGGACGCGGCTCTCGCGTCGCGGCCGATAGAGGCTCGCCCCAAGCGGCACCGTCCGTGCTCAGCTGCGTCGGCATGATGGTGGCATGACCACGCGCCGCGGGCTCTTCGTCGCCCCGTTCGATGCCCTGGCCGACCCGCGGGTGGTCGGCGACCTGGCCGCCAGCGCCGAGGCCGCCGGGTGGGACGGCTTCTTCCTCTGGGACCACCTGCAGTACGGCGATCGTGTCGACGCGATCGCCGACGTGTGGACCTGCTGCGCGGCGGTGGCGATGCGGACCGAGCGGCTGCTGTTCGGCCCGATGGTGACCCCGCTGGCGCGGCGTCGGCCGCAGGTCCTCGCTCGGCAGGCAGCCAGCTTGGCGGTGCTCTCGGAGGGCAGATTCGTCCTCGGCCTGGGGCTGGGGGACGACGGGTTGGGCGAGTTCAGCGCGTTCGGCGACGAAACGGATCCCAAGGTGCGCGGCCGGATGCTCGACGAGGGGCTGGAGGTCCTGACCGCGCTGCTGACCGGCGAGCCGGTCGATCACGAGGGGACTCACTACACGGCCCACGACGCCCGCTTCCGACCCGCTGCGAACGTGCCGGTCTGGCTGGCGGGCCGGTTCGGCAACCGGGCACCGATGCGCCGGGCCGCCCGATATGACGGCTTCTTCGTCATCGGGTTGGACGGGCCACCGGACCTTGATGAGGTCACCGCTGGTCTCGCCACGCACGACTCGGCCCCCGGATTCGACGTGGTGCTCGACCTCCAGCCCGAGCAGGACCCAGCTCCGTGGCTCGACCGCGGCGCGTCCTGGGTACTTACCCGAATCGGGCCATTCGACCTCGATCTCGCCGAGGTCCGGAGAATCGTCGAAGCGGGTCCCTGAACCAACCGTCACAGGCCGAGTCCGCCGGTGACACTCGTGAGCCCAGGGGACCCCGGAGCTCCCGACTCATCAGCAGACCCGGATGCGGCGGAGTGGGGCACTCGCGGCGACGTCACCGGTGTCGTGAGCCGGGCCACCACGACGCCGTATCGGCTGCCGGCGCCCGCACCCACTACCGTCGACGGGTGAGCGATGCAGCAGACGAGGCCCCAGCGGCGCGTGAGATGCCGACCTTCGCCGAGCTCGGGTTGCCCGAGAAGGTGCAGGCCGTGCTCCGCGAGGTGGGTTACGAGACCCCGTCGGCGGTGCAGGCCGCGACCATCCCACCGCTGCTCGAGGGCCGTGACGTCGTCGGCGTCGCGCAGACCGGCACCGGCAAGACGGCGGCGTTCGCGCTGCCGATCCTGTCCCGCCTGGACCTGACGCAGAAGACGCCGCAGGCGCTCGTGCTCGCCCCGACGCGCGAGCTCGCACTGCAGGTGTGCGAAGCCTTCGAGAAGTACGCCGGCCACCTCAAGGGCGTCAAGGTCCTGCCCGTCTACGGCGGCCAGGGGTACGGCGTACAGCTCTCCGCGCTGCGCCGCGGCGTCCATGTGGTCGTCGGCACCCCCGGCCGGATCATGGACCACCTCGACAAGGGCACGCTCGACCTGACCGAGCTGCGCTTCCTGGTCCTCGACGAGGCCGACGAGATGCTCAAGATGGGCTTCGCCGAGGACGTCGAGACGATCCTGGCCGACACCCCCAGTGACAAGAACGTCGCGCTGTTCTCGGCCACCATGCCGGCTCAGATCCGCCGACTGTCGAAGAAGTACCTCAACGACCCCGTCGAGATCACCGTCAAGGGCAAGACGTCAACGGCGGCCAACATCACCCAGCGCTACCTCACGGTCAGCTATCCGCAGAAGGTCGACGCTCTGACCCGGATCCTCGAGGTCGAGAACTTCGAGGGCATGATCGTGTTCGTCCGCACCAAGAACGAGACCGAGACCCTGGCCGAGAAGCTGCGGGCCCGGGGATTCTCGGCTACGGCCATCAACGGCGACGTGGCCCAGAACGTCCGAGAGCGGACCGTGAACCAACTCAAGTCCGGCGCCCTCGACATCCTGGTGGCCACCGACGTCGCGGCCCGCGGCCTCGACGTGGACCGGATCAGCCACGTCATCAACTACGACATCCCGACCGATATCGAGTCCTACGTGCACCGCATCGGCCGCACCGGCCGGGCCGGGCGCAACGGCGACGCGATCTCGTTCATCACCCCGCGGGAGAGGTACCTGCTCAAGCACATCGAGAAGGTGACTCGCCAGCCGCTGACCCCGATGAGCTGGCCCAGCGTGGAAGACGTCAACTCCACGCGCCTGGCCCGGTTCGACGACCAGATCAGCGAGGCGCTGCAGGCAAGGGACCGGATCGAGGGCTTTCGAGACATCGTGGCCCACTACGTCCGCGAGCACGACGTGCCCGAAGTCGACGTCGCCGCCGCGCTGGCCGTGGTGGCCCAGGGCGAGGAGCCGCTGCTGCTCGACCCGGTCGCCGAGAAGTCGCGGCACACCGAGCGACCGGCCCGTGGCGAGCGGCCCGAGCGCGGCGCCGGCACCAAGCCCGGCCGGAGAGATCGCGCCGAGCACGGCGACCGGCCCGAGCGCGGCGCCAAGCACGAACGGCGGGACCGGCCCGGCCACGTGACGTTCGCGAGCTACCGGATCAACGTCGGCAAGCGGCACAAGGTGGAGCCGCGCCAGATCGTCGGCGCCATCGCCAACGAGGGCGGCCTGAGCCACAGCGACTTCGGCAACATCGCGATCCGGCCCGACTTCTCGCTCGTCGAGCTGCCGGCCGACCTGGCCCCCGAGGTCTGGGACAAGCTGCGCACCACCCGCATCTCGGGCCGGCTGATCGACCTGACCAAGGACGAGGGCCCGCAGGGGTCCGCGGAGTTCTCGCGAGGCCGGCCGGCCCGCAAGCCCCGCCACAAGGGCTGACCGGGTCGGCTGCACCGGCGCATCGGCCCCAACAGGGTCAGTGTGCGGGACCGGCTGACCTCAGCAGCTTCGCTCAGCGCATCAGGACCGTTCCGGCAAATGCGTCGCCGGCCACGGTTGGACGTCGCATCTGCGCCCCTTCGCTGCCGTATGACGCACGCCGTCGAACAACCCGACACGTTTCTTTCGCGACGTGCCTCGTTGATGCGTCCGTCTACAGTGAGGTGGTGTTTGAACGCTCGGCCCTAGAAGGCCTCAAGCAGTTCGAGCGCCGCGAGGGGCTTGATCCCGCCGGATGGCAGATAACCGGCAGATACCGCAATCCGTGGGGTCGTGTACCCATGACTGCGGGCGGGAAGTCCCTGGGTGGCGGCTCGCGCGAGTACATGGATCGGCTCCTTGCGACGCAACGACAGCCGGACCCAATGAGCCGTCGGCACCACTACGTTCCGAGGACCTACTTGAAGCGGTGGTCGTTCGACAACCGGCGGGTGTGGAGCTTGGACACAGTCGCTGGGCGCTTACGGCCTCTGTCGGTTAACGACGTGTGTGTGGAAGAGAACTTCTACCGCGTCATCGGTCCGGACGGGGAGGCGCACAACCGGGTGGAGGCAATGTTCGGGATTGTCGACACCGAGTTGCATCGTATACAGGCTCTATTCGACAGTCTCGACGACCCGGAAGAGCTCGAGTTTGACGACCTTATTGGCTTGGGGGTCACTGTTGCGGTCCAGCGAATAAGGACCGCACAACAGCGTCGTCTTCGATTGCAGCAGGACGCGTGGATGGTGGCACAGGACCCGGAACGATTCAGGTCCATATCCGATCCATTGAATCCACTCCGTGTCGCGAGTATCCACACCGAACTACTCTTCACGAGCATGTGGGAGGCGGCTGACGTCATGACCACACGCTCGATCGAGGTGTGGGATGACCCCCGCGGCCGGTTCTGGACCTGCGATGCCCAAGTTCTGGTGCCGTTCCAAAAGAACACGAGACCGAACCTAGCGTCGGCCCGGCACATCCTGTGGCCAATCAGTCCGCGCAGAGTCGTCGCCCTGACTAACGTGCCGTCGGGCGAGAAGGCCGTCATTCATCCTGCGACGGCCAAGGAGCGTGGCCTAGTGCGGGAGGCGGTCGAGCAGGGTCGCGAGCGATGGATTTTCGCGTCAGCTGATCAGTCTGGTCACCTTCCGCGGAGGAAGAGGTTCCGTCGACGGACCCAGATCCGGTTGCGGTGTTCCCATTGGACGCCACAGGGTCGCCTTGTAGACCCGCCGGGGTGTTGCGTCGAGCAGGCTGAGGGTTTCAGCGCCGGCCCGGATGTCGCTCTGTGCAACCAAGGCTTGCATGTCGACGCACCGTCTATGTGGGATTACGGCTGAGGGTGTGCTTGGTGTCGGCTAGCTGGTGCGGGTCCGACTGCCGCCTGGATGTGGCTGTCAACGTCACACCGAGCGTAACGCGGCGGAATGGGGCACCTCCTGTGGTCGAGCGATCACCGGTGACCGCAGCCGACCTGCGTGGCCAACGGAGCCGACAATTGTCGGTAGCGTGCGGCAGGATCACTGCGTGACCGACGAGCCGCAACCAAGAGTGCCCCCAGTGCTTCCCACGTTGGCATCAGCTGGCTACGAGCGCCGCCGCCATGGCGCCCTTCGCGTCGCGCTCTGGGACACCGACTACCTACTGAATCAGGTGCGGGCCAGCACGGCGCCCCTTACATCGGTCCGTGCAGGGTTCTCAGGTGTTCAGCTTAGGCAATACGCATCGCATCATGTTCTGACCGAGCTCTATCGTGACGACGGTCACGGCCATCCGACTAAGTGGCACAAGTTGAGCGAACAGCATGAAGCGAGCAGCGCACCGGCACCGCCCGACATCTTTCGCGCTGCCTTCGAGACAAAGTTCTTGCCAGGGATCAGCTTCGTCGAGATGGGCGATCTGTTCGCCGACCACCCGCTGGCTCTCGCCGTTGGTGCTGTACGCAACGGCAAGGGCGCCAGTGACATCCCAACGGCTCAACTGGCCGTGCTCCTGTCGCGGCTGCGGCCGGTCGCGTACTCCCACGACGAACACCTGTACAAGTCGAGGGTCGCTCCGCGCCCAGCAAACCTGCGGTCGGTCCAAAACGCTGAGCACTATGTCGCACAAGGCGAGCACGTACAGCTCGGAGCCGCCGGCTTGAGCGCCGCTGCCATCGCTGGCATCGACTTCCTTGCGCGAGCCGTGGGGAGCAGACTCGGCTCGCCAGACTGGCTAGCTCGACTGCTCTACCTCGGGGTGGGCACCGCAGCACTCTCGAGTCGGACGCGACGCGAAGCCGTCGGCCAACTGCTGTTGCCCATCGGGGAGTTCGTTCTTGAACAAGTCGAGCGGGGCCATGAGGCGCTCGCTCACCTTGATGAGCACGCCGTCGATGTCGCCCCAAGTGACGCCGTCGAAGCGCGGATCGCGGAGGTGATGGTTCTGCGAACATCAGAGGGCCCGCTCCTTGCTCGCGAAATTCAAGACGCCGTCGCGAGCTGTGATTCGGACCTGGACACCATCCCCTCGCTACATGAGTTGCGGGTGGTCCTCGAACGCTCCCAGTGCTTCATCGAGGGACCGCGATGGAGATACTCCCTCGGCCGCCGCTAGGAGGGCTTCTGACGCGACGCGGACGGTACGGGGCGGAAGGAAGTGCGCTGCCCGCGATATCAGCCGGCACCTTTGCGATTGCGGGCGAGCCGTTCATTTACTCTCACATCATCGATTCGTGCGAGCACCTTAAGGAGGCAGGGATGACGGGCGTTGGCTTCATTCGGGCGTATGGCCTTCATTGGGCCTGGGACGAGGTTCATCACAGGGAGCTATGGGGCAAGCGGGGCCGCAGCATCGCGACGCATCGGTTGACAAACTTCTGGGAGCAGACTGGCATATATGTGTTGCATGATCCCTGGGGTGCATACTATGTGGGCCAGGTGGCCGAGCAAATGATTGGTGAGCGTCTGACTCAACATTCCAGGCCCAAACTCAGCAGCGGGAAGGATAATCCTCACTATAAGAAGTGGACTCACTTCTCATGGTTTGGATTCCATGCCCTGTTGCTGCCGAGGCAACCAACTGGGATCACGCTCGTTAAGGAAAAGCGACCCGAGGCGCTACTCGCGAACATCGGGAACACGATCAACGACGTGGAAGCCCTTCTCATGATGACGCTCGGCACCACGCGCGTTGGCAACAAGCACTCGGAGAAGTTCACAAGTGCGGAGCAGTGGGATCAGGTGACCCTGCATGAACTCCCGGCAGCTATGGAGTTGGCTAAGAGGCAGGCCGTGGAAGTTAAATCCGGGGTGCGACGATGGCCCGCAGCGTCGTCGGGACCACTGTGATGGCTCTTCTCGGACTCAGCCGAGGTCCTTAGTTCGATACGGGCGCGTGTTCGACCTGTCCCGCAGGCGGCGAAAGGACGCACCACGACTCGTCGGTCCAGAGATGGTGAAGCAGGCGTCAACACATCCAGTCAACGATTTCCCTGGGATTGAGCTACCGGCATTCGCCGCACACGCCGTTCTCAAGCTCGGGTGCTTGGAGGAAGCACTTGATACATGTGCCTTGGGCTCGGTCGCGTCGTGGGCAGTCGCACTCTTCGCACTTCGGGCAATACTGGCGCCCGCACGTGGTGCAGGGCCATCCGAATGCCCGACCGACGTATCCGCAGTGACAGCGGATTCCGAGGCGAGGTGCCTTTGACATCGCGGGTGGGGCATGACCTCCGTGGAAGACTTCCACTCCCCAGAGGTCAGTGGTGCTGAAGATTGCGTATAGCCGCTTCTCGGTAGCGGTGGCGCTCACGTAGTACTCCTGTATGCGCATCCATTGGTCGGCCCAGAACGTCTTTCGCGTCGCCGTTTCACCTGGTCGGAGCATCAGCAACGGATGGTTAACTGGAACTTCGGTGTTGCGCCAGGGGTAGACAGTTAGGTCGTCGCCACGCAGGGCTGAGTGAACGACCCGGCCGATGGCGCGATCAATGATGACGACCGCCCCTGAAGACAGGCGGTTCGACAGGGCGATCGCGCATGCCGGGCCACTAGCGACCGACCGGGCAACAAGCGCCTTTAGGTCTTCGCCCGTGATGGGGCCGGTGCCGACGACGTCATCAACCATGCGCTCGGGAATGGCGAGATCAGCGGCGATCTCCTCACAGAGGCGCTCCACCTCCGAGTCCGGGTTGTCACGATCGGCCAGCCAGTTGAGCGCATCCTCGTCGCGTTCGACGAGAATGTGTCCAACCTCGTGAAGGAGTGTGAAGTTCTCTTTTTTCGAGCCAGGGGTCGGCGAGTACATGACTGTGCTGTGCTCTGCGAAGGACAGCCCGTCGCATAAGCCGCCCGCGCCTCGCTGAGAGGTGAGCGTCGGTTCCGCAACCACGGTGTAGCCCAGGCTCTTGATGCCAGTGATGGGGTGGCTGGCAATGGCGGCACGTTGTCTCGGCTTGATGGCCTCGACGAGGCGGCGTGCGTGGTCGCGACGAGTGCTCACGCCGGGTCCTGGAAATTGGGCAGGTTTTTGAGGTGCTGAAGGATCGCCAGGAGTGTCTGGGGTGTCGCGGATGTGGCGTTGCGTTTGCCAGCGGTGGCAAGCAGTCGTTTTGAATGTTCAGCGAGTCGTTCGACGGGCACGTTACTTTCCCGGGACCATTCATCCAGGAACGCGGCGATGATCGCGTCGTCGAAGAGGACGTCGAGGGTATGAGCCGGCCGCGTGATGGCCGTCAACATCGAGTCAGCGTCGGCGCTGAGGATTTCGGCGACAGCGTTGATGATTGCTGGTGGCGGATTGAGCTTGTCGCGTTCCCATGAGAAGACAGTGTTCGTGGTCACGTTCCAGCCTCGTTTGTTAAGGCGCTGTGCCAGGTCGCCGACAGTGAGGCCTACTGACTTTCGGATGGCGGCGAGCTGGCGGCCGTTGATGAGAACTGCCGGATCTTCCACGAGGCCAAGCATCTGGGCGATCGGGTCATCTATTCGAACTGGTGCCGGTCCGCTTTGGTCCCTCTCGGCGTCGAGCTCGGCGAGTGCTCCTGGAAGTCCAGGTGCCCACTCTGCGATGGCGGCGATCAAGTCACGTTCGTCGTCCGTGAGGTCGGCGGACGTCCGGTGCCCGGCCACTGTGTCGATCAGTGCTTCGACGAACGGGTCTGTCGCGGGCGACGTCTTCTCGTTGTTCGGGTCATTCATCCTTCGTCACCTCCTCATGACACTTCTTGATGATGGTTCTGAGCTGGTCGCCGACTCCCTGACCGGTGACGCCGAGCTCTTCGCCGATCTGCTTGTTCGTCTCTCCGTTCAAGACGTGCCGGACGATCATGACCTGCCGTTCGGTCAGGTTCTCGACAGCTGTGTTCAGTTTCTCCTGCCGCCGACGCGCGAGGTCCTCGGCCGCGACATAATCCCCGAGCGGGTCGTGATCGATAACGCGAGGTTCTTCGGGGTCACCGGGAGGGAATCGCTCCCGCGTCTTCTTCTCGCTGCGCACCAGGTCGATGCACCGGTTCAGGATCGCCCTGCGGAGGTAGGCGGGCCAGCCCTCGCCCCGGTCGGTGACCTTCCGCTCCTGGACCAGCTCGAGGAGATGGGCGAACAGCACGCCCATCGCCTCGTCGGCTAGGTCGGGCCGCTTGCCGTCGAAGAATCGGTTCGCAACCCTGCGCAGCCACTCGTGGTGCTGCTGGTACTGGGCGGCGATGTCGGACGGGGTGCAGACGCGCGCATCCTCACCTGGGTCATCCAGGTCGTCGGCCACCGCGTCGGTCATCCTTCAAGTATCGGCGATGCCCCCGACAGCACGGGTGAGTTATCGGCTCTGTCTACAGAGGAATCCGCCGCACGACCCACCTCAGTCGCCGGGGGGTCGCCGTACATCCTCCGATACCAGCGTCGGCGTACGCCGGAGTGGCAGATGCAGGTGCCGGTGCTGTCGGCGTGCGGTCGGCGCACGATGCCGGCCGGCAGGCCTGCGACGTCGAGGTCGACCCGTCGGTCAACAGTGGGAAGGCCGAGCATGTGCTTCACCAGCTCGGCGGCGATCAGGGTACCGGCGAACCAGGACACCTGTGGCGACGCCACCGCGACGACGTCGCTGTCACCGCTTGCCGCATCGGCACCGGCGTCGCCGCCCTGGGGACGCATCTCGGCTTCGGCGTATGCCTGACGGATCAGGTCGCTGAGCGGGGCGCTGACCAGAGCATCACGTCGCGGCGCGGGCACGCGGCCCGCCGTGATCGCCATGTCGACGTCGGAGGCCTCCAAGACGGCTCCGTCCTGGAGCAGAGCGAGCACCCGCGGGATCGGGATGCCAGTGACCTGGGAGTACACGCCGGCTTGAGTGAGTGGCGGTTCAGCACGGACGAAGTCGCAGAACGGGCAGGCGAACCCGTCGGCGAACCGCTCCCACTGCACGTGAAGTTCGGTCCCAGACACCCCGGCAGACAAGGTCGCCTTGCTGAGCACGTCGGCGACGTCGAGCCGCCCGCTAAGAGTGTCGACGCTCGAGATCACGACGCCATGCCAACCGGGTTCCTTCTTGTTGGTATTCCAGGTGGAGACGTCCGTGTCGTGAGCCTCGGCGGTAAGCCCGAGCTGCAGGAGGCGCTTGACCATCTCCGTGGACTTCTTGCCGGTCTCGCCTCCCAACAGGGCCGGGTAACGGTACGGGTTCCGGTCGGGGTCGAACACGTCCTTGTCGACCGCGGTCACCTCCAGTGCTGCGGCCAACGCCCCAGCTACCGCCGATCCGTTCAGCATCGGCGACGATGCCGTTGCGAGCAGGGCCACCGCGCTGGTGCCGACCGATCCGACGCCGAGGAACCCGATCCGCGCAACGTCGAACCCCGCGGTTGGGTGAGTGACCGGGAGGTCGGGGTCGTCGACTAGGCACAGACGGTGGTCGATCAGGTTGGTTTCAACCGACCCACTCACCTCCACGCCCGGGAAGCCCAGGTCGGCAAGGACCTTGATGAGGACCTGGCTGACCGCCAGGCACCCTGCGGCATGAAGCCCGAAGCCGTGGATGGCGCCGATCTCCAAAACGACTGGGTAGTCGGCGAGAACGACGTTCCAGTCACCGCCGCCGACGTAGACATCGCAGACGGGCTGGACGACGCCGAAACCGACCGAGATCTGTCGGGTGGCGGGCAGATCGGTGACGGGGCGCACCGGCGTCAGCCTGTGTAACAGGTCAGCCCACGATGCCGCCTGCCACCAGTTATTCGGCAGGCGACCGTCGCCAGACGAATCGACGACGACGACGCGCGGCACCAGCCGGGCAATCATGGTCACGAACGCCGCGACAGCGACGCGCGCAGCATCATTGGCGTCCGCTGCCACGGCCACGCACACTTCGGTCTCATCGAGACGGTGCAGAACCTGGATAGCCGACTCCTGCGGACCGCCGACGGTCTGGCTTCCGAGGAGCCGCAGCCGCGGGTCCTCGACCCAGGAGTTCACGACGGCTCCTCAGCGACGATCCAGCGGTCGCGATCCGGTCCAGCCATCAGCTCTTTCCAGGACCCGTCGCAGAATTGGTAGACGGCGCATGCGTCCAGGCCGCGCCGCAGGCCCAGCCCGAAGAACGGAACGACGATCGAGATGCCGCCCTGAAACGAGATGACCGGGTTAACGTCGTCGGCGGCAGAGTGGAACGCATCGCCGGGGTGGCTGTGGATGCGCGCCACGTACAAGTCGTCGGGGCCCACCGCGAGGGCGAGGTCCATCTGACCTCCCCGGGGAACCTCTACGTTGACGTTTCCGTGGGCGTCGCGGTGCGCGTTCTGCCGTGGGACGACGAGCTCAAGGCCGGTGCCCTTTTTGATCATGGCGGTGCCTTCGAGGCCGAAGGTGCCGCGGTGCTCGAAGAAGGTGCGCGCGTCCTGGAGGACGTTCGAGGTCAGCACCAATGGTGCCTCTTGGGTCGGCGGCGTCGTTGAAGGTGGCGGAGACCTGTGGTGGTTACGCATGGATGCCTGCCTTCCGGAGCAGGGATTCGATCAAGGAGTCGAGCCGCATGCTGAAGCGGTGGGAGTCCCAGCGCTCGGTGAAGTGGCTCTCGTGGGCGTAGTAGCCGCGCGTGCCGCTGACGCACACGAACGGAACGCCAAGGCTGGGATGTATCCCGAGCGGGAAGCCAGGAATCCACCGCTCCAACGCCAGAATCTGGCCACCGTCGTCGACCAGTGTCGCGTCGAACGGTTCGGAGTCGTAGCGTGCGCCGTCCAGCAGCAGGTTCCATTCGCCGTCGTCACGGGTCAGGGTCATCAAGATGTTCGACCCGTCCCGGTGGAGATCGCCGGCCAGGTCGCCTAGCTTCAAGCGGGCCCGGCCGACCTCCGCGTTGAGGAGGTCGGCCAGGACAGCCGGGTGGAGAGCCACAGCCTGCTACTTGATGAGGGTGATGCCGGCGCCGTCGACCTGGGGCTTGCGGTTGACCAGCACCAGGACGTCGCCCTCGACGATGCCGAGGTCGCCGAAGGTCGCCGACGGGTCGAGTTCGTTGTTGGAGAACCGCGGCAGGCTCAGCGAGTAGTCGCCGACGGTCAGCCAGCCCTTGGCGATGAACCGCTTCACCTCCTTGTCGGTGGCCTCGCCGACGGTGTCGGACGGCTTGACCGTCACCTTGTCGCTGTGGCCCGCCAAGGACCGACAGATGACCTTGAATGGGTGGTCGGTGTGATCCGGCTTGGACGTCGTGTCGCTCTCGGAGTGAGTGCTCACTGTGGGCTCCTTTCTGTTTGTGCCCGCTTTGCCTGATAGACGTCGTCGCGAGGGTCCGTGAAAGCCTCCTGCCGGAAGATTTTTCGCGACATGCTCGTTCCCGCGTGTTTTGGGCGATCGCGGTCGGAGAGGCCGAGAGAGGCGTGACCCGCGCACCGGGCACAGTCGAACGCATAGTCCCGCAGGACAGTGCGGTGAACGACCGGTCGGGACCCTATGGCCGCCCTCCAGCTGTGCTGCGAGCCCTAAAGATCCCGATGAACGTCAATCTGGGCGACAGGACGTGGTGGCCCGCGCGTGCTGACAAGGCAGAAGGGCGCAGGCTTCAGCCTCCGGAGAGCGTCTCGTGCGTGGGGCAGCTTCCGTGGCGCCGCGCCAGGTGCTAAGAACGATCGCACGGAAGCGAGGCGGTCGGCCGCGTCCCCTTAAGGGGGCGTTCGGGCACGTACCGCAGACAACAGTCAGACACCGCACAACGCGAAGCTCGAGGTGCAGACCGAGAACCGGCAGCTTGTATTCGATGTCGACGGGGCGCCTGCGTATCAGTCCACTAGCTCGTCTGAGGACAACGACGGATGACACTGTCGTCTCGGGATACCTGAGATTCACACGGAACTGAGGGGCCCCTCCCTAGCAAAGGGTGACCGTCACCGGCGACCTATCGCCGTTCCCAGATTTGCTTCACCAGGTCATATGACGCTGCAGCCAAAACGCCCGCACCGACTGCCGCCGCCGCCCTCTCCAGTGCTTCCTCCAACCGGCCGTCCTGGCCGTCGGTGCGCCTCTTCAACTGGCTAGCCCAGAACAGGGGGTCATCCCGGCCCTGGCTCCAGCGTTCCTGAGCCGAGGCAACCTCGGCCAACGTCAAAGTCGATTCAGCACTGTCTATTCTGGACGCGGTGAGGGACAGCCAATCCGGCTCACCATGATGACAAAGGAAGCTGACCAGATCCGTCCCACCCGAGTGACGCCATGCGCGCGCAGCCGGTAGGCCCTCGCGCTCAAGGGCGTTGGCGTGCTTGCGGTACACCTCGTGCTCCACCTCAAAAAACTTCTCGGGTTGGTAGTACCTACGCCAGCGCAGGGGTGCACCAATCTGTCGTCGCGGCATAGACGGCACCCCTATGAAAAACAGATCCCAGCGGGTGTTCGTGCTCGCGTTGAGGTAGGCCTCCGAGCCCGTAAGCTCGGTCCATATCTGAGCCTGTGGGGGAGCGAACAGTAGCGAGACCAGACGCTCCCCGAGTGGGACAGTGGCGTCAGTTGCGGCAGTAGCACGCGCTAGGACCTGATCCAGATTAAGCGCCGGAAGCATTAGGACATGGTGTCAGCGCATTGCCCGACACCACCAGCGATTCAGCGAATTGGGTCACTCGCTGGCGGGGATCCTACGTGGACGCACCGGCGGTCGTGGCTCCTGGATCTTTTTGCACGTCGTGCGGTGAGTCTGAGGCCTGTCTCAGTCGCTCCCGTGATTCGTATGCTTCGGCGCCAATGCTAAAGGAATCGCTACTCGTGACGAGGCGGGTTCGCTTGCGTGCCGCTGCGACGCGTGCGCGCCGTGCTGCGGGGCCGGGCATCGCCTCGACGTTACGGTCACGCCGGTCTTTGCGGCATGGTTTGCTCATCGCTGACTCTTTCTTGCCTGATGAGCTGTTGGTCTGTTCAGCACGAGCGGTCAATCTGGGCGGTAGGACGCACGTAGCTCACGAAAGTCCTGCAAGCATCTCGAACGGAGCCCACGGCCACGAGCTCCTGACGGGCCGCCGCCGCGCCAGAACCGGCGACGACAACCGGAGGTTAGCGACAGGCCACTGCGTGTTCGCGGTTCAGCCGGACGCTCGGCCGGGCAGGGGCGCGCCAGCAAGGAACGCGTTGTACTCATCGCGCACGTCGGGGTCGACTGGGGGCTGCTGCGCGGAGTACCGGCCGTCGGTGCGATCCCGCTTCGGGCCGGAGATCCAGAAGCCCTCACCGCTATCCACGTCGTAGAAGTTCGAGTCGAAGTTCGCTCGGTAGGTGCCGGTCACGCGCTTCAGCGTCCGACCGTGGACGTACGCGGTCCGCCACGTCCGGGTGAAGCGGACCCGGGTGATCCAGGCGGGGCCACCGTCGGTGTCGTAGGCGCTCTTCAGCTGCACGTGCATGATCCGGTCGGCCATCCGCCGACCGTACGGCCGACTTGGGCACACAAGCATCCGGTTTTCGCCGCCGTGGCCCGGCTCTGAGCACCGAGGCAAACTACGGTGTGCGTAGTACTACGTTGAGTAGTACTGTGGGAAGCAGCCACAGACCGCACGCCGAGAGGGAACCCCCGTGAGCAACCTGGACCTCGCCAGATGGCAGTTCGCGATCACGACCGTCTACCACTTCCTCTTCGTCCCGATCACGATCGGCCTGTCGGCGATGGTCGCGGGCTTCGAGACCCAGTGGCTGCGGAGGCGCAACCCGGAGATGCTGCGGCTGGCGAAGTTCTTCGGCAAGCTGCTGCTCATCAACTTCGCGCTCGGACTGGTGACCGGCATCGTGCAGGAGTTCCAGTTCGGGATGAACTGGTCGGCGTACAGCCGCTTCTTCGGTGACATCTTCGGCGCACCGCTGGCGTTCGAGGCGCTGCTCGCGTTCTTCCTCGAGTCCACGTTCCTCGGCGTCTGGATCTTCGGCTGGGGCCGGATCCCGGAGAAGGCGCACGCCGCGTGCATGTGGCTGGTGCACATCGGCACCCTGCTCTCGGCGTACTTCATCCTCGCCGCCAACTCCTTCATGCAGCACCCGGTCGGCTGGAAGTACAACGCCGCCACCGGCCGCGCCGAGCTCACCGACTTCGTTGCCGTGCTGACCAACAAGGTGCAGCTGGTCACCTTCCCGCACGTCGTGGCGAGTGCCTACCTCGTCGGCGGCGGTGTCGTGATGGGCGTCGGGCTGTGGCTGCTGCACAAGCACCGCGGCACGAAGGACTCGCTCATGTACCGCAAGGCTGCCCGGATCGGCGCCGTCGTCACGCTGCTGGCCGGCGCGGGCGTGGCCGTCACCGGCGACACCCAGGGCAAGATCATGACCGAGGTGCAGCCGATGAAGATGGCCGCCGCCGAAGCGCTCTACACCACCCAGGACCACTGCGCCGCGTTCTCCCTCTTCACCATCGGCTCCCTCAACGGGCAGTCGCAGAAGGCCGCCGTCAAGGTGCCCTGCGTGCTGTCCTTCCTCGCCACCGGCAGCTTCGAGGGCAAGGTCGACGGGATCAACGACCTCAAGGCGAGCCTGCCCGCCCAGCTGCAGAAGCAGGCCCGCGCCGAGGGCGTGCCCGCGGCGTACAGCCAGCCCGCCGACGCCGTCTACACGCCCAACATCCCGCTCGCCTACTGGTCCTTCCGGCTCATGATCGGTGTCGGAATGACGTCCACGATCGTCGCGCTCGGCGTCCTGTGGGCCACCCGCAAGGGCCGCACCGCGCTGGCGAAACCGTGGGTCTGGGCGGGCATCGCGGTGCCGTTGCTGCCGGTACTCGGCAACAGCTTCGGCTGGATCTTCACCGAGACCGGTCGCCAGCCGTGGCTGGTGTACGGCGTGATGAGCACCAAGACCGGTGTCTCCGGCAACGGGGCGGGCACCGTGCTGACCTCGATGGTCGTCTTCACCCTCCTGTACGCCGCCCTCGCCGTCGTCGAGGTGCGCCTCTTCCTGGACTACACGCGCCGGGGCGCCGATCCCGCGCCGCCCGAGCTCGACCCGGACGCCGCTTCCGCCGACGAGCACGAGGCGCCCGCACCCGTGTCGTTCGTCTACTGACCACCACGAAAAGGACTGCAGAACAATGACTCTCGAGACGTTCTGGTTCATCCTCATCGCGGTGCTGTGGACCTCCTACCTCATGCTCGAAGGCTTCGACTTCGGCGTCGGGATGCTGCTCGGCATCTTCGGCCGGGACTCGCAGGGCTCGCACGAAGAGCTGAGCGAGGACGGCGCCACCCGCAAACGCGTGCTGCTCAACGCGATCGGCCCGTTCTGGGACGGCAACGAGGTGTGGCTGCTGACCGCCGGCGGCGCGACCTTCGCGGCGTTCCCGGCCTGGTACGCCTCGATGTTCAGCGGTTTCTACCTGGCGTTCCTGCTCGTGCTGGTCGCGCTCATCCTGCGCAATATGGGGCTGGAGTACCGCCACAAACGCCATGGCACAACCTGGCAACGCCGCTGGGACGCGATCATCGTGACCTGCTCGGTGATCGCCCCGCTGCTGGTCGGCACCGCCCTCACCAACCTGGTGCGCGGCGTACCGCTGAACAAGGCGGGCGACTTCACCGGCACGCTGCTCACCCTGCTCAACCCGTGGAGCCTCCTCGGTGGCCTCACCATCCTCGCCCTCAGCCTCACCCACGGCTGCTTCTTCATCGCCCTGAAGACCGACGGACAGGTACGACGCGACGCACGCGCCCTCGGCATGAAGGCCGCAGTGGTCAGCGCCGTCCTCGCCGTCGTCCTGCTCGGCTGGGTCAACGTGCACACCGGCACCACCTGGTCCTGGATCACTGCGGTGGTCGCGGCAGTGGCCCTGCTCGGCGCGCTCGCCGCAAACCTCCGCGGGCGCGAGGGATTCGCGTTCTCCGGCACCATGCTCACAATCGGGATGGCGGTCGCGACCTACTTCCTCGCGCTCTTCCCCGACGTGATGCCGAGCACGACGAACACCGCCTACTCCTTGACCGTCACCAACGCGTCCAGCTCGCACCTGACGCTGCAGATCATGACCGGCGCCGCCGTCGTCATGACGCCCATCGTGATCGGCTACTCGGCCTGGAACTACTGGGTCTTCCGCAAGCGGATCTCGGCCAGCACCCTCCCCACCAAGCACGACCCGCTCGCACCGCTGGCCCCGTCCGAGTCACTGCAGGAGGCGCGTCACTGATGGCCGCGCCGTTCGACCCGCGACTGCTGCGGGAGGTGCCGCAGACCCGGGGTCCAGTCGCCGCCCTCGGCGTGCTCGGCGTCGCGCTGGGCGTCGTCGCGATCGCGCAAGCCGTCGCGGTGGCCCACCTCGTGGTCGCGCTCGTCGAACGCCGCTCGCTCACCGCCTGGGCCGTCACCGTCCTGGCACTGCTTGCGCTGCGCGGACTGCTCAGCGCGGCCAGCGAGATCACCGCAGCGTGGGCCGGCACGCGGGTGGCGGGGCTGCTGCGGCGCCGGGTGCTCGCCGCCTGGCTGCACCGGCCGGTCGACACGTCCCCCGACCCCACCACCATGCTCACCCGCTCCACCCTCGGAGCCGGCAGTGTCGAACCGTACGTCGCGCGCTACCTCCCCGCCCTGGTCAGCGCCGCGGTCGTGCCACCGCTGGCGATCGCCGCGATGGCCTGGGTCGACTGGGTCACCGCCCTCATCGTCGTGCTGACCGTCCCGCTGCTCCCGCTCTTCGCTGCCCTCATCGGGATGCACACGCGCGACGAGACGCAGGCGCGGTGGGCCGAATCGCACCGGTTAGCAGGTCATTTCGTCGACGTGACGCGCGGACTCCCGACCCTGGTCAACTACCAGCGCGCCGACGCGCAGGTCGACGTCGTCGCGGAAGTCGGCGACCGGCACCGTCGGGCGACCGTGCGCACGCTACGTACGGCGTTCCTCAGCTCGGCCGCCCTGGAGCTGCTCGCGACGATCTCGGTCGCCATCGTCGCGGTCTTCGTCGGGCTGCGGCTGACCTACGGCAGCATCTCGCTCACCGTCGCGCTGACGGCGATCCTGCTCGCGCCCGAGGCGTACTGGCCGATCCGCCGGGTCGGCCAGGAGTTCCACTCCGCCGCCGACGGCGCCGAGGCCATCGACGGACTCCTCGACGAGGCGGTGCCCACGGCGCACACCTCGGGTGGCGGACCGGTCCCTCGTGCGGCGATCGCCGACCTGTCCTACCGCTACCCGGGAACGGACACCGACGTGCTCCACGACGTCAGTCTCGACCTGCCAGCGGCAGGGATCATGGCCGTTACCGGACCGTCGGGATGCGGCAAGACGACGCTGCTCGAGCTGCTCGCCGGGCTGCGCACGCCAACCTCCGGCGACGTAGCGGCGCCTGAGTCACATCTGGTCACTCAGCGTCTGTTCGTCACACCGGGGACGTTGCGAGACAACCTCGGTGGCGAGCTCCCGGACGGCGTCGACTGGCTGCCCGCCCCGCTGCGGACACTGCCGGACGGGCTCGACACCGTCCTCGGCGACGACGGCTACGGCCTGTCCGCCGGCCAGCGCGCCCTGCTCGCGCTCACCCGTGCCCGCCTCAGTGACGAGCGGCTGATCCTGCTGGACGAACCCACCGCACACCTGGACGCTGCCGCGGCGTACGACGTGCAGGTCATGATCCGCGACCTGGCAACCACACGAACCGTCGTCCTGGTCACCCACGACCCGGACCTGATGACCGTCGCCGACCGACGCATCGACCTACCCCTCCGGCTCCCCGCCACCGCCCCTCATCGGGGGGTGGAGCAGCCGTCGAAGGGTGGCGATATAGCCCCACCCCCCGGTGATATCCCTACCCCCCGACGGGAAGGGACCGCGCCGGACACCGTCCCGAGTCCTCGCCGAGCGCTCCTGCGACCCACCCCGGGCGTACTGCGCGCCGCAGTCCTCGGCGGGCTCGCCGCCACCTGCGGGGTCGCCCTGACCGCCACGTCCGGCTGGCTCATCGTGCAGGCCAGCACCCGGCCGGTCATCCTCACCCTGCTCACCGCGATCGTCGCCGTCCGTGCGTTCGGCATCGGCCGACCGATCTTCCGGTACGTCGAGCGCATCCGCTCCCACGACGCGGCCCTGCACCTGCTCGCCCACCGGCGCACGGACCTCTACCGCACCCTCATCCCGCTGACCCCGGCTCGGCTGGGCCGGCGGCGCCGCGCGGACCTGCTCGGCGCCCTGGTGCGCGACGTGGACGACGAGGTCGACGTGCAGGTCCGCAGCCTCGTGCCGCTGCTCGCTGCGGCCATGACCTGCCTTGTCGCCGCCATCGCGGCCGCGATCCTCTACCCGCCAGCGGCCCCCGTCGTCGTCGCGATCGCCCTCCTGGCGGCCCTTATCGGTGCGATCGACTGGTCCCTCGAGCGAACCGGCCACCGCGCGAGCCTGGACGCACGGGGCGCGGTGACCTCGAGCGCCGCTGCGATCAGCCTGAACAACTCGGCGCTGCAGGCGATCCGCGGCGACGACACCGAGCTCGCCCGGCTCGATGCCGCTCAGCTCGACCTGGAGCGTGCCGTACGTCGGCAGGCCCGCGGGCGGGCTGCCGGCTTCGGCCTCAGCTTCCTGCTCACCGCGGGCGCCGCGATCGGGATGGCGCTGATGCTGCGCAGCGCCCTTGCGAGCGGCGACATCGGCGCCCCGTTCGCCGCACTGCTGGTGCTCGGCCCTATCGCCCTGACCGACATCCTGGGCTCGATCCCGGACGCCGTCGGCGCGCTGGCCCGCGGCCAGGCAGCCCGCCGCCGGCTCGACGCCCTCACCGGGCAGACGCCCGCCGTCCACGACACCGGCCGCTCCGTCGACATCCCCGCGCCGACCACCCTGCAGCTGTCCGGTATCGCCGCGTCTTGGACGGACGGGCCGGACCAGATCCACGGGATCGACCTCCACGTGAGTCCGGGCGAGCACCTCGCCGTCACCGGACCCAACGGCATCGGCAAGTCGACCGTGCTCGCCGTCCTCGCGCGTCATCTCGACCCGAGCCGCGGCCGGTACGACGTCGCGGGCCACGACGCGCTGGGCTGCCGACCGGACGACGTACGCCGGCACGTGGCCGTCGTCGATGACGAGCCGCATCTCTTCGCCGGCTCGCTGCGCGCCAACCTGCTGCTCGCACACCCGGGCGCGAGCGACGCCCAGGTGGCGAGCGCACTGATCGACGCGGGCCTCGGACGGTGGCTCGCCGGGCTGCCTGCCCGGCTCGACACGCTGCTCGGATCCGATGCCCGAGGGGTGTCCGGCGGCGAGCGCACCCGGATCGCCATAGCGCGCGCGGTGCTCGCGGATCGCCGCGTCATACTTCTGGACGAACCGGTGGCCCACCTCGATCACCCGACCGCGTCCGCGCTGATGCGCGATCTGCACGATGCGACCCGCGACGCCTCGGTGGTCGTGGTCAGTCACCAGCAGATCGGCGTGCAGGGCTGCGACCGCGTGATCGAGCTCGGCCGCGAGAATGTGGAAGACGGAGGTGGGGCGCATGCCCACGAGTGGGCGAGCCGAGCTCGGTGAGCTGGAGGGCGCGGTCATGTCCCGGCTGTGGGACATGCCGACCGGCGGCACGTTGTCGGTCCGCGATGTCTTCGAATCGCTCTCCAGGGAGCGCGAACTGGCCTACACGACAGTGATGACGGTGCTCGACCGGCTCGCCAAGAAGGGGATGGCCGACCGGGTCCGCGACGGGCGCGCCTGGCGGTACGCCGCCGCCGCGACCCGCGAGCAGATGACAGCCCGCGCCCTGCACCAGACACTCGCCGACCTCGACGGTGGCGAGCGGCAGGCGGCGTTCGCGCACTTCCTGGGCGACGCCTCGCACGCCGACCTCGCGGCCCTGCGGGCCGAGCTCGACCGAATCGAGTCGGACGCTTCGCAGGACGACCGGCGCCCCTGACCGCGGCCGCGGCCCTCTTCATCGAGCGGAGGGGTCCGCTGCCCAATGGAGGGGTCATAGCCCCTCCACTTGAGGGTGGACCCCTCCGCTCGACGTGGAGCCGGGGTGAGGTCGGGTCGGCGGTCAGTCGGCCAGGAACGCGCGGACGCGCTGCCCGACCACGTCGTGCCGCCACAGGCCCAGATGGTCGGCCCCCGGCACCGCCACCAGCGTCGCGCCGGGGATCCGCTCGGCGGCCGTCTGCGCCTGGGCGAAGGGGACGTCGACGTCCGCGGTGCCGTGGATCACCAGTGTCGGGGAGCTGATCTGCTCGAACGGGTAGTCGGGCACGTCCTCGAAGAGACGCATGTCGGCGGCGTACCCGGCCTTGCGGAGGTCGAAGCGGATGGCGGCCGCGGCCACTGCTCGGCCGGGGTCCGAGCGCGGCGTCACGAGCAGGTACCCGGCGATGACCGCGTCGACCTGGGACAGCCGCTCCCCCAGCCACTTCCCGACCCGCGTGAGCGGCGGCAGGGCCGCGTACATCTCATGCTCGGTGAAGGTCTGCACCAGCGATTCGATCAACACCAGCCGGGTGCAGCGGGACGCGTGCCGCAGGGCGAACTGCACCGCGGCCGGTCCGCCACCCGACACGGCGATGACGACGGCACGCTCGATCCCGAGCGTGTCGAGCACGTCCGCGAAGAGGTCGGCCTGCTCCTCGGGAGTGGGACCGCTGTCCAGCGGGGTGCGCAGGTAGCCGGGTCGCGACACCGACACCACCCGTCGGTCGTCGAGGCCGAGGCCGGAGGCCGTGACCTGTGCCAGGTCGTAACCGCCTGGCGTGCCGTGGATGACGACGACCGCCGGCTCGTCCGTCATACGTCGGCCGCCCGCCGGCACCCCGGAGTCGAGCACCTCGACGGGTCCACGCGGCAGCGGCAGCACCTGGGCGCCCGCATCCAGTCGGTCCGCGCTAGCCCGCCGCCACCGCTGCAGCCCGACGACTGACGCGAGCAGGCCGACCCCGGCAGAAGCCACGATCGACTCCCCCATCCTCCGCATCGACCTCTCCTTGTGTCCCGACGTACGACGGCACCGGTCCGATGCCGCTCACGCCGACCTCAGATGTTCAGAAGCATCAGCGCTGCCAATGCCAACGGCGCCAACACCGCTGCCATTCCGAGCAGCCCGGCGCACGTGGCGAGGGCGGGGTGGCGCCGCTCTACCGTCAGCTGTTCCAGGCGGATGCGGGCGAAGTCCTCGTGTCCGAGCGTGCCGGTCGGATGCTCGGCCCGTGCGAGGGCGACCAGCGCTCGCGCCACCGGCACCCGGCCCACGGCGCGTTCGGCGCTGCGGTCCGCGAGCAGCTCGATCAGCAGGCGCACGGTCTCCAGGCCGCGGTCGCTGCGCAGCCGCCGCGGCACCGCCGTGTGCCACACCGTGAAGAACTCCAGGACCAGGTCGTGGCGGTGGCGCAGATGCGCCAGTTCGTGGGCGAGGACGGCGCGCAACTCCGCCGGAGGAAGCGCCTCGATGGTGCCGCTGGTGAGCACGACCCGCCGGGAGAGGCCGGGCACGCAGTACGCCGTCGCTGTGGGATGGGAGAGCACGCGCACCTGCGCGGGGAGTCCCGCGGCGTGGACCGGCTCGTCGAGCAGGTCCACCAGCTCGCGGTGTTCGCGGCGTACCTTCCGCAACCGCCGGCCGACCACGTGTGCCCGCGCGAGCAACCGGCCGGCGAGCAGCGCCGACACCAGGGCGGCGATCGCGGCAAGGACGATGTGGTCGCGTGGCGCGGGGAGGCCGTCCCCCACGCGCACGACGTACAGGACGGCCAGCGGTGCCAGCTCCAGACCGGCCACCACCGCGCCGAGCGAGACCCCCTGCCACAGCCAGAGGGCGGGACCGGGCACCCCTCGCAGGGCGGTCCACCGTGGCAACAACCGCGGCGCGGGCCAGGCGAGCACCACCGTCAGCAACAGCAGCCACCCGAGGTACACCCCCGCATTCTCCGTCAGCCTCCCCGGACCCCACCCGCCGACTGCGCACGTCGCGGGCCGAAACGACCCGAGAAGCAGCGCGACATGCGCAGTCGGCGAAATGAGGTGTACGGGTCAGGCTCGGGAGCCCTCCGGCTCGACCTGGTGCGCGGGCTTCCGCTGCTCGTGCGGGGCGCCCGCGCCGGTCAGCTTCTCGCCCTCGACGTCGACCCGCGGCAGGATCTTGTCCAGCCACTTCGGCAGCCACCACGCGCGCTCACCGAGCAGGTAGAGCAGCGCGGGCATGAGCGTCATCCGCACCACGAACGCGTCGAAGAAGACCGCGATCGCGAGCGCGAAACCGATCGACATGATGAACGAGACGCCCTGCAGGATGAACGCCGCGAAGACCGACATCATGATCGCCGCGGCCGCCGCGACCACCCGGGCGCTGTTGCGGAACCCGTCGACCACGGCCTCGCGCGCCGACATGCCGTGCACGTGCGCCTCCCGCATCCGGGTCACCAGGAACACCTGGTAGTCCATCGCGAGCCCGAAGACGATCCCGATCAGGATGATCGGCATGAAACTGACCAGCGGTGCGCCCTCGACGATCCCGAAGCGGCCCTTCTGGAAGACCTCGACGGTCGCCCCGAGGGTGGCGAGGATCGATAGCAGGAAGCCCAGCGTCGCGACGAGCGGCACCAGCACCGAACGGAAGACGACCATCAGCACCAGGAACGCCAGCCCGATCACCACTGCCAGGTAGACCGGCAACGCGCTGGTGAGCCGGTCCGAGACGTCGGTCTGGATGGCCACCAGCCCGGTGACGCCGACCGTCGTACCCGTCGACTTCTCGATGCCGGACTGCCCGTTGCGCAGCGCGTGCAGCAGCGACAGCGTCTTCTCGTCGTCGGCGCCCGACTTGGGCGTGATCAGGATCTGCGCTCCGGTGCCGGGCTTGTTGAGGCCGACGATCTGGGCGTTCGCGACGTCGGGCTTGGTGCCCGCCCAGGTCGCGACCTTCCCGTACGCCGTCGTCCGCGCCTTGGCGCCGCCGGTCACCTTCGTGCCGTCGACCACCACGAGCAGCGGCGCCGCACGACCTGGGCCGAACGCCTCGGACTGCAGGTCGGCGGCCTTGCGCTGGGTGGTCGACTTCGCGGCCGTCGAGTCGCTGGGCAGCGCTAGGTGCAGGCTCTTGGCGGGCACCGCGATGAGGCCGAGCACCACCACGACGAGCGCGACGACGATGGCCGGCTTGCGGCCGATCAGGCGAGCCCACCGGGTGCCGTTGTTGACCGCGTGACCGTCGGCGTCGCGCGGGTCCTCGCGCTTGCGCACCTGCGCGCCGAACGCCTTGGACTTGAACATCCCGAGCACGGCGGGCAGCAGGGTGAGCGCGACCAGCACGGCAAAGAACACGGTCTCGGCCGCGGCCAGACCCATCGCGGTGAGGAACGGGATGCCGACCACCGAGAGCGCGATGAGCGCGATCAGCACGGTCAGACCGGCGAAGACGACCGCCGTACCCGCCTTGCCGACCGCCAACCCGACGGCGTGAGCCCGGTCGTCGGTGGAGCGCAGCTCGGTGCGGTATCTGGACAGGATGAAGAGCGTGTAGTCGATGCCGACGGCGAGGCCGATCATGCTCGACAGGATCGGGGTCGTGGTGCCGACGGTGGTGAACGCCGTGGCGAGTTGCACCCCGATGGTGCCCATCGCGACGCCCACGAACGCCGAGACGATCGGCATACCGGCAGCGATGAGCGAACCGAAGGTGATGACCAGGACGACGGCGGCGAACGCGACGCCGATCAGCTCACTACTGCCGCCCGGGTCGGGGGCGATCTGGATGCCGGCACCGTTGACCTCGGCGGTCAGACCGGACGCGCGGGCCTTCTTCAGGTCGTCCACGACCTTGTTCTGCGTCGCGGGCTTCACGTCCTGCACGGTCTTCACGTCGAACGCGAAGTCGATCGTGCCGATCCGGCCGTCGGGCGACAGCGGCAGCAGGGTGTTCGCGTTGCGCTCGGCGACCGCCTTCGGCGTGCCCTGCTTGGCCGCGGCCGAGGTCGCCGCCTTGAACTGCGCGGCCGACGCGGTCACCGGGTTGACCAGCTTGGTCTTGGGCATCTGCGGGGCCTTCTGCAGATCCGCGATGAGCGCGTTCACCGCGTTGGAGTACTTCGCCTCCTTCAGGGTGTGCCCCTTCGGAGCAGCCACCACCACCGAGACGCCGGCCTCGTTGATCGCGTCACCGGTGCCGGGGAAGAGCTTCTGCTGCATCGACTGCGCCTTGAGCGACGGGATGCCGGGGATGGAGAAGGAGTCGACCAGCGGTTTGTGGATCGCCTGGGACAGCCCGCCGAGCCCGACGAGCAGGACCAGCCACCCGATGATGAAGAACGGCCACTTCCGGTACGCCGTTCGGCCCAGTCGATATAGAGCGGTCGCCATCAGATGCCTCTCGTGGAAAAGATTCTCGGACGCACCAACGACTTTCGCGCCCCTGGCACTCATCATGGGTCGCCGTGCGGCCTGGGCCAACCCGGTAGCGGCCCCCACGGGACAATCGTGACGACTGTCACGCGTTCGGGGTGATGTCCCTACCGGTGCGTACCCGACCGCGCGGCGCGACGGGTCCTCCATGCAGCACAATCGCGTCCATGACCTCGACCTCCACCGCCCCAGAATCCGACGTCAGCAACGCCCCGCTCGACCGTGCCCGCGAGGTCGTCCTCGGCCAGGGCGAGGGCCTCGGCCACGACGACCTCGTCGCGGTGCTCAACACCCCCGACGAGCAGCTTCCCGACCTGCTGGCCCTGGCCCACGAGGTGCGCCTCGCCTACAACGGCGAAGAGGTCGAGGTCGAGGGGATCGTCTCGCTGAAGACCGGCGGATGCCCCGAGGACTGCCACTTCTGCAGCCAGTCCGGTCAGTTCACCTCACCGGTGCGCTCGGTGTGGCTGAACATCCCCGAGCTGGTGCGCGCCGCCGAGCAGACCGCAGCGACCGGCGCCAGCGAGTTCTGCATCGTGGCCGCCGTCCGCGGGCCGGACGCGAAGCTGATGAGCCAGATGCGCGACGGGGTCAAGGCGATCAAGGACGCGGTCGACATCGAGGTGGCCGCCTCGCTCGGCATGCTCGACCAGGAGCAGGTCGACGACCTGGTCGACATGGGCGTGCACCGCTACAACCACAACCTCGAGGCCGCCCGCTCCTACTTCCCCCAGGTCGTCACCACGCACTCGTACGAAGAGCGCTGGGACACCTGCACGATGGTCAAGGCATCCGGCATGGAGCTGTGCTGCGGCGGCCTCGTCGGGATGGGCGAGACCATCGAGCAGCGCGCCGAACTCGCCTCTCAACTGGCCGAACTCGAGCCCCACGAGGTGCCGCTGAACTTCCTCAACCCCCGCCCCGGTACGCCGTTCGGCGACCTGGAGCCGATGGGCTCGGCCGACGCGCTGCGCACCATCGCGGCGTTCCGGTTGGCGCTGCCGCGCACGATCCTGCGGTACGCCGGCGGCCGCGAGCTCACGCTCGGCGACCTCGGCACCCGCGACGGGCTGCTCGGCGGCATCAACGCCGTCATCGTCGGCAACTACCTGACCACCCTGGGCCGCGACCCGCGCGAGGACCTGGCGCTGCTGGACGAGCTGCAGATGCCGATCAAGGCGCTCAACGCGACGCTGTGAACCCTCCCGCCGACGCGGCGTACTGCGGCCTGTGCGGTGAGCCGGTGGCTGACGGCCCGCACCCGGCGTGCGAGCGCGCGCTCGAGCTGGAACCCCCGCGGTTCTGCGCGGTCTGCGCGCGGCGGATGAAGGTGCAGGTGACGCCCACCGGGTGGCGCGCGGAGTGCTCGCGGCACGGCGAACGTGCCGCGCCGGGCTCCGACCTTGCTGGCAATCCTCGCGCAAACCCACGACGATGGGCCGAGCACACGACCCAAGGAGGTTCGCATGTCACAGCCGACGAACGGCGAAGGTAGGTCCGGGGAACAGTCCGGCGGATACCAGCAGGGCGGGAGTCTCGGCCAAGGCTGGGAGCAGGACGAGCAGTCCGACACGCCGTACGACGCGCAGAACACCGGATGGGACGCCACACAGGCGGTCCCGGCGGCCTCCCACGAGGACTCCCCGCACGGTGCGTCGCCCGCCCAGGGCAGCGAAGCCGCGGGCGTCGCCGGTTCCGCCGAGTCCGGCCCCTCGTCGGCCGGTGAGCAGGGGTACGCCGCGCCGGACCAGCACGGCTACAGCCAGCCGAGCGGCCAGGAGCCGACCGGGTACGCGCAGCCGTCCGGCGGCTTTGGCCAGCAGAGTGGCGCCTACGGCCAGCAGGGCCAGTCCGACTCCGGCTACGGCCAACAGGGTGGTGCCTACGGCCAGCATGGCCAGTCCGACTCCGGCTACGGCCAGCAGAGTGGCGCCTACGGCCAGCAGGGCCAGTCCGGTTCGGGCTACGGCCAGCAGTCGCCGTCCGACGCGCAGGGCCAGCAGGGCTGGGGTCAGCAGAGTCAGCAGGGCCAGGGCGCTTACGGGCAGCAGTCGCCGGCATACGGCGCAGGTCAGGCTGGCCAGCAGGGACAGAGCGACCAGGCGGGCCAGTCCGGCACGAAGGGTCGACTCGGCCTGGGCCGCAAGGGCGGCCCGCGCGACCCCAACAGCCCCCAGGGGCAGGTCAGCCAGGTCATGGGCGGTGCCGGTGACGGCATCGGTGCGCTCTTCAGCGACCTGCACTTCAAGAAGTCCCTCACCGAGCGCATTGCGTCGCTGATCTTCCTGGTGACGATCGTCTGGGCGGTGCTGCACTTCCTGGCGAACACGATCTACAACTTCAGCAGCGAGAGCGTCGGCAACGGCATCTCGGTCAAGCACATGGGCACGGGCAACGCGCTGATCCACCTTCTAACCGACCTGGTGGCGCTCGTCCTCACCGTCGGGGTGACCCGGCTGCTGCTCGAGCTCGCGGTGCACGTCTCCCGGATCGCCGGGCGCACCAAGGACTGAGCACTCCAGCACTACCCGCACCACCTCTCCCGTCGAGCGGAGGGGTCCAGGTGCGAGTGGAGGGGTTACGACCCCTCCACTCGGCGCCGGACCCCTCCGCTCGACGTTTCGGTCTACTGAGAGGTACGCGCGCAGATGACCGGTCGCGCGCGCCGGCTGAGAGGATGCCCGGGTGTCCGACCCGTCTGAGCTGCTGTCCTACGACCGTGACCACCTGTGGCACCCGTACTCCTCGGTCACCGAGCCGGCGACGACCCGGCTCGTGGAGTCCGCCCGCGGGATCTGCCTGACGCTGCAGGACCCCGACGGCACCCGCCGCGAGGTCATCGACGGCATGTCGTCGTGGTGGTGCGCGATCCACGGCTACGCCGTCCCCGAGCTCGACGCCGCGGCGCAGCAGCAGCTCGGCCGGATGAGCCACGTGATGTTCGGCGGCCTCACCCACGAACCGGCGATCACGTTGGCGCGCAAGCTGATCGAGCGCGCACCGGCGTTCGACGGACAGTCCCGGCTGGAGCACGTCTTCCTGGCCGACTCCGGCTCCGTCAGCGTCGAGGTCGCGCTCAAGATGGCCTGGCAGGCGCATCTGAGCAGCGGGCGGCCGCGGCGCAAGATGTTCACCATCCGCGGCGGCTACCACGGCGACACGCTCGCCCCGATGAGCGTCTGCGACCCCGTCGGCGGCATGCACCGGCTCTTCACCGGAGTGCTCCCCGAGCAGGTCTTCGCCCCCCTGCCGCCGGCCGGGCTCGATGGTGACGACGCGTCGTACGACGAGTGGGAGAACGCCACCCGGCGGCTCTTCGAGCAGCACGCGCCGGACATCGCCGCGGTGGTGTTGGAGCCGGTGCTGCAGGGCGCCGGCGGGATGCGCATCTACCCACCGCGCGCGGTGCGTTTCCTGGCCGCACTGGCGCGCGAACACGGCGCTCTGGTGATCTTCGATGAGATCGCGACCGGCTTCGGTCGGCTGGGCACGATGTGGGCCGCCGACCAGGTCGAGGTCGTTCCCGACATCATGTGCGTCGGCAAGGCACTCACCGGCGGTTACCTCACCCTCGCCGCCGTCCTGTGCACGGCGGATGTCGCCCGGGCGGTCAGCGGCGGGGAGGCCGGCGCGCTGATGCACGGTCCGACGTTCATGGGCAACCCCTTGGCCTGCGCGATCGCGGCGGCCAGCATGGACCTGGTGACACCCACCCGCATCGGCCGCGCGCGGCAGATCGAAGCGGAGCTGCGCGGGACGCTCGAGCCCGCGCGGGCGCTCGCGAGCGTCCGCGACGTACGCGCCATCGGGGCGGTCGGTGTCATCCAGCTGCACTCCCCCGTCGACACCGAGGCGGTCACGCGGGTCGCGCTGGACCACGGCGTCTGGCTGCGGCCGTTCCGCGACCTGGTCTATGCGATGCCACCCCTCGTGAGCGATGCTGATGCCATCGAAACCGTCGGTGGGGCGATGGTCTCCGCAGTGGAACAGGTGCATGGATGAGCAACTTCGAGCAGTACCTGAAGTCGGCGGCCGCGGAGCGGGATGCGGCCGGTCTGACGCGGCGGGTGGTCGTAGGTGGGGGCCACCAGTCCATCGACCTGGCCGGCAACGACTACCTAGGTCTGCGCCGGGATCCCGCGGTGATCGATGCGGCGGTCGCAGCCCTGGAGTACTTCGGCTCCGGCGCTGGAGCGTCCCGCCTGGTGACCGGCACCTGGCCGATCCACGAGGACCTCGAGGCCGCGCTGGCCGAGCACCTGCAGATGGATTCGGCGTTGGTCTTCTCCACCGGCTACCAGGCCAACCTGGCGGCCATGACCGCGCTGGCCGATGACGACACCCTCATCGTCTCGGATGCGCACAACCACGCCTCGATCATCGACGGTGCGCGCCTGTCCCGGGCGGCGGTCGAGGTGGTCGCGCACGGTGACCTGGCGGCGTACGAACGTGCCCTGCAGGACCGCACGCAGTCCCGTGCCCTGATCGTGGTCGAGTCGATCTACTCGGTCTTCGGCGACACCTCCCCGGTGGCCGCACTGGCCGACCTCGCCACGAGGTACGACGCGCTCCTGGTCGTCGACGAGGCGCACGGCCTCGGTGTGGTCGGCGATCACGGCGAGGGCCTGGTCGCCTCGCTCGGGCTCGCGGGCGCCCCGCACATCGTGGTGACGGTCAGCCTGGCCAAGTCCCTGGCGTCACAGGGTGGCGCGGTGCTGGGCTCGGAACTGGTGCGAAGCCACCTGGTCAACACCGCGCGACCCTTCATCTACGACACCGGGCTGGCTCCGGTATCCGCTGGCGGTGCGCTCGGCGCACTCGATGTGCTGGTGGAGCGGCCCTCCCTGGCCAAGGAGGTCCGGGAGATCGCCGCGGAACTCGCTGCGGCCTGCGATGCACCCACGCCGGCGGGCGCCGTCCTGTCTGTGCCGATGCCTGGACCGCGCGAGGCGCTGGCCGCCGTCGACGTGTGCGCTGCGCACGGTGTCCGCATCGGCTGCTTCCGGCCGCCGTCGACCCCCGACGGCAGTTCGCGACTGCGGCTGACGGCTCACGCCGGACTCTCGGCCAAGGACGTCGAGCACTGCGCGCGCGTGCTGCGCACGGTCACCCGGTGAGCAGCCCCTGCCCGGTCATCTGCGTCAGCGGCACCGATACCGAGATCGGCAAGACCATTGCCACTGCTGCTATCGCGGCGGCCCTCACCGGTCACGGCCAGCGGGTGGTCGCGGTCAAACCGACCCAGACCGGACTCGCCCCCGGCGAGCCCGGTGACGCCGACGAGGTCGCCCGGCTGAGCGGCGTCGACGTCCGCGAGTACGTCCGGCTCCCCGAACCCCTCGCTCCCGACATCGCGGGGCGCCGGGCCGGGGTCGCCCTGCCGACCGTGGCCGAGCACGCCGTGCGGATCGCGGACCTGGCCCGCAGCGGCGACTACGACGTGGTGCTCGTGGAGGGCGCCGGCGGCCTGCTGGTCCGACTGGACGCCGATGGCGGCACGCTCGCCGACCTCGCGACCGCGTTGGGGCGCGACGGGGTGCGCGCGGGGTTCGCCATCGTCGTACGCGCCGGGCTCGGCACCCTCAACCACACGGCGCTGACCCTGGAAGCGCTGAAGGCTCGCGACCTGGATCTCGTGGGCCTGATCGTCGGTTCGCTGCCCGACGCGCCGGACCTGGCCGCCGAGACCAACCTGGACCAGCTGCGGGACCTGGCCGACGGCCGGTGGGTCGGCGCGATCCCGCAGGGAGCCGCGGGGCTGGCGCCGGAGGAGTTCAGCCGCGCGGCCGGCGACTGGGTGGTGCTCTAGCCGGAGCGCACCGGGGCGTCGCCCGGGTGCCCTGCCCACCGACGGGCACGTTTCGGCCCGAGCGGGCCATCACGAGCAGCACCCTGCCACCGACGACCACGTTTCGGCCCGAGCGGGCCATCACGAGCAAATGCTCGTCGTGCGGGTCGCTAGGGTCGGGTTCGTCTCTCCACCACCGGTGGACCCGCCTGCGAAGGAGCACCCCCGATGCCCGTGCGTGACGTCAACTGGCCGGTCGGCAGCCCCTGCTGGGCGGAGTGTGCCTTCGAACCGGAGCACCGCGGGATGCTGCACGCCCGCGACTTCTACGAGAAGCTCTTCGGCTGGCGCACCGATGAGGGCGTCTCGACGAGCGGCGGCGCGGGGAGCGCGGCATACGTCACCTGCTTCAAGGACGAGCGTGCGGCCGCCGGGCTCTCACCCATGCTGGCCGAGGGCGAGCGCCCGTCGTGGCTGACCTATTTCGCCACCGACGACATCGAGAAGGCCGCGCAGACGGTGCAGCGCGCGGGCGGCATCGTGCACATTCCGCCGGCCGACGCTGGCGACCTCGGGCGACTGGCGTTCTGCACCGACCCCACGGGCGCGTACTTCGCGCTGTGGCAGGCGGGCGCCCACAAGGGTTTCGGCATCGTGGCGGAGCCGGACACGGTCGTGTTCCACACCCTGCTCACCCGCGATCTCGCCGGTGCCAAGGCGTTCTACACCGAGCTCTTCGGCTACACGTACGACGATCGCTCACCCGACCTCAGCATCGCGCGACTGCCGGACGGCGCCGAGGTGGCCGGCTTCCACCAGGCCGACCAGATGGCCGCCGATGTCCCCGCCAACTGGCTGGTGCACTTCGCGGTGAGCGACCGCGACTCCTCCGCGCAGATCGCGCAGAGCCTGGGCGCCCAGGTGCTGATGACCAGCGACTCCCCGATGGGCCCGGAGGCGCTGCTCCAGGGCAAGCACGGCGAGGTCTTCACCGTCGTACAGGTCACCGACTGACCACCTTGCCGACTGCGCATGTCGTAGCCGGATCCGACCCGAAACGGCGCGCGACATGCGCAGTCGGCGGATCGGCCCGGAGCGATTCGCGGGGTACGACGGTGGGCTGAGAGGATGACCGCCATGCGTTCGCTCGCCTCCGCCACCCCGCCGATCGCCCTCGGTGCCCTCGACGGCCGGTATCGCGGAGTCGTCTCCGCGCTGGTCGACCACCTCTCGGAGCCGGCCCTCAACCGGCAACGCGTGCACGTCGAGGTGGAGTGGCTGATCCACCTCACCACGGTCGGCGCGGTGCCCGGCGTTCGCGCCCTCACCGAGGCCGAGCAGGCCCAGCTGCGCGCGATCCCGCAGGACTTCGACCTCGCCGACATCGAGGAGCTCGCCGAGATCGAGCGCGAGACCGTGCACGACGTCAAGGCGGTCGAGTACTACCTGAAGCGCCGGCTGCCCTCGATCGTCGGCGAGCAGGACGCGCCCGCGCTCTCCGAGCTGATCCACTTCGCGTGCACCAGCGAGGACATCAACAACCTGTCGTACGCGCTGATGGTGCAAGGCGCCGTCACCGGCGTCTGGGCACCCAAGGCGGCGCGCCTCGTCGAGCAGATCGCCGGCATGGCGCGCGAGCTGGCCGACGTGCCGCTGCTCGCGCACACCCACGGACAGCCGGCCACGCCCACCACGATGGGCAAGGAGATCGCCGTCCTGGCCCACCGCCTGGGCCGGCAGCTGCGCCGCGTCGAAGGCGCCGAGTACCTCGGCAAGATCAACGGGGCCACCGGCACGTACGGCGCGCACACCGCCGCCGTGCCCGGCACCGACTGGATCTCCATCAGCCGCGACTTCGTGGAATCCCTCGGCCTGCAGTGGAATCCGCTGACCACCCAGATCGAGAGCCACGACTGGCAGGCCGAGCTCTACGCCGACGTGGCGCGCTTCAACCGAGTGCTGCACAACCTGTGCACCGACTTCTGGACCTACATCTCGATGGGCTACTTCGCGCAGGTGCGCGGCCAGGGCACGGTCGGGTCGAGCACGATGCCGCACAAGGTCAACCCGATCCGGTTCGAGAACGCCGAGGCCAACCTCGAGGTCAGCAACGCGCTGCTCGACGTCCTCGCCGCGACCCTCGTGCAGTCACGCCTGCAGCGCGACCTCACCGACTCCTCGATGCAGCGCAACATCGGCACGGCCTTCGGGCACTCGATCCTGGCGCTGGACAACGCCGGCCGTGGCCTCGCCGGCCTGGACGCCGTCCCCGCGGCCATGGCCGCCGACCTGGACCGCAACTGGGAGGTGCTCGGTGAGGCGATCCAGTCCGCGATGCGCGCGCTCGGAGCGGCCGGCGTCGACGGAATGGACCAGCCCTACGAACGCCTCAAAGAGCTCACCCGCGGGCGCCGGATCACCGGTGACGATCTGCGCGAGTTCGTCCGGGGGCTCGGCTTCCCGGCGGAGGTCCAGGAGCGGATGCTCGCGCTGACGCCCGCAACGTACGTCGGCCTCGCACCGCAGCTGGTGGACTTCCTCGACCGCTGAGCACCAGCCGAACGACCGGTGCGCGCCCGCGTCCCTCGTTGTGGCCCGCTCGGCCCCACACGGCGCCCGCCCGAGTACGTCGTTATGGCCCGCTCGGCCCCAAACGGCACCCGCCCGCACACCGCGGGCCTCGTTATGGCCCGCTCGGCCACAAACGGCGCCCGCCCGCACACCGCGGGCCTCGTTATGGCCCGCTCGGCCCCCAACGACCCGCCCGCGCGCCCCGCGTACGTCGTTACGGCCCGCTCGGCCCCGAACGATCCGCCCGCGCCCTCCGGTCGGATACCCCCGGAGGGTACCCTTGGGTCACTATCAGCGGCACGGCGAGATGTAGAGGATTGGTCGAGATGGCCGGTTATTCAGGCAGCAAGCAGGACTACCTCACCCGTCTGCGCCGGGTGGAGGGCCAGGTCCGGGGCATCCAGCGGATGGTGCAGGAGGACACCTACTGCATCGACGTGCTCACCCAGGTCAGCGCGATCACCAAGGCACTGCAGTCGGTGAGCCTCGGGCTGCTGGAGGACCACATCGGGCACTGCGTGGTCGATGCCGCACGGGACTCCGATGAAGCCGCGCACGACAAGGTGGCGGAGGCCTCGGCGGCGATCGCCCGGCTCGTGAAGAGCTGAGCGACGCCCGCGATCAGATGGTGACGGGACCGGCAGCGGTCTCGAAGCTCACCGAGATCAGGCCGGGCGTGCCGTGCGGTGCGGCGAAGTCGAAGATGATGCCGGGCTCCCACTCGTCGCGGTCGACGCCGGGCTCGCCGTTGAGCCCGAGCCAGTCGCGCACCCGCACGGGCGAACCACCGATCTGCAGGCGCGTCAGGCTCGCGTCCGTCGGACCGTCGCTGGATGGATGCGGCACACCGTCGGCCCACTGGATGAAGTAGGGCACCTGGGCATCGGACGTCAGGCCCTTCACGCCGAGCTGCTTCCAGGACAGTTCGACGCCGTCCGGACGGTGCCGGTTGCCCGGGGCGGCCGCCCGTCCGACCAGTCCCTCGGCGATGCCGATGTCGCTGACGCGCACGACCCAGGCGAGCCATCCACCGCCGGCTTCGGAGCACGCGCGGACGGCCTGCCCGAAGGGCGCCTTGTCCGATGCGGGGTGGTCGAGCACCTCGACGACCTCGACGAAGCGCTCATTGCGCAGCGGGATGATCATGTTGCGAGTGCCGAACCGCGGGTGGATCCCGCCATCGCCGGGTTCGACCCCGAGGAGGGCCCCGACGCGCTTCGCCGTCGCGATCAATCCGTCTGCGCCGGCGGCGTACACCACATGGTCGACTCGCATGCTGAGCATCGTGCCACCCGTTGCCAGGCGGCTCCAAGTTGGGTATGAGATGGCGACTCGGGCGCCCTCAGCCGGGGGTGTGGACGGTGGCCGAGCGACGCTGCCGGACCGCCTCGTAGAGGAGGATCGCCGCCGAGGTGGCGACGTTCAACGAGTTGGCGGTGCCGGACATCGGGATGGCGACCCGCTCGTCCGCCGCGTCGAGCACCTGGTCGGTCAGACCCTGCTTCTCGGTGCCTACCGCGATCGCGACCGCGCCGGTGAGATCGACGTCGGTGTACGACGTGCGGGTGTCGGGGGTGGCCGCCACCAGCCGCACTCCGCGGGCGCGCAGCCAGGCCAGCGTCTCCTCGGTGGGGGCCGTCGCGACCGGCACCGCGAAGACCGTGCCCTTGGAAGCACGTACGACGTTGGGGTTGCCCCAGTCGGTGACCGGGTCGGCCGAGACGACGGCGTCGACCCCGGCGGCGTCGGCCGTGCGGAGCATCGCTCCCAGGTTGCCCGGCTTCTCGACGCCCTCGGCGAGCAGGATCAGCGAGTCATCCTCTGTCGCAACGTCGGTCAATGCCGCCCCCGCGAGCGCGACGACGGCCACGAAGCCGTCGGCGCCTTCCCGGTAGGCGATCTTCTCGAACGCCACACGGTTCAACCTGGCGATCTGCGCGCCCCGCTCGTCGGCTTCCCGGACCAGCTGCGCGACCTCGGTGCCGGCGGATGCCAACTCCGGGCAGTAGAGCAGCTGCCGGGGCGCGACTCCGGCATCCAGCGCGAGCCGCAACTCGTCGTACCCCTCGATCAACGTCAGCCCGAGATCGTCGCGTCGCCGGCGCTTGCGCAGCGCGACCACGTCCTTCAGCCGCGGGTTGGACGGCGAGGTGATGAGGAGTTCGGACACGACGACGACCCTACGGTCCGAACCTGCCCCGCTCCGCCGACCCGGCCGAGGATCACTGGAGGCGCCGGGCGACTCCTACCGCCGCACGCCGGCCGCTACCGTGCGGCGCCTGTGGTGGAACCGCGTCGAGACCCCCCAGCACCTCCGTCTGGCTGCGGTGTGCCGATGCCGTCTCCAACGGGTCGCTGAGCAGACCGGCGAAGACGAGCTCCGCTGCTCCCAATAGGGGCGCGTCCTCGCCGAGAGCGCCGATGCACACCCGCGCCGGTTCACCGGGTGCTCTGGCCATCAGCGCGTCGAGCGACAGTTGCAGACGCTCCTGGCGCTCGTTCAGGAGCAGACTGAGCGACCCGCCGATGACGATGAGCTGCGGGTTGACGAGGTGCGAGATGCTCGCCAGCCCGACGGCCAGCCACTGACACACATCGTCGATCGCCGTCTGAGCGAAGACATTTCCGCCGTCGGCGTCTCGCATGACGTCTTCGATGCCCGCCGCGGGCGTCGGTCCGGAGCGGCCGGCCCGGGCGAACAGGGCGCGCTCACCGACGACCTGCTCGAAACATCCCTGGTTGCCGCAGTAACACAGCGGTCCCCCCGGCTGCACCACGATGTGGCCGATCTCCCCCGCGAGCCCGTGGGCACCCAGCAGCGGGCCGCCGTCGACGAGAAAGCCTGCCCCGACACCCACCCGGGCGATCAGGTACGCGACGTCGTCGACGTCGCGCGCAACCCCGCGCAGATGCTCGGCCACCACACCGAGGTTCGCGTCGTTCCCGAGATAGATCGGGATGTCCGCGCCGAACGCGGCCCCGAGCATCGCGATCAGGTCCACGTCCGCCCAGTGCAGGTTCGGGGCCGTGAGGATCCGGGAGTCGTGCCGGCGGACCGTTCCCGGCACACTCACGCCGACACCGATGAGCCAGCTCTGCCCCGGGATGCTGTCGGCCAGGACGCGGACGCCGGCGACGACCTCTGCGACGATCTCCTGGGGCGCGACCAGATCGGCCAGGTCGATGGAATGGCGCGCCAACACCCGGCCTCCGAGAGCGACCGCCGCCACCGTCAGATGACTGACGGCGACGTCGACCGCCACGGCGTACGGGCCATCGGTCCGCGGCCCGACGATCGGCGATGGCCGACCCGCCGTGCCACGCGCGGCGGGCGCGTACTCGGAGACCAACCCCATTTCCTCGAGCTGCGCGACCAGCACCTTGATCGTGCTGCGGTTGAAACCGGTGTTGTGCGTCAGCTCCGCACGTGACAGGCGACCGTGCCGATGGATCTCGGACAGGACGATGCAGAGGTTCTGACTTCGGATGGACTGGTGGCCAGATGGAGTCGGACGCGCCATAACCCAAACCCGCCGGGACTCTAGAGGCCGGAGGAACCTGCTCGACGACGAGACAGCGCGTCGACGGCGGCGGCCAACATCAGGACCACTCCAGTAACGATGTACTGCACAGCGGCGCTGTTAGTGCCCTTGACGAGGTTCGACATGCCGTTGTAAATGACCTCGACCACGGCACCACCGACCACGGCATCGATCATCCGGCCCTTCCCGCCGAAGAGGCTGGTGCCACCGATGACGGCCGCACCGACCGCCAGCAGCAGGGTGTTGCCGCCGTAGTTGGCGACGCTGACCGACTGCACGTTGGAGCCGATCATGATGCCGCCGATGGCTGCCATCGCCGAACACAGCACGAACACCGAGATCCGGATCCGATCGACCGGGATACCGGCTCGTCGTGCTGCTTCCTCGTTACCGCCGACCGCGTAGACGTGACGGCCGTAGCGGGTGCGGCTCAGGACGAAGGTCCACACGACGAAGAACGCGATGATGATCGGCACGACCCACGGCACACCGAGCAGCTCCGCCGCAGCCACTTTCACCAGCTTGCCGTCGACGGTCTTGAAGCCGGCCGCCTGGTTGATCGAGCGGTTCTTGTTGAGCGCGTAGACGGCGAGGAACGTGCCCACAGCGACGGCGCCGATCTTGAAGGCCAGGACGCCGAGGGGCTCGGTGTTGAGGCCGCGAGTGCGGCGGCCGTTCTGAGCGAGCAGCTTCACGGCCGCGTACCCGGCCACGATGAGGATCGCGAGCAACCACCCCGCCCATACGGGCATCTGGTTGCCTTCGAAACCGTTGACCACCGGGTCGGTGATCGTGATGTCGCCCTTCTGGCCCTTGCCGTTGTTCGCGATGTACAACGCGACACCCTGGAACGCCAGGAAGAAGGCGAGGGTCACGACGAAGGAGGGAATGCGCACCTTCGCGCGCAGGAACCCGATCAGGAATCCGATGATGACGCCGGTGAGGATGGCGGCACCGATGGAGACCGGCCACGGGGCGTGGTAACCCACCATCAGTCGCACCATGACCGTGGCACAGACGCCGGCGGCGAAACCGGCGGAGAGGTCGATCTCACCGAGCAGCAGGACGAAGACCAGTCCCATGGCGATGAAGATCGGGCCGGCGCCCTCGGTCAGCATGTTGCCGAAGTTGAACAGACCCTTGAACGTCGGTTGCAGGATGCTGAACACGATGACGAGCAGGACGAGGCCGGTGACCGCGGGGAGCGAGCCCATCTCGCCGCCGCGCAGCCGCTGCACGTAGTTGGTGACGTACGCCGACACGCTGTTGCCCGTGGGCACCGTCGACGCGACGGCCTCGAGGGAACCGGGACTCGGCGTCGCGGTCTTCGAACCAGCGTCGTTCGCGCTGTGCGCGCCCTCGGCGTTCTCGCCCTGAGCGTCGAGCGGGGCCTGGGGTGTGCTGCTGTCGTTCATTCTCCGACTCCCGTTGTCATGGCCGGCACGCCAGCGGTCTTGCCGGTGGTGATGAGTTCGACCAGCTGCGTCTGATTGACCTGGGAGCGGTCCACGATGGCGGCCATCTTGCCCAGATAGAGCGCGGCGATCCGATCGGACACCTGCAGCACGTCGAGCATGTTGTGGGAGATCAGCACGACGGCCAGACCCCGATCGGCCAGCCGGCGTACGAGCGCCAGCACCTGTGCCGTCTGGGCGACGCCGAGGGCCGCGGTGGGTTCGTCGAGGACGACGAGCTTGGAGTTCCAGAGCACCGCCTTGGCGATGGCGACCGTCTGGCGCTGGCCTCCGGACAGGCTGGAGACGCGCTGACGCACCGACTTCACGGTGCGGACGGACAGCGACGCGAGGGTCTCCTCGGCCGCGTGCTCCATCGAGTTCTCGTCCAGCACCACCCGCGAAACGCGCTCCCGACCGAGGAACATGTTCTGGACGATGTCCAGGTTGTCGCACAACGCGAGGTCCTGGTAGACGATCTCGATCCCCAACGCCGACGCGTCGCGCGGCGTGTGGATGTTCGTCCCCTGTCCGTCGAACGCGTATTCGCCGGAATCGATCGTGTAGGTGCCGCTGATGCACTTGACCAGCGTCGACTTGCCCGCGCCGTTGTCGCCGACCAGGGACGTCACTTCGCCGGCGCGAGCCTCGAAATCGACGTTCTGCAGGACGTGGACCGGACCGAAGCTTTTGTTGATGCCGCGCATCTGTAGGAGTGGCTGATCGGGCACTGGGGCGATACCTCCGGTTCGATGTGTGCCAGGCAGCGTCCCGGAAAAGACACGACCCAGTGATGCCCGCTTCCGGGTCGGCCGGCGGATGCCGACCGACCCGGAAGGGCGGACCTTATTGCTCCGACACCTGGGTGCCGGTCGAGCGGTTCGTTACTTGACGCCGTTGCTGGTGCACATGGCCGCGTAGCTGCCGGTGCACACGGTGTTCTTCGGCACGTAACCGTCGTTGACCGGTCGCGCCACGTTCGCCTTGGTGATCACGATCGGCGTTGCCAGGATCGAGGGCACCTTGGCCTTGGTGGTGGGGTCCTCGACCGTGGCCGTGGTCGAGGGAACCTTGCCGGTCACCAGCTGCGCGATCGCGTTGATCGCCGGGCTGGCCTCTTCGGTGGTCGGCTTGTAGATGGTGAAGCACTGGGTGCCGTCCATGACGCGCTGCAGACCGGCTGCCGAGGCATCCTGTCCGGACACCGCGACCTGACCGGCGAGCTTGGAGTTCTTCAGATCCGTGATCACGGCGCCGGCCATCGTGTCGTTGGCGACCATGACGGCCTTGATCCCCGGGTTCGCGGCGAGCATGGTGCTGAACTCACGTCCGGCGGTCGGTGCGTCCCAGTTACCGTCCTGCTCGGCCACCTTCGACCAGCCGGCGGTCTTGCTGAGAACGCTCTCGTAGCCCTGCTTGAAGAGGGTCGCGTTGTTGTCGGTGGACGCTCCGTCGATCTGCGCGTACTTGACCGCGGACTTGCCCTTGACCTGCGAGCACTGGGTCAGGGCAGTGCCCTGAGCGACGCCGACCTTGACGTTGTCGAACGACACGTAGAGGGACGCGCCGCCACCCGGGGTCAACCGGTCGTAGTCGACGGTCAGGACGCCGTTCTTCTTGGCCTGCTGCTCGATGGCCGCGCCCGATGCCGGGTCGAGGTTGACGATCATCAGGACCTTGACCTTGTTCGCCAGCATGCCGTTGGCGATGGTCTTCATCGTGGCCGCGGAGCCGTTGGCGTTCTGGATGTCGCAGTCCAGGTTGTCCTTCTTGCAGTCCGCCTTCAAGGCCGTGGGGTCCGCGGTGATCCAGCGCGGCGAGGAGGTCGTGTCCGGCAGGATGATGCCCACCTTGGCGCCCTTGCCGTCGAACGAGCCGCTCGCTGCCCCGCCGGAACTGCTGGAGGAACTGCCCGAGGAGGACGCAGAAGAGCTCGAAGAGCTCGACCCCGAGGCGCTGCTGGAGCTGCCGCCCGACTTGCTGGAGCTGCCACAGCCGGTGAGGGCCATGGTCCCCACCGCCCCGGCTGCGATGAGGATGTTCATGCCTTTGCGCATCAATCCCGCCTTTCGCGGTTGTCTGAACGCGCCGGCCTCTACGGTCGACACGGTGATGTAACGCAGCACAACTTATGCCGGTAGCGTTGCTCTCGGTAGCAACCGATCATAAGCGTAACGATTCTGTGACCTGCGCCACAGTCAACCATCAGGGAGCGGCTGATCTCAGTCGTTCCACGAGGCCGCCCCGACAGATCGAACACGCGATTGTGCCGCCACCAGCGGCATATGTCCGCCGTCGAGGGTGCAACGTCATACCCCTGCGGGCGCCGTGGACCGTCATGCGGCCGCGCTGGGTTCGACCAGCAACGATCGTGATCCGCCTACCGACGCATGGGAGTTATGTATGGCACTCATCCCTACCCGCGAAGACAAGTTCAGCTTCGGGCTCTGGACGGTCGGGTGGCAGGCGCGAGATCTGTTCGGTGAGGCCACCCGGCCGGTGCTGGCCGGCGTCGCGGCGGTGCACAAGCTCGCCGAACTGGGCGCGTACGGCATCACCTTCCACGACGACGACCTGATCCCACCGGGCAGCTCGACCACCGAGCGGGACCGCATCGTCACCGAGTTCAAGCAGGCGCTCACCGACACCGACATGGTCGTGCCGATGGTGACCACAAACCTGTTCGGCGACCCCATCTTCAAGGACGGCGGTTTCACCAGCAACAATCGCTCGGTGCGCCGGTACGCGCTGCGCAAGGTGATGCGCAACATGGACCTGGCCGCCGAACTCGGCGCGGAGATCTACGTGTTCTGGGGTGGCCGCGAGGGCTCCGAGGTGGACTTCGCCAAGGACGTCCGCTCTGCACTGGACCGCTACCGCGAAGGCATCGACCTGCTCGCTCAGTACTCGATCGACAAGGGGTACGGGATGCGGTTCGCCATCGAGCCCAAGCCCAACGAGCCCCGTGGGGACATCCTGCTGCCCACGATCGGGCACGCCCTCGCGTTCATCTCCCAGCTCGAGCACGCCGACATGGTCGGCATCAACCCCGAGACCGGCCACGAGCAGATGGCCAGCTTGAACTACACCCACGGCATCGCCCAGGCGCTGTGGCAGGACAAGCTGTTCCACATCGACCTCAACGGTCAGAAGGGTCCGCGCTACGACCAGGACATGGTGTTCGGGTACGGCGACCTGCTGCAGGCGTTCTCCACCGTGGACCTGCTCGAGAACGGCGCCCCCGGCGGCGGCCCGGCGTACACCGGGGACCGGCACTTCGACTACAAGCCGTTGCGCACCGAGGACATGGACGGAGTCTGGGAGTCGGCACTCGCCAACATGGAGCTCTACCTCGAGCTGCGCGAACGGTCCAAGGCGTTCCGGGCCAGCCCGACGGTGCAGGAGGCCCTGGCGGCGTCAGAGGTCGCCGAGCTGGCCCAGCCGACGCTTAACAAGGACGAGACCTGGGAGATGCTGCTGACCGACGACGCGGCGTACGAGGGCTTCGACCGCGACGCAGCGGCCACCAGGGGATACGGCTTCGCGCGCATCCAGCGCCTGACCATGGAGCACCTGCTCGGGGTCGCAGCGGACTGATCACCGAGCTCGGGTCGTCCGCGGGTGCCGGGTTCCGGCCCGATCCCGCGGACGACACGGGTGATCGTTGCTACGTTTTGCAGGCATGACGGAGCTTGCTGCTTTCGACTTCCCCACGTTCGTCGCCGCCTACGACGCGAAGCGGCGCGAGCGAGGGCTCGGCTGGTTCGAGTTCGCGGGCGAACTGTGGGACCAGTCGGCCGACCTCAATGCCGAACGCGAGGATGACCACCCCTTGTGCGGCGGTGCCGTGTCGAGACTGGGCGCGAGGGGCGAGACCTCCTGCCAGTACGCGTTGTTCATGCTGCGCTGGCTCGACCGGGCGCCCGAGGAGTTCCTCACCGGGCCGGTCGCCGACGTCGGTGAGACCCGGCTTCCCGATCCTGGCCCCGACCGCCGACTGCGCTGGGACCTGCCCCGGCTGCACACTGCGCTCGACGACCAACGCCGCGAGCGAGGTCTGACCTGGGCGCATTTGGCGGAACAGATCGACTGCACCCCTGCACGACTCACCAACCTGCGGACCGCGCGTCAGGCCGATCTGGCTCTCGTGATGCGCGTGACGCAGTGGCTGGGCAGGCCGGCGGCGGCGTTCGTCCATTCCGCCCGGTGGTGAGAGCGCACCGCGCCGTCACCACCGGGGGATGTCAGGACCGGATCAGTGACCGGCGTGGGTGCGGATGCCGAGCTGCAGCACGGTCTGGCGCGCGATGGCCGCCTCACCCACGGCGTTCGGGTGCACGGGGTAGGCGTTGATCGGTCCGACCGCCGGCTCGATCCACCGCTTGTTCGCGGGCTGGCACGCGTCGTGGCCGACCGAGCTGGGCGCCATGTCGATGAATCGCGACCCGGTCTGCTGCGCCGCGCGACGTACGACGCTGTTCAACACGTCCTGCTGGTGGTGCAGCCAGGGGACGTCGCCCAGCGAGATCGGCATCGCCGGGTAGCAGGCCAGCGATCCGGTCGACGGCAGGATCTCCGGGTAGCCGATGATCGCGACCGTCGCGTGCGGAGCCTTCTTGTGCACCGCCTGCAGCGCGGTCACCAGGTGCGGGTAGGTCTGGTTGACGATCGCGTCGGTGAACGTCGACCCGTACTTCTTCTGGCACGGGTTGCCCGTCACGTCGGTCGCCGAGATGGCAGCGCAGCCGAAGAACGAGTCGACGAAGACGTTCTCGTCGTTGCCGCCGATGGTCATGGTCACCAGGCGGGTCTTGTTCGTGACCGCGTCGAGCTGCGGGGCGACGCCGGCCGACTGGGATGAGTAGAAGTCCGAGGTCTTCGCACCACTGCACGTGACGTCGGTGAACGAGGTCGGCTTCGTAACGGCAGCGATGTCGTGGGCGTAGTTCAGGGTCGAGCGGCTGCACGCGGGCGGGGATCCCACCACGAAGGGGTTGACGCCGGCCGCGGAGGAGTAGCTGTCGCCGAGTGCCACGTACGGCGAGGTCTTCACTGCGTGATGGTGGTGGCGGTGCCCCCACGACGAGGACGCCGTCGCGGACGCCGGTCCGGCGGCGACGACAGCCATCGAGGCGGCGAACAGGGTGGCAGTGAGAACGCTGGTGGTGCGACGCATGAACATCTCCGGTAACGGTCAGGGGAATCGTTCCTGACCGCGTGCCCCGGGTCAGCAGGCGTCCGGGACGCCCGTCCTGCAACGTAGCAAGCACCTACCCGCGGGGCAATGACCCCGAACGCCGCTCGCATAAGGGTGGGTTGTCGCCCTGGCGGTCACTTTCCTGCGCGCGGGCAGGCCGGTCGGGTGGGTCGTCGGCCTGACGGTCACTTTCCCGCGCAGATGAGCGCGGGAGCCCGATCACGCGGCGCCTCGCCGGTCAGCCCAGGGACAGCGTCGCCGCTCGGAGGTCGTCGAGGGCGGCCACCGCATGATCGGCGAGCCCTTCGCCGTCACCGGAGTCGCCTTCGGACCACGCAGCGAAGCCCCGCTTGAAGGCCAGCACCCCCAACTCCGCGGCGAGGTGGGCCGTCGGGTCCGCGACACCGCGGGAGGTCAGCGCGTCCGTCATGGCCGCCGCGAGACCGACACTCTTGAGGGCGTCGCGTTCCTGGAGTTCCGTGCTGGCCGCCACCGCCGCCCTGATGCGGGGGCCGATCTCGCGGTTCGTGGGGCCCATCGCGCTCGACGCGCGCCGCAGCCCGGCCGCGACGGCCTCCAGCGGGGTGGCGTCCGACGGTGCCTCGGCGATCCCGTCCGCGAGCAGCCGACTGAGAGTCTCCTGGCCGGCGACCAGCAATTCCCGCTTGTCGGAGAAGTGCCGGAAGAAGGTGCTCTTGGTGACGCCGGCCCGGTCGGCGATCTGCGCCACGGTGGTGGCGTCGTACCCCTGCTCGGTGAACAGGTCGACCGCGGCGACGACCAGTCGCTGGGTCGCCCCGGGTTGCCATCGAGCCATCGGCCCATCTTAGGTGATGGGACATCTGTCTCATCACGATGTACGGTGATGGGACATCAGTCCCTTCACTGTCAGGAGCACCTCATGCAGGTATTCGTCACCGGAGGCACCGGCACGATCGGCTCGCCCGTCGTCGCCGAGCTGCTCGCCCACGGCCACACCGTCCTCGCACTGGCGCGCTCGGAGGACTCGGCGCGAGCGCTGGAAGCCGCCGGCGCGGAGCCGTTGCGAGGCGCGTTGGGAGACCTCGACGTTCTGCGCGCCGGTGCGGCACGGTCCGACGGAGTGATCAGCCTGGCGTTCGGGCGCGACTACAGCACTCCCGAAGCGCTCGCCGCGGGCATCGCCGAGGAGAGTGCCGCGCTCGGAGCCCTGGGCCAGGAACTTGTCGGGAGCGACCGTCCTATCGTCGCCGTCTCGGGCACCCCCTGGGTGCCGGGACGTATGTCCACCGAGGCCGATCCGCTGCCGACCGACGGTCCGGTGGGCGGCCGAGGCCGCTCGGTCAACGCGCTGCTGGACCTGGCCACCCAGGGTGTCCGGAGCACGGCCGTCCGGATGCCCCGCACGGTCCACAACGAGGGTCGGGGAGGCTTCGCCGGCCTGCTGACGGATGCAGCGCGTCGTACCGGAGTGTCCGGCTATCCGGGTGACGGCGCACAGCGCTGGCCGGCCGTGCACGCCCTCGACGCGGCGGCCCTGTTCCGGCTGGCCCTCGAGTCGGCGGAGCCCGGCACCGCCTGGCACGCCGTGGCCGACGAGGGCGACGCGGTGCGTGACATCGCGACGGTCATCGGCGGGCAGCTCGACCTCCCCGTCGAGTCGGTGCCGCAGGAGACGTTCGGCCCGTTCGGCGTCATCTTCGCGATGGACCAGCCGGCATCCAGCGCGCACACCCGCGACGCCCTCGGGTGGCGGCCGACCCACCCCAGCCTGCTCGACGACCTGCGGAACCTCCGCCCCTGAACGAGGTTTCCGCTCCCTGAGAGCGGACTGAGAGATTCCCGGGCGCTCACAGGGAGCGCATAGCCTGGTCGCAGCCAGCCTCAGAATGAGCCGTCACAGTCTCGGACATGACCCAGCTCCCGGTGCACCAGATGACGCAGGTGCCTCCGCTGACCCCCCTCCCCCGGCGGGACCGTTCAGCGGTCGTCCGTGACGCGTCCGGGGCCGCGCTGTGGCTGACGCTGCTGTTCGTGTGCGCACTCTGGGTGCACGACGGCGGCGTCTCCGACCTCGCGGCGTGGGGCACCGGAATGACCTCCCTCGGACGCATCTTCGGGCTTCTCGGCTCGGCCCTGCTGCTCGCTCAGGTGTTCCTGATGGCACGGGTGCCGTGGGTCGAACGCGCCTGGGGCCAGGACCACCTGGCCCGCATCCACCGGGTGGTCGGCTTCACGTCGTTCAACCTGATCGTGGCCCACATCGTGCTCATCTGGCTCGGCTACGCCTCGACCGGGCCGCAGGGCCTGTGGGGCACGCTCGTCGAATTCACGCTCAACTACCCCGGCATGCTGCTCGCCATCGCGGGCACGCTCGCGCTGATCATGGTGGTGCTCACGTCCGTGCGCGCGGCACGGCGTCGGCTGCGCTACGAGTCGTGGCACCTGCTGCACCTCTATGCCTACCTCGCCGCAGGTCTCGCCCTGCCACACCAGCTCTGGACGGGCAAGGAATTCCTGAGTTCCCCGGTCTCGACGATCTTCTGGTGGGGCCTGTACGCCGGGTGCGCCGCGGCCGTGCTGGTCTACCGGGTCGCGCTGCCGGCGACCCGCGCGCTGCGCCATCAGGCTCGAGTGGTCGACGTACGCCACGAGTCGCCCTCGATCGTGTCGGTGACCGTGGCAGGACCACGGCTCGGCCGGCTGCCGGTGCGCGGGGGGCAGTTCCTGCAGTGGCGGTTCCTCGACGGTCCGGGCTGGACGCGGTCGCACCCGTACTCGCTCTCGGCCGCCCCCGACGGTCGCACGCTACGACTGACGGCCGCGGTCGTCGGGGACGGGACCGATCGACTGCGCGGACTGCGGCCCGGCACCCGGGTGCTGATCGAGGGCCCCTACGGACGGCTGCACGAAGGTGTGCGCACTCAGCGCAAGGTGCTGCTCATCGGGGCCGGTGTCGGCATCACCCCGCTGCGCGCACTGCTCGAAGCCCTGCCGGCCGCACCGGGCGACATCACCGTGGTGCAGCGGTCGCGATCCAGCGATGAACGGGTCCTGGGTGCGGAGATCGCCGACCTGGCGAGCCGACGCGGAGCGCGCTACGTGGTCGTCGAGGGAAACCGGATCCGCGGACGACGTAGCTGGCTCTCCGAGAGTGCCTCTGCCTGGAGCGACGAGGCGGCACTGCTCGACATCTGCCCCGACCTGGTGGAGCACGACATCTTCATCTGCGGCACCCCACCGTGGATGGACGCGGTGCGCGCGGCCGCCCGCAGCGCCGGCGTCCCCGCAGCGCAGATCCACACCGAGCGTTTCGACTACTAGGCCCACCGGAGAATCCCCATGCGCCGCATCACCATGGCCTTCCTGGCCACCGTCACCCTGATCGTCCTGCTCTTCAGCTACCCCACCTCGACCAACCGGGTCGCTTCCGCCGCCTCGGTCGCGACCACCACCGGTGTCTCGACCAGCAGTTCCAGTTCGGCTGCCCCGAGCGGCTCCAGCACGTCCTCGGGCACGTCCTCCGGATCCTCCGGCGGGTCGGGTGGCCCGACCGGCACCACCAGCAGCAGCACGACGAGTGCCGCCATGTCGTACACAGGGACGGCCGTCGACACGCAGTACGGGCCGGTGCAGGTGCGGATCACCGTCTCCGGAAGCAAGATCACTGCCGCCACCGCCGTGGAGTACCCGTCCGGGAACGGCCGCGACCAGGAGATCAACGCCACGGCGATCCCCCAGCTGAACTCCGAGGTCGTCCAGAAGCAGACGGCGAGCATCGACATGGTGTCGGGCGCGACGTACACCTCCACCGGCTACCTGCAGAGCCTGCAGTCCGCGATCGACCAGGCGCACTTGTGACCGCGGCGGCAGCGAGCCGGCTGACCCGCACGACCCGTGCCTGGGTGGAGCAGGTCATGGGTTTGCCGATCTCCATCCACGTCCGCGCTCAGGACCTCGAGCGCGCCGACATCCGGTCCGCCGTACGACGCACCTACGACCACCTGCGCACCGTCGACGCCGTGTTCTCCACCTGGCGCGACGACAGCGATCTGCTGCGGGTCCGCCGCGGCACCTTGCATCCTCGGGACGCCCACCCATGGGTCGGCGAGGTCCGCACCCTGTGCGAGGAGGCGTCCGCGGCCACCGACGGCCGCTTCACGACAGACCTCGTCGGGCCCGACGGGACCCGCGGGTGGGACCCGACCGGGCTGGTCAAGGGATGGGGGGTCCGCGAAGCGGCACAACACCTGAGCGCAGTCGCCGGCGTGCGGTTCTGTGTGAACGCGGGCGGCGACCTGGTCTGCGGGGGCGGCCCACGCAGCGATGCGATCGACGCGACCTGGCGCGTCGGCCTCGAGGATCCCGTAGACCCCCAGCACATCACCCGGGTCGTCGCCCTGACCGACGGTGCGCTCGCGACCTCCGGGACGGGCGCGCGCGGGCAACACATCGTCGACCCCGCCACGGCCCGCCCCGTCGAGACCGACCTCACCTCGATCAGCATCACCGGCCCGGACCTGATGTGGGCCGATGTGTGGGCCACCGCGTCGTTCGTCGATCCGGGCCTGCTCGCCTCGCATCCGGATCCCCGGTGGCAGGAGTACGAGATTGTCGGCCGAACGCCACAGAATCCCGCGGCGGGGTAACTGGCCCTGACCCAAGACGTTGCACGCTCGCGGGGCTGCTGACCGGACCCGAAATCGCACCATGGATCCCTCTGCGCGAGACGCTCGCCTACGTGGCCCACGGTGAGTGTGGATAACCCCAGAAACCCCCACCTCGAAAGAGGGGATGTGGATAACTCCCGCGCGAATCGACACTATTCGCAGTCCTATTCGACGCGTTTACCCTTGCGCTGCGTATCGAACACGCGTATGATTCAAGGTGTAGGAACGGGTGAGGGCGAGTAGCCGCAGGAGGGGCCATGGCGCAGTCGACGACCGACACGCGGGTGCCTGCGGCACGCGGGACCGGTGCCCGGCTGATGACCCAGTTGGAGCAGTTCTCCGCCGCACTGGATGAATGGCCGGACGCGCTGTGGCAGTTGGACGAGACTGCCCTGGCCAAGGTGGTCGGGTCGATGTTGCGGTTCTCCTCCCGGGCGGAGAACGTCGCTGCGTTGGCGACCTCGGACGCCCTGGGTCGCGGGACCGTGGCGAACTCGACCGCCACCGGGGCTCCGGCGTGGGTCGCCCAGCAGGCGGCGGGTGTCGACCCGACCGTGGTGCGCCGGGTCGGGGTCGTGGGGGTCGACTGTGCCGACCCGCGCAATCACGTCGTGGCGGAGGCGTTGGCGACCGGGTCGGCGAGTGTGCCGGTTGCGGCGGCCGCGTTGCGGGAGGTGCCGCGGATCCTGCCGCAACTGCCCTGCGCGGACCGGGATGACCTGTTGGGTCGGTACCTGTCGCTGTCGGATCACGGTTGGCGGACTCTGCGGGAGCTGAGCACCCGGATCCTGGGCGAGTACGCCCCCGAACGCCTCGTGCGAGACGAGGAACGCCAGCAGGACTGCGAATCGGTGTACTGGGCCGACCTACCTTCGGGGTTGACCCGGTTCGTCGCCGAACTCTCCGGCGGGCACGCCGCGGTGGTCAAACACGCCCTGCGCGCCCTGTCCGCACCCACACCACAGCCTTGCCCGACCGGCACCGACCCCAGCCCGATCAGCGGCGACGCTCATGCTCCGCTCGAAACCGGTCCCACCGTTCCCGAGCGAGACCTGCGCACGCCTGCGAAGCGCCGCGCGGACGCCCTGGTGCGGCTGGTCGACACCGCAGCCGGGGTCCTGGACGGCACTGCACCGCGGCCGGTCGGGGAATTCGGTGGCACCGCCAAGATCCTGATCACGCTGGACTACAACACCCTCCACGCCGGGCTCCGCAAGGCGGGACGACTCGGCCAACACGGTTCGACCGACGGCGGATCCGATCCGACGTACCTGCCCGGGATCGGACACACCACCGACGGGGACTACCTCGACGCGGGCACCCTGCGTCGATTGGCGTGCGACGCCGACCTCATCCCCGCCGTCCTCGGCACAGACTCTGAACCCTTGGACGTCGGCAGGGCCAAACGCCTCTTCACCGGCGGTTTGCGCACCGCGATCATCCACCGGGATCAGCACTGCACCTTCCCCGGCTGTGACCGGCCACCGGACTGGTGCGACGCCCATCATGTGAGGCCCTGGTGGGCCGGCGGAGAGACAACTTTGACCAACGCAGCACTGCTCTGCGCACGGCACCACACCATCGTCCACCGCGACCTGCTCACCGCCACCGTCACCAACGTCGGCGTCACCTGGGACCTCACTCCAGGACGAATGCCCTGCCAACCCCGGCACCGATCAGCCGCCTAGACGTGAGGCTGACGGCGTTCTCCGCCGTTGACGGCGTTCAAAGGCCGTCAACGGATGCGAACGCCGTCAGGACAGGTCGCGTGGCCACACCGCCAGCGCGCCGCCGCTACGGTCGACGGGTCGACCACCACCAACGGAGGCACCAGCATGTCGAAGGTCCGAGTCCACAACTTCTCCGTGTCGCTCGATGGATTCGCCACCGGCGAGGGGCAGACCCTGGAGACACCGTTCGGCCATGCGTCGATGCGGCTGATGCAGTGGGCGCTCGGCACCCGCACCTTCCAGGCGATGTTCGGTGAGGACGACGGCTCCAGCGGGGTGGACGAGGCGATGGCCTCCCGTTGGCAGACCGGTATCGGCGCGGAGATCATGGGGCGCAACAAGTTCGGCCCGCAACGCGGTCCCTGGCAGGACGAGGAGTGGACAGGGTGGTGGGGCGACAACCCGCCGTTCCACACGCCGGTCTTCGTGCTGACCCACCACCTACGGCCCGATCTCACGATGCAGGGCGGGACGACGTTCCACTTCCTGGACGCCTCGCCGGCTGAGGCGCTCGAGACCGCGCGCGAAGCGGCCGGCGACCTCGACGTGCGCATCGGCGGCGGGCCGTCGACCGTGCGCGACTTCCTGGCCGCCGACCTGATCGACGAGCTGCACCTCGCGCTGGTCCCCATCGTGCTAGGCCGCGGAGTGCGGCTCTGGGACGGCCTCGAGGGGCTGGAGGAGCGCTTCGACATCGAGGCGGTCAGCGCCCCCGGTGGAGTCACACACCTGACCCTGACCCGGAAGGCGTGACGCCCGCGCTCACAGCAGCGAGAGCAGCACCGTGGCCAGGCCGTCGTCGTCGACCGTGCCGGTGATCTCGTCGGCCACGGCCAGCACGGCGTCCGGCGCCTGCCCCATCGCCACCCCGCGGGCCGCCCAGGTGAGCATCTCCACGTCGTTGTAGTGGTCGCCCACCGCGACGGTGTCCATCGGCTCGACGCCGAGCGTGCGGCGCACCTGCTCCAGCGCAGATGCCTTGGAGACGCCCTCGGGGTTGATGTCCAGCCACGCGGTGAAACCGATCGCGTAGTTCACCCCGTGCAGGCCGAGGCGCTCGGCCAAGGCGACGAAGTCCTCCGACGTGCCGGTCGGCGAGCGGAACGTCACGCGCGTGGTGCGGGTGTGCAACAGCTCCTCCCATGACACGACGCGCTGCTCCCCGAGCAGCTCACCCTCGGGGAACGGCGCGCTCACCAGGTACCCGACGCCGAGCTGCTCGCTCGCGACGACCCCGTCGGCCCACTGCCCCTCCAGCGCCATCAGGGCTCGCTCGGGGTCGAAGGTCACCGACTCCACGACGTCGTAGCCGCCGCGCCCGTCGAGCGTGATGGTTACCGCGCCGTTGGAGCACACGGCGTACGCCGGGCCGATGCCCAACTCGGTGGCGATCGGCAGCGTGCCGATGAGCGACCGACCGGTTGCCAGGACGACATGGTGCCCGGCGTCGCGCACACGGGCGACGGCGTCGCGTACGACGGGTGACAGCGACTCGTCGTAGCGCACCGTGGTGCCGTCGATGTCGAGTGCGATCAGAAGCGCCATGTGCGCCACCCTACGGAGCGCGAACCGCTTCTCCTCACAACCTGATTCGCAACACGTCGGCGTTGCGTTCGCGTACCAGCACGCCGACCGCGAGCGCAAGTGCCAGGAACCCGAGCAGCAGCTCGATCCACATCGCCCAGCCGACCGAGAACGTCACGGTGATGCCGGAAGCCTTCGCGTTGCTCGCCAACTTGCCGTAGAAGCCGCCCGACTGGGAGTTGACGACGACAGCGGAATAGATGACCACGGCGATCTGGGCGATGGCCGCGACCACTGCCGCGATGCCGGCCGGACGGGGGGATCTGCGTAGCCCGCGGAGCACACCAGCCACCAGGAGCACCGCGGCGCAGATGCACACCAGCCACCCGCCGAGGCTCGACGCGTGACCGGGAACGGGGGGCGCGTCGGCCACGTCAGTGCCGAGGTCGCCGAACCCGTTGAGGTGGATGTGGAACAGGTTGCCGGAGAAGACACCGGTCAGGTGGAAGGCGACCACGGCCCACTGACCCCAGCACAACAGGACCATCACCAGCGCGACGGGCACCAGCAACCACGAGCCGACATTGCGACCTGCGGGTGCCGACTCCTCGGCGCCGGCCAGGTCCTCCTCGTCCACCGTGTCCTCGGAGTCGACCTGCGGTGCTGCGTCCTTGCGCGTGCTGCCCTCGTCCGTCACGCGATCGAGGGTAACGAGCAGGCCTGTCAGGCCGGCCGCAGCACCTCGAGCCCCAGGAAGGGCTGCAACGCGTGCGGCACCACGACGGAACCGTCGGCCTGCTGGTGGTTCTCCAGGATCGCGACCAGCCACCGGGTGGTGGCCAGCGTGCCGTTGAGCGTGGCGACGGTCTCGGTGCGGCCCTCTGCCGTGCGGTAGCGGGTGTTCAGCCGGCGCGCCTGATACGTCGTGCAGTTGGAGGTCGAGGTCAGCTCGCGATAGCGACCCTGCGTCGGCACCCACGCCTCGCAGTCGAACTTGCGCGCCGCCGGGTTGCCGAGGTCGCCGGCCGCGGTGTCGATGATGCGGTAGGGCACCTCGATCTTGGCGAGCATGTCCCGCTCCCACATCAGCAGCCGCTCGTGCTCGGCCTCCGCGTGCTGCGGCTCGCAGTAGGAGAACATCTCGACCTTGTGGAACTGGTGCACCCGCACGATGCCGCGGGTGTCCTTGCCGTACGACCCGGCCTCGCGTCGGTAGCAGGCCGACCATCCGGCGTACCGCTTGGGACCGCCGGACAGGTCGAGGATCTCCCCGGCGTGGTAGCCCGCGAGCGCGACCTCGGACGTACCGGTCAGGTAGAGGTCGTCGGCCTCGAGTCGGTAGACCTCGTCGGCGTGCGCGTCGAGGAACCCCGCGCCCTGCATCACGTCGGCCTTCACCAGCGTCGGGGTGATCATCGGGGTGAACCCGTGGTGCACCGCCTGGGCGATGCCCATGTTGAGCAGCGCCAGCTCGAGCTGCGCGCCGACCCCGGTGAGGAAGTAGAAGCGCGACCCGCCGACCTTGGCGCCGCGTTCCATGTCGATGGCGCCGAGGCGCTCGCCGAGCTCCAGGTGATCCAACGGCTCGAAATCGAACGCCGTGGGGTCGCCGTCGACCTCTCGCACAGTGAAGTTGTCCTCACCGCCGGAAGGCACCCCGTCGACGATGACGTTGCCGATCCTGCGCAACCCCTGCTCGTACGCCGCGCCCGCCTCGCCGGCCGCGGCCTCCAGGGCCTTGACCCGCTCGCTCAGTGCACCCGCACGGTCCCGGGCCTGGTTGGCCGCGGTCTCCAGCTCGGCGGTGTCCCCGCCCTGCTTGCGTGCCGCGCCGAGCGCGCCCATCGCCTTGCCGACGTCCTTGCTGACGGTCTTCTGCTCCGCGCGCGCCCCCTCGAACTCCTGCAGGGCCGATCGGCGGCGCTCGTCGGCGGCCAGCACCTCGTCGACCAGTCCCTCGTCGTCGCCCCGTGCGCGCTGGCTGGCACGCACCAGATCCGGATCGTCCCGCAGCAGTTTGATGTCGATCACGCGGGTCAGGCTACTGGCGTACCGCTGCGGTCTCCCAACCCGATTCGTACGGTGCGCCAGCTCGGACCGACGCTCGGGTAGGTTTCCCTCAACCACCGACGCAACGGAAGAGGCTGACACGTGCGACAAGGCGCGGTCGTCGTCAACCCCAGCAAGTTCCGGCGGTTGGACCATCTGAAGGCCCTGCTCGAGCAGATCTTCCACGACTACGGCTGGGCCGAGCCGGTGTGGCTGGAGACCACGGTGGAGGACCCGGGCGTCGGGCAGGCGCGCGAGGCACTGACCAAGGGCGTGGACCTGGTCTGTGCGCTCGGAGGAGACGGCACCCAGCGCTGCGTGGCCCAGGGCCTGGCCGATTCCGGGATGCCGCTCGGCATCCTCGCCGCAGGGACCGGCAACCTGCTCGCCCGCAACCTCAAGCTCCCCCACCACCGGTTCGCGGACGGCCTGCGGGTGGCGCTGTCGGGACAGGACCGCAAGATCGACCTGTCGATGGTGGAACTCGATGTCCACGGCGACGGGGTGTGGAGCGAGCCCGAGGTCGGGCTCGTGATGACCGGGATCGGCCTGGACGCGGAGATCCTGGCGGCCGCCGACGACACCCTGAAGGACCGGGTCGGCTGGCTGGCCTACCCCGCGGCGGGGATCCGCTACATCGCGCACGACCGGATGGAGGCCACGATCGCCCTCGACGGCGCGGCGGCGGGCCCGGCCGAGCAGATGTCCAGTGTGCTCATCGGCAACTGCGGACTGCTGACCGGCGGCATGCACCTGATGCCCGATGCCGTGATCGACGACGGCATCCTCGACACCGCGGTGCTGCGGCCGAACGGCCTGCTCGGTTGGCTGCCGCTCATCGGCCAGGTCGCGGTGGGCGCCCGCGGTGAGACCCGCACCATCGGCCGGCTGCGCTCCTCCAGCATCGAGGTCCGCTGTGCCGAACCGGCCATGGTGGAGATCGACGGCGACGTGCTGCGCCGCGCGTACGCCGTCCGGGTCACCGTCGACCCGCTGGCGGCGACCGTCCGCGTGCCCCGACCCCGCAGGACCTAGGTCTCAGTTCGCCAGCCGGCTGTGCTCGACGAGGGCGCCGGCCTGCTTGACCGTCCTCATCCGGGGCGACACCTCCAGCGTGGAGATGCCGGGCACCGCGCCGACCTGACGAGTGACGAGTCGGTAGAGGTCCTGGTGGTCCCGGCACACGACCGCGGCCATCAGGTTGTGCGGGCCCGTGATCGCGGCCGCGAAGGTGACGCCAGGGATCCGGGCCAGGGCCTGCCCGCACGCCTCCAGGTCCGCCGGAGCGGCCGTCATCCACAGCTGTGCCGACACGTCCCACCCGAAGGCCTCGGCGGAGATGTCGAGGTCCAGGTGCGCTACCCCGAGACTGAGCAGGAAGTGCAGCCGCCGCGCCGCCCGCCCCTCGGTGATGCCCGCGGCCGCCGCGAGCTGCGCGTACGTCGACCGACCGTCGACGACCAACCGGTCCAGGATGGCCTGGTCCCCCGGGTTGAGCTCGGTGAGCACAGCCGGCGCGATGGTCTCCTCCCCGCCCGCGGTCGCCCGGAGGCGGCGTTCCTGCTCGGCCGTCAGCTCGTGCTGCAACCCGGCCCAGTCGTCGGCGCGCCCGGCCAGGAACGGGTGCAACGTCATCGCGGCGCTCACGCCGAGCACGGGTGCCGTGCGGGCGAGCCGCTCCAGGAGCAGGTCCTCCCGAGCCGCGGCGGTGCGCGACCGCACCACGCAGACCACCTCGGCCGCTCCCCCGCTGATGGACACCCAGCCGACGTCGTCCCGTTTCGCGAGTGCCTGAGCGAGCGAGGCGGTGCCGCTCGGCTTGCACTGGATCCGCACGACCCAGTTGCTCTGGCCCAGCGCCTCGGTGCTGAGCACTGCGGTGACCCGCACCACCCCGTCGGTCCGCAACCGTCGGTAGCGGCGGGCGACGGTCTGCTCGGAGGTCCCCAGCACCGCGGCGTACAGACTGAACGCCGCGCGCGGCGCCACCTGCAGGCATCGAACGAGTGCCTTGTCCAGTGCGTCCAGGCTGGCGGATTCCACGCTCATATGACGTTGTGTAGCAGAAATCCTCACCCGCCCGCCGAGAGGGCAGAGTTTGGGCGCCATTGCGCGGATAGTTCGTAACGAGTAGATATACCTGCGCCCCGCGTCATCGGCGCCCCGACATCCGACCGATCTCCATCCAAGGAGCACCCTTCATATGAGCACCAGCGGGAACACCCCTCGTGCCGACGCCGAACCGCCCGGCGCCTACCGGCCCGCGCACCTGGCCGCCGCGGACACTGCGACCGCGACGGCCACCGAAGCGCGATCCACACCGCGGCACCCGGCCCACCTGGCCGGCTCGGCCACCGATACGGCCGCCTCGCCCGATCAGGATCGGCAGTCCGAGACCACCGCGCCGGGCAACGGCAAGTGGTGGACCCTCGCGGCGGTCTGCTTCGGCACCTTCATGCTCCTGCTCGACGTGACCATCGTGAACGTCGCCCTGCCGGACATCCAGTCGTCCCTGGGCTCCAGCTTCTCGGACCTGCAGTGGGTCATCGACGCGTACGCGCTCACGCTCGCGGCACTCCTGCTCACCGCGGGTTCGCTCGCGGACATCTTCGGCCGACGCCGGCTCTACATCGTCGGGCTGCTGCTCTTCACCGCGGCGTCCGCGCTGTGCGGCGCCTCGCAGAACACCTTGATGCTGCAACTGAGCCGGGGCCTGCAGGGTGTCGGCGGCGCCGTGATGTTCACCGTGTCCCTCGCACTGCTCGCGAGCGCCTTCCACGGCAAGGACCGCGGCACGGCGTTCGGCATCTGGGGCGCCATCACCGGTGTCGCCGTGGCGATCGGTCCGGTCTTCGGCGGTCTGCTCGTCTCGAGCCTGTCGTGGCGGTGGATCTTCTTCGTCAACATCCCGGTCGGCGCGGCCGCCCTGGCCATCACCGTCTTGCGGGTGGCCGAGTCGCGCAACCCGAAGGCGCAGCGCCCGGACTGGATCGGGTTCGTGCTCTTCACGGCATCACTCAGCGCCCTCGTCTACGCGCTCATCGAGTCCGGCCGCACGAGCTTCACCGACCGTCTCGTGCTCGGCTGCTTCGCGGCTGCCGTCGTCCTGATGGCCCTGTTCGTCGTGCTCGAACTGCGTTCCAGCAAGCCGATGCTCGACCTCAGCCTCTTCCGGCTACCGACGTTCTCCGGCGGCGCGATTGCGGCGTTCGGAATCAGCGCCGGCATCTTCTCGATGCTGCTCTACCTGACGCTCTACCTGCAGGACGTGCTGCGCTACAGCGCGCTGCAGACCGGTCTGCGGCTGCTCGTCCTGTCCGGCGCCATCCTCGTGGTCGCCACCATCGCGGGACGCGTGAGCTCGCACCTGCCGGTCCGGTTCCTCATCGGACCCGGTCTCGCGCTGATCGGGATCGGGCTACTGCTCATGCGCGGGATCGACGCGTCGTCCGCCTGGACCCACCTCGTCCCCGGGATGGTCGTGTCGGGGATCGGGATCGGGATGGTCAACCCGCCGCTCGCCTCCACCGCCGTCGGTGTCGTGCCACCGCGCCTCGCCGGGATGGCCTCAGGGATCAACAGCACCTTCCGGCAGGTGGGCATCGCCACCGGAATCGCCCTGCTCGGCACGCTCTTCGCCTCGCGCCTGGACGACGCGATCCGGTCCGCCGCCGCTGGTGGTCCGCTCGCCGGACGCAGCGGATCGCTCGCCACCGCAGTGCAGTCCGGTCAGGTGTCCGCCGCGCTGGCGAAGCTGCCCAAATCCCAGGTGCCGATCGCGCAACACCTGGCCGCCGCGGGATTCACCACGGCGCTCGACCGGATCCTGCTGATCGCCGGGATCATGACCCTGGTGGCGGCCGTGGCGTCGTTCCTGCTGATCCGCACGAAGGACTTCCACACGGCCGGCGACGGCGACTCGGCGGCCGGAGCCGAGCCCGCCTGAGGTCGGCACGCCCGTCGACGGTGACGCAGTAGAGGCCGAGGGACGCAGGTCTACCTGCGTCCCTCGGCCTTTACTGCGGCAGTGTCAGCGCTCGCCGCGCAGGTCGGCGAGCCAGCGGTCGGCGTCGGCGAAGGCGTCGTCGGTGGCGGTCAGCTGGATGCTGGCCTGCTGACCGTCGGCGCGGGGGTAGGAGCCGAGGAAGCGGACGTCGGCCGCGACCCGGCGCAGGCCCGTCAGCGCCTCACCGACCCGTGCGTCGCGCACGTGGCCCTCGAAGTCGATGGAGAAGCAGTAGCGGCCCATCACATCCCCCGTCGGACGTGACTCCAGGCGCGAGATGTTGATCCCGCGGGCAGCGAACTGCTCCAGAAGCTCCAGCAGGCCGCCGGCGTGATCGTCGTACTGATAGACCACGACGGTCGTCTTGTCGGCGCCCGTCGGCGTGGGCAGCTCCCCCGGCCGCGCCGCGAGCACGAACCGGGTGACGGCGCCCGAGCGGTCCTCGATGTCGCTCGCCAGCACCTCCAGATCGGCGCTCTGCGCGGCGACCGGTGCGCACACCGCGGCCTGGTAGCTGTCGACCCGCCCTGCTGCGAGGTCGGCAGCGGCTGCGGCTGTCGACAGCGTCGGCACGTAGACGGCGGCCGGCAGCTGCGAGCCCATCCAGCCCCGCACCTGTGCCCATCCGTGCGGGTGGGTGCCCACGGCGCGTACGTCGTCGCGAGTCGTCCCCGGGCGTACGGCGAGCACGAAGGTAATCGGCACCAGCACCTCGCCGATCACGGCCAACGGCTCGGCGGCGTGCAGCGCGTCGAGGGTCACGGAGACCCCGCCCTCCACCGAGTTCTCGATGGGCACCATGGCGGCGTCGATCCCGCCCTCGCGCACGGCGGTGAGCGCCTTGTCAACGGAGGAGAACGGCACCTGCTCCTCACCCTCGGCCGCCGGCCACCCCGCCAGGGCGGCCTGCGTGAACGTGCCCACCGGGCCGAGGAATCCGTAGCGCGTCATCGGTCTCGCCCTTCGTTGCCCATCACGAGCGCAGGGTAGTCCGGGCTAGCGTGGGCGCCGTCATGGACATCGCCCTGCTGCTCACGGTCTTCGTCACGATCTTCCTCGTCGAACTGCCGGACAAGACCTTCATCGCCACCCTCGTCCTGGCGACCCGCTACCGCCCGCTGCACGTGTGGATCGGGGTGTGCGCGGCGTTCCTGATCCAGACGGTGATCGCCGTCGCGTTCGGTGGACTCATCGGCCGGCTGCCGCAGACACCCGTGCACATCGCCGTCGCGCTGCTCTTCCTGATCGCCGGCATCGTGCTCCTGGCCGGCGCGGCGAAGGCCGCGTCGGAGGAGGCGGAGACCGAGGCGGAGTTCTCCGAGAAGGCCGCAGCGGACGCCGTCGGCTTCCGCGCGATCAGCGCGAGCTTCCTGATCCTCTTCCTCGCCGAGTGGGGCGACCTGTCGCAACTGGCGACCGCGGGGTTCGCCGCCCGTCGCGGCTACCCGCTGAGCGTCGGGGTCGGCGCCTTCGTGGCCCTGGCCCTGGTGTCCGGACTCGCCGCCGTGCTGGGCCGCGCACTGCTGCAACGCGTTTCGCTCGTGCTCATCCGGCGGCTGGGCGGCCTCGTGTGCCTGATCTTCGCGCTCACCCTGGTGCTCGACCTGGCCGGCGTCCCACTGCCGGGCTGGCTCCCCATTTGACCCGCCTGCACGGCGGGTCGCTCAGCGCAGGGTGAGCTGGCGGCTGGAGATGCCGGAGCGCGCACGGCGCTCCTCGACGGTGAGGGGTGTCTCGACGGCCACTGCGTCGTCGAAACGCGCGGCCAGCGCGCCGAAGGCGGCGTCGTACGACGTCGGTTCCGCTTCGGCATCGACCTCCCACACCGGCACGAGCAGTCCGTGCGCCCGGAACGCCCCGAGCAGCCGTCCCTCGTCCAGGCTGCTGGCACCGGCGGCGTGCAGACGTGCCAGTGCGTCGGTGGCCTTGTCCTCGTCGTGCGGCAGCACCCAGCGCACATAGGTGCGGGCACCGATCCGGCACCAGTAGGCGTGCTCGGTCGACGGCAGCGCCACCGTCGGCGTGATCGCCTCGTTGGCCCGCTCCAGGGACGCGGCGCCCTCGGCGTCGAGGTCCTGCCCCTCCACCCAGAAGTCGAACCCGTCGTGCAGCTGCACCTCGAAGTCGGTGCTGGTCAGGAGGTCCTGCAGGCGCGGGCCGCCGGCCGTCGTACGCGGTGCCGATGTGAGCGGCTGACCCGGCTCGAGCGCGGCCGTCGCGAGCATGGTCTGTGCGGCGTCACGACTCGGGTCGCTGGACGTGCCGCCGGTCTGCAGGGCGACGAAGAGGGAGCCGTCGGCGCGGTGCAGGCCGGGCCAGGCGAGCGGGAGGACCGAGGCGACAGTCGCGTCACGCTGCACCCCATCGAGCGTGAAGGTCACCGACGCCGTCGCGGCCGGGACGATCTCGCGCATCGCGACCCAGCCCGTCTCGCCGGGCAGCCCTTCGTACGGACGACGGACGAACGCCGGCGGCTGCTGCGTCGGATCGATCGGCTGGCGCTTGCGGTCGCCCTTGCGGCGGGAGGCTTTACCCATGGCGGGGACTGTAACGAGCCGGTGCCGTCGGCCGTCGGGCCGGTCAGACCCGTCGGCGGGAGGGACCGCCGAGGGCGGCCCATACGGTCACGCGGTCCTCTTCCTCGTTGACGCCCCATTCGTGGGCCACCGACCGGACGATCCGCAGTCCGCGGCCGCCCTGTGCCCAGACCGAGGGCCGGCGCGCCGCCGGAGCGGTCACTCCCCCTCCGTCGGTCACCTCGATCTCCACCCGGTCTCCGCGCACCCGCCAGTGCAACCGGACGGTGTTGTCGTACAACGGTTTCCCGTGCAGGATCGCGTTCGTCACCAACTCGGAGGCAACGGTCTCGGCTTCACCGACGAGGGTCTCGGGCAGACCACCATCGCCCAGACTCTCCACGAGGGCGTTGCGCGCGGCAGGCACCGAGTCGATGGTCCACGGCAGTCGGAGGGTCTGCACCCAGTGTTCGTCGCTCACCGGTGTCCCCTCCTGTCCCCTGGCCGCCGCATCGGGCTCGATGATCTCACTGCAGGACACCAGTGGACCACGCGGCGTCAACGACCTCCCGCACCATCGCGGGCCGGTTGGTGATGATCGCGTCCACTCCGAGCTCCAGGCACAGGTGCACGTCCTGCAACTCATCGACCGTCCACACATGCACCTGGTGGCCGTAGCTGTGCTGTCGCTGAACGAAGGCCGGAATGCGGCGTACGACGGCGACCCGGGTGCCGACCATGTGCACGTTCGGCGGCAGCGCGTCCATGAAGCGCAGCGCCGTCGGCAACTCCGTCAGCTGCACCCGCTCCAGGTGCGGCGCGAGGCGCGCCATCCGCTGCACCGCCAGCGTGGAGAACGACATCAGCCGCACGTTGATCCGCCCGGGGCGCAGCAGCTCGAACTCGGCCAGCAGCGCCACCAGGGCACGCTCGACGTCACCGGAGTAACGCGTGGGGTGCTTGGTCTCGATGACCAGGTCCAGCTGCCGGTCGGCTCGCTGCACGGTGCGGATCAACTGTCGCAGGGTGAGGATCTGTGCCTTGTGCCGCAGCGGCATCTCGGCCTCGTCCAGGTGCGCGGCCTTCCAGCTGCCCCAGTCCAGCCCCTCGAGGGCGGCCAGCTCCAGCGCGGACACCACACCGGCACCGTCCGAGGTGCGGTCGACCCGTCGGTCGTGGACGCACACCAGATGGCGATCCGCGGTGAGCCGTACGTCGCACTCGACGCCGTCCGCACCGTCACGGATCGCCCGTTTGTAGGCGCCGAGGGTGTGTTCGGGCTCGATCCTGCTGGAGCCACGGTGCGCGATGACCAACGGAGGGCCACCACGCAGGGTCTGCGCCGGCGTTCGCACGCCACCATCGTGCCTCAGGAGGACGCGCGTGGACAGCCGACTCGCCAGACGCACGAGGCTCTCACAGACGGCATCTCCATCATCGGTGAGACGAATCACACTGTCGAATATCGGGATTGGACCACTCAATAGTGTCGAGTCCCGAAGTGCCTCCCGTGCGTCTCCGCGCCTCGATTTGTTCGGGGTGGGGGTGTGTGCTTTGCTCGAAATCGAGCCGGCTCAAACAGCGTGGTTGGCACTTTCTTCTCTCCTGCCGAAAGTGTCGCGTGAATGCATCCGTTGTCCATGCCGCCGACGATGTCGCCGACGATCGCGAGACCCTGACCAGGGCTCTGCTCGAACAGGCGCAGGAGACCACCGACGAGGTCGAGGCCGCGCGGCTTCGCTCCCAGGCTGTGGACCACAACTACGCGATGGCCTGCGGGATCTCCCGTCGCTACTCGGGGCGCGGCATCGAGTCGCAGGATCTGCAGCAGGTCGCACTGCTGGCGCTCGTCCTCGCCGTCCGCCGCTTCGTGCCGAGCGAGGGTCGCAGTTTCTCGGCGTACGCGATCCCGACCATCACGGGGGAGCTGAAGCGGCACTTCCGCGACCACGGGTGGGTGGTGCGCCCACCCCGAGGACTGCACGAGACCTACCGGGAGGCGCAGACGACCTCCGAGGAGCTCGAGCAGGCCGGAGTGCACGCACCGGGCACAGCCGCCGTCGCCGCGCGGATGGGGGTGACGGTCGACGTGGTGCGCGCCGCTCGGGCCGTCGAGGGCTGTTTCCGTCCCGCGTCCCTCGACGCACCGGCGCGCGACCGGTCGGGAACGACGCTGGCCGACCGACTCGACCTGAAGGCGGAGGACCAGACGGACGAGTTCGTGTCCTCGATCGCGCTCCGCCAGATCGTGCGTGCCCTCCCGGCCCGCGAACGGATGCTCGTTCGGTTGCGTTTCGAGTTGGATCTCACTCAACGCGAGATCGGTGACCATCTCGGTATCAGCCAGATGCAGGTGTCCAGACTGCTGACCGCCACCCTGTTGGGGCTCCGTTCGACTCTGGAAGCGCAGTCCGGCCAGCGCGCCGGGTAGGCGTCATGGTCCACCCGCGCGTTTGGCATACTCACCTCAGGTCAAGCAGCCGGCCGCTTCCCTTAGCGGATCGCGGCATGGCCCAGGCGCATGTCTCCGCTCATTGCAAGGAGACCCTGATGTTGCCTGACCTCGAGCGGCAGCTCGTGGCATACGCCGACGCCGCCCGCGACCTGCATGAAGTGCCCTCCGGACAGAGCCATCAGCGGAGTGTGGAGTTGGCCACGCGACTGGTGCCCGGGTGCGTCGACGCCGGAATCCAGCGTTTGCACCGTCGCGCCGCCGAGACGCTCGCAGCCACCTCCGGGCTCTGCCAGCAGGCCGACCTGCGGGCACGTGACCTGGCGCGTGGGCCAGGCCTGGATGCCTTCGGCGCGGACGAAGCAGTGGTCAGTGCCGATCTGCGGGCGGAGACTCGCTGGCAGGGGTGGTCTTCGTACGTGGCGGAGGAACTGGGCTTCGTCGCCGTCGTCTCCGTGCCGCTGCGGTCCGCCGAGCACTCGTTCGGTGCGCTCACGCTGTACTTCGCAGAACTCATCGCGAACCCCGATCAGATCGTCGCCCGCACGGAGGCGCTCGCGATCCACGTCGTACTCGCGCTGGCGTGCAACAACACGATCGAGCACCAGACCGTGGCCCTGGAGAACCGCACGATCATCGGTCAGGCCCAGGGCGTCCTCATGACCCACCTGGGGATGACTCCCGATGCGGCCTTCGAATATCTGCAGCGCCTGTCCCAGAACGGGAATCGCAAGCTCGCCGTCGTCGCGGCCGAGATCGTGAACAGCATGGGTCGCAAAGACGCCACCGCTGGATTCACCGACGGACACATGCAGACGCCCCTAGGTGGCAGGACCACTGTGATCCACCCACCTGCGGCCGAAGGCCACCAGGGCTGAGCGGGCCGGCGGGACGTCCCGCCGGCCGCGTCACGTGAGCGGCGCCGCGTCCTGACCGAGCGGGACGAGCAGTTCGCCCACCACCGTCGCGTCGTGGAAGTCGACATCACCGGTCGGCAGGTGCTGCACCCGCTCGTGCCCCTTGCCCGCCACGACGACCACGTCGCCCGGCCGGGCCAGCCGCAGCGCGGCGGCGATCGCCGTCCGCCGATCCAGCTCGATCGTCGTCCGGGAGGAGTCCGCGCCGTCCAGGACCTGCTGCGCGATCTGGGACGGTGACTCGGTGTACGCGTCGTCGGTCGTGACGATGCCGACGTCGGCGAGCTGGGAGGCGACCTCGCCCATCAGGGGGCGCTTGGCCCTGTCCCGATCCCCCGCCGCGCCGTAGACGCAGATCAACCTGCCACCCGCGGCGTCCGCGACGGTGCGCGCCACCTGCAGCACCTCCCGCAGCCCCACGTCGGTGTGCGCGTAGTCGACGATGACCTCGAAGCCCAAGTCGACGGCGGCCGGGATCCGTTCGAATCTGCCTGGCACCTGACGCATCTCGCGGATCGCGCGCACGAGCGTGCCGACGTCCATCCCCGTCTCGAGCGCGATCGCGGCGGCCCCGGCCACGTTGTGCACGTTGTAGTCGCCGAGCAGCGGCGTGGTGAGGGTGAGGTGCGCGCCGCCCGGTCGACGCAGCCGGAAGACGGTGTGCAGCCCGTCCACGTGCTGATCCTCGATCCGGTAGTCCGCCTGGGCCGAGGTGCCGAAGAGCAGGGTGCCGGGGATGTCCTGGGCCAGCCGCGCGCCGTACTCGTCGTCGCCGTTGGCGAGCTTGGGCCCCGCAGTCCACTCGAAGAGGGTCCGCTTGACCCGGTAGTACGACTCCATGTCACCGTGCAGGTCGAGGTGGTCACGGGTCAGGTTGGTGAAGAGCGCTGCGGCGTAACGGGTCCCGTCGACCCGGTGCAGATGGATGCCGTGCGAGCTGGTCTCCAGCACGACCTGGGTGACTCCGCTGTCGCGCATCCGTGCGAGGTTGCCCTGCACGACGGGCGCCTCCCCCGTGGTGCGCACTGCCGCTTCCCGGTGGGTGCCGACCACGATCTCGGCCGTGGTCAGCAGACCGGTGGCCCGCTCGCCGTACGCCGCCGAGAGGATCGAGTGCAGCACGTAGGAGCTGGTGGTCTTTCCGTTGGTGCCGGTGATGCCGTAGACGGTGAGATCGCGCGACGGGTGGCCGGCGAGTTCGGTGGCGAGCGCCGCGAGCGCGATCCGCGCGTCCGGCACGACCGCGGTCGGGACTCCGGCGATGTCCCGTTCGGCGACGACGAGCACGGCGCCGGCGTCGACGGCCTGCTGCGCGTAGTCCGCACCGTCACTGGTGAAGCCCTTGATCGCGACGTACGCCGTGCCGGGAGCGACTGCGCGGGAGTCGTTCGTGACCGCCTGCACCGGCCCCGTCAGCTGCGGCACCGCCGCTGCGAGCAGGTGCGATATCTCGGTGCTGTCCAGGCTCACCGGTGGACTCTAACAAGCCGTCGAGGGCTGGTGGATTCCGTTGTCTCGGTGATTCTCGGGCGGACGCTAGAGACCCTGAGACGGGTGTATCGACGAGCCGGGAACGATCAGCCCGCGCGCCGGCGCCCGATGCTCAGCAGCACCCGCTCACGCGCACCCGGCGTCTCGTGGGCCGTCAACTCGCGCAACCCCGGCGCCAACGCGCGGATCTCGCCTTCGAGGCGCTCGTGCAACGTGATGCCGGCAGCCGGGCAGTGCGAGCACGTGCCGCTCAACCGAAGCTCCACCCGCCCGTCGTGGGCAGCCACCAGCTCGGCGCGGCCGCCGTGCGAGCGGATGTAATCGCCCGCGGCACCGGCCAGCACCTCGTGGACGGCGGCGCGCAGTTCGTCGTCGGGGCTGACCTCGCGCTGCGCACGCCACCGCGCCGGCTCGAGCAGCGCGTCAGCGAGCGCGGCACCGACGGGGGCGCCGTACTCACGCCAGGCGAGTCCGTCGGCCAGGGTGATGTCGATGCCGGTCGCACGGACGACCACCGGGCGCAGGATGCCGCGGTCCAGCAGGTCACCGAAACCACCCGGCGCTGCGACGACCTCACCGAGCACCTGCAGGGTGCCGGAGGGCACCACCCAGTGCACGACCTGAGGGTCGGCGGTGGCTTCGGCGTGCAGCGGGACGGCAGCGGTCACACCAGCCACCCCACGACGGCGTGGGCGAGGAACGCCGCGCCCCACGCGAGCACGAACATGTAGCCGAACGCGATGCCCGGCCACTTCCACCCGCCGGTCTCGCGGCGCATCATCCCGATCGTGGACATGCACTGCAGCGCGTACATGAAGAACGCCAGCAGTGCCGCGATGGTGCCGGCGGTGAAGAGCCGCTGACCCTGGTGCGGACCGTCCTGGAAGGTCATGGCCTTGAGGGCGTCCCGCGGATGGTCGGGGTTGTCCGCCGCGGCGACCTGACCGAGGGTCGACACGAAGGTCTCCCGCGCGGACAGCGAGGCGAGCACCCCGATGTTGATGCGCCAGTCGAAGCCCAACGGAGCGAAGACCGGTTCGACGGCCTTGCCGAGATGGGAGGCGAGGCTGTGGTCGAGCACGTACGACGAGGACGCGGTCTTGTCGGCCGGGTTCACTCCCGCGCTGCGCAGCTCGCCGGCGCCGCGTCCCGGAAGGTTGAGTAGCGCCCACATCACGATGGTGACGACCAGGATGATCCGGCCGACCTTGGACAGGAACCCCTTGCAGGAGTCCCAGACGGCGACCAGCACGCTGCGCGCCCGCGGCAGCTTGTACGTCGGCATCTCCATGTAGAACGGGAGCACCGGGCCGTGCTTGCCGGTGATCCGCTTGAAGAACCACGCGGTGGCCATCGCGGAGACCGCGCCGCCGGCGTACAGCAGGAACATCACTGTGCCCTGCGCGCCGACCGGTCCGATGCTCGCCGACGACGGCACGAGCAGCCCCACCAGCAGGATGTAGACCGGAAGCCGCGCCGAACAGGTCATGAGCGGCGCGCCCATCATCGTCGCGAGCCGGTCCTTGGCCGACGGCAGCGAGCGGGTGGCCATGATCCCCGGGATCGCGCACGCCATCGACGACAGCAGCGCCACGAACGCGCGCCCCTCGAGCCCCGCTCGGGCCATCAGCCGGTCCATCAGGAATGCGGCGCGGGACAGGTAGCCGCTGCCCTCCAGCAGCGAGATGAGCAGGAAGAGCAACGCGATCTGCGGCAGGAAGACGAGCACACCGCCCACCCCGCCGATGATCGCCTGGGACAGGAAGCTGGCGACCCACTGGTTGCCGACGTGGTCGGTGACCAGCACCCCCAGATTGTCGAACGCGTGCTGGACGGCATTCTGCAGCGGCGCCGCCACCGTGAAGATGATCTGGAAGAACGCGAACATCGTCGCCAGGAAGATCAACGATCCCCACACCGGGTGCAGCAGCACCTTGTCGATCCGTTCGGTGCGCGCGTCGACGTCCGGGCTGCGGTACGCCGCGCTGTCCAGCACCGAGCTGACCCAGGCCCGCGCCGCCTCACCCTCGGCGGGCGGCGGGAAGATCGGTCGCGGCCACGCGTCGACGTCGGCGAGCGCGTCCTTCAGCCCGGCCAGGTCGTCGCGCGAACCGCTGGTGACCGGTACGACGCGGACCCCGACGGCCCGCTCGAACCGCGCCACGTCCAGGCTGCCGCCGCGCCGGGCCAGTTCGTCCTGGAAGGTCACCACCACGCAGGTCGGCAGGCCGCGTGCGAGTACCTGCGCGAGCAGGCCGAGCGAGCGGCGCAGCGTGGTCGCATCGAGCAGCATGAGCACGGCGTCCGGCGTCTGCAGAGAGCCGGAGTCGGCGTCGAGCACCTCGTGCACGACCTGCTCGTCGGGACTGATCGGGTCGAGGCTGTAGGTGCCGGGCAGGTCCTCCACGACGACGTCGTGGTCGCCCGCCCGAGCGATCCCTTCGTAGCGCGCGACCGTGACGCCCGGGTAGTTGCCGGTCTTGACCCGCAGGCCCGTCAACGCGTTGAAGAGCGTGCTCTTGCCGCAGTTGGGGCTGCCGACGAGCGCGACATGCAGCCCTGTGGCGACCGACGTCGCCGTGGACCCCGCGCCGTGGTGCCCGCTCACGCGAGCGGGCCGACCAGGATCCCGGCAGCCTGGCGAGCGCGCAGGGCGATCTCGTAGTCGGCGACCCGGAAGACGATCGGGTCGCGCATGGGAGCACGGCGTACGACGGTCACGGCCTCACCGGGTGCGAACCCCAGATCGGACAGGCGACGGGCCGTGCGCGGGTCCACCGCGTCGTCGTACCCGAGGACCATCGCGTCTCTGCCCGGACGGACGTCGGCGAGCGTCCCCTGCTGCGGCGTGCCGGACTCTTCACGGTCGATGACGTCGCCGGAGCGCGGTCGGGTGCGCTGGGTGAGCACGGACGTCAGTGACACGGGGTGGTCCCTTCGGGCTGTGAGGTGCGCCTAAGTAAGCCAAGGCTAACCGCACCTACGTCCCCCACGTCAACCAGGAGCCTCCAAGCGTCCATCTGGTGGGCACGAGCGCCAACACCCCTCGTACCCAGCCAATTCCCAGCAAGAGTTAACACGCTGCACGACGCGCCGACCAATGCCAAGCTGCCAGGTTGGGGCCCTGTCGGTACCGAGTTCCCGCGTCGTGCGGGCGCCCTGACCCCAGAAGAGAAGGGATCGCCCGATGACCACAGCACCACCCAAGCCGGACATCGATGCCCGCGGGGGCCAGCTGCAGCGCAGCGTCGGCTTCTACGGTCTGATGTTCGTATCCCTCGGATCCATCATCGGATCCGGTTGGCTGCTCAGCGCCGCGAATGCCTCGATCATCGCCGGGCCCGCATCGATCCTCTCCTGGATCCTCGCAGCCGCGATGCTCGCGTGCCTGGCACTGGTCTACGCCGAACTCGGTGCGACCTACCCCGTCGCGGGCGGATCGGGCCGGTTCGCCTACTACTCGCACGGCGTGGTCGCCGGATTCGTCTCCGGCTGGGCCTCGTGGCTGCAGGCGGTGTTCATCGCACCCATCGAGGTACTGGCCGCGCTGACCTACCTCGACGCGGTTGGCACGATCCACAAGCACTTCCCGCTGATCCACTCCACCGGAGCGAACAAAGGCCTTCTGAACAACCAGGGACTGGTCATCGCGGTCATCCTGATGATCCTGTTCACCTGCATGAACCTCGCGGGCGCGAAGTTCATGTCCGAGAGCAACTCGCTCGTCGTCGTGTGGAAGACCGCGGTGCCGCTGCTGTGCATCGGGGTCATCGCCGCCAGTTCGTTCCACACCGGCAACATGACCAGCGGGGGCGGCTTCATGCCGTTCGGTGCCCACGGCGTCTTCGCCGCGCTTCCAGGTGGTGTGGTGTTCGCCTTGCAGGGCTTCGAACAGGCCGTTCAGCTGGCCGGCGAGGCGCGCAACCCGCGCAAGGACATCTCCCGCGCCGTCCTGGTCGCGATGGGCATCGGCGCGCTGCTCTACTCGCTCCTCCAGCTGGTCTTCATTCTCGGCGTCAAACCGGGCAACGTCGCGCGCAACTGGGCCAACCCGCTCGGCGGCGCGGGCGTCGGTGGCAACTTCGGCGCCTGGTACACCCTGGCCACCTCGCTCGGCCTGACCTGGCTGGGGGCCGTGCTGGTCATCGACGCGGTGATCTCGCCGTCGGGCACCGGGATCGTGTACGTCGGCACCTCCTCACGGTTGTCCTATGCCCTGGGCCAGGAGCGCGAACTGCCTCGGGCCCTGGCCCGCACCAATGCACGGGGTGTGCCGGTCGCCTCGATCATCCTGGCCGCCATCGTGGGCATCCTCGGTTTCGGGCCGTTCAAGAGCTGGGCGGCGCTGGTCGCGATCGTCACCGATGCCACCGCGATCATGTACGCGTTCGCGCCCGTCGCGCTCGCGTCCCTGCACAAACATGATGGCGACCGGGAACGGACGTACTCCGCGCCGGTGCCGAAGGTGCTGCTGCCGGCGTCGTTCTGCTTCGCCAACCTGATCATCTACTGGGGCGGGTTCGAGTCCACCTGGAAGCTGACCGCCGCGATGATCGTCGGTTTCGGCCTGTTCGCCTACGGCTCGTCGATCATCGGCTCGGAACGGATGCGGTATCTGCGCAACGCCGCGTGGATCGGTCCCTGGCTGATCGGCCTCTGCGTCATCAACTACCTGGGCCGTTACGGAACGGGCGCGAAGAACTACCTGCCCGAGTGGGTCGATCTCATCGTCGTCATCGCGTTCTCCCTCGTCATCTTCTACTGGGCCATCTCCCTGGCCCTGCCGAAGGAGGAGATCGTCGCAGCGGTCGAAGCAGATCGTCAGCACGACCCGATGGACGATCTGGTCACGTCCTGACCTGATCCCGACCGAACGGTCGGTCGGGATGGGTGTCGGCGCGGTTGCGGTGCCCGTCGACCATCCGGGACGCGGCTCGGTCCGCTACCGGTGCTGCGACCCGGCATACGATCGGCGCAATGAGCGACGACCTGCGCGACTCCTGCTCCGGACCGGACATCACTCCGGTCTGTGACGCAGGCTCGGCTGTGCCGCAGGGCCATTCGCACAGTCACGGGGTGCGGCCCGGAGCCAACGCCCGCTGGCTCTGGGTCGCGCTCGGGCTGCTGAGCGCGTACCTGGTGGTGGAGGTCGTCGTGGCCCTCCTGGCCCGCTCGCTGGCCCTGCTGTCCGATGCCGGGCACCTGTTGACCGACGTCGGGTCGCTGGCGGTCGCTCTGTGGGCGATCCGGCTGGCGGCGCGGCCGGCGGGCGGTGCCATGACGTACGGCTGGAAGCGCGCGGAGATCCTCTCGGCGGCCGGGAACGCCGCGACGCTGCTGGTGGTCGGGCTGATCGTCCTGATCGAGGCGGTACGCCGGCTGGCGCACCCGCCGCACGTCGACGCCGCCCCGGTGCTGGTCACCGCTCTCGTCGGCATCGCCGTCAACATCGTGGTGGCGTGGGCGGTGGCACGCGCGGACCGCTCGAGCCTCAACGTGGAGGGCGCCTACCAGCACATCCTCACCGACCTGTACGGGTTCCTGGCCACGGCGGCGGCCGCGGTGGTGATTCTGGTGACCGGCTGGCAACGCGCCGACGCCGTCGCGTCGCTCCTGCTCGTGGTGCTGATGGCCCGATCGGGGCTGACCCTCGCGCGGCAGAGCAGCCGGATCCTGCTGGAAGCGGCCCCGCCGGGGATGCAGATCTCGGACATCCGCGAGCACCTGCTGCGCGTCGACCACGTCCGCGACGTGCACGACCTGCACGTCTGGACGGTCACCTCTGACGACCACGCGCTGTCCGCGCACGTCGTGGTCGACGAGGGGTGTTTCGCCGATTCGCATGCGCCGCAGCTCCTGGATGCGCTGCAGGCCTGTCTGCACGAGCACTTCGACATCGGGCACTCGAGCCTGCAGCTGGAGCCGCCGACCCACGCGGCCCACGAGACCGCCATTCACTAAGCCCGGCAGGCCGCCCCTCCCCCTTTCGCCGACTGGGTCCGGCGCGAATCGCGCAGTCGGCGGGGTCAGCCGGGGTGGATCATCGTGGCCGGATCGACCACCCGGTCGAAGTCCTCACCGCTGATCGCACCGGAGGCCAACGCCGCCTCCCGCAGCGTGCTGCCCTCCTGCGAGGCGGTGTGCGCGATGTGGGACGCCTGGTCGTAGCCGATCACCGGCGACAGTGCCGTCACGAGCATCAACGAGCGGTCGAGGTACTCCTGGATCTGCGGGCGGTTGAGCTCGATGCCGTCGATGCAGTGCTCGCGCAGCAGGTCGCACGCGTCGCCGAGGATGAGCGCCGAGTGCAACACGTTGTTGATGATGATCGGGCGCATCGCGTTGAGCTCGAAGTTGCCCTGCGAGCCGGCGAACGTCGTACCCATGTCGTCGGCGATCACCTGGATGCAGACCATCACCGTCGCCTCGCACTGGGTGGGGTTGACCTTGCCCGGCATGATCGAGCTGCCCGGCTCGTTCTCGGGCAGGATCAGCTCGCCGATGCCGCACCGCGGACCGGAGGCGAGCCAGCGGATGTCGTTGGAGATCTTCATGATCGGCACCGCCACGGCACGTATGCCGGCCGATGCGCCGACCATCGCGTCGAGGCCGCCCTGGGCCGCGAACTTGTTGGCAGCCGTGACGATCGGCTCGCCGGTCATCCGGGCCAGCTCGTCCGCCACCTCCTCGGCGAACCCCTGCGGCGCGTTGATACCGGTGCCGACAGCGGTCCCGCCGAGCGCCACCTCGTACAGACCCTCGCTGGACTGCTGCAGCCGCTCGATCGCCTGCGCGAGCTGCGCGGCGTAGCCCGACCACTCCTGACCGACGGTCAGGGGTACGGCGTCCTGCAGGTGGGTGCGGCCGGTCTTGATCACGTCGGACCACTCGTGCGCCTTCGCGTCGAACGACGCGTGCAGCCGCTGCAGGCTCGGCAGCAGCTGGGTGCGCAGCTGCAGCAGCGTGGCGATGTGCATGGCGGTCGGGAAGGTGTCGTTGGAGCTCTGGCACATGTTGACGTCGTCGTTGGGGTGCACCGGTTTCTTGCTGCCGAGCTCGCCGCCGAGCAGCTGGATGCAGCGGTTGCTGATGACCTCGTTGACGTTCATGTTCGACTGGGTGCCCGACCCGGTCTGCCACACGTAGAGCGGGAAGTGCTCGTCGAGGTCGCCGGCGATGATCTCGTCGCACACTCGTGCGATCAGGTCGGCCTTCCACTGCGGCAACCGGCCGCCACGGCCGTTCGCGATCGCGGCCGCCTTCTTCACGTAGCCGAACGCTCGGCATACGGCCACCGGCATCCGGTCCTCACCGATCGCGAAGTGCACCAGCGACCGTGCCGTCTGCGCGCCCCAGTACCGGTCGGCGGGCACGTCGATCGCACCCATCGAATCGGTCTCGGTGCGGGTGCCGGCCGCCTCGATACCGACGGGGACCTCGTGGACGGTGGGGGCGGTCTCGTCGCTCATCCTCCGAGTCTGGCACCGGCCCACGTACGCCGTCGGGCAGACTGGCGGGGTGGCCCGCGCCGACGCTCCCGTGCGTCTGATCTATCCGCACCAGCTCTTCCGGGCCCAGCTCGACGTCCCGGCCGACACGCGGCACGTGCTCGTCGAGGACGACCTCTTCTTCCGGCAGTACCGCTTCCACGCACACAAGCTCGTGCTGCACCGCGCGAGCATGGCGCGGTTCGCCGACCTGCTGCGGTCGAAGGGCTTCGACCCGGTCGTGGTCGAGTCCTCGGCCGACACCACCTCCGGCGACGGCCTGACGCGGGCGCTGGAGAAGTTGCATCCCACCAAGATCACGGTCTACGACGTGGTCGACGACTGGCTGTCGCGGGACTGCTCGGCGGCCGTGCGCGCCGCCGGTCGCGAATTGCGCCCGGACGACGTCCTCGAGACACCCAACTTCCTCACCACGCGAGCGCAGCTGCAGGACTGGTTCGGCGCGAACGCCGCGCAGATGCAGTACTTCTACCGTTGGCAGCGGCAGCGTCTCGACATCCTGGTCGAGGGGCGGCAGCCGGTGGGCGGCAAGTGGTCCTTCGACCCGGAGAACCGCAAGAGGCTCCCCCGCGGTCACCCGGTGCCGGACCCGTGGTGGCCGGAGCGCAGCGCTGCGGTCGAGGACGCCATCGAGTGGGTACGCCGCGAATTCCCTGATGCTCCAGGCGATCCCGCGACGTTCTCCTGGCCGACCACGCACGAGGAGGCCGAAGCGGCGTACGACGTTTTCCTGGCCGAGCGGTTCGTCGAGTTCGGCCCGTACGAAGACGCCATCTCCAAGGCCCACCCCGTGCTCTTCCACGCCGCGCTCAGCCCGTCGCTCAACCTGGGACTGCTCGACCCGGGGGAGGTGGTGCACCAGGCCTTGGATGCCGCCCACGAGCACGACGTGCCGCTGGCCTCCCTCGAGGGCTTCGTGCGGCAGGTGATCGGTTGGCGGGAGTACATGCGCGCGACCTACCACCTCTACGGCCGGCGGATGCGCGGGATGAACGCGCTGCACCACACCCGCTCGCTCGACGACGGCTGGTGGACCGGTCACACGGGGCTGGGCCCCGTCGACCACGTGATCGGCCAGGTGCTCGAGCGCGGGTGGGCCCACCACATCGAGCGGCTGATGGTGCTCGGCAACGCGATGTGCCTGCTGCGGATCGACCCGGAGGAGATCCACGAGTGGTTCATGGCGATGTTCATCGACGCCTACGACTGGGTGATGGTGCCGAATGTGTATGCCATGAGCCAGTATTCGACCGGTCCGGCGATCACGACCAAGCCGTACGTGTCGGGCAGCAACTACCTGCGCAAGATGTCGGATCTGCCGCGCGGTGACTGGGATCGCGACTGGGACGCCCTCTACTGGACCTTCGTCGCCGACCACCGCGACGTCTTCGACAGCAACCGACGGTCGCAGATGATGACCCGGATGTGGGACGGCATGGACCCCGCCAAGAAGTCCGGCCACGTACGCCGCGCGCGCCAGCTCCTGGCCTGACCGCCAACCGGAGTTGTGTGAACGGGCGCGCTGTATAGAGCGCGCCCGTTCACACAACTCAGTCGCGGCGCGCGTGCAGGACCGCGTCGTCACGCGTGCCCGGCTGACCCTCCGGTCCCGGGAAGTCGCGCGGCACCCGCTCGCTGCGCACGACCGCCCACCCCTCGCGCGGCAGCCCGACGGACGCGAGCAACTCCTCCGGGGTCGCGAAGTCCACCTCGTGCGGAGACTCGGTCATCCAGCTCGGCCAACCCGTGTGGCTCATCACCATCAGCCGCCCTCCTGGGGCGACGGCGCGCATCGCCTGCTGCAGAATCGCCGTGCGCTGACTGTCGCCCGCGACCGGGGTGTGCAGGAACTGCGCTGACACCAGGTCGAACTCGCCCTCCGGGAACGTCGCCGACAGGTCGTGCTGCTCCCACCGGATCCGGTCGGCGACCCCGGCGACCTGCGCGTGCTCGGCGCCCTTGGCCAGAGCCGTCGGGGAGACGTCGACTCCCAGCACATCCCACCCCTGCTGGGCCAGCCAGATCACGTCACCGCCCTCGGCGCATCCGAGGTCCAGTGCACGCCCGGGCCGCACACCCGCAACCTCAGCGGCGAGCAGGTCGCTGTTGCTCGGTACGGCGTCGGCCGGAGTCGCGCGCTCCAGATAGATGGGTTCCCAGTAGCTCTCGGCCGTCGCATCGTCCGGCACCTGCGGCATCGTCATACGGAGAGCATCCGACGGCGCGACCCCGCTGAGCAAGCCACGTTGCCGGAACGGCAAACGGCGACCTGGTTACGGACTCTTGCCGGCTACGGCGCCCGAGTTGCCGTCGGGATCGGCAGGGAACGGGCCGCGCCCGCCGTACCGCCGGAACGCCGCCTCGAGTCCTGCCCGGTACGACGCCGGCGCGTCACCACCCGGCCCGAGCACGAACGTCTCCAGAGCCAGCCTCATGTACGCGCGCCCCGACGGCGTGCATCTTGCTGCGATACGACGCCGCCGCGTGGGGAACGTGATTTTGAACTGGCCTGTGGCCAGAGGCGAGTACTGCGTGCCCGGGTCGGACCTGGAGCTGCGTGCACGATCAGGCATCGAGCGTTGCCATCTCGTCGGGGGACAGATCCATCCGGACCGCCTCGACCGCGCTGGTCAGCTGTTCGGAACTGCTCACCCCCACGATCGGGCGCACCGCGGGCGTGCTGTGCCGCATCCACGCAAGCACGATCTGGCCCTGCTGCACACCGTGCTCCTGGGCGATGGACGCGAGCCGCGCGAGGCGGTCGTGGGTGCCGGGATGGTCGTACGACGGCGGCAGCGCCTTGTCGGCCTTGTCGTAGAAACCGGTGAGCAGCGCTGTGTAGCCCCACAACTCGACGTCACGGTTCTCCTGGGCGTAATCCAGGGTCTCCGGCGTCAGCATCCCGTACGGGTGGTCTTCACCCTCGACCTCGATGTCGGGCCGGGGGTGCAGGTAGGACCAGCGCTGCTGGATCGCGGTGGGCGCAGGCAACCCGGCCGCCACCGCGATCGCGCGCGCCCGCTCGACGCGCCATACGGGGTGGTTGGACCACCCCACCCGGTCGACCAGGCCCTGCACCTGCGCCTCGCCGAACGCCGCCACACTCTGCGCCAGGTCGACGCCCCGGTCCTCCTTGTGCGCCCAGTAGAGATCGACGCGGTCTGTCTGCAGGCGCGTGAGGCTGTCGTGCAGCTGCTGCCGCACGACAGCCGCCGACAGGCCCGCGGCGCCGACGTCGTCGGGAAGGGGAACCCCCACCTTCGTGCCGATCAGGACGCGCTCGCGCATGCCCGGACGGGCCGTCAGCCAGTCGCCGATGACCTGCTCGCTCTGACCGCTGGCACCGGCCGGATCGTTCCAGAAGGCGTAGCAGTTCGCAGTGTCGATCCACCGGCCGCCGGCGTCGACGTACTGGTCGAGCAGCGCGAAGGAATCGTCACGCCCGACCCTCGTGCCGAAGTGCATGGTGCCGAGGGCCATGGCCAAGCCGTCGCTCATGGTGTAGTCCTGCCGTCGTGGGGTGGTCGCCCCACGATCTCACCCTGAGCGACGGCTCTCGGCGTCACTCGTCGCCCGACCCCTTGCCGACGCCCTGCTGGATCTGGTCCATCACGGAGGAGTCCGCCAGCGTGGTGACGTCACCCACGTCGCGGTGTTCGGCGACGTCGCGCAGCAGCCGCCGCATGATCTTGCCGGACCGGGTCTTGGGCAGCTCGGGGACGACCAGGATCGACTTGGGCTTGGCGATCGCCCCGATCTCGGTGGCCACGTGGTTGCGCAACTCGGTGATCAACGCGTCCGGTGCCTCCTCGCCGCCCTTCAGTGCCGACTCGCGCAGGATGACGAACGCGTTGATCGCCTGTCCGCTCTGCTCGTCGGTGGCACCGACGACCGCGGCCTCGGCGACCTTCGGGTGGGAGACCAGCGCCGACTCGATCTCGGTCGTGGAGAGCCGGTGCCCGGAGACGTTCATCACGTCGTCCACGCGGCCGAGCACCCAGATGTCCCCGTCGTCGTCGAGCTTGGCGCCGTCACCCGCAAAGTAGTAGCCCTTCTTGGCGTACCGCTCCCAGTAGGTCTCCTTGAACCGCTTGTCGTCGCCCCAGATGGTGCGCAGCATCGCCGGCCACGGCTTGGTGACCACCAGGTAGCCGCCGTTGCCGTTGCCCACGCTCTCGCCGTCGTCGTCCACGACATCCACCGAGACACCAGGGATCGCCTTCATGGCCGAACCCGGTTTGCCCGCAGTCACTCCCGGCAGCGGACTGATCAGGTGCATGCCCGTCTCGGTCTGCCACCAGGTGTCCATCACCGGTGTCTTCCCGCCGCCGATCTGGTCGCGGTACCAGACGTAGGCCTCGGGGTTGATCGGCTCGCCGACCGAGCCGAGCAGCCGCAGCGAGGACAGGTCGTGCTCCGCCGGGATGTCCCGTCCCCACTTCATGAAGGTGCGGATCGCGGTCGGGGCGCAGTAGAGCGTCGTGACCTTGTACTTCTCCACGATCTCCCACCAGCGGCCCTTGTGCGGGGTGTCCGGTGTGCCCTCGTACATCACCGACGTCGCGCCGTTCGCCAGCGGCCCGTACACGATGTAGCTGTGCCCGGTCACCCAGCCGATGTCGGCGGCGGTCCAGTAGACGTCGGTCTCGGGCTTGAGGTCGAAGACCGCCCAGTGCGTCCACGACGTGCCGACCAGGTAGCCGCCGGTCGTGTGCAGGATGCCCTTGGGCTTACCGGTCGTACCCGAGGTGTACATGACGTAGAGCGGGTGCTCGGCGTCGAACGCCTCCGGCGTGTGCTCGGTGCTCGCCTTCTCGACGGTGTCGTGCCACCACACGTCGCGTTTGTCGTCCCACGCGACGTCCTCGCCGGTGCGGCGTACGACGAGCACGTGCTCGACACCCGGGCATTGCGACACCGCTTCGTCGACCGCAGGCTTCAGCGCGGCCGGCGCGCCCCGGCGGTAGCCGCCGTCGGAGGTGATCACGACGTGGGCGTCGCAGTCCTGGATGCGGTCGCGCAGCGCCGAGGAGGAGAACCCACCGAAGACCACCGTGTGCGGGGCGCCCAGCCGTGCGCAGGCGAGCATCGCCACGACGGTCTCGGGGATCATCGGCATGTAGATGGCGACCCGGTCGCCGGTCTTCACGCCGAGGTCGATCAGCGTGTTCGCGGCCTGGCTGACCTGGTCCTTCAACTGCGCGTAGGTGGTGTCGCGGGTGTCGTCGGCCGGCTCGCCGACCCAGTGGAACGCCACCCGGTCGCCGTGGCCGGCCTCGACGTGCCGGTCGACGCAGTTGTACGCCGCGTTGAGTTTGCCGCCGACGAACCACTTGGCGAACGGCGGCTTGTCCCAGTCGAGCACCCGATTCCACTTGGTCTCCCAGGTGATCCGCTCGGCCGCCTTCTCCCAGAACGCCTCCGGGTCCGCATCCGCCTCGTCGTACGCCGCCGCGGTCACGTTCGCGTGCTCGGCGAGCTCCTTCGGCGGCTCGAAACGACGGTTCTCATGGGCCAGGTTGGCCAGGGTCTCGTTGCTCATCGGGGCTCCTCGGGTGCTCGAGACAGGACGGTTCAGCGCGGTCCGATAGGCAGCATCGGCCGCTTGTGCGTGAACGACAGGACACCGGCCAGAGACATGTACCAAGCGCCCACCGCCGTCGCCAGACCAACGTATCCGCCGGCCTTGACGATCGAGTCGGAGGTGGCGAAGTTGCCCCAGGCGAGGAGCAGGAAGGTGATGCTCAGCAGCACGAAGACGGCGAAGAGACCAAGGGCGATACGGCTCGTGGCGATGGTCATCATGACGGTGAAGATGCCCCAGACCAGCAGGTAGAGGCCGATGCCCTTCGAGGCGTCCTTGGCGGGGATCTTGTCCAGGCCCGAGTGGCCCGTCAGCCACCAGTAGGACAACCAGAACGCGCCGTACGACCCGAATGCGGTCGCGCCGAAGGTGTTGCCGCGCGCGAATTCCCACATACCAGCCGCGAACTGGGCGATGCCGCCGTAGGCGAGGGTGAGCCCGAACACCACGGGCAGGACGGTCGCCGGGACCCAGCCCGCGTTCACGGCACTGAGCACGGCCGTCGTCAGAGCGAAGGCGGCCAGACCGAGGGGGGCCGGGTCCGCAAGGTGCGACCCGGGTGTGATCTCGGGGGTCGGATCGTTCGTGGCCATGGGGGGTCTCCTCAGAGGATGCGGTGGCGTGGCACGGACATGGACACCGGTGCGAACTCAGCAGTGCCGCCCAGCGGGTCTCCCCGCCGAGGCCACCGCAATGTGACCATCCCCACACCGTAGGGCTGAGCGGGCCCCCGGTGGGCTGTCATGCGCGAGGACCGACCGACCGGCCAATCCTGAGCCTCGCCGTAGAGGAATCGGACTGTCCGAAGGGATAGTTGGTTACCCGCACCTGGCAGAGGAGTTGTGCGTCCCGCGCGGCGGTATCCGCCTTCGAGGTGCACTCATTGCTGCGTGGGTGCACCTCAGCGCCGACCCACGCGCGGGCAGGTCATGCCCGTGTCAGGGCGTCGGGGCGGGGCCCGTGACCGTCGTCGTCGCGGTGCTCGTCGTGGTGGTGGTCGACGTCTCCGTGGTCGTCGACGGCGACCCCGTCACCGTCGTGGTGGATGTCGAGGGCGATCCGGTCACCGTGGACGCGCTGGCCTGGCTGGTCACGGTCGTGGTCGACGTCGGGTTCGAGGTGCTGCTGGACGAGGTGGCGGAGTGCAGCAGGAACCCCACCACCCCGCCGACCACCAGCGCCAGCGCGATGGCCGAAGTCAGCACGCCCCCACTGATGCCGGACCGCCCCTGGCTCGGCGGCGGGTAGTCACCGCGAGGTTCGCGCCACTGCTCGCCCGGACCCTGCGCGTACGCCGAGTCGGCCGCGTTGCGGTAGTCCGGCCGACCCTGCGGCAGCCGCTGGGTACGGTCGGGATCGCGGTCGTCGTACCCGTCGCCTTGGCCATAGCCGTTGCTCATCACCCCACGATGGCACGCGCGTCGCCGCGGTCGTGGTTCCGGCGCGAAGCGCACGCTGCAGAGCACCGGCTGCCACCGTCAGGCTTGGATGAGATGCGCTCTGCTCGATCCTTCGTCATCGAGGTCGACGACCAAGGCGCCGGTCGGTGCGCCGTGCGGTGTCCATTCGTCACCGTCGTGAGCGATCCCATAGAACGTCGCGGGCGCGCCGTACAGACGCGTGCCGCCGACGGTGCCGTCGAAGGCCTGGTGCAGGTGGCCACTCAGCATGACCAACGGTGAGCGGTGATCCCGCAGCCGCTGCTCGAGCTGCGATGCTCCGCGCAGGGTGAACCACGGGTGCGTGCTGCGCGAGCGCACCGGGTGGTGCATGAGGACGACGGTCGGACCCTCGCACTCGTCCAACAGGTCCAGCACCGGGTCCGCTCGACCGGCCACCTCGCCGGGCACGTTGGTGGCGGCGGCACGGATCTGCCATGCACCGACGCGGACCGGGTCGGTGCCGAACGCCTGGGCCACCACGTCGGTGACGTCGTGGTTGCCCGGCGCCGCGACGACGATCGGCGCCAGCGGGCGTACGAAATCGCGGACGCGTTGGACCGCTTCGTCGGAACCGTCATCTGCCAGGTCGCCCGTCACCACGACCGCGTCGAACGGCCCGGCGGCGGTCGCCGCCGCGAGCACTGCGGTCAGTCGCGCCTCGGGATCGATGTGCGGATGGGGTGACGTCGACCCCGGCCCGAGCAGATGGGTGTCGGACAGATGCAACAGACGCGGCATGGCATGCAACCTACTCAGCGGGCCGCTGCCTGGACAGCATCCCCACAGGGCCCTTGAAGCACGCTGACCGGGGCACTCACCTGTGCCCACACGAACGCATCAGCAGGGCAGCGTGGGTGCACGCCCCCGCTCGGCGGTATCGATCCGGGACGAGGTCGTCCTACGCTGCGGCATGGAACGAGACCGTCGTCCAGGGCCCGCGTCCGGGCGCGGCAGCGGCACGATCACCTCGGACGGCTGTCCCGTGGAGATCTACGCCGCTCTCCCGCCGCACGGTGAGGCGGACATCATCCACGACGCTGTGCCGGCCGGCGCAGCCGTTCTCGAGCTGGGATGCGGCACCGGGCGTATCGCGGATCCACTGGCCGCCCTGGGGCACAGGGTCGTCGGCGTCGACGATTCGCGCGACATGCTCGCGCATCTGCGTGCGGCAGAGCCGGTGCACAGCAGCATCGAAGATCTGCGACTCGGCGAGCGCTTCGACGGGGTCATCCTGGCGAGCACGATGGTCAACACCTTCGACCCCGCCCAACGGGCGCGGTTCCTGCGTACCGCCGCACACCACCTGACCCCTGGCGGCATCCTCGTGCTACAGCGTCACGCGCCGGGTTGGGCCGAGGCTGCGGCGCCGACCACCTGGCACGACGGCCCCGTCGAGCTCGAGCTGCGCGACGTCGTACGCCACGGGGGTGGGCTCGTGTCGGCGACCTTGGTGCACACGTTGGCGGGGATGGTGGAGGAGCAGGACTTCACGGGGCAGGTCCTGGACGACGAAGAGCTCACGTCCGTGCTGCGCGACGCCGGACTCGTCTTCGACCGCGTCCTCACCCCCGACCGCCGCTGGGTCACCGCTCGTCTCGCAACCTGACTTCGAGCTGACTTCGCCGCGCGCAAATCCCCGAGCCTGACCGGGCTCAGCGCCACCTCACGTCTGCGACCGCAGGTAGCGGCCGAAGTGGGGGACGGTGAAGGCGATGCGGCCGCGTTCACCGGAGTAGATGAGGCCCTTCTTCAGCAACGCGTCCCGCGCCGGCGAGAGCGACTGCGGTTTGCGACCGAGTACGTCGGCCACGGCGGCCGTGGTGACCGACTCGATCTCGTCGACATCGGGCTCGTCCGAAGCCGCATCCGCCATCCCCCGCAGATACTCGCGCTCGCCGGGTGTCGCTCTCTCGTAACGCGATCCGAAGAAGCCCACCGCGAGCTCGGCATCCGCCTCCGGCGCTGCGACCGCGACGTCCGCCGCGGTGATCGGCGAACGCGGTGCGAGATCCCAGGCGACCTTGCCGTAGGCCTGGATGAAGTAGGGGTATCCCCCGGTCACGGCGTACATCGCGTCGAGAGCGTCCTGCTCGAACGCCGCGTCCTCGTCCTGCGCCGGCGACTGCAGCGCCCGGTCGGCAGCGTCACGCGGCAGACGGTCGATCCGCGCGTAGCGGAAGAGACGCTCCGAGTACGACTTCGAGGCACTGAGCACCGTCGGCAGATGGGGCAGTCCGGCGCCGACCACGATCACCGGCAGACCCGCCTGGCTGATCTCGTGGCAGGCCGCGCACAGCGCCGACACGTCGTCGGGGTGCAGATCCTGCATCTCGTCGACGAAGAGCGCGATCCCCCGCCCGACGTCCGCGGCAAGACCGCCGACGTCCGTGAGCAGCTCCACCAGGTCGATCTCGATATCGCCGGAGTCGGCCCGTCCGGAGACGGCGGGCGCGTCGATGCCCGGGTTCCACTTCTCCCGCAGCTTCGCGCCCGGAGGGGTGTCCCGCTGGGCGAACGCCTTGATGACCCCCAGCACCTGCTGGACGTCATCGGTCTGGGTGTGCCCGAGCTCGCGGACGGCGACGTGCAGCGCCGCGCTGATCGGCCGCCGCAGCCGCTGCTCCGGCCGCGCCTCCCACTTGCCGGTCCCCCACTTGGCCCGGACGGCAGCCGATCGGAGCGCGTTCAGCAGCACCGTCTTGCCGACGCCGCGCAACCCGGTGAGCACGATCGAGCGCTCCGGCCGGCCGCGGGCGACCCGCTCCAGCACCACTGCGAACGTGTCGAGTTCGCCGTCGCGGCCGGCGAGTTCGGGCGGTCGCTGGCCGGCGCCGGGCGCGTACGGGTTGCGTATCGGATCCACGATCGGATTGTATGCGCAAATCTAGTGTCAGCCCGATACATCAGTAGCGTGTCGCATCGACCATGCGCGGTTGTCCGCAGTTTCGTGGCGGGGGTGTCACGAAACTGCGGACAACCGGGCAGCGCCCGGGGCGCTCAGGCGGGCACCTTGTCCAGGAACCCCAGCACGCTGGCGATGCGGCCGTCGTCGTCGGTCATCACGACGTCGAAGCCGACGATCACCGGCTCGGCGTCCGCGGGGCCGAAGCCCCAGGTGAAACGCGCCTGCTGGTGGTGGGCGTCGACCGGGCCCGCCGGCGTGAAGACGAACTCGGGGAACCGCTCCTGTACGGCGCCGATCGTCGCGTCGACAGCGTCGCGGCCGCGCACCTGCGCGATCGGGTCGAAGTAGCTCGCCTGTTCGGTCCAGTGCTGCTCGATCAACGCTCGACGGGCGCCCGGGTCGGTCTCGTTCCAGCAGGCGAGGTAGGTGGTCATCAGGTCGTTCATCGCAGTGCCTTCCATCGAAGCGGTAGTGGTGTGGACGATCTTGAATCGCTGCGTAGGAGAGCGCGATTCCCTCGCAGGTAATGCCGCACGATGACCTGCGAGGTAATCGCGCGCCGTACCTCGCTCGGCTAGCGTCGCGTCGGTGACCACCACCGCACTGCCCGCCCGACCGGTCGGCGAACTCCTGCGCGGATGGCGCGAGCGGCGCCGTCTCAGCCAACTGGACCTCTCGATCCAGGCGGACGTCTCCACCCGGCACCTGAGTTTCGTCGAGACCGGGCGCGCCCGACCGACGCCGGAGATGATCCTGAGACTGACCGACCACCTGCAGGTCCCGCTGCGCGAGCGCAACCAGCTGCTGCTCGCCGGCGGGTATGCACCCGCGTACCCGCAGCACGGCTTCGACGCCCCCGAGCTCGCCGGCATCGCGGACGCGCTGCGGTCGGTGCTGGCCGGGCATCCGCATCCCGCCCTGGTGATGGACCGGTGGTGGGACCTGCTCGATGCGAACGACGCGACGCTTGCTCTGACGGCCGGGTGCGCCGCCCACCTTCTGGAGCCGCCCGTCAACGTGCTGCGCCTCAGCCTGCACCCGGACGGACTGGCGCCGCGGATCGTCAACCTCGCGCAGTGGCGCGGGCACCTGCTGACCCAGCTGAGGCAGCGCATCGAGCGCACCGACGACGACCGCCTCCGAGCGCTGGAGGAGGAGTTGTTGGGCTACCCCGGCGGCGAGGGCGAGAGCACGCCGGCTGCGGGCGTCGTACTCCCGTTGCGCCTGCGCAACGACGCGGGTGAGCTGTCGTTCTTCTCCATCGCGGCGACGGTGGAGACGGCCGCCGACGTGACGGTCGACGAACTGGTCCTGGAGACGTTCTACCCGGCGCGGATCACGGACGCGCAGGGCGCACCCTGACGGTGTTCACCTCCGTTGACGGCGTTCGAACACCGTCAACGAATGCGAACGCCGTCAGCGTGGAGCGGAGCGCGGGACTGGAGCGGGCTACGGTCGCGCGGATGCCGGCGCCGCCTCCGGCTGCGGGTCGGACGCATCGCGCGACAGGCTGCGCGAACGCTCGACGAACCACACGTTCCACCCGATGCAGACCGCGAAGACGGCCAACGCGACGATGTTGGTCGCCCCGACCGACTGGTCGAGAGTGAGGGTGTAGATCAGGGCAATCTGCACGGTCCCCGACAGGATGAGCCCGACGCCCCAGACGATGCCCATCAGGTAGAAACCCATCCGGAACGGCGCCGACGTCGCCCACCCCTGCTTCAACCCGGCGGCGGACGTCTCGTCCGACCCGGCGAGCCGTTGCGCGACGGAGAAGGTGAGCGGGCGTCGTACCGCGACCGACCCGAGGAAGACCAGGCCCGACAGCACCGTGAGAGCGGCGCCCTTCAGCAGCAGGAAGCGCGGGTCGCCGGTGATGAGCGAGAGCGTCAGCCCTCCTCCGAAGAGGAAGAGCATGAAGATCGCGAACGCGTCGGCGCGGCCCTGACGCCAGATCAGCCAGCACAGCCGGATGCCGGCGAGCACGGTGGAGATGAGCAGTGCCGCGGTCATGCCCGCGCCGAACACTCGCGCCAGGTAGTAGCCACCGACCGGGATCGCAATATCGAGCGCGAGCATCCGCAGCAGCCCGGACATCCGGATCGAGGGCGCGAACTGACCGGCCTGTGCCATCTGCTCGTCCAGCGGAGTCTTCACGCTCTCATCCTGACAGCCCGCAGCAGCTCCGTGAGGGGTTGGGAGTACGCGCGCGCTCAATGGAGCGCGCCCGTACTCCCAACGTTTCCCGCCGCGTCACTCAGGCGTCGACGATCGCGGCGAGCGGGGGCGTGCGGGCGGCTCGGACACCCGGCCACAGCGCCGCCAACACCCCGACGATCCCGGCGACCACGAGGAAGGCCAGCGCCTGGGTCCAGGGGATCACCAGCACGTCGAGGCCCTGGTCCTTGAGCAGCTTGGTGAAGAGCACGCCGTAGACGATGCCGAGGGCGAGGCCGAGCAACGCCCCGAAGACCGCGATGAGGAACGACTCCAGATAGATCGTGCGGCGCACCTGCCGGCGCATCATGCCGACCGCCCGCATCATCCCGATCTCCCGGCGTCGCTCGACCACCGACAGCGCCAGGGTGTTGATGATCCCCAGGATCGCGATGACGATCGCCAGCGCGAGCAACGCGTAGAGCAGCCCGAGCAGCGTGTTGACCTGCGCCGCGATCTGGCCTTTGAACTGAGTACGGGTGTCGACCGAGACCACGTAGTAGGGGTTGGTCGCCTTCTCCACCCGACTCTGCACCTGGGACAGGTCGGCGCCCGGCGCGATGCGGATGAGGCCGACCTCTGCGGCCCGCTCGTTGGCCGGCGTCAGCGCTCGATAGGTGGCGCCGCTGACGAGCCAGGCGCCGGCGAGCTGACTGTCCTGGTAGATGCCGACCAGCTTCAACCGCACCGACCCGACACCCGGGTGGGTGAGCGTGTGCATCGACCCGATCTTCCAGCCGCGTTCCCGGGCCTTGGACTCGCTGGCGACCAGGTTGTTGCCGACGGGCGCGATCGATCCCGAGACCGCCGGCAGGGCGAGCACTGCGGGCAGCGGGCCGTCGATGCCGCTGCCGGCCTCCTCGGCGCCGTCGAGCAGACCGAAGGCCAGGTGGAACTGGGTCATCGACCCCACACCGGACTGCTTGGCGGCTGCGTCGATGGCCGGCTGCGGCACGGTGCCCTGCTGGCCGGCCGTGAGGACGAGGTCGGCGCGCACGTTGTTGTCGAAGAGGTGCTCGACGCTGCCCTTGGCCGACGCCCCGATCACCGAGATGCCGCTGACGATGAGCAGCCCGAGGGTGAGCGCGAAGGCGGTGGCCGCCGTACGACGTGGGTTGCGGACCGCGTTCGCCGGCGCCAACGTGCCCGGCCGGCCGAACGGACGCCCGGCGACCCAGCCGATCGGAGGTATGACGATGCGCGCGAGCACCGGGGACAGCATCAGCGCGGCGCCACCCACCCCGAGCAGACCGGCGCCGATCAACGCCGATCCGTGCGACGTGGAGGACGACGTCGCTCCGAGCACGGTCAGGACCACGCCGAGCACCAGCAGCGCGAGTCCGAGGATGGTGCGACGGGTGGAGCTGGAGGACGACGGGAGCGCGAACTCCTCGCGCATCGCCTCCACCGGCGCGATCGACGACGCCCGGCGCGCGGGGATGTATGCCGACAGGAGGGTGACGCCGACGCCGAGGACCAGCGCCACGATCAGCGTCCGCGGTCGCAGGAGCAACGACCCGGACGGGAGTCCGACGTTGAACGCGTTGAGCAGCTCGCGCAGGCCGATCGCCAGACCCACTCCGCCGACGATGCCGAGGACGCTGCCGATCACCCCCGTGAACAACGCCTCCAGCAGCACCGACCGGCGCACCTGCTTGCGGCTCGCGCCGACCGCCCGCAGCAGCGCGAGCTCGCGCAACCGTTGGGCGACGATCATCGAGAACGTGTTGTAGATGATGAAGGTGCCGACGATCAGAGCGATGAACCCGAACGCCAGCAGCAGATAGTTCACGAACGACAGAGCCGTCTGGATCTGGGCGTTCGTGTCGTCCCGCAGCTTGGTGCCGGTCTCGACAGTCAGCCCGGACGGCGCCACCTTCGCGATGCGGGCAGTGAGCTCCTGCTCGCTCACACCGGGTTTCGCCGAGGCGTCGACGGAGGTGTAGTGCCGGCCGTCGGACAGCACCTGTCGCGCCTGGCCGGGGCTCAGCAGCACCCCGATGTAACCACCGCTCTCGGTCTTGGTGCGGTAGATGCCGGACACCGTCAGGGTGAGCACCGGACGGTTGGACAGCACGATCCGCACCCGGTCGCCGACCCTGATGTGCCCCTTGTGCGCGGCCCCCGCATTGAGCACGGCCTGCCCCGAGCGGGTCGGTGGACCGCCGGACTCGAACCGCGTCGGATCGCCGATGCGGTCGGCGGGCACGGTCCAGGTGTCCGCCACGCTGGGCGCTCCCCCGCTCGCGACCTTGGTGCCCTTGGAGTCGACCAGCGCCGCCGGACGCTCCACGCCGGGCGCGACCCGGTCGACCCCGGGCACCCGCCGGATGGTGGCCAGATCCGCGAACGGGATGCCCGCGTCGTAACTGTGCGCCGGCTCCACGTGGGTCGCGATGCCCTTGTACGCGTCGTTGAAGATGCCGGTGAAGCTGCTCTTCAGCGTGTCGGTGAAGACGTAGGACCCGGTCACGAACGCCGTACCGAGGATCACCGACAGCACCGTCAGGATCAGCCGCACCTTGTGCGCGCGCAGGTTGCGGATCGACACCCGCCCCATCGGGCGGCGCGCCACCGGTCAGTCCTCCATGTTCTTCATCAGGTCCAGCACCCGCGCCTCGGTCGGGTCGCGCATCTCGTTGACGATGTCGCCGTCGGCGAGGAAGAGCACCCGATCGGCGTACGCCGCGGCGCGCGGGTCGTGGGTGACAACTACCACCGTCTGCCCGAGGCGGTCGACGGAGCTGCGCAGGATGCCCAGCACCTCCGCGGAGGAGCGGGAGTCCAGGTTGCCGGTCGGCTCGTCGCCGAAGACGATGTCGGGCTGGGAGGCGAGGGCCCGGGCGCACGCCACCCGCTGCTGCTGACCACCGGAGAGCTCGCTCGGACGGTGTCCCAGCCGATCGCGGATGCCGAGGGTGTCGACGACGGTGTCGAGCCACTCCCGGTCCGGCTTCCTCCCGGCGAGGTCCATCGGCAGGGTGATGTTCTCCAGGGCGGTGAGCGTCGGCACGAGGTTGAAGGACTGGAAGACGAAGCCGATCCGGTCTCGTCGAAGCGCGGTCATCTTGTTGTCCGAGAGTCCCGACAGCTCCGCGTCGCCGATGCTCACCGACCCGGACGAGACCGAGTCGAGGCCGGCCAGACAGTGCATCAACGTCGACTTGCCCGAGCCGGACGGCCCCATGATCGCGGTGAACTCACCCCGTACCAGTTCGACGTTGACGCCGTTCAACGCCTGCACCGTGGTGCCGCCGCTCCCGTAGGTCTTGACCAGATCGACAGCGCGCGCGGCGATCTGCGTGGTCGTCGTGGTCATGTGGGGAGCCTTCCGTGGCGGCCGTCCGTGGGCGATGCCGGTCGTCGTGAACCGCCCCTGATGATTGTCACCCATGGCGCCGACACCCGTCGGCGGCGGTGCGACGCTGTCGCACCCGGGGGTTACGTTTCCGGTATGCCGCCCGGCCACCGTCCGCCCCGCACCGTCACGACCGCGCATCTGCGCCTGCGACCGATGACGGACGACGACGCGCTGGATCCGCGGATCCTGAGGTGGCACACCGACCCTCGCGGATACGAGCTGATGTACGAGCGGCCCTACCGCGACACCGCGACCGCGACCGCCCGGTTGCGGTCGTGGGCCGCGCGGTGGGGCAGTGTCGGCGTGGGCTACTGGATCGCAGAGCGTGACGGCCTCCCGGTCGGCATCGGCGGGGTCGACCCGTTGCAGCACGAGGGTCGCGACCACCTCAACCTCTACTACCGTCTCGACCCCTCGGCCCGTGGTCAGGGGTTCGCCCGCGAGATCGCCACCGCTGCAACGGCATACGCCGCCGAGTGGTGGCCCGATCGTTCGGTCGTCGCGCGGATCGCGCCGACCAACGGACCGTCGCTGAAGGTCGCGCGGGCCGCAGGCCTCGTCGACCTCGGACCGCGACGGGCACCGCAGGATCCAGGCGACCTGCCCGCCCCGCGCTTCCTGCGCTCACCCTTCGCTCGGGTCGGTCCGGTCCATGCCGGCGACAGCGCGTACGACGAGCTACTCGACCTGTGGTGCCGGGTCAACGACAGCGGCGGCGCCGTCGGTTTCGAGCCTCGTGCTCCTCGCGAGGCGGTCGCCGAGGCGCTCGACCGGCACCTGACGGATCCGCACACGACGCTGGTGCGGTTGCACGCTCCGACGACCCGCGGGCAGGACGACCCCCCGGCGACCGGGCCGCTGCTCGGGTTCGGCTTCGTGGTGCTGGCATCGCATTTCGCGATGCGCCACCGGTGCTCCCTGATGCGGGTGATGACCGACCCCGACCAGCGGGGAGTGAATCTCGGACGGCTGCTGATGAGCGCGTTGCACGCCCGGGCCCGTAAGCACGGACGCGAGCTGGTGCAGATCGACTACCGCGGCGGCACGGGGCTAGGCGCGTTCTACGAACGCTGCGGCTACGTCGAGACCGGGAGGATGCCCGGCGGGTTGCGGTTCAGTTTCGGGGACCGCGATGACGTGGCAATGACCCGCCGTCTCGACGGGCTGCCGCTGCCGGGCTCGACCAACACCTGACCGAGCCGAGCTCACGCGACGAGAAGGCCCGACGGTCGACGCCGTCGGGCCTTCTCATGCGGATCCCTCAGTAGACGTAGACCTGTTCGCTCATCTGCAGACCGCCGCCGGAGATGAGGTAGTCCTGGGCCGCCGTGGAGACCCGGCAGCACCCGTGCGAGTCGGGGTACGGCGGGATGCTCGGCGAACCGTGCACGGCGATGCCGCCCACGAAGTAGAAGGGCTTGTACAACCCGCCGAGCGGACCGTAGACCCAACCCGTCGTGGTCTTGCGGTAGATCTTGAAGTTGCCGGACGGGGTACGCGCGATGGCCGGGTGGCCCATGTAGTTGAACGTCCGGCCGGAGCCGGTGGAGGTGTTCAGAGTGATCGCGCTACGTCCGCCACGCGCGACGAGCAACAGCTGACGAGTCTTGTCGATCTCGATGTGGTTGCCGGAGTAGCGCGGCGTCGGGCGGTACTTGCCGTCGATGGCGGTCCAGGTAGCGGCGTCGATGATGCCGGTGCGACTGATCCCGTTGGCCTTCTGCACGGCCCACACCGCCTGCTGGACGACGAACCCGAACTGGCCGTCCATCGCGCCGCACCAGTAGCCGGTGTTCCACATGGCGTGCTGTGCCGCCAGCACCCAGTTGCCGGACGACCCCATCTTCAGCACCGGTCGGGTGGTGGTGGTCGCCGCCCCGGCGGGTGCCGCGATCGCCGCCCCACCGGCGATCGCGAGGGCGGAGGTGCCGACCGTGGTGGCGAGGAGGGTACGTCGATCGATGGCAGTCATGATTCCCCAGGTGCAGAAGGAGTACGCCGAGCCAGGCCGCGGCCAACGCCTCGTAGCTGTATGTCCGGGATCCCCCGGTACCACACAGCTTAGACGTTTGAAAGGACATTGCGGTTGTCCTTTTCCACCGGGGCCGACCGGCTCAGAGAGGGCGCGCCTCGAACCGGCCGCCGGGGTGCGCGATCGCCTCCTGGGCGCCGATCAACTGCAGTTCGCGGGTGCCGGCCGCGTGGGTCGCCTCGATGATCGCGAAGACGGAGTCGGCGGTGGTGGACAAGGCGTGGGCGACCCCCTCGGTCATCACCCGCGCCAAGAAGATGGCCGCGGTCGCGTCGCCGCACCCGCTGACGTGCAGCGGCATGAGCGGGGTGGTCACCTGGAAGGCACCCGCACGACCCACCGCCACCATCTGCACCGAGTCGGCCGGCGTCTGGTCCGTCTGCACGGACGTGACCAGGACCGTGTCCGGACCCTGTCTGCGCAGTGTCTCCACGGCCGCGAGCAGATCGGCGACCGAACGGATCGAGCTGCCGGTCAGGTACTCCAGCTCGAACTGGTTGGGCGTGAGGATGTCCGCCGCGGGCACGATGCGGTCGCGCATCAACTCCGGGATCCCCGCCTGCACGTAGAAGCCGCGCCCGACGTCCCCCATCACCGGGTCGGCGCAGTAAACCGCCGCCGGGTTGGCCGACTTCACCCGGGCCACCGCGTCGAGGACCACTTCCGCGACGGCCGGGGCGCCCTGGTAGCCCGACAGCACGGCGTCGCACTCGGGCAGCACCCCGCGTTCCTCGATGCCGGTGATGACGTCGGCCACCGTCTGCGGCTCCAGGACGATGCCGCGCCACTCGCCGTACCCCGTGTGGTTGGAGAAGTGCACGGTGTGCACCGGCCACACCTCATGCCCGAGACGCTGCAACGGGAAGACGGCGGAGCTGTTGCCGGCGTACCCGTAGGCGACCGAGGACTGGATGGACAGGACCTTCACCAGCGCAGGGTATGACGCTCCCGGCGCCGGGTGCCCCGTTGCGGGCATGCGGGACAATCTCCGAATGAGTGAATCGACCACCCCGCAGCAACTGTCCGACGACGCGGTCGTCCTCGACGTCCGCGAGCAGGACGAGTGGGACGCCGGCCACGCCCCCGGCGCGGTGCACATCCCGCTCGGAGACCTGCCGACCCGCCTCGATGATCTTCCGTCCGACGACACCACCCTGCCGGTCGTCTGCCGCTCGGGCGGTCGCTCCTCGCAGGCCGTGGCATGGCTCAGCCAGCAGGGGTTCGACGTCGCCAACCTCGAAGGCGGCATGCGTGCCTGGGCGTCCGCGGGCAAGCCGCTGACCGCCGATTCCGGCGAGCCGCGCGTGATCTGACCTGCGCGCAGGTGTCGTCCGGGAGCTGCCCGACCGGGTCAGGTGCGGTTCTTGGCGATCGTCCGACCGATCAGGGTGGCGACGACGAACGTGATGATCGCGACCACCACGAAGAAGACCAGCCCGACGCCGATCGCCGCACCGACGCTGCCGCCGGTCGCGATGGCGATCACGGCGTAGATGACCCCGGCGATCACGCCGGCGATGAGTCCACTGCGGACGTTCGGATTCATGATTCCTCCGTCAGGCTCGGGTAGCCGACCCTACTGGCGCGAGAGCCCCCCGCGCCGTCGTTCCCGGCGCACGCGTCACTTGAGCAGCCGCGACATCCGGCGGTCCGCGAGCACCTTGCCGCCGGTCTGACAGGTCGCGCAGTACTGCATCGACCGGTCGGCGAACGACACCTCCCTGACCACGTCGCCACACACCGGACAGGCCTCGCCGGTGCGGCCGTGCACCCGCATGCCTGCCCGCTTGGCGTCCTTGAGGTCCTTCGCGGGTTTGCCGGAGGCCGTCGCCACCGCCGTGCGCAGGATCTGTTCCAAGGCGTCGTACAACACCGAGACCTGCGCCTCCGACAGCGAGCCCGCGACGGCGTACGGCGACAGCTTGGCGGCGTGCAGCACCTCGTCGGAGTAGGCGTTGCCCACCCCGGCGATGACGGACTGGTCGCGCAGCAGGCCCTTGATCTGGGTGCGCCGCCCGTCCAGGATCCCGGCGAACACCTCGCGGGTGAAGGTCTCGTGCAACGGGTCGGGGCCGAGCGAGGCGATGCCGGGCACGTCCTGCGGCGAGCGGACGACGTACGCGGCGAGGCGTTTCTGCGTGCCGGCCTCGGTGAGGTCGAAACCCGCGCCGTCGGAGAACCGGACGCGCAGGGCGATCGGGGACTTGCCCGGCCGCAGCATCGTCGCGGGCGACTGCTCGGACCAACGCAGCCAGCCCGCGCGCGCCAGATGGAAGATCAGGTGGATCCCGTCGGCGTCGATGTCGATGAACTTGCCGTGTCGCTCCACACCGGTCACCAGCAATCCCTGCAAGGCCTGGGGTGGTGGGTCGAACGTCTTCATCACGCTGAAGGAGCCGACCTCGACACCGGTCACCGCGAGATCGACCACGCGGGCGCGCAGGAAGTCGGTGAGCCCCTGCACCTCGGGCAGTTCGGGCACGTCATCTCCTCGGGCCGGCGGTGGCGGACCGTCGGGCACGCCCTGGCGACGACACTAGCCACCCCGTCCGACGACCGCGGGAGGACGACGAAGTCAGCCGTACGTCGGCTCCTGGGGCCACCCCACCGGGCTGTCCTCCCAGTCCTGCCGGCGTCCGTAGCAGGTCCGGTCCATGATGTGCGCGACCGGCAGGATCGCCTCGGTGCCCCGGGCGGTGGTCATGTACGTCAGATACGGGATGCCGTCGCGCAACAGGTAGTAGGAGTACCCGGGCAGCTGGCCCTCGGTGCCGGTGTCGTCGGTCTGCGTCCAGCCCCAGTCGTAGTGGTAGGTCGTCTTGTACGAGGAGACCCACCGGTGGTCCCAGCCACGCTCCTTCGCCCACCCCTGGAGCTTCTCGATCGGCGCCTGCGACACCATCGCGAACGAGATGCCCTCGTCGGTGAGCCGGCCCATGTTCGACGGCAGGTTGTCGACCGCCCAGGTGCAGCTGGGGCAGCCCTGCTCCCATTCGGGGTCGAACATCACGTGCTGGACCAGGAGCAACAGCCGGTCGCCGAACAGCTCCACCAGGCGCACCGGGCCGCACCGGCCGGCGAACACGTAGTCCTCGACCTGCACCATCGGCAGCCGGCGCCGCGCGGCGGACACCCGGTCGTCGTGCCGGGTGACCTCCTTCTCGAGCGCGACCTGCGCGGCGAGTGCGGTGTCGAACTCGGCGCGTCCCACGGTCGGCGGCGCCGCCGCGGGCGGGTGCGTCCGGTCGACGGTCTCGACGGTCTCCTGATCGGTCACGACGTCCTCCGACGGGTGCTCGGTGGCGGAAGGGACCATTCGACGATACGCGCGCCTGCGACGTACGGAAGGGGAAGTCGCGAACAGCGGGAGTAGGTGCGCGCTCCTGCGAGCGCGCCCCTACCCCCGCTGTGGACCTGGCTCAGCCGCGGATCGTCCGCTCGTGCTCGCGCTCGACGTCGTCCAGCGCACCGGCCGCGCCGCCGAGCTCGTCGCCGACCTCGCCCGCGACCTGCGCGTCGTCCTCCGCGTGGCGGTGTCCGTCCTCGTCCATCCCGCGATCCGCGGCGGCCAGCGTCCGGTGCGCGGTGGACAACAACGCCGCCGCGATCAACGCGGCGACCGCCGCGAGCGCGAACGGAACGTGCAGGTTGAAGTGCTCGACCAGCTTGCCCGCGGCGAACGGCGCCAGGCCGCCGCCGATGAAGCGGACGAATCCGTACGCCGCGGACGCGACGGGTCGCTCGACCGGCGAGATCACCATCACGGCCTGGGTGGTCAGCGTGTTGTTGATCCCGATGAAGATGCCGGCGGTGACGACGGCCGCGATCAGCACGGTGCGGTTCGTCGGCCAGATCGCGATCACGGCGAGATCGACCGCGAAGAGCCCGAGCGCGACGTACAAGGTGGGAGCGGTGCCGAAGCGACGCTGCAGATTCGGGGCGCCGAACACCGCGAAGAGGGCCACGAGGACACCCCAGGCGAAGAAGACCAGCCCCAGCTTGATCGCGGACAGGTGCATCGGGAACGGCGCATACCCGAGCATCGTGAAGAAGGCCCAGTTGTAGAAGAGCGCCGCCAGACCCATCGTCAGCAGCCCGCGGTGCCGCAGCGCGGCCAGCGGAGCAGTGATCGAGGTGCGGTGCTGCGGTTTCGGGGTGTCCGGCAGGAAGAGCACCGTTGCCACGAGCGCGATCGCCATCAGCACGGAGACGCCGAAGAAGGGACCGCGCCAGCTCCACGTGCCGAGCAGTCCGCCGAGCAGCGGACCGACCGCGATGCCGACACCCAGGGCGGTCTCGTAGAGGATGATCGCGCCGGCGAACCCGCCCGTGGCGGACGACACGATCACGGCCAGGGAGGTCGCGATGAAGAGTGCGTTGCCGAGGCCCCACCCGGCACGGAAGCCGACGATCCCGCCGATCGACCCGGCCGAGCCCGCGAGCGCGGCGAAGACCACGATCAGCGCCAGGCCCGCGATGAGGGTCTTCTTCGCCCCGATCGTGCTGGACACGGCGTTGGTGACCAGCATCGCGACGGCGGTGACCACCAGATAGCTGGTGAAGAGAAGGGTGGTCTGGCTGGGCGTCGCGTGCAGCTGGCTGGAGATCGCCGGCAGGATCGGGTCGACCAGACCGATGCCCATGAAGGACACCACGCAGGCGAACGCTACGGCGTACACCGCCTTGGGCTGGTGGAACATGCCGGAGTCGCCGCTCTCAGGAGATTTCGCGTGCATCGCCGTCCTCGTCAAATGCATAGTTTTTCTATACGTTAGCGTGCGGGCTGATCCTCCGGCAACCCGGTACGGCGGTCAGTCCGCCTTTTCCTCCGACCGGGCGATGATGCGCTCGATCAGCGCGGTGGCCTGGGCCACCGAGTCCCGCTCGGCGTCGGTGAGCGTGTCGAAGACCGGTGCCAGCGTCGCCCGGCGCGCCGTCCGCACCTTGTTGAGAACGGCCCGGCCGGCGGAGGTGACGTCGATCAGCGCCACCCGGGCGTCGTTCGGGTCCGAACGACGCCGCACCCATCCGGCCGCCTCGACGCGCTGCACCTGGGTGGTCATGGTCGGCTGGCTGCAGTGATCGGCGGCGGCGAGGTCGCCGATCCGTGCGGGGCCGATCTCCTCCACGAGCGACAGCAGTCGGGCCTGTGCCGGCGGCGTGTCGAAGTCCGCGTGCCGCGTGGCCCAGCGGTTGAGGCGGGCGACCGCCAGCAACAGCCTGGCGCCCGTGTCGTCCACATTCGTCATCGGCTCAGCTTATAGAGCAGCTATCCAGCCCGAGACGCTTACGGCGGATCGACATGCCGATGATCGGCTCTGCGATCTCGCCCCGGTCAGCGCGGACGGGCCGGTGTGAACTGCGACGACGTCCGGCTCCACGCGAGGGAGGTGAGCAGGAGCGCCGCGAGCAGCGCTTCGGACGGGCCGAGCACACCGGCCAGCGCGACGAGAGCGACCGCCATCGTCGGGTGCGCCACCCACAGCAGCCCGACTCCTCGACCGCCGCCGCTGCCCATCAGCGCGAGCGGCGGCGGGCCCTTGTGCACGTAGAGGAGCTGGCCGGCCCCCAGCGCTAGCGCGAGCGCGGCCGCGTGGGTCAGAGCGAGGGGTACGGCGACGCCGGTCGCCACCGCGGCCACGAGGGCGACGACGAACTGCAGGGCGACGACCGGCGCCAGGTGCAGCACCGTCTCGGCCTGCCACGGGATGCCGAGGATGGAGGGCTCGCCGGCGGTGCCGGCGTGGTGCTGCAGGCCTCGGGTCAGCCCCGAGGTGGTGAGGTGCGCGAGGACGAGGACCACCGGGAGCACGAGCGGCGAGCGGCTGTGCACCACCGGCGCGATCGCGGCCAGGACCACCGCGGCGATCTGCACGACCAGCCACCCGAGCGACACCCAGCCGAGCCGCCGCAGGCCGGCGATGTCCGCACCGACCGTCGTACCCCACCGACCCAGCGCCTTGATCCGCAAGGGGGTATGACGCAGGCGCAGGTTGAACGCCTGGGCGCGGGCCCGACGGGTGTCTCCCGCGACCAGTGCCGAACTGACGCTGTCGCTCATCAGGGACTGGGTGCGCAGCAGGCTCATCGGCAGCGAGTCGAGCAACGCGGCCGCCGACGAGCCGCCGGCGTGGCCCGCCGCCTCGCCGCGCAGCCACGCGTAGAGCAATGCGGGCGCGCCGACCAGGGCGAGCAGGAGGCCGAAGACGAGAGCCCATCCGGAGCCGCCGGCCATCACGAGACCGCCGGGGACGGCGATGCCCAGCCCCAGCAGGCCGGCCGCCACCACGACACAGGTGCTGCGCCAGGCGTCGCGCAGGGTGAGTGCGCGCGGCAGGTCGGTCGCGCTCACGAACTCCAGATGCCCGGGCTCGGGGACGACCGGACCTCGGCGCCTCCCGGCGCGGCCCGCGAGCAGCGCCACCACCGCCACGAGCAGCACAGCAGCCAGGGCGCACAGCAGCGGATGGTCCTGCACCCGGTGCCGGGCGGCGGGCCATGTCTGGAAGACGTAGTGCGAGGCCAGCACGCCGTACACGACGCCGAAGAGCCCCACCACGTACGCCGTGAAGAGCGCCGAACGCAGCTGGGTCCCCTCGCCGCGGTAGCGCAGGTGGTAGGCCTCGGCGAGCCGGTGGTCGTCGGTCGGTGCCTGCGGCGACACGCTCACGAGTGTTGGGGGAAGCGTTCGATGCGGGTCGCCGTGCGCTCGGCGAGCTCCTGGTCGTGGCAGACCCACACCACGGACGACGCCGCATCGACCCGCTCGCGCAGCACGTCCGACAGCAGTTCGCGGCGGCCGGTGTCGAGACGCTGTTCGGGTTCGTCCAGCACGAGCAGCGCGCTCGGGCGCAGCAGGACGATGGACAGCTCCACCAACTGCCGCTGCCCGGAGGACAACTGGGACAGGTAGCGGTCCCGGAAGTCGTAGATGTCGAGGCGTTCGAGCACCGCGATGATCCGCTCGGCGGCGCCGTCGCGGTCGCCGCCCCACGTCTGGTCGACCAGGATCAGATGGTCGCCGACGGTGAGGTCGCGGTATCCGGCGATCGGCCCGATGAGCGGCGCGATGACCCGGCGGATGGTGCGGTCGCGCTCGTCGACGCGGGTGCCGTCGAGGGTGATCGTGCCCGCCGTGGGCAGCATGTTGCCGGTCAGGATGCGCAGGAACGTCGTCTTGCCGGCGCCGTTGGGGCCGGTGATGACGACGTTCTCCCCCGGCCGCACCGTCAGGGAGGTCTCCGGAAGCATGCTCACCCCGTCGACACTCGCGGTGACGCCGTCGGCGACCAGTTCCTGGAAAGCAGTGCCCGCCGTCACCGGAGCCAGCCGATGTGGTCGTGCAGTAACGAATAACCCACGAACGAGACGATATCCAGGATGGCGTGAGTGATGATCAGCGGTAGTACCCGCCGGGTCCTCAGATAGACGGTGCCGAGTATGAGACCCATCACAATGTTGCCGGCGAATCCGCCGAAGCCCTGGTAGAGGTGGTAGCTCCCGCGGATCAGGGCGGAACCGAGAACGACGATCCACACCCGCCAGCCGGCCTGGGTCCAGCGGGTGAAGAGATAGCCCACCATCACCACTTCCTCGAGCACCGCGTTCTGGATCGCCGAGGCGATCAGGACCGGCACGGTCCACCAGTGCTGCCCCAGCGCCGAGGCCACGACGGTGGTGTTGGCGCCGAGGTCGCGCGCCACGACGTACAGCACCAGACCCGGGATGCCGATGCAGGCGGCGAGCAGCGCACCCAGTCCGAGGTCGCTGGGAAGCCGGGTGCGGTCGAGGCCGAAATATGCTGTGCCGGAGCGTATTTCGCGACCGATCAGGTGGATCGCGAGCAACGCCGGCACGACCCCCAGCCCGATGCCGACGACCTGGTAGACGAGGTCGAGCCAGGACTGCTGCGCCTGCGAGGCGTTGAGTGTCGAGGTCTGGTGACCGAGCGACACGGTGCTTTGCAACGACTTGATGATCGACAGGATCGAGTAGATCGCCGAGGCGCCGAGACTGAGCAACAGGACGAACGCCGTCTCGCTGATCAGCGTGCGGGGTGGGTAGGGGGTGGCCGGCACGTCGAGTGGCCCACGCCACAGTGCGGCGACCGTCGCGCGGGCACCCCGCCGCTCGCTCGTCATACCGACATCCTCACCCACGATCCTGGGGCGGACGCGCCGAGTTGCGTGGCGAGCCGCGGGTGCCGCATCGTGTGGCTCACCACCCCCAGTTTTCCGCCGACTGCGCATGTCGGAGCCCCCTTTCGAGCGAATCCAGGCCGCGACATGCGCAGTCGACCAGCCCGACTAGGAGACCCGACGTGACCGCCACCACGGCCACCCCGACCAAGCGCCCGACGGACCCGGCGCCCGAGGCGAGCACTGTGTCTGCCGTGTCCGCTGTGTCCGCTGGGCAGCCGCACTCGGTGTTCGAGGACGTCTTCGGGATGGCGACCGGTGCGATCGTCGCGTCGCTCGGACTCTTCCTGCTGAAGTCCGGGCACGCGGTGACCGGAGGCACGGCGGGGATCGCGCTGCTGCTCAGCTACGCCACGCACCTGGCGTTCGGCGGTGTCTTCTTCGTGGTCAACCTGCCGTTCCTCGTGCTGGCCTACTTCAAGAAGGGGCCGACCTTCACCGCGCGCACCCTGGTCGCCGTCGCGGCGGTGTCGTCGCTCGCCTACCTGCACCCGCACTTCATCCAGACCACCCACCTCAACCCGGTGTACGCCGTCCTGCTCGGCAACCTGCTGGCCGGCATCGGGATGCTCATCGTGTTCCGTCACGACGCGAGCCTCGGCGGACTCAACACGGTGGCGCTGATCGTGCAGGAGCGCACCGGTGTACGGGCCGGCTACGTGCAGATGACCTCGGACCTGTGCATCATCTCGATCTCGCTCACCGTCGTCCCCGTGCACATCGTGCTGCTGTCCGTCGCCGGCGCGGTGCTGCTCAACCTGGTGCTCGCGCTCAACCACCGGCCCGGTCGCTACCTCGGCATCTGACCCGCCTGACCCGCGACCGCCGGGTCAGTAGCCGGTGCGGCCGTCGACCGTCTCCCGTAACAGGTCCACGTGGCCCAGGTGCCGCGCGTACTCCTCGACGAGGTGCACGAGGATCCAGCGCAGGTTGACCTGCTGCCCGCGCCGCAGCCCACGGACCGGTGCGCCGAGATCGGTCCAGTCGGAGACGTTCGCCCGGCACCGTTCGACCTCCATGCGGTACGCCGCGACGTCGGCCTGCGCGGTCGCCGGGTCGACGTCGTCGAAGTCGCCGTCCGGACTCTGCTCGGTGCAGTAGTAGTCGGGCACGTCCTGCTCGTCCCGCAGCACGACCCGCAGCCAGTAGGCCTCCACCTCGGTCAGATGCCGGACGACCCCGAGCAGACTCATCCCGGACGGCGGCACCGAACGGCGGCAGAGCTGCTCGGCGTCCAGGCCCGCGATCTTCAGCAGGACCGTCTCGCGATAGAGCTCCAGCCAGTGCTCCAGCACGACGCGTTCGGCGCCGGTCATCGGACCGTCGGACCGTGTGTCGGGCAGGTCGGCCACCACGGGCTCGCTCGTCATGCGGCGACCGTGCCACCCCGGTTCTGCACTCCGCAAACCCTTTTCGCGCCCCGTGACGCGGGGCACACCGACGTACGAGAGACCCGGTCGTCGACGGGTACGATTCGAGGTAGTGGGCGCCTCCCCGGACCCGGATCTCCCTGTCATCACAGCTCGATCTGTGTGGTCCTCTACGGTCGCCATCTCCCTCGCTGAACCCAGCGACACCCGGCCCGGCATGGCTATACGTGAAGGGTCGCCGCGCTCCCAGCCGGCCCCGGAAAGTCACGACATGCCTGGCTCCTCCGACGCCGTCAGCACCCTGCCCCCGCCGCCACCCGCGACGGCGAGCGGCACCAGCTCGTTCACCGCGCTGGCCCGCCAGGTCACCGATCTGGGTCTGATGCGCCGCCGCTACGGCTACTACTGGAGCAAGCTGGTCGGTGCCGTCGTCGTGCTGGCCGCATGGGTCGCGGCGTTCGTGTGGATCGGCGACAGCTGGTGGCAGCTCGCCTGGGCCGGCGTCCTGGCCGTCATCCTCACCCAGATCGCGTTCCTCGGCCACGATGCCGCGCATCGGCAGATCTTCAAGTCCGGCCGGTGGAACGACTGGGTCAGTCTCATCGTGGCCGACCTGCTCGTCGGGATCAGCCACGGCTGGTGGCGCGGCAAGCACAACCGCCACCACGCCAACCCCAACAAAGAGGGCTACGACCCCGATCTGGCCCTGGGCAGTCTGGCGCTGACGCCCGACGCGGCCACCCGCCCGCGGCCTCGCGTCATTCGCTGGTTGGTCGACCACCAGGGGTGGTACTTCTTCCCGCTGACCCTGCTCGAGGGGTTGTCCCTGCATTGGAGCGGCATCCGCCGGGTGGCCTCCCGCGACAGGGTGGAACGACGCTGGACGGAGGTGGCGTTCCTAACGATCCGCCTCCCCCTGCTGCCCGCGCTCTTCTTCTGGGTGCTGTCGCCCGGCAAGGCGCTGGCCTGCCTGGCGCTGCAGCTGGCCGTCTTCGGCGTCTACATGGGTGCGTCCTTCGCGCCCAACCACATCGGGATGCCGCTGGTGTCCGCCCGGCTCAAGTTGGACTTCCTGCAGCGTCAGGTGCTGGTCAGCCGCAACATCCGGGGCGGTCCCGCGGTCTCGATCGCGATGGGCGGGCTGAACTACCAGATCGAGCACCACCTCTTCCCGTCGATCGCCCGGCCGCACCTGCGCAAGATCCAGCCCCTCGTGGCCGCGCACTGCGCCGCCGAGGGCATCCCCTACACCCAGACCGATCTGTGGACGGCGTACCGGCACGTCATCGGGCACCTCAACACCGTCGGTGTACGCGGGTCGGACCCGTTCGTGTGTCCGCTGGTCGCCCAGCGCCGCGCACTCTGACCGATCCCAGTGACGGACCCCCCGCGCGTAGACGTCATGCGTAGGGTCGATCCGTGTTGCGCGCCGAAGATCCGTTGCCCCGGCGACCTCGGCGCATCCTGGTCGCCGGAGTGTCCGGCACCGGTAAGACCACGCTCGCCGGGCGGGTGGCCCAGGCGACCGGCGTACCGCACACCGAGATCGACTCGCTCTTCCACGGGCCCGACTGGACGCCGCGCCCGCAGTTCATGGCCGAGGTGAGCGCACTCGTCGCAGGACCCTGCTGGATCACCGAGTGGCAGTACGGCGAGGCGCGACCCCTGCTCGCCGAGCACGCGGATCTGCTGATCTGGCTCGACCTGCCGTTCACCCGGGTCACCCTGCCGCGCGTCGTCCGTCGCACGCTGCGACGCCGGCTGCAGCGAGAAGAGCTGTGGAACGGCAACGTCGAACCACCGTTGCGCACGATCCTGCACGACCCCGAGCACATCGTCCGCTGGGCGGTGCGCATCCGCCGCAAGTACCGGACCCTCGTTCCCGACCTCGAGGGGGCACGGCCCGACCTTGCCATCGTCAGGCTCCGGACCACCGCCGAGGTCGAGCGTTGGCTACGCGGACCGCTGCGCGAGGCGCTCGGATGACCACGTTGGACAAGGATCCGGACGCATCGCAGGGACGCCGGTGGCTGGGCGACCTACCGGAGGAGTTGCACCGGCAGCGGGCGATGCTGACCCTGCTCCTCGACCTCTGTGTGGCGACGCCGTCGATCACCTCGTTGTCCGTCGGCTGCTCGCTCGGCCGCGGCGCCGGGGATGCCCTGTCGGATGTCGATGCGGCCCTGGGGGTCGATGCCTCCCGTGGCGAGGACGGCGCACGCGAGGTGTCGGGTGTCGAGCACGCCGTCGTGGCCGCGCTGTCGCAGGGCCAACCGCCAGTGGGCGTGCTGCGCGACAGGGTCGGACCCGCGGACAGATTCGTCCGGCGGCTCTTCGCCCAGTTCCGGGACGGCACACAACTCGATCTGGCGATCATGGCCGAAGCCGAGGTGCGCCGGGGTGCCTCCGCGCCGGACTTCGTGCCGTTGTACGTCTCGTCCGCGACGAGCAGCTCGCCGGCGAGGGCGTACCCTCCCGCGGACACTGCGACCGCGGAACAGATCCATGACTGGACGTTCCTCGGCTGGTCCGCGCTCGCCGACCTGGACAAGTACCTGCAGCGAGGGTCGGCGTGGGAGGCGCATTCCCGCCTGCACGAGGCGCGTCACCGGGTGTGGCAGCTCTGGGCGGCGGCCAACGGTGCGACGTACCCCTGGCACGGGCTCTCCCAGGTGCTGGACGAGGACCCGCACCACCTGCCGTCCGGCATCGACGCCACCGTCGCAGGGCTGGATCTCGTGGATCTTCGGCGCGCGGCGCGGGCTACCGCCGACGTCCTCGCCCGGGTCAGCGGGCTGGCGGCGGACACGCACGACGCGACCCTGCCCACCGAGATGGCGCGCTACGTCACCGACCGACTGGGATGAACGATGCCGCGCACCTCGCCCAGCGAGATGCGCGTGCCGCCCGCGCCGGGTGCCGTCGCGCTGATGACGACCTCGTCGCCGTCCTGCAGGAACGCGCGAGTCGTGCCGTCTTCCAACGGGAACGGCTCGCGACCGCCGTTCGACAGTTCGAGCAGCGACCCGGCCTGCCGCTCGCCGGGCCCGCTCACGGTGCCGGACGCGTAGAGGTCGCCGGTGCGCACCGACGCGCCGTTCACGCTCAGGTGCGCCAGCATCTGCGCGGGCGTCCAGTACATCCCGGCGTACGGCGGCTCGCTGATCACCTCTCCGTTCAACCGCACCTGCAGCTGCAGGTCCAGACCCCAGGGCGGGTGGTCCGCGTCGTCGAGGTAGGGCAGCACCGGTACGTCGCGTGCCGGCGGGGCGGTGCGGGCGTGTTCCAGTGCGGCCAACGGCACCACCCATGGCGAGATGGACGTCGCGAAGGACTTGCCGAGGAACGGGCCGAGCGGCACGTACTCCCAGGCCTGCAGGTCACGGGCCGACCAGTCGTTGACCAGCACGACCCCGAAGACGTGCTGATCGAAGTCGCCCAGGCCCACCGGCTCGCCGAGCGCGGACGGCGTACCCACCACGAAGCCCACCTCCGCCTCGATGTCGAGGCGGGTCGAGGGCCCGAAGACGACCTCGCCCTCCGGCGTACGCCGCTGCCCGCACGGCCGCACGATCGGCGTCCCGGACGGCACGACGGTGCCGGCCCGTCCGTGGTAGCCGATCGGCAGGTGCTTCCAGTTCGGGGTCAGCGCGTCGCCGTCCGGGCGGAAGATGCGCCCGACCGCGGTGGCGTGCTGCTCGCTGGCGTAGAAGTCGACGTAGTCGGCGACGGCGAACGACGCGAGCATCCGTACGTCGGCCGCCGGGAGGAAGTGCTCTCCAAGGGCCGCCCTGATGCGGGGATCATTCACCCACCCCTCGACCGCGGAGCGCACGGTCGCCCAGGCATCCGGGCCGGCCCCAAGGAACCGGTCCAGCGTCCCGGCGGCGAACACCTCGGCGTACGCCGGGAGACGCTGCGCCGATGCCGCGGTCAGATCCAGCACCTGGTCGTCGACCGCGACGCCGACCCGCGGGCGCGGATCCTGGATCGTGCAGAAGGATCCGTACGGCAGGGTCCGCAACCCGAACGACGTCATCCCTTCGGACCGCGCCCCGACCACGACCATGCGTACGCGCCGTCGTCGGATGCGGTGCCGCCCTCACCGAGCGCGAGCGGCCGGAAGGTGTCGACCATGACCGCCAGCTCGTCGAAGTACTCCATGCCGAGGCTGCCCTCGATGGCGCTCGGCTGCGGCCCGTGGCTGTGCCCGCCCGGGTGCACGCTGATCGACCCCTTGCCGATGCCGCTGCCCTTCCGCGCCTCGTAGTCGCCGTCGACGTAGAACATGATCTCGTCGCTGTCGACGTTGGAGTGGTAGTACGGCACCGGGATCGACAACGGGTGGTAGTCGACCTTGCGCGGCACGAAGTTGCAGATCACGAAGCCGGAGCCCTCGAAGACCTGGTGCACCGGCGGGGGCTGGTGCACCCGGCCGGTGATCGGCTCGAAGTCGGCGACGTTGAACGCGTACGGGTAGAGGCAGCCGTCCCAGCCGACCACGTCGAACGGGTGCTGGGGTACGACGTGCACGGTGCCCGCCAGACCGCCCGGGCCGTCGCCGCGGTGCTTGAGGTAGACCTCGACGTCGGTCTCCTCGACGACCCGTGGCTCGGTCGGCGGGCGCAGGTCGCGCTCGCAGTACGGCGAGTGCTCCAGGAACTGGCCGAACTTCGAGAGGTACCGCTTCGGCGGCCCGATGTGCCCGTTCGCCTCGATCGCGTACAGCCGCAGCGGCCCGTCGCCCGTGGGCACCCACCGGTGGGTGGTCGACCGCGGGAGCAGCACGTAGTCGCCGGGTCCGACCGTGAGGTCGCCGAAGACCGTCTCCACCACGGCGGTGCCGGCCTCGACGAAGACACACTCGTCGCCGACCGCGTTGCGGTAGAGCGGCGAGGTCTTCCCCACCACGGCGTAGCTGATCCGTACGTCGCCGTTGCCGAGCACCAGCCGGCGGCCGGTCACCGCGTCCAACGACCGCCATCCGTCACCGGGGAAAAGATCGTGCAGCTTCAGGTGCCGGGGCAGCAGCGGCTGGTTGGGCGTCGTGCTCTGATCCGGCAGCTCCCAGGCGCGCACGTCGACCAGGGACGACGGCACTCCCGCGTGGTAGAGCAGGCTCGAGTCGGAGCTGAACCCCTCCTCGCCCATCAACTCCTCGCGGTAGAGGCTCCCGTCGGGTGCCCGGTGCTGGGTGTGGCGCTTGGGCGGGATCGAGCCCGCCGCGCGGTAGTGGGCCATGTCTCCTCCGGTCCGCGGGCGATCAGGCGTTGCCGCGTAGTTCCTGCTCGCGCTCGATGGCCTCGAAGAGCGCCTTGAAGTTGCCCTTGCCGAAGCCGAGCGACCCGTGCCGCTCGATGAGCTCGAAGAACACCGTAGGGCGGTCGCCGAGTGGGCGGGTGAAGATCTGCAGCAGGTAGCCGTCCTCGTCGCGGTCGACCAGGATGCCGCGCTTCTGCAGCTCCTCGATCGGCACCCGCACCTGCCCGATGCGCTCGCGCAGCTCGGCATCCTCGTAATAGGTGTCGGGGGTGGCGAGGAACTGCACGCCGCGGGCGCTCAGCACGTCGACGGTCTGCAGGATGTCGTTGGTCGCGAGCGCGATGTGCTGGGCGCCCGCGCCGTCGTAGAACTCCAGGAACTCATCGATCTGGCTCTTGCGCTTGCCCGGCGCCGGTTCGTTGAGTGGGAACTTCACCCGGTGGTTGCCGCTGGCGACCACCTTGGACATCAGCGCCGAGTAGTCGGTGGCGATGTCCTCGCCGATGAACTCGGCCATGTTGGTGAAGCCCATGACGCGGTTGTAGTAGTCGACCCACTCGTCCATCGCGCCCAGCTCGACGTTGCCGACCACGTGGTCGACGGCCTGGAAGAGGCGCTTGGGCGATCCCTCCGGGTGGACGACCTGGGAGGTGCGCTCGACGTAGCCGGGAAGGTAGACACCCGTGTATGCCGACCGGTCCACCAGCGTGTGGCGGGTGTCGCCGTACGCCGCGATGGACGCCATCCGCACCGTGCCGTGCTCGTCGGTCAGGTCGTGCGGCTCGGTCAGGATCGTCGCGCCGACCTTGCGCGCGTGCTCGATGCAGCGGTCGACGTCGGTGACCTGCAGGGCGATGTCGCTGATGCCGTCACCGTGCTTGGCGTGGTGATCGACGAGAGGCCCGCCCGGTCGCACAGACCCCTCGATCACGAAACGCGCCGCGCCCGAACGCAGTACGAAGGACGTCTTGGACCGTTCCCCTGTCTCCGGTCCCGCATAGGCGACCAACTCCATGCCGTAGACGACCTGCATCAGCTGCGCCGTCGCGGTGGCGTTGCCGACCACCCACACCAGCGCGTCCCATCCCACGATGGGGAAGCTGTCGGCCGACGCGTCGTAATCCACCAGCCCGACCAGCTTCTCGAGCTGCTCGTGGCTGAGCCCGGCCAGCTGCTCCTGGTCGGTGAGGGTGTCCTGGATCGTCATCGCGCCTCCGTGCGGTTCGTGCTGTGTGGCAGGTCACAGCCATTGCAGCGCCTTGGTGTTGCGGTGCGCAAGTGAGGTGTCTGCAGGTGCCTCGATTGCGCAATCGGCACGCTGTCTGCACACTCCAGCTATGCAGAATGCGCATCCGGATGCCCGCCCGCTCCTGGACGACCTCGACGTCACTCTGCTGGAACTGCTGACCGAGCACCCCCGCATCGGCGTCCTGGAGCTGTCGCGGTTGGTCGGGGTCACTCGCGCCACCGTCGGCGCCCGGATGGACAAGCTGCGCGCGTCCGGGGTCGTGACGGGCTACGGCCCGCAGCTCGACGTCGTCGCGGCGGGCTATCCGGTGCAGGCGATGGTCACTCTGGAGATCGCCCAGGGTGACCTCGACACGGTGGCCGCGCTGCTGCAGGAGATGCCGGGCGTGCTGGAGGCGTACTCGACCACCGGCACCGGCGACGTCGTGGTCCGGCTCGCCGCCGCGTCCAACGACGACCTGCAGCAGTCACTGCTCGTGCTCGGCCAGTCCGAGGCGGTACGCCGCTCGACCTCGGTCGTCGTACTCGCGACGGTCGTCAGCGCGCGCGCCCTGCCTCTGTTGCGCCGCGACGTGCCTCCCGTGCGTACGCCGCGCGCCTCCCGCTGAATCGCCGACTACCCGGGCGAGGTCGCCAGGAATCCGATCGATGGTGTGCCCCGGGCTCGTCCGTGCCGGGTCAGGACCCGAACGCCCACGCCACCATCCGGGGGAACTCCTCCGCCCAGAAGGGGTCGCCATGCCCGCCGGCCCGCTCCGTCATCACGACGTCAGCGCCGGCATCCCGCAACGCATCCGCCCAACGGATCGCGTTGCCACGGAAGAACGGCTCGCGCGTCCCGGCGACGACGTAGGTGCGTGGCAGGGCACGCGGCATCACGGCAGGCGGACGGTAACCGGCGCCCGGAGAAGCGGAGAACACCGCGCCGTAGATGTCGGCGTGACGAAGCCCCATGGCGATCGAGAACTCGCCACTCGCGGACACGCCGCACACAGCGGTGCGCTCAGCCGGCGTCGCGACGCCGAAGCGCGAGCGCACCCACCGACGGATGTCCTCCACGAAGAACTTCTCGTGCGCCGCGAAGCGCTGCGCGTCGAAAGGCGGCGAGTATTCACGAAGGCGCGCCATCTCGTCCTCATCGTCCGCCCGGTGCGCGCCGACGATCATCGTGGGCGGCACATCGGCCGCCTCGAGGTAGCCGCCCCACTGCGAGATCAGCTGCCCGTCACCGGCGAACACCACCGCCTCGGGAGGATCCGGCGGGAGGTACACCGTGACCTGCCGACCCCCGTCGTACTCGAAGGTCTCCGTGACCAGCTCCCCGGCGATCGGATCGACCCCCACGGGACCCGAACCGTTCGCATTGTGGTCCGCTCGATCGTTCATGAATCGATCATGTCGCGGGCCGACGTGGGCGGGCAGGGTGCGAGCTCACCCGAAGGTCGATGCAATGGACGACGCCCGTCGCGACAGCGGGGTGCCGGAGACTGTGCGGGTGCACAAGGTGATCCTGCGACCGCGATTCGGTTGGACCGCCGGCGTGGTGGTCACGACCGGCGTTCTGTGCCTCCTGGCAGGTGCCGGTTTCGTCGTTGCCCTGGTCTCCACAGATGTCCCGGTCGATCCTCTCGCGGTGGTGCTGGCCGTTCTGGCCCTCGGGTTCGGTGCGACAGCAATGCCGCTATTACTGATCGGCCGCACGGGACGACTTCACCTCGACGCCGAAGGCCTGCGAATCGAGCACCCGGCATTGCTGCGTCGACCGTGGGATCTGCCGGGCACCAGCATCCGGTTCGCGCGCTACGCCCCACCCCGATTCAGCGGCAGATGGACATTGGGGCTCGCACCGTCCCACGACAGAATCGAGATTCGCTTCCGAGAACCCTTCCCCACCATGCCGATCCGGTACAGATTTCTGATCTACGCGGCGGTCACGGCCAGCGGTGCGCCGGCGACCTTGCCGGTGCCCGGCGTCCGGATCGAGGCGCTCACCATCCGAGTCGATCTGGACTTCACCGACCGGTACTTCCTCGACCGCCTGACGTTCCCGTCTGAGACAAGGACCGCGACGGCGGTCGATTGACGCGATCGCGAAGGCTTCAAGCAAGCGACTGAGCTTCCTCCCCCGCACGTCCGAATCCGAACCGGGAACAAATCCGGAGGAGGCCAAGGCGCCGTCACCGGCCGCTCGAAACCGAGGCGCCGTAGGCGGATCCGCTTAACGGCGAACGCTGCTCTCACCGGTCGAGGCCGGCAACCGATCTCACGCGGTGCTGTCGAGGATCAGCCGGACCGCTTCGTCGGGTGCGTCCCACTGCGGGAAGTGACCGCACCGCTCGAACCAGTGCAGCACAGCGTCGGGGAACAGCTCCGTGGCACGTGCGGCCTGTCCCGGCACGGTCACCAGGTCCCGGCGCCCCCACCCGATCGTGACCCGGCCGGGCACGGTGCCAGCCGGGGCACCCTGTTGCTTGGGCCCCTTGATCAGGGCGTTCAAGGCGGCCCCGGTCGACGGCGAGTCGGCCAACCCGCGCACGTCCGGAAGTACGGTCTCGGGCGAGAGCGCCCACGGCCGCGCAGACAACTGCGCCAGCAGAAGGGTCCTTCCCGCAGAAGTGCCGAGCAGTGCTGGCAACCTGTTCCGCAGCACTTTGACCAGAGCGATCGACGGTCGCAGCGTGGCGCCGAAGACAGCGACCTCGCGGTCACTCCAGAAGCCGCCCGGGTCCAACGCCACGGTGTCGCCGCCGACTCCGCGCCGCGCGAGCTCCAGCACCATTCGGCCGCCCATCGACTGGCCGACGGTGGAGACCCCGTCCAGCCCCTGTTCGCGGATGAAGTCCGCGACGGAGTCGGTGAGGGTGGCGATCGACACCTCACCGGTCAGCGGTGGTGTCTCTCCGAAGCCCGGGAGATCGACGGCGATGACCTCACGGTGCTCGGCCAGTTCGTCCAGGATCGGAGCCCAGGACTGCCCCCCTGCGCCCAGGCCGTGCACGAGCAACAATGGGGCGCCGCTTCCGCGTCGAACATGATTCAACGTCATGCCCGCGACGTTATCCCGCCTGCGTCTCGGGCGCGGACCCCTGCCGAGGCGCCCTGGTCGAGGCCCGTGCGTACGGTCCGGGCTCGTCGATCACAGCACCGACGCGGCAGTCGCGAAGACGCCGCCAGACGAATCACGGTTCGATAAAGGCGCTGGTGGGTAACGCCATCACAGCGGTCGTCATCAACGCCGCTGTCCAGCCCGACCGGGTCGCGGTCGACGAGATCCTCGTCCGCCCCACCGACCGCATGCAGCCGTAGCGGATGCGTCCGGACCATGGCATCAACACACCGAGGAGACACTCACGTGTTCGACAAGAAGACCAACATCGCCTCGCAGGAAGCTTTCGGAGAGGCGGTCAACACCGGCAACCTGGACGCGTTCGACCAGCTCGTCGCGCCCGACGCCGTCGACCATGACCCCGCACCCGGCCAGGTCAACGGTCCCGACGGCTTCAAGACGCTCTTCTCCGACATGCGGACCGCGTTCCCTGATCTGCATGTCGAGGTCGAGACCCTCGTCGCCGACGACGACCAGGTCGCGTTCGCGTACACGCTGACCGGGACACACAACGGTCCATTCCAGGGCCACGGCGCCACCGGCAAGGCGTTCAAGGCACGTGGTGTCCAGATCAGCAAGTTCGCCGACGGCAAGCTCGTCGAACGGTGGGGCAGCAGCGACGAGCTCGGCATCATGACCCAGCTCGGCTTGGCCTGACCCAAGTCGCGACGACGCCCGCCGGCTCACGGCCTGATCATCTCCGACGGAAGAAGAGTTCATCATGACGAACGGGTTCCTACGCGGCACGATCGCCGGGGCGGCAGGCACGACCGCACTCAACGCAACGACGTACCTGGACATGGCTGTCCGCGGTCGAGGCACGAGTTCGGCACCCGAGGATCTGGTGGAGGCGGCGGCGGGCAGCGCCGGCGTCGCCATCCCCGGAACGGGTGACGAGCGGGACAACTGCCTCGCCGGACTCGGCCCGCTGTCCGGCACGGGCGTCGGCGGGGTCGCCGGAACGGTGCATCGCGCGCTGCTCAGCCGTGGCCGATCGATCCCGGCAGCGGCCGCGATCGTGCTGATCTCGGCCGCGGCGATGGCGATGTCCGACGCCCCGCTGAAGTTGTTCGGGATCAGTGATCCGGCCGACTGGAAGGGCGCGGACTGGGCCGCGGACGCGGTCCCGCACCTCGTCTACGGCGCGATCACCTACGCGACACTGCGTCTCACCGACGACGCGTAAGTCGGCTTCGCCCGAGCGCGGCCGGTGTCGGCCAACGCTGGGGCCGACTGGTCCTTCGGGTCAGGTCGGGCTCAGTTCCTCGTGGGCGACCCGTAACCGCCCGGACGGCGTGAGGACCAGCAGTCGCCGGTTGATCGCTTCACCCATGGGTGGCACCGGTCATCGAAGTGCGCGGTCGCGCCGGTCGCACGGCGTCGCAACGGGCCACGTGGTCGACCACGCACTTGTCACCGGCCCGCTGCCGCAGGGCCGTTTTGGCCGAGGGGCGGTACGCCGTGAGCCCGGCGTCCGTGAGCCACGCCCGCGGGCTCGAGTGGTCATGAACCCCGGATGGGGTGTTGGCTGTGATGGGCTTTGCCGGCGTGCAGTTGCAGCGCGCTGGTGACGAGCGGGAAATGACTGAACGCCTGAGGGGTGTTGCCGAGTTGGCGGCCGGTGGCGGGATCCCACTCCTCGCTGAGCAAGCCGACGTCGTTGCGAAGGTCAAGGAGCCGCTCGAAGAGTGCGGTCGCCTGTTCCTGTCGCCCGGCGAGGTGCAGGGCGTCGACGAGCCAGAACGAGCAGGCCAGGAACATCCCTTCGCCACCGGTCAGTCCATCGTCGGAGCCGGTGGTGTTGTAGCGCTTGACCAGCCCATCCTCGGTGAGTTCGCTCTGGATCGCGGAGATCGTGCCCAGCACCCGAGGGTCGTTCGGGGGCAGGAATCCGACACGGGGAATCATCAGCAGGCTGGCATCCAGGCCGGGTGCGCCGTACGACTGGGTGAAGGTGTTGCGATCGGCGTCGAAACCGTGGGCGATGACGTCGTCGTGGATGGTGGCACGCAGGGCCTCCCACTTCTCGACCGGTCCGTGCAGGTCGGGATGTGAGCGGACGGCGGTGGCCATCCGGTCGGCAGCGACCCAGGCCATCACCTTCGAATGGGTGAAGTGGCGGCGGGCACCGCGCATCTCCCAGAGACCGTTGTCGGGCTGGTCCCAGTTGCCCTCCAGGTGCTCCATCAGCGCGGTCTGCAGGTCCCAGGCGTCGTCCTGGTCAGCGAGACCGGCGTTGCGGGCCAACGCGAGACCGTCGAGCGTCTCCCCCCACACGTCGAGCTGCAGCTGGTCGGAAGCGGCGTTGCCGGTACGAACGGGCGTGCTGCCTTCGTACCCGGCCAGCCACGCCAGTTCTGCTTCGGGTAGTCGGCGCGTGCCATCCAGGGAGTACATGATCTGCAGATCGGCGGGATCGCCCGCCACCGCGCGGAGCAACCATTCCCGCCAGGCTCTTGCCTCGTCGAGGTACCCGGCGGAGATCAACGCCTGCAGGGTGTACGTGGAATCGCGCAACCAGCAGTAGCGGTAGTCCCAGTTGCGCGGACCCCCGATCTGTTCGGGCAGTGAGGTGGTGGCCGCTGCCACGATCCCACCGGTCGGTTGGTAGGTCAGGGCCTTCAGGGTGAGCAGCGATCGGCGTATCGCCTTGCGGTACGGACCGATCACCGGCGTACCGCGCTCGGCCCAGGCCGACCAGAACGTCGTCGTGTCGACCAGGGCCTGCTCGGCGTCGACGGTCTTCGGTGGGGGAAGGTGACTTGGGTTCCAGGTCAACACGAACGGCACCCGGTCCCCGGCCCGCACGGTGAACTCCGACACGGTGGCCAGGTCACGACCCACCGTCGGCGCAGGAGTGCGCAACCGAACCCGGTCCGGGCCGGCGATCGCCTCCATCCGGTCACCGTGGTGGCGGACCCATGGCACCACCCGCCCATAGTCGAACCGCAACCGCAGCTCGGACCGCATCGCGACCGAGCCCGAGACACCCTCCACGATGCGGACCACATCGGGTGCGTGCCCGCGCGGAGGCATGAAGTCGATGACGCGCACCGTCCCCTCCTGGCTGCGCCACTCGGTCTCCAACACCAGGGTCTCTTCGACGTACCTGCGGGTACTGCAGACCCCGCCCGTCGCGGGCGCGATAAGCCAGTGACCGGCGTCGGGAGTGTCCACCAGCGCCGCGAAACAGGCGGGAGAATCGAAGGCCGGCAGGCACAACCAATCGATCGACCCGGTCGTACTGACCAGGGCAGCGGTCTGCAGATCTCCCAGTAACGCGTAATCCTCGATGCGGCTCACCGATTGATCGTGCCAGCCCCTTGCCTTTTACGGGGACAGGTTCGTTCCTGGGTGTGCATTCAGCCCTCTGTGACAGTCTCACCGCCGTGATGCAGGTGCTGTCGTCATCGACTGACGGCTTGCATCGGCTGAGTGGCACGTCACCGAAACCCGGTCATCACGTCGACCATCACTGGGAGTTCTCATGATGTTGCAGGGCAAATCGATCGTCGTCACCGGCGGTAACAGCGGTATCGGGGAAGCAATCGTGCTGGCCGCAGCTGCGGAGGGTGCCAACGTGGTCATCGACTACGTCGCCGACCCGCAGGAGACCACCGCACTGATCGCCAAGGTCGAGGCGGCCGGGGGCCACGCCGTCGGAGTCCAGGCTGACATCACCAAGGCAGCCGACCTGCAGAAGATGATGCAGGCGGCCGTGAGCACCTACGGACGCCTGGATGTGCTGGTCAACAACGCCGGGGTCGAGACGCGCACCTCTCTGCTGGAGACCACGGAGGCCGACTTCGACAAGGTCATGGCGATCAACATGCGCAGCGCGTTCTTCGGGGCGCAGGCCGCAGCGAAGCAGTTCATCGCGCAAGGCGGGGGCGGGCTGATCCTCAACATCTCCTCGGTCCATGAGGATTGGCCGATGCCGGGCAACATCGCCTACTGCGTTTCCAAGGGCGGGATGCGCATGCTGACGCGCACGGCCGGCGTCGAGCTCGGCGCACATGACATCAGGATGATCAACATCGCTCCCGGGGCCGTCTCCACCCCCATCAACGCCTCCACCGAGGCCGACCCCGACAAGATGAAAGCACTCAATGCCGCCATCCCCTTGGGACGGATGGCGAAGTCGTCGGAGATCGCCGACGTCACGGTGTTTCTGGCCTCAGGAAAGGCCGGCTACATGACCGCCACGACTATCGTCGTCGACGGCGGAATCATGCAGGGCAGCGTCGGTCTGTAGGTATCGACGTGCTCATCCGACTCTTCCGGACCCCAGCTGAAAGCCAGCATTGACCCCAACAGCATCGGAGACACCAGCACGGGGTGGTTGGCACTGGACGCCCTGGGTGTGCGAATTCCTGGGCACCGCACTGCTCTTGGTTGGTGGCCTTTCCGCGGTGTTCCTGGATTTCGGGCCGTCCAGCCCGGTGGTCGGACATCTGCCGAGTACGTCGGCGCGGCTGCTGTTGACCGGGTTGCTCTTCGCCGGCACAGGAAGCCTGGTCGCAATCAGCCCGCTGGGACGGCGTAGCGGGGCACACCTGAATCCGGCTGTCACCCTTGCGTTCTGGACCCAACGCAAAGTGCATCCTCACGACCTTGTTGGATACATCGCCGCCCAACTGTCGGGAGCGCTCGCCGCTGCCGCCGGACTGCGCCTGGCGTGGGGACATACCGCGCGGGTCCTGCACCTGGGCGCGACCCAGCCGGGCCATGGACTGAATGCCGTCGGTGCGGCAGGGCTCGAGATGCTCATGACCGCCGCCCTGGTGCTCATGATCTTCTTCTTCACCTCTCACACCCGCACCGCACGATGGACGCCGATGGGCAACTGGGTGCTCGTCGCAGCCCTCGTGTGGCAGGGCGCCCCATACACCGGCACGAGCCTCAACCCGGCCCGCAGCCTCGCGCCTGCCCTCCTCGCCCCCCAGCTGAACGATCTGTGGGTCTATCTCCTCGGTCCCCTGACCGGGGCGCTCCTTGCCGCGGTCGTGTTCGCCGCGTTCAGAGACACCACCCCACTGACCGCGAAGCTGTTCCACGATCCCCGTTACCCCAGCACACTCGCCAGCACCCTGCCCACCTCGCCGACCCGGTAGTCGACGCCGCGGCGCGCCGGCTGTACGCCAGCGGCGGCACCCGGTGAGTATGGATCAGGGGATCAGGATCGCCCGGCCGCGGACCCTCCCGTTGTCCAGGTCGTCGACGGCCTTCTGGAAGTCGTCCAGCGGGTACTTCGCGGTGTGCAGCGTGACCTTGCCCTGCGCGGCCAGCGCCATCAGCTCCACCAGATCGTTGTAGCTGCCGACCAGGTTGCCGATGATGTTGACCTCGGTGGAGACCAGGTCGATGGTCGGCACGTCGATGTTCTCGCCGTACCCGACGATGAGGTAGTCGCCGCCCTGCCGGGTCATCGAGATGCCCTCCTTGGTCGAGCCGCCCTCGCCGACGAAGTCGATGACGACCTCCGCGCCCTTGCCGCCGGTGAGCTCCATGACCTGGTCGACCTGGCTGCCGTCGCCGACGACTGCGTGGTCGGCCCCGATCGACAGCGCGAGCTTCACCGCATCGGGGTTGCGGTCGACCACGATCAGTTCGGCCGGCGAGATCGCGTGCATCACCTGAATCCCGATGTGCCCCAGGCCTCCCGCGCCGATCACCACGCACTTGTCACCGGCCCGGAGCCGCAGCGCCGCCTTGGCCGCGGCGTGGTACGCCGTGAGCCCGGCGTCCGCGAGCGCGGCGACGTCCGCGGGTTCGAGCGCATCGTCGATCTTGACGCAGCTGCGCGCGGACGTCAGCAGGTACTCGGCGTACCCGCCGTCGGTGTCGATGCCCGGGAACTTGGAGTTCTCGCAGTGCACGTCGTCACCGGCACGGCACGCGCGACACAGCCCGCAGGTGACGAGCGGGTGCAGGATCACCTTGTCCCCCACCGCGACGTTCGTCACGGCGGACCCGATCGCGTCGACCCAGCCTGCGTTCTCGTGGCCGATCGTGTAGGGCAGCTCGACCTGCGACTTCTCGGCCCACTGACCTTCCAGGATGTGCAGGTCGGTGCGGCACACCCCGGCCCCGCCGATCCGTACGACGACGTCGTGCGGCCCGTCGGCGGTGGGCTTGTCGACCTCCCCCATCTGCAGCGGCTGGTGGTACCCGGTGACACGGACGGCTCTCACGGTGAGACCTCTTTCTCAGGACAGGACGGACAGGGGCAGCAGCGGATGGGCATCGTCGGCGCGAGGGACCTGGTCGTCCTCCGCGCCCGGATACCGGGTGGCGAGCAATCCGCGACAGAAGTGGGCGTTGCCGTCGACCGAGATGCGCACCGAACGCGCTCGCCGCAGAACAGGACTCGCCTGTTCGCGGGTCGGTCGGGTGCCGTCGTCGTTCAGCAGCACCGGTGCGTCGGCGTCGACCGGCAGACCCAGCGTGGCCCGGCGGCGTACCAGCGCCTCCGTGCCCGGGTCCTCCGGCAGGTCACCAAGGCGCACGTCGGCGAGGTCCGCCTCGGTGCGCGTCGGGTCGGCGCGCAGGTACGCCGTGAGCGCACGCTCCATCGCCGCCGTGTGCGCCTTGCGCTGGAAGGTCGCCCGCAGCTCGTCCAGGTTGTCCAGCGCCTCGTGCTTGAAGGTGCCCCGGTAGCCGGCGCCCGCGGCGAGCCCGCGATTGATCAGGTCCGAGTCGTGGTGGTCGTCCAGCTCGACGACCACCCGCTCGACACCCTCGAGCGCGGACACCGCGTCGTACGCGTCCGACACCATCAGCCATGCGAAGTTCGGCGAGCAGAACGACGTCGGCAGTCGCAGGTGCACCTCGACGCGTCCGCCGTCGACCACCACGGACGCCACGAACCCCAGATCGGTGACCGGTTCGTCGAGCTCGGGGTCGACGACGGTGTCGAGCGCGCGGCGTACGTCGTCGTACCGCACCCCGGTGAGTACCGCACTCATCCCGTCAGACCGAGGCCAGGTCGGCCGACTCGGGCTCGCGCGGACCGGTCTTCGTCTCGTCGGCATCCGGCACCTGCAGCTCGGACGGCACCGGGATGTCGTAGAGCTTCGCCGCGTTGAGGCCGAGGATCTTCTTCTTCTGCTCGACGGTGAGCTGGCCGTACTCGGTCATGTCCGACGGGATCTGGAAGTCCACAAACTGCTCCACCAGCCACTTCGGCGTCCACAGCGCGTAGTCGCTGGAGAAGAAGATGCGGTCCTCGCCGAGCCAGTAGATGAGCTCGCCGATGATCTGCGCGAAGTAGCGCGGCCGGGTGTGGATGAACGGCATCGCGACGGCGAGACCGGCGTAGACGTTCGGCTCCTGGGTGGCGATCCAGCAGAAGTCCTCCAGCCGGGGCAGGCCGCAGTGCTCGACCACGAAGTTGAGGTCGGTGAAATCGGTGGCCGCGTGGTCCACGTCGGAGACGTCGAACGCGTCCCGGTCCAGCGGGCGGATCGTCGGGCCCTTGTGCACGTGGATGTTCTTGATGCCGAGCTCCCGGCACAGCTCGAAATACCGGTAACACCACGGGTCGGACAGCTTGTACCCGCGCGAATCCCCATGCCACTCAGCGGTATAGAGCTTCACGCCCTTGAGGTCGAAGCGCTCCGCGTCGGCGCGCAGCTGGTCCAGGCCGGCCTCGCCGTTGCGCGGGTCGAAGTTGTGGTTGTACGTGAGCTTCTCGGGGTGCGCCTTCGCCAGCGCGGACGCCTCCTCGGTCTGCCCGAAGCCGTTCTTGTAGAACTCCCCGAGGTGCGCGGGCTGGAAGATGGCGTGGTCGACGTACCCGTCCTCGAACAGGTCCTTCATCAGCCGATCGCCACCCTGGTAGAGGTAGTCCTCGTACGGCCAGACCTCCGACTCCGGGCTGAGATTGCGGTGGTAGTCGAAGAAGCAGTCGATGAACTGTTTGCCGTGCACGTTGAGCTGGTTCTCCGGGCGGGCATCCCACAGCGCGACGTGCGCATCGAGGATGAAGTACTTCTCGCCGTCCTTGGTGTACATGGGTCCTCCTAGACCTGGGGTTCGCGGCAGCGGGGGACAACGCGCGCGAACGGGTTCACACTGGAGACGCTAGGTGTGATGCACACCACATCGTCCAGGTGCGGTGTCTCACTTTGAGACAGGTGCGAGGGGCGCGTCCGTGGGCGATGAACTCTCCGGACCGGCGCCGCGCGGACTCCTGCGGTCCGGTCGGATGCGTGCGTCCTGGGCTCGCAGCGAGCAGTACGGCGTCTCCCCCGAGGAGGTCGGCGAGGTGTACGCCGACCAGCTCCCGACCGGGTCGCTCTTCTTCGAATGCGGCGCCCAGGTGCTGCAGGGACTGCGCACCACCCTGGCGGACGAGCCCGTCGGCGTGATGCTGACCGACCCGCACGGCCTGGTCCTCGCGCGCTGGTCCGATGACCACCGCATCGAGCGCTCACTGGACCGGGTGCACCTGGCGCCCGGCTTCTACTACGACGAGCAGACCGCCGGCACCAACGGCCTGGCGCTGGCGCTCGTCGACCGGGTGCCGGCGATGGTGCGCGGAGCAGACCACTTCGTGGCACCGCTGCGCCGCTACACCTGCGCGGCCGCTCCCGTGATGGACCCGGACGACGGGCAGCTGCTCGGGTGCATCAACCTCACGACGTGGTCGCAGACCTCCTCGCACCTCCTCCTCGCACTCGCGCAATCAGCGTCGGCCAACACCAGCTCCCTCATGCAGGTGCGCAGCGTGGGCCTGCACGAGCGACCGGCACCGCGTGGCGAGGTCTTCCACGTGCTCACCGGCGAGCGCCCGCTCGGCGCGGACGACCCGTGCGTCTCGGCCGCCTGGCACGCCGCACGCGCCGAGACCTCGGCAGCCCTGGCGACCGGTGGCCTGGTGGCAGTGGTGGGCGAAGCGGGGAGCGGGCGTACGACGCTGGCGATGCTCGGCCGGCGCGCCGGCAACCGACGCGGCAGGGTGCTGGTCGCCCGCGCCCCGCGGTCCTCCGATGTCGCCGGATGGCTCGCGCTCTGGTCGCCGGAGCTGCGCGCCGACGACATCGGGGTCGTCGTCTCCGGGGTGGACATGCTGCCGTCGTCAGCGGCCGAGCAACTGGCGACGGACGCCGCGGGGGCGCGCCGACCGCATCCCCTCACCGTCACGGCCTCGTCCTTCGAGGCGATCCCGGCCCCGCTGCGGGAGATCGTGCACACCGTCGTCGAGGCGCCCCCGCTGAGGCATCGCGCCGAGGATGTCGCGCCCTTGGCGGCGTTCTTCACCCGGCAGTTGCGCCACCGGGATGTCGGCTTTACGCCGCGGGCGATGCGGGCGTTGGCTGCGGCGTCCTGGCCGGGCAACGTCGCCGAGCTGCGGGCCGCCGTACGCGACGCCGCCGCGCGCAGTGACCTCGTCGACGTGCGCCACCTGCCGGCCGAGGTCGTCAGCGACAGCGACCACGTCCTCACCCGGATCGAGGCTTTCGAGCGGGACGAGATCGTCCGCTGCCTGGCGGCGCCCGGTGCGACCGTCGCGCACGCGGCGACGGAGCTGGGCATGTCCCGCGCAACCCTCTACCGCAAGATCGCGAAGTATCGGATCGCGCTCTGACCCGGCGCTACAGTCGCCCGATGATCTTCATCGTGGTCAAGTGGACGATCCGGCCCGAGTCCGCGTCGCGGTGGCTGGACATCGTGGCCGACTTCACGAAGGCCACCCGCGCCGAGGACGGGTGCCTCTTCTTCGAATGGAGTCGCAGCGTGGACGCGGACGACGTCTTCACGCTGGTGGAGGCGTTCGAGGACTCCGACGCCGGCGCTCGACACGTGCAGAGCGAGCACTTCAAGACGGCGACGGCGATGCTCGGCGACCACGTGGCGTCGACGCCCCAGATCGTGAACTTCGAGACGCCCCAGCATGGTTGGGGCGAGATGGGCGAGATCACCCCGACCCACGCCTGACCCGCGCCCCCTCCCGCCGAGTGGCATACATATGTTTCGAGTGGCGCACCTGTAACGGGTGCACTCGATAGATATGTATGCCACTCGGCGGCGCGGAGGAGTCAGTCCTGGATGCGGCGCCAGGGGTGGGCGGCCTCGACCTGCAGCGCGAGACGCAGCAGCAGCGCGTCGTCGCCGTGGGTGCCCGACACCATCGCGCCGATCGGCAGACCGTCGGCGGTCTGCCCGACCGGCAGCGAGATCGCCGGTGCACCGGTCGCGTTGTGCAAGGGGGTGAACGCGCACAGGTCGACGAGCCGCTCGAAGTGCAGGGCGGGGTCGATGTCGGCGCCGAGGTAGCCCAGCTGAGGCGTCGTACCCGTCAGCACCGGCGACACGATCAGATCCGGACCGCGGTGCATCTGCACGCGTGACACGACGTCGGACGCCAGCAGCCGGGCCAGCGAGATCGGCATCTTGAGCAGCCGCTTCCTCCCCTGCGCCCCCAGGAACTTGGTGAGTCCCTCGAGTCGCTCCGGGTCGTACCCCTCACCGAAGATCCGGTCGGTGCCGCTCGAGGCCAGCAACCCGAGCAGCATCCAGTACGAGGAGAAGTCGTCCTTGAAGTAGGACGGCAGCTTCAGCTCGTACGGTTCGACGTGGTGCCCGAGCTCTTCGAGCTGACGCCCGAATTGCTCGATGGCGGCGCGGGTTTCGGGATCGGTGCGGGTCTCCACCGCCGGTGAGTCGATGAGCAGTCCGATCCGCAACGGCGTCGCCTGCGGCTGGTCGACCAGCCCCATCGGCTTCAGCAACCGGTTGTGGTGCACCTGCTCGGCGGCCGCGAAGAAGCCGGCGACGTCGCGCACCGAGCGAGCCAACACCGACTGGCTCACCACGCGTACGGGCGCCACCCGGTCGGCGACCTCGATCCGCAGTCGGCCCCGGGTCGGCTTCAACCCGACCAGCCCGCACGCGTGCGCCGGGATCCGGATCGAGCCGCCGCCGTCGTTGCCGTGCGCGATCGGCACGACGCCGGCCGCGACGTACGCCGCCGATCCGCCCGAGCTGCCGCCGGAGGAGTACGACGTGTGCCACGGGTTGTGGGTGCTGTACTCGAGCGTCTCGGTCGAGCAGGTCCACCCGAACTCCGGCATCGTCGAGGTGCCGATCGGGATGAGTCCGGTCGCCCGGAACTGGCGTGCGACCGGGCCATCCTTCGGGTGCGGTGTCATGGCGAACGCGCGCGACCCCTGGGTCATCGGCATTCCGCCGACCATGATGTTGTCCTTGAACAGCGTCGGCACCCCGGCGAACGCGCCCTCTCCACCGCCGGTCGCGCGCTTGCGCGCCCGCTCGAAGTCCTCGAACCGCAGTCCGCTCAGCTGCTCCTCGACGGCTTCGCTGCGCGCGATCGCGGCGTCGACCGCCTCGCTCGCGCTGATCGCGCCGGAGGCGATCCGCGCGGCGACACCGGTCGCGTCGTCCTCCCCGAGAGCGTCGTCGGTGAAGGCATGCACCCGCTGGTTCGTGGTCTCCATCCGCCCAAGCTACCGGTGGGTACGCCGTCGTGGGCCGGGTTCACGGTGGCACAGGTACGACCGAGAGCCACAGGTCGACCTGCGTCCCTCGGTCATACCTGCGTCAGGGTGCGGACTGCCAGGTGTCCGGACGACCCAGGGTCACTACCTCGCGGTTGGTGAGGAGGGGCGCGAGGCTGATGAGCAGGAACACGGAGCCGGCGAGCATGCAGCCGACGTCGCCGAGCGCCACGATGAGGACGCCGGCGACGGGCGGGGCCAGCGGAGCGAGGCCTAGCGCGATCACACCGGCTGCGGCGTTCATCCGCGCCTGCAGGTGTGGGGGTGTGACGTTGCTGATGTAGGCCGAGATGCCCGAGTTGTTCGCCGGCAGCAGCAGGAAACCCCCTGCGAAGAGCGCACCCGTCACGATCACGTTCGTGGTCAGCCCCATCGGCGCGACCAGCAGCGCGAGCGCCAGCCCGGTCGCGACGGTGAGGAGCCCGCTGCGGAAGCGGGTGACGATCGCGGGCGCGATGAGGGCGCCGAGGAGCCCGGCAGCTGCGGCGCAGGTGTCGACGAGCCCGATCGCCGCAGGCGTCACTCCGGCCCGGATCAGTCGCAGAGTGACGGCCGTGAAGACGTAGGCCATGGCGAAGTTGAAGAGTCCGCCCCACAGGAGCACCGACCGGATGACGCGGTGGTGCCACACGAAGTGCAGGCCCGCCCGCGCATCGGTCAGCAGAGAGTTGCCCGTGGGTGTATCGGCTCGCAGATCCGTGCGCAGTCTGCTGGCGCCGATGCCGTACGCCAGGTAGCTGACGGCGTCGACCACGAACGGGACACTGCGGGCGAGGGAGTACAGCGCACCACCGAGCGGAGGGCCGATCAGGCTCGCGAGGTGGTCGCGTGCCTGCAGCCGGGTATAGGCCAGCGGCAGTTGTTCGCGGGGGACCACCTGACGCACCGAGGCCGAGGACGCCGGGGCCAGGAACGCCTCGGCCAGCCCGATCACGAGGCCGGCGGCGATCAGGTGCGCCAGGACGAGGTGCCCGAGAAGCTCCGCGACCGCGAGACCCGCGACGGCGACGGCAGCGGCCAGGTTGGCGAGCACGATCACCCGGCGCTTCGCCCACCGGTCGACCAGCGCTCCGGAGACGAGCCGGCCGAGCAGCTCACCGACGAGCACGGACGTCGCCGCGACTCCCGCCAGGAGCGTCGAGCCCGTGAGGGCATACCCGATGAGGGGGAAGACCAGGCCGGTCATCGACGTGCCGACGGAGGAGGCCGTCTGACCGATCAGCAGGACCATGAACGCGTGGTTGCGATGCAGCGGCCCCGGTTGCCCGTCAGCGCTCACTCAGGTCCGCCCCCTCTCGACCAGTCGCCGCAGCCTACGAGAGGGCGACGACGAACGGTGCCGCCGACCCGCGGCAATCAACGGAGCGGGGCGTCGTCCGCCCGCTCTCTGACCACGCGTCCGTGTTCTCATTCGGCTCTCAGCAGGGTCGACAAGGCTGCAGGGATGACGGCCCCGCCCGACCCCGAGTCCGACCGCCCGCTCGACCTCGTGTCGGCCGAGGGCCCGAGCCGCGGGTTGCCCCGTCGGGTGGCGGTCTTCGCAGGTCTGGGCGCTGCCGCTGCCGGTCTCGCGGCGTGCAGTACGACGTCGGCTCCCACGAGCGGGACGACAGCCCGATCCAGTGAGGCGACCGGGTCCAGTGGCGCGACCGCATCCGCCGGTCCCTCGCCCCACACCAGCCAGACGCAGATCCCCCACATCCTGATGACCCCAGGGCCGGACATCGTCGCCGGGCCGCGGTCGAGCGGAGAGGTGGCGCTGACGTTTCACGGCGCCGGGGACCCTTCGATCGCCCGGGCCGTCCTGGCCGCTCTCGCCGCACACCAGGCCGAGGTCACCGTCTTCACCGTCGGCACCTGGGCGCGGCAACACCCGGATGTCGTTCATGCGCTGCTCGGGGCAGGGCACGACGTCGGTAACCACACCTGGAGCCATCAACCCATGCGGTCGCTGAGCGCGGCCGCCGCGCGTGTCGAGGTCCAGCGCGGCGCGCATGCCGTGGCAGCCGTGCGCGGTTCGGCCGGAGCATTGTTCCGCCCGTCAGGAACACCGACGAGCACCGCCACGATTCGCGCGGCGGCTGCCAGCGCGGGCTACCACCGGTGCATCTCCTACGACGTCGACTCGCTCGACTACACCGACCCGGGCTCGACCGCCATCGTCCGCAATGTCGAAGCCACCGTCCGTGGTGGGTCCATCGTGAGCCTGCACCTCGGCCACCCGGGCACCGTCGCAGCCCTGCCAAAGATCCTCGATCTGCTGACCCAGCGCGGTCTACGAGCTGTGACCATCACCCGGCTGCTTGCACACCCTGGGGAGCCGGTCCTTGCGCGCTCCTGACCGTCGCCGGGGAATCATCGCCGCTGCGTGCCTCTCGGTACTCCTGGCGGCCTGCTCCTCGGGCGCCGCGCCGCGCCTTGCGGCATCGACCTCCGCCACGTCACACCCGTCGGTCAGTACGACGGGCAGCCCCACTCCGGGCGGCGCGATCACAGCTCCCGACGGGCTCCCCGTCTACGCTCACGTCCGCCCTGGCGACCTCAGCCCGGTCGCGCGTACGGCGCGCCAGCTGGTCTACGTGCCGGACCAGCAGTCGGGCCGCGTGGACATCATCGATCCGCACACCTACCGGGTCATCGGGCGGATCCCGGTCGCCGCCTCGCCGGAGCACGTGGTGCCGAGTTACGACCTGCGGACCCTCTGGGTCAACAGCGACGCGGGATACCGGCTCACCCCGATCGACCCGCGGACCGGCAGGGCGGGAACCGCCGTCACCGTCGACTTCCCGTACAACCTCTACTTCACCCCCGACGGCCGCTACGCCCTGGTCATGGCGGAGAAGCTCGACCGGATCGACGTGCGCGACCCCCACACGATGCGGTTGATCCGATCGCTGAGGGTGCCGTGCGCCGGCGTCAACCACGCGGACTACAACGCCGGCCTCACCACTTTGATGGTGTCGTGCGAGTTCAGCGGCAAGCTGCTCGTCATCGACTCGAACGTGACGCGTATTCGAAAGGTCATCGACCTCAATGCCATTCGTACGCCGGGTGCAACCTCCCCTCAGATGGCGAAGCGGATGGGCGGTCCGAGGGCGGAGCTGAAACCGGGCGCTTCCTCCATGCCGCAGGACGTGCGGCTGAGCCCGAACGGCCGATGGCTCCTGGCCGCCGACATGCTCCGTAACGGGGTCTGGGTGATCGACGCCCGGACCTTCGCGGTCGACCGGTTCGTGCCGACCGGCTTCGGCGCACACGGCATCTACCCCTCCCGCGACGGCACGAGGATCTACGTCAGCAACCGGGATGAGGGCAGCGTCAGCGTCCTCGACGCGAACACCCTGAAGCCCGTGGCCAAGTGGCGCATCCCCGGTGGAGGCTCGCCCGACATGGGAGGTGTGAGCGCCGACGGGACCCAGCTGTGGCTGTCCGGGCGCTACAACTCGGTCGTCTACGTCTTCGACACCCGGACGGGTCGGGTGCTGCACGAGATCCCTGTCGGCGCCGGGCCCCACGGGCTGCTCATCTGGCCTCAGCCCGGCCGGTTCTCACTCGGCCACACCGGCAACATGCGCTGACCCGACCTCCCAGCAGGTACGGGGACGGACGGTCCTCGACGGCCGGGTCAGGGCCGCACGGCGGTGAGGCCGCGCAAGCGGCGTACGCCGTCGGCGAACTGGTCGACGTCGGCCAGGTGGTCCGCCTCGATCGCGTCGCAGACCCACCGCAGCACCTGCGCCGGCACCTGCTCGACGAACCTCACCAGCTCGTCCGGAGGCAGTCGCAGCACCCGCCGGCACACCCGGGCGTTCGGCACGAAGTCTGCTGCCCGCATGATCGCAAGCAGGTCGTCGAGCCGTGCGACCGCCGCGGCGTTGAGCATCGACTCCAGCTGGGGCGCGGTGGCGAACGCGGCCGCGTCGACCAGGTAGAGATGGTCGATCCACCGCGCGCCGGCCGCCGTCAGGCAGGCGTTCATCGCGCGCTCGTGGGTCCCGGTGACCCGGATGTCGTCCAGGGCGACCACCAGCTCACCGCGCAGGTCGGCGCCGTCCTCGACGTACATGCAGTCGTCGCGTAGCGCTGCGTCGCGATCCGCGGGAGTCATCGCCGCGTAGTCGCCGGGCGTGCGACCCGAGCGGTGCACCCGCAGCTCGCGCACCTGCAGCCCCGGCACCAACTCCCCCAGCGCCGCCACGAACGGCGCCACCAGCGCGGCGGCCGCCGGCGGGACCGTCGCGTACCCCGAGCCCGTCACCCAGACCCGCGACGTCGAAGACAGATCGTGATGATCGGCGTACTGCTGCGCCAACAACCGAGCGAATCGCGTTGCGAGAGCGCCGCTTCCGTGCTTGAACCGGCTGTAGGACGCCGCCCCGACGGGGCCGCCGTCATCCGGCGGAAGCGCGGTGTCGCGCGGGTGCAGCCGCACGAGCGCGTAGCGGAACTCCCCCAGCCCGGCCCGCAGGACCGCGACACCCGGCGCGTACGCGTCGGCGAACGCCGCGCCGGTCGCGAGCACCCCGTCGTACATCTGCAGCAGCACCGGCTGCGGGCAGCGCGCGACGAACTCGGCGAGGTCGGGGCTGGCGAGCGCGAACTTCAAGAAGCGGATGGTGAGGCAGAAGCGATCGGCCTGGATCGCCGGCAGCAGGTCCAGCGGCGAGGTGACCGCCGTGTGGTTGAGGACCCGCTCCACGTGCGGTGCGGCGGCGAGCTGTGGGGTGCACACCGCGACGTACGCCGATAGCACAGCGACAGGGTCCGCCGTCGCCAGGGCGGACACGATCGTCTGCTCGGCCAGGCCGGTCACGCGCACGTCGTCGACAACGACCGCGACGCACCCGGAGAGCGACTCCTGCACCTCGAACCCGATCGCGGCCAGCTCCGCACGGCGGTCCTGCTCGCTCGCGGCGGCATAGTCCCCGGCAGTCACCGCGTCCTTGCGCACGTGCACCAGACGCCCGGCGGGCAGCCCGCGCGCTGCCCGCGCCTCATCGACCACGGCCAGCGCCTCGGCCGCCAGGTACCAACATGCGGGAGGCACCGCGAGATACGCGACGGGGAAGACAGGCACCGCGTCGGCGAGCAGCCGCCCACCGTGTTCGTGCAGCAGGTGCTTGCCGAGGCGCGCCCCGAGACCGTGGATCGCGGCGCCGTCACCGTGTTTCATCAGCGAGTACGCGGTGTGGTCGAAGTGGTCGTGCTCGTCGAGGGACCGCACGTCCTCGGGGGTGCCCGTGAGGGTCCAGAGTGCGGTCATGCGCGAGCGATCGTCTCCAGCCGCGCGGCCAGCGCAACCCCGTCGGGCTCGACGAGCAGGGTTCGCAGCCCGGCCGCACCGGCTCCCCGGACGTCGGCGACCGGGTTGTCGCCGACGTGCAGCACGTCCGGCGCGGGCACCGCGACCACGCCGACCGCGATGTCGAAGATCTCGCGCGACGGTTTGGCGGCTCCCACCTCGTTGGAGAAGACCATCCCCAGATCATCGCGGAACCCCGCGAGCCGCAACAACTTTCGCATCAGCTCCCCCGGCAGCATGCCGGTGTTGCTGGTCAGCACCACCGGCATCCGTTCAGCGACCGCCGCGAGCAGCTGCGGCAGCCGATGGGTGAGCGGCCGGGGCGGATGGGTCAGCGCGAGAGCAGCCTGCTCCGCCATGAGGTACGCCGATCGGTCACCGAGCGCGGCACCGCCCACGCCCAGCCGATCCAGGACGAGCCCGACCCGCTGGTCGAAGCCGACGTCGCGGCCGGTCGCCATCGACAGCTCGTCACCGTCGTGGTCGGCCGCGCGCAACGCCACGTCGAAGTCGCCACCGGCGACGCCCGGAGCCAGCGCGCGTCGCAGCATCTCGTTGCGCGCCGGCTTGAACGCGGGGTCGCTGCCGATCAGCGTGCCCCAGATGTCCAGGCTGAGGGCGCGCGGCCACTCGCTCAGATCGCCGAGAGGGCGAGCGGCACCAGTTCCTGCGCCACCCGGCCCTGGCCCGGCTGACCGATGGCGGTGAAGCTCCACCCGGAGCCCGAACGGGTCAGCTTGGCCATCACCATGGCGGTGTGCGGCCCGGTGCCGGTCAGCTCATAACGGACCAGCTCGGTGTCCCCGGCGGCGGAGTCGACCGCGCGGACGAAGGCGTTGTCGATCTCGGTGAAGTTCTCGCCGCTATAGGAGTTGACGACGAAGACGATCTGCTCGACCGAGCCGGCCACGGCCGGCAGGTCCACGATGATCGACTCGTCGTCGCCGTCGCCGGCGCCGGTGCGGTTGTCGCCGGTGTGCTGGATCGAACCGTCACTGGAGCGCAGCTTGCCGAAGTAGACGATGTCGAGCACGTTGCCCGCACCGATCAGAATGGCCGACGCGTCCAGGTCGATGTCGCGCTGCACCTGCTTGCTGCCGCCGAAGAGACCCTTCTTGGTCACGATCTTCGCGTCCCACCCGAGGCCCATCCGGACCCGGGTGAGGGATCCGCCGTCCTGCTTGGCGAGGTTGACCGACTGGCCCTTGTTCAAGTTGATCGTCATGGGTTCGATGCTCCGTTCACGGCAGACGCCGGTGTCTGGTCGATGGATTCGGTCGGGGGCTGGTTGGCGTCCCGCTTCTTGTTCTCGCGCACCGAGGTGAGCCAGGCCGCCACGATGAAGGCGATGCCGGTGCCTCCGATGACGACCTCGCCGAGCTTGAACTTGATGGTCAGGATCAGCATGACCGCGAGTGCGCCGATGGCCCAGTGGGCGCCGTTCTCCAAGTAGCGGTACTCCGCCAGGGTGCCGTTACGGACCAGGTAGACGGTCAGCGAGCGGACCGCGAGTGCTCCGACGCCGAGACCCATGGCGATGATGATCGGGTCCGGCGTGATCGCGAAGGCTCCGATGACGCCGTCGAAGGAGAACGTCGCGTCGAGCACCTCCAGGAAGAAGAAGAGTGACAGCGCCGCCTTGCCGGCGAGCAGGACCGTCCCGCGGGCATTGGTCTGCTGCTCCAGCTGTTCGTCCTTGGCCGCTTCCTGGTCCTCCATCACCGAGGACAGGCCGTTGACGGCGAGGTAGAGCACGATGCCGAGCACGCCGGAGAAGAGCACGGTCGCCTTCTCACCCCCGGTGGTGAGGAACTCGGCGGCGAGCAGCAGGCCGATGCCGGCGACGATGACCCCGAGCATGTCGAGGGCGCCGATGCGCTGCAGCGCCCGCTCGATCGGGCCGAGCCAGTGCACTTCCTTGTCACCGTCGAACATGAAGTCCAGGAAGAGCAGCAGCAGGAACATCCCGCCGAACGCCGCGATGGCCGGGTGGGCCTGGTCGAGGATGTAGCCGTACGTACCCGGGGTGTTGTGGTTGCCCCGTTCGAGCGCGAGGTGCACGGCCTGGACCGGGCTGATCTGTCCGGAGAGGCAGACGATGACGAACGGGAAGATCAGCCGCATCCCGAAGACGGCGACTAGCACGCCGACGGTCAGGAACATCTTCTGCCAGAAGTCGTTCATCTTCTCGAGGTACTTGGCGTTGACCGCCGCGTTGTCGAAGGAGAAGACGATCTCCAGCACGATCAGGATCGCGGTCAGCGAGACCGCGTCGATCCCGGCGTAGAAGAAGGCGATGACGAGCACTGCCGCGGCGACGACGAAGTCGACACGGAAGTGTTTGAGGGTGGACATGAGGTCCCTTCGTAAGGGTGGGAGGTACGACGGTGACGGCCGTCGTACGCCGAGGCAGGTCAGCCCGCGGAGATACCGAAATCGGAGATGACGCCGGCCAGGCCGGAGGAGTAGCCCTGCGCGACGGCGCGGAACTTCCACTCGGCGCCGTTCTTGTAGAGCTCACCGAAGATCAGTGCGGTCTCGGTCGAGGCGTCCTCGCCGAGGTCGAACCGCGCACCCTTCTCGGCGTTGTTCGCGTCGTCGGCGTCGAAGAAGCGGATGTAGGCGTCGGAGACCTGCCCGAAGTTCTGCGCTCGCGAATCGGCCTGGTCGATGGAGGCCAGGAAGACGATCTTGGCCACGTCGGGCGAGACGGCCGCGAGGTTGACCACGATCTGCTCGTCGTCGCCGCCGCCCTCACCGGTGCGGTTGTCGCCCTGGTGGTTGACCGATCCGTTGTCGCCGGACAGGTTGTTGTAGAAGACGAAGTCGGCGTCGGTGCGCACCTTGCCGTCCTGGCCGCAGATCAGCGCCGAGGCATCCAGGTCGAAGGGCGCGCCGTCCGTCGTGCGCGGGTCCCAGCCCAGCCCGACCACGACGTTCGTCATGCCGGGGGCCGCCTTCGCCAGTGAAACGTTGCCGCCCTTGCTCAAGCTGACTGCCATTGCCCATTCCTTCGTCTCAGATCGATCTCCGCGGGCCCACGAACGACGAGAGCCCCCTGCCTCAGACCAACGGGGTCGCGGGGTCGCGCCACGTTAGGTCGGTATAACCGTAGGCCCCACACACTTGTTGCAACGTTCCGGAAAACGGATCCAGTTCCGCACGCAGCACAAGTCGTCCCTGCACGACGTACGCGGTGAGCAGCGCCTGGGCGCCCAGGGTCGCCGTGGCGGGCAGGGTGATCTCCATCCGGGAGCCGCCGTACGTCGTAACCACGAGGGTGCCGCCCGGCAGCCGCGGAGTCACGGCCACCACCAGCACCCGGGACAGCGAGTGGATCCGGCGCAGGTCGATCTCGACGCCCTGCCCACCGCACCGGACCATCGGCCGACGCGGGTCCGGGCCCTGCCGGTTCAGAGTGCCGAGCACGATCGACTCCTGCCGATCGGCGGTCTCCAGGACGCACCCGAGGTCCAGATGCTCGCCGGCGCCGAGAGCGGGTTCGATGCGCAACCGGCCGACCGCGGACTGCATGCGGGTCAGGTGGACCACCCTGTCGGTGGCGCTCAGCACCCGGCGCTCGTGCTCGGTGATGGTGGGCAACCGCAGGTCATAGGACTGTTCCCGCACGTGCCGGCTCGCCGGGGCCGCTGCGGACGCGCCACCGCTCAGATCCAGGGAGGTGCTCGCGCCGCCGGGAGCAGGGGCCGGCACGGACCGCGACGTCGGCGGCGCGGCCGGCTGCTCGCTGCCGAGGTCCAGAGATGTGCCCGACCGTGCGGGGGCCGGCGCGGACTCGGCCGGCCCGCCCAGGTCCAGCGACCCGACCGCTGGAGGGGCGGCCGCGGGGCGGGTGGGCTCGGGAGTGGGAGCCGGTGTCGGCGGGCGCGCGGGATTCTGTCTACCCGGGCGCACCGATCGGCCGGACAGGAAGTCCGCGACCGCCGTACCGGCCGGCGCGGTCGCAGGCGGCGCGGTCGCGGGCGGCGCGGTCGCGGGTCGGACTCGGCGGCGCAGATAGGGCAGGTCGGTGCGGGTGGTCACAGCGAGACGCCGAAGTCCTTGGCGACGCCGGCGAGCCCGGTGGAGTAACCGGCGCCGAGCGCCTTGAACTTCCACTCCTCGCCGCGCCGGTAGACCTGGCCCAGGGCGACGGCCGTCTCGCTGTCCAGCCCGGCGGCCAGGTCGACGGTCTGCACCAGCACGCCGCCGCCGTCGAGGTTGAGCACCCGCACGGTGCACCGGCGCAGCTGCCCGAGGGTACGGCGACCGGTCACCCCCTCGTTGACGTAGACGATCACCACGATCCGGTCGACCGCGGCGGGGACGGCGCCGAGCTCGATCTCCAGTTGCTCGTCGTCGTCGCCGAGCGCGGTCTCCAGCTGGGCGGTCGACAGGTCCGCCGACACCAACTGGTTGAAGTACACGACGTGGTCATCGGAGAGGGCCTTGCCACGCTCGTCGCACAGGATCGTCATCAGGGTCAGCGCGTCGGCGAGCACCCGCTCGGCGCCGGTGTCCCAGTCGATGCCGACCACGACGCCTCGAAGACCCGGATTCTCTTTGGTGAGAGAGGCGTTGGCGCCCTTGGGCAGGGCGGTCACCATGCGGTTGCCTCGTTCACAGGTCGAGCTCCGAGCCGCCGAACTTGTCCTCCAGGAAACGCCCGTGCACCTGCAGGGCCTGCAGGTCGCGCTCGTTGCTGGCGGCCGCCAGGTCGCCGACGCTCGCTCGCAGGGTGGTGAGCTGGTCCACGACCGCGGCCGTGGCCGCGTGGACGGCCGGGTCGCCCGCGGCGCGTACGGCACCGATGTAGCTGCGGATGGATCCGGGCACGTAATCGGTCAGGACGGCGTGGACGGCCACCCGCACACCGATGTCCAGGCGGTCGACCTCAGGGGAATCCAGCACGCTGGCAACGGTATCCGTCACCGCCCGCGCGAGCACCACCGCGATGGGCGGCAGATCGCCCGCACTCGCGTTGATCTCCAGCACGAGCGCCTGGGTCTGCTTCCTCAGGGCCGACACGCTGTCGTCGTGCTCCGCGGAAGCGCTCGGACGCGGTCCCGTCGAGGCAGCCGGGTCGTGGGGACGGTCACTGTGCTGCCCTGGACGCCCGGGCTGCTGATCCGGCTCGAAGAGCCGGGAGAGCAGACCCACGACTCAGGAGCCGATCTGACCCTGCGGAGGCTGGCCGCCGCCGAGCTGGGCACTGGTCGAGGCGTCCATGCCCTGAGCGCGCATCGAACGCTCCAGGTAGGGCTTGGCACGCTCGACCTGACCCTGCAGCGCCGTGATGGTCTGCGCCATGTTCGCGGTCGCCTCGGTGCGGAAGGTGTCGATGGCGTCCATCGTCTGGAAGACGTTGTCGAACGCCGCCTGCAGCTTCTCGACCTCGACGCCGCTGCTCGCCGCCTGCTTGTTGATCTCCGCGCCCTGCTGCTTCAACTGCAGCGACGTCGACTCGATCAAGTTGGAGGTGGTGGTGTTGAGCGAGGTGATCTGGTCCAGCACCAGCTTCTGCTGCGCGAGCGCCTGCGACACGATGACCGCCGTACGCAGCGCGGCGACCGTCGTCGTCTGCGCGCGGTCCACACCACGGATGAGTTCCTGGTTGTTCTTGCGCACCAGGTCCAGGGCGAGGTAGCCCTGCACCGACACGGCCATCTGGGTCATGATGTCCTGCCGCCGCTGACGCACCGCGAAGAGCACGTCGGACTTCATGGTGTCGGCCTCCTCGGTCTTCCCAGCGGCCTGCAGCTCGGCGATCTTCTGCTCGATCGCCGTGTCCAACGCCGTTGCCAGCTGGTTGTACTCGCCCAGCTTCTGCATCGCCTGCCACATGTTGCCGCGCTCCATCTCGATGGAGGCGTTGTCCTTGCGCAGCTCGTCCTGACCGGACGCCAGTGCCCGGATGATGGCGTCCAGGTGCGACTGGGCGGACTGGTACTTGGCGAAGTAGTTGTCGATCTTGCTGCCGCCCGGCAGCCACTTCAGCACCTTCTTCACGCCCTTGAGGTCGGCGCGGTTGGGGTCGAGATCGGTCACCGTGCGGCGCAGGTCGATCAGGGTCCCGCTGACCTTGCCCTGCGGGCTGGTCTTGTCGCCCGACGCGGCGGCCGGCCGCTGCAGCATCCGGTTGGACACCTCCGAGGAACGACGGATGTCCGAGTCCCCCATCAGCACGATGGAGTTGACCTTCTCGGTGAACGCCGGCGCCTTCATGTCCATGGAGGTCAGCTCGGTGACGAAGGACTGCGCCTTCTTCTCGATCTCGGTCTGCGCCTCTGGGGCGACCTTCACGGCCTGGACGGCCTGCTGCTCCTGGACGACGGGGGTGGGCGCGGGTGCCTCGAGCACCAACGCGTCGGGCGCGGGCGCCTCGGGTGTGCGGCCCTGGCCACTCAGATCAAGCTCGGACATCTTCGCTGCCTCCCTCTGGGGGCGTTGTCACCGCCACCGATTCGTTACCCACTCTAGGTAAGACGCTTCGCGGGCAACCATGGGTTCCGCCAGGACATCCGTCATGACTTTCCGTCCGGTCGCGCCACGCGTCGATCGTTCAGTCCACGGCGCTCAGTCGGACCGGCGCGGTGCCGAGGGTTCGGGTCGCCACCGCGAGGAAATCGAGCACCCGGCGCTCGCGGCTGTCGCGCGCGACGACCAGGCACGTCTCGACGTCCTCGGCGTCGGTGACCGGCCGGTGCACGAGGTCGGGGCGCAGATAGGACCGGGCGACGCTGAGCGGCACCACGGCGATGCCGTCACCGGAGGCGATGAGTTCGAACTTCTCCTCGGCCGAGGACGTACGGCGTGCGTGCGCGTCCAGGATCCGCTCCCCTTCCAGCTCGGCCAGCGTCAGACTCCGGCGCCGGGCCAGGGGGTGGGTCACCGGCAGGCAGGCCACCTTCGGCTCGCTGCCGATGGTCACCGACCGCAGCCCCGTCTCGTCGAACGGGCGCCGCAGATATCCGACGTCGGCCCGTCCGTCCCGGAGCGGGGCGTCCTGCTCCCACCACTTCAGCGGTAGCAGTTCGATCTGCACGTCCGGGCTGGTCGCGGCGTACGCGCGGACCGCCTGCGACACGTGCAGGCCCGTGGCGAATCCGACCACCAGTCGCTGCACCCCACGATCGGCCTCGTGCACCCGACGGATGCCGGCGTCGACCGTGGCGAACAGCACGCGCGCCTCCTCCTGCAGCTGCCGCCCTGCGGTCGTGAGCTGCACGCTGCGGGTCGTTCGCGTGAGGAGTGGGCAGCCGAGCTCCCGCTCCAGGGCCCGGATCTGCCTGCTGAGGACCGGCTGGGCGATGTAGAGCGACTCGGCGGCGCGTCCGAAGTGTCCGTGCTCCGCCAGAGCCACGAAGTACCGCAGCTTGCGCAGATCCAGATCCATGCCTTCAGGGTATCAATGCGTTGCAGGAGGTATTGGACCTGCGCCCGGGGGCGGCCGCACGGTGGAGTCATGATCGTGATCACGACGCCCACGGGCGACATCGGCAGTCAGGTGCTCGAACTCCTCGCGGCGGACTCGGAGGATCTGCGGGTCGTCGTCCGCGACCCGGGCAGGCTCGCGGACTCCGTGCGGGACCGGGTCGACATCGTGCAGGGATCGCACGGCGATGCCGAGGTGGTCGACCGCGCGTTCGCCGGAGCGGACGCGGTGTTCTGGCTGGCCCCGCCGAACCCCGGCGCTCCCAGTCTCGATGCCATGTACTCCGACTTCGCCCGACCGGCGGCACGGGCGATCACCACCCACGGCGTGGGCCACGTGGTCGGCGTGTCGGCTCTCGGCCGCGGCACCCCGGTCGCGGGTAGGGCCGGGCTGGTCACCGGGACCCTTGCCATGGACGACCTGCTGGGCGCCACCGGTGCGGCCTACCGCGCGCTCGCCAACCCGGGGTTCATGGACAACGTGCTGCGCCAGGTGGATTCCATCCGTGACGAGGGGGTCTTCACCGAGGCCGCGATCCTCGACCGCCCGGCCCCGAGGGTCGCGACCCGGGACATCGCCGCGGCAGCCGCGCGGCTGTTGTCGGACAGGTCGTGGTCCGGCACCTCGACGCTGCCCCTGCTCGGCCCGCAGGACCTGTCACCGCAGGACATGGCGGGCATCATGTCCGAGGTGCTCGGCCGGCCGATCCGCTGCGAGCGTCAGTCCTACGACGACCTGTCGGGGACGTTGTCCGGCTACGGAGCGGGCGCCGCTTTCACGCAGGGCATGGCCGACATGATGCGGGCCAAGGACGACGGCCTGGACGCAGGCGTCCCGCGCACCCCCAGACAGCGAGCCCCACGACGTTCCGGCAGTGGTGCGAAGAAGTGCTGAAACCGGCGGTGCACACCTGATCGATCGGCTCCGCGGCGACCGCGCGGCGTCCTACGCTCGGGGGCATGAGCCCTCTGAGCGTCGCCGTCGTCGTCTGTAGCACCCGTCCTGAGCGGGTCGGCCCCGCCGTTGCGCAGTGGGTGATGGATCAGGTCGCGAACCGAGCCGACGCGACGTACGAACTGGTCGACCTCGCCGACCAGGACCTGCCGTTGCTGGACGAGCCGCAGCCGGCCTCCGCGCAGGAGTACACCAAGGACCACACGAAGGCCTGGTCGCGCAAGATCGCCGGGTACGACGGTTTCGTGTTCGTTTTCCCGGAGTACAACCGCGGGCTGCCCGCCGCTTTCAAGAACGCCCTCGACTTCCTCTACGTGGAGTGGAACGACAAGGTCGCCGGCATGGTCTGCTACGGCTCCAGTGAAGGCCTGCGCGCGGCGGAGCAGCTCAAGCAGGTGCTGGGCGAGCTGCAGATCGCGACCGTCCGCGGGCAGGTGGCCATCTCGACGTACGACGACATGCAGGACTACTCGAAGATGACGCCCCGGCCCTACCAGGCCTCGAACCTCGACACGATGCTCACGCAGCTGGTGCGCTGGGGCGGGGCGCTGAAGACGCTCCGCTGACCGCGGCACCGGACCCACCCGATCCCCCACGAAGGACGACTCCCGGATGAAGTACCTGATGATGGTCGCTGTCGACGGCGACCCGGACACCTCCGATGCACCGGAGGCCAGCGTCGACGACTGGTTCGCGCGGGTGACCGAACGTGGCCAGTGGGTGATGGGCGAACGGCTGCGGCCCCCCGGGTCCGCCACGCTGGTCCGGGTCCGCAACGGAGAGACGATCGTCACCGACGGGCCGTTCGCCGAGACCAAGGAGTGGCTCGCCGGCTTCGACATCCTCGACTGCGCGACCCTGGACGACGCGATCCAGGTCGCGGCCGCCCACCCGATGGCGCGCGGGGGACGCATCGAGCTGCGCGCGTTCTGGCCGTTCGAGGAAGACGCAGACGCCTAGGAGCCGGTGAGGACACGTGCGGTCGCGTCGACTCCGCGCCCTGACCGTCGCGGCCGTCGCCGTGGCGACCGCCGGACTGTCCGCCTGCAGCCGAGCGCCGACCGCGAGTCCGGCGCCGGTCGACCCCGGGTGGGAGCGGGTCGCCCTCGCCGGCTCGCCGGACATCGCGACGTTGACCAGCGGCGACCGCATGGTGATCGGCACCTCCGCCCACAACGGCGCGGCCGGTATGTCGACCGTCTCCGGGAGCGGAGCACTCGCGCCGGTCACGCTCCGGCCGGTGTCCGGCTACGCCCGGACCGCCAGGTGGCTCCAGGTCAGCATGGGCGGACCCGGCATCCTCGCCGTCGGCGGGGCACGCGGAGGTGCGCACGGCAACGTGCGGTGGACGGTGTGGCGGGCGCCGCGGACCACGGACGGTTTGGGCACGCTGTCCGAGATGCCCCAGACCTTCGAGACGTTCGGGGGGCTGCAGGCCGGTGACCTGGTCGGGGCGGCGTACGCCGGCTCCGATGCGGTGATCGTCGGGTCCTGGGTGGGGAGTCACGGCCTGGACGTGACGACGTGGCATCCGTCGGGCAGCACCTGGTTGCGCGATCCGCCGTCGCCCGTCCTGCGCAACACCTCCTCGACCCTCAAGTCCGCCAACGGCGTCGGAGTCGTCGGCGACCGGTTCGTCGTGGTCGGCGATCTGCTGGACCTCGACCACGGCATGGCCTTCTACCCCGTCGTGTGGCTGAGGGCGGCGACCGGCGGCCCGTGGGAGCAACACCGGGTCCCCGTCGCCGGACACGCGCGCAGCATCGGGTGCTCTCCGCAGCGGTGCGTCGTGGTCGGAGCAACCGGCGCGGGCGCCGCACGCGCGTGGCAGGTGAGTGCCAACGGGACCGTCACACCGATCGACCTTCCGTCGGCCACCGTGACGGGCACCGACATCCCGACTCCCGTCGTCGTGTCGGACACCGCATGGATCGTCCTCCCGACGCGCTCGGGATCACTGCTCGTGCGGATCGCGGGGGCGCGCCGAACCGTGCTCAGGACCCCTGCCGGGCACCCTGTCGCCCTCGCGGCCGTCGGTACGCAGCTCTATCTCGCGATCCGCGCCGCCGACGGGTCCTCGCAACTGTGGCGGGCCGCCGGCACCCCCTGACCGGTCAGGTCGCGATCACGCGTGGGCGGCGAGGCGTTGCTGGAGCGATTCGTGCAGCAGGATCGAGCCCGCGGTCGCGGCGTTCAGCGAACTCGCCGCACCGATCATCGGGATGCTGACGACGGCGTCACACGCCTCACGCCAGATCCTGGCGAGTCCGCGCGTCTCGTTGCCCACCACCAGCACGGTCGGCACGCCGAAGTCGACGTCGCGCACGCCGAGGTCGCCCCCCTCGTCCGTGCCGAGCAGCCGCATGCTGCTCCCGGCCGCGCGCAGTGCCCGTATCCGGTCGATCACCGGTTGCGGGCCGTCCGCCCTCACGGTCGGCACCGCGAAGAGCGAACCCGTGCTGGCGCGAACGGATTTCGGGTCGTACGGGTCGGCTGCGTGCCCGGTCACGACCAGCCCGGACCCACCGAAGGCATCGATCGAGCGCAGCAGGGTGCCGACGTTGCCGGGGGTGCTCGGCCGGTCGAAGACCACCGCAGGGGCGTACGCCGCGGGGTCGGCCCGCGTCAGGTCGTTGGCCGGCATCGCGACGACGGCGAGCAACTCCGCCTGCCCCTCGTCCTTTCCCGACAGCTCGGCGAACAGCTCGGGCTCCAGCTCGTACCGGCGCGCCCCGGGGAGACTCCAGGTCTCGCGCGCCCAGCTCGACGGTGACACCCTGACCGGCCGCAACACCGCCGTGAGCTGCCATCCGTGCTGCACGGCCAGCGTGATCGGACGCACGCCCTGCACGACGAACTCGCCCGCGCGGTGCCGCTTCGTACGGTTGCGCAGCAGCGTCTCCCAGTGCTGGAAGGTCGCATTGCGGCTCCCGACGCGGATCGGCCGGAGGGCGGAGTCGGCAGTCATGCGCTCACGCTAGTGGTGGGGGGAGAGATCCCCTCGGGCACGCAAAAGCGGACACCCACGGGCCGAGGCCGGGTGGGGTGTCCGCGTGCTGACGCCGAACGGTCGGGTCAGATCTGGCGCATGAACGCCCGGGTTGCGTGCTCGTTGCCGTGCAGTTGCTCGCGCACGGACCGCCAGATGGAGCGGGTGCTGCGCGGCGCGGACTGCGGGGCGGTGGCATAGGCCAGGTCACCGAGCATCCGGGCGTGGTCGCGGTCTTCGATGGGGCTGAAATCACTGTGGATGGGTCGCATGGCCGCAATGCTTCCATTTCGAACTAATCACGACAAGTCCAAATTACTGTACGACTATTCAGTTTTACTGAAGAGTCTGATCGGTGATCCTGCGCTGCTCAAAAGCGCTGTCTCACAATAGATTCCGAGACCTTCTGCGCGTCGCATCGCGTCGACCGTTCGCCGTTCGTGCCCGGCTGTGGGGGAACTCACACACGGCCGTTCAGTGCGCCGGGCGCAGGCCCGTCCTGGCGGCATCGGAGGGCCGCGTCGACGCGTCGGGCCCGGTCGCTCGCGGCCGCCGGGCAGCAGCCTCATCACCTGCCCGATGTGACACGCGTACGGCACCGTGCGCACCGTTCACCCAGTCCGGCCCTCGTAGATCCACGGCCGGTTGATCCGGTCGAATCGCTCGTTCGCCTCTGCGATCCCGTCGAGGACTTCCCGGACCGCGGTCACGGCCTCATGCAGGCGGACGAGCAGGGTGCGCCGGGGCGCCCGAGGTGCGGTGGCGGGCCGGCCCGAGTGGGCGCGTACGGCGTCCAACTCCTGGCTCAGCCGCTGAGCGTCGCGATCGATCGGTCCGTGATTGCTGTAGTCGATGTTCATGTATCCAGCGTGGCGCCGGTAATACTTCAGCACAAGCGATTGTTCGTGACGCACCATGTAGCACTGCTGTATGGTTTCGGAATGCTCGACGTCAACCGTCTCCGGGTGTTCCGCGCCGTGGTCGCGAGCGGGTCGGTCCAGGCCGCCGCTCTCAACCTGGGCTACACGCCGTCCGCCATCAGCCAGCACGTCAGCGCCCTACAGCGCGAGACCGGGCTGCAGCTCTTCGAGAAGTCCGGCCGGGGCATCAGCGCGACGCCCACCGGCCGGGCGCTGGCGGCGCAGAGCGATGAGCTCATGAACGACCTCGCCCGGCTGGACGGCGTGGTCGACGACCTGCGCGAGGGGCGCACCGGCACCCTCGCCATCTCCTGTTTCGCCTCGGCCGGTGAGCAGTGGATCCCGCTCGTGGCGCGCGCGCTGCAGCGTGACTTCCCCGACGTGCAGTTCACCGTGGACCTCAACGAGATCCCGTCGCCCAACGGCCCGGGACGGCCCGACATCGACGTACGCACCGAGCAGCCGGACGAGCCGGCCAGCCGGGTCAACGGGTACACCCGCTACGAGCTCACGGAGGAGCCGTACTGGGTGGTCTGCGCCGCTGACAGCCCGCTGGCCGAGCTGGAGGTCGTGCCGATGTCGGCGCTCGCGGACCATCGGTGGGTGATGGACAACCAGGACGACGACGTCTGCAACCGCATCGTGCGCGGCGCGACCAGGGCTGCCGGATTCACGCCCCGCTACGCGGCACAGACCGTCGACCACCACACCTCGATCGCCTTCGCGGCCGCAGGGATCGGCGTCGCCGTCATCCCGCAGCTGGCGCTCGGCATCCTGCCCGCCGACGCGTGCGCACGACCCATCGCCGATCCAGCCCCGCGTCGACGCATCGTGGTGTTCGTGCGCGACAACGCCAGCGCCAACCCCGCTGTCGCCCGCACGCTGCAACTGCTGCGGGACATCACCGCCCCGGTCTGACCTTCGGTCACTCCGTTCCCCCCGCTCGTGGCCGGCCGGCGCCCACGACGTCGCGTCTTCAGACGGCCTCGACCGGGGTGCGACCGGCTCACTGCCCAGGCAAGGGCCCCGCGTGGGCCTTTGCAGGTCGCACACTCGTGGTGCGGCTGGGTATGGGCGCCGCGCGGGCCCTTGTAGGCGGCGCAGTCGCGACCTACCGGCTGTCCTGCTTCAACGCCGTATCGATGGTGAGCGCGGCGGCGATGCAGAGCGAGCGCAATGGGTCGGGCATGTCCTGGTGCAGATGCACCACGTAGTTGTCCGCCGTGGTGAACATCGTGGTGAGCAGGCCCTCCCAGGTCTTGGTCACCCGGGCGACCTCGGCGCCGGAGTTGTCGAGCATCGCGAAGTTCCACGCCCGCCAGTTCTCGGCGTTGAGCGATCCCACCTCCGCTCCGCCGGCCAGCAGACCGAAGCGGATCTTGCCGAAGACGTTCTGCTGCACCAGTCGGCCGATCTCGGTGCCGTTCGGCGCCTCGACCACGATGGTGGACTTGAAGACCTTGGCGGGACGGGTCAGCCGCAGCAGCACCTGTCCCCCGTTGTCACGCACCTCGAGGCGGTGGGTGAGGAACTGGTCGTAGTTGGAGAGGAGCCGGACCGCTTTCTTCATCCCGCTCTGACCGACCTCGACCACCGCGCCCAGCTGCGATCCGTCCTGCGCGTAGACGGCGTACTCATTGGTGATCTCGATGATCTTGCGCTTCTGACTCACCACCAGCACCGGCTCGGTGAACACGTTGCGCCCGTGCTCGGCGGGCCGCCCGTCGACCGGTCCGCCGACCTGGCCGCCGAACGACTGGTCGCCGTACCCCTGCGCGATGGAGTCGCCCCAGCGCCGCACCCGACTCTCGCCCGGGAAGGAGTCCGGCTGCTGGGTACGCGCTTGCTGCGCGTACGGATCGTGCGGCTGCTGGGTACGCGCCTGCTGCGCGTACGGATCCTGCGGCTGCTGGGTACGCGCTTGCTGCACGTACGGATCGTGCGGCTGCTGCGGACCGCCCTGCTGGGTACGCGCCTGCTGCGCGTACGGGTCACCGACGTCGCGACGGGGGGCACCGCCCTGTCCGGGCAACTGGGCCGAGTGCGACCCGGCGTTCTGCTGCTGCGGGGCCTGTTGGGCCGACGCACCGGGATAGGGCATCGCCTGCGGGGCAGCAGGCTGCTGGGGCTGCATCGGCTGGGTCTGATGCGTCCACGAGGCGCCGTCCCACCACCGCACCTGGGTGGGGTCGAGGTTGTCGGGGTACCAACCGGGAGGGGTCGCGTTCGCCATACGGCATGTTTTCACGCGCCGCACGCACAGGTGGGGTCGTTGCGCGCTATATACGGCGCGCAACGACCCCACCTGGGAGTGGCGACGGGTCAGGCGGCGACCTCGCCGGTGTCGACGCGACGCGACGGCAGCGCGGTCGGTGTCACGGGCTTGCGACGGCTCGGGAACTTCACCTTCGCCGCGATGTGGTTGGGCAGCGAGAGGCGGATGACCTTCATCCAGGCCGAGGCGACCTGCTTGGGCAGCGGGCCACTCGTGTACTGCAGGCCGTAGCGCTCGCAGATGTCGCGCACCTTGACCGAGATCTCGGCGTACCGGTTGCTCGGCAGATCCGGGAAGAGGTGGTGCTCGATCTGGTAGCTGAGGTTGCCGGTCGCGATGTGCATCGCCTTGGAGCCGGAGATGTTGGCCGAGCCGATCATCTGGCGCAGGTACCACTCACCGCGGGACTCCCCCTCGATCGAGGTCTTGGTGAAGGTCTCGACACCCTCGGGGAAGTGCCCGCACATGATGACCGAGTGGGTCCACAGGTTGCGGCCCAGGTTGGACAGCGCGTTCGCCATCAGCGTCGTGCCCCACGAGCCGGTCGGCGCGGCGAGCAGCGGGTGGATCACGTAGTCGCGCGTCATCTGGTTGCGGACCTTCTGGCCCACCTTGCCCAGATCGCGCTTGAAGACCGCCTTGTCCTTGCGGCCCTTCATGTACTTGCCGAGCTCCAGGTCGTACGCCGCGATGCCGTACTCGAAGAAGCAGGCGTTGATGAAGTTCCACACCGGCTGGCCGAGGTAGAACGGCACCCACGGCTGGTCCTCGTCGACCCGCATGATGCCGTAGCCGAGGTCGTTGTCGCGCCCGAGCACGTTGGTGTAGGTGTGGTGCAGCTCGTTGTGCGAGTGCTTCCACAGGTCGGCCGGGCTGGCGTTGTCCCACTCCCAGGTGGTCGAGTGGATCTTCGGGTCGCGCATCCAGTCCCACTGACCGTGCATGACGTTGTGCCCGATCTCCATGTTCTCCAGGATCTTGGAGACGGTCAGACCGGCGGTGCCGAGGGCGAAGGCCGGCTTGTACTTGCTGAAGAGCAGCACCGCACGCGAGCCGAGCTCCAGCTTGCGCTGCACGTCGATGGTGCGACGGATGTACGCCGCGTCCTTGGCACCGCGCGAGTCGATGATCTCGGCGCGTACGGCGTCCAGCTCCTTGCCGAGGCTGTCGATGTCCTCCGGCGTCATGTGCGCGACCGGGTTGTGTTCCTTCTTCTGCAAAGCGGTCATCAGCTGTCCTTCCGTCGTGCTGTGGGAAATCGTGGGTCGTGTGACGTGATCAGAGAACGAGGTCGCAGCGCCCGGCGGCGGCCGAGATGCAGGTCTGGATGAGGATCCCGTCGCCGGGGGTGGCCGACGTGACCTCACCGGTGCGCAGGTCGCGCACGGAGCCTTCGCGCATCGGCAGCACGCAGCCGTAGCAGATGCCCATCCGGCATCCCGACGGCATGAGCACGCCGGCTTCCTCGCCGATGTCGAGGATCGGTCGGGCACCGTCGCACTCGATCTCGCGGTCGGCCTTGGTGAAGTAGACCGTGCCGCCTTCGCCGGGCTCGGCGAGCGCGGGACGGAAGCGCTCGGTGTGCAACCGGTGTGCGTGTCCGGCCTGCTGCCAGTGCCCCTCGAGCATCTCGAGCATGCCGGCCGGGCCGCAGGCCCAGGTCTCGCGCTCGCGCCAGTCGGGCACCAGCGCCTCGAGTTCGACGGTGTCCATCAGCCCGTGCTCGTCGGTGTGCCGCTCGACCAGGGTGATCCGGTCGTTCGCACCTAGCTCGCGCAGTTCGTCCGCGAAGATCACGTCCTCCGGACGCGGCGCGGAGTGCAGCAGGATGACGTCGTCCAGGTCCTCCACGGCGTGCCGCAGGATGCCCATGACCGGCGTGATGCCGCTGCCGCCGGTGAGCAGCAGGATCTTGTGGGGCAGCACCTCGGGCAGCACGAAGGCTCCGTCGGCCTGCTCCATCTGCACGATCTGGCCGACCTTGAGCGACTCCACCAGGTGGGTGCTGACGGCGCCTCCGGTGATGGCTTTGATGGTGATGGCGATGCAACCGTCCTCGCGCGGACCGGACGTCACGGAGTACGCGCGCCACATCCGTACGCCGTCGACGTCGACGCCGATCCGGATGTACTGCCCGGGCACGTGGCCGCGCCAGGTGCGTCCGGGGCGCAGCACGACGGTGGCGGCGTCCTCGGTCTCCGCGACGATGTCGACGACGCGGGCGCGCAGCACCGTGGAGGTGCGCAGGGGGTCGAACAGGTCGACGTAGTCCTCCGGGAGCAGCGGCGTCGTGGTCGCCTTGAGGAGTTTGAAGGCACGCGAGCGCCACCCAGCGCCGCCCGGGGCGCGCCCGGCCGCGTTCTGGGTAGGTCCGTCACTGAGGAGATGTGCCATATGAACACCATGCCTGCCGAGACAAGACAATTTCTTGTCCGCCTCACGTGAATCGAACCCGCTGTATTGTTCGCTGAGAACAACGAAACGAGGCTGTCGTGACGGAGACCCCGGTCGAGGACCCCCATTCAACCCCCCGTGCGCCTCTGCGGTTCGAGCCGGACGTGGTGGCCTCGCTCCAGGCGCGGCTGCCCGAGTTCGCCGAGAACTGCGTCGATCAGATCTTCGCCCAGGTGCCGGAATACGCGCGGACCTCCAGCGGAGAGCTGCGCGGCACCATCGAACTGGCGGTGGAGGCGGCGCTGGGCGGGTTCCTGCGGATGGCCACCGGTTCGCGCCGCGGTGACACCACGCCGCACGCGGTGGCGCTCGACGGCGCGTACAAGCTCGGAGCCGGCGAGGCCCATAGCGGCCGCCCGATGGATGCGCTGCTCTCGGCGTACCGGATCGGCGCGCGCGTCGCCTGGCGCGAGATGTCGGCCGCGGCGGTCGCGGCCGGGCTGGACGCCGCCATGACCGCGGAGTTCGCCGAGGTGGTCTTCGCCTACATCGACGAACTCACCGCCTCCAGCGTCGAAGGGCACGCCAGTGCCCTGGTGCAGCAGGACCGGATGGACGAGCGACGCCGCGAACGGTTGGGTTCGGCGCTGATCGCCGGTCGCGCTGAGGAGGTGGTCCGCGAGCTGGCCTCGCGCGCGGGGTGGACACCGCCCCGCCGGCTGAGCGCCGTGGTCCTGCCGTCGATCCGACTCGGCGCGGTGCTCTCGGCGCTCGGCTCGCACACGCTGCGCGCCGGCGAGGAACCCGGCGAGGCCGGAGGCTCCGAGCGCACCGTGCTGCTCGTGTCCGACCGGCGCGGAGCGCTGCGGGTGCTCGCCGACCGTGAGGCGTACGTCGGTCCGGCACGTCCATGGCTGGCAGCGGCCGCGTCGTACGAACGGGCCGTGCGCGCCATCGAGGTGGGCCTGGGCCGCGGGAGCGGCACGGTCGTCGACACCGAGCGGCACCTGGCGGACCTGGTGCTCGCCTCGGCACCCAGCGAACTGGCCGACCTGCGTGCGCAGGTGCTGGCGCCGCTGGGCGCACCGGGCGACGCGGCGTACGAGCGGCACGTGGAGACGCTGCGCTCGTGGCTGCTGCACCAGGGCCGCCGCGACGACGTGGCGCGCGACCTGCATGTGCACGCGCAGACGGTGCGCTACCGGATGGGGCAGGTGCGCGAGCTCCTCGGCGACAGCCTGGCCGACCCGGACACCGTGATGCAGTTGCTCCTCGCCCTCTACCCCGCCGTGGCTCCTCCCGTCCCGCTCGCGTCGGGGGGGTAGCGAAATCACCGAGGGGTAGGCATATAACGCCACCCCTCGACGGTTGCTCCACCCCCCGATCCCGAAGCCGGCCACGCCGTACGGTGCAGGTATGACGACCACCACCGAGGACACCGTGAGCGCGGAGGCCGGCGGTGGAGGCGGTGACAGCCTGATGACCGTGCTCGTCGCGTTCGCGGCGAACATCCTGATCGCGATCGCCAAGACCGTGGCCGCGTTCCTCACCGGGTCCGCCTCGATGGTCGCCGAAGCCGCGCACTCCTGGGCCGACTCCGGCAACGAGGTCTTCCTGCTGATCGCCGAGAAGAGGGGCGGCAAGAAGGCGGACGAGGCCCACCCGCTCGGCTACGGCAAGGAGGTCTACGTCTGGTCGATGTTCGCGGCCGTCGGGCTCCTCACGGCCGGGGCCGTCGTCAGCATCTGGCACGGGTTCCAGCAGCTGGGCTCCCACGAGGAGGCCGGCAGCTACCTGATCAACTACATCGTGCTGGCCATCGCCTTCGCGCTGGAGGGCACCTCGTTCCTGCAGGCTCTGCGGCAGACGCGAGGAGTGGCGCGCAAGGTGGGATTGCACCCCCTGCGCTACGTCACCCGCACCTCCGACCCCACGCTGCGGGCCGTCTTCTTCGAGGACGCTGCCGCCCAACTCGGGCTGCTCATCGCGGCCGCCGGTGTCGGCCTGCATCAGCTGACCGGCGACGCGAGGTACGACGCCATCGGCTCGATCCTGGTCGGCGTCATGCTCGCCGTCGTCGCGGTCTTCCTGGTCAACCGCAACCGGGAGTTCCTGGTCGGCGAGGCGATCGGTGGAGCCATCCGCGATCGCGCGCTGCAGGCACTCATCGACAACCCCGCCATCGAGCGCGTCACCTACCTGCACCTGGAGTTCGTGGGCCCCCAGAAGCTCTTCGTGGTGGCCTCGGTCGACCTGGTCGGCGACGAGCGGGAGTCCGTGCTCGCCGTACGCCTGCAGGAGGTCGAGGATCAGGTACGCCGGCACGAGATGATCGAGCACGCGGTGCTGTCGCTCTCGCTGCCCGAGGAACCGTCGCTGCACCCGGGGAGCACGAACTGACAGGTTCAGCACAGCTGGTCACAGTGCGCACTCCAAGTGGACGACGCACCGTGTGCAGGTAAGCGGGCCTAGCCCGACACAGTCTGAAAGGCATGTCAGATGCTCCGCAAGACGAAGATCATCGGGGGTTCGACCCTCGCGGCGGCAGCGGTCGTCGGGGTGGCGGTCCCGGCGTACGCCACCTCCACCTCCGCACCCTCGGCGCCGACACCGCCGGCAGCGGCCAAGGCCCCTGCGCACCACGCACGCCACGGGATCGGACTGCTCGGCCTGACCCCGGCGGTCATCGCCAAGGACGCCGGCACCGACACCGCCGGCCTGGCTGCCGGGCGCAAGGCCGGCAAGACGCTGGCCCAGATCGCCGCGAGCCACGGTGTGTCCCGCGCGACGCTGCTGAGCCGCTTGGACGCCACCGCCGATGCGCGGATGGCGAAGCTGATCAACACCAAGCTCCCGGAAGGAGTCCGCGGGCCGGGGGCTGGCAGGCACGCGCTGCCCAAGGCCGGCACCGCCAAGCCGCTGGCACATCCGGGCAAGATGGGGCCGCGCGGCGAGCACGGCCCGCGGGGCTGGGCGCACCGTCACGGCATCGGCGCGGACTACAAGAGCCTGGCCGGCGTCCTGAAGCTGACCCCGGCGCAGCTCGGCGCCGATCTGCGCAAGGGTCAGACGCTGCAGCAGATCGCCACCGCGCAGAAGGTCAGCACCGTGACCCTGCTGACGGCGTTGGACAAGGACGTCAACGCGCAGATCGCCAAGGCGGTCGACCGGGTGCCGGGCGCCAAGCCGCCTGCCGCGAAGGCCCCCGCGACCAAGGCTCCGGCACCGACCACTCAGGGCTCCTGAGCGCGGCGCCTCACCCCGGGTGACGCACTGAGGGACGAGTGACGCAGTAAGACCTGCGTCACTCGTCCTTCGCTGCGTCCCCGTGCACCAGCCGGGCGAGCCGCTGGATCGCGAACTCGTAGCCCTGCGTGCCGCACCCGACGATCACCCCGGCAGCGATGTCGCTGAGGTACGACGTGTGCCGGAAGCTCTCGCGCGCGTGCACGTTGGAGATGTGCACCTCGACGAACGGCACGTCGAGCACCTGCAGGGCGTCGCGGATGGCGACCGAGGTGTGGGTGTACGCCGCGGCGTTGATCACCAGCCCGTCCACCGCGCCGACCAGGTCGTGCAGGTGGTCGACCAGCGCGCCCTCGCCGTTGCTCTGGAAGAACCGCGTGTCCAGACCCACCGCGGACCCCGCGTCGCGGCACCGCAGCTCCACGTCGGCCAGCGTCTCGGTGCCGTAGATGCCCGGCTCACGGGTGCCGAGGCGGTCCAGGTTCGGGCCGTTCACGACCGCGATCACAGGCATCGTCGGTGCTCCTTGTCGGGCGGGGCGGTCGGCGGCGAGGTCGCCGACGGGAGGGGTCGGGTCTCGCGAAAACGTACACCGGTGACCCAGGCCGGCGGCGCGCGATCACACCCTCACCGAATTCGCAGGGCCGATCGGCGATGCTGGTGCCCATGTGTCCGCGCTCGGGTCCTCGCGACAGGTCGACCGGATGACCGGCAACGTCCTGGTCGTCGTGGTCTCCCTGGCGGCCGCGTTCGCGTTCGCGGTCTCGGCGGTGCTCAAGCACAGTACGGCGACGCGAGTGCCGCAGCTCGCGGGATTCACCGTGCGGCAGCTGTGGCGGTTCGGGGTGTCGACGGTCCTGCACCCGCTGTGGCTGCTCAGTCTCGTCGCCGATCTGATGGGCGTCGTGCTGCAGGTGGTGGCGTTGCACATCGGTGCCATCTCGGTCGTGCAGCCGGTGCTCTCCCTCGGCCTGCTCTTCGCCCTGCTCTTGCGGCATGTCGAGGCGCGGACGATCCCCGGAGCCGAGATCCGCTGGGCGGTCCTGCTCGTCTCGACCCTCATCGGCTTCCTCTTCGTCTCCGGGATCAGCTCTGTCAATGCCAAGTTCGAGAGGGTCGACCAGATCCCGGCGTCGATCGCCGCGGCCATCGGCATCGTGATCATCACGGTGTGCGTCGTCCTCGCGCGGCGGGCGCACACGATGCAGTGGCGCACCACCTCGCTCGGCATCGCGGTCGCGATCCTCTACGCGATCAACGCCGCCCTACTGAAGACCTGCACCCAGAAGTTCACGCACGGCATTCCCACGCTGCTGACCAGTTGGGCGCCGTACGCCGTCGTCGTCGTCGGTGTGTCGGGAATCCTGCTCTGCCAGCTGGCATATCAGGCGGGTCCGCTCGTCGCGAGTCAGCCGACCATCGCCGTGGTCGACCCGCTCGCCAGCGTGGTGATCGGCATCGTCGTCTACGACGAGACGCTGCGGCACGGATGGTGGGTGTTCCCGGCGATGGTGGTGCTACTCGCGCTGATGTCGGTCGCGATCGCGCGGTTGGCAGCCGTCGAGCCGGCCCCGGCCCTCACGCCGGGCGCCCTCGGGCACGACTGAACCCGCGTCCTCCGTCACCGGCGCGCACTAGCGTGGCTCGATGGCACACCCGACCATGTACGACGATGCCGATCCGCTCCTGCACCGGCTGCGTGAGCTGGCACTCGCCTTCCCGGAGGCCCAGGAGAAGGTCGCGCACGGTCGCCCGACGTTCTTCACGACCAAGGTCTTCGCCTACTACGGCGGGTCGATCAAGGGCGACCACGGGTCGGATCTGCTCGGCCGCGCCCTGCTCTTCCTCCCGGAGGACGACGAACGCGCCGCGCTGCTGGGCGACGAGCGGGTCCACGTGCCCGCCTACCTGGGGCCGTCCGGGTGGCTGGCCCTCGACCTCACCGCCCGCGAGCCGGACTGGGACGAGGTGCGCGAACTGCTCGACGCGTCGTACCGGCGGACCGCGCCGCGCAGTCTTGTCACGCGCCTGGACGGGTGACCGGGAGCGGGCGGCGAGCTACGGTGGCAGGGTGACGACAGTGACTGACATGTCTGAGCTACGCGCGAGGCTGGGTCCGTTCGGCGCGGGTATCGGGATCTCGGTATCAGGGCCCCCCACGGGTGAGCAGGTCGAGGGCGTGCGACATCTCGAAGCGTCCGGTTACCGCGCGATCTGGACGAACGAGGTGGTCGGGGCCGACGCGCTGGTGCGGTCGGCGCTGTGGCTGACCGCAACAGAGGACATCGTCGTCGGCACCTGCATCGCGAACGTCTGGGCGCGACCGGCGCAGACCGCGCACGCTGCCGTCACGCAGCTCGCCCAGGCGTTTCCGGGTCGGTTCGTGCTCGGCGTGGGCGTCGGGTGGCCGCAACAGGCCGCGAGCGTGGGGCGTGACTACGGCAGTCCGCTGACGACGGCCCGGGAGTACCTGCAGCAGCTCACCGACCGCGAGTACCCGGTCCTGCTGGCCGCGAACGGTCCGCGAATGACCGCGGTGGCCGGCGAGATGGCAGACGGTTCCCTCCCCGCCGGCCGCCCGCCGGAGTTCACGGCCAGGGTGCGCGAGCAGATCGGCGCCGATCGCCTGCTCGTCGTCTACCTGCCGATCGGAGAGTCAGGTCCTGATGAACTCGCGGACGCGATCTCCGTGCATCGCGCGATGGGCGCCGACCACGTGGTGGTCGGGACGCCGTACGACGCCGACTTCGGCACGGCGGTGCGCCGGCTCGCCGAGGTGGCACCCGCCCTCGGCCGAGCTGACACCCACGACTCCGGAACGCGGACATGAACGTCGACAGCCTCGGGCTGGAGCGCTTCGTGACGGCCCAGGACGGCGGCGGCACGTACGAGACCGCCCTGCACGAGTTGCGCGCGGGCGAGAAACGCAGTCACTGGATGTGGTTCGTCTTCCCGCAGATCGCCGGCCTGGGCATGAGCCCCACAGCGCAGCGGTACGCCGTGTCGGGCCTGCCCGAGGCTCGCGCGTACCTGGACCACCCGGTGCTCGCTCCGCGGCTGCGGGAGTGCTGCGAGGCTCTGCTGAGCGTGCAGGACCGGTCGGCCGCCGACATCCTGGGCGGCATCGACGGGGTGAAGCTGAGGTCGTCGATGACGCTCTTCCTGCGGGCCGATCCCGAGGAGCCGCTCTTCTCCCAGGTGCTGGACCGCTACTACGGCGGATCGCCCGACCCGCGCACGGACGAACTGCTCGCCGACTGAATTTCGGACATGCACGACGGGGCGCATCTGCCCCGCTGCGCATGTCCACAACGGATGGCGGTCACAGCGTGCGCGCGATGAGCTCCTTCATGATCTCGTTGGTGCCGCCGTAGATCTTCTGCACACGCGCCGCGGCGTACGCGCGGGCGATCGGGTACTCCAGCGTGTAGCCGTACCCGCCGAACACCTGCACGCAGCGGTCGATGACCTCGCACTGCTTCTGCGTCGAGTACCACTTCGCCATCGACGCCGTTGCTGCGTCGAGCCGGCCGTCCAGGTGCTGCTGGATGCAGTGGTCGACGAGGGTCCGCACCGCGCGGGCCTCGGTGGCGCACTCGGCGAGCACGAACCGGGTGTTCTGGAACTTCATCAGGTCGCGGCCGAAGGCCTGCCGCTCCTTGGCGTAGGCGACCGTCTGCTCGACCGCCACCTCCATCCCCTTGGCGGCGGCGACCGCGATGATGAGGCGCTCCTGCGGCAGCTGCTCCATCAGCTGCGCGAACGCCTCGCCCTCCTTGCCGCCGAGCAGGTTCTCCTGCGGGACGCGCATGTCTGCGAAGAACAGCTCCCGGGTGTCCTGGCCGGGCATGCCGACCTTCGCCAGCACGCGGCCCCGCTCGAAACCCTCGAGGCCCGCGGTCTCGACCACCAGCAGCGACAGGCCCCCACCCCCATCGCCCCCCGTGCGCACCACGACGATCACGAGGTCGGCGTGACTGCCGTTGGTGATGAACGTCTTGGAGCCGTTCACGACGTAATGCTCGCCCTCGAGCCGGGCCGAGGTGCGCAGCGCCTGCAGATCCGACCCGGCACCCGGCTCGGTCATCGCGATCGCGCCGACGTACTCCCCGGACGCGAGCCGCGGCAGCCAGCGCCGTTTCTGTTCCTCCGTGCCGTAATTGGCGATGTACGGCGCCACGATGGTGCTGTGCACGCTGTAGCCGAACGCGTCGTCCCCGGCCACGGACTGCTCCTCCATCACGACGGCCTCGTACGCGAACGTGCCCCCTCCGCCGCCGTACTCCTCCGGCAGACCGATGCACAGCAGCCCTGCCGCGCCGGCGGCGTTCCAGTAGCTCCGATCCACCTGGTGCTGCTCGGCCCAGCGCTCCTGATGCGGGACGGATTCCTTCGCGAAGAAGGTCCGCGCCAGGGTGCGGACGTCATCCAGCTCCTGCGTCATCCAGGGCGAGCGGTAGGTGCTGGTCAGCTGCATGGCGTGCCTCCGTCGTCTCCGCTGCGGTCCGTGGAACGGGTCGGGTCGCCGGGCTCGCGGATCGCCGCGATGGGCAGGCCACGCTCCGCGCCCCACGCCTCCCACTCTGCCGCGGTTCGCGCGGCGAACGCCGCCTCCAGGTCGCCGCGGCTGCCCCCGATGCCGAGCGCCATCACCAGTGCGTCCCAGAAGTGCGACTCGAGCGCGGCGACGGCGACGTACCCGCGCCGCGTCGGATAGATGCCGTACCCGGGCAGGGCGCCGCCGAGCAGGCCACCGGGCGCGGTCAGGCCGTGCCCCGCGGGCTCGGCCATCGCTTCCGCCACCTCGCTCAACGCGACCTCGCGGCGACCGCCCCGTCCGGTGCGGGCGGCCTGGAGCAGGAGCGCGAGCCCGTCGGCGACCGCGCGCTCGGCACCGGCGAGGTCGGCGACCAGCACGGTCGGCAGCTGCGGTGGGCGCAGGACGCCGGCGCCTGCCTGGTAGGTCAGGTCGTGCCCGGGAAGGTCACCGCCCGCCCCCGGGTGTCCGACGATCGCGACCTGGGACAGCCGGGGCAGCCTGGCGTGCAGGGACTCCCAGTCCAGACCCAACCGCTCCAGGGCGCGGGGGCGCGAGGAGGTGAGCAGCAGATCGGTGTCCTCGAGCAGCTCCCACAGCGAGACCCGGCCCGCGTCGGCCTTGAGGTCGAGCTGCACGACCTCCTGCCCGGCGAGCAACCCGCGGTAGTACGGCTCGCACGCCAGGGCGAGCGGGTCGCCGGCCGGCGGCTCGACCTTGGTGACCCGTGCGCCGAGACCGGCCAGCCGGGACGCCGCCACAGGTCCCGGCAGGTTCACCGCCAGCGTGAGGACGCGCAGACCCTCCAGCGGGGCCGCATTCTCCGAAGCCGACACCGGCATCTAGAGACCTTCGGCGGAGGCGACGCGCGCCTCGAGCCAGGGACTCGGCGCGAACCGGTCGCCGTACGCCGCCGCGAGTTCCCTGGCCCGCGCCACGAACCCGCCGAGCCCACCGGGGTAGGACGTCATGAACTGGGCGGTGCCGCCGGTGATGGGCGGGTAGCCGATGCCGAAGATCGAGCCGATGTTGGCCGCGGCGGAGGAGTCCAGCACACCCTCCTCGAAGCAGCGAGCGGTCTCCAGCGCCATCGTGAACAGGTAGCGGTCCTGGATGTCCTGCAGCGGCACCTCGGTCCGCTGGGTCGTGAAGTGCTCGCGCACGCCCGGCCAGAATCGTTTGGGACCGTCCGCCGGGTAGTCGTAGAAGCCGGCGCCCGCAGCACGGCCCTTGCGCCCGAACTCCTCGACCATCCGGTCGATCACCGCCGAACCGGGCGGCGCCGACAGCGTCGTCCCGCGGGCGGCGGCGTCCTTCTCGGCCTCCGCCCGGATGTGCTGGGTCAGGGTGAGCGACACCTCGTCGAGCATCGCGAGCGGCGGCGCCGGGAAGCCCGCCATCGTGGCGGCGCGCTCGACGGTGGCCGGGTCGACGCCCTCCTCGACGAGCGCGACGCCCTCGGTGATCAACGTGCCGAACACTCGACTGGTGTAGAAACCGCGACGGTCGTCGACGACGATCGGCAGCTTCCCGATCTGTTGCACGAGGTCGATCGCCCGCGCCAGGGACTCTTCACTGGTCCGGGCGCCCTTGATGATCTCGACCAGCCGCATCTTGTCCACGGGCGAGAAGAAGTGCAGCCCGACGAAGTCCTCAGGGCGGTCGACGTGCTGCGCCAGCGAGCTGATCGGCAGGGTCGAGGTGTTGGAGCACAGCAGCGTCTCCGTCCCGACGACCTCCTGCACGTCGGCGAACACCTTCGCCTTGAGTTCCGCGTCCTCGAAGACGGCTTCGATGACGGCGTCCACGCCCTCGAGGTCGGTGGTTCTCTCGGTCGGCACGATGCGGTCGAGGATCTCCTGCCGGGCCTGCGCCGTCATCCGTCCCTGGGCGACCTTCCGGGCGAGCAGCTCGGCGGTGTGTTCCTTGCCCTTCTCGGCGCCCGCGAGCGAGACGTCCTTGAGGACGACCCCGATGCCTCGGGTCGCGCACGCGTACGCGATGCCGGCACCCATCATTCCGGCGCCGAGCACCCCGACCCGGCTCACCGTGCGGGGGGCGATCCCCTGCGGTCGTAGCGATCCCGACGAGATCGACTGCAGGTCGAAGAAGAACGCCTGGATCATGTTCGTCGACACCGGTCCGGTCGCCAACTTCGTGAGGTAGCGGGACTCGATGCGGCTCGCGGTGTCGAAGTCGACCTGGGCGCCCTCGACGGCCGCCGAGAGGACGGCGCGTGGCGCCGGGTAGCTCGCACCCTTTAGCTGCTTGCGCAGGTTCGCCGGGAACGCCGGGAGCAGTTGGGCGAGCTTCGGGGTGCTCGGCGTGCCGCCAGGGATGCGGTGTCCGGGCCGGTCCCACGGCTGGCTCGCCGCCTCGGCGTCGTCCCGGTAGGCCAGGATCCACGCGCGGGCGGCCGGGATCAGTTCGTCGCGAGTGGCTACCAGCTCGTCGATCAAGCCCTTGTCCTTCGCGGCCGCGGCGGTGCGTTGCTGTCCCTGCAGCAGCCAGTCCATCAACGCGAGTTGGAGCCCGAGCATCTGGACACTGCGCGTCACACCGCCTCCACCGGGCAGCAGTCCGAGGGTGACCTCGGGGAAGCCGAAGCGCGCCGTGTCCTCGTCCACGGCGATACGACGGTGGGCGGCGAGCGCGATCTCCATTCCGCCGCCCAACGCGGCACCGTTCAGGGCCGCGACGACCGGTCGGCCGATCGTCTCCAGCCGGCGCAGCTGGTCCTTGATGCCCTCGATCCCGGCGAAGAACGTGCTCGCGTCCTGGGGAGTGAGGGCCTGCAGCTGCGAGAGGTTCCCGCCTACGAAGAACGTCTTCTTCGCGCTCGCGATCACGACACCGGCGACGTCGCCGGCCGCGACGTCCGCCTCGAGCCGGTCGACGGCTGCCCCCATGGCGGCGGCGTACCGGTCGTTCATCGTGTTGGCGCTGGACTCGGGATCGTCGAGGGTCAGCGTGACGATGCCGTCGGCGTCCTTGTCGTATCGAACGGCGGAAGGCGTGCCCTGCGTGGTCATGGATGTCCCTGTGCTCGTTGGTGATTCAGCCTGCGGGTGGATCGGTCAGACGAGCTCGACGATCGTGGCGATGCCCATGCCGCCCCCGACGCAGAGCGATGCCAGTCCGCGGCGCAGCCCGCGACGCTCCAGCTCGTCGACGAGGGTGCCGAGGATCATGGCTCCGGTCGCCCCCAGCGGATGGCCCATCGCGATGGCTCCCCCATTGACGTTGACCTTGGCGTGCGGCACCTCCAGGTCGCGCATGAAGCGCAGCGGCACGGCGGCGAACGCCTCGTTGATCTCGAAGAGGTCGATGTCCGACGGGTCCAGCCCGACCCTCTTCAGCGCCTTGCGCGCCGCGGGGGCCGGCCCGGTCAGCATGATCGTGGGGTCGGCGCCGCTGACCGCCACCGAGACGATCCGGGCGCGTGGCCGCAGGCCCGTCTCCCGACCCACCTCGGCGGTGCCGATCAGCGTGAGCGCCGAGCCGTCGACGATGCCGGAGGAGTTGCCGGCGTGGTGCACGTGGTGGATCTCATCGACCCAGTGGTACTTCTCCAGGGCGACCGCGTCGAAGCCGCCGAGCTCCCCGATGTCCTGGAACGACGGCTTCAGCCCGGCCAGCGACTCCACGCTCGTGCCGAGCCGGATGAACTCGTCGTGGTCCAGGACCGTCAGCCCGTTCATGTCGACCACGGGGACGACGGAGCCCTTGAAGTAGCCGGCCTCCTGTGCGTGCGCGGCGCGCGCGTGGGACTCGGCGGCGTACGCATCGACGTCGGTGCGCGAGAAGCCCTCGATGGTCGCGATCAGGTCGGCGCCGATGCCCTGCGGCACGAAGTCGGTCCGCAGTGCCGTCGCGGGGTCCATCGCCCATGCGCCCCCGTCGGACGCCATCGGGACGCGCGACATGGACTCCACCCCGCCGGCGACGATGAGGTCCTCGAAGCCGGACCGCACGCGGCTCGCGGCCTGGTTGACCGCCTCGAGGCCGCTCGCGCAGAAGCGGTTGAGCTGCACGCCGGCGACGGTCTCGGGAAGTCCGGCGGCAAGGGCCGCGGTCTTGGCGATGTCGCTGCCCTGGTCTCCGACGGGACTGACGACCCCGAGGACGACGTCGTCGATGCGGTCGACGTCCAGTGCGGGGTTGCGTGTGCGCAACTCGTCCAGGAGGCCGACGACCAGGTCGACGGGCTTCACCTCATGCAACGACCCGGTCTTCTTGCCGCGGCCGCGTGGGGTGCGGACGGCGTCGTAGATCAGCGCTTCGGCGGGGGGCTGGGACACGGTGAACTCCTGGTCCGGCGCGGGGAACGGGAACGACGATGCACCCCGACGGCGTACGGCGACAGCGGACCCTCCGAGATTAACACTGACAGTGACACTGTCATCTTTGTTAGGGAACTGTCGGCCGGGACCCGACGCGCACCTGTGCGACGATCTGGCGCATGCCTGAGGCGCCCGTGCCGGAGTTCACCCTGGACGAGCTCGTGGCGAGATCGGGATTCTCGGCGCGGACCATCCGCTTCTACACCGGTCGCGGGATGCTCACGGCGCCGGCACGGCGCGGGCGATCCGCCTCCTACACGGCCGACCATCTGGCCCGCCTCGAACTCGTCCGAGGCCTGCAGGCCCACGGGTTCACCCTCGCCGCGATCGAGAGTTACCTGGCCCGCCTGCCCACCGATGCCGGCCCCGAGACGATCGCGCTCTACGGCACGCTCGTCGCCCCCTGGATCCCGGACCTGCCCGAGACGATGACCCGCGCCGGGCTCGAGACAAGGGCCGGGCGAGCGCTCACCGAGGACGACGTCGCGGCCCTGAGGGCGCTCGGCGTCGTCGAACCTGTCGGCGAGGGGACGTATCGCGTTGCCACGGTTCGCCTCTCGTTGAGCATCTCCATCCTCGACCTCGGGGTGTCGCCGACCGCGGCGGTCGCCGCCCAAGCCGTCTTCACCAGGCACGGTCGCGCGATCGCCGAGGAGCTCACCGAGGTGTTCCGGGAGCAGATGTGGCCGGCGTACAAGGAGGCCGGCACCCCACCGCTGGAGCTGCGGGAGACGATCGAGCGGTTCAAACCGCTGACCATCGCGGCGCTGGTCACGTCCTACGAGACCGCCATCAACGAGACCCGGCGCGAGATCGTCGCCCGACGTACTTCCCCCGAGACCCGCGGCGGGCCCGACGCCTGAGGGCTGTCGCAGGGTGCGGGTAGCTTCCGACCATGGAACAGCACCTGTCGTTCATCACCCTGGCGGTCCGGAGCACGACGGCCTCGCGGGAGTTCTATGTCGACGGACTGGGGTGGCAGCCGGTGTTCGAGGCGCCCGGCGAGGTCGTCTTCCTTCCCGTGGGCCCGACGGTGATGTTGTCGCTCTGGTCGCGCGAGGGCTTCGCCGCGGAGGTCGGGGAGCCCGGGACCGGGCTGGCACCGGTGACGCTCTCGCACAACGTGGGGTCGCCCGCCGAGGTCGACGCCGTCCTGCAGGTCGCGCGGGCGGCCGGGGCCGACGTGTCCTCCGGCGAGCACCGCGACTGGGGTGGTTACTCCGGCTACTTCACCGATCCGGACGGCTTCCGCTGGGAGGTCGCGCACAATCCGCAGCCGCTTGCCGAGGACCTGCTGCACGCCGTACGCCGTTGGCACGCCTCGAGGTCGGGCTCGAGCGAGCACGCATGACGATGCCGGGTGGGTCCACGTGGACCCACCCGGCATACGGTCACATCGGCGTCAGGCGGAGCGACGCTCGGCCGACTCCTGCAGCGTCGGGTAGTCGGTGTATCCCTCGGCGCCGCCGCCGTAGAACGTGGCCGAGTTCGGCTCGTTCAGCTCGGCGCCGGTGCGCCAGCGCTCGGTGAGGTCGGGGTTCGCCAGGAACTCCCGGCCCACGGCGACCGCGTCGGCGTGCCCGTTCGCGAGCACCTCGTTGACGTCGTCCAGAGTGGTGACACTGGAGAAGCCGGAGTTGACGATGACCGGTCCGCCGAAGCGGGTGCGCAGATCGGAGACGAGCGTCGACGCGGGGTCGGCGAGGATGCTGAGGTAGGCCATCCCGAGCGGCGCGATGCCGTCCACGAGCGACTCGTAGGTCGCGCGGGTCTCGGTCTCGTCTTCCTCGAGGACGCCCTGGATGTTGTGCGCAGGCGAGATCCGGATGCCGACACGGTCGGCGCCGATGGCCTCGCTCACGGCCTGCGCGACCTGGACGACGAGGCGGGCCCGCGCGGTCGGGGAGCCGCCGTACGCGTCGGTGCGCTGGTTGCTCGACGGCGCGAGGAACTGATGCAGGATGTAGCCGTTCGCCGCGTGGATCTCGACCCCGTCGAGGCCGGCGCGAATGGCGTTGCGGGAGGCCGAGACGAAGTCCTCAATGAGCGCGGGGATCTCCGAGGTCTCCAACGCCCGAGGCGTCGGGTAGTCCTGCTGGCCGCTCGGCGTCACGATCTGCCCCGGTGCCGCGATGGCGCTCGGCGCGACGGACTCGATGCCGTCCTTGTTGTCCGGGTGGGCGATCCGGCCCGCATGCATGAGCTGGACCACGATCTTGCCGCCACGTGCGTGCACCGCGTCGGCGACCTGCCGCCACCCGTCGACCTGAGCATCGCTGTGCATGCCCGGCGTGGCGAGGTAGCCCTGTCCGACGGCGCTGGGCTGGGTGCCCTCGGTGATGATCAGCCCGGCCGTCGCACGCTGGGCGTAGTACTCGGCGTTCAGCTGGGCCGGCGCCGTCCCCTCACTTGCGCGGTTGCGGGTCAGCGGGGCCATCACGAAGCGCTGCGGCAGATCCCAGCGGCCGATACGGATCGGGTCGAATGCGGTGGGCACAGCAATTCCTCCAGCTACAAGAGACGGTTGAACCTTCTACATCGGTCCAACCGCGATGCCGTGGGACGCATTCCGTCCGACGACGAGACACCGATCACTCGCAACGACGAGTGCCCCACGACCTCGCTGGGTCGTGGGGCACTCGTCATTCGGGCGGGCGACTACTTGGCGGAGCCGCGCACCAGCTTCTTGTTCACGAACTCGTCCATGCCGTACGCCGCGAGCTCCCGGCCGTAACCGGAGCGCTTCACACCGCCGAAGGGCAGGTCGGGCGCGGTGGTGCCGTGCTCGTTGACGAAGGCCATGCCGACGTCGAGCCGCTCGGCGACCGCACGCCCCTTGTCCGCATCGGTGGTCCACACCGATCCGCTCAGCCCGAACTCCGACGCGTTGGCCGCCTCGACGGCCTCGTCGACGGACTGCACCTTGTAGACCACGGCGACCGGACCGAAGAGCTCCTCGGTGTAGGCACGCATGTCCTTGGTGACGTCGGTCAGCACGGTGGGCGTCATGAAGGACCCGTCGCGGTCTACGCGCTTGCCACCCGTACGCAGCGTCGCACCCTTGTCGATCGCGTCCTTGACCTGCTCCTCGAGAAGATCCAGAGCGCCCGCGGAGGACATCGGACCGACCTGGGTGTCGTTCTCGAACGGGTCGCCGACCTTCGAGCCCTCGAACTGGGCCGTCAGGCCGTCGACGAACTCGTCGTACAGGTCGGCCATCACGTACATCCGCTTCGGGGAGTTGCACGCCTGGCCGCAGTTGGACAGTCGGGCACGCGCGGCGATCTTCGCCGTCTGTGCCACGTCGGCGGAGTCGAGCACGATCATCGGGTCGGAGCCGCCGAGCTCCAGGACGGCCTTCTTCAGGTTGCGGCCCGCCGCCTCGGCGACCGCCGCACCGGCGCGCTCGCTCCCGGTGAGCGAGACGCCCTGGACCCGCGGGTCGGCCAGCATGTCGGCGACCTGGTCGTTGCTCGCGAAGATGTTCTGGTACGCCCCCTTGTTGACTCCCGCCTCGTGCAGGATCTCCTCCATCAGCAGCGCGGAGGCCGCGCAGATGGGAGCGTGCTTGAGCAGGACAGCGTTGCCCAGCAAAAGGTTCGGCGCGACGAAGCGGGCCACCTGGTAGTACGGGAAGTTCCACGGCATGATCCCGAGCAGCACGCCGACGGGCTCTTTGCGCACGACCGAACGGTCGTCGAGGGTGTCCTCGACCAGACCCTTCGGACCCTGCTCGGCGTAGTAGCGGTAGATCGCCGCGGCCAGGGCCACCTCGCCGGCGGCCTGCTTGAGCGGCTTGCCCATCTCGCGGGCGATCGTCTGGGCCAGCTCGTCCGAACGCTGCTCGTAGAGATCGGCGGTGCGCCCGAGGGCGGCCGCACGGTCCTTCGCGTCGGTGCCGCGCCAGTGGGTGTAGCCGGTCTCGGCGGCATCCAACGCGGTCTGCACGCCCTGCTCGTCGAGCTCGGGGAAGGTCTTCAGAATCTCACCGGTTGCGGGGTTCTCCGTGCGGTATTCGCTCGTCATGCTGCTTTCACCTTTCGTCGTCGCCAGCGGCGTCCTTGCCGGTGGCTGACCCGATCGTGGCGTCTTGGTCCTTTGTACTCCGCGTCGCACAGGCCGTCGTCGACGCGTCCGTCCGTGACGAGGGGTGGGCCGTTCCCGTGGCTTCCCGCAGCGGCCATCGTCGAGAGCCCTGACGGCGCCGCGCGTAGCAACCGCGAGGCGCATCGAGCGCCGGAGTCAGTCGACGCGGGGGCTCTTGCCCTGCAACCGATCGATGTGCTCGGACGCCTGCGCCTTGGTCAGGTCGGCCGGCAGCTGCTCGCCGGACTCCTTGGCCAGCGTGTCCAGATAGCTGCGCTGCGCGCCCGTCATCGGTTCGTCGCCGGTGACCCAGTCGCTGGGATCCTTCTCCAAGCCCTCCTGATGCTGCGGGGTGCTCGCGCCGATGGTCTCGCCACCGCCCGCGGGAGCGTCGGACGAGCTCGCAGGGGTCTCACCGGTGTCGGGCGCCTGCTCGGGAATGGTCTCCGAGCCGGACGGGGCGGGGGTCTCTTCGGGCGTGACGCCCGGCTGATCGCTCATGTCCTCACCGTAACCACGACCACCGACAGCGCCGGTGCGGGATCGCTGGCCCCGCACGCCCGAGGACAGCAGAGGCGCCCTCGCGCGTGCCGCCCACCATCTCGTCGGTGCCAAGGTGCAGAGTAAGAGACGAACCGACGTTCGTCCGGACCCGGACGGACATCGCATATGGCGCACCACCGGCTGCAACGATCGGAGAACCCGATGCCCGCCTCACCCGAGAACCCCGACCTCTCCCCCGCACAGATCACCATCAGCACAGGTTTCGCCGACCGCATCGGCCCCGACGGCGTGCTCCTGTGGGCCCGCCTGGTTCAGGGGGTCGCCGATGAGGCGCGCGGGCGCACCGCGCGCGAGATCGGGGTGCTGCTGCAGGATTGCCTGGACCAGGAAGGACTGGCCGGACACCCGGTCGAGATGGAGCGGCTCGGCGAGATGATCGCGGATCACCCTGGCGGTTCCATCGCGTTCGTGGACGATCGCGGTCGGCACATCGCCGGTGCGCACCCGAACCCGTCGGCCTCGGCCCATCAGGAGACCGAGGCCGACGACCGGCCCCTCTACTCCTGAACCGATCCTGATCGACCTGCACCTTCGATTCGCTCGAGGAAGGCACCACACCGACGTGGCACACCACGAGCTCATCGTCATCGGCAGCGGGCCGGCAGGCGTGATGGCTGCCCGCGGGTATCTGGACGCCGGCGGCAGCGGCCCGGTCACCGTCTTCACCGCCGATGTCGACCAGCCCTACCAACGACCGCCGCTGTCGAAGGAGATGCTGCAGGACACGGCGGGCGAGCCCCACGTCCTGCCGATCCTGGAGGGCGCGGGGGAGCTGGACGGGATCGACGTGGTCCTCGGCCGCCGCGCCGCCGCGGTCGATCCTCTCCACCACACGGTGACGGTCGGCGAGGACGAGCACACCTACGACCGGTTGGTGCTGGCCCCCGGTGCGCACCCGACGCCGTTGCCGGTCGCCGACGACGACGCGCAGGTGCACTACCTGCGCAGCCTGAGCGACGCGCGCGCGCTCAGCGCGGCCGCCGCACATGCCCGCACCGCAGTGGTGATCGGGTCGGGCTTCATCGGGTGCGAGGCCGCGGCCTCCCTGGCGATCCGCGGCATCGAGACCACCCTCGTCACTCCGGAGAGCGGGCCGCAGGCCGTCCGGCTCGGCGAGCATGCGTCCCGTGCCATCTCAGGCTGGCTCACCGAGCTCGGCGTGCGCCTGGTCACCGACACGAGCGTCACCGGGGTGCTGGCCCCGCGCACGGTGCACACAGACGGCGGCCACACCTATGAGCCAGATCTCGTGCTGGCGGCGATCGGCATCACCCCGAGCACCGACTTCCTGCACGGCAGCGGCATCGCGATGTACGACGACCGGATCGTCGTCGACGAACGGTTGCGCACGACGATGCGCGACGTGTGGGCCGCAGGCGACGCCGTGCACGCCCACCACGCCCGCGCCGGGCGGACGCTGTCCGTGGAGCATTGGGGGGATGCGTCGACGATGGGTGAGATCGCCGGCCGCGGCGCCGCCGGACAGGATGCGGAGTGGATCGACCCGCCGGGCTTCTGGAGCGAGATCGGGCAGCACCAGTTGAAGTACTCGGCGTGGGGCGATGGTTGGGACGACCTCTCGGTGACCGAACGGGCGGGTGGTTTCACAGTCCGTTACGGCCGCGAGCAGCAGCTCGCGGGGGTGCTCACCTACGGCGCCGACGACGACTACGAGATCGCTGCGGACCAACTGGGACGGGCACGGTTCTCCTCCGCAGGATCCGACGACGGCAGCCAGTGACCGTCGCGCGAGGAGCGGGAACGGATCAGGCGCCGCGTACGGGCCGGTCGTCCAGATCGTCGCGCAGGTAGCCCGCAAACCCGTCCGGCGCGCGTCCGATCGTGCGCGCGGAGGTCAGCACCGGGATCGCCGCGGAGGCCTCCCACCGCAGCCCGGTGGCCTTGACCCGGTCGGCGAAGTCGACGTCCTCGTGCGCCGGAAGAGAGCGGAAACCACCGGTCGCGTCGTACGCCCCCCGGCTGAAGCCGAGGTTGGCACCGTGGATGTAGCCGTGCCCGTCGCCGTCTGTGTGCCGGGCCTGCCAGCGGGCGAACTGTGCCGGGGTGATCTCCGTGTCATCGGGTACGACGGTGCCGAGCAGCAGGTGCGTGCCCGAGGTGCCGGCGTCCACCTGGTGCACCAGCCAGTCGACCGGGACCGCCGAATCCGCGTCGGTGGTGGCGAACCAGTCCGGTGCCGCCGCGACGATGAGCCGGCGTACTCCCGATTGGCGTGCCGCCCCCACGTTGCCGACCGACGTGGCCGCGACCAGGACGCCGGGATGCCCGCTCACCGCGGCAGCGCTCCCGTCGACGCACGAGTCCAGCACGACCATGATGCTGACCTCCACGTGCGGGCGCTTCACCCGCAGCCATTCCACGGCCGTGCCCAACGCCGTCAGGCAGCGGGGCAGCAGCAGCGCCTCGTCACGCGCGGGCACCACCACCCCCACCCGTTCGATCACGGACACGGTCCGAACACCTCCAGCAGTACGTCCTCGTCGGCGTGCCGCGCGTGCACCGGCAGGTCGAGCAGTTCCTCGGCACGGGCGTGCACGTCCCGGCCGTCCAACTCCCAGCCCTCGATGGGATGCGCCCAGTGACACACGACGACATACCCACCCGGGCGCAGCGTCATGCGCGCCCGGCGCAGGACCGCGTCGAGATCCGTCGGGCTGAGGAAGTACCCGATCTCGGACAGCACGATCAGGTCGAAGTCACCCTCGGGCCAGTCCCGCGGCACCCTGCCCTCACGCACCTCGACCTGCGGGTACGCCGCGAGCCGCGTCCGCGCCTCCCGCACGGCCGTCGTGCTCAGGTCCTGACAGACGAGGCGGTCGCAGAGCGGGGCGAGTGCGGCGCTGAGTTCTCCGACCGAGCAGCCGGGCTCGTAGGCGCGCGCGAACCGGCCGCGGGGTAGCAGTCCGACGGTGAGCTCGCGTTTGCGGCGCTCGTAGTCGCTGCTGCGCACCTGCCACGGATCGACCTGCGCGGAGTGCAGTCGTTCGAAGAGCTCCACCCCCGCCAGGCCGGAGCTGTCCACGAAGGTCTCGAACGGCCGGTCGAAATGCGCCAGCATCCCGGCGCCGAGCAGCACCTCGTCACCAGGTGCCTCCGACAGCGGCGCGATCTGCGACACATGGGTCGCGAGCGCACGCCGCTTGAGCTTCCGTTCGTCCTCCCCGAGTGGCAGCACCCGCAGTCGGGACCACGGCACGTCATCACGAACACCCCAGTGCCACAACCAGATCGGGTACTCCAGGAGCAGCGCGCCGGTCTGCTCGGCGACCCGCGCCGCCACCGCACCGAGCGCATCGTGGTCGGTGTGCCCGTCGTGACGCCAGGGCGCCACGATGACCGCGCCGACGCCGAGGTCGGCGACGCAGTCGTGCAGCGCCTCCGCCACGGCCGCGACGCGCACGGCCAGACCGCCGTCCGGAAGCCCCAGGTGCCGGACGCGCACGCCGGGCGCCAGGATCGCGACCGCCGCGGCCACCTCGTCGCGGCGCAGTCGCGCGAGCTCCACCCGGTCGTACGTCGGGGAATCCGGGTGCGATGCCTCGCCGTCCGAGGCCACGATCACCTCGACGGGGACGCCGGCCCGCGCGGCGCGGTGCAGCAGGCCGCCGGCGCCGAGTGTCTCGTCGTCGGGATGGGCCGCCAGCAGCACCATGCGACGCATCCCTCGGCCGGGCTCGATCGTCAACGTCGGCAGGCCCGTCCACCGCTCGTCGGCCAGCCAGTCGCCCTCCGGATGTCCGCCGTCCAGGTGGTGGAAGGCCGGCGTCATCCCTCGTGCCGGTCCGCGGTGAGCTGTGCACCCAGCGCCGCGAGGTCGCGCTCGCCGTGGTCCTGACGCACGTAGACCGACAGGTCGGCGACCCGGCGGGCGTGCTCCTCCTCGAAGGTGAGCGGCGCCGGGCCGGTGGCCCGGGCGGTGCTGCCGAGCACGTCGTCCGCGACCGTACGGACCAGGCCGCGCACCCGTCGCGCGAGCACCTCGTCCCCGGCGCGCGCCTCGGGGTCGTCCACCCGCGCGGCCGCGTGCCAGAGCGTGGCACGTGCCGCGAAGAGCAGCGTGTCGGCCTCACCCAGGTGCAGCTGTGCGATCTGGTCGGGTGCGCGACCCGCTCCACCCGTACGCGGAGCGAGCCGGCGCGCGACCCCCGCGGCACCGCCGTACCAGCACGCAGCGACCCCGATCGCGCCCCACCAGAAACCGGGTCGCTGGAGGTACCACCCGTCGTCGCCGATCGGCACCGCCGCGACATCGGCGAATTCGGCTGGAGCCGAGGGGATCTCGACCAGCCCCCGACTGGCCCAGCGACCTGGGCGAGGACGGACGTCGTCGCCGAGTGAGACGGCGAACAGCCGTCGGGTGGTGTCGGAGGTCCATGCGGTCACGAGCGCGTGGGACACCTGCCCGGCCAGGGAGCACCAGGGCTTCACGCCGTCGACGACCCACCCTGTGGTGGTCTCGCGGGCGGACAGGCGACCGTCTGGCCCCTCGGCCGCGAAGACGCCCCATGTCGAGCGCTCGTCGGCGCCGACCTCGGTGAGCGGCACGCCGGCTTGATGCAGGATCGCGAGGGCGTCGAGGTGCGGCTCCAGCGCGCGGGCGACGGTGAGGTCGTACGCCGCGATCCGCGCCATCGCATCCCACAGCTGCAGCGTGGCGCCGTCCCCTGGCGACGGGAGCCGCTGCGACAGCTCGCCGGCGAGGTCGAGCGCGAACGGGACTCGTTGCGCCGGAACAACTTCCGGCAGGTCGAGCGGGATCTGCGCGTCGGGCGCGCACAACATCCCGGACGCCACCTCATCGGTCCACGACATGACGGTCATCGTCCTTCCGGAGACGAGGGGCGGCATGGTTCCCGCCCGCTCACTATCGCAACCCGCGGGACCGGTCGTGGCACGCCCCCTCAGAGTCCGAGTGTGCGCACCAGCTCCGCGTGCTGCTTCAGCCCGATCTCGATCGCCTCGGGGTGCTCGGCGTACCAGGCGAGCTGCTCCTCGGCGATCTCCTGCTCGGAGACCTCCTCGCCGCGGATCTGCCAGCTGGTGCTGGGCGTGCCGTCGACCCCGAGCGCCTCCAGCGTCTGCGCGTAGACCGGTGTGCGCAGCTCGCCGAGCAGCACCCTGCCCGGGTCGCCGACCTCGCCGGTCAGCTCCAGCCGGTCCAGGATCGCCTGGGACTCCTGCATCAGGACGTGATTGTGCGGGTGGTTCACGACCCAGGTGGTGTCCGCGCCCGCATGTTCGAGAATCGTTGCGGCATCGATAGTTTCGTGATGCTCCTGCCGTGCCCGGAGCTGCTCGAGCGAGTCGTCGTGCACAGCGCGCACCCCGTCCGCCGACACCGGTTCGAAGGACACCGGCGCGTTGTTCGCAGCCGCGACGAGCACCCGCAGGTCGTGGTAGGGCACCCCCGGCGGATCACCCGCACCGGGCACCCGGACGATGACCTGCGTGGGGAAGAGCGCGGCCCAGTAGACCGACGGGAACCGCGCGACGGACGCGTGCTCGGGCAGCAACCGGGCGATCTCCTGCGTACCGAGCGGCAGGTCGCGGTAGCCGTCGGCGACGGGCTGCGCCACCAGGTACGACGTGTCGGCGAGCACTCGCTTCAGGTGCGGCAGATCCTCCGCGACCAGCTCGTGCACCGGTGGCATCCGCAGGGTGCGCCACCGGCCGTCGGCCGCTCCGTCGAGCAGCACCCGGGTCGCCTCGGCCTGACAGTTGCCGTAGACGACCAGCAACGGCAGCTCCGACTGCTGCGGCGAGCGCAACCCGTAAAACTCGCCGTAGTGCTCTCGGCGCCCCTGGTCGTCCGCCTGCTCGGCAGGGGCGTCCGCCGGGTCGCCGGCCGGATCCGCGATCGGCTCGTGCGTCTGGTCACTCATCGGAGTTCCACCGTCCCAGTACCTGCTCCAGCCCCTCATCGGGCACCGCGCACACCCACGGCGGACGTGACACGGATGCGGGGTCCGGGGCACCGAGCGCCAGCTGACGGGTACGCCGGATCCGGAGCACCCCTGGCACGTGCACCTCGTCCGCCGCGCATGCTGCAGTCAGCGTGCACTGCAGCAGCAACGGTGTCCAGAGCTCGACGTGAAAGCGCGCACGGTCGCGAATGACGGGTGGCAATGGGCCGGCGTGCACCCGCGGGTCCGCCGTCAGCGCGTGGGGCACCGCCTCGTGATCGACCAGCCAGATCCCGGCGTCGCTGTCGCGCAACAACGTGACCGCGGTGAGGTAGAGCGCGGCGTCGCTGTGCCGACCGTGGATCCGCACGGCGATGTCGGGCCGGGCCCAGACCAGTCCCCGCCCGCGCACACTGGGCAGCGTGATCCGCTCGGCGAGCGCCAGGGACTCACCGTCCTTGGCGGCTCGCCCGGCGCTGCGCGCGCCGGCGCGGGCACCGGCGTCGGGACCGTCGTGCCACGCCACCGCATCCGGGACGTGCCGCATCCGCGAGCCGAGCAGCCAGCATCGCCAGGCAAGATCCCAGTCCTCGCCGCCGTACCCCGTGATCGTCGCGTCGAACCCGCCGGCCCGTTCGAAGAGGTCGCGGTCCACGGCCAGCACCGCGGAGATGACCAGCCGGAAGTCCTCCTCACCGGCATCGCGCAGGTCGCCGGTTCGTGCGTACCCGTCCCGCAGCCACCGCGGTGAGGGGAGGACCTGCTCCGCGGGCGGTCCGCTGCGCACCCAGGCCTCGACCTGCTCGTCCGAGCATCCGATGAAGTCGGCATGCTCGCGTCGTCCGACGCCGAGGAACCCGTGCGGCGACGACTGTGCGGCCTGTGACAGGGCGCTCACGTAGCCGGGTGCCGGCACGGTGTCGCCGTCGAGGAACACCAGGAGGTCACCCTCCACCGTCGCTGCTCCCAGATTGCGCGCGGCCGCGGCGCGGAAGCCCTGATCGGCCTGGCGGACCAGCTCACACCGGAACGGCAACTCGGGCAGTGCCGGGGGGTGCGGCGATCCGTCGTCCGCCACCACCACATGCATCCGCTCGGCCGGGAACGACTGTCGTGCAAGGGCGTTCAACACCCATCGCAACCGTTTCGCGTCGTCGTAGTGCGGGACGACGACCCCGACGGTCGCGCTCATGCCGGCCCCAGCGCATCGATCGCAGCCAGCTGCATGGCCGCGGCTGCCCGGGTGTCCGGCAGGGAATCGCCGTCCCACTCGGACTCACGGATCCACGTGGATGCCGGGTCGTGCAGAGCAGCTCCGATCGCGGCCGGCAGGTCGGTCGTGACGGTGACGGCCCACGGCGCGCGGCGGTGCAGCTCCTCGACGTACGCACCCGGCGTCACGATCGGCCGCCGTCCGCTGCTGATCCACCGGTTGATCGAACCCGAGGCCGAGATGTGGGTGTGCGCGCTCACCGGTACGCCGCTGCGGTCGGTCCAGTCCTCGAGGTCCTCGTCGGTGACATACCCCGTGCACTCGAACAATCTGCCCTGCGCCGCAGCGTCCTGCTCCAACTGGACCAACAGGTCCTCGTGGCCGTCCGACGGCGCACCCACCGCGACCAAGGGGACGCCCGGCGGCAGCGCGGCCATCGCCCGCAACGTCTCGGCGTGCCCCTTGCCCGGGTAGACGAATCCGAGCACGACCACCGGACCGGCGCCCGGCTTCGTCGCGACGCCGCGTGGGCCCCACCGCGGCGGCCGGTCCACCGGCAGGGGCACCACCGTGACCGGCGGCAGCGATCCCTGGCCCGCCGCCCGCCATACCCGTTCCAACAGGAATCGCTCGTGCTCGCTGCTCACCTGGACGCCGCGCGCACCGGCGACCACCTGCGCGTACCCCTGCCGACGTCGTTCGAACGACGCGCCATCGGAGTGTTGGGGCAGATCGTGCAGGGTCAGCGTCATCGGGCGGCTCCCCACCAGTGCGCCCAACCGGTCGGCGGCCAGCAGCGCGTCGCGCCCGAAGATGCGGTCGGTGAAGTGCAGGTGCACGGGCCCGGGGGGCAGGTCCCCGTCGTCGATGTTTACCAGGTGGGCCCCCGGGGTATGCCGCGCTAAGGCGTGCGCGTGCAGCCGCACCCCGTGCCGGGCCGGTCCGGCGAGCACGAACGTGAGGTCCCTCATGGTGCGTGTGTCCCTCCCGGAGTTGCACTACGCGAAAGGGCCCAAGGTCCTCGGTGGCTGGGGTCTATGGTCACATCACCGACGCACGCGCCCGAGCCGATTGAGGTGAACATGCCCCCTCGCCGCACTGACGACACCTGCTCAGCGCCGTGCCGATGAGCTGGCGCGCTTCATCGCGCAGCGCGGGCGACCGGTTGCGCGTCGCCATGCTCGCGCCGGCCCGCAACCACATCGCACCGCCATTCTCCGGTGGCCTCGAGTCGATGGTGTGGCACCTGCGTAACCAGCTCGTCGCCGACGGGCACGACGTGACGCTGATCGCCCGCGAGGGATCGGACGACGTCGACGACCAATGGTCGCTCGCGGGTGGCCGGTGGACGCCGAGCGAGCTCGCAGCCCGGGACCACTCGATGCCCTCGGCGGAGTTCATGACCGAGCACCACACCTACCTGTCGGCGATGCGTCGCCTGGCCGCGGTCGGCCGCTTCCGCTTCGACGTCATCCACAATCATTCGCTGCATTATCTGCCGCTGGCCATGGCCGACACTTGCGACGTGCCCATGCTCACCACTCTGCACACCCCGCCGACCCCCTGGTTGGAGTCCGCGATCGCCTCGGCGACCGGCAAGATCGGCGGGTTCACCGCGGTCAGCGACTTCACCGCGCGCTCCTGGGACCGGCTTCCGGAGGCTCCGGCCGTGATCCACAACGGCGTCGACCTCGCCTGGTGGCACCCCGGCCCCGGCGGCGACCGCTTGTGGTGGTCGGGCCGGATCACCCCCGAAAAGGCTCCGCACCTCGCCATCGAGGCGGCTCGGCTCGCGCGGATGCCGCTCGACTTCGCCGGGCCGATCAGCGACCCCGCGTACTTCGAACGTGAGATCCGGCATCGACTCGGCCCCGACGTCCGCTACCTCGGCCACCTGTCCGGCGCGGCGCAGGTCGACCATGTGCGCCGCGCCCGCGCCGTCCTCGTCACGCCCACCTGGGACGAGCCCTTCGGACTGGTGGTCATCGAGGCGCTCGCGTGCGGCACCCCCGTCATCGCGTTCGGCCGCGGGGGAATTCCCGACATCCTCACCTGCACCCGGGTCGGCCGCCTCGTGCCGGCGAACGACGTCGCGGCGATGGCATGTGCCGCCAGGGCCGCCGACGGGGTGTCCCGCGTCGAGGTCCGACGCTTCGCCGAGCGCCGCTTCTCCCTGCACCAGATGAGTCGGTCCTACATCGAGGCCTACCGCGCGGTCGTCAGCACCTCACTGCCCCAGGTCGTGCCCCATGCCCTCGCTCCCTGAACCCCGCCCCGTACGCGTCTGCACGATCCCGGGTCGTCACCCGTACGTCGACCGGTGCCTCACCGGAGCCCCCGACGTCGTGCATCTGCCCGATTCCGGCGCCAGCACGTCGTACGCCGATCCGTGGCGCCCGTCGCCGGCTCTCGACCCGTCGTGGGTCCGTGCGTACGCCGGCGAGGTCGACGTCATGCACCTGCACTTCGGCTTCGAGCACCGGACTCCCCAACAGCTGCGCACCTGGGCCGACACCCTCGCCGCCCAGGACATACCGCTCGTCCTGACGGTGCACGACCTCGACAATCCGCACACCACAGGCCAGGAGCGGCACCATGCGTCACTGGGAGTGCTCACCAAGGCCGCAGCCGTCACCATCACCCTCACCCGCGGCGCAGCCGACGATCTGAAGCGTCGATACGGTGTGACAGCACACGTCATACCGCACCCACATCAGTTCGACCTCGGCCTGGTGAGCCGCCGGGTCCGCGCGCGGGCGCGGCGCGGCGGCCGGATCGGACTGAATCTTCGATCGCTGCGCCCGAACGTCGACGCCGCTGCCGCCCTTGCCCTGCTGCGGCATGCCCCCGCCGATGCGGACATCGTCATCCGGGTATCGACGGCCGCCCTCTCCGGCAACGGGGTCGGTGCGCTCGTCGCCGCCGGCGCCCGCGAGGGCCGATGGCACGTGGAGGAGGTGGCCGGATACACCGACGAGCGCCAGCTGTGGGAGTTCCTGTCGGGCATCGACGCCTTGCTGTTGCCCTATCGCTGGGGGACCCACTCCGGCTGGGTCGAGTCGTGCTGGGACGTCGGCACGAGCGTCGTCACGCCGGCCGTCGGGCATTACGGCGAGCAGCACCCGACGGTCACGCTGTCCCTGGACGCCCGGCCGGAGGTCGTCCGGCAGGTGCTCGGCGAGCTGCGCCCCGCCGCAGGTGCGACGACGCAGGAACGTCGAGCGGAGCAGTCCGACGTGGCTGCCCGCCACGCCGCGATCTACCGCCGGGCGCTCGGGTGATCGGCTACTACGTGCACCACCAGGGGTCGGGTCATCTCGCACGGCTGGCCAACCTCTCGCGGCACCTGGAGTCCCCGGTGACGGGCCTGAGTTCGCTCGAGGCGCCTGCGGACTGGCGGGGCGACTGGGTGTCGTTGCCGCTCGACGACGACCCGCCAGGACCGGGTGCCGATGTCGACGCACACGGCCGCCTGCACTGGGCGCCGCTGCGGCACCGCGGTTACACGTCCCGGATGGCGACGATCGCCCGGTGGATCGCGGCACACCGACCGCGGTTGATGGTGGTCGACGTGTCGGTGGAGGTCACGCTGCTGGCACGCACCCTCGGCGTACCCGTCGTGGTCGTCGCCATGCGCGGCGACCGCACCGATCCGGCACACGAACTCGCCTACGACGTCGCCGACGCTCTGCTGGCACCGTGGCCCGCCGCGTTCGCCGAGCCGCACTGGCCGGGGCGGTGGACGGCCAAGACCGTGCACACCGGCGCGTTCTCCCGCTTCGACGGACCCAGCTTCGATGCCGCACGCGCCAGGGACGCCGTCGGCCCGTCCGTGACGTGCCTGCTCGGCGATGGCGGGGCGGACCTGCCCGCACACTTCGCGGATCAGGTTGCTGAAGAGACCCCCGACTGGCGCTGGACTTTCTGCGGGGGCCCGTTCGGACCGAGCGAGGTCCCACTCCCCGAACTGCTGGCCGAGTCCGCGGCCGTGGTGACGCATGCCGGCCAGAACGCCGTCGCCGAGGTCGCCGCCCTGCGCCGTCCCGCCGTGGTGGTGGCACAGCCGCGCCCGCACGACGAGCAGCTGGCGACGGCGCGGGCGCTCCGTGCGGGTGCCCTAGCAGTCACGCGCGAGGTGTGGCCCGCTGCAGGAGACTGGCCGGAATTGCTGGCCGACGTCGTCGGGCACGGCGGTGCGTCCTGGTCCCGCTGGAACGACCTACGCGGCGCCCAACGCGCCGCGGCGGCACTCGATGCGAGAGCTTCGGCGTGACCACTCGGGTGGCGCTCGTCACCATTGCGCACGGACGTCACGATCACCTGTCCGCGCAGGTGGCCCATCTGGCCCGCGGCACGCGTCGCCCAGACCGACATGTCGTCGTCGCGATGGGAGACGCCGCCATCGCGCCCCTGTTGTCCCAGACGCCGCACACGCGCGTCGTCCGCATCGACGCCGACCCTGCGAGGCTGCCGCTGGCCGCCGCCCGGAACGCAGGAGCCGCCGCCGCGCTGGAGGACGGCGCGGACACCCTGGTGTTCCTCGATGTGGATTGCCTGCCCGGGTCACGTCTCCTCGAGCGGTACGCGCAGGTCGCGACACCCGTGCGGGACGCGACACCGGTGATCTGGAGCGGCCCGGTGCACTATCTGCCGCCGCGCAGGGAGAGCGAGACGGCGTACACCGACACCGATCTCGCCAGGTCGCGACCGCACCCGGCCCGGCCGGTGCCTGCTGGTGACCGTCTGATGGACGAGCCGCGGCTGGAGTTGTTCTGGTCGTTGTCCTTCGCGCTCAGCGCACCGACCTGGCACCGGTTGGGCGGGTTCTGCGAGGACTACGTCGGGTACGGCGCCGAGGACACCGACCTGGCCCGCGTCCTCGGTCGCGCGGGCGGTCGGTTGACCTGGGTGGGCGGGGCGACGGCGTACCACCAGTACCACGCGACGAGCACCCCACCGGTTCAGCACATTGCACCGATCGTGCGCAACGCCAACGTGTTCCACGACCGCTGGGGTGACTATCCGATGCTGGGCTGGCTCCAGGAGTTCGAGGCACGTGGACTGGTGCGCCATGACGCCGATGCCGGTGAGTGGTCGGTGTGCGACGGCGTGCCCGCGGCGGCGCAGACGTGACAGCCCGCGTGCGAGAGTCAATCGGTGCCGTTCTCATCGCTTGACCTCAGCCTCGACCCGGCCACCGACGAAGCGGTACGCACCGGGTGGCGGACCCTGGAGCAGCTGGAGATCCCGTCGGAGGGTCGTCGCACCAGCTCGACCCACCGCCCTCATCTGACGCTGCTCTCGGCGCCGACCGTGACCCCCGAGCTGTCGCAACGGGCTGCCCACGAACTGGGCCCGCTGCTGCCCGTCCGCTTCACCGTTGGCGCCACCGTGGTCTTCGGGCGCGGACCCTTCGTGGTCGCCTATCTGGTCGTGCCGGACCGTGCGCTGCGTGACGTCGTGACCGACCTGCGCTCCGACGTGGAGGACGGCGCGTGGGTCCCGCACCTGACGCTCTCGCGCAAGGTGCCGGTCACGCGGCTGAACGATGCTCTGTGCGCGGCAGAGACGGCCCGTCCGGACGCGGGGGTCGCGGACTCTCTGCGGCACTGGGATCCCACTTGTCGCACCGTCACTTCGTTGATCTGACGATGCCGTACGACGTAACGGGATACCGCACGCCGTCGGCTGGACGGTCGGTGCCGATCAGAGATCGACCGTCTTGTGGTCCCCTCCCGGCGGCTTGGCACCGGAGGTCAGCGTGCGGACGATGCCGACCAGACGGGACGGTTTCGCCGGGGTGTCCCAGTACTCCGCGGTGTCCGCAGTGACCTTGATGAGCACCACTCGCTCGTCCTCCGGCTCGGCCTGCAGCCACCCCTCGGCGAACTTGTTCCACAACTCACGGTTCTTCTCCGGGTCGTGGACGACCTTCGCCGTACCGGCCAGGGAGACGAAGTCGTCCGCATCGGAGAAGGCCAGGTTGACCCGCGGATCCGCCTGCAGCTCAGCGACTTTCGGCGAGTCCGCGGCCGCGAAGAACCACAGCAGATCGTCGTCGGTCTGCTGTGTCGCCATCGGGCGCGACACCAGCCCCCCGCGCTCGTCGATGGTCGTCATCATGCAGAAACGGGCCTTGTCCAGCAGCTTCCAGACGGTGTCGCGCGCCTCGTCGTCCTGCGCGACGGATGACCCGTGAGCGGCCTGCGACGTCATCCCAGGTCCTCCGGATCGGCCTGCGGGGTCGTCTCGTCCGAGACGGTGCGGTCGGCGCGGTAGTCACGCGGCGCGCCGTCCGCCTCGGTCTGGGAGTCCTGCGCGGGAGGCACGCCGTCATCGGTGCCGGGCGCGTCCTGCGCGCCGCCGCCCGGAGTCATCACGGAGGTCTCGGAGACCTGCTTCTCGTCGTCGTCGCTCATCTCTGCAGTATGCGCCGCGGGAGGACGGGTGGGGCCTGCCCGCCCGGTGGCGGGCGGTGCTGCTGACCGGCCGGCGCACGCGCCGTACTGTCGAGTGATGACCCAGTCCCAGCGTGTCCTCGTCACCGGCGCCAGCGGATATGTCGGAGGCCGGCTCATCCCCGAGTTGCTGCGCCGCGGCCACTCGGTGGCGGGCGGTTTCATCGACGCGTCCGATGCGGAGCGCTTCTGGTGGTCCGACCGGGTCGACGCCGTGCAACTCGACGTGTCGGACAAGGAGCAGGTGCTCGCCGGGCTCGACGGGGTGCACACCGCGTACTACCTGATCCACGGCCTCGGCGGCGACGACTTCATGCAGAAGGACCGCGAGAGCGCGCAGATCTTCGCCGACGGCGCTCAGCAGGCCGGTGTGAGTCGCATCGTCTACCTGTCCGGCATCGTCCCGCCGGTGGACCACGAGGACCTGTCGGACCACATCAGCTCCCGCCTGGAGGTCGAGCAGATCCTCACCGGCTCCGGGATCCCGACGTACGCGCTGCGTGCGGCGATTCTGCTGGGCAGCGGTTCGACGTCGTTCGAGATCGTCCGGCAGTTGTCCGAACGTCTCCCGGTGCACACCATCCCCACCTGGATGAAGTCGCAGGTCCAGCCCATCGCGATCGTCGATGCCGTCAACGCCCTCGCGGGATGCATCGACCACGGCGGGGCGTCACGGTCCTATGACATCGGCGGGTCCGAGCGGATGCCGTACTCCGACCTGCTCGCGCTCTTCACCGAGACCGCGGGCCTCACCCGCCCCCAGGTCGAGGTGCCGCTGCTGCCGACCGCGGTGGTCGGCAAGCTCGCCGGGCAGTTCGCCGACGTGCCGGGTTCGACGGTCCAATCACTGGTCGAGAGCCTGCACGAGGACATGGTCTGCTCCGAGACCGACTTCCGGCGCGACCTTCTCCCGGAGGGCTACGAGCTGGTGGAGGTGCGCGAGGCCTTCGACCGGGCCCTGACCGAACCTGCGGACGACGCCGATCCGAGCGACCTCGATCCTGTCGGTCCGTGGCCGAGCGACCCGGACTGGGCCGGCGGCCGCGTGGAGCGGGACGAGGACGGCACGACACACAAGAAGGGGCTGCTGCGCTCGGTCGTCGACCGCATCACCGACTGATCGTCGCGGATCGAGACGGGCCACCGTGAGCCGTCCGACCGCCGGTGTAACGTCGAAAGCAGTCCCGCCACATCCCTCGAAATTCAGCCCGGGCCCGACCGGCGCCTCATTCGCTGTGTGCGATCGTGCCCCGGCAGAAGGAGCTGTCATGGCCGTGCACTACACCGTTCCCGGACTGTCCACATCGGACATCGAGTCCCTCATCACGACCCTGCAGAAGCGACTGAGCGCGTACAACGATCTGCACCTGACCCTCAAGCACGTGCACTGGAACGTCGTCGGCCCGCACTTCATCGCGGTGCACGAGATGATCGACCCGCAGGTCGACCTGGTGCGTGGGTACGCCGACGCCGTAGCCGAGCGCATCGCGACGCTGGGCGGCTCGCCGTCTGGGACGCCCGGCGCCATCGAGCGCGACCGCACCTGGGACGACTACTCCATCGGCCGCGACTCCGTCCTGGCGCACCTGGGCGCGTTGGACCTCGTCTACAACGGGGTTGTGGGCGACAACCGCAAGGCCATCGCGACCGCCGGTGACGTCGACCCGATCACCGAGGATCTGCTCATCGGGCAGACGGCCGAGCTGGAGAAGTTCCAGTGGTTCGTTCGCGCGCACCTGGAGGACATGGGCGGTCACCTCTCGACCTCCGACTCCAGCACCGAGAAGGGCGCCGCGAAGGAGACCCGCACCGACGCCTGACCGGCTCCACACGCCACGTCGAACGTGCCCACCTCACATCGAGCGGAGGGCTCCGCCGCCGAGTGGAGGGGTCATAGGCCCTCCGCTCGACGGTGCACCCCTCCGCTCGATGCTGTGCCGGCCGGTCAGGTACGCCGCTCGAGCAGGCCGCGCACATACGACGCCTGGCCGGCGTGCTGGCTGATGTCGTTCAGCACCGACACGACCCGGGCACCCAGCGTGACCGGAGGGTTCCAGTTCGCGTCGACCACGCGCTCGTAGTCGTCGCCGGAGAACTCCCGTAGCGCGGCGACCGTCGCCTGGTGGGTCGCGGCGTGGTAGCCCGTCAACAGCGCGGGGTCGTCGACCGCGAACGCGCCGACCTGCGCACTGGACTGCCCGTACCCGATGGTGTCGTCGTCGTACGGGAGGGCGAACCGGCTCGCCCAGCCGTCCGCGGTCCACACCTGGTCCTTCCCGGTGAGCCCAGCGAGGTGATCGTCCTGCACCCGGGTCAGATGCCAAACGAGCCAACCGATGGAGTTCGCGTCCGCATCCGGCCGCCAGAGGAGCTCTGCGGTGCTCAGATCCGTGACGATGCCCGGGATGAGCTCGTGGACCCGTTCAAACGCGTCGGTCAAGAGTGAACCTGTTAGAGCGGCAGAGGAATCCGTAGGCATGACGTCACCCTGTCACGCACGCCCCTCGCCCGTCACCCGGTGGTCCCAACCCGCCGACTGCGCCTGTCGCGGACCGATCGCGCCCCATCAGCGGTGCTACATGCGCAGTCGGCGGATTCACCAGGCGTCGCCGGCGGAGTCGGTGCCGAGGCGGAGCAACTGCTCGCCCTGCAGCTCATAGCGCGTCATGTCGGTCAGCGTCGGGGAGTAGGCGTGCACCGAGATCGCGAGCTCCGAGCCGAGGTTCTGCACGTCGTGGACGTGATCGGCGCCGAAGCCCTTGCCCTGACCGGCGGTCAGGTCGGTACGACGTACGCCGTCGTGCCACGCCTGCTCCACCAAGGCGCCGGAGACGACGACGAACGCGCCCGAAGCAACGCCATGGTCGTGCCAGCCGGTGCCCGTGCCGGACGGCCAGGCGATCGCCCAGATCTGGACGGCGGGGATCGAGGCGAGCTCGATCCAGTGCCGTTCGGCGTGGTCCCGGCTGATCGAGGCGAGCGCGTTCAGACGCCAGTCATGGGCGAAGAGGTGGGCGATGTCGAGCAGTTGACCCGGGTTGTGCCGGCCGGGCTGCGGCGTGGAGGTGAGCGGGGCAGCGGTGAGAGTGGTCATGGGTGCGGTCCTTCGACGGGGATGCAGACGGTCGGGGTCGACGTGGGAGTCAGTCGCCGCGACAACACTCGGCGCGCAGCTGACCCCCGGTGGGACACATGCCGCGGGCGCGGTCGACGCGCCCGGACACACCCCGGCTCCTCGGGAGGTCAGCGGTCGAGAGATCCTCGATGCCACGCTGAGTTATCGAATGCATAACGCGAAGTTAGGCGTCGTGATCGACCGTGACCATCCCCCGTCCACGATCCGGACACCCCACGTCGAGCGGAGCGGTACGGCGCCGAGTGGAGGGGACGTGACCACTCCGCTCGAGATCGGACCCCTCCGCTCGGTGGGAGGAGCCGCCGTCAGTCCGAGAGCGCGTCCAGCCAGACCGTGATCGCGACCGCGCCGGGATCCGGATGGCCCTTGACCCGATCGCCCAGATAGCTGGAGCGCCCGCGGCGGGCCACCTGCGACGTCGTGCCGTCAGCGCCTCGGCGGGCAGCCGCCTGCGCAGCCGCCAGCCCGCCGGTGGCCTCGGCCGCGGCGGGCGCCAGGGCGTCGACCATCGTGCGATCACCCGGCTTCGCGCCACCCAACTCCTGCACACCCTCACTGGCTGCCTGCAGCGCGGCCGCCCAGTCACCCTCTGCTCCCACGGCTTCGGCCGCCCGCAACAGGCCCGCCGCGTACAACGGCCCCGACGTCCCGCCGACCTCACGGCGTACGACGGCCGCGAGCGCGCGGAGCTGATGGCGCGCGTCCCCGGTCTGCGGCTCCCCCAACCAGGAGCGGGCGCCGCGGGCCAACGCGGTCCCGAGGTCACCGTCGCCGACGACCTTGTCCATCTGAGTCAGCTCCTCCTCGGCCGCGAGCAGCGCGTTGCAGGCCCGCTCGATCCCAGCCGCGCAGGTTCTGTCGTCGACGCCTTCCTCCTCCTGTGGGCTCCAGGCGGCGGCAGGCAGCTCCACCTGCACCAGGCCCGGCGCGTCGGAGGCGCCTCGACTGGGCCAACCGATCGATGCCGTCGGCGCATCCAGGAGTGCGAGCAGATCCGGGTGCACGTCGGTCGCCAGCAGCGAGATCGAACATCCCGCCATCTCCAGGCTGGTCATCACCAGGCCCTGATAGATCCGGTCGACTCGAATTCCTCTCTGCTGCAACAGATTAACTGCCGCTCTGGACACGATCGCCAACTCCATCGGCGGGGTGCCACCGGTGGAGTTGATCAGCGCCACGACGTGGGCACCGGACTCGTATCCACGGTCCTGCACCACGCCGTCCACCAGTCGGCCGGCCAGGTCGTCCGCCGGCGCCATGTCGATGGAGGTCACGCCCGGCTCGCCGTGGATGCCCAGGCCGAGCTCGACCCCGTGCTCGGCGATGTCCGCACCGGGTTCGTCGGACCCCGGCACCACGCACGGAGTCAACCCCAGTCCCATGGTGCCGACACCGGCGGCGACGGCCTGCGCGGCCGCGGTGACGTCGTCCAGCGAACCGCCCTGCTCTGCGAGGGCGCCCGCGGTCTTGTGCACGAGCACCGTCCCGGCCAGGCCGCGCCGTCCCGCGTTCTCGTCGTCGTCGGCGAGCGCGACGTCGTCCCCCACGACGACCATCCGCACGTCGTACCCCTCGGAGCGGGCCAACTCGGCCGCCAGCCCGAAGTTCAGCCGATCGCCGGTGTACGACTTCACGATCAGCAACGCACCGCCGGTGCCGGTGACCGCCCGGATCCCGTCGAGGACGGCGTCGACACTCGGGGAGGAGAAGACCCCGCCGCTCACCGCGGCGGTCAGCATCCCGCTCGCGACGTATCCGGCGTGGGCGGGTTCGTGCCCGGCGCCGCCACCGGAGATGAGGGCGACCGGGAGTGCGGTGTTCGGCCCGTGGCTGAGACGGTCACGACGTACCACGATGGTGCGATCGCGCAGGATCGCGGTGCCCGGTTGGGTGAGCACCACTCCCTCCATCGATTCCCGAACCACCTCGAGCGGGTCGTTGATCAACTTCTTGGCCACGGTTGCTCCATCCAGGTCGTCCCCGCACGTCGTCGTGGGGTCTTCGGCCACCGTGGCCCTCCCCGGCGCGACGCGCAAGGCATCCGCGGCGAACTACCTCGGGAGGCCCCCCAGCCCCGGCGTCCCGACGAGCGCTAGCGCCGCCTGGCAGGACGGCTTGAAGTTCGGCACGCGCGGGCCGAGCGCGTTCAGCACATCCTGAATCGCGTTGTTGTCGTAGATGATTCCGAGGTGGTCCGTGGCGTCGAGCGGGCACTGTTGCTGCAGGACGATGTTCGTCGCACCAGGCCCCTTGAGGAACGCGTTGGTGTACGGCGTGACGACGTCGTCGAGCCGGGTCTCGATGACGGTGTAGTGCACCCCGGGCACCGTGTCGCCGTTCGCGTTGAGTGACTTGGTGAACGGCGAGGTGTTCAGCTGCTGGTCGAACGCGGGAGCACCGGAGGCGTTCAGCAGGTCGACGCCTGTGGCGTTCTGGACGGCGCCGACCAGGGTGAGCACCCCGAAGAAGGTCGTGCCGTAGTTGGACGGCGCCAGGCCGATGAGCGAATCGACCTTCGATGCGCCGCCGAGGTTCTGCAGGTAGTAGCGCGGCAGCGGGCCGCCGCCTTGCGACCATCCGACGATGTCCACCTTCGCGGCACCGGTCTGCGCGAGCACCTTGTCCACGAACCCCGACACCTGACGAGCCGAGGTCGGGATGTCGCCGACCGCGCCGATGACACCGCCGGTGGAGGCAGTGAGATCGGTGTCGCCGTAGTTCAGGCCGTAGACGCAGTAACCCTGGTCGGCCAGCAGCGGTCCGATCCTGGCGAACGAGTGCGTGATGCGGGAGGTGGTGCCCTCCAGCAGCACGACCGGACGCGGATGCGCGGCGCTCGGCGTACACGGGACGTTGACGCCCGGCGGGTTGGCATCGGGCGTGGACACCCAGCTCGCGTACCCCGTGGCGGAACCGCCGATCGGATAGGCGGGCGTCGCCGCCTGCGCGGGCGCCGTCTGCGCCACGCCGATACCGCCCACCAGGGCGATACCCGCGCAGACCTGACCGATGCGTCGTCTCGTCATTACCGGAGAGTAACGCGCCATTCACCTCCGGATGAGACTCAGGTCACATCCGTTTCTCCCCGTCGTGCTCAGCCGTCCCGTCCGCTGATCGTGCAGATGCACACCCTGTTGCCGTCCGGGTCGGCCAGCACCGTGAAGGCCGGCGCCTCCTCCTCGTCGACGACCACGCCGCCCGCGGCGACGGCGGCGGCGATCCGACCGGAGGCGACCTCGGGAGCGAGCCAGAGGTCGAAATGCCACCGCTGCCGGGGGGTCTCGTGCTCGTCGGTGCCCTGGAACCACATGCTCGGTACTCGTCCGGTCGGGTCGAAGACGGAGTCGTAGATGCGGTTGTCCGGGCTGCCGGTGAGCAGCGCGGACCAGAACGGCCCGACGCGGTCGTCATCGGCGGTGTCGAGTGCCAGCTCCAGCTGCGCGACCTCGGTGGGGCGCGCCGCCAGGCCGTGCTCGGCGGCGATCCGACTGATCTCCCGGGCCAGGTCCAGGTCCTTCTGCGTCACCCACAGCCCGGCTTCGTGGGTGACGAGCGAGAGGTCCACCACGCCGTACGTCAGCCGGACGTCCGGATGGTGATTGGCGGACTCGGCCGCATCGGCGACCGCGGCGATGAACTTCGCGGCGGTCGCGTAGTCGGGGACGGCGTAACGGGCATGCAGCGCCTGGGCGAGTTTGCGCCAGTCATCGATCCCCGCGGCGCGGATCTGTGCGTTGTCGACTTTGTCCATCCGCCGACTGTGGCACGGGGGTCCGACAGCCGGCGGCGTTTTCCTCCTCGGCGTCAGCCCTCGGGCATCGCCCGCAGCAACGCGTCGGTCAGCTCCCGGCGCGCGGTCGTCAGCGACGGGCCGTACCAGGTGAGCGCGCGGCCGGAGACGAGGGCTGTCGGCACCGCGAACGCCTCGGGCCCGTCGTCGGGATCGAACGCGTACGGCTCGTCGGGCAGGACGACCAGCTGCGCGACCTGTTCGATCTCGGCCACGTCCACGTGCGGATAGCGCGGCGCGTCGGCGTACGCGTTGACCGGGCCGAGCCGGTGCAGCAGGTCACCGGCGAAGGTCCCGCCCCCGACCACCATCCACGGGTCGCGCCAGACCGCGATCGCGGCACTCACGGCCGGCAACGTCGCCGGGGCGGACCACACCTCGCGGGCCTCGGCGAGCCATTCCGGCCGGGGCCAACCCAGTGCCGCGAACAACCGGCCGAGAGATCCCAGCGCGCCCGGCAGGTCTGCGATCTCGGTGACCCACACCGCGATCCCCGCGGCGCGCAGCCGCCGCACGTCGAGTTCGCGGTTCTCCTCCCGGTTGGCCACCACCACGTCGGGACGCAGCGCGCGGATCGCGGCGAGGTCGGGGTTCTTGGTGCCGCGCACCCGGCGTACGTCGAGATCGGGGGGATGCGTGCACCAGTCCGTCGCGCCCACCACTGCCTCCGGACGCGCAAGAGCGAGGGTCTCGGTCAGCGACGGCACCAGCGAGACCACCCGGCGGGCGGGCCCGGTCAGCTCCAGCGGGTGTCCGAGGTCGTCGAGCGGCAGCACGCCCCTCATCCAACCTCTCGCCCGGGCGCCGCCCCGAACGTGACTGTCCTCCGTGTCGTCGTTCTCACAGACGCTCCAGAAGGCCTGCGAGGCGCCGGACCGCGTCGCCGTCGAGCTCCGAGAGGGCATGCGGCGTACGCAGGAGGATCGCGTCGGCGGTGGCGACCGCGGCATGCCCCTCGTCGGTGAGAGCGACGAGCTTGCGCCGTCCGTCCTCGGGGTGAGGTCTGCGTTCGACCAGCCCATGAGCCTGCAGTTTGTCGACCACCAGCGTCGCGTAGGGAGCATCGAAACCGTGGGCATCGGCGATCTGCGAGAGCGTCGACGGTCCATGCCGAAGTTGGAACAGGACCTTCCCGCGCCCGGCGCCGAGACCGAATCCCAGGGCCTTCGCAAGCTCTTCGTGCCGGTTCTGAGCACTCACGAACTGCTGCATGAGTGCCCAGGCGTACGCCGCCGGGTCGGCCGGACGATCGCCACCCGCCTGCTTCGCAGCTGTCACCACGGCACCGTGCGACCCAGGTAGTCCACGTAGTGCAGGCCCGGTCGGCCGCCGAGATCGTCGATCGTGGTCACCACGTGGGGGATGCTCTCCCCCACCTCGAGTCGCGCGTCCTCGCCGCCCATCTCGGTCTTCACCCACCCCGGCGCCATGAGCACCAGGGTCCGGTCCTCTCCCTCATGACGCGCTGCGTAGCTGCGCATGAACGTGTTGAGTGCGGCCTTGCTGCCGCGGTAGACCTCGTGGCCGCCGCGTTCGTTGTTCGTCACGCTGCCCTGGCCCGAGGACATCACCCCGATGGTGCCGGTCGGCGTCAGGAGGTCCTGCAGGGTCTCGATCACCCGCAACGGGCTGAGCGCGTTGGTCACCATCACTCGCACGAACTCCTCCGTGCTCGTCTGCGCGACGGTCCCCTCCGGCCGGTTGGTGACCCCGGCGCTGACGAAGAGGACGTCGAACGTGCGGTCCGCCAGCCGCCCGCGCAGGGCGTCAATCTGCTCCGGCACCGTCACGTCTACCGTCTCGATCTCGATGCTGCCGGACGGTCCATCGGCCGCCGGCAGCGTCGTCGAACTCGGATCGCGGACGGTCGCAACGACGTGCCATCCGCGACGTGCCCACTCCTGTGCCAGGGCGTGGCCCAGACCCCGAGAAGCTCCGATGAGGAGAACAGATCTCGATACCGTCGCGCTCGTTCGATCGGTTGTAGTCATAACAACAGTTGTACGTCATACAATTAAATAGGTCAATGTGCGCAGCGCCTACTGCTCGTGGACGATCCGTCGTCGAGTGACGTGGAAGCCCGCACGAATGAAGGCCGCGCGCATCGGCGTGTTGGCTGCGTCCGTCGTACCCACGATCTGGTCCTGATCGTCGTCGTGATGCACGTGCACCATCTCTGCGAGGACGTCGTGCACGTACCCGTTTCCGCGGTGCTCCGGGAGGATCCCGAGATAGCTGATGCTCGCGTCGTACGCCGTTCTCGTGGGGATCATGAAACCGACGTGCGTCCGGCCGTCGACCACGGCCACCCGCCAGGACGCACGCTCGCCCGGCAGTGAAAGGTAGAACTGCAGGTCGTCGTCGGCGAGCGCTTCGACGCCTTCGTCGGCGACCATGTGCAGGGTGTGGGCATCCAGGGTGCCGTCGGCCACCCTGGCGAACATCGTGCGGAACGTGGCGTCGGGCGCAGCCTCGAACCGCAGCCGAGTGGATCGGGCCGGCCGCGGATCAGCGCCCGAACGGCGGTAGCTGACCCGCTCGGTCGTCCGGGAGAAGCCGCCTGCCCTGGCAGCGTGCTCGCGCCACCGCACGGCCGCGACGGCAGCAGGGTCGTCGGCCCAAGCTGCGGGTACATCCACGTTGAACTCCAACGCCGAACCGGGACCGAACGCCTCAATCCCCCGTGCGATGAGAGCGGCACCCACCTGCTCCGGCTGATCAGAAGCATCGCGCAGCAGGAGACAGTCCAATGTGGTGGGCCGCTCCGCGGTCTCCCCGCCCCACCACAGGGCCCGACCGATCACCGCGCCGTCCTGCACCGCTACCCAGGCCCACTCAGGCCGGTAGTTCCGGCTGTCCAGTTCGCGCCGAAGCCGAAGGTCGTCGACCCAGGCGACGGGCTCCGTGCCACGCCATCCGAAGAGCGGACTGAGGTCGTCGCTGGTGATACGTCGAACCGAGATGGGGTTGCTGCTGACCGGCATTGCACCGAGCATGCCTCGGGATCGACCCTCACGTCACGGGCATTTCGGCCCGGACCGGCACCCCGCGCGGTGCTAATGGGGTGACCACGAACGCGTTCGTCAGTCGCCGTATTCGCGACTTGCCGGTGTCCGTCGCGACCCGCCGGCAGCCGTCGTCGCGAGGTCACGACCGCTTGCGCCGACTCACCGGCCCCTCGGTCACCAGGGTGCGCAACCGCTGCGGCAGGGACTCCCGCCGCAGTGCCGGACTGCTCGTGCCGACGTTGCCGGTCATCCCGGCGACGGCGTCCGACAGGGCGCGATGTGGATCGGCGCTCGGCCGCCATCCCAGGTCGTGATGGGCGCGTGCGCAGTCCTGCAACGGCACGCCGAACGCGAGGTCGATCCACCCGGGGCTGAGCGGCTGCAGCCTGGCTCGCCAACTGCCCGATACGAGGCTGCGCAGCATCGGGGCGGGCATCTGCACCGCGCGGGCGCCGAGGACGTCCGCGACGATCTCCCGCGTCAGCGGCTCGTCCGCCGCCAGGTTGAACGCGCCGCCGCGGCTCTGGTCCAGCACCCGCACGAGCGCGTCCGCCACGTCGTCCGAATGCACCACTGGGATGGCGAATCGGCGATCCAGTGGCAGCAGCGGCAGGTACCGCAGCAGCTTCACCGGGAAGTACGCCGGCAGGCCGTAGCGGTCGAGCGCGGCACCCGCGTCCCGCTGCATGACGATGCCCGGGCGGATGCGGGTGACCGTCATCCCCTGGGGATGCTCGCGCCCGTACGCGTCCAGCAGAGTCTCGGCGGCCGCCTTGTCCGAGCTGTACTGCGAGGTCGGCATCCCCGAGTGCGGATAGGACTCGTCGACCGGAACGTTGCTCGCCTTGGGTGCGTAGGTGCCGACGGAGGACATGTGCACGAAGTGGTCGACGCCGGCCGCATGCGCCGCGGTGAGCACGGCCTTCGTGCCCCCCACGCCGACGCGGTGCAGGTAGACCGGCCGGCGGGTGGGCTGGAACGCCCAGACGAGGTGCACCACCGCGTCCACGCCGACCATGGCCTCCTCCAACGCCGCCTGCGAGTTGTCGTCGCCGAGGTCGACGCGGTGCCAGCGCACGTCGTCGTAGGGCGGCTCGGGCGGCGGCGGGCGCCGCGCGAGTCCGACGACCTGCACGTCCTCCCGGTCGGCCAGGCGGCGCAGGAGCGCAGTGCCGATGTTGCCGCTGGCGCCGGTGACGAGGACCCGGGTCATCGGACCTCCAGGCCGTTCGCCGTACGCACCAGCCGGCGTACCCGCAGCTTCAGCCGGCGGCCGTAGGAGAGCACGAGGCCGGTATAGCCCGGCGTGCTGCCGTGGTAGCCGAGGAAGCCGCGCGGTCCGGCGACCATCGCCCCGGTGACGACGTCGTACCGGCTCTGGTGCCAGGGGCACACGAGGCAGCCCTCGGCGTCCACGTGCCCCTCGCTCAGGTCGGCAAGTTGATGGCGGCACCGGCGGGACACCGCGAAGTCCTCGCCGTTGCTGTTGCCGACAGCCCATCTACCGAGCCTGCGGACCGATCCGGGGGGAAGGTCGGCAGCGACCGGCCGTTGTTCGCTCATGTGCCTGCGATACCCGTTCGGCGCGATGGTGACGCGTCGTCCGCGTGCCCCACCGCGGCTGCCTGGCCTAGCGACGCCGGGGGCATACTTCCTATCCGTGCGTGCCCTAGCCAAGACCACTGCTGCTCCTGGCCTCGAGTTGATCGATGCCCCCGAACCGGACTGCGGCCCCGACGACGTCAAGATCCGGGTGCTGCGGGCGGGGTTGTGCGGCACAGACCTGCACCTGGAGCAGTGGGACGAGTGGGCCGCCGCGACGCTGCGCGTGCCCCAGATCATCGGCCACGAGTTCTTCGGCGAGGTCGTGCAGGTCGGCGCCAACGTCACCAGCGTCTTCGTGGGTCAGCGCGTCTCCGGCGAGGGGCACATCGTCTGCGGTGAGTGCCGCAACTGCCGTGCCGGCCGTCGCAACCTGTGCATCCGCACGATCGGCATCGGCGTCAACAGGAACGGCGCGTTCGCCGACTACGTCGTCATCCCGGCGACCAACGCGTGGGTGCAACCCGACGACCTGGACCCCGACGTGGGCGCCATCTTCGACCCGTTCGGCAACGCGACCCACACCGCGCTGTCCTTCCCCATCGCGGGAGAGGACATCCTCGTCACCGGGGCCGGCCCGATCGGCGTGATGGGCGCCGCGATCGCCAAGCACGTGGGTGCCCGCAACGTCGTCGTGACCGACATCAGCGACTACCGCCTCGGCCTCGCCAAGGCAGCCGGTGCCGACCGGGTGGTCAACGTCTCCCGCGAGCGGATCGCCGACGCGCAGCGCGACCTCGGGATGCGCGAGGGCTTCGACATCGCCCTGGAGATGTCCGGCCATCCGGCGGCCGTCGAGGAGATGCTCGCCAACATGAACCACGGCGGCCGGATCGCCATGCTGGGACTGCCCGCCGGGCCGTTCCCGATCGACTGGGGACGGGTGATCACCCACATGATCACCATCAAGGGCATCTACGGCCGCGAGATGTACGACACCTGGTACGCCATGAGCGCGATGCTGCAGTCCTCCGACCTGCTCGCGCAGGCCCTGCAGTCGGTCATCACCCATCGCTTCCCCGCGGAGCAGTGGCAGGAAGCGTTCGACACCGCCCGGTCCGGGCAGTGCGGCAAGGTCGTCATGGACTGGAGCTGACGCCACCGCGTCGCTCCCTCACCCCGCCCGAGGAGACATCGATGTACGACATCAAGGACGCCCTGACCGCGACCCTCGCCGAGATCGAGGACGCGGGGCTGACCAAGCACGAGCGGGAGCTGACCTCAGCGCAGTCCTCGCACGTGCGCACCAAGCAGGGCGACGCGCTGAACTTCTGCGCGAACAACTACCTCGGGCTGGCCGACCACCCCGAGATCGTCGCGGCCGCGACCGCCGCCCTGCAGGAGTGGGGCTTCGGGATGGCGTCCGTCCGCTTCATCTGCGGCACGCAGTCCCAGCACACCGAGCTCGAACGCCGGATCGCCGACTTCGTCGGCCAGGAGGCGGCGATCCTCTACTCCTCCTGCTTCGACGCCAACGGCGGCACCTTCGAGGTGCTCTTCGAGGCGCAGGACGCGATCATCTCCGACGCGCTCAACCATGCCTCGCTCATCGACGGCATCCGGCTGTCGAAGGCGAAGCGCTTCCGCTACCAGAACGCCGACATGGCCGACCTGCGCACGCAGCTGCAGGCGGCCCGCGAGGTGGGCGCCCGACGTACGGTCATTGTCACCGACGGCGTGTTCTCGATGGACGGGTACTACGCGCCGCTGGACGAGATCTGCGACCTGGCAGAGGAGTTCGGCGCCCTCGTGATGGTCGACGACTCGCACGCGGTGGGCTTCGTCGGCGACGGCGGACGTGGGACGCATGAGTTGAAGGGCGTGCTCGACCGGGTCGACATCGTCACCGGCACCCTCGGCAAGGCCCTCGGCGGAGCCTCCGGCGGGTACGTCGCCGCGCACCGGGAGATCGTCGACCTGCTCCGTCAGCGCTCGCGGCCCTACCTCTTCTCGAACGCCGTGGCGCCGAGCGTCGTGGCCGGCTCGCTGAAGGCGCTCGAACTCGCCGCGACCTCCACCGAGCAGCGAGAGGCGTTGCGGCGCAACACCTCCCTCTTCCGCGAGCTGATGACCGGCGCAGGGTTCGAACTGCTGCCCGGTGGGCACCCGATCGTCCCGGTGATGTTCCCGGGCGAGGAGGGCGCGCGCATGGCCGCGCAGGTCGCCGACGCCATGCTCGAACGCGGTGTCTACGTGATCGCCTTCTCCTACCCCGTCGTACCCCAGGGGAAGGCGCGCATCCGCGTCCAGCTGTCGGCCGCGCACAGTGAAGACGACGTGCGCACCTGCGTGCAGGCGTTCGTCGACGCACGCGACGAGGTCACCGCAGGCAGGTGATCCTGCCTGCGGTGACCGGGGTCGGCGGAGGGGGATCCCCCGTCAGTTCTCCTCCACCGCGTGGGAATCGGTGAGCGTGAGCGCGCCCCCGATGGCGATGACGCCGACCACCGCCGCCAGCACGGCGTAGGTGATGCGCTCACCGTGGAAGAACGACGCCACCAGACTGCTGCTCCAGGTGCCGGCCGGCAGCTGAGCCGTCACGAGCGCCGCGATGAGCGTGCCGACGATCGCGGTGCCGACGCTCGTACCGACCTCCTGCGCGCTGTCGTTGAGCGCCGCGCCGACCGACGTGCGGTTGGCGGGCATCGCATCGATGAGGGCGACCGCGCAGATGGTCATCACGGTGCGCAGTCCGATCGTCATGAGGACCATCGAGGCGGCGATGGGGGCGTACCCGTGACTGACGCCCCAGGACAGGCCCACCAGGGAGAGGGTCAGGCAGACGGCGCCGACGAGGCAGGCGATGCGGTGGCCGAAGCGCTTGCCCAGCCACTCCGACAGCGGGGTGGCCGCGATCATCGTGATGATGATCGGCAGATTCGCGAGACCAGCCCTGACCGGGCTCCAGCCGTACGCGTACTGGAAGTGCAGGATCAGACCGAAGAGGACCGCGGCCATCGCGATGGAGGTGCCGATCTGGGCGAGCACGGCGCCGCGGGCGGTGCCGTTGGACATGATCGACAGGTCCAGCATCGGTGCGACGGTGCGGCGCTCGTGCCACACCCAGGTGACGCCGGCGGCGAGCGCGCCGACGATCGAGGCGAGGGTGACCACCGAGAGCCATCCGTGCTGCACGCCGCTGGTCAGGGAGTAGCAGGCCAGTCCGATCATCGTGATGCTGAGGGCCGCTCCCGGCAGGTCGAGCCGGTCCTTGGTCAGGTCCTCGGGCCGGTCCGCGCTCACTCCGAGACGTACGCCGATGCAGGCGATCAGCGCGATCGGGGCGTTCACGACCAGCAGCCACTCCCACCGCACGTGCGCGAGGGCGGTGCCGCCGAGCAGCGGGCCGAGGATGAAGCCGGACATCCCGACGACGATCATCACGGTCACCGCGCGCATCCGCAGCGCCTTGTCGTCGAAGAGGCGGAAGACGAGGGAGTTGGTGATGGGCGCCATCGCCGCCGCCGCGACGCCGAGCGCCGCCCGCAGCACGATCAGCTCCCCGGTCGATTCGACGAAGATCACTCCCAGGCTGAGCACGCCGAAGAGCGCGAGCCCGACCAGGAGGACCCGGCGCCGACCCAGACGGTCGGCGATCGACCCGGAGGTGAGCAGCAGTCCGCCGAAGGTCAGCGAGTACGCGCCGGTGACCCATTGCAGCGCCGTGGTGCCGCTGCCGAGGCTGCGACCGATCGTGGGCAGTGCGATGGACAAGAGCGTGTTGTCGACCATCTCGACGAAGAACGCGAGGCACAGCGCGGCCAGCGGGATCCACGCCGCGCGCAGCGACGAGTACGTGTGCGACTGCGGCGCCGGCGTCTTGATGGCGATGTCGGCGGTGTTTGCAGGGGACGTGGTGTTCGTCATGGCGGCCTCCTCAGGATGACGGGCGAGCTCGGTGGACATGTCGCCGAACCTAGGGAGCCGCGCTTTCACGGTGGTTTCATCCCGGTTTCACCCATTGCCCGCGCCACACCACCCGCCTGCGCTCCGCCGGGCCGCGCGGGCAGCCGAGCTCCCCCCAGCGCCCTACCGGCCGACTATCGTCGGTGACAAGACCGAGTGTCCACCGGCGTGCTCGTCACAAGGAGATCGCTTCATGAGCTCAGATGCCATCGTTCTACTCAAAGACGACCACAAGCACATCAAGAAGCTGTTCCGGGACTTCCAAGGTGCCGGCGAGAACGCCACGAAGACAAAGGGCGACCTCGTCACCAAGATCATCGAGGCGCTGACGGTGCACACCTACCTGGAGAACGAGGTCATGTACCCCGAGGTGCGCAAGCTGCTGCCCGACCTCGAGGACGACGTGCTCGAGTCCTACGAGGAGCACCACGTAGCGGACGTGCTGTGCACGGAGCTGTTCGCGATGCAGCCCTCCGACGAACGATTCGACGCCAAGACCACCGTCCTGATCGAGAACGTCTCCCACCACATCGATGAGGAAGAGAACGACTGGTTCCCGAAGGTGCGTGCGGGACTGAGCCGAAAGACGCTGCAGGACATCGGCGCTCAGATGGCCGACATGCGGGACAAGGCGCCCCGATCCCCCGCCCAGCCTTCGGCCCTGAAGAAGACCGTCGACGCCATCATCAAATAGCCACCCGCCTCCTTGTCCGCCTGACGTCTGCGCGGTAGGCGGCGGTCAGCCGTCGGCCCGCCTCGACACAGGGCTTGCGGGATGACGGCCGCCGAGCAGGGAAAGGCTCACGCCCCAGTCGTCGGCTGGCGCGTCCCACGACACCTGCAGGGGTCGTCCGCGACCGGGGTCGCCGGCGAACCCCCGCAGGGTCGAGCTGCAGCGTGGGTCAGTTGTCGAACGCGTCCTTGACGTTGTCGCCGACCTTCTTGGCCGATGCTTTGCCCTGGTCCGCCTGGCCTTCGGCCTGCAGGCTCTTGTCGTCGGTCGCCTCACCGGCCTTCTGCTTGGTCTTGCCCTGCAGTTCCTCGGCGGCGTGCTTGGCCTTGTCCATCAGTCCCATGAGATCTCCTTGATGGGTGGTGTTCAGTGCACCCGGGCGGATGCATCGGATTTCCGTTCGCTACGGGGCGAACGGGTCTGGTCGAGCAGGACGCGTGCAGTGACGCCCTGGTCGGGGAACGCGGATCGCAGTTGCGTCTGCAAGGCCTGTGTCGCCTCGTGAATGCTGGTGCCGTCCGCATGCTTGTCCAGATGGGCGGTGACCAGCACGGTGGTCGCGGCGCCGGCCTGGCTGCTGCTGGCCTTCACGGACGTGAACGGGCCGGACTTCTGCAACGAGTCCGCCACTGCGGACGCCAAAGACGCGGTGTCCAAGGTGATCGTCCCGTGAGGGTCGCTCTGGGGCATCTTCGTCTGCTTCGTCGTCGTGTTGCGCAGATGCGCGAGCAGCCACCAGGTGCCAATCAGGCCCAGGATCAACGTGGCCACTGCGAAAGCCCACGGCCACCAGCTAGTGGCCGCCCAGTTCGGGAGCGATCCCAGCGAGATGCGACGGGAGTAGCCGTGCAGCACCAGGTGGTAGCGCCAGTCGATGAGCGCCAGCCCCAGCGCGATCAGTAACAGCGCGATGACGATGGTGGCGAGGCGGTCGAGCTTGTACGGCGCGCGGCTCATGCGGTGACCTCCCGGATGTCGACCTTCACCGGCAGGTCGCTCAATTGACCGATGCGGTCGTGGATCTGCTCCGTGGCGGTCTGGGCGATCTGGTCCTGCTCGATACCCGGTGTGGTGTGCAAGCGGACCCGGATACGGCGACGGGACACCTTCGAGTGCGCCTGCAGCACCCCGGGTACGTCCTCGCCGGCGGCCTTGGCCAGCCGACCGAGCGCTGCCGGAGCGATCCACACGTCGGCGGATTCATCCTCGTCGGGCACCAGCTGATGGGTGGATCGGCGCGGTTTGAACGAGACATAGAGCAGCAGCACCCCGACCAGGAGAGCAATCACGGCCAGCGGAACGACCCAGTCGGCCCGGGTGGAGTGGTTGACGCCGTCGATGGCGCCGCGGGCCCAGGCGTGCCCGGTGGCCCAGCCCTGGGTGACGAAAAGATCGTGGATTCCGATGACAGCAAGGGCGATCATGGCGACAGCGACCAGGAGGCCGGTGGCCGCAGCCACGGGCGTGGCGCGGGGCGTGTTCTTGGTACTCATCGAACCCTCCGTTCCGGTGCGCCGACCTGGTCGGCGGTGAGGACGTGCACGGTGACGTCCACACGACGTACGTCGCTGCCGGACAGGCGGGTGGTCTCCGTGCGCACCTGATCGCGAGCAGTGGAGGCGATGTCCTCGACCACTCCGGGCCAGGCCACGGCGATGTCCAGGGTGATCCAGCTGGAAGCACCGCGAATGCTCACCTCGGCGTGCGGATATCCGCGGCCACGCAGCTTGTCCATGTTGGAGCGGTAGTTCACCGTGCCGGCTACGTCGGCGGCGATGTGTTCGGCCAGGTGCTCGATGGCGGCAGAGCGCACATCCAAGATGCCGCGGGTCGACGGTTCGCTGGCCTGCTCGGAGGTTTTCGGTGAGGTGCGGGCGGCCGACTCCTGAACGGCGCCCCCCGCAGATGAGTCACTCACGCTTGCCACGGACCAACGCCGCCAAGTCCAGTTCGCCGTCGACCTGGGCGCCGACGAGGTAGCCGATCACACCCAGCACGAGAGCGAGCAGGAAACCGGTGAAGCCGTCGATCGCGATCGCGATCGCCATCAGCAGTCCGGCGAGCAGTCCAAGAGCGGAGCGTGTCATGAGAGTTCTCCTTAGGAGAGTTCGGTGGTGCTGAACGGGTGTGGGGGTCATAGCCGGCCGTACCGGCGCGACCCTGGCCACCCGGCGGGAAGGATCCGGCGCATCGTGCGCACTGCTCGGCGGGTGTTGCCGCGCACCGACGACAGACGCCCGTGGCGCACGATGTCGGGCACAGGCCCGTGACCCGCAGCATGCGGGGCACCGGAGACGACACCGAACTGGTGGTCGATCAGTGCCATTGCGGCCAGGTACTCCTGCGGGTCGCCCCCCAGATCCGGGTGCAACCGACGCGCGACTGCACGTCGCGCCGCAGCGTGATCTGGGGTGCGGTCCGCGTCGGAGTTCATCGACCCTGGTCGTCGGCAGCGGCAACGTCCTCGATGGTGACGTCCACCCGGCCGGGTGCGACCCGTTGGACGGCGGTCCGCACAGCCTGCGCCGTGGTCATGGCCGTGGCTCCCCAGGCGAGGACGATGTGCACGTCGTACCCGTCGTTCAACGTGCGGACCCCGGCAACGCGACGTCCGGGCAGGTAGGTCGCGACCTCACCGAACGCCCCCGCATGCAGGCCGTGCACACCAGGCGTGGCCAGCACCGCGTCCGTGATGACGTCGGCGATCTGTGCCGAGCCGCCCTGCGGCTCAGCACAGTCACTCGACACGCGACTGCTGCTGCGAATCGTCGTCGTCGGATCCGTCGTCCAGGAACACGTCGTGCACCGTGATGTTGACCTCGGTCACTTCCAGCCCGGTCATCTGCTCGACACTGGAGATCACGTTGCGGCGTACACCTGCGGCAAGGTCCACGATCGCGACGCCGTACTCGGCGACCAGGTCGACGTCGACCGCGGCCTGCCGCTCCCCGACCTCCACCGTGACGCCCTGGGAGTGGTTGGTGCGTGACCCGGGGATCCGGTCGCGCAGTGCGCCCACGGCCCGTGCCGCTCCGCCACCGAGGGCATGCACTCCCGACACCTCGCGGGTGGAGATGCCGGCGATCTTCGCCACGACCGTGTCGGCGATGGACGTACTGCCCTGCGAAGTCACCAGCGGGCTGTCGGCCTCGCGGGTGGATACCTCCGAACTGCTCTTGCTGGAGGCAGGCTTCGCCGAGGTGGGGGTTTTCGCGGTGCCGGCCGACGAGCCGGCGTGGGTGTCTGTCATGGCTGCTGCCTTCGATAGCTGTGGATGTTCACGAGAGGTCTCGATGTTTCGGCGGTGCGGCGTTCGGCCACGATCGGTCGGCTGCCTGCTGCCGCATGACCATCACCAGGTCTGGGGCGACGAGTCGTTGTGTACACCGTATACGGAAAAGCGTACGGTGTACACAAGCGTTGTCGCTGCCGTGCCGCGAACGGGCGAACGGTCGTCGGGGAGGCCTGATCCCAAATCGAGACCGGACCAGCACACCGCGGAGCAGGATGGACCTGCAAAGGTCAGGTGGTGTGGTGAGACAACTCAAGGACGGTTCGAGCACTGGCGCACGGCGGCGGCTCTCCCTGGGACAGATCGTGACGGCGACGGTGGCCATGATCGACGAGGAGGGCATCGCCGCCGCCTCGATGCGCACTGTGGCGCGCCGCCTGCGCGTGCAACCGATGGCCTTGTACCGGTACGTCGAGAACCGCGAGGACCTGTTCGACGCGGTGGTGGACCACATCGTGAACGAGCTCGATCACGACCCGGATATTCCGAGAGCCACCACCGAGACCGATTGGCGGTCCTATCTGGCGGGCCTGGCGTGGGGAGTGCGCCGGTACGCGCGCGCCCACCCCCACGCGTTCCCGCTGGTCGCGACACGTCCACCGAGTGCACCGTGGATCAACCCCCCGCTGCGGTCCTTGCGCTGGATCGAGACGCTGCTGCAGCACCTGTCGGAGGCGGGGTTCACCGATGAACAGGTGCTGTTCACCTACCGCTCCTTCAACAGCTTCCTTCTCGGCCACCTCCTGCTGGAGACGAGTGCCATGGTGATCTACGACCCCCGACCGGGCGACGGATCCTTCCAAGCCGGCGACGACAGCGGGACCCACGATCCGGTCGACCCGACCGACCCCGTCCCGGGGTCCATCAGCCCCACCCGTACCACCGGTGAACGGGAGGAGATCGCCGCGGCTGTGGGCGAGGACACCGGCGAGCTCGTCGGCGTCGACCCGGACGAATACCCCGTCATCCACCGCCTGCGGGAAGGTCTGACGGAGGACCGGTTCGAGGCCGAGTTCGGTGCCGGGCTGGACATCCTCCTCAGCCGGATCGAGGCCGAGCTCACCGGCGGGGCCGTCTGACCTGCGCCGAGTGACTCACCCGGCGCCGTTGGCTTCACGCAGTGACCGGACCATGCTGCGCAGGATCCTGAGTGCGTCGGACTGCTCGTCCGCCGTCAGACCACTCAGCATCCTGACCTCAACGGACCGGATTGCGGCGGTCGCCTTCGCGAGGCTCCGCCGACCACGTGGCGTGAGCCGCGCGGGAAGGACCTTTCCCACAGCGGCCTCCGCCGGCCTGGTGACGTAGCCGTCACGTTCCAGGGCCTGCAGCAGCACGTTCATCGACTGCCGCGTCACGAACGCGCCCCGTGCGAGCGCGGAGTTCGACAGGCCCGGACGCTGTGCAAGCAACTCGAGGCACGAGTAATGCGTCACGGTCATCCCCAGCGGCCGCAGCACCGCCTCCATCTCGGCGCGAAGGGCGCTCGAGGTCTCCTTGAGCAGGTAACCCAGAGACGTCTTCAGGTCGATGCCGGGTCCGTCTTGACTCATGTCAGCATTCTGACATAGCTTCTCCTATGTCAGTCTTCTGACACGAACAGGAAGAAGATCACATGCCCGTCACCGGCCCAGATTTCATCTCCCTCCAGGCACGAGACCTCTCTGCCTCCCAGGCGTTCTACGAGCACTACCTCGGTCTCGTCCGCTCCCCAGCCGGCCCTCCCCATGCCGTCGTCTTCGATACGACGCCGATCGCGTTCGCCCTACGAGACGTCGTTCCCGGCACCGACCTCGCGTCCGTCGCGCAACCCGGCATCGGCGCCGCAATCTGGCTCCACGCCACCGACGTGCAGGCCATCCACGACGCGCTCGCCGCCGACGGCCACACGATCGTCACGGCACCGATCGACGGGCCGTTCGGTCGCACCTTCACGTTCGCCGACCCCGACGGCTACCAGGTCACCCTCCACGACCGGGCCTAGGAGGATCAGCGCCTCGACCAGGGGGCGCCCTGTCACATTTCGCCCCACCGACCTGCCTGCGACGCCATACTTCGCGGTATGCGGTGGACGATGTGGATCTCAGGGGCGACAGGGGTCGTGGCGGTTGCGACCGCCGGGGCGGGCTTCGTGCACGCACCGCACACGACGGTCGCGCTGCCCGGCGCGCAGGCCTCGCCCGCCACGGTGATCCGCACCTACGTGCGCGCGATCAACGACCGCGACTACTCCACGGCGAACGCGATCCAGCTGCGCGGTCCTCGCATCGAGGACCACGGTTGGTTCGACGCCCCCTCGATCCGGCACCTGAACGTCACCCACGTCACTCCCGTCTACAGCGGAAAGGACGTCCCGAGCAGTTCGGTGACCAGCTTCAAGCAGGTCGTCGAGGTCGACATCCGCGGGCAGTTCCATCACTGGGACGACGGCCTGCCGGGTGGCGATCACATGGTGTCCTACTACCTGGGGCGCAACACGGACGCGCAACGGTGGCGGATCGTCGACGAAGGGCAGGGCTGAGGCCGGATCCGCAGAGCCCGCCGCCCTCCCCGGGGGCGCGTCATCCGGACTAACTGACTACGGTCGCAAACATGGACTTCCGATACCTCGGCAACAGCGGACTGAAGATCTCCGAGATCACCTACGGCAACTGGCTGACCCACGGCTCCCAGGTCGAGGACGACATGGCGGTGCGGTGCGTGCGCGCGGCCCTGGACGCCGGCATCACCACCTTCGACACCGCCGACGTCTACGCGAACGGCGCCGCGGAGAGCGTGCTCGGCCGGGCCCTGGCCGGCGAACGCCGCGAGGGGATCGAGATCTTCACCAAGGTCTACTTCCCGACGGGTCTGAAGAAGCACAACGACACCGGCTTGTCCCGCAAGCACATCCGCGACTCGATCGACGCCTCGCTGCGACGGCTGCGCACCGATTACATCGACCTGTATCAGGCGCACCGCTACGACCACGAGACGCCGCTGGAGGAGACGATGCAGGCGTTCGCCGACGTCGTGCGGTCCGGCAAGGCCCTCTACATCGGGGTCAGTGAGTGGACCGCGGAGCAGCTGCGGGCCGGGCACGAGCTCGCGCAGGAGCTCGGCATCCAGCTCATCTCCAACCAGCCGCAGTACTCCATGCTCTGGCGGGTCATCGAGGACCAGGTCGTGCCCACGTCCAAGGAGCTGGGCATCTCCCAGATCGTCTGGTCCCCCATCGCGCAGGGCATTCTCACCGGCAAGTACCAGCCCGGCCAGCAGCCGCCGGCGGACAGCCGCGCCGCCGACGAGAAGGGCGGTGCCGACATGATCAAGCGCTTCATGAACGACGAAACCCTTACGGCTGTGCAGAAACTCGTGCCCATCGCCAAGGACCAGAATCTCTCGATGGCACAGCTCGCGGTCGCCTGGGTGCTGCATAACGACAACGTCGCAGCCGCCCTCATCGGCGCGTCGAAGCCGGAGCAGGTCACCGACAACGCAGGCGCCGCCGGCGTCACCCTCGCACCCGAGGTCCTCACCTCGATCGACGAGGCGCTGGGTGGGCTCCCCGAGAAGGACGCCGGTAAGACGAGCTCACCCAAGGAACGTCTCGTTTGAGGCACGAATGCCCTCGGGCGTTTCCAGCCTGAGCAATTCCTGAACATCCTCGCTACGCTCCGGCGATGGGATTCTCCACGCTGGTGCGGACCAAGGATGTCGAGACCGTCATCCACCAGAACGACGAGGGCGGTGCGGACCACCACGCGAGGCTCGGCAAGAGCCTCGGCGCCCGGGACCTGATGGGTTTCGGGATCGGCATCGTGATCGGCACCGGCATCTTCACCCTGACGGGAGTGGAGGCCAAGAACCACGCCGGTCCGGCGGTGGTGATCTCCTTCGCGATCGCAGGGGTCATCAGCATGCTCGCGGCGCTCTGCTACGCCGAGCTCGCCGCGGCGGTGCCGACCGCCGGCAGTTCCTACACGTACGCGTACACGACGATCGGTGAGATCTTCGCCTGGATCATCGCGTGGGACCTGATCCTGGAGTTCGCCCTGGGCGCGGCGGTGGTCGCGCGCGGTTGGTCCGGATACCTGCAGTCGTCGTTCAACCTGCCGCAGGCGTTCTTCGGTGAGGAGCACTCGGTCGTCAACCTCGGCGCCGTGTTCATCGCCGCAGTCCTGGGCGTGATCGCCGCGGTCGGCATCCGCGAATCCAAGTGGGTGACCAACGCGTTGGTCGCGATCAAGGTGTCGATCTGCGTCTTCGTCATCGTCGTCGGCATCTTCTTCGTCAAGGCCGCCAACTACAAGCCCTACATCCCGCCGTCCCGCCCGGACACCTCCGGCAAGTCGGGCCTGTCCCAGCCGCTGTGGCAGTGGGCCTCCGGGTCGCACGCCACGGCGTACGGGCTCACCGGCGTGCTCGTCGCGACGGCCGTGGTCTTCTTCGCCTACAGCGGTTTCGAGGCGGTGGCCAACCTCGCCGAGGAGACCAAGGACCCCGCCAAGGACATGCCGCGCGGCCTCATCGGCACCCTGGTCATCTGCACGGTCCTCTACCTGGCCGTGTGCGCGGTGCTCACCGGGATGGTCAAGTACACCGCCCTGTCCGAGGGCGCGCCGATCTCGGACGCGTTCAAACAGGTCGGGATGGGCTGGGCCAACGTCGTGATCGGCATCGCTGCGGTCTGTGGTCTGAGCTCGGTGATCCTCGTCGACATCGTGGCCATGGGCCGGATCGGCTTCGCGCTGTGCCGCGACGGCCTGCTGCCCCCGTCGGTCGGTCAGGTCCATCCGAAGTTCAAGACGCCGTTCCGGATCACCATCTTCACCACGATCGTGGTCTGCATCCTCGCCGCGTTCGTCCCGCTGGCCACCCTGGCCGAGATGGTCAGCATCGGCACGCTCTTCGCGTTCGTGGTGGTGGCGATCGCGGTCGCCGTGCTGCGACGTACGAAGCCGAAGATGAAGCGGCCGTTCCGGACTCCCGCGATCCCGTGGCTGCCGATCGTCTCGGCCGTGTCCTGCGTCGCCCTCATGAGCAGCCTGGCCGTCGAGACCTGGATCCGGTTCCTCATCTGGCTCGTCATCGGACTGCTCGTCTACGTCTTCTACGGGCGCAAGCACTCCCGCCTCGCGACCGGGGAGAAGGCCATCCCCGGCGTGGACGACGCCGACCCCGTCGACGCCTGACCGGCCGCGGGTCGCACCTACGAGGTGTGACCCGCGTGCCGGGGCACGCCCGCCTGCGGTGACTGCGGCTCGGGCTCGGGCTCCAGGTGCGGCAGCGCCCGGTCCAGCCACCCCGGTAGCCACCAGTTGGTCCGTCCGAACAGGAACATCGTGGCGGGCACGATGACCAGCCGGATCACGGACGCGTCCAGCAGCACGCTGACCCCGAGCCCCAACGCGAGCATCTTGATGACGACGTTGCTGGAGAGAAGGAACGAGAAGAAGACGCTGGCCATGATCAGCGCGGCGCAGGTGATGACCTTGGCGGTCACCGCCATCCCGTCCGCGACGCTCAGGCCGTTGTCCTGGGTGGCCACCCAGCGTTCGCGGATGCGCGAGAGCAGGAAGACCTCGTAGTCCATCGACAGCCCGAAGACGATGGCGAACATCATCATGGGCACGTAGGACTCGATCGGCACCTTCTCGTGCACCCCGAGCAGCGAGCCGCCCCAGCCCCATTGGAAGACGGCGACCACGACGCCGTACGCCGCGCCGATCGAGAACAGGTTCGCGATCGCGGCTTTCAGGGCGAGCAACGGACTGCGGAAGCTCGCCAGGAGCAGGACGAACGACGCCGCGACCACCACGGCGATTATGACGGGCAGCCGGGCGGCGACCTGATCACGGAACTCGAGGTTCCCCGCGAGGGTGCCGGTCACATAGCCGGTCGCCTTCGAGCCGGCCAGCGCCTTCGGCAGGGTGGTGTCGCGCAACGTCCCCACCAGGGCGTCGGTCTTGGCGTCCTGCGGGCCGGTGGTGGGAATGACGTTCGCTACCAACAGCTTCCCGTCGGACGTCGGCTGGGGCGTTGTGGCGGACGCCACGCCGTGGGTGGAGGCGAGGTCCTTCTGCAGGGTGGACCCCAGCTGCTGGGCCGACGTCGAGGACATGCCGGACGGGAGTTGCACCACGATCGCGATCGGACCGTTGGCGCCGACTCCGAACCCCTTGCTGATGGCGTCGTAGGCCCGGGCATCTGTGTACGACGGCGGGTCGGCACCCTCGTCCACGTGGCCGATCGTCATGGACAGCACGGGTATCGCGATGATGACCAGGACCGCCAGACCGGAGAGCAGGTAGGTCCACGGGCGCCGTTCGACGGCGACGGCGTACCGGTGCCACGGCGTCTCGGCGCCGCTGATGTCGCTCTCCGCACTCGGCGCGCGCACCCGCAACCGGTCGATCGAGTGACCGGCCAGGCCGAACATCGCCGGCACCAGGGTCACCGATGCCGCGGCCGCGACAGCGACCGCGATCGACGCGGCGGCACCCAATTTGCCGATGAACGTGATGCCCGAGGCGAACAGGCCGAGCATGGCGATGACGACCGTGATGCCGGCGATGAGCACCGCGCGGCCGCTGGTCGCCGTCGTCCGTCCCGCGGACTCGACCGGGTCCATCCCGTCCATCACGTGCTGCCGGTGGCGGGTCGTGAGGAACAGTCCGTAGTCGATGCCGACGCCCAGCCCGATCATCACGGCCAGCGTGGGCGACACCGACGCGAACTCGGTGGCAGCGGCGACCATCCCGAGGACGCCGAGGCCGGTCCCCACGCCGAGCGCGGCGGTCAGGATCGGCAGCCCCGCGGCGTACACGCTGCCGAAACCGATCAGCAGCACCAGGATGGCCACCGCGATGCCGATCAGCTCCGAGGTGAGGTGGGCGTTCTCGGGGCGGGCCGCCTGACCCAGGACCCCGCCGTAGTCGACGTGCACCCCGGCGCTGCGTGCAGGAGCCACCGCGTGGTCGACCGACTGCACGTAGGAGGAGCCCAGCGTCGTGGGGTTGACGTCGAAATGCACCGTCGCGTACGACGTGCGGCCGTCCTTGGACGTCGTCGCGACAGCCAACGGGTCGCCCACCGACAGCACGTGCGGCAGCGCACCGACCGCCTGCGCGGACGACTTGATCGGGCTGGAGTGCTGCGACAGCGATCCCGTCGGCACCGTGAAGACCAGTTGCCCGCTCTGACCACCGGAGGAGGGCGCGTGCTGCTTCAGCAACTGCGCGCCCTCCTGGGCCGAGGAGCCGGGCAGCGAGAAGTCGTCCGAGTACGTCGACCCGATGGCGCGGCTGCCGAGGCTCGCGCCCGCGAGCAGCACCACCCACACCACCAGGACGATCCAGGCGTGCACGGCGCAGAATCTCCCCAGCCGGTACAACGAGCCCTTCGCCGTCTGCGGTGGATCCTCGGTGGTGCCCATCAGCGACTCGAGGATTCGTTGGAAGTGGGGGTCACAACACCCCGCCAAAGTGTCATAACTGACACTAAAGCTAAAATGTCACACGTGACAAGATGTGGAGTGAGCTCGAATGAGTGAAGAGCCCGGCCGCCGGGAAGCGAACAAACGTGCGACCCGTGAGGCGCTCCAAGAAGCCGCCGACCGGCTGTTCGCCGAGCGAGGGTACGAGCAGACGACGGTGCGGGACATCGCCGCCGCAGCGCGGGTGACCCCGCGGACCTTCTTCCGCTACTTCGGCGGCAAGGAGGAGCTGATCGTCGACGAAGCGCTGAGCTGGCTGCCTCGCCTGACCGCCGCCATTCGCCTGCGGCCGCCCCAGGAGACGCCGCTCACCGCCGTCCTCCTCTCCCTCGCCGACGTGTCCGCCCAGCTGCGCGACCAGGGCCTGCCCGCACCGGTACTGCTCTTCGCGGAGGGGCCGCCCAGCACCCGGTTGCGCCTGCGCGGGCCCGCGTTGCTGCTGCGTTTCGAGGAGGGCATCGCCGATGCCCTCCTCGACCGTCTCTGCACCGATCGACCGGTCGACGACGCCGTGCGCTACGAGAGCGAGGTCTACGCCCGCGCTGCGGTCGCGGCCATGCGCAGCGCGATGATCAGGGACTGGGCACAGCGGGCCGGTGGCGCGACCGAACCCATCCCGTTGGGGGAGCTGATGCGTACGGCGTTCGCCCTCACCTCCGCGTCCTGAGCCCCCGCCGGACCGATCCGGCGGGCGCAGAGGATCGCGAGCGGCCGGCGCCCCCGGGCGTCGAAAGCGGACGCCCTGCGATCCGGGCGACCGGCGTACTGTCGAAACATGAGCACTGCACCCGCCCACCTGCTCGAGGAGCTCGAGCCCGTCGTCGCGCAGAACCTCGACCGACACCTCGGGTTGGCACAGGAGTGGCATCCGCACGACTACGTCCCGTGGAGCGAGGGACGCGACTTCGCCGCCATGGGTGGGGAGGACTGGGCGCCGGAGCAGTCCCGCCTCTCCGAGGTGGGCAAGGCCGCGATGATCACCAACCTGCTCACCGAGGACAACCTGCCGTCCTACCACCGCGAGATTGCAACCCGCTTCGGGCGTGACGGTGCCTGGGGCACCTGGGTCGGTCGGTGGACCGCCGAGGAGAACCGGCACGGCATCGCGATGCGCGACTACCTCGTCGTCACCCGCGGGGTGGACCCGGTCGAGTTGGAGCGCGCGCGGATGGACTATATGACCTCCGGCTACGACTCCGGTGACAAGACACCTCTGGAAGCGGTCACCTACGTCTCGTTCCAGGAGCTGGCGACGCGCGTGTCGCACCGCAACACCGGCAAGGTCACCGGCGACCCGGTCGCCGACAAGCTGCTGGCGCGGATCTCCAAGGACGAGAACCTGCACATGGTCTTCTACCGCAACATCGTGGAGGCCGCGCTCAAGATCGCGCCCGACGCGACGATGCGGGCGATCGCCGACGAGGTGATCGGGTTCGAGATGCCCGGCGCGACGATGGCGGGTTTCCGTCGCAACTCGATGATGATCGCCAAGGCCGGCGTCTACGACCTGCGGCTGCACCACGACGAGGTCATCGCCCCGATCCTGAAGTACTGGAACGTGGACGGGCTGACGGGCCTCGGCCCGGAGGGTGAGAAGGCCCGCGAGGAGCTGGCGACGTTCATGGCTGGCCTGGACGAGCAGGCGACCCGCTTCGTGGACCGCCGCGCCGAGAGTCGCGCCCGGACCGCCGCCCGGTCCGAGTCCGGCGAGACACCCGACATCGCCAGCTGACGACGGTCCCTCTCGGCCGACCCGCGTCCAGCGCACTAGCGTGTGGACGTCGTCCGGTCCGAGGGAGTGCGCATGTATGGGTCGGGGCATCTGACCGAGTTGTTCCGGGCACTGGACCTCACCGGAGTACTCGCCAACGCCGTGCTCGGCGGGGTCATCGCCCGCACGGAGAAGCTGGACCCGTTCGGTTTCGCGACCCTGGCGGTGCTGTCGGGGTTGGGCGGCGGACTGATCCGCGACGTACTGCTGCAGCACGGCACCCCCGTGGCCCTGACGGACTACGCCTACCTGTTGACCGCCCTCGTCGGTGCGGTGATCACCTTCGTCATCCGCGTCGAGGGTCGCGCCTGGGACAAGGTCTGGCCGGTGATCGACGCGCTGGCACTCGGGACGTGGGCCGCGGCCGGCGCGGCGAAGACCCTCGCGGCCGGTCTCGGCTGGTTGCCCGCGGTGCTCCTGGGGATGATCACCGCGGTGGGCGGCGGAGCGGTGCGCGATGTCGTCCTGCGCCGCATCCCCGGGGTGCTCGGCGGCAACACCCTCTACGCCACGTGTGCGCTCGCGGGCGCGGGTCTGCTCGTGCTGCTCTCCGAGAACGGCCACCCCACCGTCGGCCTCGTCGCGGCGACGATCTTCGCCGCTGGTCTCTGCCTGATCGCGCGGTGGCGGGGCTGGATGCTTCCGAACGCCGACGCCTGGTCGCCCGCCCGGGTGGTGCCCCCGGCGTACCGGCAGCGGATCCGCCAGAAGATCGATCCCGACGCCCGGATGTGGCGACGGATCCGCTCGGATGACTCCCCGCGCAACTCGGCTCCCGACAGCACGTCATCCGACCCCGCTCGACCCGAGGAGACACCATGAACGACACCACGCCCGCGGCGCGAGTCCTGCAAGGACTGCAGAACGACCGCGCGGACCTCGAGGACTTCTACCGCCACCTGCACCAGCATCCCGAGCTGTCACACCAGGAGACCGCCACGGCGGAGAGCGTGCGCAGCCGCCTCGAGGACGCCGGGTACGACGTCAGCTTCGGCATCGGCGGCACCGGCGTGGTGGGGGTCCTGCGCAACGGCGACGGGCCGCGGGTGCTGTTGCGCGCCGACATGGATGCGCTCCCCGTGCAGGAGGCCACCGGCCTGGCCTACGCGAGCACGGTGACCACGACCGACCCGTCGGGCGACACCGTGCCGGTGATGCACGCCTGCGGCCACGACGTGCACGTGACCGCGCTGCTCGGAGCGGCGGGCCTGATGGCCTCATCCCGGGACCAGTGGAAGGGCACGCTCGTGGCGCTCTTCCAACCGGCCGAGGAGGTCGGCGACGGTGCGCGCGGCATGGTCGACGACGGTGCATTCGCCGACGCGGTCGGCGCGGTCGACGTGGCCCTCGCCCAGCACGTGATGCCGGTCCCCGCCGGGCGGATCGGCACCCGCCCGGGCGCGATCCTGTCGGCCGCCGACAGCATGCGCGTCACCGTCCACGGCCGAGGCGCCCACGGGTCGATGCCACAGGCCGCCATCGACCCCGTGGTGCTCGCGGCCATGATCGTCGTCCGTCTGCAGACCGTGGTCTCCCGCGAGGTCGCACCGACCGAGCCCGCGGTGCTCACCATCGGCAGCCTGCGGGCCGGCTCCAAGAGCAACGTGATCGGCGACCACGCCGTCCTCGAGCTGAACGTGCGCACCTACAACGAACAGACGCGCACCAGCGTGCTCGACGCCGTACGCCGGATCGTCACGGCCGAATGCCAGGCCTCGGACAGCCCCAAGCCACCGGAGTTCGAGCTCTTCGACCGGTTCCCCGCGACCACGAACGACACGGCGACGACGGAGAAGGTCGCCGCGGCGTTCGCCGACCACTTCGGCGAGCGCCACTTCGACGCACCGCTGGAGAGCGCGAGCGAGGACTTCAGCGACCTGCCCGAGGCGCTGGGCGTGCCCTACAGCTACTGGATCTTCGGAGGCGCCGACCCGTCGGCCTACCAGGCGGCGGAGGACGCGGGGCGAGTCGCGCAGGACATCCCCGTGAACCACTCACCCTTCTTCGCGCCGGTCCTGCAGCCCACCCTCGACACCGGCGTCGAGGCGCTGGTCGTCGCCGCGCTCGCCTACCTCGGCACCGGTGGCTGAGCCCACCGGATCCGACCGGTTTCGACCGAAGTACGTCGTGAAGATTCAATATCGGTCATAAACAGCCACTATGTGATCCGAAATGACGGGTCTTGACACATTCTTGATACGGGTGGAATGTGCCCGTATGACCGATAGAGAGCCTGTAGATCAGCCGTCGGGTACCTCCGCCGCGGGGCGGGTCACGGCGGACCACTCGCGAAGGAACTTCCTGACCCTGGCGGGTGCGGCGGGGCTGGGCGCCGCCGCCACCGGTTGGGCGCTGTCCCCGGAGGCCTTCGCCGCAACGGCGGCGCCTTCGGCGGCCACGGGTGGCCGCACCGCCGCTCCCACCTTCACGCCCATTCGTCCGCCGGCGACACCGCTGGCGGTGCGGTCGCCGTATCTGAGCACCTGGCTGGCGACCGACAATCTGCCCGGCACGTGGCCGACGTTCTGGACCGGGCGGATCACCGCGATGGCCGGTATCGCGCAGATCGACGGCACGGCATACGTGTTCCTCGGCAATCCCACGCTGCCGAACACGAACCCGCTGCCGACGATGCGGCAGGTCAACCTCACGGTCACCGGCACGTCGTCGGTCTACACGCTGGAGGAAGCGGGCGTCAGGGTGGTGGTCACCTTCTTCTCACCCGTCGAGCCCGGCGACCAGCGCCGCCAGAGCACACCCCTCAGCTACGTCTCCGCGACGGCGAAGTCGGTCGACGGCCGCTCGCACCAGGTCGGCCTGCACTTCGACATCTCCGGCGAGTGGGGCTACGGCGACACCTCGGCGGAGATCACCTGGGAGCAGACGGACATCGGCAGTGGAGCCAACCGGCTGATCAACCTCAACTACACCCCGGCGAACCCGACCGTGCTGGCGGAGTCGAACGACATGGCCAGCTGGGGGACGATGGTGTGGACCACCCAGCACCGCCCAGGTCTGACCCATCAGATCGGCGAGGACAACGTCGTCCGCGCCCGCGTGGTCGGCGGTGGAGCGCTCGACAACACCATCGACACCGCGAAACCTCGCGCGATCGACGACCGGTGGCCGGTCTTCGCCTTCCACCTCGATCTGGGCAGCGTCCGCAGCGCGACCGAACCGATGGTCATCTCGATCGGTCACGTGCGCGAGCCCGCGGTCAGTTACCTCACCAAGCCGCTCGCACCGCGGTGGAAGGCCTACTTCCCGGCGTGGCAGGACATGGTCGCGTTCTTCCACAGCGACTGGTCCGCGGCGTCGAAACGAGCCGCGGCTCTGAACAACCGCATCAGCGGTGCCGCAGGTCGGGCAGGGGGCACGCAGTACGCCGCGTTGGTCGCGACCGCGCTGCGCCAGGCCTACGCCGGGACCGAGCAGGTCACCGGCCCCGACGGCACCGCGTGGGCATTCCTCAAGGAGATCTCCAGCGACGGCAACATGTCCACCGTCGACGTCACCTATCCGTGCATGCCGGTGTTCCTCTACCTCGACCCGGCCTATCTCGCGGCGATCCTGGAACCGATCCTGCAGTACGCCGAGACCGGCGGGTGGCCCAAGCAGTTCGCCGAGCACGACCTCGGGGCGCACTACCCGAACGCCGACGGCCACAACGACGGCAACGAGGAGGACATGCCGGTCGAGGAATCGGCCAACATGCTGATCATGTCCGCGGCCTACCTGCAGCGAGCGGACGCGGCGGCGGCCACGACGTTCGCCACGACGCACTACGCGATCCTCAAGCAGTGGAGCGACTACCTCGTCGGCAACGCGCTCGACCCGGGCTACCAGAACCAGACCGACGACTTCACCGGCTTCATCGCCCACAGCGTCAACCTCGCGCTGAAGGGCATCGTCGGAATCGGCGCGATGAGCGTCGTGGCGACCACGGCGGGCAGGAGCGCCGACGCCGCCCACTACCTGGGCGTCGCCCGCGACTACATCGGGCAGTGGGTGACCAAGTCCACGGACACCGGGGGCAAGCACCTCAAGCTCGCCTACGACCAGGACGGCACCTGGAGCCTGAAGTACAACGGGTACGCCGACAAGCTCCTCGGTCTCGGTCTGGTGCCCACCACGGTCGCCGCGGAGGAGGCCCGTTGGTACCTGGCCCGGGCCGGCACCTACGGGGTACCGCTGGACATCCGCCACACCTACACCAAGGCCGACTGGGAGATGTGGACCGCGGCGTGGCTGTCCGATCAACCCAAGATCACCAGCCGACTGATCCAAGGTCTCTACACGTTCGGGAACACCACGCCCTCCCGGGTGCCCTTCAGCGACTGGTACGACACCGCGACCGATCGGCAGAGCGGATTCCAGGCCAGGCCGACGGTCGGAGGGTTCTTCGCGCTGCTGACCGTGTAAGGGACGGCCCCCTGTTGCAGAGACACAGAACGGCGCGTTTCGGAGGACCCACAGTCTTTACAGAGGGGACCCAGAACTTGGGCCGGCAACCTTGGCAGAGTGCTGAGTTCGGACTGTCAAGGAGCGATGTAGGACCGTGCGGGCCCCCATCGTCGATTCGTCGGCGCACACCCAACAGGCACTCGACGGCGCGCAGGGCAACCGACGTCTGACTGCCTCGACCGGCATGCTGCTGATCCTGCTGCTGGCCGTCGAAGGCGCGACGATCCTGGCGATCCGGCAGCTGATCGCCGTTCACGTGTTCGTCGGTCTGCTGCTCGTCCTGCCGGTCCTGTGGAAGATGGCGACCACCGGGTACCGGTTCTTCCGGTACTACACGGGCACCGAGGCCTACGTCCGCAGCGGGCCGCCGCCGCTCGTCCTGCGGGTGCTCGGCCCGTTGATGATCCTCACGACGATCGCGTTGCTGGCAACGGGCATCATGCTGATCGTCGAGGGCCCCGGCCGATCCCACCAGTGGCTCTTCCTGCATCAGGCGTCCTTCTTCGCATGGGTCGCGGTCACCACGATCCACGTGCTGGGTCATCTGCGCGAGGCGCTGGTCGAGACCTGGCGCGACCTTCGGCCTCGCGCCGACGACCCGGCCGCACGCCGCGTGCGGGTGCGCGCCATCGCTCTCGTCGTCGTCCTGCTGCTCGGCGTCGGCCTGGCGAGCGCCGTGTATCCCTCCGCGTCGGCATGGACCAGCGGTCAGTCCTTCCACCGGGACCACGGCTTCGAGGGCCGCCCGCACTGATGGCACCTTCGACCTTCGTACGGCGCCCGGCCCCGGTCGTGCTCCCCGCACCCCGAAACCTGCACGCACCGCGGATACTGTGACTCTCATGCGCCCTTCCGCCGGCCCTTCTCCGACGGCAGCGGACGGTCGCAGATTGCGGGTCCTGGTGGTCGAGGACGAGGCAGGTCTCGCCGAGGCCCTCGTCGCCGCGTTCGGCTTCCGCGGCTGGGACGCGGCGAGCGCGGTGACCGTCGACCAGGCGACGAAGATGGTCCAGCTGAGCCCGCCCGACCTCGTCGTCCTCGACGTGATGCTCCCCGACGGCAGCGGCTTCGACCTGCTGGGCACCCTGCGCGCCCGCATCCCCCAGCTCGCGGTGCTCTTCCTCACCGCGCGTGATACGCCGCAGGACCGGGTGCACGGCATCGAGCTCGGTGGCGATGACTACATCACCAAGCCGTTCGACCTGTCCGAGGTGCTCGCGCGCTCGCAGGGGCTCATGCGCCGCGCGGGCCTGCTGCGGCAGCGGCAGGGCAATCAGCTCCAGGTGGCCGACCTGCTCATCGACGTCGACGGCCACGAGGCGCGTCGTGCGGGTGAGCTGCTCAGCCTGACGGCGACGGAATTCGCGCTGTTGCGCTACCTCGCCAGCCATCAACGCCGGGTGCTGTCCAAGGACGAGCTGCTCCGCAAGGTCTGGGGCAGCGACTTCGACGGCACCTCGCACGTCGTCGAGCTCTACGTCAGCTACCTGCGCAAGAAGGTCGACGCGGGTCACGAACCGTTGATCCACACGGTCCGCGGTGCGGGCTACGTCATGCGGCCCCCGCTGACATGAGGCTGCGACCGAGGACGCTCACCTCGCGGTTGGCCCTGCTGCTCGCCACCCTCGCCCTGCTCGCCGGCACGGTCGCCGGAGTCGCGGCCACCTTCGGCATCCGCACCTTCCTCATGGGTCAGCTCGACGACGAACTGCACCAGGCCGCCGCCCGCAACGTCACGCTGAAGTCCCCGCACGGCGACAACGACCACGACGCCGACAACCGGGGTGGCGGCACGGCCGGCCAGGACAGTGCCGCCAGCAACGCCGGGCTCCCGCCCGGCACGATCACCGGCCACGTCACGAACGGCGCGATCACCGACCTGGTGGTCGCGGCGGACCTCGACGGCGATCACCTACCCACCGCCGCAGACCGCACGGCGGTCCAGAGGGTCGCGTCCTCCGACGATCCGAGGACCGTCCATCTCCCCTCGCTCGGGGACTACCGCGTGCTCACCAGCCGGACCCGGGACGGCGCGCAGCTGGTCACCGGCGTACCTCAGGGACGGGTCGACCACACGATCGGCGAGCTGATCATCCTGGAGTCCGTCGTGCTCGCCGCGGTTGTGCTCCTCGTCGCCGGGGTCGGGGCGTTCGCCGTACGCCGCTCCATGCGACCGCTGCAGCACCTCGCCACCGTCGCCCGCCGCGTGACGCAACTGCCGCTGGAGTCCGGGCAGAGCAGGATCGACGTGCGCGCCGAGGAGTTGCGGGAGCCGACGGAGGTGGCCCAGGTCGGCCGCGCCATGAACGCGATGCTCGGTCACGTGGACCTTGCGCTGGCCCAGCGGGACGAGAGCGAGCAGCGGTTGCGGGACTTCGCGGCCGACGCGAGCCATGAGCTGCGTACGCCGCTCGCGGTGGCCCGTAGCCACGCCGAGCTGCTGCGGGAGTACACGGCGTCGACGCAGCTGCCCGAGCAGGTGCACCGTTCGTTGCGGCGCATCAGCGACGAGACCGGACGGATGGCGAGCATCGTCAACGACCTGCTGCTCCTGGCACGGCTGGACCGAGAGGTGCCGGAGCGCCGGGAGGACGTCGACCTGACACGGATCCTCCTCGAAGCGGTCGAGGACGCCCGGGTCACGGCACCGGATCGGCACTGGGGCCTGGAGATGCCGGAGGAGCCGGTGATCGCCCGGGGCGACGAGGAGCAGTTGCGCCGGCTGGTCGGCAACCTCGTGGCCAACGTGCGGCTGCACACCGATGCGGGCACGCACGCCACCTGTCTGCTGGAGGCGCGCGGCGACCGGGTGGTCCTGGAGGTGCACGACACCGGCCCCGGATTCCCGCCCGAGCTGCTCGACCAGGCGCACCTGCGCTTCGCCCGGGCGCGGCACCGGCAGGAGAGCATCGAGAGCACGGGTCTGGGGCTCGCGATCGTGCAGGCCGTCGCGCAGTCGCACGACGGGACGCTGGAGATCACGAGCACGCCGGGTGACACCACCGTCAGGGTGGTGCTGCCCGCTTCACCCGACGCGTGACCTCAGCGGTCCCGTGCGATCAGCAGCGCCCGGGCGGGGCACTGCGCCACCAACTCGCGCGCGTCCCGACGGCCCATCGTCAGACGGGACGGGACGGGGTAGCCGAACTCGTCCAGCTCGATGGCACCGTTCGAGACCACCGAGCACACCCCGTGCGCGGTGCACGCGACCCGATCGACGACGACTTCGTCCTCGCCCCGCTTATCGCGTCGCACCGGCCCGCTCCTGCATCAGGACGCATTCCCCGGCCAGGTGCGCGTCCACTTCGGCGCTGAACGTGCGCAGACCCGAGGCGACGAATCGCGAGACGCCGTCGGGGAATCGGCACGCCCCTCGGCCCGGGAGCATGCCCAGCCGGTGGTGCAGGTCGAGCATCTCCTCGGCCGGGAGGACGCCGTCGGCGAGGCGCTCGAGTTGCGACGCCACGGCCGGTACGCCGAACATGCACGGACCGCACTGCCCGGCGGACTCGCCCGCCGCGAACGTCGCGATCTGGGCGAGGTGATCGACCGGGCAGGCCGAGCGGCCCAATACGTGCACCGCGCCGGTGCCGGTCGGGATCCCGTACGGCGCGAGCCCCGCGTCCGACCAGGTCGCCGCCCAGGCGTCGCGACCGCGCAGCCATCCCCCGCTCATCCCGGAGATGCCCACCCCGCGGACGTCGACCGCGCCGGCGGCTTCGAGCAGGTCGCGCATCGGCACCCCCGCCTCGGAGTCGTAGACCCCGGGCCGGTCGACGTTGCCGCCCATCGTGACCAGGCGCGGACCGGGCTCCTCGGCGGTGCCGTAGCCGCGGAACCACGCCGCGCCGTGCCGCTCGATCTGGCTGACCCGCCACACCGTCTCGGCGTTCAGCACGAGGGTGGGGCGCAGCCGTCGACCCTGGGCGTCCTTGCCGCCGGTCGAGATCGGCGCCTGCCGCATGATCGGTCGAGCCCGACCACCGTGCAGCAGGCTGACCAGTGCCGACTCCTCCGACGCGACGTAGCGCGACGGCACCGGGAGCACCCGAAGGCCGGCGTTGCGCAGACGTCGCTCGGTGGCGCTGCCCCGATGGGCCGCCCACTGCACCCGCCGCGCGAGGAGATCGGCACCGTGCTGCAGGGCGTCCAGATGTTCGGCCACGACCAGGGCGTCCTTGTGCACGCCGATCTCGCCGTCACAGGCGTTGACGATCAGGTCGGCACCGGTCTCGAGCGCCGACTTCAGCTTGATGCTCGTGGGGAAGCGCGCACCTCCCCGACCGGTCAGACCGGCGTCGTCGAGCAGGGCCACCAGACTCATGTCCACTCCTGTCGTAGGACCTCGCGGCGCCGGGCGCTGTCGCGGTGCGACCCGGCGATGCGCCAGATCAGCACGACCCCGCCGGCGACCGCACAGGCGATCGTGGTGCCGCGCAGCAGCGGCTCGTTGGAGGTGCCCATCGCGATCCCGTGCCAGATGGTGAGCGGCCACATCGCGAAGGTCGCGCGGTGCACGATGCGCCATACGCGTTGGCTGATCCGCTGACGAAGCACCGAGGTGGCGATGACCGCCGCGAGGATGTCGGCGCCGAGCGTCCCCAGTCCGACCAGGAAGCGACGGTAGGGCGAGGTGAACGGCACGAACGCCGAGATCAGATCGATGTGCACGTAGGTCTCGGCGACGGCGGTCGCGATGTGCAGCACGAGGAAGGTGAGCATGCCGAGGGCGAGGCTGCGGTGCACGCCCTGGATGACCGTGGTCCGGGTGCCCGCACGCTGGCGGGCACCGGACAGGACCAGCCCGAGGATCATGACGACCGTCATGAGCACGATGCTGAGGGTGCCGGTCGCCCGCGAGACGTACCAGAGAGTCTCGTTCATGACGCGCTCCGCGCCGGTTCTACGGGCTTCGGCCATCCCGGCGTGCACAGCACCACGCCATGCTCCGCCACCAGCCGCGCCGGGATCGCCCGCTCGGTCAGCCACGCGACGGCTGCATCACCGAGCACGCACGCGGCCGTCGTCGCCGTGTTCGCCTCGAGGGCTGAGGCCGCGACGCAGGTGACCTGCCGCCAGGTGTGCGGTACGGGCCGGCCCGTCGACGGGTCGAGCAGGTGGTGCCGTGGACCGTCGGCGGCATCCCAGTGACGCCGGTCGGTGCCCGACGTCGCGACGCCCTGGGTCGATACCGAGAGTCGTTGCGGCACGATGGAGCCCGTCTCCTCGACGGCGATCGCCCAGTCGCCGACCGGCGGAGGGCCCGCCACGGCGATGTCCCCGCCGAGGTCCACCAGGAACCCACCGGGGAACGCGCGTGCGAGATCAGCGGCGATCCGGTCGGCCATGGAGGCCTTGCCGGTGGCGCCGAGGTCGATCAGCGTGCCGGCCGCTGCGGTGACCGTGCCGGCCGGGTGGTCGACCCGCAGGTCGGACAGGGTGCCGCGTGGTCCGGGCGCCGATGCTCTCCTCGACCTGCTGGATCCTCTTCCCACCGGGGTGTCGGGGACCGGCCGAGCGAGGACGTCGGCGAAGTCGGCGTCGTACCCGATGTGCTCCATCGCGCCGCCGAGGGTGGGGTCGACGAGCCCGTCGGTCACATCCGCCGCCCAGAGCGCATCCTCGAGCAGCGAGAGGAAGAGCGGGGACGCGGGAAGCGTCACCGTGGCGGAGCCGGCTGCGGGCGCGACGGACAGCATCGAGACCTCGGAGTCGGGCCGGAACCGGGACGCCACCGCATCGAGTTCGGCGATACGCCGGTCCACCAGTCGACGTGCCGCGGGCAGCTCCTCGGGACGGGTCGCGACGATCCGGCAGTCGACACCGATCGCGCGCAGCTCCAGGCAGGCGGTCATGACGAGTGCGTCTGGGCCTGCGTCGGCTGTGTCGTCGCCGGGGTGGTGACGGACGGCACGCTGCGGAACGTGCTCTTGCGGCGAGCACGGGACGTCGACGAGGACGTGGAGTGCCTCGCCTTGGACGAGGACGAGGAGGGGGTCGTCGGTGCCGACGTCGAGCTCGGCGTCGAGGTCGAGCTCGGCGTCGAGGTCGAGCTCTGTCCCGTCGAGCCGGATCCGGAGTGGGCAGCGCCGGACCCGGCTTGGGCCGGGGTCGCGGTGGCGAGATGCCCGACGACGACCAGGCCGGCGGCGGCGCTCACGCCGAGCGCCGTACGGGTGATGCGCTGAGAGCGCCGGAGTGCGGGGATCATGGAAAGGTCCTTCGGTTGGGAACATCCCAAGCCTCTCGGCGCAACTTCTCAGCCGCATCAGCGTCGGCTATGCGATTGCTGCAGCGCCCCCGTGAGATGGACCGCGCGCGCCCGCCCATCGACCGCCGCCCGCGATTAGGCTCGGAAAGTGGCCGCGCTCCGGCGGGTCCCAGCATCCCGTCGTGTCGACGCTTCCGAGGAAACCATGTCGAAGTCATCTCGGCCGCTCACGTTCGTCACTGCCACGCTTGCCGCCCTCGCGATGTGCCTCACATCGCTGATCGCCTCCACCGAACCGGCGTCCGCGTCGAGCGCTACGCCGATCCGCGGGGTGCAGTCGGGCCGGTGCCTCGACGTGGCGGGCGCCAGCCTGACACCGGGCACCCGCGTCCAGCTCTACGGCTGCCACGGTTCGAGCAACCAGGAGTGGACCGCCACCGCTGCCGGTGAGCTGCGCGTCCTCGGCGCGCAGCGCTGCCTGGACGTCGCCGGGAAGAGTCGCAAGGCCGGGGCGGTGCTGGAGAGCTACACCTGCAACGGCGGCGCGAACCAACACTGGAAGATCGGCGCCGATCACCGCATCGTGAGCGCCCTCACCGGCTACTGCCTCGATGCGCTGAACAACGCCACCGCGAACGGATCCCGGGTGAGCGTCTGGCCCTGCAACACCGGCGCGAACCAGCGATGGACGACGACTTCGGGCACCGACACCCAGCCGCCGAGCGTTCCCGCGGACCCCCGCGTCAGCAACCTGACCTGCAACTCGGTCACCTTCGCGTGGAACGCCGCCACCGACAACATCGGCGTCACGGCGTACGACGTCTACCACGACGGCCAACTCATCAAGAGCGTCCCGGGCACCACGCTGAGCACCGGCCTGACGGTGGTGCCCGGCGCCGCCTGGGGGCTCTACGTCAACGCCAGGGACGCCGCGGGCAACGTCTCGCAGGCGAGCGCGACCGTGCCCATCTCGCCGCCGCAGTGCCAGGTCGACACCCAGAAGCCCACGCCTCCCACCGGCCTGTCCGCCACGGCGTCGGGGACGACGGTGGATCTGCGCTGGACCGCGGCCACCGACAACGTCGGGGTGCGCGCGTACGACGTGTCGCGAGGCGGAGTCCGGGTCGGTTCCGTCACCGGCACCGCGTCGACGCCACCTGCCACGACGTTCACCGACAGCGGGCTGACCCCGAGGACGACCTACACGTACACGGTGACGGCCCGCGACGCGGCCGGCAACGTGTCCACCCCGAGCACCGCCGCATCGGCCACGACAGGTGTCGCCTGCACCGACCCGATCTGCGCCGTCACCCAGGTCGCGACCGACACCGACATCCCGTGGGGCCTCACCACTTTGCCGAACGGCGACGTCCTCTACACCCGCCGGGACGCGCACACCATCGTCGAGCTGAACCCGACCACCCATGCCAAGGTCACCGTCGGCACGGTGCCGGGAGTGGACGAGACCGACGGGGAGGGCGGCCTGCTCGGCCTGGCGATCGCGCCGACGTTCGCCAGCGACCACTGGCTCTACCTCATGCACACCTCGACCACCGACAACCGCGTGGTCCGGATCAAGCTCATCGGCACCACGCTGGACACCTCCAGTGAGCAGGTGTTGCTGAAGGGGATCCTGCGCAACAAGTACCACAACGGCGGGCGGCTGCGGTTCGGCCCGGACGGCAAGCTGTACATCGCCACGGGCGATGCGCAGAACGGTGCCAACGCCCAGAACATCAGCAGCCTCAACGGCAAGGTGCTGCGGATCGACCCCGACGGCACCATCCCCACCGACAACCCGTTCAAGAACGCCGTCTGGAGCTACGGGCACCGCAATCCCCAGGGCCTCGCCTTCGACTCCCGAGGGCGGTTGTGGGAGCAGGAGTTCGGCAACTCGGTGATGGACGAGACCAACCTCATCGTCAAGGGCGGCAACTACGGCTGGCCGGCGTGCGAGGGCACCAGCGGCAGCTGCGGCACCCCCGGGTTGATCGCGCCGAAGCACACCTACCCGACCGCGGACGGGTCGTGCTCGGGGATCGCGATCGTCGACGACGTGCTGTACGTCGCCTGCGAACGCGGCCAACGGCTCTACCGCGAGGTCATCAGCGGCAGCAGTCTCACCGACGTACAGCAGTTCTTCGTCGGCACCTACGGTCGGCTGCGGACGGTCGAGCCGGCACCCGGGAAAGCCCTGTGGCTCACCACCACCAACCTGGGCGACAAGGACAGCATCGCGAACAACAGCAACGAGAAGATCTTCAAGGTGACCCTCGGCAGTTGATCGCCTGCCTCGCTGTGGCACGCCGGGCGGCCGGTCCGGTGCCCCGCATCGATAGCCTGCGATCGACACGCACGTGAGGGCCCGAGACCGGTCTTCGGCATCTCGACGTGCTGAGTGGAGGCAGCGGTGAGCATGCAGGTCGAGTTCGGGCTGGACACCTTCGGTGACCGGACGATCGATGCGGACGGTGCGCCGCTCGCGTACCCGCAGGTCATCCGCAACGTGGTGGAGCAGGCGGTGCTCGCCGATCGCAGCGGCGTCGATTTCATCGGCATCGGCGAACACCATCGCGCCGACTATGCGATCTCGGCACCCGACGTGGTGCTCGCGGGGATCGCGACGCGCACCGAGCGGATCCGGCTCGGGTCAGCCGTCACGGTCCTCAGTTCCGACGACCCGATCCGCGTCTTCGAGCGGTTCTCGACGATCGATGCGCTGTCCGGTGGGCGCGCGGAGGTGATCCTCGGGCGAGGCTCCTTCACCGAGTCCTTTCCGCTCTTCGGATTCGACCTGGACCAGTACGAAGAGCTCTTCGCCGAGAAGCTGGACCTCTTCGCCGAGCTGCTCACGGAGAAGCCGGTCACCTGGAGCGGTGCTTTGCGGCCACCGTTGGTCGACCAGGAGGTCTACCCGAAGACCGCAGGCGGGCTGCGGGCATGGATCGCCGTCGGCGGCACGCCACAGTCCGTCGTACGCGCGGCGAACTATCGAATCCCGTTGATGCTGGCTGTCATCGGTGGTCCCGCGGAGCGCTTCACGCCGTTCGTGCAGATCTATCGTCGCGCCAACGAGCAGCTCGGCCAGCCCCAGCTGCCCATCGGCCTGCACTCACCGGGTCACCTCGCGGACACCGACCAGGAGGCGCGTGACCAGTTGCGCCCGCACTGGATCACCAACCGCAACAAGATCGGCTCCGAGCGCGGCTGGCCCCCGGCGCAAGCGGGCGACTTCGAGCGCGAGGTCGAGCAGGGCGCGTTGTACGTCGGGTCGCCGGAGACCGTCGCTCAGAAGATTGCCGCGACCGTCCGCACGCTCGGCGTCGACCGGTTCGATCTCAAGTACTCCAACGGCCCCCTGCCTCACGAGCATTCGATGCGTGCCATCGAGCTCTACGGCACGCAGGTCATTCCCCGGGTGCGCGAGCTGCTTTCGGAGTGATCGATCGCCGCGTTACGAGCGGCCGAGGTCGAGGATCGCGTCGAGGAGTTCCTCGGGCGTCTCGACCTGGGGCAGGTGACCGGTGCGCGGCAGCAGGGTGAAGGTCGAACCGGGGATCGCGGCGGCGTAAGCCTTGCCGTAGTCGACGTCGACGATGCCGTCGCTCTCGCCCCAGAGGACGTGTACTGGCAGGTCGATGTCGGCGAGCCGGCTTTCGAGGGTCGGGTCGGTCATGGTCGCCCCGGCGTACGCCACGAGCGCCTGGACGTCGGGGCTCGGTCCGGCACTTCCGGCAGCCCGCGCCGCCGGGGACTTGGCCGGGTCGTGGAACGACAGAGCGGCGAGCGCGTCGGGAGTCAGGCCGCGTACGTCGGTCGGTGGGTGGCCGGTGACCTGCAGGCCGACCCCGTCCACGATGACGACCCCGCTGACTCGGGGGCTGTGCAGCAGGGCGATCTCGGCGGCCAGCCAGCCGCCGAAGGAGTTGCCGATCAACGTCAGGTCGGCCAGGTCGCGCTCCTCGATCAGTTCGACGTACGCGAGCGCGAGGTCGCGGGTGGAGGCGAGGGACTCGGAGCGGGCCGTTCCGGCAAAACCGGGGTGGGTCGGCAGCAACACCCGTGCGTGGGTGCGTTCGGCGAGCAGGTGGGCGAACCCGGTCATGGTCATCGGGCCACCCCCGCCGTGCAGCAGGAGGAACGGGCGGGTGCGGTCGATGTCGTCGACAGCGACCTGGACATCGCCCCGGTCGCGCAGAGTCGTGGTGGTGCTGCGGGCGGGCCGGAGGGCTTCGGCGGACTCGATCGACGTCATGCAAGTAACCTTAAATCAGTTTCCTTATATAAACAACGGTTGATAGATTCTCGCCATGCAGCACTCCCCTGCGGATCTCGCGCTCGCCGTGAAGCGCTTGCAGTACCGACACCACCGCCGCATGTCCACAGCGCTCGCTCCGCTGGGACTCTCGCTGGTCCAGTGGGACACCCTGCGCCACCTGCACCAGCGCCCGGATGCCTCGTTGCACGACCTCGCGGTGCTCACCTTCCAGACGGACCAGTCGTTCGGTTCGCTGGCCGTGCGCATGGCCGATCGGGGGTTGATCGAACGAGTGCCGGGCCCCGGCCGCGCGGTCAGGCACCGGATCACCGCGGACGGCGAGCGCCTGCGGGTCGCAGGCGAGCAGGCCGTCGCCGGAGTCTTCGCGACCTCGTTCGACGGGCTCACGCCCGACGAACTCGAGCGGCTCGCCGTACTCCTCGACCGAGTGCTCGGCACCGACCCCTCCGACGTCTAGCCGAGAAGGCATGGATCGGCAATACATCGCATCGATGCCGCTGAGCGACTTCCCCGTCGAGTTCGTCCGGTACGAGGGACTGCCGCAGGACGCCAGAGGCATCACGGATAGAGCCGGCGGCGGTCGCATCGCCTGGTTCCAGGACCCGGACGGCAATGCGTTCGCTGTCGAGGCCGACGACTGACCTCTGCCGCGAATTCGACGGCAGACTTGAGTCATGTCACATGACGCAGTCGACCTCGACGAGAAGTTCGGTCAGTTCACCGAGCATTGGTCACCGAAGCTGGTCGCCCGGATCAACGACTACGACGTGAAGATCGTCAAGGTCGAAGGCGACTTCGTGTGGCACACCCATGAAGACACCGACGAGTTGTTCCTCGTCATCGACGGCGTGCTCACCATCCAGTTGCGTGACCGCGACATCACCCTGCGGCCGGGGCAGCTGTACGTCGTGCCGCGCGGTGTCGAGCACTGCCCTCGCGCCGACAGCGAAGTCCGGGCGCTGCTGCTCGAGCCTGCGGGCGTCGTCAACACCGGCGACGCCGGCGGAGAGCTCACTGCCGTCGTCGAGAGCATCTGAGGCCGAAGCGACATGACGGCACCTACGAGACCGAGTTCCCTGTCACACCCGCCGACGACGAGCACACCGCGCCAGAGAGTTCCGGCATCGGTAATGGCTGACGATCCGGTCTCTTTCTTCTGGGGGTCGGGCGCCGACCAGGGCCTCGCCGAAGCTCTCGGTGAGGCCGTGGTGTTGGCCCGTAGCCAACCGCCAGCGAAACCTGCGCGCCGCGCCTGAAGGGGAAGCGATGGACTCAGCGACCGAGGTTGCCCTCGGAACCTTGAACTACTTCCAACAGCTGGGCATCGACGCCTTCGAAGAGGCACGGTCGTTCGTAAGTTCCAGCAGCGACCTGGCCGCCGATGTTGCAGCCATGAGCGGGGTGACCGAGATCGACCTCGCAAAACAGGCCTGGTACCCGTTGCTGACCGCGTGTGAGGTAGCCGGCAACGTTCCGGTCCTGTTTGGCCCGAACGGGCTGGATGTGCGGCCGATGCCCTTGGCGGTGCTGATGCGGACCGTCCTGTGAGGAGCCGCCAAGTCGATCTACGTGCTGGCCCCCGACGACGCCAGTGAACGGCAGCTGAGGTTGTTACGCGCCGCCAACGTGGATCTCACTGACGAGGTGAGAAGCCGCACGGCCGCGACAGCCCTGAACGCGGCTGACCCGGGCGCGGACTACTCGAAGCCGCTGGCCAGCAACACGACCGCTCAGCAACAAGTGGCTGCCGAACTGGTCGCGCGCGGCCAGAAGGAAAAGATGAGCGCGGGGGAAACCGCAGTGCTTGAAGCTGCCGCGGAAGTCGTGGTCGCTCAGTACCCACAGCAGTCGTACCTGCCGGATCTAACAAAGCTCCTCTGGAACGACATGTCGGGCGGCAGCCACGCGCGAGCTTGGCACCGCGAGGCCTTCCACGACACCTATACGGCCGGCTACCGGGCCCTGCAGCTCCTGATTCCCGCACACGCCTTTCTCGACACGGCGTGGCGGTTGTGGCACCGGCGCCGTGGCGGCACGGGAGATCCATACTCCGAAGGCGACGCGCGGAACCGGGATCGCCCATAGGACCGGGGGACGTCACTGCATGAGCTGAGGAACAGCCCGTCAAGCGTCCTCATCGGAGGCGCCATCTACACCCGCCGTCTTGTTCGCGAAAGCCCACGCCAGGGGCAGAGAACCAACCGTCTGCAGAGTGATCCTCACTTGAGGTCACGTCGCCGCTTCTGTCGTGTCGTTGGTCGAGGTGGCACGCAACCGGGGGGCCAGTACCGAGGACAGTCGGCGAGAGACCTGCATCTGGCTGATCCCGAGGTGGACACTGATCTGCTGCTGGGGGAGCTCTTCGACGAATCGCAGGTGCAGGGGCAGTTCATCCCGGTGCGGGAGCAGTCGAATGCTTCGGTGCAAGTCGAACCCCGTGATTTTTGACTCGTTCTGGGCGTACCTGCGAAGCGACCCCGCTACCTACGGGTGGGTGGTGGCCAAGTGGGACCGGACTCGCACGGTGGGAGCGTTGGGATCGTGCAGCTGAGGGACCGCGGTGAGGTTGAAGTCTTTGATGACCCCGGGTCCGAAGATCAGACAGTGGGTGGATCCGCCGAACTGGAAATACCCCAGCTCCTCGCCCTTGGCGACGTGCTGACCGGGTGTGATGCCCGGGTCGATCACACAGGAAGACACTTCGTTCATACCCACAGGCATGAACGCCACCTGACCGATGGCCGGATTGTCGGCCTCGATCACGAAGATGGCCCGGGCCGCGACGTGCGCCTGATAGCCCTGGGAGTTGCGCGGGTCCACGGCGTCGGCGCCTTCTGCGTCGGCCTCGGAGTAGTACGTGCCCTGTTCGACAAAGGCGCGCACGATGGTCCCGGCGACGGGACTGTGCCAGCGGTGGTAGTCGGTGGCACTGAGGAACGCCTGGTAGACCGTCCCGCCAACGAACCGCTCGACGGCCTCATCGCCAGCAAGCATGTCGTGCAGGGAGTAGGGCTGGTCTTTGATCCAGAACCGGTCTTGGCGTTGCACATTGGTTTTGACGCTGTACGGCATTGACTCGCACTCGCTGACGATGACCGTGTCGTCGTCGGGGTCAGCGACGGGGCGTTGCCCGTCTTTGAAGGTGCGGGTGAAGTAGTCGTTCCAGGACGCGAATCCCCAGTACTGGTCCTGCGGGTCGTGCTGGAACTGCTCGATCCCGACGGCCTTACAGGCCTGTTCGCTCTTCCACCCGGTGGGGGTGTCGTTCAAGACGTAGCGGGACTCGTTGCTGCTGAGGAACTGGCACCACACGTTCAGCACCTTCTGCAGCATGGTGTTGAGCTGCGGGTGACGGTAGGCGGCGAACCCGGCGGCGGTGCCCATCGTCCAGTCCAGGATTCCGGCCAGGGGCAGCGTCACGGCTTGGTCCCCGAACTCCGGGGCCACCGTCAGCACCTCGTTGATCAGCAGGAGCATTTGATCGACGCTGGTCAGGTGCTGGCGGCTGTAGTACCTGCCGTGGGGCACTTCGGTGATCATCCGATCTAGGTACATCCGCAACACCGGGTCACCGGCGATGAGTTCTTTGAACTCCAGGATGACCGGGTGCATCACTACCTGATTGCCCTTAGCTTCGGCGCGCTGCTGGTGGCCCTTCAACCACCCCTCGAGCGCGTCCTGGTCAGGTAACCATCCAGCGCGGCGTCGTAGATCTGTACCAGGAGAGATATCGGGCATGAGGGCAACGTAGTCGCCCGTGCTGACCGGGCCGATCGGCGGTGCTGAACCGCGCCGAGGCGCTCTGCCTCTTCTCCAGTTCTGGCTAGATGTGAGGCCTGCAGGTTCGGTTTCGTCTCCAAGCGCGGCATTGCACTATGACCGCGCGCGGCGTCCCGCACCAAAGCCGTATGTGAGTGCGACGACTAATGCGCCACAAGGCCCTACAAATGCGGCCCCGCCGGATGTTTCGAGCCATACCAGCGCGCGGGCACCTGGCCGTCGGTCGGCGGGAACCTGAACCTGCGGGGTGCGCAGGTTCAGGTTCCCGCTCGACCTCGGTTGTTCTGCATCCAGTACTGCAGGTAGGCCTCGACGGGGCCTTACCGGACCTATGCTGGTGTGGCCGTGTCGTCATCAGACACGCGCCTCTTCATTGCCCCGGACCCGGCAACGCTTCACATGACAGCAAGCGATGGGCCGGGCCTCTCAGGTAACAGATCGCGCGGATAGAACCCGCAGGTCGCCGGTCCGTCTCACTCGCAGATGACGTTGACATTCCTGAAGAAATGACGAGTCCTCATGGTTGTTTGCTCATGCGCTCAGAACGCTACGGCAAGTCGAGTAGACCTCCCGGACACGACGGATGTCGTGAGTGGGTCCACGGTGAGGCGCCCATCATCGGATAGGGCCCTGGATGATGGTGAGTCCTGGGTGTACGAGGGCACGAGCACCGAGGAACTCCTGGCCCAAGCACGCCGCACACCCGCGGAGTCGGTCGCCAAGGCCCTACGGGCCACAGCCATCGAAAGGAACGCAGGGCTGACTCGTTCGATCGCTCGGCGTTACGCCGGCCGGGGAGTCGAGACTGAGGATCTGGTGCAGGTGGCCGCGTTGGCTCTGGTGCTTGCGGCCGGCAGGTTCGATCCACAGCGTGGGAGCGCTTTTTCGGCGTACGCCCGGATCACGATTGCGGGAGAGCTCAAGCGTCACCTTCGTGATCATGCGTGGGCTGTGCGCCCACCGCGGGCGCTGCACGACGCCCACTTCGAGATGGCACAGGTAGCCCAGGACCTGACGCAGTCGTTGGGCGCCATGCCCACCCGCTGCGACATTGCCGTCGCGTTGAACACCACCGTCGACCAGGTGCGCAAAACACAAGAGGTTGCGTCGTCTTTCAATGCGGCGTCGTTGGATGCGTTGCTGGTTGAGCGCCCCGACAGGTCGCCGGGGGGTGAGTTGAATGTTGGCTCGGTGGGCAGCGTGGACGCGCTGGTGACCCGCATAGCCTTACAGGACGGTGTGCGGTCGCTGCGCCCACGGGATCAGCTCATCCTGCGGCTGCGGTTCGAAGAGGATCTGACTCAGAGACAGATCGGGCGACGGGTGGGCCTTAGCCAGATGCAGGTATCGCGCCGGCTCGCAGCGATCGTCCAACTCTTGCGGGCCAGCCTGACAGGTGACGACGGTCATCAGCTGTCGGCAGCTGGATAGCGAGCGGTTGACGCCCCTCGGGGGCTGGTAGAAGATTCTTCACACCGAGTTGTCGCACGTGCGCGAATTATCTTGCGCCGGTCGACGCACCGAACGGCCCCGGACCCTGGCTGCCTTGAACAGCTACGCCGAGGACGGCCGTCATGAGTCACGATCAGCTGAGCGCACCGCCCCCCACTACCGGCCGCGCGACGTCGCAGGCCATCGCCGATGACTGCATCGCGCGGCTGTCCCCCACCCACCAGGGCCGGGTTCGGGCTGCCTTGAGTGGAGCCGATCTACAGCACCTGGACGTCGCCGACGTGTCCGACTTATGCGATCGGGTGGCTGGTCTGATCACCTTCACCGAATACCAGGGCAGAGCCCGCGCACGCCGGCGCCGCACCTCAGCCCGCTGAGCCCCGCCGTTCACCGGGCGCGCAAGTCTGGCGACCTGACCCGGGCACGACTGATCAGGCGGCCGTTGTGCCTGGCGGTACAGCTGGCGTCGGGGCACACGAAATCCGCAACACCCTGAACGGTTCGGCCTCGTTGGTTCGCTACGGGGATCGCCCGTTCCTTTTTCTTCATTCGCTCACTACAGAAAGCTGGACCGCATGCCTGCATCCACCAACCTCATCTCCAGGGCCGCGCACGATCTGTCCCTCGCCACGTGGTTCGGCGGTTCCCTGATGGGCGCCGTCGGTCTGAACGGCGCGACCGCCAAAGCCAAGGACCCCTCCGAACGGCTGCGGCTGTCCACCCTGGGATGGGCGCGCTGGACCCCGGTGCAGATCGCCGCAGCCGCGATACACACCGTCGGCGGCATCGGCCTCATCGTGGGGAACCGCTCACGGGTGGCCAAGGACCCCGGGTCACAGGCCAACACGATCGCCAAGACCGTGATCACCCTGGCCGCGATGGGCGCGACCGGGTACTCCGGCTACCTCGGTACCAAGATCGGCAAGCACGCCGACCAAGGCGGCACGGGGGCGACCGAACCGTCCGCGTCCGCGTCCATAGAGCTGGCCTCGGCGCAGAAGCAGCTCGCGGTCGTTCAATGGGTCATCCCGGCGTTGACCGGTGTCCTCGTCGTCCTCGGTGCCCAGCAAGGTGAGCAGCAACGCGGCCTGCGCGGCCTGCTCGACACCTGAGCATCCGCCACCTGTACAACGGGCCGCGCTCGGCCGGGGCGCGGTCTGTTGACGTTCGTTGACCTAGACGGAGGTGGGGTTTGGGCGGGTGGTCATGGTGTGGGTTCTGATCCCGTCCTGGTCGCAGACGATGATGATGCGGCTCGTAATTGGGCCGGCTCCAAGGTGCCATCGATGACCTGGCGGGCTATCTGCGCCAGGGGCTGGCCGCCGCGGCGCGCGTAGCTGCGCATCGCGGTGAACGCATCGGAGACAGACACGCCGTGTTGTGCGGCGATCATGCCCTTGGCCTGCTCGATCACGATGCGAGTGTTGAGAGCTCCCTGCAGTTGTTCGCCCAACAGCTGGCGCTCTTGAACGGCGCGTTCTTGCAGAAGTCCGATGGTGGCGATGTCGGCCAACCCCTGAGCCAGGTCCAGGTCGCGGTCGGACAGGTGACCGGGTCGGGTCAAGAACAGGTTGAGCCCGCCAATGGTCTGATCGCGCAAGCGCATGGGGATGGCGTGCACGGAGCTGAAGGTGCCGGCCTGCACCTGGGCGGCGAACGCGGGCCAGCGTTGGCCGACCTCGGCTCGATCGATGTTGGTCACGGGCGGTCCGGTGCGGTACACGTCCACGCAGGGTCCCTCGTTGTGTTGTAGCTCGAAGAGCTCCAGGGTGCGCGTCTCCAGCGATGAGGAGGCCAGCAGCTGCAGGTTTCCGCGCTGATCGGCCAGCATCAACCCGGCCGCGTCGGCCTCGAGCAGGTCCACAGCAGTGCCGGTCAGGGTGTGCGCAAAGTCGATCAGGTCGAACTCAGACACCAGGGTGTCGGCCAACTCGACGAAGGCATCCAAGAGGTGCTGCTGGGTGATCATGCTGATCCAACTTTCGTGCGGGACGGGGCGAAGGGCAAAGACACATCAATCATCGTCTTCGTCGAGAGGGTGAAACCGGATGGTGGAAGCAAGGACATCGCAGGCCACGGCCGTGATGCTGCGATCGGTGCGGTAGGCCCGGGCGCGCAGCAACATCAAAGCTGCGGCCATGCTGACCTCGGCCTGCACGGCAATCATCCCGGTCGCCTGGTGCACCTGGGCTCGACCCAGCCCCGCTACCACCAGATCGGGGTGTAGCACGTCGCCGGCAGGCATCTGTGCCTGCAAGTCCAGCAAGATCTGAGTGGCGACGTCCGAGAACACCAGCGCCTGCGACACGCACTCGGGGGTCAATACCCCAGGGGCGTCACGGTAGAGCGACAGCACTCCCAACCGAATCGCGCCGATATGGAGCGGTAACGCGAACACCGCCTCGATACCCGCGGCCAGTGCTGCCGGGACGAACCCGGTCCACCGGTCGGATCCGGCCCGGCGCAGCTGTGGCTGTAAGACAGGCCGGCCCAGGGCTGAGGCGTCCACGCACGGACCTTCACCCAGGGTGAACTGCAGTTCCATCAGCGTGGTCGCCACCTCGTCGGTCGCGGCCACCACTTCCTCTGGCCCATGGGCACTCATGAGGGACATCCCCACCCCGGACACCGGCACCGACGCGGCGCACGCCACGCATAGTGCCTGCGGCAACGTGGCAGGTCCCCGGTCGGTGCTGGCAAGGTGACGCAAGATCTGCTGAACCGTGTCCATCGCCACCTCCCCACCCAGCTTGTTGTCTGACAACCGACTCCGGGTCTAGGGCCGTCGCGATGTAGAACGCAACGATAGACCCGACTTGATGCAGGAGTCTGTGGCCGCCATCAGCACGTTCTGACCTCGTACGTTGGGCCGTCTCCGGTGTCGTTCTGGGGTGCACCCAGGGACGATCACTGCACAAACGATGCAGCATGCTTGACTGAATGCGCAGCCTTGACAGTATATCTAGCGATGTCTAGCAAATAACCGATAAACATTGCGTTATGACAAGTCGATTCGGCTGGTTCGACTGCAGGCGCGTCCTGGTCCTAGGCAATGTCAATGACACCCTCTGGAAGATCTTCACCAGGCTTGAGATACGCAGCCGCTCCAAATGCATCTCGCAGAGGTTGCGTTGGCAAGGTTCGCGAACACAGCAGTAGGCCTGGCGGGTCCTGGCCGCGTTCGGCGCTCGTAACCCGAGCTTCCTGACCCTTACGGACGCGCGGGCCCACAGCTACTGGGTGACATATCACCGCCACAGCTACAGCAGAGTCGGCGACTACCCCGCCGCAGCGGCTGTCGCGCTGCTGCGCGACGGCGGATGCTGACCAAGCTTGGAGGGCGGTGACGCGGGCTCGGACTCGCTCACCGAGTCGCCGTGATGCCGCCGTCGACGGCCAGTTCGGCTCCATGCAGGTAGGCCGCGTCATCGGAGAGCACCCATGCCACGGCGGCAGCGATTTCCTCGGGCGTACCCGGACGACCGGCCGGGGTCCCGGAGGTCATCGCCGCGATAACGTCGTCGTCGGAGGCGTTGATCGGGGTCCGGGTGGCACCGGGTGACACGGTGTTGACGCGTACGCCGCGAGGCCCGAACTCCGCGGCCCAGCTGCGAGCCAACTGGATCTCGGCCGCCTTGGTCGCCGAGTAGAGGCCGACGAAGGCGTGCCCCACGTGCGCCATCCACGACCCGATGACGACGATGCCACCGGCACCGCGTTCGGCCATCTGCGGGGCGAGCGCGGCGGTCAGCACGTGGGGCGCACGGATGTTGACGGCGAGCGTGGCCTCCAGGTCGGCGTCGGTGAGCGACGACGTGTCGACGGGCGGGCAGAGCGCGGCGTTGTGCACCACGGCGTCGAGCTGCCCACCGGCGGCATCGATCACGGTCGAGGCGAAGGCGCGCAGGTCGTCCGGGGCAGCGGTGAGGTCCGAGGGGACGAACACTGCGACGCCGCCGGCCGTGGCGATGTCATCGACGACCGAGGCGCCGCGGGCCTCATCGCGACCGGTGACGACCAGGTGCCAGCCGGCAGCGGCCAGAGCGCGGGCGGTCGCCGCACCGATACCGCTGGTCGAGCCGGTGACGAGGACGGTACGTGCTGCAGTGGAAGAGGTCCTGGGTGCCACTCCATCGCGCTCGACCAATGGGCGCCAGGGCGAGCAGTGCCTGGGCACGACATGCCCACGCTGACGACGTGCCTGGGATCTACCGTGGTGTCCATGCCGATCGACCGGGCCCCGCTGGGCACGTTCTTGCGCTCCCGTCGTGACCGCATCACCCCGGCGCAGGCGGGCATCACGGCCTTTCCCGGACCGCGTCGGGTCCCGGGTCTTCGTAAAGAGGAACTCGCCGTACTCGCCGGGCTGAGCCCCGACCACTACAGCCGCCTCGAGCAGGGCCGACAGCAGACCGTCACCGACGACGTGGTCGAGGCGTTGTCGAGGGCCCTGCAACTGGACGACATCGAGGCGTTGCATCTGCGTCATCTAGCCGCGCCCACCGCGCCGCGGCGACGGATGCCCCCGGATCTCCCGGCGCGTGCCGATCCCGGGATGCTCCGGCTGATGGCCCAACTCGACCAGGTGCCGACGTTGTTGCTCGGACATCGCTCGGAGGTGCTCGCAGGGAACACGCTGCTGCGCGAAGTCCTCGGGTGGTCGGCGGACCCCGGAGCGTCGTTCGCTCGGTGGCTGCTCCTCGACCCGGCTGCTCGCGAGCGGATCACCAACTGGGCCGACTTCGCCGCGTCCACCGTCGGCGCGCTGCGCTTCGAGGTCGGACGCCACCCCACCGACCGGCGCCTTGCCGCTTTGGTTCGCGAACTGCGCGACGGCGACCCAGACGTTTCGCGGTGGTGGGACGACCAGCGGGTCACCTTCCGCACGTCGCTGACCAAGAAGGTCGCCCACCCCGTCGCCGGGCCACTTGTCTTCGGGATCGAATCGGTCGTCGGGCCCCACGACCCGGACCAGCGTCTCGTCGTCTACACCGTCGAGCCGGACTCACCCACCGCGAGGGTCCTTCCGCTGCTCGCCAACTGGGCGACCACGACATCCGACCGAGGCCTCTGACCCCGGCCTGAGGGGCGCTTCCTTCGATCCGGCAGACGAAGAACGGCGGCTGCGACCTGTCGTCGCAACCGCCGTTCTCACTGGTCGAACCTGAAGTTCGTCACCAGGTGGCTCGTGGTGCCGAGCCGTTCCTCTGGTGCGCGAGGGGGGAGTTGAACCCCCACGCCCTTTCGGGCACACGGACCTGAACCGTGCGCGTCTGCCTATTCCGCCACTCGCGCGAGTGCCGCCCTAGTCTGCCTGACGGCTCCGCGATCGCCAAACCGGGGTGCCCCGCGGACGTGTGGGGTCGTCGCGCGCCCTATGGAGCGCGCGACGACTCCACCCGATCGCGCGCGGCGGAGGCAACGCGAGCGGGCGCACAGCTGATCCGTAGGTGACCGAGCCTGCGGCTCGCGCGAGCACTGCGCAGTTACGATCGAGCACGCCCGCGGCGTACGCCGTGTGCTCCGGTCTGCCCCCGCGCGGCCGGTGCACGAGCGGCACCGGTGCACGACCCGCGGAAGAACAGGAGGCAGTGATGGGTTTGTTCTCCAACCTCGAGCGCCGCCTGTCCGAGGGCGTGAACGGCGCGTTCGCCAAGGCGTTCCGCTCGGAGGTGCAGCCGGTGGAGATCGCGAGCGCGATGCGCGGCGCGATGGACGACCGCGCGGCGGCCACCAAGAAGGGCCAGCGCGTCGTGGTGCCCAACCTGTTCACCGTCGACCTCAGCCCCGGCGACTTCGAGCGCCTCGACGCCGCACGCCACGACATCACCGACGAGCTCATCGCGAGCGCGACCGAGCACGCCGACAGCCAGCGCTACTCACCGGGCGGCCCGGTGACGGTGCAGTTCGCCGCCGACCCCGAGCTGGAGACGGGCGTCTTCCGCCTGCGGCCCTCCATCGCCCGGCAGGTGGAGGAATCCCCCCACTCCGGGCGGCCGCAGCCCCGGGAGTACGACGAGTTCGACCCGTCCTCCGCACGTCAGGACCGACCGGCGTACGACGACCGCCAGGCGCCGCAGCAGTATCAGACGCCGGCGCGCGAGTACCCGACGCCCGCCCATCAGTACCCCGCCGCACCCGCCCATCCGGCGCCCCGGCAGCAGGGCTGGCAGGACCCCGGGTACGACGAGTCCGCGCCGCAGCAGCCGCCCGCACCTCGCACGCCCAGCCCGGCCGCTCCGCGCCGCTTCAAGCAGCGCCCGTCGCTGATCATCGACGGCGACAGCTACCCGCTGCTCGGGGCCATCACCGTGATCGGCCGCGACGACGACGCCGACATCATGCTGGACGATCCGGGGATCTCCAGGCGGCACAGCGAGATCCGCATCACGAACGACGGGCCGCACCTCGTCATGACGGTCCGCGACCTGGGATCCACCAACGGCACCTTCGTCAACGGCGACCCGATCGACCGGGCCCACCTGCACGACGGCGACCGGATCACCGTGGGTCGCACGCACCTGATGTTCCGCGAGGGCGGTCGCCGGTGAGCGAACTGACGATCACGGTCATCCGGATCGGACTGCTGGTCGCCCTCTGGGCGTTCATCTTCAGCATCGTCGGGGTGATGCGCGGCGACCTCTACGGCATCCGCGGCGCCCGCGTCGACAACCGCCGTCAGCCGCTGCGCGACGAACGCCGCCCCGCCCGTACCCCCCGTGGCGGCCCCACCCACCTGGCAGTCATCGAAGGGCTGATGCGCGGGATCAGCGTGCCGCTGTCCGACGGCGGGGTCCTGATCGGCCGCAACCCCGAGTGCGTCCTGGTGCTGTCCGACGACTTCGCCTCCGGCCGGCACGCCCAGGTCTACCGCGACGGCGACGGCTGGTTCATCGACGACCTCGGCTCCACCAACGGCACCTTCATCGGCGACCAACCGATCGGTCAGCACGTGCCGCTGCGCGAGGGCACCCGGGTCCGGATCGGCCAGACCGTCCTCGAGGTCAGGAAGTAGCGGTATGCCGATCGCGCTGCGCTACGCCGCCCGCACCGACCTCGGCCTGGGGTCCAAGACCCGCAACGAGGACTCCGGGTACGCCGGTCCCGACCTGCTCGTGCTCGCCGACGGCATGGGCGGGCACGCCGCGGGCGACATGGCGAGCTCGACGGTCGTCGCCGAGCTGGTGCACCTGGACGGGGAGTCCTTCGGCGCCGACGAGGCGCTCGCGCAGCTGCGCGACGCCGTCGTACGCGCCAACGAGCGCCTGCGCGACGAGATGGACGATGAGCCGGATCTGGAAGGGATGGGCACCACGCTCATCGCGTTCCTGCGCAGCGGCAACAAGCTGGCCATGGCCAACATCGGCGACTCGCGCGCCTACCTCGTCCGCGGCGGGGTCTTCACCCAGATCACCAAGGACCACTCCCTGGTGCAGGCCCTGCTGGACGACGGCCGGATCACCGAGGCCGAGGCGGAGCACCACCCGCAGCGTTCCTTCGTCACACGAGTGCTGACCGGGCGGCCCGACGACGAACCCGACCTGTCGCTGCGCGAGGCGCAGATCGGGGACCGCTACCTGATGTGCTCGGACGGGCTGTCGGACTACGTGGCGAAGTCGACCATCGAGGAGATCGTCACCTCCGAGGGCATGCCCGGCGAGATCGCTGACCGGTTGATCGCCATCGCGCTGAAGGCGTCCGCGCGCGACAACGTCACCGTCGTGGTCGCCGACGTCGTCGAGCCCACCGCCGCGACGTCCGCGACCCCGCAGGTCGTCGGCGCGGCGGGGGCGCCGCCGGTCCGGCCCGACGACACCCCGCCCCCGATGCCGCGCACCCCGGCGGAGAAGGCCGCGGCGCTCAGCAGAGAGGCCAACGGCCCCGCACCCGGATCGGAGGTCGAGCACGACGAGGAGGAGGACGACACCCCCGTCCTCGCCGAGGAGGGACCCTCCCCGTTCCGCCGGCTGCGGTGGCTCGGTCTCGGACTGCTGGTGATCGCCGTGATCGGGGTCGCCGGCTGGATCGGCTACGCCTGGACCCAGTCCCAGTACTACGTCGGCGACGACCACGGCTCGGTCGCCATCTACCGGGGCCTGCACGACACCGTCGGCCCCTTCCATCTGCACTCGGTCCGCCAGCAGACCGATGTGAAGACCACCGACCTGCCGTCGTACTACCAGAGCCGGGTCCGCGCGACTATCAGCGCGGACGACCTCGCCGATGCGCGCAGGGTCGTGCAGACCCTCACCACCCAGGCCGCCGCCTGCCGCAGCCAAGCGAGCAGTTGCAGCACATGAGCAGTTCCTTCGGTCTGCGCACCATCACCCCGCACACGCCTCGCACCAGGCGGGGGGTGGAGTTGCTGCTGCTCGCCTTCGCCCTCGCCATCGTGCTGCTGGCGTACGCCGACGTCGGGCTGGCCGTCGACAACACGCTGCCGCCCGACCTGTTGACGCTGGGCATCGGCTTCGGGGTCGTCGCGCTGGCGCTGCACCTGCTGGTGCGGTGGCAGGCGGCGTACGCCGACCCGATCCTGCTGCCGGTCGCGACCCTTCTCAACGGGCTGGGACTGGTGATGATCCACCGCCTCGACCTCGAGCAGGGCCACCACCTCGGCCAGGGATCGGCCGTGCGGCAGCTGCTGTGGACGGGGGTCTCGGTGTTCGTCGCCGGCGTGCTGCTCGTCGTGGTGCGCGACCACCGACGGCTCGGCCAGTACACCTTCACCTTCGCGCTCGCCGGTCTGGTGCTCCTGCTGCTGCCGCTCACGCCGATCCTCGGCCGCAACATCAACGGCAGCCGCATCTGGATCGGCCTGGGGCCGTTGTCGTTCCAGCCGAGCGAGCTGTCGAAGATCTGCGTGATCATCTTCTTCTCCGGCTACCTGGTGCAGAAGCGCGACGCGCTGTCCCTGGTCGGTCGCCGGTTCCTGGGACTCCCGCTGCCCCGCGCCCGCGACCTCGGACCGATCATCATCGCGTGGCTCGCGAGCCTCGCCGTGCTGGTCTTCGAATCCGACCTCGGCACCTCGTTGCTGTTCTTCGGGCTCTTCGTGGCGCTGCTCTACGTCGCAACCGAACGCCGTTCCTGGATCGTCATCGGCCTGGGCCTCTTCCTCGCCGGCTGCTACGCGGCGTACCTGCTCTTCGCGCACTTCCAGGTGCGGGTGGACCTGTGGATCAACCCGTTCGACCCGCACCTGTCCGACCAGCTCGGGCTGGGACTGATGGGGATGGGCAGCGGCGGGATGCTCGGCACCGGCCTCGGGGAGGGCCACCCCGGTCTCACCTACTTCGCGAACTCCGACTTCATCATCCCCTCGTTCGGTGAGGAGCTGGGGTTGGTCGGACTGATCGCGATCATCGTGCTCTTCGCCATCGTGGTGGAACGCGGACTGCGGGCCGGCATCGCCGCCCGCGACGGCTTCGGCAAGCTGCTCGCGACCGGTCTCGGCTTCTCGATGGCGCTCCAGGTCTTCGTGGTGGTCGGCGGCGTCACCCGGGTCATCCCCCTCACCGGCCTGACCACCCCGTTCATGTCCGCCGGCGGCAGCTCTCTGATCGCCAACTGGATCATCATCGTGCTGCTCCTGCGAATCAGCGACCAGGCCCGTCGCCCCACCGTCGACGAGCTCGGCGCGACCGCCGTCGGATCGGCGGACACCCAGGCGGTGAGAACGCGATGAACGCACCCATCCGCCGTCTCGGGCTCGTGGTCGCCGCCATGTTCTGCGCACTGCTGATCGCCACCACGACGATCCAGTTCTTCCAGGCGAAGGCTCTCAACGACCGGCCCGGCAACCGGCGCACGCTGCTGTCGTCGTACGCGCGGCAGCGCGGGTCCATCCTCGTCGGCGGCAACGCGGTCGCGCTTTCCAAGCCCAGCGACGACGAGTACAAGTGGCTGCGCACCTACCCGCAGGGCACGACGTACGCCGCCGCGACCGGCTACTACTCCTTCCTCTACGGCTCCTCGGCCGTGGAGTCGAGGTACGGCAGCCTGCTGTCCGGCACCTCCGACCAGCTGTTCTACCGCCGGTTCACCGACATCGTGACCGGTCAGCAGCCGCAGGGCGCCAACGTCGACCTCACCATCGACGCCAAGGTGCAGAAGGCCGCGAAGTCCGCCCTCGGATCCAAGGTCGGCGCGGTGGTCGCGCTCGACCCGAAGACCGGCGCGATCCTCGCGATGGTGACCAGTCCGACGTACGACCCGAACCAGCTGTCCGGGCACGACCTGACGGCGGTCCAGAAGAACTGGGCAGCGCTCATCGGCAACACCTCGCAGCCGCTGCTCAACCGCGCGACCTCCGGGCTCTACCCGCCCGGCTCGACGTTCAAGCTGATCGTGAGTGCGGCGGCGCTGTCCTCGGGCAAGTACACCCCGCAGACCTCGGTGCCGGGACCGGCGTCGCTGCGCCTGCCGCAGACCACCACCAGTCTGCCCAACGACTTCTCGGGCACCTGCGGGCCGGGCGGTCGTACGACGCTCATCCACGCTCTGGCGATCAGCTGCAACACCGCGTTCGCCAGCGTCGGCCTCTCCCTCGGCCAGGACGCCGTCGCGGCACAGGCCCGGCGGTTCGGCTTCGGCCAGCAGTTGAACATCCCGATGACGGTCGCGGCGAGCCGCTTCCCGACCGGACTCGACCCGGCACAGCTGGCACAGTCCTCGATCGGGCAGTTCGACGTGCAGTCCACCCCGCTGCAGATGGCGATGGTCTCGGCCGGGATCGCCAACGGCGGCCGGGTGATGACGCCCTACCTGGTCAAGGACGTGCGGGACGACAACCTCGACGTCATCTCCTCCACCGACCCCAAGCTGCTCTCCACCGCCGTCAGCTCGCAGGTGGCGAGCGAGCTGAAGACCATGATGCTGTCGGTCGTCGACAGCGGCACCGGCACCAAGGCGCAGATCCCCGGCGTGCAGGTCGCCGGCAAGACCGGCACCGCGCAGCACGGCGAGGGGCAGCCGGCGCACGCGTGGTTCACCGCGTTCGCGCCCGCGAACGACCCGAAGATCGCCGTCGCCGTGCTCGTGGAGAACGGTGGCAAGTACGGTACGGAGGCCGGCGGGGGCTCGGTTGCGGCGCCGATCGCGCAGAAGGTCATCGAGGCGGGGATCGGGCGATGAGCGCAGGTGTGGGAGACACCCTGGGTGGGCGCTACACCCTCACCGATCGGATCGCGGCCGGCGGCATGGGCGAGGTCTGGGCGGCGACCGACGCGATCCTCGGGCGCACCGTCGCGGTCAAGGTGCTGAAGGGCGGGCTGACCGACGAGGTCGGATTCGACCAGCGCTTCCGCACCGAGGCACGCCTGGCCGCGGCGCTCAGCCACGCCAACATCGCGGCCGTCTACGACTACGGCGAGGACGAGGGATCGGCCTATCTCGTCATGGAGTACGTCCCCGGCCTCCCGCTGTCCCGGATCATCGCGGACCGATCGCCGATGCCCGCGGTCGACACCGTGGGACTGGTCGCCCAGACCGCGACCGCGCTGCAGTCGGCGCACCTCAACGGCCTGGTGCACCGCGACGTGAAACCCGCCAACGTGCTCGTCACCGCCGACGGGATCGTGAAGCTGACCGACTTCGGCATCGCCCGCGCGGTCGGCTCCGCGGCCATGACCAAGGCCGGCGAGGTGATGGGGACCGCGCAGTACCTTGCCCCCGAGGCCGCGCTGGGGCAGGAGACCACCCCCCTCAGCGACGTCTACGCGCTCGCCGTTGTCGCATACGAGATGCTCTGTGGCGCAAGGCCGTTCAACTCCGACAGCCCTGTCGCACTGGCGATGGCCCACGTCAACGAGCAGCCGCCGCCGATGCCGGACTTCGTGCCGCCGCCGGTGCGCGCCGTCGTCCTGGCCGCGCTGGAGAAGGACCCGCAGTTCCGCCCGGACTCCGCGGCGGAGTTCGCCCGGGCACTGCAGCAGTCGATCGTCGACAGCGCGCGGATGGGGTTCGACCCGTACAGCGAGCCGCCGCGGCGTGGCGAGTGGAGCCCCTCCCGTCCTTCCCAGCAAGCCGAAGGGCGTCGTCGACGTCGCGACCGCAAGGACCCCGGCCCGCACTCCGGGCCGCAGGGCGCTGCGGCGTTCGGACCCGATGAGTACCCCGGTCAGGAGTTCGGCGACGCCGGCCGCGATCCCGACCGCCGCCGCGGTGAGCGCGGAGCACGCTCGGCGTCCTCCGGCCCCCAGCTCATCGACGACTCCTTCGCCGGCACGTCCGGACCCCAGGTCACACACGGGGATCGCCCGCGCGGTCACCAGCTGCCGGGCCGACGTATGACCGAGCACCTCTCCTCCGGCCCGGGGGCGACGCATGTGCTTGCCCCGGGGGCCGACCAGCAGCGGCTCGGCGAGCCTGATCACGGACGGTCGTCCGGCAGCCGTCCCTCGACGCAGCCGGCGGACCGTTCGCAGACCCGCCGGTACGTCGTGCTGGCCGCGCTCGCGCTGGTCGTCGTGATCGTCGCCGTCGTGCTCGTGGTCCTCCTGCGGAGCCGCTCGTCGGGCACCCCCCAGGAGCGCTTCACCAAGCCCGTGCAGATCGCGACGCTGCGCCATCCCGGTGGCCCGACGACGGAGCTGCCATGACGCCCCACCTACCCGTCCCCTTCACCCTCAACCCCTCGGTCCCGGGGAGTCTGGACGCCGTCGTGGTCCGCTCGCTCACCCCATCCGCAGCATCGCTCGCACAGGAGGCACGGTGACCGACACCCCACGCATCCTCGGCGGTCGTTACGAGGTCGGCGAGCTCATCGGCCGCGGCGGGATGGCCGAGGTCCACCTCGGACACGACACCCGCCTCGGGCGCACCGTGGCGATCAAGATGCTGCGCTCCGACCTGGCCCGGGACCCCTCGTTCCTCACCCGCTTCCGCCGGGAGGCCCAGTCGGCCGCCGGACTCAACCACCACGCCGTGGTGGCCGTCTACGACTCCGGCGAGGACATCGCCGTCGAGACCGGAGGCGCCCGCGTCGACGTCCCCTACATCGTGATGGAGTACGTCGAGGGCGAGACCCTGCGCGACATCCTGGACGACGAGGGCAAGCTCGCGCCCGACGAGGCCGCGCGCATCACGATGGGCATCCTGTCGGCGCTGGACTACTCGCACGAGAAGGGCATCGTGCACCGGGACATCAAACCGGCGAACGTGATGCTCACCCGCGGCGGCAGCGTGAAGGTGATGGACTTCGGCATCGCCCGCGCGCTCGCCGACACCGCTGCCACGATGACGTCGGCGCAGGCCGTGGTCGGCACGGCCCGCTACCTGTCGCCCGAGCAGGCGCAGGGCGAGACCGTCGACGCCCGCTCGGATCTCTACTCCGCCGGATGCGTGCTCTTCGAGTTGCTCACCGGCAGAACCCCGTTCGTCGGTGAGCCGGTCAGCCTCGTCTACCAGCACATCACCGACCAGCCGCAGCCTCCGTCGGTGTACGAGCCCCCGGTGCCGCCCGCGTTGGACGCGGTCACCCTGCACTCGCTGGAGAAGCCGCGCGGATCGCGCTACCAGCACGCCAGCGACTTCCGCGCCGACCTGCAGCGAGCGCGTACCGGCGAGCCGCTGAGCGCGGCTGCCGCGGCCATGGAAGGCGTCGGGCAGCCGATGGACCGGGAGCCGCACGCCGTTCCCGCGCCCGCCACCCGGCACGACCCGACGGCGGAGTACGACGAGGCACAGGCCCCGCCGCGCCGCACCCTCATCTGGGTCGCCGCGGCCGTGGCCCTGCTCGCGGCGATCCTCGGCATCGGCTACCTGGTGATGAACTCCGGCGACGGCACCAAGCTGAGCAGCGTGCCCAGCGTCGTCGGCATGACCCAGAACCAGGCCATCGCCACCCTCCGGGCGAGCAGTTTCGATGCCCAGGTGCGCAAGGTCACCAACGACCAGCCCGTGGGTCAGGTGGTGCGCCAGAACCCGAGCTCCGGCGACGCCCGTTCCGGCAGCATCGTGGTCATCGACGTCTCGAACGGCCCGAACGCACTACCGATCCCCGACCTCACCGGTCAGACCGTCGACCAGGCGAAACAGGCGCTCAAGGACGCCGGGTTCACGAAGGTGTCCGTGTCCAACCAGCAGGTCAACGACACCCAGTACGACCAGGGTGTGGTGGTCAGTACGTCGCCTGGGAGCGGTAATTCGGTCAACCCGAGCGCGACGGTCTTCCTCAACGTGAGCAGCGGGCTGGTGACGGTGCCGACGGACCTCAAGGGCAAGAGCAGCTCCGTGGCACAGACCGAGCTGCGCGGGCACTACCTCGGCGCCACCATCCAGACCCTCGAGACCAGCGATCCCAGCCAGGTCGACCAGGTCATCCGGGTGAGCAATGCCGGCCAGAAGGTGACCGTGAACTCGATCATCACGCTCTACGTGGGGATCCTGCGGCCGCAGGCGTCCACGTTCACCTCCACCGTGACGCCGCCGCCGACCACGACGGCCTCGACGTCCACCTCGACCCCGCCCTCGACGTCCACCTCGACATCGACGACGAGCTCAACGTCGTCGACGTCGACGAGCCCGACGAAGTCCGGAGGGCCCCCGACGCCGGGGGTCTCGACGCCGACGCCGTAACCGGCGGGTGTCAGGGGCGCACGGAGTCAGGCGCCATCTTCGCCAGGCGGGCCCGCAGCCGGTCGATCCGGTGGGCGTTGCCGTGCAGCCCGATGTAGCGGTCGCCGTGCGTCACGAGCAGGGCGTCGTCGAGCCGGCGTACGGCGCCTGCCCGGTTGCGGTAGCCCATCCGGGCGCCGATCGCGCCGGCGTCGACGGCACGGATGGTCTCGGCCAGTTCGGCCAGCGAGGTGATGCCGAGCTCCAGGACCAGCCCGGCGATCCATGCGTAGTGGTCGGGGCGCGACCAACTGGCGTCGGCGTACTCGCCCGCGAGGAACGCCGCCAATTCCCGGGGACTGATGCGGGGGTCGTCGTCGGCCACGGTTACCGCGGGCTCACGGACGCCGTCGTGCAGCCGTTCGCGGATCGTGGAGAACTGCTGGTCGGCGAGTTCCAACAGACCGGCGGCCAGTGTGAAACGGCGGTCGAAGTCGGCGCGGTGCTCGTCGGGGATCGTTCCCTTGTAACGGATGTCGTGTTCGAACTCGGCCCAGGCGTGCTGCAGCACCGTGCGGATCTGCACCTGGATCTGGCGGTCGCCGATCAGCGGGTGCACCCCCTGCTCGGACGGGGCGAGCCGGATCTGCAGGTGTCGGCTCGCATAACCGAAGCCGCCCTCCCGCGCGGTCGCCTGCCCCATGTCACGGTCCTCGATGACCACCGCCTCGGCGGCCAGCAGCTCCGCGACCGACGCGACGTCGCTGTGCACGTAGGTGATGACGCGCAACCCGATCACGTCGCCGATCTGGGTCAGCGGATCGGTGAAGAGGGCGACACCGTCCGCGGTGCGTCCGGCCTTCTCCGCGAACGACGCGACGCTCTTCGCGCGGCCGGTGACGCTCAAATAGTTCAGCCCGGCGTCGTCGAGGATGCCGACGACGATCTCGATCGCCTCGTCCGCGGCGGCCTGCACGGCCGGGAACCCCACCGCGTACTCCTGGGTCGCGCGGCGCACGACGTCCACCCGCTGCTCGACGCGTGGCGCCCGCGGTGACGGCACCAGGCCGTCCGGCAGCGTGGGGGTGACGATGTACCCGTCGGCGAAGGTGCCGTACGTCGTCATCGCCTCGGGCCGACGTTCGCGGAAGAGCACGACGTACGCGCAGACCACGGCGTCCACCTGGTCCTCGGCGACCCGCAGCTGCGCCTTGCTCGTGGCCGCCTCCACAGCGGTGACCAGCGCGCGCCAGCCCTCGTGGGGCACCAGGTGCAGGGCCGGGGTGGCCGCGGAGAGGGACTCCAGCAGTCGCATCAGGGTCAGCAGTTCGTCCCGCAACCGGCCGACCGAGCGGCCCTGCTTGTTCTTGTACTTCAGCGTGCGGCCGAGCTCGAAGAGCGCGATCGTCGCAGGGTGCGGGTAGACCTCGACGGCCCGCCGCGGGGCCCGCGACGCCGGATCCATGTCGAGGCCGAGCTGCGCGCAGACACGGGCACCGCGCAGGCCGTCGCGGAACGCCCGGATGGAAAGATTCGACGGGTGCGCTCCCGCGTCGAACCGCGCGAAGTCCTTGTTCAACGCGCGTTCGGCCGCCCGGTTGCCCGTCTCATTGGTGACCACGAGCGGCGCGTCCACCCCGACGATCAAGCCCCCATCGAGGTACGGGGCGAGGGCCGTCTCGATATCGGCGTCCGTGCGGGCCACCGACAGGTGGCACAGGGACCCGCCGTCGTCGAGGACGGCGACGCCCGTCGGACTCTTGTTGCCCCAGGCGAGGTCGAGACCGGCGAAGTGCATCCGGTCAGCATGCCCGATGCTCGGGCGACGTCACGCCAACGGCGGCTATATGCGGCGCGATTCGCGCGGCGCTGCATGGGACCGCGCGGTGCCCTCGCACACGGCACCCCGATCGCTCGACACCACAGGGGACCACGCGGTGCCGTTGTCGGGCGACGCTCGACGTGGCCCCGGTCAGCCGGCGTCGAGGACGGCTGCGTCGAGGCCGTGCACGAGCGGGGCCAGACCCTCGCTGCGGGCGACCGCCTCCGGCATACCGGCGATCTGCAGCCAGTTGGCGAGCATCCGGTGGCCGCCCTGGGTGAGGACCGACTCGGGATGGAACTGGATGCCGTGCAGCGGGAGCGAACGGTGTCGCACGGCCATCACGATGCCGGAGTCCGTGCGGCCGTTGACGACGAGTTCGTCCGGGATCGTGGACGGTTCGATGGTCAGGGAGTGGTAGCGCGTCGCTCGCAACGGGGACGGCAGCCCTTCCATCACGCCGGTCGCGTCGTGGCGCACCTGCGAGGTCTTGCCGTGCAGCAGTTCGGGCGCGCGATCGACCGTCGCGCCGTACACCGCGCCCAGTGCCTGATGCCCCAGGCACACCCCGAGCATCGGCTGCGCCCGGTCGGCGCACGCCTCGATCATCGCCATCGAGACGCCGGCGCCGTCCGGGGTGCCGGGCCCGGGCGAGATCAGCACCCCGTCGTAGTCGCCGCCCTCGGTCGCCGCGACCTGGTCGTTGCGTACGACGGTGCATTCCGCGCCGAGCTGCTCCAGGTAGCCCACGATCGTGAAGACGAAGCTGTCATAGTTGTCGATCACCAGGATCCGGGTCACTTGGTGCCCTCCGTGCTCGATGGGCTCGATGGGCTGGCTGAGCTGGACGGGCTCGTCGCGTACCGCAGCTGCGCGCTGCCGCCGTACGCCGCGAAGTGCGCGTCGCCGTTGTCGCGCACCGAGTACCCGAGGCCGACCAGGGGCACGTAGTCGCGGTAGCCCGAGACGGCGGGGTCGTTGGCCAGTGCGCTGTGCAGCTTCTTCTGGTCGCCCATCGCGCTGATCACGAACGGCGGCGAATAGACCCGGCCCTGCAGGAGCAGCGTGTTGCCGACGCAGCGCACAGCCGAGGTCGAGATGATCCGCTGGTCCATGATCGTCATGGCGGTGGCGCCGCCCTTCCACAGGGCGTTGACGACGCCCTGCACGTCCTGCTGGTGCACGAGCAGCCAGTTGGGGTCGGTGTCGGCGGGCAGGGTCGACAGGTCGCGGTGGGAATCGTCGAGGGTGACGGTCACCGTGGAGCCGGTGACCGGCGTCATCCCGGCGGCCACCGCGCTGACGGACTCCTGCTTCTGCAGCGCCGCGAGTCGGGAGGACCCCGGTGCGCGCTGTGCGGACAGCTTGTCGACCTCGGTCTGCAGGCGGCGTACGGCAGCCGCCTTCGTCTTCACCCGCTGGTCGCCGCTGCGCACCACCTGCACCAAGTCACGGGTCGCGGGCCGCAGGTCCGTCCCGTTGGAGGTGACCGCGCTGATACCGAAGAGGCCGCCCGCGACGAGCGCCACCGCGGGGACGACGTACCTCCACCGCGAGCGCCCGGCAGCCGGGCGCCGGTCGCCGTTCGACCGGCGCAGACCCCGCAGGGCATGCAGCGCCTGCGACCGGGGCATGTGCGGGACTCCGTAGCGTGGTGAGGATGAACGGGTGATGCGGTGATCTACCCTCTAGCGTAGCCGCGCCCAATCCGAGGAGATCCCCCCGTGAGCAAGCCCCGCAAGGACCGTTCGACCCCGTCCGGCAGCACGTCGGCCGATGCAGGGGCGGCCAGTGACGGTGCCGCCGGCACCTGCGACGCCGACGAGACCACCGCGTCCTCGAAGACGACGGCGGCGTCCGCGGTGAAGGCCCCCCGTGACGAGGCGCCCGCGACGTCGGCCAAGAAGACCGCAGCGCCCTCGGGGAAGGGCGCGAAGAAGAAGTCGAGCTCGCCGGCTGACGAGCTGGCCCGGCGTACGACGGCCCAGAAGGTGCGGGTCACCGGCGGCGACAACCCCACGTGGTGGGTCCCGCTGATGGTCGGTTTCATGGTCTTGGGGCTGCTCTGGCTGGTCGTCACCTACCTGTCGCAGGGTGACTACCCCGCGCCCAAGCTCGGCGTGGTCTGGAACCTCGGCATCGGGTTCGTCCTGGTGATGGTCGGCTTCCTGATGACGACACGCTGGAAGTAGCCACCGCCCATGGTGGCGCAGTAGAGCCCGAGAGGCACAGGTCCGCCTGTGCCTCTCGGGCTTTCCTGTGCCACCGTGCGTTCATCCACAGGGTTATCCACAGGTGGGGATAACTACACCGGTGTAAGTCGCCCTTCACGCGGCGGTGTTCAGCAGCGATTGACCGCGTTCAGACGTCGTCAACACCACCCGTGCGCACGAGGTGCGGTGTCGCTCTACAGACCGACGATCGCCGGCACCGCCACGCTCTCGAAGCGTACGGTCGCCAGCACCACCAGCAGTACGACGATCGCGGCGTACACCGGCCACTGCCAGCGCCGTCGTTCGGCGCCGAGGTAGGTGGCGACCGCCCCGCATCCCAGCCCCACGATCGCGCCGCCGAGGTGCGCCTGCCACGCGATGCCGGAGACGACGAAACCGACCAGCACGTTGATCACCAGCAGACCGACCAGACCCCCGATGGGCACGCCGAGGCGCCGGTTGCACACGACCGCCGCGCCGAACAGGCCCATGATCGCCCCGGACGCGCCGAGCGTCGGGGTGTACCAGCCTCCCGCGCTCGTCGCGCTGGGGGCGGCGGCGAGCAGCTCGACACCCACCGAGCCCGCGAGCCCGCAGATCAGGTAGATGGCGAGGAACCGGGCCCGGCCCAACGCGGGCTCCAGGAACTGGCCCGCGATCCACAGCGCGAACATGTTGAAGAGCAGGTGGGTGACCCCGTTGGGCTGGTGCAGGAACGTCGCGGTGAGCAATCGGTACGGCTGGTCGCCGGTCTGCACCGGTGCATAGAAGAACTCGGCGGTCAGCGGCGAATACACCTGCTGCACCAGCCAGATCGCCGTACAGACGACGATCAGGGAGATCGTGACCACCGGCCGACCGAGCGCGACCCGGCCACCGAAGACGGTCGTCGCGGAGCGGAAGGTCTTGGCCGATGCGCGGACGCAGTCCACACAGTGGATGCCGACGGGCGCGGGACGTTGACAGTCCGGGCACGTCGGGCGATCGCACACCTGGCACCGCACGTACGCCACCCGGTCGGGGTGCCGCGGGCACACCGGCTGGTCGGGTGCGGTCATCGCCGGCCCCGCTGGGCGCGCCGACAAAGGGCCCGCGTGGACCGCGAACCCGGCAGTGGTGGTGTCACAGGTGGCCTCATTGCCCCGTCAACGTACGACGGGGTCCGGCAAGTGCCGGACCCCGCAGTCGTTTGAGGATTCAGTCCGTGATCTCGACGCTCTCGATGACGACGTCGTCGACCGGCTTGTCCTGACCACCGGTGCGGACGGCGCCGATCTTGTCGACCACGTCGCGGCTGGCCTGGTCGGCGACCTCACCGAAGATCGTGTGCTTGCCCTGCAGCCAGGTGGTGGGCGCCACGGTGATGAAGAACTGCGAGCCGTTGGTGCCCTTGCCGCCGCGCTTGCCGGCGTTCGCCATGGCGAGCATGTACGGCGCGCGGAAGTCCTTGTCGGGCGAGATCTCGTCGTCGAAGTTGTAGCCGGGGCCGCCGATCCCGACGCCCTGCGGGCAACCGCCCTGCAGCATGAAGCCGGGGATCACGCGGTGGAAGATCAGTCCGTCGTAGAACGGCGTGGGGTTCGTGCGCCCGGCGTCGTCCTTGTATTCCTTGGTGCCGCGGGCGAGACCGGTGAAGTTCTCGACCGTCTTCGGGGCGGCGTCCGGGAAGAGCACCAGGTTGATGTCGCCGTGGTTGGTGTGCAGCGTCGCGTTCATGTCAAGAAGTTTCGCATGAGACGCCAGGTTGGCCGAGCCCGGTGCGACAGGGCAGGATAGGCCGGAACTGACAACCTTGGAGGACGCTCTTGCTCACCACGAAATCACGTTCCGATGTCGCGAAGGACAAGGCCGGCCAGCTGGTGTCCGCGGCGTCCGACACGCTTGCAACCGTGAAGGAGAAGGCGGGCCCCGCGGTCGAAGGCGCCCTCGAGAAGGCGGCTCCCGTCGTCGAAGCGGGTCTTGAGAAGGCCTCCCACGCCGCCGACGTGGCCCGCGAGAAGCTGGCCGAGGTGAACGACGCGGCCAAGGACGGCGCTGCTTCCGCCGCCGCGGCAGCGAGCGCGGCAGGCGCCAAGGCGCAGGACGCGGCCGGTGACGCGAAGGGCAAGGCCGACGAGACCGCCACCAAGGCGAAGAAGGCGCGCAAGTCCGCCGGTCGTAAGGGGAAAAAGTCGCAGAAGAGGGCTGCTAAGCGGTCCTCGCAGCTGCAGAAGAAGGCCGCCAAGAAGACCGCTCGCGCTCAGAAGAAGGCCGCCAACCTGACCGACTCGGTCAAGAGCAAGGCGTCCGACGTGAGCGACAGCATCGCCTCCGCCCCGCAGACCAAGAAGCTGCGCAAGGCCGTCGCGCCGCAGCTGGACAAGGTCAACAAGGCCACCGCCCCGCAGCAGGAGAAGCTGGTCGAGGCCGCGACGGCGGTCAAGGACCAGACCTCCGACGCCGCGTCGGAGTGGGCCGGCAAGCTGCACGAGGCGCTGCTCGCAGCGACCGGGGCCGCCACCGCGGCCGGCGCGAGCGCGTACACCTCCCTGCCGGGAGGCGCGCAGCACCAGATCGAGCGGGTTGCCCCGCAGGCCGCCAAGCTGCGCAAGAAGAAGGGCACGGTGCTGATCACGGTCGGCGTCGTGGCCGTCGTCGCCGCCGGCGCCCTGATCTTCGCCGGCCGCCGGGCGAAGGCCCGGGCCGCTCAGCAGGAGCCGACCACCGCCGCGCCGCTCACCACGCAGCGCGCCGACGAGATCGCCTCGCCCACCGACGACCTCGTCGGTTCGGTGGAGAGCAACGCCGACGGCGCGCTCGCCGGCGAGACCCGCGGTCGGCACAGCGCCAGCTGACCGAGCACGTCGTACGTCGTCGAAGCGGCGGTCCCGGATCATCCGGGGCCGCCGCTTCGTCGTCCGCCGATCCGTCAGGAAGGACCACCATGGACACCGTCACCATCGACGGCCGCACGTACCGCTTCGACCGCGCCGCTCGCGAGGACGTGCCGACACTGGTCGCCCTCCTGCGTGACGACGTCCTGGGTGCAGGCTGCGAGAAGTCGCAGGTCGCGCCGTACGACGCGGCGTTCGCGCTGGTTGACGCCGACCCGGCCCACCATCTGCTCGCCATGCGTCGCGAGGACGGACAGGTCGTCGGCACGCTCCAGGCGACGGTGCTCCCTGGGCTGTCCCGTGGGGGCGCCACCCGGCTGCTGATCGAGGCGGTGCGGGTCGACCGCTCGGAGCGCGGGAGTGGGCTCGGCAGTGCGATGTTCGAGTGGGCCCACGCGTGGGGACGGGCGCGCGGCGCGACCCTGGCCCAGCTGACGACCGACACGTCCCGCACCGATGCGCAGCGGTTCTACGAGCGGCTCGGGTACGAGGCAACGCACACCGGGATGAAGCGCCCGATCTGACGGACAGGGTGGGTTGTCCAGCGTGAGGACGGTCGCGGCGTACGTGACCGGCAGATGGATACCGTGAGCGGGTGACGACGCAGACTCCGACGGTCGCCGACGTACGCGCCGCGGCCGACCGCCTCTCCAGCGTCGCCTCGCCCACCCCGTTGCACGCGAGCGCGCGGCTGTCCGCACTGACCGGCGCGCAGGTGCACCTCAAGCGCGAGGACCTGCAGCCGGTGCGGTCCTACAAGATCCGTGGCGCGTACAACCTCATCTCGCAGCTCGACGAGGACCAACGGACGCGCGGTGTGGTGTGCGCGAGCGCGGGCAACCACGCGCAGGGGGTCGCGCTGGCCTGCGCGCAGCTCGGTGTCGACGCGCGCATCCACCTGCCGCGCACGACTCCCCGGCAGAAGCGCGACCGGGTGATGGCGCTGGGCCTCGGCCGCGTCGAGGTGGTCGTCAACGGTGAGACGTACGACGACGCGGCGGCCGCGGTGTACGCCGAGGCGGAGCGCACGGGAGCCACGATCGTCCCGGCGTTCGACGACCCGCGCACCATCGCCGGGCAGGGCACCGTGGCGCTGGAGATCGTCGAGCAGTTGGGTGCGGCACCGGACATGCTCGTCGTCCCGGTCGGCGGTGGCGGCCTGCTGGCCGGCGCGATCGCCGCGCTGCAGGCGGAGCACCCGCGCACCCGCATCATCGGGGTCGAACCCGCCGGCGCCGCCAGCATGACGGCGGCCCTGGACGCCGGGGCACCGGTCACGCTGGACACGATCGACGGCTTCGCCGACGGCACCGCCGTACGCCGGGTGGGCGGCCACACCTTCCCCATCGTGCGGGACTCCGGGTGCGAGATGCGCACCCTCGCCGAGGGCGCGATCTGCATCGAGATGCTCGCGCTCTATCAGAGCGAGGGGATCATCGCCGAGCCGTCGGGCGCCCTCGCCTCGGCCGCGCTGCTCGAACTCGACCTGGACCCCGACTCCACGGTCGTCGCGGTGCTGTCCGGCGGCAACAACGACGTCAGCCGGTACGGCGAGGTCGTCGAGCGCGCGCTCGTGCACGAAGGACGCAAGCACTACTTCCTCGTCGAATTCCCCCAGGAGCCCGGAGCCTTGCGGCGCTTCCTGGATGATGTCCTCGGCCCGGAGGACGACATCGCGCTCTTCGAGTACATCAAGCGCAACAGCCGCGAGTACGGTCCGGCCCTCGTCGGGGTCGAACTCGGGTACGCCGCCGACCTGCAGCCGCTGCTGGACCGGATGAGGGCCTCACCGCTGGTCATCGAGCGGGTCCCGCCGGACAGCCCGATGTTCCGCTTCCTGCTCTAGGGCCGCTGGGCTCGACGTTGTGGGAAGGCGCGCGCTCTATAGAGCGCGCGCCTTCCTACATCTCCTCGTGCGTCTCCGGGTCGCCGCCGAAGAGACGCCCGTCCGGCCGGCCGAGGGCGGTGATCGCGGCCATCTCGGCGTCGC
>NZ_JAGEKR010000011.1 GCF_017565405.1 Allobranchiibius sp. CTAmp26
CTGGGCGGCGGGACCGAGGTCAGGGGCTTGCCGATGTGCTGAGCCCACGAGTCGTCGACACCGGGATAGTTCGGCACCTTGCGGAAGCGGTCGTAGGCGATCAGAGCCCTCGTGCGTTCTCGGTCAGCCGGTGGCGCCGGCCGGGGTGGTGGTCACCTTCGTGCCCTCCAGCTTGTTCGCCTTCATCGCGTAGGTGTTGGTGAACGTACCCCCGATCGTCACCTTCCCGACGTTGACCCCCAGCTGCTTCTCCATGGCGTAGACCGTCTTCGGGCCGCCGGCGGGCATGATGCCGTCAGGCAGGAACTGGCCCTTGTCGGTGGTGAGGCCGGCGATGTACTGGGCCTTGGTGATCGTGGGGTTGGACGTGAATTCCGGGGGAAGCGCGTTCGCGATGTCCGCCGCCGAGTGGGTGCTGATCCAGTGCATGGTCGCGACCAGGGCGTCGACGACGCTCTGGGTCGCGCCCTCGTGCGACTTCACCCAGCTGGCGTTCGCCAGGACACCGGCGGCCGGCCACGCGCCGCCGAGGGCCTTGGTGGCACCGGCGGTCGTCGCGAGGTCGAGCGCGGAATACCCGAGCTTCTTGGACTCCAAGGCACCGACGGTCGGTTGGGTGGTCATGACGCATTGGGCGGACTTGCGCTGGATCGCCGCGACGGCGGTCGAGCCGGCACCGACGGCGAGGGTGTGGTAATCGCTGTGTTTGACGCCCTTCTGGGCCGCGAGGAACTGCGTCAGCTCGTCGGTGCCGGATCCGAGGTCGGTCACGCCGAGCGTCTTGCCCTTGAAGTCCGCGGCGCTGTGGACACCGCTGCCGTTCCCGCACATCTCACGCTCGCCGGGCGCTCCGGAGAGCTGGACGATGTCGATCACGTCCTTGCCCTTGGCCTGGAAGTCGATCGTGTGGATGTACCACGCGCCCGCCATGTCGACCGACCCGGAGGCCATCGCGTCCTCGGCGCCGACCCCTCCGTTGCTCTCCGTCGACAACTCGACCTTGACGCCGTACTTCTTGTAGAAGCCGAGGTTCTGAGCGAGCTGGTAGGGCAGGTAGATCTGCTTGTCGATGCCGCCGACCATCAGCTTCACGGTGGGCAAGGAGCCGCCCTTCGATCCGCCCGAGCTTGCGGAGCCAGAGCCGGAGCCGGAGCCGGAGCCGGAAGTGGAGCTCCCGCAGGCGGTGACGCCGAGGGCGAGCGCTCCTGCCGCAGCGATCGCGATCGCGGACTTGTACATGGGGTGGGTTCCTTTCGTAGGGACTGACGGTGAGGTGAGGAGGGTCATTCAGATCGCCTGTGCTTCAGAGCGATTCGGCGGGCGCCAGGACAGGACGCGCCGTTCCAGGAGGGTGATGAGGTACTCCGCGGCGAGCGTGACGACGCCCATGATCGCCATGCAGGCGAAGACGGTGTCCGGGTCGAAGTTGCCCTGGGCCACCTTGATGATCAGACCGATCCCGTGCTGTGCCCCGAGCACCTCCTCCACGAGCGCGCCGATGATGGCGAAGCCGAACGCGGTGTGCAGGCTCGCGATGATCCAGGTCAATGCCGACGGGATGGTGACGTGGCGGGCGATCTGCAGGGGCGACGCCCCGAGGACCCGGATGTTCGCGATCAGGTTCTGGTCGACCTCGCGCACTCCCTGGAAGGCGTTGAAGAAGACGACGAAGAAGACGAGGACCGCGGCCAGCAGTACCTTGGGGAAGGTGCCGAGGCCGAACGCGACGATGAAGATCGAGCCCAGGATGATCCGCGGAATCGAGTTGAGGACCTTGATGTAGGGGCCGAACACCTCGGCGAGGAGGCGGTTTTGACCGAGGAGCAGACCGATGACGACCCCGGTGCCGGTGCCCAGGAGGAAGCCGTAGAGGGCCTCCTTGATGGTCACCCACAGGTTCAGCCAGATCGATCCGAACGCCGTCCCGGCGGTGAACAGATGCACCAAAGCCTGCCAGACGGCGGTCGGCTGACCGAAGAAGAACTTGTCGAGCCAGCCCACCTCGGTGGCAATCTGCCAGCTGCCGAGGAAGACGACCGGCACCAGGATCCGGCCGATCCACACCCGCTGGGTGTGCCGGCGCCGGGCTCGACGCGACGCGGCCTGCGCGTCGGTGTCGCTCTCGATGGCCTTGGTGGCGGGGATCGTCGAACTCATGCCGCACCTGCCGTCGCCGCGTACGCCCGCTCGACCTCGTCCTTGAGGGAGGACCAGATCCGGTCCTGCAACTCCAGGAACCGGGGTTCGTGCCGGATCGTCTGGACGTCGCCGCGCGGCCGCGGCAGGTCGATGTCGAACGAGTGCTTGATCGAGCCGGGGCTGCTGGTCATGATCAGCACCCGGTCGGAGAGCGCGACGGCCTCGTCCAGGTCGTGGGTGATGAAGAGCACGGACGGGCGCAGCTGCTCCCACAGCCCGAGCAGCTCGGTCTGCATGATCGCCTTGGTCTGTACGTCGAGGGCGCCGAACGGCTCATCCATCAGCAGGATCCGCGGTTCGTTGATCAGGGCTGCGGCCATCCCGACCCGCTTGCGCATTCCGCCGGACAGCTGGTGGGGGTAGCGGTCCTCGAATCCTGAGAGGCCGACCCGTCGCAGCCAGTCCCGCGCCAGTGAGGAGGCCTCCTTCTTGCCCATCCCGCGCAGCGTCGGCCCGGTCATCACGTTCGCGAGTACCGTCTTCCAGGGGAAGAGGGCGTCCGCCTGGAACATGAAGCTGACCCCGTCGGTGATCCCGTCCACCGGCTGACCGCCGACCGTGACGGTGCCCGCGCTCGGCCGCTCCAGGCCGGACACTTGACCGAGGGTGGTGGACTTGCCACATCCGGTGGGTCCGACGATCGCGCAGAACTGACCGGGCTCGATCACGAAGCTGACGTCCTGGATCGCGGTGAAGACCTCACCGTTCGGGGTGAGGAATCGTTTGGTCAGTCCTGAGATCTCGATGCGGGCCGCGTCGCCGTGGGCCATGTGCGAGTTCCTTCCGTTCTGCGGGGTGGGCATTCCGCAGAACGTAGGTTCGTGACGCAGGTCACGTCACGGTTGCGGTCGAATCGCTTCTTAACCCTCGTTTTCGGGGGTTTTGCGCATTGTGCGCACGCAGCTTGTCCGTGGGCGTGACCGCGATCACAATGACGGCGTGCGAACCAGGATGCGCAAGCTGTCGAGCCAGATCCTGATGGCTCAGCTGGTGATCCTGGCTGCGACCATCGTGATCGGCTTCCTGCTGTTCGCCTACGGCGAGCGCGCCCACCTCGACCGGCAGTACGAGGCGCGCGCCGGGTCGATCGCCTCTGCCGTCTCCGCCGTGCCGTCGATCCGCAGCTGCATGGCGCACGAGGTGCCGGGGTGCACCGCAACGATCCAGGACATCGCGACGACGATCCGGAGCAAGACGGGCGCGTCGTACGTCGTGGTGATCGACATGCACCGGGTGCGTCACTCCCACCCGAATCCGGCGCTGATCGGGCAGCCGGTGACCGAGCCGATCGTGACCGTCGACGGCCAGGTCCACCTGGGTGCCGACAACGGCAGCACCGGGCGTTCGGCGAACGGCAAGGCGCCGCTCTACAGTCCCGCCGGACGGATGGTCGGCGAGGTCTCCGTGGGCATCAAGGAGAGCTCGGTGTCGAGTGCTCTGGCGAAGCAACTTCCCTCGTACGCAACGTGGTTCGCCATTGCGCTGGCGCTGGGAACCCTCGCGTCGTTCGGTCTCGCCGCGCACCTGAAGCGCCGGACGTTCGGCCTGGAGCTCGATGAGATCTCGCAGCTGCTGCAGGAGCGGGAGGGCATGCTGCACGGCATCCGGGAGGGCGTCATCGCCTTCGACCGGCGCGATCGGGTCAGCGTCGTGAACGACGAGGCGCAGCGACTGCTGGGGTTGCGCGTGAGCGCCATCGGGCAGCACCTGAACGACGTACTGCCCGACGGGCGCCTGCGCGACGCGTTGGCAGGTCGAGGCATCAGAGGGGACGACATCGTCCTCACCGACGACCTGTGCCTGGTGATCAACCGGATGCCGGTCACGGTGGCCGGACGCCCGCACGGGGCGGTCGTGACGCTGCGGGACCGCACCGAGGTCGCCGGGCTGCGCAGCGAACTGGACGGCGAACGGGGGCTCACCGACTCCCTGCGAGCCCAGCAGCACGAGTTCGCGAACCGTCTGCACGCCGTGGCCGGGCTGCTGCAACTGGGCTACCCCGACGAGGCGCTGGACTACGTCCTGCAGATCCAGGGGACGGCCGCTGACTTCGACAACTCGCTGCGCACGCACATCGAGGCCCCCCAGATCGTCGGGCTCCTGTTGGGGAAGGCGGCCGAGGCGAGCGAGCGCGGCATCGATCTGGTGATCGCCCCGGAGACCTGGCTCAGCGAGTCGCCCGAGAAGGTGCAGGCGCTGACCAGCATCCTCGGCAACCTGATCGACAACGCGTTCGCCGCCCTCGCCACCGTGCCCGCGCCGCGCAGCGTCGTCATCGCCATCGTCGAGGACGAGCGCGAGGTGGTGATCACCGTCGCCGACAACGGTCCCGGCATCCCCGAAGGCAGCGAGCGGATGATCTTCCGGGACGGGTACAGCACGAACGATCAGGCCGGGGCTCGTCCCCGCGGCCTGGGGCTCGCCCTGGTCGAACGGCTCGTCACCAAGCTCGGCGGCTCGACCATCGTCTCCGGGGGGCCCGGTGCCACGTTCACCGTGCGGCTGCCGGTCGGTCAATCGGCCGTGTCCGTCGGCAGCGGAGCTCCCGAATGAGCGAGGGCCTGCTCGGCGTCGTCATCGTCGACGACGACTTCCGGGTCGCGGACATCCACGGCGCCCTCGTCCAACGCGTCCCCGGGTATCACGTCGTGGGGAAGGCGCACACCGCGGCGGAAGCGGTGGATCTGACACGGACGTTGCGCCCGGACCTGGTCCTCATGGACATCTACCTCCCGGACGGCAACGGGCTGGACGTCCTCCGGACATTGCTCGACGAGCCCGATCCTCCTGCCGTCATCGTCATCACGGCTGCCCGCGAGATCGCCTCGGTCCGGGTGGCGATGCAGCTGGGGGCGGTGCACTACCTCGTGAAGCCCTTCGACTTCAGCCTCCTGACCGAGCGGCTCACGGCGTACCGGCATTTGCGGCGCCACCTCGCCGGGCTGCGGGGCGATCCTGTGCAGTCCGAGGTGGACGAACTCTTCCGGATGCTGCGTTCGAGCGCCTCGCCGACGCCCCGACCCACGAAGGGACACTCCGCCCCGACGCTGGAACTGGTGCGCAACGTCGTGCGTGCCACGACCAGTGACGTGTCGGCCGCCGAGGTCGCGCAGGAGGTCGGGATCAGCCGCGCCACCGCGCAGCGGTATCTGAACTACCTCGAGCAGCACGGTCTCGTGCGGCTACGGCTGAAGTACGGCGCCGCAGGCCGGCCCGAGCACCGCTACCACCCGAGCGGGTAGCGAGTGGCGCGCCGCGGGCCTGCTTGCGCGAGCGACGTTCTCACCGTTGACTCTCCACCGTGTCAGCCCTGAACGATCACCGGCTCCCGAGGCCGGAGTCGACAGAGGGCATCACCCTCCTGCACGGCACGGACGGCACGCCGGTCAGGGATCTCGTGCGCGATGGACTGGCCGGGTCGGGTCTCGACCCGGACGACGTACGCGTGGCGCACCTGTGCCCGCGGTGCGGCGGATCGGCGCACGGGCGACCGTTCCTGGTCGGCCCGGACCGAGCGCCGTACCTCGGCGTCTCCCGCACGGAGGGCCTGGTCGTCGTGGCCCTCGCGCAGGTGCCGGTCGGCGTCGACGTGGAGCCGGCCGATCGGCACGTGTCGTCGTCGGTGAGCGCGATGATCCTGCACCCGGACGAGCGTGGTGACCCGCTGCGCAGCTGGGTGCGCAAGGAGGCCGTGCTCAAGGCGACCGGTGAAGGGTTGACCACGCAGCCGTCCAGCCTGTCGGTCGAGGGTGGGGCGGTGCGGCGCGGCGGGCTGACTGTCCTGGTCCGGGACGTCGACGTCGACGGCTACGTGATGGCTCTCGCGGTGGTCGCCGATGCCTGGCCGCAGGTCAGGATGCGGGCGGCAGGGGAGGAAGCTCCGGCTCGGTGAGCCACGCGTCGAGGAGTACGTCGACGGCGTCGCCGGGCGCGCGGCGTACGTGCTCGCGGAACATCTCGGTCGAGACGGTGGAGTGGGCGTGCTCGCTCACCCACGACCGCAGGAGATCGAAGAAGACGTGGTCGCCGAGGGTGAGCCGCAGGCTGTGCAGCAGCAGGGCACCGCGCTTGTAGACGCGGTCGTCGAACATCTTGTCCGGTCCCGGGTCGGCCAGCACGAGCTCCTGGTCCGATCCGGCCAGCAGACTCCAGTGCTCCTCGGCCCGCTCCTGGGCAGAGCCCCGGCAGGAGGCCTCCGACCACAGCCACTCGGCGTAGCAGGCGAACCCCTCGTGCAGCCAGATGTCCTTCCACGCACCGAGGGTCAGGCTGTTGCCGAACCACTGGTGCGACAACTCGTGGGCGATCAGCCGCTCGGCGTCCCAGGCGGTCGTGAGGAAGTTGGCGCCGAACGTCGACAGGCTCTGCGACTCCAGCGGGATCTCCAGGTCGTCCTCGGTGACGACCACCGTGTAGCTGTCGAACGGGTATTCGCCGAAGAGCTGCGAGAAGGTCTCGAGCATCTGCGGTTGCCGACCGAACGCCGCGTCGTAGCGATCGGTGAGCGCGGCGGGGACGGCCGCCCGCAGCGGGACCACGGACTCGAAGTCGAACAGCTGGTAGCGACCGATCTGCACCGTCGCCAGATAGCTGGCCATCGGCTCGTCCTGCACGTACTCCCACGTCGTCGTGCTGGCGCGCGGTGTCGTCGAGACGAGTCGCCCGTTGCTCACCACGGTGTACGTCGATCCGACAGTGAGCCGAATCCGGTAGGAGGCCTTGTCGGACGGTCGGTCGTTGCACGGGAACCAGGTCGGAGCACCGTGGGGTTGCGCCGCCACGATGACGCCGTCCTCAAGTTCCTCCCACCCCGCTTCGCCGAGGGTCCTCTTGGAGAGCGGACCGGGGCGCCCGCCGTACTGCACCCGCACGACGAACTGCGCCCCCGCCTCGATGTCGCACTCGATCGAGAGACGGTTGCGACCGTGCCGGTGCTTGGCCCGTACGCCGTCCACGAGCACCTTCTGCACGTTCAGCTTGTGCAGGTCGAGGTGGATCCGCTCCGTCGCCTCGGGCGCGCGACAGGTGAGCGTGGCGGTGCCGTCGAGGGTGTTCCCGTCGACGCGGTAGCCGAGTTCGAGGTCGTAGCGCAGGACGTCGAACCCGAGATCGCCGTGACCGGGGACGTACGGGTCGGCATCGTCGCGGAACATCATGCGCGGGTGTCCACGTGGTCGTCGTCCGCAGCGGGAGGAGACGATTCGTCGGCCCAGGGCCCGATCGGGTTGCCGATCCATCGGGTCTTGTCGGGCACGGACTCGCCCCTCATCACCAGTGACACCGGGCCCACCGTAGCGTGGCGACCGAGCCGGGACGCGGGCAGGATCACGCTGTTCGGGCCCAGCGTGGAGCCGGTCTCCAGCACGACCTCGTCGATGCTGAGCACGCGATCGTGGAAGAGGTGGGTCTGCACGACGCAGCCCCGGTTGACGGTCGCGCCGTCGTGCAGGTGGACCAGGTCCGGCTCGGGCAGCCAGTAGGTGTCGCACCAGACGCCGTGCCCGATGTCGGCGCCCATGCTGCGCAGCCAGGTGTTGAGGACCGGAGTGCCGAGGGCGGCGCGCGCGAACCACGGTGCCGCCACGGCCTCCACGAACATGTCGGCGAGTTCGCTGCGCCACACGAACGAGCTCCACAGCGGATGGTCCACGGCCTCGATGCGCCCGACGAGCACCCGCTTGACCAGGCTCGTGATCGCGGCGGCGAGCGCGCCCACCACCATGAGCACCGGACCCGCGAGCAGCAATGCCACCCAGGGCACCGCACTGCCCAGCGCCGCGGCGAGCGCGAACGCGGTGGCCGCGCCCAGTGCCGAGCTCACCACGGGCGCCAGGAGTCGGCACGCCTCGACGAGACCCCGCGCGACCAGCAGCCGACGGGACGGGCGGTAGGTACGGCTGTCGTCGGTGTCGGACTTCGGGCGGCGCAGCAGCACCGGAGGACTGCCCAACCAGGACGACCCGGCTTTGGCCTCCTTGCGCTGGGGGACCGCGGACAGGACGGCGACCAGGGCCTTCTTGGGCACTTTGCGACCGGGGGCGGCCATCCCCGAGTTGCCGACGAACGCGCGCTTGCCGATCGCGGTGCGCTCGACGCGCAACCAGCCGCCGCCCAGTTCGTAGCTGCCGATGAGGGTGTCGTCGGCGAGGAAGGACTCGTCGCCGATCCTCGTGAGGTGCGGGATCAAGAGGACGGTGGACGCCTCGACGCGGCTGCCCACCGTGGCGCCGAGCAACCGCAGCCACCCCGGCGTGAGCGAGCCGGCGTAGAGGGGGAACAGCCAGGTACGCGCCTCGTCGAGCAGCCGGATCGTCGCCCACGCCTGCCACGCCGGACGGCTGTGGACGGGGTGTCCGCCGGGCTCCACCCGCACGCTGAGCAGCCGGGTCAGCGCGGCGATGAGGAGGGCGAGCGCGAGCAGCCCGATCAGGGTGCCGAGGACGACGACGGCGGGCGCGACGCGGGCCAGGGCGGCGAAGGAGTCCGCGCCGTGCCAGAGCGGCCAGGTGGCGATCAGCCCGATCGCACCGGCGACGAACGGCAGCAGGGCGATGACGTTCGCCGCGACGGCGTACGCCACCGTCCAGGCCGGGCGTCGCGGCGGCCGCGCCGGTGACCACGGCCCACGGGTGGGTCCGATGGGCCGGGCGGGCGCGCCGCTCCAGTACTCCCGCTTGCCGATCCGTCCCAGGACCGCCGAGCCAGGCGCCACCTCCGCGTGGGCGGCGATGACCGCGCCCGGAGCCAGCGTGGTGCGGGTGCCGACGCGTGCTTCGGCACCGACCCTGATCGCGCCGAGGTGCAGCACGTCGCCGTCCAACCAGTGACCGCTGAGGTCCACCTCGGGCTCGATCGAGCAGCCGCGGCCGAGCCGGAGCATGCCGGTGATCGGGGGCAGGGAGTGCAGGTCGACGTCGCGTGCGATGCGGGCTCCCAGCGCACGCGCGTACCAGGGCATCCACGCAGCGCCGGCGAGGTTGGCCGCCCCCAACTCGTCGGCGATCCGCTCGGCTAGCCAGACGCGCAGGTGCACCCGTCCGCCGCGCGGGTAGTCACCGGGTTCGAGGTCGCGCAGCAGCAGCCGGGCCGCTGCCGCCGACAGGGCCATCCGACCCGGCGCCGCGACGAAGAGCAGCCAGCCCGCGGCGATCCACCACCAGGACGTACGGGGCAGGAACGTGAGTCCGAACATCGAGGAGGCCAGCGTGCTCACCCCGGCCACCCACGTCACCCACCGCAGTCCGGGCAGCACCCGCAGCCCCACCGTGAACGCCACCTGCCCCCGTTGGGTCTTCCTCGGGGTCGGTCGGACCGCGCGCCGCTCTTGCTGCTCGCCGACGGCCAGGGTGTCGAGGTACGCCGCCAACGCGCCCAGCGTCTCCTGCTCGTAGAGATCGGCGACGGTGACCTCGGGATAGCGGCTGCGCAACCGGGAGGTCACCTGCGCCGCCGTGAGGCTGCCCCCGCCGAGGTCGAAGAAGTCGTCCGCGGGGGAGTCCGCGGAGGCGCCGATCACCTCCAGCCAGATGTCGCGGATCCAGTGCTGGGTCGGGGAGAGGGTCGTCGTCGACGGGCCGGCCGTCGCGGCGGGCAGCGGCCACGGGAGGGCGTCGCGGTCGATCTTCCCCGAGGTGCGCGTCGGGAGGTCCTCGACCACCGCCAGTCGCGGGACGAGGGCGGCCGGCATCCGGCGGCGCAGGAGCCGGGTGGCGTCGGCCGCCCGGAATCCTGGCTGGGTGGCGATGTACCCGACGAGGAGCTGGTTGCCCGCTGCGCTGCGTCGTACGGCGGCCGCGGCACCGACCACCCCGGGGAGTAAGAGCAGCGCGTTGTCGACCTCGCCCAACTCGATGCGCCGACCGCCGAGTTTGATCTGGTCGTCGGCCCGGCCCGCGAACATCAGACCGTCCTCGTCGTAGACCACGCGGTCGCCGGATCGGTACGCGCGGTCCCACCCGAGGGTCGGGAACGGCGCGTACTTCTCGGCGCCCTTCTCCGGGTCGAGATAGCGCGCCAGGCCGACGCCGCCGATGATCAACTCGCCGATCTCGCCCGGTGCGACGTGGCGGCCCGCGGTGTCGACGACGGCGAGATCCCAGCCGTCCAACGGCAGCCCGATCCGGACCGGCCCCTCGGCCGTCAGCTGCGCACCGCACGCGACCACGGTGGCCTCGGTGGGGCCGTAGGTGTTCCACAGTTCCCGGCCCGGGCGGGCCAGGCGGGCGCCGATCTCCGGGGGACAGGCCTCGCCGCCCATGATGAGCAGCCGCACCCGGTCCAGCGCATCGGTCGGCCAGAGCGAGACCAGGGTGGGCACCGTGGAGATGACCGTGATGTCGTTGGCGACCAGCCACGGGCCGACGTCGACACCGCTGCGCACCAGCGAGCGCGGTGCCGGCACCAGGCAGCCGCCGTGTGCCCAGGCCAGCCACATCTCCTCGCACGACGCGTCGAAGGCGACGGACAGGCCGGCCATGACCCGGTCGGTCTCGTTCAACGGATCCGGTTGCAGGAAGAGTCGCGACTCCGCGTCGACGAACGCCGCCGCCGAACGGTGGGAGACCGCCACACCCTTGGGGCGCCCGGTCGAGCCGGAGGTGAAGATCACCCAGGCGTCGTCCCCGGGCGCCGGATCCTGGGGCTCGACGGGCGGCATGCCGAGGCGCCGGTGGGAGACGGCGCCTTCCGCTCCGACCACCGCCGCGACCTCGGCCTCGTCGAAGACGGTGCGGGCGCGCTCGTCCGGGTCGTCGACGTCGACCGGCACGTAGGCCGCGCCCGCGAGGAGGATGCCCATGATCGAGATGTAGAGATCGAGCGTGCCGGACGGCACCCGGACACCGACCTTGTCGCCGCGACCCACCCCGCCGGCGTTGAGGAGTTGCGCCAGCTCACCGGCAGCGGTGTCGAATTCCGCGTACGTCATCACCTCGACGCCGTTGTCCAGGGCGGCCGCGTCCGGGAACGCGACGACCACCTCCCGGAACACCTCGACCAGCGTGCGCGGGTCGGGCGCGGCGGCTGACCGGATCAGCGCGGACACACCACTCCTTCGGCTCGAACGGCGGCGCAGACAGGCCGGTGCCGCAGTCTTTCGAGCGAAGATGAACAGAAGGAGTCAGGTCGGGACGGCCCTTCGGTGTGACGAGGCGGTCAGGACGGAGCCGCAGGTGGGATCGCCCACCTGCGGCTCCGTCGAGCCCGGGTCAGCGGTGGCTGCTGACGAGCCTCTGGCGCAGGTGGGCCTGCTGCTTCGCGAGGAGCCCGGATACCTGTGGGTCCGACAGGTAGGCGTAGTCGTACCCGAGGACGTCGAGCATCGGGAAGGCGTCACTTGCCGAGGCGCCCACCAGTTGAGGCCCGTCTCCCTTGGCCACGCCGCGGGCGGGCGTCGAGCCGGAGTAGGCGACGAAATAGCCGACCTTGCCGGCCTGGGAGAAGCACTGCTGGGAGATCAGCAGCCGCAGTGACGAGCGTGACCTGACGGTCGCCGTCGTCGCGTTCGCGTACTTGTTGCAGGTCGCCACGCTCCAGTACCTGGCGGTGTGGCTGACCTGGTGGACGTAGAGGTACGCGCGTTCGTCGTCCGGCGGGAACGCCGGGCTGAACATCCGGCTGTTCACGTCGACGTACCGGTCGTACTTCGACAGCGGCACGCCCTTCTTGGCGAAGTAGGCGATGAGGTAGGACCAGTGACCGGACGCGACCGGGTAGCAGGTCGTGCGCAGTTCCGGTCCGACGACTCCGGGCGGCGAGAACGCCGGGATGACCACGGCCTGGGACGGGTGGGCCTGGACCACCTTGACCTCGGCCCGGGCGTGCGCGTCACACGTCGCGCGGCTGGTGAACTGAGCCTCGCGGGTCGTGCCGTGGTAGTAGACCGAGTTCTTCTCCGTCGCCGCGGAAGCGCGTGCCGGCGACACCGTCCAACCGCTGAGCGCGCTGCCGGCCGCAGCGACGACCAGGGCGGCCCCCCATGCTTTCTTCATCCGATCCGTTCCTCCCGAGACGTGGGCCGCGAGGCCCGATGGCGTGGTGGTGTGGCAGGTCGTCAGCGACGTGACGTCGGGCTGGTCGCGCCCCACACGTAGGTGGTCTCCCCGTAGACCACCCGGTAATCGCGGGCGGCCGACGAGGTGTAGGTGTACGACGCGGTGCCTTTGGCGCTGCTCGTGATGTTCTTCAGGGCCGTCCAGGCCGTGCCCCCCACGGCGCGGTACTGGATGACGCCGTTCTCGCCGGCCCAGACGATGTTCTCGTCGCGGGAGGTCGAGTAGCGCACGACGCGCGTGCTGAGGGTGACCGTGTTGCCCTTGCGGCTGCTCGACAACCCGGCCCAGGACCCCACCTTGACCGTCGTACGCGGAGCGTTCTGGGCGTAGTCCCGCTCGTTCTCGCTGTCCGCATCGAAGGCGACGTCGCCCAACCAGGTGCGCGTGCCCAGGGGAGTGAAGGAGAACACCTCCCAGGAGGAGCGGTTGGAGAAGTCGAACGAGATGTAGTCGACCGGCGCCCGCTCGGGGCCGATGTACCAGCCGGCGATCGTGCTCGGGTGGGCACTCACCGCGCATCCGCCGGTCACCCGCACCGGCACGGCGGTGCCGGGCCGCACCACGCGCACCGCGGCAGGCACGACGAGCGAGCAACTGCCGTACGGCCCCGCGGATTTCGCGTGGGTCCGCACCATCGCGCGAACGGCGGCACCCGGGACCGGATGGTGTCCGCCCGCGGCAACTGCCGGAGCGGCCAGGGCGACACCCAGGGCCGCGACGACGGGAACGACTGTGATCGCGCTACGACGGATCATCGATGGCTCGCTTTCCTGGTCGGCTTCGCCCCCTGCGAAGACCGGCTGAGCCAGATCGTAGGGGTCCGCCGGCTGTCGCGGGGCCGAATGGCAGGACGTGTCGCGATCGTTGTCCGGGCCCCGTCCGGCATGCGCCCGGTGGACCCCTCAGGCCTGCGGTCCGGCAGGATCGGACGCCTCGAGCGCGGACCGCAGCAACCGCGCCAAGGTCGCCCGCTCCGCGTCCGTGAGGGATGCGAAGTGCCGGTCGCTGACCGTTGCCCGGGCGCGCTCCAGGGTGCGGCGCAGCGCCCTGCCGGCGGGGGTGAGACGCAGGTCCACGGCGCGGCGGTCATGCTCGCTGGGACGACGTTCGACGAGTCCGTGCTCTTCCAGCGCGTCCACGACGTCCGTGGCCGACCGGGGCGCGATACCCAACTGCGCCGCCAGGTCGGACAGGCGCAGACCGTCGCCGTCCTCCGCGCCCGATCGGACGATGACGCCCATCGCGCGGGACTGGTGCGGCGACAGGCCGTAGGGCTCGAGCGCCTCGCGGTGCGCTCGGCGCAGCACGCGGGCGGTGCGCAGCACCAGCTCGCTCAGCCCGGCCTCCTCGGTGGTCATCCGGGAATGGTACGTCGAATGCCGTTGTTACTTCATTGTGAGGTAACCTCAGCAATAGGGGGATCGCCTCTTCATCGGAAGGAGGGTCGTATGACGACACCCACCACATCTCGTACCCGCACCGGCGCCACCGGTGCCCCCGGACCCGGCCAGCGCGCGTCCCTGCAGGTCAGCGCCGCCGACACCGCCCAGTTGCAGGACTACCCGGTCAGCGCCCGGAGGGTGCTCGCCCTCTTCGCGCCGTACCGCCGGCCCCTGCTCGGCGTCACCTCGATCATCGTGGTCAGTGCGCTCCTCGGGCTGGCCTCCCCGTTCATCCTGCGCGCCCTCATCGACCAGGCGATCCCCCAGCAGGACGTGCGACTTCTCACCCTGCTCGTCGGGTCGATGCTCGCGATCACCGCGGTGACCCAGCTGCTGGGCGTGGTGCAGACCTACGTCTCCACCCGCATCGGCCAGCAGGTGATGCACACCCTGCGGACCCGGCTCTTCACCCATCTCCAGCGGTTGCCGCTCGGCTTCTTCACCCGCACCCGAGGCGGTGAGCTGCAGTCGCGCATCACCAACGACGTCAACGCGATGCAGTCCGTCGTCACCGACACCGCCACCTCGATCGCGACCAACGTGACGACCACCATCGGGGTCGCCGTCGCGATGGTCGCGCTGTCGTGGCGGCTGTCCCTGATCAGCCTGGTGATCCTGCCGCCGGCGATCTACCTGACCCGCCGCGTCGCCCGACTGCGCAAGTCGATCCAGACCCGTGCCCAGCGCTCACTGGCCGACATGCAGACCCAGATCGAAGAGTCGCTGTCGATCTCGGGGGTGCAGCTGGCCAAGACGCTGGGATCCGGCCCGATGCTGTCGCGCCGGTTCGAGCAGACCTCCCGGGAACTGACCGAGCAGGAGCTGCAGTCCCAGATGGCCGGCCGCTGGCGGATGGGGTCGATGGCCCTGATCTTCGCCGCGATCCCGGCGTTCATCTATCTGGCAGCCGGGCTCCCGGCGACCGGGCGCGGGATGACGATCGGCACGCTGGTCGCCTTCACCGCGCTGCAGACCTCCCTCTTCCGCCCGGTGATGGGCGTGCTCAACGTCGGCATCCAGGTCACCACCTCGATGGCCCTCTTCAGCAGGGTCTTCGAGTTCCTGGATGCGCCCGTCGAGATCGACGACCCCGTCACGCCGAGCGGCCCGGTCCCGACCTCCGTGCGCGGCGAGGTGCGCTTCGACGGGGTCGGCTTCCGCTACCCCGGCTCCCCGGAGGACGCGCTGGGCGACATCGACCTGCGGCTGCCTGCCGGTGCGCGGGTCGCCGTGGTCGGCAGCACCGGATCCGGCAAGTCGACGCTCGCCGCGCTGGTGTCCCGCCTGCACGACCCCACCGTCGGGCGGGTGCTCATCGACGGGCACGACCTGCGCGACCTGCCGCTCGCGTACGTCGCGGCAGCCGTGGGTGTGGTCTCGCAGGACACCTACCTGCTGCACGCCTCGATCGCCGACAACCTGCGCTACGCCAGGCCGGACGCCACCGACGAGGACCTCGTCCGCGCGGCGCGTGCGGCGCAGGTGCACGAGCTGATCGAGGCGCTCCCCGACGGATACGACACGGTGGTGGGCGCTCGGGGATACCGCTTCTCGGGCGGCGAGAAGCAGCGGATCGCGTTGGCGCGCACCATCCTTCGCGACCCGCCGATCCTGGTGCTCGACGAGGCGACCAGCGCACTGGACAACACGACGGAGCGCGCCGTGCAGGAGGCGCTCGACGAACTGAGCGTTGGACGGACGACTCTCACGATTGCGCACCGACTCTCCACCGTGCGGCACGCGGACCAGATCGTGGTGCTGGACCACGGCCGCATCGTGCAGAGCGGTCGCCACGACGAGCTGCTCGCGGCGGGCGGCCGCTACGCCGAGCTGGTCCGCGACGCCGAGACCGGTGAGCAGGCGGAGGGCGACCTGGTCGGCGCGGCGGGCTGATCCGCCCGCGGCGGTCGGGACGCTGCGGGACAAACGGATGCCCTGGTCCGTTATGCGGAGCATCGGACGGGTACTGCACCTGCAGGTGAACGGCGCGATGCCCGACGCCGGGAGCGGGGCCGCTGTGCGAGCTGTCGGTGCCCCGCGGCTTACTGTGAGGACCTGCGGACAGGAAGGACGCACAGATGGCGGTTCGGTCTCGGGTCACATCCCCAGACACTGTGCTGCCCGTGCTGCCCCTGCTGCGTTCCGCCCACCTGGGGCCCGGACTCGCCGTCACCACCCTCACTGCCCTGCTCGGCTCCTCGGCCCGGCTGCGCCCGCGCGAGATCGCCGGGAGCACCGCCGCCGTCTTCCTGGGGCAGCTGTCGATCGGCTGGGGCAACGACCTGGTCGACGCCGCCAGGGACCGCGCGGTCGCCCGTGCCGACAAACCCCTCGCCGCCGGTGAGGTCGGGATGCCGGTCGTCGCCGGCGCAGTGGCGGCCTCGCTCGTCGGGTGTGCCATCGCCTCCGCACGTCTCGGCCGTCGCAGTGCGCTGACCCACCTCGCCCTCGGTGTGGGCCCGGCCCACGCCTACAACCTGGGTCTGAAGAGCACGGTCTGGTCGTGGGTGCCGTACGCCGTCGCCTTCGGCTCGCTGCCCTCCGTGGTGAGTCAGGCCGGTGGCGACCGGCGCCGCTCGCCATTGTGGATCACGGCACCGGCCGCCGCCCTCGGGGTCTGCGCGCACATCCTCAACGCCCTCCCGGATCTCGCGCAGGACGACGCCACCGGGGTGCGCGGCCTGCCGCACCGGCTGGGTGCGCGGCGCGGACAGCAACTGGCGACCGGGCTGCTGGGTCTGGCGTCCGTCGCGATCGTGCTGGGCCCGACGGGGTCGCCCTCGCCGGCCGCGTGGTCGGCGCTCGCCGCCAACGGCGCCCTCGGCGCGGTCGCGTTGCGCGGCACCGGCCGCACTCCTTTCCGGGCCGCGATCGCCATCGCGCTCATCGACGCCGGCCTGCTGGTGTCGGGCGCCCGATGACCACCCACGACCTGGTGATCGCGGGAGGCGGTCCCGCCGGCGCGGCGGCCGCGCTCGGCGCGTTGCAGGCCCGACCCGGGATGTCCGTGGCGCTGCTGGACCGTGCCGACTTCCCTCGTGACAAGACCTGCGGCGACGGGATCGCACCCGAGGTGTTCGACCTGCTGAGCGAGGCCGGCGTCGAGGATGTCGCCGAGGGCTGGGCCCCGGTCGACCGCCTGTCCATGCGGCGGGGCGAGCGGGTCGTCGAGCGCACGATGGCCAGGTCGACCTGGGTGATCCCGCGGGCCGTCTTCGACCACCGGCTGCACCAAGCAGCCGTCCGGGCCGGAGCTCAGCCGCACACGCACCGCGTGACCCGGGTGGCCGTCGGAGCGGACGAGGTGCAGGTCGACGAGCGGTTCAGCGCTCCCCTCGTGGTCGGTGCGGACGGTGCGCACTCCGTCGTACGCCGTGCCATCGGGCTGCCGCCGGGGCCCACAGCGTTCGCTCTGCGCGGCTACGCACCCACGACCGCGCATCGCGGCGGCACCCAGGCGATGGTCTTCGGGGAGACCCGCCAGCCGTCGTACGCCTGGTCGTTCGACCGCGGTGACGGCCTCGCCAACGTGGGGTACGGCGAGGTGCAGGCACCGGGCGCGCCGCGCCTGTCGCGATCGGAGCTGATGGCGCAGATCGAGCAGCTGCTGCCGGGGTCGACCACCGACGGCACGCAGTGGAAGGGCGCGCACCTGCCGCTGTCCGCGTGGGGTGCGCAGGTCGCCGACGGCCGTGTGGCGCTGGTGGGTGACGCCGCGGGAATGGTGAATCCGATGACCGGAGAAGGCATCTACTACGCCGTGCTGACCGGTTTGCTCGCCGGCCGGGCCGCCGCCGCAGCCCTGGACGCCGGCGACCCACAGCTCTTCGGCCGCGATTACACCCGCGGCGTCCGCACGATTCTGGGACCGCATCTGCGGCACAGCGCTCTAGCGGCAAGACTGTGTCGCAGCGGTCGGCTGCTGGACGCCGGGGTCCGGGCCGCGCAGTCGGATCAACGGGTCTTCGACGATCTCGTCGACCTCGGACTGGCGAACGGCAGGATCACCCCGGTGGTGCTGCGGCGCCTCACTCGCCACCTTCTCGGAACGGCAACCCAGCGGACGGAGCTTTCGGGATGACGGTGCAGATATTGAGCTCGCGGGGCGCGTTGCCGCCCCACCGGTACTCCCAGCAGCACATCACCGACACGTTCCTGGAGTCGATGGTGCCCGGCACCGACGAACGTCTCGTACGCCGCTTCCACGGCAATGCCGGTGTCGCGTTTCGGCATACGGCCGTCCCGTTGGAGGAGTACGCCGCGCTCGCGGACTTCGGAGCGGCCAACGACACGTTCATCCGGGTGGCCGTGGAGCTCGGGTCGCAGGCGGTGCTCGACGCGTTGAAGGCCGCGGGTCTCGAGCCTGGTGACGTCGACGTGATCATCTCCGCCACCGTCACCGGCCTGGCGGTGCCGTCGTTGGACGCCCGCATCGCCGCGACGATCGGGTTGCGACCGGACGTCGTGCGGGTGCCGCTGGTCGGTCTCGGATGCGTCGCCGGCGCGGCGGGCGTCGCCCGCCTGGACGACTTCCTGCGCGGACGGCCGGACGCCGTCGGTGTCCTCGTGGCGGTCGAGTTGTGCTCGCTGACGCTGCAGCGCACCGATCGGTCGCTGCCGAACCTCGTGGCCAGTGGCCTCTTCGGTGACGGTGCGGGCGCCGTGGTGGCGGCCGGAACCCGTCGTGCCGCCTCGCTCGCAGACCGCATCACCCGCGAACCGGTCCAACCGCGCATCCTCGCGACCCGCAGTCACCTCTACCCCGACTCGGAGCGCACCATGGGCTTCGACGTGACCAGCTCCGGCCTGCGGATCGTGCTGGACGCGGCGGTGCCCGACATGGTGCGCACCTACCTCGGCGACGATGTCGACGCGTTCGTCGCCGACCACGGCCTGACCCGCGCCGACATCGGCTGGTACGTCGCGCATCCCGGTGGCCCCAAGGTCCTCGAGGCCATGCAGGACACCCTTGGAGTCTCTGCGGATGCCCTTGCGGTCACCTGGGATTCGTTGTCCCGCGTCGGAAACATGTCGTCGGTGTCGGTGCTGCACGTGCTGACCGACACGCTCGCGGACCGACCACCCGAGCCAGGCACCTACGGACTGATGATCGCGATGGGGCCGGGCTTCTGCTCGGAGCTGGTGCTCCTGCAGGCGCCGGAGATCGCGGCATGAACAGCGAGATCGCCTACACCGTCCTGGTGCTGCTCGTCGGCCTGGAACGCGTGGCGGAACTCGTGGTCTCCAAGCGCAACGAGGCCTGGTCGATGGCGCGCGGCGGGCGGGAGTTCGGCGCGCGGCACTACCCGCCGATGGTCGTGCTGCACACCGGGTTGCTGGCGGGCGCGCTGATCGAGGTGTGGGTGCGGCGACCGCACGTCGACGCGTGGTTCGCGGTGCTGATGGTGCTGGTCCTGCTGGCCTCCCAGGCGCTGCGCTGGTGGTGCATCACCACCCTCGGCCACCGCTGGAACACCCGGGTGATCATCGTGCCCGGACTGGCGCCGGTCGCCGCCGGTCCCTACCGGTTCTTCTCCCACCCCAACTACGTGGCGGTCGTCGCCGAGGGGATCGCGCTGCCGTTGGTGCACGCCGCCTGGATCACCGCTCTCGTCTTCACCGTCCTCAACGCCTGGCTGCTCACCGTCCGCATCCGCTGCGAGAACGCGGCATTGGCCCAGCTTCCTTCTCCTGCAGCCGTCTCCGTGTCGAACCGATGAGCGACCACAGAGGTCTTCTTGTCGCCGGTGGCGGGCCCGCGGGTCTCGCCACAGCCCTGTACGCGGCCCGCGCCGGTCTCGACGTCACGGTCTGGGAGCCGCGGGCGGGCAGCATCGAGAAGGCCTGCGGCGAGGGACTGATGCCGGCTGCGCTCACGGCACTCCTCGACCTCGGCGTCGACCCGCCGGGTCACGACCTGACCGGGATCCGCTACATCGCCGGGGGGTCGGAGGCGCAGGCGTCGTTCGCCGCGGGCGACGGGCGCGGCGTCCGTCGTACGACGTTGCACGACGCGCTGCGCACGGCCGTCGAGGCCGCGGGGGTGCCGATCGAGCACCGTGCCGTCAAGGACATCCGACAGGACGACCGCCGGGTCGTCGTCGACGGCGTCTCCTTCGGTCATCTGATCGCGGCGGACGGGTTGCACTCGGGCATCCGGCGTTCGCTGGGCCTGGACCGGGAGGCGCGGGGTCCGGTGCGGTTCGGCCTGCGCACCCACTTCGAGATGGCGCCGTGGAGTTCGTTCGTGGAGGTGCACTGGTCGCCGCGGTGCGAGGCCTACGTCACGCCGGTCTCGGACGATGCCGTCGGCGTCGCGGTGCTGACGTCCGGGAAGGGGACGTACGCCGACCACCTGGCGCAGTTGCCGCAGGTCGCCGAGCGGGTCGCCGGTTCTACCCACGACAAGATCAGCGGCGCCGGTCCGCTGCGCCAGCGCAGCACTGCCCGGGTCGCGGGGCGGGTGCTGCTGGTCGGGGACGCCTCGGGCTACATCGACGCACTGACCGGGGAGGGCATCGCCCTCGGGATGGCACACGCCCGCGCCGCGGTCGAGGCCGTCGCTGCGGGGCGACCGCAGGACTACGAACGCTCCTGGCGCACCGCGACCTGGCGATACCAGGCGCTCACCGCGGGTCTGCTGCGGGCGACGCGGGTGGGCGTCGTACGCCGCACGATCGTGCCCGCCGCGCGGCGTGCGCCATGGCTCTTCGACGCGGCCGTCAACGCCCTCGCCGGCTCGCCGTCCTGATCGGGGCCGAGACTCTCACCACTCCAGCGAACCGGCCGCGCGCACCTTCCCGCCCCAGACGCCGACGCGCTCGAACTCACTCACCTCCATGCACTGCACCCGCACCGGGCAGGCGAGGCAACGGTGCCCGGCCGCCTCGCGTTCGGAGCGGATGTTGCTGGTCCACAGCTTCGGAGTGATCTCGCACGGCACCTGTCGGTCCGCGCTGCGCACGGCGCGCAACGCGGCGTGCAGTCGCTGTCGTGCGCCCTCTGCCTCCATCGACTCCACACGCATGGGGTCCACTTCCCTCCACGGCTACCGCCGGCGTCCTGCACCGACGGACGTGGGTACCGGATACCCCGCCACGACGGGTTGAACCATTACCGGGCCGTTCGATTTCGCGCGGGTGGGTGCGCCGCTCGGGGGACGACCGGTCGAGGGCGCGACGGTGGTGGATCATGACGGGGTGAATCCTGCGGCCGCCTTCGCGAGCACCCTGGTCGATGAGCTGGTCCGCCACGGGATCCGCGACGCGGTGCTGTCGCCAGGGTCCCGCTCCGCGCCGCTGGCGTACGCGCTCCAGGAGGCCGACCGGGCCGGGCGGTTGCGGCTGCACGTACGCGTCGACGAGCGCACCGCGGCGTTCCTCGCGCTCGGCTTGGCCAAGGCCACTCGGGTGCCCGTGCCGATCGTCGTCACGAGCGGTACGGCCGTGGCCAACCTGCACCCCGCGGTGCTCGAGGCGTCGCACGCTCAGGTGCCGCTGATCGTCCTGTCGGCGGACCGGCCGCCGGAACTGCGCGGCACCGGCGCCAACCAGACCACCGACCAGGTGCGCATCTTCGGCGGTGCCACGCGCTGGTTCCACGATCTCGGGACTCCCGAGGCCCGGCCGGGCCAGGGCGCGCTCTGGCGATCGGTGGCCTCGCGGGCGGTCGCGCACGCACGGGGAGTGCCGTCCGGTGAAGCCGGGCCCGTGCATCTGAACCTGCCGTTCCGTGCGCCCCTGGTGCCCACGGGCGGCGACGACTGGACCGACTCCCTCGAGGGCCGGCCCGGCGGTGCGCCGTGGGCGGTCGCGACCCCTGCGGTCCCCGACGGCGGCGACACGATCGCCGCGGTGCCGCGCACGCTGGCGGTGCTCGGCGACGTACCGGATCCGGCCCAGGCCGCACGCTTCACCCGGCTGGCCGAATCCGCCGGATGGCCCGTACTGGCAGAGCCGTTCGGCGCGTTCCACAGCACGCGGGTGCTGCCGCACGGCCCGTTGGTCCTGCAGGCCACGCGGTGGGTGCAGTCCCACCTGCCCGACCGAGTCCTGGTCGGCGGCCGGCCGACCCTGGACCGCGGGTTGGCGCAACTGCTGCGCCACCCCGACATCGAGCTGGAGGTGGTGTCGTCCGGCGGGTCGTGGGCGGATCCGTCGCACGCCGTCCGCCGGGTGCACGACTGGGGAGCCCTCGACTCCGCCCACGGGTCGGTCGCCGGGTGCGCCGACCGGGTCTGGGCCGACGCGTGGAGGTCGGTCGGTGAGCGACTCGCGGCGGCCGTGGGTCCGGTGATCGACGGGTCGTGGCCGAGCGGATTCGCCGCGTCGCGGGTGATCGCCCACGCCCTGCCGGTCGGGTCCGGCCTGTTCGTCGGCTCCTCGAGCGCGGCCCGCTACCTCGACCTGGCGCGCGATTCCGGCCAGGTGGCCCGCGACGTCGTCTCCGTCGCCAACCGCGGCCTCGCCGGCATCGACGGATCGGTCTCCAGTGCCATCGGATTCGCGCTCACCCGCGGTGGTCGACCGTCGTACGCCGTGCTGGGCGACCTCACGTTCGCCCATGACGCCAACGGCCTGCTCATCGGCCCGGACGAGCCGCGACCGGACCTGACGATCGTGGTGCTCAACGACGACGGCGGGGGCATCTTCGGCACGTTGGAGCCGGGCGCCGGCGCGTCCGGCGGGTCCCTCGCCGGTGTCGACGCGTCGTACGAACGGGTCTTCGGCACGCCGACCCGGGTGTCGATCGAGGGGCTCTGCGCGGCGTACGGGGTGCCGCACCAGTTGATCCAGGACGCCGATGCCCTCGCTGAGCGGATCGCCAACCCTGCCAGGGGAATCCACGTCGCCGAGGTGCGATTCGACCGTGCGTTGCAGCGCGGGCTGCAGGAACGACTCTTCGAGGTGACGTCCGATGTACTCCCCTGAGTTCAACCACGTCGACGAACGGGAGGCGCGCGAGTTCGTCGCCGCCGCCGCTGCGGGCACCCTGATCACGGTGGGCGCCGACGGCACTCCCGATGCGACGTTCGTGCCGGTGCTGTGGGAGGGCGACCGGGTGCTCGCGCATCTGGCCCGGGCCGGCGAGCAGTGGGCGCGGGTGGTCGACGGGTCACAGGCGCTGCTCGTCGTGCAAGGGCCGCACCGGTACATCACCCCGAGCTGGTACGCGTCCAAGGTGGAGCACGGCCGGGTGGTGCCGACCTGGAACTACTCCGTGGTGCAGCTGCGGGGCAGGGTGCAGTTGCACGACGACGCCGACTGGACCCTCGACATGGTCACCCGCCTGACGCGGGCGCACGAGGCGCCCCGCGAGCGGCCGTGGGCGGTCGACGACGCACCGGCGAAGTGGGTCGAGGGTCGGTTGCGCGCCATCGTCGGGATCGAGATCCAGGTCGAGTCGGTGCAGGCCCGTGCCAAGTGGAGCCAGGACAAGGACGCCGCCGACCGTGCCGGTGTCCTCGAGGGGCTCGCCGGTGAGGGCGACGAGGAGTCGGCCGACCGCGTACGCCGCGGCAGTCTGTGATCCGTCGGTTGTCAGCGGATCTCTGGTGTCGCCGCCACCGAAACGCTGACAACCGAGCGGGGTGCCACGTGGTTGTCAGCGGGTTTCTGGTGTCGCCGCCACCGAAACGCTGACAACCGAGCGGGGTGCCACGTGGTTGTCAGCGGGTTTCTGGTGTCGCCGCCACCGAAACGCTGACAACCGAGCGGGTCAGGCGGACGCGCCGAGCGCGGCTTCGATGTCCGCGGCGATGTCGGCCGGCTTCGTGGTGGGGCCGTAGCGCTTGATGACCTGACCGTCGCGGCCCACCAGGAACTTGGTGAAGTTCCACTTGATACGGCTGCCGAGCAGGCCGCCCTTCTGCTTGCGCAACCACTGGTAGAGCGGGTGCGCGCCGCCGCCGTTGACCTCGATCTTGGCGAACATCGGGAAGCTCACGCCGTAGTTGGCCTGGCAGAACTCGCCGATCTGCGCCGCGTCGCCCGGGTCCTGGGAGTTGAACTGGTTGCACGGGAAGCCCAACACGACCAGTCCGTCGCCGCCGAACCGCCGCCACAGGGTCTCCAGTCCCTCGAACTGAGGGGTGAAACCGCACTTGCTCGCGGTGTTGACCACCAGGGCCACCTTGCCGTCGTAGAGCGACAGCGGCTGTTCCTGTCCGGCGAGGGTGTCGGCGGTGAAGTCGTGCAACGTGGTCATCGAGGTTTCCTTTGCGGGTCTACGGCGTCGGTCGTACGCCGGGTTGTTCGGTGCCGCGGAACGCGCGGATGCCATCCGCTCGAGTGGCGTGCTTACCGGCCGAGTGGCACACCAACGAGTGCGCCACTGGAAACATAGGTATGCCACTCGGCGGGTGGGGGGCGGAGTCAGTCCGCGAGGGCTTCGCGCATCGGCAGCAGCTTGGACTCGGACTCGGCCAGTTCGGCCTCCGGTTCCGATCCGGCCACGATCCCGCAGCCCGCGAACAGCCGCATCCGGGTCGGGTCCGCCGCATCCAGCTGCCCGCTGCGCAGCGCGATGCCCCACTCGCCGTCGCCGCTCGCGTCCAACCAGCCCACCGGCCCGGCGTACCGGCCGCGGTCGAGGTGTTCGAGCGATCCGATCATGGCGGCCGCGGCGTCCGTGGGCGTGCCGCACACCGCCGCCGACGGGTGCAGCGACTCGGCCAGGGTGAGCGAGGTCGTGTAGTCCGCGAGGACGCCGACCACGTCGGTCGCGAGGTGCATGACGTTGGGCAGGTGCAGCACGAACGGCGACTCGGGCACGTTCATCGACGAGCAGTGCGGGCGCAGGGAGTCGGCGACCGAGCGGACGGCGTACTCGTGCTCCTCGAGGTCCTTCGAGGAGCGCGCGAGCGACCCGGCGAGCGCCAGGTCGTGCGCGTCGTCGCCGGTGCGCTGGATCGTGCCGGCGAGCACCCGGGAGGTGACCAGGCCCTTCTCGCGGCGTACGAGCATCTCCGGGGTGGCGCCGACGAGACCGTCGACCGCGAAGGTCCAGGTGTTCGCGTAGCGGGTCGCGAGGCGGCCGATCAGCCAGCGCGGGTCGATGGGCGCGTCGGTGTCGGCGATGACGTCGCGGGCCATCACGACCTTGTCGACGTCACCGGCGAGGATCCCGCGGACGGCGTGCGCGACCGCCTGCGTCCATTGCGCACCGCTCAAGGCACCGTCGGAGAACCGGGCGGCACCGGGCCCGACCGGGTCGGCGGCCACGCCCGGCGCCGTGCTCGGCTCGAGGCGGTCGCTGATCCGGGTGACCCAGGCGATGCCGCCGCGTCGTCCGACCACGGTCGACGGGACAATGAGCGACCCACCGGCGGGGGAGTTCTTGGAGAAGGCGAAGGAACCGAAGGCCACCAGACCCGCGCCGGGCAGGTCCACCTCGGAGCGGCAGATCGCGCTGGTGATGACCTCCTGCCACCAGTCGCCGGCATCGCGGAACCGACCGGTCCCGCCGGTCTCGATCTCTGCGGCGCGGCCCCAGCCGACGATGCCGTCCCCGCTGCGCACCCAGCTGAGGACGTCGGTCGGAGGCACGTCAGCGGGGATCAGGCGGGTCAGGTCGCCCGGGTCCGGGATGCGGGTGGTGCGGACCACCAGATCCGGTATGCCGGCAGGTCCTGCAGCCACGAGCGAGGTCACGACCGACCAGCCTAGCCCGGCCGGTCGCGCCGCTTTGAGGTGCCGACGTCGAGCGGGCCTGCGGCGGCCGCCGCGGGCCCGCTCGCCTCCATGTCCGATCAACCGGCGGTCGACACCTGCGGGGTCAGCGGGTTGCCCGCCGGGATGGAACCGCAGCTGGAGGGCGCCTTCAGCCCGGAGAACCGGCCGTCCAGCCACGCGATCGCCGACGGTGCCCACGCGGCCGCCGTCGGGATGTGGCTGGTGAGCGCGTACGGCGTGTACTGCACCGAGCCGTTCCCGGTCGAGCAGTACTGGCGCGCGAGGGTGCGGACGTCGCCGGCGATCATCACGCCGTCGCCCTTGCCGATGCCGGGCTTGTCACCTGGCGTGCCCTCGGCGAAACCGCCCTCACCCTGCGCGATCGACAACGGGACGGTCGGGGTGGGCCGTGAGCCGAGATCGAGCTTGTTGACCGCCGTGACGAACTCCGGGATCGAGTTCGGGTCGGCGTACTGCGGCTTCACCAACTGCGCATAGGTCAGCCCCGGGTACTGCCCGAGCACGTTCGCGATGGAGGCGTTCTGCAGCTTGGCGAAGATCGTGGCGCCGTAGGCACTCAGGTACGGCGTCAGGTCCAGCCCGTAGGCCCGCGCGACGCCGATGATCGCCATCGGCGAGACGCCGGCCCAGAACGACGAACCGTCGACGTACTTCAGGTTGTGCGCGGGATCCACGAGCAGACCGCCCTCGGTGGCACCCACCAGGTTCTTGTTGACGTCAGGCGCGTAGCCGGGTGCGAGGGCCGCGGCCCAGTTGGTGGCGATCGCGCCACCGGAGTAGCCCAGCAGCCCCACCTTCGCCGACGGCGAAATTCCGGTCGCGGAGGAGGCGGTCGCCGCCCGGATCGAGTCCAGGGTGCTCGTGCCGTACTCGGGGCCCGCGGCGAAGTCGGCCTTCTGGCCCTGGGTGTCGGCCACGATGACCGGGTAGCCCTGCAGCAGCTCCGGCACGATGAAGAGCCCCTCGGCGTCGTTCACCGCCCCGCCCATCGAGACGTCGCCGGCGATGGAGCGCGAGGGCGAGTCCTCGGGGTTCAGGGAGTCGTAGAACGACTGGTAGGACACCGCCTTCGTGCGGTTGATGGTGACGGTCGGCTTCAGCACGGACGTCACGTTCGCGACGGCGCGCCCCTGGGCGTCGGTGGTGCGGTAGAGCAGCTGCACCGCCTGGACCGGCGTCGGGATCCCGACCACGTGGTAGGGGATCGTGCGGGTCTTCAGCACGGTGCCTGGCGCGTACGACGACAACGGCGCGCTGCCGTCGTAGCTGTAGAACGCGTCGGTGCCGCTGGCGTGGGCGCTCGGCATGCCGAGGCCGGCTCCTGCCGCGACGCCTGCTGCGGCCACGACGGTGGCGAGGGTGGCGCGGGTCGAACGTCGGGTCTTCATGAACGCTCCAGGTGATCGGGGTCACACGACGGGCCCGAGGTTACCGCAGCGTAGGTATGTCGTCTACCCGTCGGTAACATCGGCGAGCGGGCGCTCGCGGCTGCTGCGGCGGGGACGGACGACGCGGTCGTCGCGAGGGTGGGGAAGGATGCGGGCATGAATCGCGCCAGCCTGGACAAGCAACCGGCCGACGTCGCCCGGATGTTCGACGACGTCGCCAAGCGGTACGACCTGACGAACGACGTGCTGTCGCTCGGGCAGGACCGGCGCTGGCGCAAGGTCGTCCTGGACTCGGTCGACCCGCGGCCGGGCGAGACGGTCCTCGACATCGCCGCCGGGACCGGGACGAGCAGCGTGCCCTTCCAGACCCGTGGCGCCCACGTCGTGCCCGCCGACTTCTCCCTCGGCATGCTGCGACAGGGCGTACGCACCTACCCCGGGCTCGCGTTCGCCGCCGCGGACGCCATGCGGCTGCCGTTCGCGGACGCCGTCTTCGATGCCGTCACGATGTCCTTCGGGCTGCGCAACGTCGCGGACCCGGTCGTCGCTCTGCGGGAGTTCCTACGGGTGACCAAGCCGGGCGGGCGCCTGGTCGTATGCGAGTTCTCCACCCCGACCAACCCCGCGTTCCGCAAGGTCTACTCGGAGTACCTGATGCAGGCACTCCCGAAGATCGCCCGGCGGGTCGGGTCGAACGCGGAGTCCTACGTCTACCTCGCCGAGTCGATCCAGTCCTGGCCGGACCAGGCGGGACTGGCCGGCCTGTTGCAGGACGCGGGTTGGGCGTCGGTCGAGTGGCGCAACGCCAGCGGCGGCATCGTGGCGATGCACCGCGGCCACAAGGCACCATGACCGGGGCTCGTCCGCCGGCAATCCGGCGTATGCCGGTCGCCTTCTTAGGGGCCCCTCAGTTCGCGAACGAACGAGGCGGTCGTAGAGTTCAGACGCTCGTGAAAACTGTCACAAGACCTCCCAAGGACGCCCCGTGAGCCAGTCACTGTCGGGCGGCGCGCTCACCACGTCCGCTCCCGAGACCGCCGATGTCATCGTCGTCGGCGCCGGCCCCGGCGGGTCGTCCGTCGCCGCGTACCTCGCGATGGCCGGGCTCGACGTCCTGCTGCTGGAGAAGACGCACTTCCCGCGGGAGAAGGTCTGCGGCGACGGGCTCACCCCCCGCGCGGTCCGTGAGCTGGTCAGCCTGGGCATCGCGATGCCCGAGGACGACGGCTGGATCAAGAACAAGGGGCTGCGGATCATCGGCGGCGGCATGCGACTGCAGCTGGACTGGCCCGACAACGCGAGCTTCCCGCCGTACGGCCTGGTGCGCACCCGCCAGGACTTCGACGACATCCTGGCCCGGCACGCGGTCAAGCAGGGCGCGCAGCTTCGCCAGGGCGTGAACGTCGTGGCGCCGGTCCGCGGCTCGAACGGGCACATCGTGGGCGTCGAGGCCAAGGAGATGGGCGTCGACGGACGCGCCACGGGCGCCACCATGAGCTACCGGGCGCCGCTGGTCATCGCCGCGGACGGCAACTCCAGCCGGCTGTCGCTGGCGATGGGCCGTGAGAAGCGCGAGGACCGCCCGATGGGTGTGGCCGTCCGGGCGTACTACACGAGCCCCCGGCACGACGACGACTACCTGGAGTCCTGGCTGGAGCTGTGGTCCAAGGACGCGCAGGGCAAGCGCGTGCTGCTGCCCGGCTACGGCTGGATCTTCGGGGTCGGCGACGGCACCTCCAACGTCGGCCTCGGCATCCTCAACACCTCCTCGGCGTTCGGCAAGACCGACTACAAGGAGGTCATGCGGCAGTGGGTCGCCACCATGCCGGATGAGTGGACCTACAACGAGGAGACCATCACCGGCCCGATCAAGGGCGCCGCACTGCCGATGGGCTTCAACCGTCAACCGCACTACGCCGACGGGTTGCTGCTGGTCGGCGACGCAGGCGGGATGGTGAATCCGTTCAACGGCGAGGGGATCGCGTACGCGATGGAGTCGGCCCGCCTGGCCGCCGAAGTGGTGGCCCAGGCGTTCGCCCGCACCGACGACGCGAGCCGCGAGCGGGTGCTGCAGAGCTATCCGCAGGTGATGCGCGACGCGCTCGGCGGGTACTACACGTTGGGCCGGATGTTCGCCAAGATGATCGGCAACCCCGACGTGATGCGGTTGGCGGTCAAGTACGGCCTACCCCGCAAGACGATGATGCAGTTCCTGCTCAAGGTGATGGCCAACCTGGGGGACACCACGGGTGGCCGGATCGACGACAGGGCCCTGGCTCTGCTGTCCCGGATGACACCGGCGGCATGATGGACCTCAGCGCGCCCACAGTCGGGTGGAACGGCCGTAACCTCGGGCTGGCCCGGGATCTCGTGAAGGAGCCCGTATGAACCACTACTCCTACTACCCGCTGCTGATCTTCGCGGCCCTCGGCACCGGGTTCGCGGTCTTCTCCGTGCTCGGGGCGGCGGGACTCGCCGGACCCAAGCGCTACAACCGGGCCAAGGCGGACGCGTACGAGTGCGGCATCCAGCCGAGCCCGCACGCCGACGGCGGTGGCCGGGTGCCGATCAAGTACTACCTGACCGCGATGCTCTTCATCGTCTTCGACATCGAGAGCGTCTTCCTCTACCCGTTCGCGGTGAACTTCGACCGGATGGGCCTCTTCGCGCTGGTCGAGATGGTGCTGTTCGTGATCACCGTGTTCGTGGCGTACGCGTACGTGTGGCGCAGGGGCGGCTTGGAATGGGATTGAGCGCGACAGAAAGCATGCTTGGAACGTCGGGCACGACAATGCGAATCGAAGTGTGAACATGGGTATCGAAGAGAAGCTCCCGGCCGGTTTCCTGCTCAGCACGGTCGAGCAGGTCGCGGGCTACATGCGCAAGGGCTCGGTGTGGCCGGCGACCTTCGGCCTCGCGTGCTGCGCGATCGAGATGATGGCGGTCGGCACCCCCGACTACGACATCGCCCGTTTCGGGATGGAGCGCTTCAGCGCCACCCCGCGTCAGGCGGACCTGATGATCGTGGCGGGCCGGGTGAGCCAGAAGATGGCCCCGGTCGTGCGCCAGGTCTACGACCAGATGCCCGAGCCCAAGTGGGTCATCTCGATGGGTGTCTGCGCGAGCTCCGGCGGCATGTTCAACAACTACGCGATCGTGCAGGGCGTGGACCACATCATCCCGGTCGACATCTTCCTGCCGGGGTGTCCGCCCCGCCCGCAGATGCTGCTGAACGCCATCCTGGAGCTGCACAAGCAGATCCAGGGCATGAAGTTCGGGGTCAACCGGGTCGCCGCCGCCCGCGCCGCCGAGGCCGCGGCGCTCGAGGCGACGCCGACGCACGCGATGAAGGGCTTGTTGGCGTGAGTGACGACGCGAAGCCGGTGGCCGGCAACCCGGCGACCGGTCCGGTCTCCGAACCGGCGGGTGGGCCGGTCGACCGGACCACGGCCGACCAGGAGGGTGCGGTCCAGCCGCACGAGCACCATGCCGTCGGAGACGCGGGTCCCGTCGTCGTGGCGGAGCGGGAGGGCATGTTCGGCTCCTCCCTCGGCAACGACACCACCGGGTACGGCGGCCTGCAGCGACCGGTGCTCTTCCCGGGCAACACGCAGCGGCCGTTCGGCGGTGCGTTCGACCTGATGGCCGATGCCCTCGGTTCGGCGCTGCGGGAGGCCGACTCCTCGTACGACGACGCGGTCGAGCGCACCGTCGTCTCCCACGACGAACTGACCCTCTTCGTACGCCGCGAGCACCTGCCCGCGGTCGCCCGCGCGCTGCGCGACGAGCCGCGGCTGCGCTTCGAGATGTGCCTCAGCGTGTCGGGTGTGCACTACCCGCAGGAGACCGGCGCGGAGCTGCACGCCGTCTACCACTTCCTGTCGATCACCAACAACAGCAGGCGGATCCGCGTCGAGGTCGCTGTAGCCGACGGCGACGCGCACATCCCCAGCATCGTGTCGACGTACCCCGGTGCCGACTGGCACGAGCGGGAGACCTGGGACATGTTCGGCATCATCTTCGACGGCCACCCGGCCCTGACCCGGATCCTGATGCCGGACGACTGGCCGGGTCACCCGCAACGCAAGGACTACCCACTGGGCGGAATTCCGGTGGAGTACAAGGGCGCCACCGTGCCGCCCCCGGACACGCGGAGGTCCTACCGATGAGCACCACTGCACAGCAAGACGCCTTCGGAGCGACGACGCCGGACGCCGGGGTCGACGAGGACACTCCCGTCCTCAACGCCGTCGGTGGCGACTGGGACGACCTGGTCGACGAGGCCGCCGCACTCCACGAGGAGCGGATCGTCGTCAACATGGGTCCGCAGCACCCGTCCACCCACGGCGTGCTCCGACTGATCCTGGAGCTGGACGGCGAGACCGTCACCGAGGCGCGGGCCGGTATCGGCTACCTGCACACCGGTATCGAGAAGAACATGGAGTTCCGCACCTGGACCCAGGGCGTGACCTTCTGCACCCGCATGGACTACCTCATGCCGACCTTCAACGAGACCGCGTACTGCCTCGCGATCGAGAAGGCCCTCGGCATCACCGACCAGATCCCGGCGCGCGCCAGCGTCATCCGCGTGATGATGATGGAGCTCAACCGGATGGGGTCGCACCTGGTGGCCCTCGCGACCGGCGGCATGGAGATGGGCGCGACCACGGTCATGACCATCGGCTTCCGCGAGCGCGAGCGGATCCTGCAGGTCTTCGAGGCCGTCACCGGTCTGCGGATGAACAACGCGTACGTCCGCCCCGGAGGCGTCGCGCAGGACGTCCCCGAGGGCACGACCGACCAGGTGCGGGAGATCATCCCGGAGCTGCGTCGCGGCCTCGGCGAGCTCGAGGCGCTGCTCAACGAGAACCCCATCCTCAAGGGCCGCACCGTCGACGTGGGCTACCTCGACCTCACCGGTTGCATGTCGCTCGGGCTCACCGGTCCGATCCTGCGCGCGGCGGGCCTGCCCTACGACCTGCGCAAGGCCGACCCGTACTGCGGCTACGAGACCTACGAGTTCGACATCCCGACGCGCGACAGCTGCGATGCGTACGGCCGCCTGCGGGTGCGCATCGACGAGATGCACCAGTCGCTGCGCATCGTCGAGCAGTGCATCGAGCGGCTGGACGCCGAACCGGGTCCCGTGATGGTGGCGGACAAGAAGATCGCCTGGCCGGCACAGCTGTCCGTCGGCTCGGACGGTCAGGGCAACAGCCTCGACCACATCCGCGAGATCATGGGCGAGTCGATGGAGTCGCTCATCCACCACTTCAAGCTGGTGACCGAGGGTTTCCGGGTGCCGCCCGGCCAGACGTACGCCGCGATCGAGAGCCCCAAGGGCGAGCTCGGCGTGCACATCGTCTCCGACGGCGCGACCCGGCCCTACCGGGCGCACTTCCGCGACCCGTCGTTCAACAACCTGCAGGCGGTCGCCGCGATGTCGGAGGGCGGCTCGGTCGCCGACGTCATCGTGGCGGTCGCCTCCATCGATCCAGTCATGGGTGGTGTCGATAGATGACAGACGCACACGTCGAGGCTCCGTTCCACGAGCTGACGCCGCTGCACGCCAGCGAGACGCCGTACGACGAGGAGACGCTGCGCTCCCTGCACGCCGACGCCGACCTCGTCGTGGCGCGCTACCCGCAGAAGCGTTCGGCGCTGCTGCCGCTGCTGCACCTGATCCAGAGCGTCGACGGCTACGTCACCGGCCGTGGCGTGAGCTTCTGTGCCCAGAAGCTGGAGCTGACCGACGCCGAGGTCAGCGGAGTGGCGACGTTCTACACCCAGTACAAGCGCCACCCCAACGGCGAGTACACCGTCGGGGTCTGCACCAACACGCTCTGCGCGGTGATGGGCGGCGACCTGATCTTCGACACGCTGAGCGAGTACCTCGGGATCGGGCACGACGAGACGACGCCGGACGGCAAGGTCACCCTGGAGCGGGTCGAGTGCAATGCCGCGTGCGACTACGCACCGGTGGTCATGGCCAACTGGGAGTTCATCGACAACCAGACGCCCGCCTCGGCGACGCAGCTGGTCGACGACCTGCGCGCCGGCAAGGAGGTGCGCCCCACCCGGGGAGCCGCCAGGGTGTGCAGCTTCAAGCACGTCTCCCGGGTCCTCGCGGGATTCAACGACGGCCTGGCCGACGAGGGTGTCGGCGCGGGCGGCCCGTCCCTGGAGGGGCTGCGGCTGGCCAAGGCCGACGGCTTCGACCCGTACGCGTCCTCCGGTGAGATCCGCGGCGACTCCGACGCCGAGAGCCCCGCCGACGACATGGCACCGGGCCTGGCAGGGTCCACCGACACCCCAGCGAACCCCGCCGACAGCAAGGCCGGCGAGAAGGCGGGCGACAAATGAGCACACCGCTGACACCGATCCTGACCCGGTTCTGGGACGAGCCGCAGAGCTGGACGATGGAGACCTACCTGCGCTACGAGGGCTACCAGGCCCTCGACAAGGCCCTGACGATGACCCAGGAGGAACTGGTCACCGCGACCAAGTCCTCCGGCCTTCGCGGCCGCGGCGGTGCCGGCTTCCCGACCGGCATGAAGTGGGGCTTCCTGCCCAAGCCGGACGGCGGCCCCCGCTACCTGGTGGTCAACGCCGACGAGTCCGAGCCGGGCACCTGCAAGGACACCCCGCTCATGCTCGCGGCGCCGCACTTCCTCATCGAGGGCGTCGCGATCACGTCGTTCGCGATCGGCTGCCACCACGCGTTCATCTACCTGCGCGGCGAGCTCGTGCACGTCTACCGCCGCCTGCTGAAGGCGGTCGAGGAGGCGTACGCCGCGGGGCACCTGGGCAAGGACATCCACGGCACCGGTTTCGACCTGGACGTCACCGTGCACGCCGGCGCCGGCGCGTACATCTGCGGTGAGGAGACCGCGCTGCTGGACTCCCTGGAGGGCCGGCGCGGTCAGCCGCGCCTCAAGCCGCCGTTCCCCGCCGTCGAGGGCCTCTACGCCCGCCCGACCGTGGTCAACAACGTGGAGTCCATCGCCTCGGTGCCCTCGATCGTGCTGCACGGCGCCGACTGGTTCTCCGCGATGGGCACCGAGAAGTCCAAGGGCTACGGCATCTTCAGCCTGTCCGGGCACGTCACCCGGCCGGGGCAGTACGAAGCGCCGCTCGGCATCACGCTGCGCGAGCTGCTCGACATGGCCGGCGGCATGCGGAACGGCGCGAAGCTGAAGTTCTGGACCCCCGGTGGCTCCTCGACGCCGATCTTCACCGACGAACACCTCGACGTCCCGTTGGACTTCGAGTCGGTGGCCGCTGCGGGCTCCATGCTCGGCACCCGCGCGCTGCAGATCTTCGACGAGTCGGTCTCGGTCGTCCGCGCGGTCAGCCGCTGGATCGACTTCTACGCGCACGAGTCCTGCGGCAAGTGCACGCCGTGCCGCGAGGGCACCTTCTGGCTCAAGCAGATCCTCACGCGCCTGGAGCACGGTCAGGGCACGCCGGAGGACATCGACAAGCTGGTCGACATCTGTGACAACATCCTGGGCCGCAGCTTCTGTGCGCTCGGCGACGGCGCCACCAGCCCGGTGACCTCCGCGGTGCACTACTTCCGCGAGGAGTTCGAAGCCGGCACGCACAGCCCCTGGTGGGAGGCCTTCCCGCCGGAGCGCTCGGTCCTGTTCGACGTTCCCGCCCGCGACATCAAGGAGGCCGTGTCCGTATGACGACACTCACCTCGCCCGCTGCCGGTGGCAACGCCGTCGACAAGGGTGGGAACGCCAGCCCGACGCCGACGGCGCCCGACGCGATCACCCTGACGGTCGACGGGGTCTCCGTCAGCGTGCCCAAGGGCACCCTGGTGATCCGAGCGGCGGAGCAGGTCGGCATCCAGGTGCCGCGCTTCTGCGACCACCCGCTGCTGGACCCGGTTGGCGCCTGCCGCCAGTGCCTGGTCGACGTGTCCACCAAGGGACCGGACGGGTCGATGCGCCCGATGCCGAAGCCGCAGGCCTCCTGCACGCTCGAGGCGACCGAGGGCATGGCCGTGCAGACGCAGCACACCTCGCAGGTCGCCGACAAGGCACAGCAGGGCGTGATGGAGCTGCTGCTCATCAACCACCCGCTGGACTGCCCGGTCTGCGACAAGGGCGGGGAGTGCCCGCTGCAGAACCAGGCGATCAGCAACGGCCGCCCGCGCAGCCGCTTCGACGACGTCAAGCGCACCTACCCCAAGCCCATCAACATCTCCTCCCAGGTGCTGCTCGACCGGGAGCGCTGCGTGCTGTGCGCCCGGTGCACCCGGTTCTCCGACCAGATCGCCGGTGACCCGTTCATCGCCCTGATCGAGCGCGGTGCGCTGCAGCAGGTCGGCATCTACGAGGAGCAGCCGTTCGAGTCCTACTTCTCCGGCAACACCGTCCAGATCTGCCCGGTCGGCGCGCTCACGGGTGCGGCGTACCGCTTCCGGTCCCGCCCGTTCGACCTGGTCTCGACGCCGAGCGTCTGCGAGCACTGCGCCAGCGGATGCGCGACCCGCACCGACACCCGTCGCGGCCACGTGCTGCGCCGGATGGCGCTGCTCGACCCGGCCGTCAACGAGGAGTGGAACTGCGACAAGGGTCGCTGGGCGTTCACGTACGCCGACGCCGCCGACCGTCTGACGTCGCCCCTCGTGCGCGGAGCCGACGGTCAGCTGCAGGTCGCAGGATGGCCCGAGGCCCTCGAAGCAGCTGCCGCCGGACTGTCCGCGGCGCGTGAGCGCGGCGGGGTCGGTGTCCTCACCGGCGGCCGCGTCAGCGCCGAAGACGCCTACGCCTACAGCAAGTTCGCGCGTCTGGTGCTCGGCACCAACGACATCGACTTCCGTGCCCGGCCGCACTCGGCCGAGGAGGCCGCGTTCCTCGCTCACGGTGTCGCGACCACGGGCCCCGGTGCTCCGGGCGCGGTGACGTACGAGGACCTGGAGCACGCCTCGTCCGTCCTCCTCCTCGGGCTGGAGCCCGAGGAGGAGTCGCCGATGATCTTCCTGCGGCTGCGCAAGGCCTCCCGCAAGGGTCTGGCCGCCGTGCTGTCCGTGGCGCCGTTCGCGACCCGCGGCCTGGCCAAGATGGGCGGCGTCCTGATCCAGGCCGCTCCCGGCACCGAGGCCGAGGTCGTCGAGGCGCTGGGCGCCACGACGGGTGAGCTCGCAGCGCACGGCGAGCAGCTGACAGGTGAGTCGATCATCCTGGTCGGTGAACGACTGGGGACCGTTCCGGGTGCCCTGTCCGCCGCGCTGCGCCTGGCCGACCGCAAGGGTGCCCGCATCGCGTGGGTGCCCCGACGGGCCGGTGAGCGCGGTGCGCTCGAGGCAGGTGCCCTGGCCAACCTGCTGCCCGGTGGCCGTCCGGTCGACGACGAGGCGGCCCGGTCCCAGGTCGGCACCGTCTGGGGCGCCGACCTGCCCGACGCGGCCGGCCGCGACACGGCCGCGATGCTCGCCGCGGCGGCATCCGGTGAATTGGCCGGTCTGGTGATCGGCGGCGTCGACACCGCCGACCTGCCCGACCCGGCACTCGCGACCGAAGCGGTCCGGCGGGCCTTCACGGTGAGCCTGGAGATCCGTGGCAGCGCGGTCACCCAGGACGCCGACGTGGTCTTCCCGGTCGCGCCGCAGCAGGAGAAGACCGGCATGTACGTCGACTGGGAAGGTCGCGTGCGGCCCTTCCAGCGGGCGATCGAGAGCCTGGCCATGAGCGACTACCGGGTGCTCGACCTGCTCGCCGGTGAGCTGGGGGAGTTCCTCGGCACCCGCACCACCGAGCAGATCCGCGAGGAGATGCAGGAGCTCGGTCCCTGGACCGGCGCCCGCCCCACCGCCCCGCGCGTCCGGGCCGCCGGTGTGCCGCGTCCGCTTGTCGGGCAGGCCGTCCTTGCGACCTGGTCGCACCTGCTGGACCGCGGCCGGATGCAGGACGGCGAGCCGTTCCTGGCCGGAACCGCACCCGTCTCGACGGCCCGCCTGTCGGCGGCCACCGCCGCCGCGGTCGGCGTACGGGAGGGTGAGGAACTCACGGTCAGCACTCGTGCGGGTGCGATCACCGCGCCCGTCGTCGTCACCGACATGCCCGATCACGTCGTCTGGCTGCCCACCAACTCGGCCGGCAGCGCCGTGCGTGCCACCCTGCACGCCGACGCAGGCGACCTGGTCTCCCTCGGACGCCGCACGGAGGTGCAGGTATGACGCAGCTGAGTCACTTGGCAGCATTGGGCGCCGCCACCGGCACCCCGGCCGCTGACTTCAGCGACACCCCCTGGTGGCTGTCGTTGATCAAGGCGGTGCTGCTCTTCGTCTTCCTGCTCGTGCAGACCCTGCTGGTGATCTGGTTCGAGCGGCGCGTCATCGGCCGGATGCAGCAGCGTCCCGGCCCCAACCGGGTCGGCCCGTTCGGGCTGCTGCAGACGCTGGCCGACGGGGTGAAGCTGGCCCTCAAGGAGGACCTGACCCCCAAGAACGCCGACAAGCTGATGTTCCTCATCGCGCCGATCATCGCCGGCGCCATGGCGTTCGTCTCGTTCGCGATCATCCCCGTCTCCGGCAACGTGTGGATGTTCGGCCACTACACGCCGCTGCAGCTGACCGACACCCCGGTGGCCGTGCTCCTCGTGCTCGCGGTCGCGGGCGTCGGCGTGTACGGCATCGTGCTCGCCGGCTGGTCCAGCGGCTCGACCTACCCCCTGCTCGGTGGCCTGCGCTCCAGCGCCCAGGTCATCTCGTACGAGATCGCGATGGGCCTGGCCCTCGTCGCGGTCTTCCTCTACGCGGGGTCGATGTCGACCAGCCAGATCGTCCTGGCACAGGGGCACGGCGTCTGGTACATCATTCCGGCGTTCTTCTCCTTCATCATCTACGTGGTGACGATGGTCGGCGAGACCAACCGGCTGCCGTTCGACCTCGCCGAGGGCGAGGGCGAGCTCACCGGTGGGTTCCACACCGAGTACTCCTCGCTGAAGTTCGCGATGTTCTTCCTCGGCGAGTACGTCAACATGTTCACCGTCTCCGCGCTCGCCACCACCCTCTTCCTGGGCGGCTGGCAGGCCCCTCCGGGGATCGCGGCGATCGACGGCGGCCTGTTCAACCACGGCTGGTGGGGCGTCCTGTGGTTCGTCGTCAAGCTGTGGATCTTCATGTTCTTCTTCGTCTGGCTGCGCGGCTCGCTGCCGCGGGTGCGCTACGACCAGTTCATGAAGCTGGGCTGGAAGCTGATGATCCCGAGCACCCTGGTGTGGGTGGTCGTCATCGCCTTCATCCGCGCCTCGAACGCCGGGTTCCTCGGTGAGACGCAGATCAGCCTGCTGGGTCGCGACATCCACCGGGCGACCCTCATCGTGATCGCGGCGACGGCCGTCCTCGTCCTCGCGGCGGCATGGGTGTGGGACGCCGGTGCCGCACGCCGGCAGGCGGTCGAGGACCGCAACCAGGTGCCCGACGAGATCGACCCGTTCGCGGGTGGACACCCGGTGCCACCGCTCCCCGGGCAGCGCCTGGTGGAGCCGGTGCCTGTCCTGACCGCCGCGTCCGGCCCCCGGGCGACGACGCGCGAGTCCCGCCGAGAAGACGACGTACGCCAGAAGGAACCCCGTGGCTGACAAGAAGACCCACGGCGCGCACGCCAGCGTGCCGCCCGCCAAGCCCGAGCGTCCCGGCATCTTCGCCGGGGTGGCCGGTTTCGGTGTCACCTTCTCGACGATGTTCCGCAAGGTGGCGACCGAGGAGTACCCCGAGGAGAAGCGGCCCACCCAGCCGCGGTTCCACGGCCGTCACCAGCTCAACCGGCATCCCGACGGGCTGGAGAAGTGCGTCGGCTGCGAGCTGTGCGCCTGGGCCTGCCCCGCGGACGCGATCCTCGTCGAGGGTGCGAACAACCTGGACGCCACGGGGGAGCGGTTCTCGCCCGGTGAGCGCTACGGCCGCGTCTACCAGATCAACTACCTGCGCTGCATCTTCTGCGGCCTGTGCATCGAGGCGTGCCCGACCCGGGCGCTCACGATGACCAACGAGTACGAGCTGGCCGACAACAACCGCGCCGACCTCATCTTCACCAAGGACCAGCTGCTGGCCCCGATCCAGCAGGGCATGCTGCCCGCGCCGCACCCGATGGCCGACGGCATGGAGGAGCGCGACTACTACCAGGGCAAGGTCAACGGTGCGACCCCCGCGCAGCGCGAGTGGGTCGAGCAGAACGCCGACCACCACGCCGCGGCCCGGCAGGACGAGTTCGATCCGGCCATGCGCGACGAGGGCACCCCGTCGGAGTCCGCGTCGGTCACCGGCGAGCCGAACGTCGCGGTCGAGGACCGCGGACCGGACCAGACCAAGGGGCCCGGTGGGGGACCGCACCACCCGGTGGCCCAGGGCGGCCCCGACAAGGGACCGGACGGCGACGGTCCGATGGACCGCGCCCTGCTCGACTCGGAGACCAAGAAATGATGCACCTGGGCGGGGCCGAGTCCACGCTGTTCTTCTTCGGCGCACCGCTGTCCGTGGTCGGCGCCCTTGCGTTGCTCTTCGCCCGCAAGGCCGTGCACGCGGCGATGGGCATGGCGCTGTGCATGATCATGCTGGGCGTCTTCTACATCGCCGAGCAGGCCGAGTTCCTGGGGATCATCCAGATCTTCGTCTACTCCGGCGCGGTGATGATGCTGTTCCTCTTCGTCGTCATGCTGGTCGGCGTCGACTCCTCCGACTCCCTCGTGGAGACCATCCGCGGTCAGAAGGTCGCGGGGCTGCTGCTCTCGCTGGCGCTGATCGCGCTGCTGGTCTCCGGGGTGAGCAAGGCGACGTTCGCCACCGGCAAGGGCCTGGACGCCGCGAACGCCGCACAGGGCGGCAACGTCGGCGGCATCGCCCAGCTGATCTTCGGCCGCTACGTGTGGGCCTTCGAGGTCACCTCCGCACTGCTCATCACCGCGGCGATCGGCGCCATGATCCTGGCACACCGCGAGCGGCTCACGCCCAAGGCGAGCCAGGCCGACTGGTCGCGCCGGCGGATCCGTGAGGGCGTCAACGTGGCCGGTCTACCCGCGCCCGGTGTCTACGCGCGGCACAACGCCGTGGACACCCCGGCGCTGCTGCCCGACGGCACCCCCAGCGACCTGTCGATCAACCGGGTGCTCAAGGCCCGCGGTCAGGTCTACGGCGCGGACACCCAGGTCGCGGTCAGCAAGGAGATCGAGACAGAGGCCGGCGATATGTCCGACGCCAACCGAGGGGAGCAGCGATGAGCGTCGAGGTCTACCTCTACCTGTCGGTGGTGCTCTTCAGCATCGGCTCCGCCACGGTGCTGCTGCGGCGTAACGCCATCATCGTCTTCATGGGCGTGGAGCTGATGCTCAACGCCGCCAACCTGATGTTCGTGACCTTCGCGCGGATTTACGGCTCGCTGGAAGGTCAGGTCATCGCGTTGTTCGTGATGGTCGTGGCCGCCGCCGAGGTCGTCGTCGGTCTGGCGATCATCATGTCCATCTTCCGTGCTCGCCGGTCGGCCTCGGTCGACGACGCGAACCTGTTGAAGTTGTAAGGGAGCCTGCTCTTGCTGTCCTTGGTGGGGAGTCTTCCCTCGTCCGATCCCGGTGCGGTCACAACCGCCGCCACCGGCATCAACCAGTACGCGTGGCTGATCATCGCGCTGCCGTTGCTCGGTGCCGCTCTGCTGATGGTGGGCGGGAAGGCGCTGGACAAGGTCGGCCCGCTGCTCGCCGTGTGCCTGTCCGGCGCCTCGTTCGTGCTCGGCCTGATCATGCTGCTGCACACCCGCGGCATGTCGACGCAAGACCGCGGCATCAAGAGCCACGTGCACCTCTTCGACTGGATCGACACGAGCTCGCTGCACGTGGCGGCCGGGCTGCGGGTCGACCAGCTGTCGCTGACCTTCGTCATGCTGATCACCTTCGTCGGCACGCTGATACACGTGTACTCGCTGGGCTACATGGAGCACGACCCGGACCGCCGCCGGTTCTTCGCCTACCTCAACCTCTTCGTCGCCGCGATGCTGACGCTGGTGCTGGCGGACTCCTTCGTGGGTCTGTTCGTCGGCTGGGAGGGCGTCGGCCTCGCGTCGTACCTGCTCATCGGCTTCTGGAACTGGAACCCGGCGTACGCGACGGCGGCCAACAAGGCGTTCGTCGTCAACCGCGTCGGTGACGTCGGCATGCTGCTGGCCCTCTTCACCATGTACCTGACGTTCGGCCGGCTCGACTTCGACGGCGTCTTCGCCGCGGCGCCGCACGCGAGCCAGACGTCGCTGACCTGGATGGGTCTCTTCCTGCTGATCGGGGCGTGCGGCAAGTCCGCGCAGTTCCCGCTGCAGTCCTGGCTGGGCGACGCGATGGCCGGTCCCACGCCGGTCTCCGCGCTGATCCACGCCGCGACCATGGTCACCGCCGGCGTCTACCTGATCGTGCGCAGCCACGTCATCTTCGACGCGGCACCGAACGCGCGCCTCGCGGTCTGCATCGTCGGGGCGATCACTTTGATGTTCGGTGCGATCGTCGGCTGCGCCAAGGACGACATGAAGAAGGCGCTGGCCGCCTCCACCATGAGCCAGATCGGCTACATGATCCTGGCCGCCGGGCTCGGCCCGGTCGGCTACGTCTTCGCGATCTTCCACCTGGTGACCCACGGCTTCTTCAAGGCCGGCATGTTCCTCGGCGCCGGCTCGGTGATGCACGGGATGAACGACCAGGTCGACATGCGACGCTTCGGCGGCCTGTCCGGGGTCATGAAGATCACCTGGGTGACCTTCGGGCTCGGCTTCCTCGCCATCATCGGCTTCCCGCTGCTGTCCGGCTTCTGGTCCAAGGACAAGATCATCGAGGCGGCGTTCGTCGGAGAGGGCTGGCGTCCCTGGGTGTTCGGCCTCACGGCCCTGATCGCCGCCGGCATCACCGCGTTCTACATGTCGCGACTGTTCTTCATGGTCTTCCACGGCAAGCGCCGCTGGACCGACGACGTGCACCCGCACGAGTCGCCGTTGACCATGACCGTCCCGATGATGATCCTGGCCGTCGGATCGGCGTTCCTCGGTCTCATCCTCGGCCCGACGGGCATCATCCAGCACTGGCTGGAGCCGGTGACCGGGCACACCGAAGGAGCCTCCAAGATTCCCTCCGCGCTGCTGATGATCATCACCTTCCTGCTGGTCGCGGGGGGTGTGGCGCTGGCCTGGTTGCGCTACTGGCGTGACGAGGTGCCGGTCACCCCGCCGGTCGGGTCGATCGCGACCCAGGCCGCGCGCCGCGACCTCGGGCAGGACGACCTCAACGAGGCGGTGTTCCAGCGTCCGGGTCTGTACCTGACGCGTGCGCTGGTCTTCGCCGACAACCGCGGCGTCGACGGCGCCTCCGGTGGTCTGGCGGCCGCGATCGGCGGTACGTCGGCCCGGGTCAAGCGGGCGCAGAACGGTTTCGTGCGGACGTACGCGCTCACCATGCTGGTGGGCGTCGTCGCGATCCTCGGTGTGGTCTGGGTGGTGCAGTGATGACTTCGAGCTTTCCCTGGCTGACGGTGCTCGGCCTGATCCCCCTGGTGACCGCGGTCGTCGTCTTCGCGCTGCCCACCGGCGTCGCGGGTCGCGCGGCCCGGCCGGTCGCCCTGGTCGGCTCCGTGGCCACGCTGGTCGTCGGCATCGCGATGTGGACCCAGTACAAGGGCGGAACCACCAAGCAGCAGTTCCAGTTCGTCGAGACGCACGAGTGGATCCGCCAGTTCGGCGTCTCCTACCAGGTCGGCATCGACGGTCTCGCGCTCGCGCTGATCCTGATGAGCCTCGTGCTCGTGCCCGTCTCGTTGCTCGCGGCGTGGCGCGACGTGCCCGCCGACGGCACCCGCCGGATGCAGAACTACTTCGCGCTGATGCTGGTGCTGGAGACGTTCATGGTCGGGGTCTTCTCCGCCACCGACGTCTTCCTCTTCTACGTCTTCTTCGAGGCGATGCTGATCCCGGTCTACTTCCTGATCGGGTCCTACGGCGGCGCCCGCCGGCAGTACGCGGCAGTGAAGTTCCTGCTCTTCAGCCTGCTCGGCGGCTTCGTGATGCTGATCGCCGTCATCGCGCTCTACAACTACGGTCCGGGCGGGCACCAGGGCTTCCTGCTGTCCAACCTCACCGGGCTGCACCTCGGCACCTGGCCGGGTCGCTGGCTCTTCCTCGGCTTCTTCTTCGCGTTCGCGGTGAAGGCGCCGATGTGGCCGGTGCACACCTGGCTGCCCGACGCCGCGTCCGAGGGGCGCCCGGCCACCGCCGTACTCCTCGTGGGTGTGCTCGACAAGGTCGGCACCTTCGGGATGATCCGGTTCTGCCTGCAGATGTTCCCCGAGGCCAGCAAGTGGGCCACGCCGGTGATCATCGTGCTCGCACTGATCTCGATCATCTACGGCGCGCTCGTCGCGATCGGGCAGACCGACATGATGCGCCTGATCGCCTACACCTCGGTGAGCCACTTCGGCTTCATCGTGCTCGGGATCTTCGCCATGACGACGACCTCGCAGGCCGGGTCCGACCTCTACATGGTCAACCACGGCTTCACGACCGCGGCGCTCTTCCTCTTCGGCGGCTTCCTGGTCGCCCGGGGTCGCAGCCGCGACATCCGCGACTACGGCGGCTGGCAGCGGGTCACCCCGATGCTCGCCGGCGTCTTCCTGATCGCCGGGCTGTCCGCACTCTCCCTGCCCGGGATGAACTCGTTCATCTCCGAGTTCCTGGTGATGGTCGGCACCTTCCAGCGCTACAAGGTCGCCGGTGGCGTCGCCGCCCTCGGTGTCATCCTCGCCGCGCTCTACGTGCTGCTGCTCTACAAGAACGTCTTCACCGGGCCGGCGCCGCTGGCGGACGAGTCCGGTGACGGCGGTCATGGAGAACACGGTGGAGGCGACGGTCGCGCGGGCGAGCTCGTACCCGCCGGTGGCGGCAGCGTCGCCACGCAGGCCGGTGACGACGACGGCTCGCACGCCTCGGTGCACGGTGACTCCGGCACGCGCTCCGAGCAGGGTGCGAACGAGGACCACGCGTCCGCCGGGCACACCGCGCCGTGCGGACGGGTGCTCGCCGTACCCGACCTCGACCTGCGCGAGCGGGTCGTCGCGGGTGTCCTCGTGGCGATCATCGTCGCGCTGGGCTTCTACCCCAAGCCGGTACTCGATGTGCTGCGTCCCGCCACGAACGTCACGATGAATCTGGTCCACATGCACGACCCGGCGCCCAGCGTCCCGACTAGTCAGGTGAACTCGAAGTGATCGCCGCCGCCACCGGCTTCTCCCAGACCAAGATCGAGTACGCCGCCGTCGTACCGATGCTGGTGATCTTCGGCGTCGCGATGCTCGGTGTCGTGATCGAGGCGTTCGTGCCGCGCAGGTTGCGGTACGTCGTCCAGGTGGCCGTCACGCTGCTCGGGCTGCTCGCCGCGTTCCTCACGCTGATCTTCAGCGCCCGCGACCACAAGGCGGTCACCGCCGGTGGATCGGTCGTCATCGACGGACCGGCCCTGATGTTCCAGGGGACCGTGCTGGTGCTGTCCTTCCTCGCGGTGCTGGTGATGGCCGAGCGGTTCGACACCCCCTCGATCGACGCCTTCACCCAGTCCGGTGCGTCGGTGCCCGGGTCGCCGATGGAGACCAACGCGGTGCGCCTCGGCGCGACCTCCACGGAGGTCTTCCCGCTGGTGCTCTTCGCGGTCGGCGGCATGATGCTCTTCCCCGCGGCGGGTGACCTGCTCACGGTCTTCATCGCGCTCGAGGTGCTGTCGCTGCCGCTCTACATCCTCACCGGCCTGGCCCGGCGTCGCCGCCTGCTGTCGCAGGAGGCGTCGATGAAGTACTTCCTCCTCGGCGCGTTCTCCTCGGCGTTCTTCCTCTTCGGCGCCGCCCTCGTCTTCGGGTACGCCGGGTCGCTGAACTTCGGCACGATCGCGGCGGCCGTCTCGGCGGGCAGCGGTCGGGACGGGATCCTGATCCCCGGCATCTTCCTGGTCGCCGTCGGCCTGCTCTTCAAGATCGGCGCCGTGCCCTTCCACTCCTGGACGCCGGACGCGTACCAGGGTGCGCCGACCCCGGTGGCCGGATTCATGGCCGCCTGCACCAAGGTCGCGGCGTTCGGTGCGTTCCTGCGCGTCTTCTACGTCGCCTTCCCCGGGATGAAGTGGAACTGGCAGCCGATCGTCGTGGTCGTCGCGATCCTCACGATGGTCGTCGGCGCCGTGCTCTCGGTGACCCAGACGGACATCAAGCGGCTGCTCGCGTACAGCTCGATCACCCAGGCGGGTTTCATCCTGGTCGGCGTCGTCGCGCTCGACCGGCAGGCCGTGTCCGGCACGATCGTCTACGTCATCACCTACGGGTTCGCCACGATCGCCGCCTTCGCGCTGGTCGCGATGGTGCGCTCGGGCGGTAACGAGGCGACCCACCTGTCGCAGTGGGCCGGCCTGGGCAAGACCAGTCCGGTCGTCGCGGCGCTGATGGCCCTGATGATGATCGCCTTCGCCGGGATCCCGCTGACCTCCCTCTTCACCGCGAAGTACGCGATCTTCTCCGCGGCCGTCGGTCACGGCGGCACCTGGCTGGCGCTGATCGGCGTGATCTTCAGCGCCGTGGCGGCGTTCGTCTACGTGCGGGTCATCGTGCTCATGTACTTCTCCGAGCCCACCGGCGACACCGTCGTGCTCACCCCGTCGGCGCTGACCGGCATCGCCGTGACCGTGGCGGCCGTGCTCACCGTGGCCCTCGGCGTCTTCCCGACGCCGCTGCTGGACATGGCGCACAACTACTCGCAGTTCATGCGATGAGGTCGCTCGCGTGAGCGTCGTACCCGGCCTCGACAGCGCGTTCGACCAACGCCTGAACGACGGATTGGAACTGGTCGACCAGCGGCTCCGTGAGGTGCTGCGGCACGACGAGCCGTTCATCGCCGGCGCCTCCCGGCACCTGCTGGACGCGGGCGGCAAACGGTTCCGGCCGCTGCTGACGCTGCTCGTCAGCGAGCTCGGCTCCGGCTGCAACGAGCGCGTCGTCGACGCCGCCGCGGGCGTCGAGCTGACCCACCTCGCCTCGCTCTACCACGACGACGTGATGGACGAGGCGACCCTGCGCCGCGGGGTGACCGCGGCCAACGTCGCCTACGACAACTCGACCGCGATCCTCATCGGCGACCTGCTCTTCGGGCGGGCCTCGCAGCTGGTCGCGGGCCTCGGCGCCGAGGCGGTGCGGATCCAGGCCGACACCTTCGTGCGGTTGTGCGCCGGCCAGATCGAGGACGACCGGCAGGCGCCGGAGGGTCAGGATCCGATGGCTTACTACCTGCGGGTGCTGGAGGACAAGACCGGGTCGCTGATCTCGACCGCGGCGCGCTACGGGGGCATCTTCGGCGACGTACCTGCCGCGACGATCGAGCTCGTGGTGCGGTACGGCGAGCTGCTGGGCATGGTCTTCCAGCTGTCCGACGACCTGCTCGACATCACCTCCGACCAGGAGGAGTCCGGCAAGAAGGCCGGCACGGACCTGCGCGAGGGCGTCACCACGCTGCCGGTCCTCTACGTGCGGGCGTCGGCCGACCCTGACGACGCGCGGCTGCAGCACTTGTTGTCGCGCCCGATCACGGACGCGGCCGAGCTGGACGAGGCGCTCGGCCTGCTGCGAGCGCATAAGGCGATGCAGCAGGCACGCGACCACACGATGGCCGTGGCGACGGAGGCGGTCGATCTGCTCCAGGATCTGCCCGACGGCGACGCCGTACGAGCTCTGCGCATGCTTCCGATCTCCGTGGCCGGCCGCACGGCCTGACCCTGATGTCCGCGCACGAGCCCACCCGCCCACAGGTGGGGCGTGTCCGGATGGAGCAGGCTCTGCCGGGCGGCGACCTGTGGTCGTCGGTGCCCGCGCCGGTGGCTCCGACGGCGGTGGTCGACCTCGACGCGTTCGACGCGAATCTCGCCGCGATGGTGGCGCGCGCGCAGGGCCGGCCCTTGCGGCTGGCCTCGAAGTCGGTGCGCTGTCGCGCGTTGATCGACCGGGCTTTGCAGTCGCCCGGCTTCTCCGGCGTGCTCGCCTACTCCGCGGCCGAGGCCGCGTGGCTGGTGTCCTGGGGGGTGCGGGACGTGGTGATCGGATATCCGACCGTCGACACCGAGACCATTGCTGCCGTAGCCGGTTCGCCCTCGGTGGCCGAGCAGGTGACGTTCATGGTCGACCTGCCGGAGCATGTGGCGATGCTCGCGGCCGCGGCCGGCACGACCCCCTTGCGGGTGTGCATCGACGTGGACGCGTCGCTGCGGATCGGTCGGCTGCACCTGGGCGTGCACCGCTCGAGTGTGCATACCGAGGCCGAGGTGTGCCGTCTCGCCCGGACCATCGCGAACACCCCAGGGGTGCGGCTGGTGGGGCTGATGTTCTACGAGGCGCAGGTCGCCGGGGTGCCCGACAGTAGCCGCGTCGTACGGGCCATGAAGCAGCGTTCGTTGGCGCAGTTGCTTCCGCGACGGGTCGCGATCGCGCGGGCCGTCGCGGCGATCTCGCCCCTGGAGTTCGTCAACGGCGGTGGCACGGGGAGCATCGCCGTCACCCGACGCGACCCGTCCGTCACCGAGATCGCCGCGGGGTCGGGCCTGTTCACCCCGACCCTCTTCGATTCCTACGACGACAGCGGCCTGACGCCGGCGGCGTATTTCGTGTCGCCCGTGGTGCGCAAGCCGTCGCCTTCGGTGGCGGTGACCTTCGCGGGCGGGTACGTCGCCTCCGGTCCGGCCTCGAAGTCGCGCGTGCCGAGACCCGTTCATCCGGAGGGCCTTTCGTACTTCGGGCAGGAGGGTGCCGGCGAGGTGCAGACCCCGTTGCGCGGCCCGGATGCGCGATCGCTGCGGGTGGGGGATCCCGTGTGGTTCCGGTACGCGAAGGCGGGCGAGATGTGCGAGCGGTTCGACGAGCTGCTGCTGGTGCGGAACGGCGCGGTTGTGCAACGCGTGCCGACCTACCGGGGTGAGGGCCACAGCTTCGGCTGACGGTTGGCGGTTTCGGCCAAGGCGCACCACACCCACCCGCCGAGTGGCATACATATGTGTCGAGTGGCGCAGTTGTAAGTACGCCGCTCGGAAGATATGTCTGCCACTCGGAAGGACGAAGAGAGCATGAGGGTCTGGACGAACTGGGCAGGCACCGTGCGTGCAAGGCCTCGCACCGAGGTGATGGTGCGCGACGTACGGCACGCGCAGGATCTGTGCCGTACGACGGGTGCCGCCGGGGGAGCGCTCAAGGTGGTCGGGTCCGGCCACTCGTTCACCGCCATCGCCGAGGCCACCGACGTGCTGGTGCGGGTGGATCGGCTGAGCGGCCTGCTGTCGGTCGAGCGAGGGAGCGGACGAGTGTGGGTCGGCGCCGGCACGCCGCTGCACGTGCTCGGGCCGCTGCTCGCCGGCGAAGGACTGGCGCTGACCAACATGGGTGACATCGACCGGCAGACCGTCGCCGGGGCGGTCTCGACGGGCACCCACGGGACGGGCGCGGCGTACACCGGTCTCGCCGGACAACTGACCGGGGTGGAGCTGGTGACGGCGGACGGGGAGGTACGACGGTACGACCGCGGCGACCCGGAGTGGGGCGGTGTCGCGCTGTCGCTCGGGGCGCTGGGGATCGTGACGGCGCTGCAGATCCAGTGCGTGCCGTCGTTCCTGTTGCGCGCGCACGAGCAGCCGGACGCGCTCGACTCCGTGCTCGAGTCACTCGACGAAACCGTCGACACGACAGACCATTTCGAGTTCTACTGGTTTCCGCACACCGACCGGGTGCAGACGAAGACGAACACGCGAGTGCTCGATGCCGGTGCCCGCGATCCGCTGCCCACCTGGCGGGCGCGGCTCGACGACGATCTGCTGTCGAACACTCTCTTCGAGGGAGTGAACCGCCTGCTCACCCGCGCGCCGCGTCTCACTCCGGCCGCGAACCAGGTCGCCGCGCGGGCGCTGTCCGCACGCACCTACACCGACACGTCGTACGACGTCTTCGCCACGCGGCGCACGGTGCGCTTCCGGGAGAGCGAGTACAGCGTGCCCCGGGCCTCGGTGCCGGAGCTGCTGCGTCAGCTGCACACCTGGTGCGACCGGCACGATGCACGGATCCCGTTCCCCGTCGAGGTGCGGTTCGCCGCGGCCGACGACCTGTGGCTGTCGACGGCGTACGGGCGCGAGACGGGGTACGTCGCGGTGCACCAGTACCACCGGCGCGACCACCGCGCGTACTTCGAGGCGTTCTGGGCGATGCTGCGCGACCACGACGCCCGGCCGCACTGGGGCAAGATGCACGATCTGGACGCCGACGAACTTCGTTCCAGGTACCCGCGATTCGACGATTTCGTGCAGTTGCGCGACACGTTGGACCCCCGGCGGGTGTTCAGCAATCCCTATCTGGAGCGCGTCCTCGGCTGACGCCGCCCGATTGTCAGCGTCCTCGTGGTGTCGGCGCCAGAGATCCGCTGACAACCGTGGAGGGGTGTCCCGATTGTCAGCGTCCTCGTGATGTCGGCGCCAGAGATCCGCTGACAACCGAGGCTTCGGCGAGCCGCTCGCGCAGGCCGGCGACCATCAGGGCCACGGTCAACGCGTCGAAGAACTCCCCACCGGTCTCCATCAGGCGCTTGCGCCGCACCGGCGCCGCACACAGACGCAGGAAGACCCGGGTGCGGCGCGAGACGTCGTCCGAGTCCGGCTCGAGCGTGATCGACCAGCTCACCGTCGTCCTCCCTCGCTGCGACGTGTAGACGATGGATGCCGGTCGTTGCAGCTGCTCGACCCGGAACGTCTCGTTCTTGCCGCCGTAGTCGGGGATGACCTCCCCAACGGCGAGGGCCTGCCACTGCGGCAGGATGCGGCGCGCGGCGCGTCGGCCGGGCGGCACGAAGCGCTCGACCGACCGCGGGAGATACCAACCGGCTCGAGCCTTCCCGAGCTGCACCAGCCAGGGCCAGACGATCTGTGGTGGCGCGTCGAGCGTGAAGGCGCGGTCCATGGTCACGTCGGCGGGCGCGACCAGGTCATCCCCGGGGCGGGGGACCGCCCGTTCGGCGTCCGTGGCGGTTGTGCTGGCGAACACGATGCTCCTAGTCCGTGGGGTTGATCCCATGCCGGCGTGCCCCGCCGGTCACCAAGCGGCGACGTCTTACTGGGCTTCCTGCAGGCCGTCCCAGGTCCATCGCGGCAGCCCCAGCGCCGCGGGTACGTCGTCCGCGCTGCGGGGGTAGTTCGCCATCGTGGTCGTGGTCGCCCACGCGAAGTAGTCGTGCAGGGCACCGGCGAGGCGGGGATCCTGCGTCAGACCGGTGTCGGCGAGGGCCTGGTCGAAACAGGCGATCGCGCGCTGGTCCATGTCATCGTGCTGCCCCTGGCCCGCGTGCAGCCGGCGCACGTAAGTCTCGTCGCCGTACGTGCCGGTGTACGACGCGGGGCCACCGAGCGCCTCCGCCCAGTACGCCGCGAGCCGTCCGGTGTGGTCGGGTCGGTACCCATGGCTGAAGGCGTGGGCCACGACCTCGTCGGCCATGACCCGCTCGTGCCAGGTCTGCGCCAGTCGGGTCAGCCCCGCCGTCCCGCCGGCGGCGTCGTAGAGCGTCTCCATCGGCTCAGGATGCCACCGCCGGCGTCGGGCGGACACCCTTGTGCCCCCAGTGATCGTGCCGCCGGATCACGTCGCTGCCCCTCCCGGCGGTCCAGGATGGGGTGGTGGACATCCGGTTGGCGACCGACGGCGATGTGACAGCGGCACCGGACTGGCTCGTGGGCATCGACCTGCGCGCGGACCGCTGGCGCGACGAGGCCACCCGTGCGGTCGTGGGCACGGAGAACGGCGCGGTCGTGGCAGCGGGGCGTCTCTTCACCAGCCGCGTCCACGACGACCGGTACTGGGTGGAGGTCATGGTGGCGCCGCAGTTCCGCCGCCGTGGCTTGGGTCGCAGCATCGCGATGTTCCTGTCGGACCTGCGCGCCGACTCCAAGCCACTGTGCTCACGTGGGTTCGTCTCCTCAGAGGCCGCCCGCTTCGCGCGAGGTCTGGGTGCGCACGCGTACCAGACCTGCCCGCCCGAACGGGTGCGGACGGCCGACGCCAGGCGGCTCATCAGCTCGCCCGTGGCGACCGTCGCGGGTACTGCCGTCGACCTCTGCGAACTGCGCGCAGCGTGGATCGACATCTACGAGTGGATGCACGCCGACTGGGCTCCCGTGGCGCCGGGTTTCGCGGCGCACCTGCTCGCGGACTTCTCCGACGAGGTCGACCTCGTGCATACCAGGGTCGTAGGTGGGAGCCGTATCAGGGCCGCTGCCTTCGTCTTCGCAGACGAGCCGGAGCCCGTGGTGGTGGCCGAGTGTCGTGAGCGCAGCGAGGTCGACGGGCTGGTGCTGCTGCGTGCGTGCGTCCGGGACAGTCTGCTGTCGCTCGCCGAGGACGACATCGCCGCCATCTCGTTCGATGGCCATGACACCGATCCGCACTTCCGACCCCTGCTGGACGAGCTGCCGGCCGGCGGTGAGGCCTTCGAACTCCTCGAATGGCGGTGACGAAGCGCGGCGCTACCCGGTCGATCGCGCCAGGGACTCGCGGTCCCAGGTGGGCCGCATGCCAGGGCAGGCGAGCAGGTAGTCGCAGACCTCATCCGTCGACCATTCGTGCGCCTCGCGCAGGCCGTCCGCGATCCTGCGCAGGTACGCCGTGCTGGGCGCGTTGAGCGGCGCGGTCTCGATCGACCAGGGCGCGGAGAACGTCACGACGGGAAGCCCCTCGAGCTCTGCGACGCGATGCAGCGTCTCGTACCGGCCGGGGCCGAGCGTCGCCACCGGTGCGTGCGCGAGCAGTCCCGCGACATCGACCTCCTCGCCGGGTGGGCGGTGCATCTCCTGCGCGGCGACGTCACTGAACTGCCGCACGGACAGCAGGTACGCGCGCGCCGCGACGCCCGGCGTACCGTCCCGCGCCGCCGGGTCGTAGAAGGCGACTCCGCCGGTCCAGGTCGGCGACTCCCACGCGAAGTAGAGCTGTCCGGGCAAGAGCAGCGCCTGGTCGCGGGCAGGCGGCGTCCGATCGCGAGCGCCGGGGTAGGTGCGGGCGGCGCCGGCCGGTCGGCCACCTACCAGGTAGTAGCTGAACCGTTCCCGGGACAGGTTCGAGCCGTACGCGGCGTACCAGACCCGCTCCATCAGGCAGCGAGGCTGGCCGCCGAGCGGCCGATACGGCGCCCTCTGCTCGCGCTCAGAACGGAGTCGATCACGAGCAGCACCAGGGCGATCCACACGATCCCGAATCCCACCCAGCGCGCGGACGACATGTGCTCGCCCAGCAGTGCCACCCCGCAGATGAGCTGCAGGATCGGGGTGAGGAACTGCAGCAAGCCGATCGTCACCAGCGGCACGCGGCGCGCGGCAGCGGCGAAGAGCAGCAGCGGCACGGCGGTGACGATGCCGGACACGGCCAGCAGGACCGCGTGGCTCGTGCCCTCGGTCGTGAAGGTGGAGTCGCCGCGGATCGTCAGCACCACCAGCAGGATCGCGGCGATCGGGGCGAGCACCGCGGTCTCGAAGGAGAGGCTCTCCAGCGCTGTCAGGCGACCACCGACCCGTTTCTTCATCAGTCCGTAGCCGGCGAACGACAGGGCGAGGCTCACAGCGATCCACGGCGGTTTGCCGTAGTCGATGCCGAGATAGACGCACGCGGCGAGGCCGATCGCGACGGCCACCCACTGCAGCATCCGCAGCCGTTCCTTCAGGACGACGACGCCGAGCGCCACGGTGACCAGTGGGTTCAGGAAGTAGCCGAGCGCGGCCTCGGTGACGTGGCCGGTGACCACGGCCTGCACGTAGATCGTCCAGTTCGCGGCGATCAGGAGGCTGGCGATGCTGAGCGCTATCAGCCGGCGCGGCTCCGACAGCACCTCGCGCACGAAGCCCATCCGCCGGCGTACCGCCAGGATGACCGCACACACGAGCAGCGTCCACAGCACCCGGTGCGCCAGCACCTCCCACGCGCCGACGGGCTCGATCGCGTGGAAGTACAGCGGGAAGGCGCCCCACAGCAGGTAGGCGACGAACCCGTACGCCGTGCCCGTGCTCGTCTCGGAGCGGGCCGGCTTGCCGTTCGCCATCGGACGGTTCCTCGATCGGTCGGTGGAGGCTTTGAAATCGAAGGCTATCGGGCCGACCGCTGCTGCCCTGAGGGGTGGGGGTTCTGCGTCCGTGGCCAGGACTGCA
>NZ_JAGEKR010000012.1 GCF_017565405.1 Allobranchiibius sp. CTAmp26
GGGTCGGGGGCGTGCGTTTGGGGCCGAGTGGGCCGAAACGCAGCGTGGGCGCGGGTCGGGGTGGCCGTTTGGGGACGAGCGGGCCGAAACGGCCTCCGCCGCGGTCAGCGGGTGCCGAGGGCCTCGTCCAGGCCGGTGATCGCCTGCTCCAGCAGCGTCGCCAGCCTCGCGCGCTCGGTGGTGTCGAGCCGGTCCAGTACGTCGGACTCCATCACGTCCGACTCCTGAATGACCTGCTTGAACAACTCCCACCCCGTCTCGGTGAGGGCGACCAGGATCCGGGTCCGGTTCTCCTTGTCCGGTGTCCGTTCGAGCAGCCCCCGCTCGCTCATCCGATCCAGCCGGTGCGTCATCGAGGACGGCGCGATGGCGGTCGCGTGCGCCAGGTACGACGGGGTCGTCAGCTGGCCGTCGGGCGCCGTCGCCAGGATCGAGATAACCGACCACTCGCCGGAGGAGAGCCCGACATCCTGCAGCTGGCGGGTGTACCACTGAGCGAGGCGACGGGACATCCCGTGCACCGCCGTGATGACACGCTGGACCTGTTCGTTGCCACCGGCCGCGACGTACGCCGCGACCTCCGCCTCGTACCGGGCGCGTTCACTGGGTCGATCACTCTGCACTGATCGGCTCATGAGCGACCAGTCTGCCACTGCCGGCCTGCCACGATGACCGGATGCGCACGCACCCCACGGCCACCGGCCTGCTCGATGTCGGCGAAGGACACCGCGTCTACTGGGAGGAATCCGGAAACCCCGACGGTGTGCCGCTGGTCTATCTGCACGGCGGGCCCGGCGGCAGCCTCAACACGGGTGGCTACCGGGACTGGTTCGACACGAGCCGTTTCCGGGTCGTCGGGCTCGACCAGCGCGGCTGCGGCCGGTCGACACCGCACGCGTCCGACCCGGCCTACGACCTGAGGGTCAACACGACGGCGCACCTGATCGGCGACCTCGAAGCGTTGCGCACCCACCTCGACATCGAGCGCTGGGTCGTGGCCGGGGTGTCCTGGGGCTCGACGCTCGGCCTCGCCTACGGCCGCGCGCACCCCGAGCGCACCATCGCCGTCAGTGTCATGGCCGTGACCACCACCGGTCGCGCCGAGGTGGACTGGATCACCGAGCAGGTCGGGCGGATCTTCCCCGAAGCGTGGGAGGAGTACGCCGGGTACGCCGAGCGCGCCGGGATCGGGTACCGCCGCGAGCTGGAGCGGGTGGTGACGGCGTACGCGCAGCTGCTCGCCGATCCCGACCCGCTGGTGCACCGCCCGGCGGCGCAGGCATGGATGCGTTGGGAGGACGCGCACGTCGGTCTGCTGCAGCCCACGACCCGCCACAGCGACCGGCCGATCGACTACCAGCTCGCGTTCACCAAGCTGACCGCCCACTACTGGAGCCACGACGGTTTCCTCCATCCGGCCTTGCTCACCGACCCGGGGGCCCTGCGCGAGATCCCGGTCGCGCTGATCCACGGGCGCACCGACATCAGCGGGCCGGCGGTGACGGCGTACGAGCTGCACCGCATGCTGCCGCGATCACGGCTGATCGTCGAGGAGACCGAGGGGCATGGCGGCCCGCTGATGGTCGCGGCCTGGCGCCAGGCGACCCTCGACCTGTCGCTCGATTGAGCGACAGGTCGAGGGTCGGGTCACTGCTAGTACGGCGTGGGCTGCCAGGCGACGTTCAGACCGGCGGTCTCGTCGCCGTCGACCTCGGCAGGCATGTCGCGCAGCCGGACGCCGGTGCTCTCCAGCGCCGCCCGGGCCTGCTCGTCGTACGGCGCGGCACGCCACTGGTCCACCATGTACTTGCGGGTCTTGAGGTAGTCGTAATAGCGCCGGCTGTGCTCGTCGTCGAGTCCGATGGCCGCGAAGATCGCCATCCTCTCCTCGACCTTCGGCGCGAGCTTCCACTTGGAGATCTTCTCCGGAAGGTGCGCCGGATCGGTGGTGCCCCCGCGGGGCCACCGCAGCAGGTCGCCGTTGGCGGAGTGGGTGATGCGCATGCTCCACACGCCGATGTCACCGGGCCTGTTCTTCAGGTAGAGGATCTCGCCCTTGGAGTGGTCCACGGTGTTCTGCGAGGCCTTGCGCAGGTTGAGTCCACCGGAGTACTTGGTGTGGTCCTGCAGATAGATGCCGAATCGCAGCTGGGTGTAGTCCGACTTCCAGTCCGGCCCGTTGCCGTCCTGCCGGTCGGTGTTGTCCTTGTGCCACCCGCGGAGCGTGGGGTTGATCGTGAACGCGCTGTCCCCGCCGTACATGAGGTTGTCGCTGCGCAGGATCTTCCGGGCGATCTCCGCCATCGCGCCGTCGGTGATGGCCGACCGCAGTCCCGGGCGGGCGAGCAGATCCCCCTTGCCGCCACCCCCGGCGCGGCACTGCTCGCGGAACTGCTCGATCTCCTCGTCGCTGTAGACGTTGCGGACGATCGTGAAACCGTCCCGCCAGAATCCGTCGACATCGACGGGTTGATTCAGTTTCGGCATCCGACTTCCCTCCTGAGACTGCAGATGTACGGTCCGATCCACGCTCCGGCCACGGTAGGACACGTCGCCAGCCGGCACACCGGGAAACGCCGTACTCGTCCCAGCCGTTTCCCAGGCCCGCCCCCGCCCATGCCCGGCCATGGCACCGCCGCGGGCACCTCCGTCACGTCTACCCTCAGCAGGAACCGCCCCGCCGTCAGCACCAGTGAGAGAGACGCCATGACCAGTTCGAATCTGTGGAACGACGTCGGCGCCATCGCCGCGTACGCCGGGGTGGGCGTGGGCATGATGCTCGTCGGCTACGCGCTCATCGACCTGCTCACTCCTGGCAAGCTGCACGAGCTGATCTGGGAGCAGCGCAACACCAACGCCTCGATCCTCGTATCGGTCAACGTGGTCTCGGTCGGCGCGATCATCGTGGCGGCGATCCGCAGCGCCCACGGCGACCTCACCGACGGCCTCATCCGCACCGCGGTCTTCAGCATCCTCGGCATGGCGATCATGGCGGTGTTCTTCGTCATCCTCGACCTCCTGACGCCCGGAAAACTCGGCGCGATGATGGTCGCCGCAGAGCGGCACCCCGCGGTGTGGGTCACCGCGGCCAGCCACCTGGCCATCGCCGCCGTCATCACTGCCGCGATCACCTGACGCGGCAGCGTGCAGGCGGCTCTCAGCCGATTAGGGCGCCCCCTGCCGCGCTGCTATTCTGGGGGTCGCCGTATACCGGCCGCGGATCGACAGCGCCCTGGTGGATATGCCCAGGAGCACCGCGCAACGAGTCACAGAAACGGAGTCATCCTCACGATGCCCCTGGAAACCGCCGTCAAGGCACAGATCATGTCCGAGTACGCAACGACCGAGGGTGACACCGGGTCCCCCGAGGTGCAGGTCGCGATGCTGACCCAGCGCATCAAGGACCTCACCGAGCACTCGCGTCAGCACCCGCACGACCACCACAGCCGCCGCGGGCTGCTCCTCCTGGTCGGCCAGCGCAAGCGTCTGCTGCGCTACCTCGAGGACATCGACGTCGAGCGTTACCGCTCGCTCATCAAGCGACTGGGTCTACGTCGCTGATCACCCACTTCACGCCAGCAGGCGGTCACCTTCGCGGTGGCCGCCTTCTGGCGTGTTCGGGGGTATGTCGACCCCGCCGGCCGCAGCCTGCGCGCTGCCGCCCGCGGGCCACATCGCCGTACGCCCCGAGATGAAGAAAACGGCCGCGGGCAACGACGATCCGACGGCCGGTCAGTAGAGAACAGAAGAGGAGACCCAATGGAGGGTCCAGAGATCACTTTCGCCGAAGCCACGATCGACAACGGCAGCTTCGGCACCCGCACCGTCCGGTTCGAGACCGGACGCCTCGCCAAGCAGGCAGGCGGCTCCGTGCTGTGCTACCTCGACGACGAGACCACCCTGCTGTCCACCACGGCCGCAGGCAAGCAACCGAAGGACCAGTTCGACTTCTTCCCCCTGACGGTCGACGTCGAGGAGCGCATGTACGCCGCGGGCAAGATCCCCGGCAGCTTCTTCCGCCGCGAAGGACGCCCGTCCACGGACGCCATCCTGACCTGCCGCCTCATCGACCGCCCGCTGCGCCCGACCTTCAAGAAGGGTCTGCGCAACGAGGTCCAGGTCGTCATCACGGTGCTGTCGCTCAACCCCGACCACCAGTACGACGTGCTCGCCATCAACGGCGCGTCCGCCTCCACGCAGATCTCCGGCCTGCCGTTCTCCGGCCCGGTCGGCGCCACCCGCGTCTCCCTCATCGACGGCCATTGGGTCGCCTTCCCCAACTTCTCCGACGCGCAGCGCTCGACCTTCGACATGGTCGTCGCCGGTCGCGTCGCCGGTGATGACGTCGCGATCATGATGGTCGAGGCCGAGTCCACCGAAGCGACCTGGGACCTGGTGAAGAACCAGGGCAAGACCGCTCCGACCGAGGAGATCGTCGCCGAGGGTCTGGAAGCGGCCAAGAAGTTCATCCGCGTCCTGTGCGACGCGCAGTCCGAGCTCGCCTCGCAGGCCGCGAAGCCGGTGCAGGACTTCCCGATCTTCCTGGACTACCAGGACGACGTCTACGAGGCCGTCGAGAAGGACGCCGCCGAGCAGGTCGCCGCCGCGTTCACGATCGTGGACAAGCAGGACCGCGAGGACAAGATCGAGGAGCTCAAGGGCGCCCTCAAGGCCGAACTGGCCGGCGAGGGCAAGCGCTTCGAGGGTCGCGAGAAGGAGGTGTCCGCGGCGTACCGCGCCTTGCAGAAGGCTCAGGTCCGCCAGCGGATCCTGCGCGACAAGGTGCGCATCGACGGCCGCGGTCTGGCCGACATCCGTGCGCTCTCCGCCGAGGTCGAGGTGCTCCCGCGGGTGCACGGCTCGGCGATCTTCGAGCGTGGCGAGACCCAGATCATGGGCGTCACCACCCTCAACATGCTGCGCATGGAGCAGCAGCTCGACACGCTCGGCCCGGTGTCGCGCAAGCGCTACATGCACAACTACAACTTCCCGCCGTACAGCACCGGTGAGACCGGCCGTGTCGGTTCGCCGAAGCGTCGCGAGATCGGCCACGGTGCGCTCGCCGAGCGCGCTCTGATGCCGGTGCTGCCGACCCGCGAGGAGTTCCCGTACGCGATCCGTCAGGTCTCCGAGGCGCTGAGCTCCAACGGCTCGACGTCGATGGGCTCGGTCTGCGCGTCCACCCTCGCCCTGCTGAACGCCGGTGTGCCGCTGCGCGCTCCGGTCGCCGGCATCGCGATGGGTCTGGTCTCCGCCGAGGTCGACGGACAGACCCAGTACGCCGCGCTGACCGACATCCTGGGAGCCGAGGACGCCTTCGGCGACATGGACTTCAAGGTCGCCGGCACGCGGGAGTTCGTCACCGCGATCCAGCTGGACACCAAGCTCGACGGCATCCCCGCCGACGTGCTCGGCCGTGCACTCACCCAGGCACGCGACGCCCGGCTCTACATCCTGGACGTCATGCACGAGGCCATCGACGGCCCCGACGAGATGAGCCCCTTCGCACCGCGTGTCATCACGGTGAAGGTGCCCGTCGACAAGATCGGTGAGGTCATCGGCCCGAAGGGCAAGATGATCAACCAGATCCAGGAGGACACCGGCGCGGACCTGTCGATCGAGGACGACGGCACGGTCTACATCGGCGCGACCGACGGTGCGTCGGCCGAGGCCGCGCGGGCCGCGGTCAACGCGATCGCCAACCCGCAGATGCCGGAGGTCGGCGAGCGTTTCCTGGGCACCGTGGTCAAGACCACGACGTTCGGCGCGTTCGTCTCCCTGCTGCCCGGCAAGGACGGTCTGCTGCACATCTCCGAGGTGCGCAAGCTCGTCGGCGGCAAGCGGATCGACAACGTCGAGGACGTGCTGAAGATCGGTCAGAAGGTGCAGGTCGAGCTCAAGGAGGTCGACCCGCGCGGCAAGCTCTCGCTCGCCGTCGTCGAGGACGCGTCGGCTGCTGCCGAGGCCGCCCCCGTCGCTGCCGCGGAGCCGGCCCCCGTGGCCGATGTCGCGCCGGCCGCCGGCGCCGTCGCCGAGCCCGTCGCCGAGGACACCACCCTGGCGGCCGAGGACGACGGTTCCGCGCAGGGCACCGGGTCCGAGGACACCGGTGGCCAGAGCGAGGGTGGCGAACGCCGTCCCCGCAGCCGCCGTCGTGGCGGCCGCGGTCGTGGCAACAGCGGTGGCGGACAGGGTGGCTCCAACGAGTCGAACCAGCCCGCCGGCGCCACGCCGACGGACGCCTGAGCCTCACCAGTCCCACACGCACGACCGGACGCCCGGTGCCCCCGAGGGGGTGCCGGGCGTCCGTGCGTCTGCGTCCGGTTGTCAGCATCGTGGTGGTGCCGGCGCCACTAATCCGCTGACAACCGAACGCCGCGTCCGCGCTTGTCAGCGTCGTGGTGGTGCCGGCGCCAGGAATCCGCTGACAACCGAACGCCGCGTCCGCGCTTGTCAGCGTCGTGGTGGTGCCGGCGCCAGGAATCCGCTGACAACCGAGGGGGACTCGGCCTGAGAGGATCTCCGGTATGCCCGTGGACCTGATCGTGACGTGCGCGGTCGGGTTCGAGGATCTGGTCCGCGGAGACCTGTTGCAGGAGCACGGCATCCGCAGCAGGTCTCTCGCACCGGGGGAGATCCTGCTGCAGGACGTCGCGGAGTCCGGCCTCGGCTTCCTCTCGTCGACCACCGCACTGGACCGGGTGGCCGTGCCGTGGGATCCGGCTGCCGCGCCCCAGAGCGTCGTCGACGTCGTACGACGGCTCGCGGAGTCGGTCGGCGTCGAGGCACCGGTGCGGTTCCGGGTGCAGGCCGCGGCCGACGTCCGCGAGCAGGTGATCGCCCGGTTCACCGACGTGGCCGGCTGGGTGAATGCACCCTCCGACTGGCAGGTCAATCTCGACGTCGAGCAGGGCGTGGCCCAGCTGGGGCCACTGGCGTGGGCGGCCCGCTTCGGCACGCTGCGACGCCTGCCGGCCGCGACCCCGGTCGCGGTGGTCGCGGGTCTACTGCGGCTGGCCAAGTGCGCGCCCCACGACCTCCTGCTCGATCCCTGCGCGGGAGTCGCCACCGTGTCGATCGTCGACTCGATCGACCGTCCGGATGGTCGGGGGATCGCGGTGGACCTGGACGTCGAGGCCGTCGACCTGGCCCGCCAAAACCTCATCGACCGCGGCCTGCAGGGACGCGTCGAGGTGTCTGCTGGCGATGCCACCCACCTGGCGGTGGAGGACCACAGCGTGGACAGGGTCGTCACCGACCTTCCGTTCGGGAAGCGGATCGGTAGCAACAGCAACAACATCGAGCTCTACCCGCGGGTGATGCGCGAGATCGAACGAGTGCTGACCCCGGGCGGCCGGTGCGTCCTGCTCACCGACGACAAGCGGGTCTTCAAGGACGCGCTGGCGCGCACTCGCGGACTGAAGATCGTGCGCGAGCAGGTCGTGCGGTACCACGGCGTCAACCCCTCGGCGTACGTCGTGACCCGCAGCCGCGCGCCGGGCCGCCGCGCGCGCTGAAGCGCCGTTTGCTAGGACTGTCCTATGCCTCCACCGCTGGTCCTCGGTCCGCTGCTGCGCCATGTCGGGGAGACGACGGCGACGGTCTGGGTCGAGACGGCCGCGGCCGGACAGGTCGAGGTACGGACCGAGGGAGGTGCATGGTCCGCGCCGACCTTCGCCGCGCACGACCACCACTACGCGATCGTGCTGGTCGAGGGACTGCAGCCCGGGTCGGTGCAGGACTATCGGGTGGCCGTGGACGGCGACGTGGTGTGGCCCGTGCCGGACGACGTCTACCCACAGTGTCGGATCGCCACCCTCGACCGCGACAGGCCGTCGCACTTCCTCTACGGGTCGTGCCGCACGAGCGTGCCGCACGACGAGGAGGGCACCAAGACGCACGGGGTCGACGCCCTACGCGCGTACGCCCTGGACATGGTCCGCGACCCCGCTCACTGGCCGGACTTCGTGCTCTTCCTCGGCGATCAGCTCTACGCCGACGAGACATCGCGTGCGATGCGCGAGTTCATCGAACGCAGAAGGGGACTGGACGAGCCGCCGGGACCTGAGGTGAAGGACTTCGTGGAGTACGCCGAGCTCTACCGGCTCGCGTGGTCCGACCCGGCGAACCGATGGCTGCTCTCGACGCTGTCCAGCGCGATGATCTTCGACGACCACGACGTGCGCGACGACTGGAACACCTCCGAGGCCTGGCACGAGGAGATGAACAAGCTGCCGTGGTGGCGCGATCGGATCACGGGTGCGCTCGCGTCGTACTGGATCTATCAGCACGCGGGCAATCTGGCGCCCGAGGAGCTGCGGCAGGACGAGATCTGGCAGCAGATCGCCGCCCACGACCCGGCCGAGGGGGAGCTGGACATCACCAAGGTGATCGACGCGTTCGGCGACCGGGTCGACCGCGATCCGGACAGCTATCGCTTCTCCTTCACCCGCGACCTGGGCGAGAGCCGACTGGTGGTCATCGACTCACGCAATGCGCGGGTACTGCGGCCCGGGGAGCGCGCGATGCTCGATCAGAAGGAGAGCGACTGGTTCGACGAGCAGCTGCGCGGCGACACCTCGCACCTGTTCGTGGGCACGTCGCTGCCGTTCTTCCTGCCGCCGGCGATCCACGACCTGGAGTCGATCGACGAGACGATGGCCGGCGGAGCGTGGGGCGGCCGACGGACGGCCCGGCTCGGCGAGAAGCTGCGCGAGGCAGTCGATCTGGAGCACTGGGCGGCGTTCGAGCGGTCGTTCGCGCACGTGCTGCAGCGCGTGGTGGAGGTGGCGCGCGGGCAGCACGGGAAGGCCCCGTCGACAATCACCTTCCTGTCCGGCGACGTACACAACTCCTACATCACGCAGGTGCAGCACGAGCGCTACCAGCTGGATTCGAGGATCCTGCAGGCGGTCTGCTCGCCCATCCGGAACCCGCTGCCCCGGCACGTGCGGATGCTGCAGGGCGCCCTGGCGAACTGGACGAAGTCCCCGATGCGACGTCTCGCCCGGCGACTGCCGCAGGTGCGGCTGCCGGCGTACGAGTGGGACCTCACGCACGGGCCGTGGTTCGACAACAACATGGGCGGGGTCGAGGTGCTCGGTGACCGGTTGCTCTTCACCTGGGCGCGCGGCGTGGTGTCGGATGGTCGGTACGACCAGCCTCGCCTGGACCGTGTCTCCACAGTGCTGATCGGCTGAGTGAGACTGTGCCAGAGGGGCATACGATCCACCGGCTCGCCTCGGCGATCGACGACGCCTTCGGCGGGAGCCGGCCGGCGGTGAGCAGCCCGCAGGGGCGATTCGCCGAGAGCGCCGCGATGATCGACGGCACGTATCTCGACAGCGCGGAGGCCTGGGGCAAGCACCTCTTCGTGGACTTCTCGGCCGAGCGGGTGCTGCACGTGCACCTGGGACTGATCGGCAAGTTCAGCGTGCTGCCGTACGACGACGTGCTGCCGCCGCCGCGCGGCGCCGTCCGGCTGCGGCTGGCGACCGACACGACGGTCGCCGACCTGCGCGGTCCGATCATCTGCGCGCTGCGCACTCCGCAGGAGGTGTCCGAGGTCATCGCGCGCACAGGTCCGGACCCGCTGCGTCCGGACGCGGATCCGGACCGCGCATGGGAGCGGATCCACCGCAGTCGCAAGGCCATCGGCCAGTTGCTGATGGACCAGGACGTGGTCGCGGGCATCGGCAACCTCTACCGCTGCGAGTTGCTGTGGCGTCACCGCGTCGATCCGTTCAAACCGGGGAACAAGCTGCGGGCGACGGTCTGGGACGCCCTGTGGGCCGACCTCGTGCGACTGATGAAGGTCGGTGTCGTCACCGGTCGGATCGTGACGGACGAGGCGCAGGTGGAGAAGGCGGAGGCGACGTACGCCAGCACCGGCGTGGCCGTCGTACGCCGCCCGAAGCACGCGGTCTACAAACGCACCGACGAACCGTGCCCGAGGTGCGGCACGAAGGTGCGCACCCAGGTGATGGCTGGGCGCAACCTCTTCTGGTGCCCGCGGTGCCAGCGTCACCGCACGGCCTGAGGCGCTCCCGACGCGGGACGTCCGCGTGTCCCGAGCTCGTGCGGGATGAGAATCCGCCGTCGTGGGCGGGAAGGACTCGTCACGCCCTCCTGCGCGATCAGAGCCGATAGGTTCCTGGAATGCCCCTGACCATCCGAGTGCACGAGACCGCGACCACGCTCTGCCCTGCCGAGCGAGCCGACCTGCAGCTACGGATCGAGGCGGAAGGCACGGACAAGCACGCGGTCGCCGAACGCGTGCGCACGGTGTTGCGCCTGCTGACCGACGAGCTCGCCGACCTCGAAAGCACCGGAGCGGTGCGCCGCTGGAGCAACGAGCAAGTGACCACCTGGTCCGATCGGCCCTACGGCCACGACGGGCTTCGGCGCCCGCTCACGCACCAGACCTCTGCCGATGTGCAGGCGCGGTTCGCAGACTTCGAACAGCTCGGGCACGCCGTGGAGCAGTGGTGTGAGATCGAGGAGGTGCGTGTCGAGCACGTGCAGTGGGAGTTGACGACCGCCACGCGCAACGACGCCAGCAACTCGCTGCGGGCTCAGGCGGTGCGGTCCGCCGACGAGCATGCCCACCAGTACGCGCGAGCGGCCGGCAAGCAGGCGATCGAGGCAGTCACCATCGCCGACAGCGGACCGACCCAGGGCGGGCCCGACTTCGCCAGGGCGGCGATGGCCGTGGCCGAGAGCGGCGGAGGAGCAGAGTTGAGGTTCGCCCCGCGGCGGATCGCGGTCACTATCGCGATCGACGTGGAGTTTCTGGCGCACTGAAGCACGCCCATCGAGAAGCATCCCGACGTCTCGCGCGGCGCGGTGAGCGCCGCCGGCGCGGCCGCCCGGGTCAGTCGCCCGCTGAGTCGCGCTTGTGGAATCGGTCGGCCAGCCGGGGGTCGTCCAACCACCACGGCCGGTCCGTCTGCGCCTCGGGCTCCTCGACCGACGTCCTGGGTGACGGCGCGGGATCGGTGCGCTCCTGGGCATCCAGTCGCGCGTCGACCTGCGCGGCCTCCACGGCATCGCTGCGCATCCACTGCACGAAGACCGCCGCGAGCAGAGGCACTCCGATGGCCTCGGCCACCCCGAGCAGGGCGCCGCCGGTGAACTTCTGGTCCAGAGACTTGCTGAAACCTGCGTGCGCGGGTGTGCCCCACCCGGGGAAGTCGGGCACGAGCAGCGAGGACGCCGTCATCACCAGGATCCCGGGAATCGCGTCGAGCAGCCCATCGACGAAGGCGAACAACGCGCGCACCGGTGCGGTCGCCCACCCGGGCAGCAGCTCCTCGGTGAGCAGCGGCAGCACCACGAGGACGCCCACCGCGAGCAGGTGCACCAGAAGCACGAATTCGCCGATCCCGGACGTGATCGCCCACTGCGCGTACCCCGTGAAGAACACCAGCACGATGCTGACGGCTGCCAGCACCGAGGCCAGGAGCGGGAACATCAGCACCCGCGCGACGCGTCCCTGCAACACGGCCACGGCGTCGGGGCGCACCCGGCGCACCAGCCCGACCGGGTCGCCGATCGCCAGGGCCAGCGGCGTCACCGAGGCGACCACCCCGACCTGACCTCCGAAGCACCACAGCAGGCTCGTGCGGTAGGCCCCGATCGGCCCGCAGGTCACGTAGATCAGCGAGCCCACGCCCGCCACCAGGTAGACCGCCGTGCGCCACCACGCCCAGCGCTCACCGCGCCGCGCCGCGAGCCCGACCATGGCGAGGTAGGGCGCCGCAAGCACCAGCGCCGCGACGACACCGGGCCACGACCAGGTCCAGGCGGTCAGCCACGAGCTCGGAGTGAAGGCAGGCACCCACCCATCCTCCCCGACGCTGCTGGGCGCGCGCCTACTGTGTCCCGTATGACGTCTCGCATCGCCCTCGTCACGGGAGCCACCGGATACATCGGTGGACTGCTCGTGCCGAAGCTGCTCGAAAGTGGTTGGCAGGTAAGGGTGCTCAGTCGCCACCCCGAAGCGCTCAAGACCCGGGAGTGGGCCGACCGGGTCGAGGTCGCGCAGGGGAGCGCGTCGGACCCCGACGACATGAGGGAGGCGCTCGACGGCGTCGAGGTCGCCTACTACCTGCTGCACTCGATGGACGGCGGGGGCGACTTCGTACGTCGCGACCGGGAGATGGCCCACGTCGTGGCGCAGGCGGCGCACAGTGCGGGCGTACGACGACTGGTCTACCTCTCGGGACTGCACCCGACCGGTGTCCTGTCGCCGCATCTGGGCTCCCGGGTCGAGGTCGGGGACATCCTGCTGGCGAGCGGCGTGCCGACCGCAGTGCTGCAGGCCGGTGTCGTCCTCGGGGACGGTTCGGCGTCGTTCGACATGCTGCGGCACCTGACTGAGCGGTTGCCGGCGGTGGTCGCACCGCGGTGGCTGCGCAATCGGATCCAGCCGGTGGCGATCGACGACGTGCTGCACTACCTCGTGGGCGCCGCTGACATGGCACCCGACGTCAACCGCACGTTCGACGTCGGCGGGCCCGACGTGCTCACCTACGCGGAGATGATGCGTGAGTACGCGCGCGTCACAGGCCTCGGATCACCCCTGATCGCAACGGTGCCCGTGCTCACTCCGCAGCTGGCGAGTCACTGGGTCGGTGCGGTCACGCCAGTGTCGGCGGGCATCGCGCGGCCGCTGGTCGGCAGCCTGGTGCACGAGGCGGTCTGCCACGAGGACGACATCCTGGACGTGGTCGGTCCGCCACTCGGCGGACGGACGTCGTACGACGACGCGATCCGGGCGGCGACCGCCGGATTCGATCCGCAGGGGTGGCGCCACCACGCGTACCAGGTGCTGGGCGGTGCCATCGGCATCGCGGGCGTCGGCGCCATCGCCGCCGGTCTCGCGCGCCGCAGGAGCTGACTTCGGACATGCACGGCGGGGCACAGGTGCCCCGCCGTGCATGTCCGAAAGTCGAGATCAGGCCGGCTGGCTGACCTCTTCATCGCGAACGGTGTCCGACTCCGCGGGGGAGTCGTCGTCATCGTCGTCGTGCACGTAGTGGCCGCCACGCAGCAGGCTCGCCACTGCCGCGATCAGCATCATCGCCGCGGCCGTGAGGAAGACGATCACCAGGCCGTCGTGGAACGGCCCGCTCAGCAGGTGCGGGAAGAACTCCTGACCCGTCAGGGTCTTGGCGTTCGCGGCCGGCACCTGCTTCAGCACCCCTGTGGGGCCGAGCAGTGACTGGATCGGATTGAAGCCGAGGAACGCCGCGAAGAGCGATCCGACCGGCGGCAGACCGGCGACCTGGTCGGCGACACCCGCCGGCACGTGCTGGGCGGCCAGGCCCGCGCGCATCTGGTCCGGCAGGTGCGAGGCCAGGCCCACGATCATGAGCGAGAAGAAGATGCCGATCGACAGGGACGTCCCGGAATTGAAGAACGTCGCCCGCATCCCCGACGCGGCTCCGCGCTGATTCGCCGGCACGCTGTTCATGATCGCGGTGGTGTTGGGAGCCGAGAACATCCCGGACCCGATGCCGTTGAGGAAGAGCAGCAGCGCGAAGACCGGGTAGCTGAAGTTCACCGGGATGAGGATCAGCCCGACGAACGTCGCCGCGGTCAGCACCAGGCCGCCGCTGGCGAAGGCGCGCGCACCGACCCGGTCGGACATGAAGCCCGACGCGGGTCCGGCGATCAGGAAGCCCACGGTGAGGGGCAGCAGGTAGATGCCGGCCCAGAGGGGCGTGCTCTCGTAGTTGTACCCGTGCAGCGGGAGCCAGATCCCCTGCAGCCAGATGATCAGCATGAACTGCATGCCACCGCGGCCGATCGAGGCGAGCAGCCCGGCGAAGTTGCCGGCCGCGAACGCCTTGATCTTGAACAGGCCCATCGAGAACATCGGGTCCTTCACCTTGGACTCGATGACGGTGAACGCGACGAGGAGCGCTAGACCGCCGATGAGTCCAGCGAGCACCCACGGGTTGGTCCACCCCATCGAGTGACCGCCGTACGGCTGGATCCCGTAGGTGATGGCGACCAGGATCGCGGTCACGCCGCCGGCGAAGGTGATGTTTCCGGGGATGTCGAGGGTGCCGCGACGCTTCACGCCGAGCTCGCGCAGCGAGGTGTAGGACCAGACGGTGCCGAGCAGACCGATCGGCACACTGACGAGGAAGATGGCGCGCCAGTGCCATTCGGAGAGCACGCCGCCGATGATCAGGCCGAGGAAGGATCCGGCGATGGCGGCGACCTGGTTGATGCCGAGCGCCATTCCACGCTGGTGGGAGGGGAAGGCGTCGGTGAGGATCGCGGTCGAATTGGCCATCAGCATGGCACCGCCGACGCCCTGCACCAGCCGTCCCAGGATGATCCACATCGCGCCCCCGCCCTGGTGCAACGGGTCCACCGTGAGGAAGAGGGAGGAGATGGTGAAGACCACGAAGCCCAGGTTGTAGATCTTCACGCGCCCGAACATGTCGCCCAGTCGACCCAGGGTCACCACCAGCACCGCGGAGACGACCAGGAATCCCATCAGGGTCCAGAGCAGGTAGCTGATGTTGCCGGCGCCGAGCGGGTCCAGCCCGATCCCGCGGAAGATCGCCGGGAGCGAGATGATCACGATCGAGGAGTTGATCGTCGCCATCAGCACGCCGAGTGTCGTGTTGGACAGGGCCACCCACTTGTAGCGCGGGTGCTCGGCCTCGTAACGACGGCGTACGCCGCGGGTGCGCTGCTCGCTGGGCGGAACTGCCTCGGACATGGGGCTCCTTCGGGATGGACCGCAGGGTGGGCCGGAGCACGTGACGCGGCGACCTTTAACTTAGGTAACGAATATACCTCCGCTATCGAACCCTGGGAACCAGCCCACCCCCTACCCTGGCGCCGTGAGCGAACTCATCCCCGTGGCCGTCATCGGATCCTCCGGCCGGATGGGGTCTGCCGCCGTGCAGGCCGTCGACGACGCACCGGACCTGGAACTCGTGGGCCGCTTCGATCACGGCGACTCGCTGGGCGACCTCGGTGGGGCGCGCATCGCGGTGGAGCTGACGACGCCGGACGCCTCGCCGGACAACGTCGCGCACTGCGTGGCGGCCGGGGTGCACTGCGTCGTCGGTACGACGGGCTGGTCGCCGCAGCGCGTGCGCACGCTCGAGGCGCAGCTGGGCGACCACCCGCAGGTGGGGGTGCTCATCGCGCCGAACTTCGCAATCGGCGCGCTGCTGATGATGGCGTTCGCGCAGCGTGCGGCCCGTTTCTACGAGTCCGTGGAGATCGTGGAGACCCACCACCCGGACAAGGTCGATGCGCCGTCGGGTACGGCGGCCCGGACCGCGTCGCTGATCGCCGCGGCACGTGCGGAGGCCGGGCTGCCCGGCGTACCGGACGCGACCCGCAGCGACCCGGACGGCGCTCGCGGTGCCCGCATCGACGGCATCCCCGTGCACGCCCTGCGGATGCGCGGGCGGGTGGCGCACCAGGAGGTCGCGTTCGGCGCGGCGGGGGAGGCCCTCACCATCCGGCACGACTCGTTCGACCGGATCAGCTTCATGCCCGGCGTGCTGGCCGCCGTGCGGGCGATCGGCGAACGGCCGGGTCTGACCGTGGGGCTGGAGCACCTGCTCGACCTGTGAGGTCGATCGGAACGGCGGGTCCGCTGTCGGGAGTCGACGCTACGGTGTGATTCCGATCACACCATGACCGTCATATCCGGAGGAGCCCGCCATGTCCACGAGTCTCAACCCGTACCTCAACTTCCAGGGTCGTGCCCGGGAGGCCTTGGAGTTCTACGCGTCCGTCTTCGGCGGCACGCCCGACGTCGTCACCTTCTCTCAGTTCCACATGGAGGTGCCCGCGGGCGAGGAGGAGAACGTCATGCACGGCTACCTGAAGACGCAGAGCGGCTTCGAGCTGATGGGGGCCGACGTCCCCAGCACGATGCCCTCGTCGCCGATCGGTGGGATGACGATCTCGCTCAGCGGGGAGGGCGGCGACGACGACGAACTCTCGGGCTACTGGAACAAGCTCTCCGACGGCGCCGACGTGGGCATGCCGCTCGAGAAGGCCCCGTGGGGAGCCAAGTTCGGGCAGCTCACCGACAAGTTCGGCGTGCCGTGGCTGGTGAACATCCAGTTGGACCAGGCCGGCGGCTGAGGTTCAGTCCTCGACGGGTCCGATCCAGGCTCGCAGGCGCACTTCGCGGGCGGCGCTGTCGCCGGGCAGCGCCCGCTCACGCCAGGCGCCGTCCGCGGACAGGCCTGCTTGCTCGGCGAAGTCGAGCGTCTGACGGTCGAGGGCCAGCACCCATCCCTCGACCTGCCCGAAGTCGCCGGCTCGGAGGGTGTCGACCGCGGCGTTGAGCAGCCGCGAGCCGTGGCCGGAGCGTCGGTGGCTCTCCAGCACGCCCCCGACGAGGATCTCGCCGGTGCCGTCGTGCTCGCTCGGCCCGATGGCGACGAAACCGACCAGGTCGGTGCCCTGCGTGGCCACCAGGAGCCGGTGCAGCGGACTCGGGGGGTCGGTGAGGGACTCGGCCCACACCTGCGCGAACGCCTCGGGCGTGAGCTGCTCGAGCAGCTCGGGCGACAGGAACATGCCGTACGCGGCGCGCCACAGCTGCGCCTGGACGGCACCGACCGCGTCGGCATCGGTGGCGCGGGCGGTGCGGACCGCGGCGTCGGGGGTGGGTGTCGGGTCAGTCATAGCTCACGGGGCCTTCGTCGAACGCCTGCGGCACCAGCCGCCGCGCAGTGGGGATGAACGGCAACCCGGTGGCCTCCTGCCGGGTCACCCAACGGGTCTCGGTCACCTCGTCGGACGTGCCCGCCTCGCCCGCGACGGGATGCGCGCGGAAGCACACCCCGAAGATCTGCTTGTGGTGCCCGTCGGGATAGGCGACCACGACGTCCGGGTCGGCGTACGCGGCCAGCACCCCGTCGATGGCGACCTCGAGACCGGTCTCCTCGCGGGCTTCGCGCACGGCGGCCTCCGACCAGGTCTCGCCGGCGTCGACGCCGCCGCCGGGCAGGCACCACAGCCCGTTGTCCTCGCGACGAGTGACGAGCAGCCGGCCCTCATGCATGACGGCGACACTGGCGCCGATCTTCTGACGCGCGCCGCGGGCGATGCGGGGACCGTGCACGACCTGGGTGCGGGGCTTGACCCGGTCGTAGGTAAGCACGGCCCACCCCTCGTGCTCCTCTCGGGAGGTCTCGCGCCAGGCCGGTGACTCGTCATAGGGCCAACCGGGGAAGGACGCGTCACCGGCCGGCTCCTGCGGGATGAGGGAGAGCAGCAACCGATCGGCGTAGGGAAGGGTGAGCGCGTAGACCTGTGCGCCGCCCACCACGAACACGTCCTCGTCCTGCGTGAGCAGGAGCGCCTCGTCCAGGCCGTGTGCCACTTCGATGCCGTCGGCTCGGAAGTCGCGATCACGGGTCAGCACGATCGAACGCCGCCCGGGCAGTGCGCCCATGGTCGCGAACGTCTTGCGACCCATCAGCATCGGGTGGCCCATCGTGGCGGCCTTGAAGCCGCGCTGCTCGCCGGGGACGTGCCAGGGCATGTCACCGTCCCGGCCGATCACGCCGTTGCGGGCGACCGCGGCGATGAGCGTGATCGTCATACGGCGATCGGGGCCTTGATGGAGGGTGCGGCCTCGTAGCCGTCGAGCTCGATGTCCTCCAGCTCGAAGGTGTCGATCTCCGTGCGTGCGGGGTTGAGGCGCAACGTCGGCAGCGGGCCGGGAGTGCGGCGCAGCTGTTCCCTCGCCTGCTCCACGTGATTGAGGTAGAGGTGCGCGTCGCCGATGGTGTGCACGAAGTCGCCGACCCCGAGGCCGGTGACCTGCGCGACCATCGAGGTGAGCAACGCGTAGGAGGCGATGTTGAAGGGCACGCCGAGGAAGACGTCGGCCGAGCGCTGGTAGAGCTGGCAGGACAACCGGCGTACGCCGCCCGCGTCGGGCGGCGCGACGTAGAACTGGAAGAGGGTGTGACACGGCGGCAGGGCCATGTCGTCGACATCCGCCACGTTCCATGCGGAGACCACGAGGCGGCGCGAGTCGGGGGTGGTGCGGATCGCGTCGATGATCCGCGCGAGCTGGTCGATGTGACCGCCGTCGGGAGTCGGCCAGGAGCGCCACTGGTGCCCGTAGATCGGTCCGAGGTCGCCGTTCTCGTCGGCCCACTCGTCCCAGATGGAGATCTTGCGCTCGTGCAGCCACCCGACGTTGGTGTCGCCGCGCAGGAACCACAGCAGCTCACCGAAGATCGAGCGCAGGTGCAGCTTCTTGGTCGTCGTGACCGGGAATCCGGCACGAAGGTCGAAGCGCATCTGGTGGCCGAAGACCGACAACGTGCCGGTGCCGGTGCGGTCGTCCTTGCGGGCGCCGTCCTCCAGGGTGCGCCGCAGCAGCGCGAGGTACTGATCCACGGCCCCGATGGTAGTGCCGTGCGGCGACACCCCCGGATGGCTCCCGATCGGATCTGATGTGACGCAGGTCACACAAACCTTCTGTAACGACTCCGGGGATGGGGCGATGTACCGGGTGATCGCGTCGCTACCCGGACCCCCGAGCGGGTAGCGACGCGATCTTTCATATCCCAGGGGTCGCACCGGCGCCGGGCCACCGCGGGATCGTGGCACCGCGTACGCCCGATAGCCTTCGCCCTATGACGTCCACTCCGTTCGGCCGCACTGTCACCGCGATGGTGACCCCCATGCGCGAGGACGGCGCCATCGACCTGGACGGCACCCAACGCCTGGCGGCGTACCTGGCCGATCACGGCAACGACGGCCTGGTGGTCAACGGCACGACCGGTGAGTCCGCCACCACGACCGACGAGGAGAACGTCGCCGTCGTACGCGCTGTCGTCGAAGCCGTCGGCGACCGGGTCGCGGTCACCGCGGGTGTGGGCACCAACGACACGGCCCACTCCTGCCGCGCCGCGGAATCCCTCGCGGCGGTGGGCGCCGACGCGGTCCTGATCGTGACGCCGTACTACAACAAGCCGACCCAGCTCGGCATCGTCGAGCACTTCCGCACGGTCGTCGAGGCGACCGGCCTGCCCGCCATGGCCTACGACATCCCCGGCCGCACCGGCACGGCGCTCGCGAGCGACACGATCCGCAGCCTGGCGCAGCTCCCGCAGCTGGTGGCCGTCAAGGACGCGAAGGGCGACCTGTTCGCCGCCAGCCGGCTGATGGACGAGACCGACCTGCTCTGGTACTCCGGTGACGACGTGCTCAACCTCCCCTGGCTCGCTCTCGGCGCCGTCGGAGTCGTCAGCGTGGTCGGCCACGTCGCCGGCAGCCAGTACGCCGAGATGGTCGCCGCCGTCGACCGCGGCGACCTGCCGCGCGCCCGCGAGATCCACACGACGCTGATACCCGCCATCGAGGCGGTCATGAACACCACGCAGGGCGCGATCATGGCCAAGGCCGCCATGAGGATGCTCGGCGTGATCGAATCCGATTTCTGCCGCCTGCCCTTGTTGCCGGCGGCGCCCGAGCACCTCGACATACTGCGCGAGGGCCTTCGCCGATCAGGAGTTCTGTGAGCCATCCCCACCCCGAACTGACCGCGCCCCCGCGCCTGCCCAAGGACGGCGTACGCATCGTCGCACTGGGCGGCCTGGGCGAGGTCGGTCGCAACATGACGGTCATCGAGTACGCCGGTCGGCTGCTCGTGGTCGACTGCGGCGTCCTCTTCCCCGAGGACCACCCGGGCGTCGACCTGATCCTGCCGGACTTCCAGTACATCCGGGAGCGGCTGAACGACATCGACGCCATCGTCCTCACCCACGGGCACGAGGACCACATCGGCGCCGTGCCCTACCTGCTCAAGCTCAAGCCCGACATCCCCCTGGTCGGTTCGACGCTGACGCTGGCCCTCATCGAGGCCAAGCTCAAGGAGCACCGCATCACGCCCTACACCCTCGGGGTCAAGGAGGGCGACCGCGAGCGACTAGGTCCCTTCGACTGCGAGTTCATCGCGGTCAACCACTCCATCCCCGACGCGCTCGCGGTCTTCATCCGCACGCCGGCCGGCACGCTGTTGCACACCGGCGACTTCAAGATGGACCAGCTTCCGCTCGACGGTCGGATCACCGACCTGCGCGCGTTCGCGCGACTCGGCGAGGAGGGTGTCGACCTCTTCCTCACCGACTCCACCAATGCCGAGGTGCCGGGTTTCACCACGCCGGAGCGCGACATCACGCCGGCCATCGAGCGGGTCTTCTCCGAGGCGTCCCGCCGGATCATCGTTGCGTGCTTCAGCTCGCACGTGCACCGGGTGCAGCAGGTCATCGACACGGCGTACAAGCACAAGCGCAAGGTCGCGCTCGTCGGGCGCTCGATGGTGCGCAACATGGGCATCGCCGCCGAACTGGGCTACCTCACGATCCCCGACGGGGTGCTCGTCGACGTCAAGAAGCTCGACGATCTGCAGGACAACAAGATCGTGCTTGTCTGCACCGGTTCGCAGGGCGAGCCGATGGCCGCGCTCTCCCGGATGGCCAACCGTGACCACCGCATCGACGTCGGTCGCGGTGACACGGTGCTGATGGCCAGCTCGCTGATTCCGGGCAACGAGAACGCGGTCTACCGCGTGATCAACGGGCTCATGCGCCTGGGCGCCAACGTCGTGCACAAGGGCAACGCCATGGTGCACGTCTCCGGGCATGCCAGCGCGGGGGAGTTGCTGTACTGCTACAACATCGTCAAGCCGCGCAACGTGATGCCGGTGCACGGTGAATGGCGCCACCTGATCGCCAACGGCGACCTCGCCGTCAAGACCGGTGTGCCCCGCAGCAACGTGGTGCTCGCCGAGGACGGCGTCGTCGTCGATCTCGTCAAGGGCAAGGCCTCCATCACCGGAGCGGTGCCCTGCGGGTACATCTACGTCGACGGGTCCCTGGTCGGCACCACCGACGAGACCTTGCTGAAGGACCGGCGGATCCTGCGTGACGAGGGATTCGTGACCGTCATCGTCGTACGCGACGCCGACACCGGGCAGATCGCGGCCGGTCCGCAGATCCAGGCCCGCGGATTCGCCGAGGGCGAAGCGGTGCTCGACGAGGTGCTGCCCAAGCTCGAGGCCGCCTTGGAGGAGGCCCGCCGCAAGGGTGTGACCGACTCCTACCAGCTGCAGCAGGTCATCCGGCGCACCGTCGGGTCGTTCATGGGCGGCAAGCTGCGCCGCCGCCCGATGATCATCCCGGTCGTCATCGACGCCTGAGCCATCACCCCACGAAGTTCTCCGCTGCGCTCCGATACTTCGTGGGGTGAAAAGAAGGCCCGGACCGATCAACGGTCCGGGCCTTCTTCACGAGCGATCTCAGATGGACAGGTGCTGTCCGACGAAGATCAGGTTGGCGTTGTTCACAGCGCCCTTGTTCATCGCGAACAGGGCCTGCCAGCCACCCTTGACGTTGTAACGCTCAGCGAGCTTGCTGAGGGTGTCGCCGGCCTGCACGGTGATGGTGCGGCCGGTCGGCTGCACGTGCACCTGCGGGGCCACGGCAACGTGACGGTGGGTGCGCACCTTGGGGGCGAACACCTGACGCTGGGTGTGCTTGACCGCGGGGCGCGAGGCGCTACGACCGGTGTGGGTGGTGGAACGCGGGGTCGGGGTCGCAACTCCGCCGCCGCTGCTCGCGCCGTTGCCACCGGTGAGGCCGGCCTTCTTGGAGCACACCGGCCAGGCGCCGGGGCCCTGGGAGGCGAGCACCTTTTGAGCAACCGCGATCTGTGCCGAACGGCTGGCGAGGTCCGCCCGGGGGGCGTACGCCGTGCCGCCGAAGCCGGCCCAGGTCTGGTTGGTGAACTGCAGGCCACCGTAGAAACCGTTACCGGTGTTGATGGCCCAGTTGCCACCGCTCTCACAAGCGGCGACGCGGTCCCAGACGGAACCGGAAGCAGCGTGCGCGCTTCCGGCAGTCGCGAGGCCGGTGCCCAGCATCGCGGTGCCAACGGCACCCACGGTGATCAGACGGGTCTTCGTGGAGATGTTCTTCATGTATGAACCAATGTCCCTTTCCTGACGCGCGCCTACGGAGTTAGCTGTCGGGTCGGGCGGTCAGGTGCCCTGCAGATGGTCTCTGCTTAACCCCAGTGGGTCTCCATGCATGGAGACCCGGATGGGTCCCCCGTCCTCGCCGTTCCCGGGACGTTCCCGGCAGATGGTGACACCGGGCGAGGTTAGGCGCAGTGTCACGAGGGCTGAATCGTGCCGTGGTGTGGCACGCCCCGAAGTTAGGCCGTTAGCACATCTAGTGCCGACGACCTGATGTGGATCACCGTACGTGCAGAGGCTGCGCTTGCCAAACCCGGCTGGTCGACCGGCCTGCCCTGTCTGTGGCGGCCCTGTGAGCGGACGCCTCCGTGCGCCGAATCTGTGAATGTGATAGTTAGGCAGGCTATGTCCGTAAGGGGTGGGATCGACCTCCGGTCGCGGGCGAGGTCACGCGCGCGCCGGAAGCCATGGTTCGGCCGCCTGCCTCATCGACGCAATCCGGTTGCGGCGACCCGGCGCTGGGCGCTCTCGCAGTCCCACCCGCGGCTCACGTGTCGATGTCCTGCGGCTGCCGCCGTGTGCCCTCGGGGGTGGCGCCGCGTCCGCCGATCGCCCCGTCCGCGACCCCTTCGCACCGCCAAAACGCGTCGAACTCCGACCGGTGGGAATCGCCGAAATGCCGGGTGACCGATGTCACGTCGGGATCTCAGCGCAGGCCGAGGACGCCGAGGGCACTGAGCGCGATGAGCCAGCTGACGAAGCTGCCGACCAAGAAGTACTCGGTGACCGCATCGATGCCGAGGCCGGAGATCTCCTGGCGCGCGGATCGGCGCGCCTGCAACTCGGGGAACCGGATGAGCCCCTTCGCGGCGATGACCAGCCCGGCCGCGGTGATCTGGCCTGCCAAGCCGAGCCCGAGGATGAACAGGCGCTCCATCGGGCCGAGCAGCCGGCCGCCGCGCAGTTCGTCGGAGGGCTGTGGCTGGCCCTCCGGCTTCACCGCGCCGATCGCGGTCAGCACCAGGCGCACCAGCTCGTTGCCGGTCGTGAGTTGCACCGCGCCGAGTCCGAGGACGAGCAGGAAGCGGTCCGGAGACAGGTCGTGCAGGGTGGCGAACGCGCTGTGTCGCAGCCAGTGCCCGAGCGCGCCGTCGGCATGACTCGCGCTGCCCGCGGCGATCATCGCCACGAGCACGCCGCCGCCGAGCAGGCACAACGCGAGGGTCTCGCCGTGTCGGCTGTGCGCGGCCCGCCCGGACAGCCAGCGCCAGGCCGCGGCAATCACGGCGGCGAAGACCAGCAGCACGATGTCGGCGACGTCGTGCAGATCAGCGAGCAGCGCGATCGCGAGGAGCACGAGCGGACTCACGGCGTACGACACCACGATCGAGCGGACCCGCACCAGGTCGCCGATGCCGACGGCGAGCAGCAGTGCACCGAGGATGCTCATCGCACCGAGGCCAGATCGTGGGCGGCGGTCACGATGATCTCCAGACCTGCGGCGCGGATGCGCTGGGAGATCGCGGAGGGCGAGATGTCCTCGGCGCGTGCGATCTCGGTGCGGGACTCGCCCGCCGCGAGGCGCTGCAGGATGCGCATGGCTCGTTCATCCAGCGATGAAATCAGCTGGTCCTGACACACCAGTGCCGCGTTGACCGCGCCGGCACTGGGCCCGTCGTCCTGCGCGGGGGCGTAGACCGTGCGTACGGCTTGGGTCGCGGGCCGGCGTTCGGCCGCCTGCGCCGCCTCGATGGCCTTGCGTGCCGCCCACCACGCAGGCCCGTCCTGAGTGCCTTCGCGGGCATCCAGCATGGTGGCGCCGCCCCAGCTGAGGCCGAAGCGCACCTGGGTCTCGGGCATCAGGTCGAGCCGGATGCGGAAGGCCGCGTCCAACGCCCCGCCGAGCGTCTCGTAACTGGCCTGGAACTCATCGCCTACCGTGATCCGCAATGCGGCGGTCGCGGGCACGAGCCGGCCCGTACGCCGCAGCGCGGCGCTGAGACGAGCGTGCAGCGCGTGACGGTCGGGGGCACCTCGGGAGTCGACGATGTCGCCGATCAACGTGGCGCACGGCGTCCCTGAAACAATGGGCTTCAGTTCCTGCATATGAAGATAATAGCTTCATATTGACGATATGAAGGATATTCCTTGAGGTATCTCGCACCGGCTGCGCTGATCACGCTCGTCGTGCTCGCGCTCGTCGCAGCCTGCGGCATCGCGGCCCGGTGGATCGACCGGGACGGTCTCACCCCGGTGGTGCAGTCGATCTTCCCCCTCTTCGGGCTTCTGGCGGTAGGGGTCTTCGTTCTCGCACTGGCCGTCGGCGCATGGGTGGGATTCTCCCGACCGATGCAGGTCCTGCTGGTGCTGCTGCTCCTGCTCGCCGCGGTCCCGGCGGCGCTCGCGGTGCCGACCCTGGTGTCCCATACCGTGCGCGGCCGGCCGGGTGATGAGGTGATCATGACCTCGAACATGGAGTTCGGCCGTGCGTCCACCGCCCCGATCATGGCCGCGGTCCGTGCCCATCACGTCGAGACGCTGGTGCTGGTCGAGGTCACGCCCGACGCCCTGCGCCGCCTCGACGCCGCGGGCCTGCGTACCTTGCTGCCGCATCGGGTGGGCGAGACGCGCACCGACTTCCGGGGCACCGTGATCGCGAGCAGCCACCCCCTCACCGAGGAGCGCTCGTCCGTCCCCGACGGGGGTGCGGGGATGCCGGTGGCGCAGGTGCGCACTGCGGCGGGCAGCTACCTCCTCCGTGGCGTGCACACCTACGCGCCGTTGCCGGACCTCGCGCCCAAGTGGCGCGCCGGCCTCGATGAGCTGCGGACGTGGCATTCCCGCCAGCCGGTGGGGGAGCCGTTGGTGATGGCCGGCGACTTCAACGCCTCGACCGCGATGCCCGCCTTCCGGCGAGCCGCGTCGGGGATGACCGACGCGCAACGTGCCACCGGCAGCGGTTGGGTGCGCACCTGGCCGAACGGGAGGTCCTATCCGCCGTTCGTCGCGCTGGACCACATCCTCCTGCGCGATGCCGACGTGGTCTCCTCCGGGAGTGTCACGGTGGCCGACACCGACCACCGGGCGGTCTGGGCGCGCGTCCGCCTCCGCTAGAGAGCGCCGGACGCGCGCTCGGTCACCAGGGGCAGGGCGCCGACAGGTCGCGCGGGTCGTCCGCCGCGGTCCAGCCGGTCGACTCGTCGTAGGTGTAGTCGAGCGTCGGTCCGGATTCCACCAACCGGCGTACGCCGTCGAGCAGTCGCCCCACGTGGTGCGCCCGGGTGGCCAGGCCGATGCTCGCCCGCACCGCGCTGGAGCCGTCGCCCAGGATGTTGTCGCACAGCAGGTGTGCGCAGAAGCGACCGTCGCGCACCGAGATGCCGTACTCGTCGGACAGCACCAGCGACACCAGGGACGGGTCGTATCCGGCGACCGTGAACGTCACGACGCCCACGTTGGGCCGGTCGTCGCCGAGGACGGTGACCAGGCGGACGCCCGGGATCTCGCGCAAGCCGGCGCGGAGTTGATCGAAGAGGGCGGACTCGTGCCGCTCGATCTCCTCGTGGTGGCGACGCAGCGTGGCGCACGCCGCCGCGAGCGCGATGGCGCCGACCGCGTTGGGGGTGCCGCCTTCGTGGCGGGCCGCGCCGGACTGCCAGGTGATGTGCTGGTGACGCACGCGCGCAGTTGCGCCGCCGCCCGGCAGGTACGGCGACGCGAGGTCCAGCCAGTCGCGTCGGCCGACGAGGACCCCCGCGCCGTACGGCGCGTAGAGCTTGTGCCCGGAGAACGCCACCCAGTCGGCGCCGAGGTCGGCGAGATCGATCTCCCGGTGGGGGGCGAGCTGCGCGGCGTCGATGACCGTCCGTGCGCCGTGCTCCCGTGCAGCGGCGATCAGTTCGCGCACCGGCCATACCTCACCGGTCACGTTGCAGGCCCCGGTGATGACGACGAGCTTGCCGCGCGCATCGCTCGCGGCCAGCGCCGAGCGCAGCAGCTCCACGGCGTCCGCCGCGCTGTTCGGGACGGCCAGGCGGGTGCAGTGGCGCCGGCCCCAGGGCAGCAGGGCGGCGTGGTGGGCCGATTCCCAGGCGAAGACCTGCGTGCCGCGCGGCACGCAGTGCGCCAGCAGGGCCAGCGCGTCGGTCGTGTTGCGGGTGAAGACGACCTCGTCGTCGGGGCGCGCTCCGACGAACTCACCCACGGTGACCCGCGCCTGCTCGAACCAGCCGGTCGTCACCCGGCTCGGCAGGCCGGCACCCCGATGCACCGAGCCGTACGTCGGCAAGGTGGCATCGACGGCGTCGCGGACGCTGACCAGGGCCGGAGTGGTGGCTCCGTGGTCGAAGTTCGCGGCGTCCACCACCGTGCGGTGCACGGTGGGCACGCCGAGTTCGTGCGCCACGGTGAGCGGCAGGTGGGCCTCGACCTGGGGCAGGCGGTGCGGCGGCAGGTCCCGGACGACGCTCAGCGCCGCTCGGGGTGCCCGCGGTGCGGCGCCGTCGTTCGGGATGGGGGAGCTCTGGTCGGTGTCGATGTCGTGCGGTGTGTTCGTTGCCTGGACGGTCACGGGCAGCCTCTCGCCGTGGGACCAGCGATCACCGGCTGCATGCCGATACGTCGGTCCGCGCTTGCCACGCGGCGGGTGCGGCGTGGCCGGGTCGTCACTCGGAGCACCCCACCGCGGAGGAGGGTTGCCGCTCAGCTAGCCGAGGCTTAGCGCTGAGACTCTTGACCTGCCAGGAGGCTAGCCGATCCCGCTTTCGGGTGTCACACGGCGATCCGCATCGTGGACTCGCGCCGCGCACGCGCCAGGTGGCCCCCGTGCAGCGGCGTTTGGGCCCGCTCGGCCCGAAACGGCCGGGGTGGGGTGGCGCGCCGACGTTTGGGCCCGCTCGGTCCGAAACGGCGAGGGTGGGGGTGGCGCGCGCCTGCGTTTGGGCCCGCTCGGTCCGAAACGGCCGGGGTGGGGGTGGCGCGCGCCGGCGTTTGGGCCCGCTCGGCCCGGAACGGCCGGCGGCCTCATCAGGTCTTGCGGCCCGGTTTTAACTGATATAAATTTGATATCACTTAAACCGAGGGAGGACGCCATGTCGCAGCACCTTCAACCCCAGGATCCCGTGTCGGACAGCGCCGATCCGACGGTGCAGCCGCCGTCGTCCCGCCCCGTGGGCCATGAGGGGCGGCGGGTCGACGTCGTCGAGCAACGTGCCTGGTCGGTCAACGGCTTCCTCGCCCTCGGCGCCGCGCTGGTCCTGGTGGTGCTGGCCGTCGCGAGCTTTCTGGCGACCGTGCCGGCGATCGGCGTCGTCCTGGCCGTGCTCGCGGTGCTCGTCGCCACCCCCCTGGTCGTGATCCAACCCGGGCAGACCAGGGTCGTGCAGTTCTTCGGCCGGTACGTCGGCACGGCCCGCCACGCGGGTCTGACCTGGGTGCTGCCTCTGACCACCCGTCGCAACATCTCGGTGCGGGTGCGCAACTTCGAGACCAACGCCCTGAAGGTCAACGACGCCGACGGCAACCCCGTCGAGATCGCCGCCATCGTCGTGTGGCAGGTGGCCGACACCGCCAAGGCCACCTTCTCGGTCGAGTCGTACGGCGACTTCGTCCGGGTGCAGTCCGAGTCCGCCCTGCGGCACGTCGCGACCACCCACCCCTACGACAACCCCAGCGGCACGGGTACGTCGCTGCGCGGCTCGACCGACGAGGTGTCCGAACAGCTCGCCCACGAGGTCGCGGCCCGCATCGCGGTCGCCGGGTGTGAGGTGCTGGAGGTGCGCATCAGTCACCTGGCATACGCACAGGAGATCGCCCAGGCGATGCTGCAGCGCCAGCAGGCCGCCGCGATCATCGCCGCCCGCGAGCGCATCGTCGAGGGCGCGGTGAGCATCGTGGAGATGGCGATCAACCGGCTGGAGGGGGAGAACATCGTCGAGCTCGACGAGGAGCGCAAGGCCGCGATGGTGTCCAACCTGCTGGTCGTGCTCTGCGGAGACCAGCGGGCCACTCCGGTGGTCAACACCGGCAGCCTCTACCACTGACACGCCGGTCGATGAGCGATTCGGATCCGCCCGCCCATGAAGGCGAGGACCGTGGGGACGACGGTCCACCGCAGCGGGTGCCCCCTCGTAGGTCGGTGCTGCTGCGTCTGGATCCGGCGGTCCACGAGGCGCTGACCCGGCTTGCGGAGGATGAGCTGCGCAGCGTCAACGCCGAGGTGGAGATGCTGATCCGCGAGGCGTTGCGCAAGCGGGGGCGGCTTCCCAAGGCGGCACGCCCGCTGCCTCGGCGCGGGCGCCCGCGCAGCGACGGAGGCTGAGGATTCCGCGGAGTTTCCGCGTGGGGCGCCTGTGACGGGTGTGACTGACGGCTAGCCTGTGCCCGTGCCGACCCGTCAAGCTCCGAGCAGCACCACGTCGCGCCAGCGTGCGTCCGGTGGCAAGCGTCCGGCGTCCCGGCGCCCTCCGGCACCACGCAAGACGCCCGCCGCGCGCCCGACCAAGGGCGCCAAGGACGGGGGCCTCCCGCTGCCGCTGCGTGCGGTCCGGGGCACCTGGATGGGGGTGGCCCACGTCGCCGGGGGAGCGGCCCGCAGGGTGGGGCACACCACGCACGACGTCGAGCCGGAGTTGCGGCGCGACGGCATCGGTTTCGCGTTGATCGCCATCGCCATCGTGGTCGCCGCCCGTGAATGGTGGGGACTGCAGGGCGTGGCCGGCGACGTCGTCCACGCCGTCGTCGCCGGCACGTTCGGTCTGGTCGGCCTCGCGCTGCCGTTGGTACTCCTGCTGCTCGGGGTGCACATGCTGCGATCGCCGCGCGGTCACCAGGGCACCAACCGGGTGATCACCGGACTCGGCATCCTGGCGATCTCGGCCTGCGGCCTGGCGAGCGTCGCGCACGGCACGCCGTCCCCGACGTACCGCGGTGGAGTGAGCGGAGCCGGCGGCATGATCGGTTTCCTGGCGTCCAGCCCGCTCGTCGCCGCGGTCCGCACGTGGGGCACCGTGCCGATTCTGCTGCTGGTCGGGTTCTTCGCCGTCCTGGTGCTCACCGGTACGCCGGTGCAGCAGATCCCGGAGCGTCTAGGCCATCTACAGGACCGGTGGTTCGGCGAGCGCGCGGCCGACGAGTACGACGGCCCGGTGGATGCGGTCGAGCACGACCTGCACGGCAACGAGATCGACGGACCGGGCCGCAAGCGCCGGTCGAGTCGCAGCGCACGGCGCGCCGCCGAGGAGGACGCACGCCGCGACGGTGACGAACCGTTCGAGCAGGCCGCCATCGTGGCGCGGACGACCAAGAACGGTCGCCGCCTGCGCCCGGGTCAGAAGGTCCCCGCAGGCGACGAGGTGGTCGGCGAGGAACTCCTCGACGCGCCGGCGGCCGCTGCCGCCGCGCCTGCACCCGCGCCTGCACCCACCCCCAAGCAGGACGCGGTCGCACTGCCCGGCACGAGGACGCCGGCTCCGATGCGGGTCAAGGAGGAACTGCAGGCGCCGCCCACCCGGCCGCTGCCGCAGCGCGTCGAACAGCTCGCGCTGGCCGGCGACGTCACCTACACCCTCCCGAACAGCGACCTGCTCGCACCGGGGACGCCGCACAAGACCCGCTCGGCCGCCAACGACCGGGTCGTGGAGTCGCTCACCCAGGTCTTCGAGCAGTTCGACATCAACGCCCAGGTGAGCGGGTTCAGTCGCGGCCCGACCGTCACGCGGTACGAGGTCGAGCTGGGCCACGGCACCAAGGTGGAGCGGGTCACCGCGCTGTCGAAGAACATCGCCTACGCCGTCGCCTCTGCCGACGTGCGCATCCTGTCCCCGATCCCCGGCAAGTCCGCGATCGGCATCGAGATCCCGAACGCCGACCGCGAGAAGGTCAGCCTCGGCGACGTCCTGCGCAGCCAGGCCGCCCGCTCCAACGAGCACCCGATGGTGATGGGCGTCGGCAAGGACGTCGAGGGCGGCTACGTCATCGCCAACCTCGCCAAGATGCCGCACCTGCTCGTCGCCGGTGCGACCGGCGCCGGCAAGTCCAGCTTCGTGAACTCGATGATCACCTCGATCCTGATGCGGTCGACCCCGGACGAGGTCCGGATGGTGCTGGTCGACCCCAAGCGAGTGGAACTGACCGGTTACGAAGGCATTCCGCACCTCATCACCCCGATCATCACGAACCCCAAGAAGGCCGCCGAGGCGCTGCAGTGGGTCGTGCGCGAGATGGACACGCGGTACGACGACCTGGCCGCCTTCGGGTACAAGCACATCGACGACTTCAACAAGGCCGTCCGTGCCGGCAAGGTGACCCCTCCGCCGGGGTCCGAGCGGGTCATCCACCCCTACCCCTACCTGCTGGTGATCGTCGACGAGCTGGCCGACCTGATGATGGTCGCGCCGCGCGACGTGGAGGAGTCGATCGTCCGCATCACCCAGCTCGCGCGCGCCGCCGGCATCCACCTCGTGCTGGCCACCCAGCGCCCGTCGGTCGACGTGGTCACCGGTCTGATCAAGGCCAACGTGCCGTCCCGGATGGCGTTCGCCACGTCGTCTCTGGCCGACTCCCGTGTCGTCCTCGACCAGCCCGGCGCCGAGAAGCTGATCGGGCAGGGCGACGCGCTCTTCCTGCCGATGGGCGCGTCCAAGACGATGCGCGTACAGGGCGCCTGGGTCACCGAGACCGAGATCGCCGAGGTCGTCGAACACGTCAGGGGTCAACTGAAGCCGCTCTACCGCGACGACGTCACCGTGGTCGCGGCGAAGAAGGAGGTCGACGAGGACATCGGCGACGACCTCGACCTGCTGCTGCAGGCGACCGAACTGGTCGTCACCACCCAGTTCGGGTCGACCTCGATGCTGCAGCGCAAGCTGCGGGTCGGCTTCGCCAAGGCCGGCCGGCTCATGGACCTGATGGAGTCGCGCGGGATCGTGGGCCCGTCGGAGGGTTCCAAGGCGCGCGACGTCCTGGTCAAGGGCGACGACCTGCCCGCCACGCTGTCCCTGCTGCGCGGCGATGACGTGGGAGCGCCCTTCGACGGTGCCTCGCAAGCGCCCCTCGGCGTGGCCGACGACGACGACCCCGGCGAGGACGCCTGGTCACTGACGGAGAACGGCCGGACATGACCGTCGCGGCCCCGCGGCGGCGTACCGGCCTGCGGGGCATCCTCGGCACCTATCCCAACGCCGTCCTGCTGATCATCCAGCTCGGCGGACTGCTCATCTATCCGTTCACGGGCGACAGCACACCCGGCCGTACGGCGTACTCCGTGGTGCAGTTGCTGGTGCTGGTCGTCGCGGTGGCCGCCGTCCGGATGACGCCGGCCCTCACCTGGATCTCGGCGACCATCGGGGTGCCGGCGCTCATCTTCAGCGTGCTGGACGTGCCCCTGCACGACGCGTACTGGGTCACGGTCGGGCTCGACGCGACGCACGCGATCTTCTACCTCTACACGGCGTACGCGCTGATCCGCTACATGTTCAGCGACAACGAGGTCGGCGCCGACGAGATCTACGCGACCGGTGCCTGCTTCACCGTGGTCGCATGGGCGTTCGCCTACCTCTACGGGCTGGTGCAGACCGTGTGGTCCGGCCAGTTCACCGCCGGCACGACGCACCACGGCCCGCTGACCTGGATCGAGCTGGTCTTCTTGTCCTTCACGACGATGACCGGCACGGGACTCAGCGACATCTATCCGGTCGGCGACCACGCCCGGTCCGTGGCGATGCTGGAGCAACTCGCCGGTGTGAATTATCTGGGCCTGGTGGTGGCCCGCCTGCTAGGGATGACCTTGACGAGGTTCCGCAAGGAACCGTGAGCGAAGGGCACGCGTATGAGTGACGACCGACCCAGGGGCGACGGACCGGATCCGACCAACCCGTACGGCCAGCCCGGCCGGAGCGAGCCCGGACGCGAGCCCGGACGTGGGGAGCCGGCTGGCGGTCCACCACGCGACGCCCCGCGTGAGGAACCGCGTGAGGACCCGCAGTGGCAGTCGGCCACCCAGCGGCGCGAGCACCCGGGAGGCGGTGCCCCCGGCGGTGGGACGCCCTGGTCGCAGGGCGGTCCGCCTCAGGGCACGCGGCCACCCGTCGTACGCCGGCGCGCCGGTGCCGGGTCGGCGTTCCTGGCTGCGCTCGTGGCCACCTTGGCCGGGCTGGCCGTCTCCCTGGTCGCCAGCTACGTCGCCTACCACCAGCGCACGATGTCCATCTATCCCCGGACCAATCTGCTCATCGGGGGATTGGCGCAGTGGCCGGCCTCAGGCCTGCGCAGTGCGATGGACGGCACGGCGAACGCCGGGACAGGACACTTCATCCTGGCCTTCGCGGTCGCCGGTGTGGTGCTGTTCCTGCTGCTGTGGGTGGCTCTCGCCTCCACTCCCGGCCGTCGCGGCTTCCTGGCCGTCCTGCTGGCCGGGTGGGGCGCGACGATGGTGGCCGGTGCGGTCGCGCTCGGGGTCGAGTACCTCGCCATCTCCCACCATGGACCGCTGGACCGGTTGTTCACCCTGGCCGTGAGCGGGGGCGCCGACTGGGGCATCAGGGTCGGGTGGGTGGTCGGTGTGATCGCCGCGCTCGGGCACGCGTTGCGCCGTCCCGACCGCTACGAGGTCTGAGCGGCACCGAGGCGCAGCCTCGGCCTCGTGCCCGATCAGCCGTCGAGGTCGGCGTACGTCGCAAGGCTGGGACCGCGCGTGGTCTGCAGTTCGCGCGCCACGTCCTCGGCGTCACCGAGAACGCGCAGCACGTTGCCGCCCGCGACCTTCACCAGGTCCTCGTCGGACCAGCCGCGATCGCGCAGGCCGCCGAACAGTCGCGGGTAGCAGCTGACGTCCTGCAGTCCCTCGGGAAGCTCCCGCACCCCGTCGTAGTCGCCCCCCACCCCGAGGTGGTCGACGCCCACCACCTCGCGCAGGTGGTCGAAGTGGGCGAGGACGTGCTCGATGGTGGCGGTCGGGCGCGGGTGGGAGGCGACGTGCCGCGCGGCGAAGGCCTCGTACCGCTCGTGGTCGTTGGGGTCGATGCCCTCGGTGCGCGCCGCCTCGCGGGCGTCAGCGCGCCATGCCGCGCACTGCGGCGACACGAAGTCCGGCACGAACGTCGCCATGATCACGCCGTTCCTCTTCCGCAGCGTCTCGAGGACGTCGTCGGGCGCGTTGCGGGGGCTGTCGCACACGGCGCGGGCGCTGGAATGGGAGAAGATCACCGGCGCCACCGACTCGGCCAGCGCATGGCGCATGGTGTCGGCGCTCACATGCGACAGGTCGACGAGCATGCCGATCCGGTTCATCTCCCGCACCACCTCGACCCCGAAGCGGCTGAGCCCGTGGTGTGCCGGCGTATCGGTGGCCGAGTCGGCCCACGGCACGTTCTCGTTGTGCGTCAGGGTCATGTAGCGGACCCCGAGCACGTGCAGCATCCGGAGCGCACCGAGCGAGCACCCGATGCTGTGCCCGCCCTCGGCGCCGAGGAACGACGCGATGCGGCCGGAGGAGAAGACGCGCCGCGCCTCGTCGGCGGTGCGCGCGAGGCCCAACCGGTCGGCGTACCGGCCGATCATCTGGTGGACGCCGTCGATCTGCTCCAGCGTCGCTGTGACGGCTGCGTCGCCGGCGAGCGTCGTCGGCACCCACACCGACCAGAACTGCCCGCCGACCAGGCCCGCGGCCAGGCGCGGCAGGTCGGTATGGGTGCGACCGTCGGTGCCGGCAGCGAGGTCGAGCCGGTCGAAGTCGTACCCCGCGAGGTCGCGCGCGGCCCACGGCAGGTCGTTGTGACCGTCGATGAGGGGGTGCTCGTGCAGGACGTCCGTCAGGTCTCGGGGCATCGGGCCATCCCATCATCCGCGATGGCGCCCGGCGGGGAGGGTCCGCGAAGCCAACTACCCTGTGGGGTATGTCCTCCCCTTCGCGCAGCGTTGCGCTCGTCACACTCGGGTGCGCGCGCAACGAGGTGGATTCAGAGGAACTGGCCGGCCGGCTGGCCGCCGGCGGGTGGTCCCTGGTCGATGACGCGGCCGACGCCGACGTGGCGGTGGTCAACACCTGCGGCTTCGTGGAGCAGGCCAAGAAGGATTCGATCGACGCCCTGCTGGAGGCGAACGACCTCAAACAGCACGGTCGTACGAAGGCGGTCGTGGCCGTCGGATGTCTGGCCCAGCGATACGGCAAGAAGCTGGCCGAGGAGCTGCCCGAGGCCGACGCCGTGCTCGGATTCGATTCCTACGAGGACATGTCGGCATCGCTGACCCGCATCCTCGACGGTGAGCGCCCGGAGTCGCACACGCCGGGAGATCGCCGCAAGCTGCTGCCGCTGTCGCCGGTGGCGCGCCAGGGGCAGGGCGTCGCGCAGCCGGGCCACGGAAGCCATCAGGGAAACACCCCGCTCAGCGCAGGAGAGATCGCCGGTCCGCCCCAGGACGTCACGATCGAGTCGCCCGCCGGGTCCCCGCGCGTCATCCGCGCCCGGCTCGACGGGCGCCCCTGGGCGCCGCTGAAGATCGCCAGCGGGTGCGACCGGCGATGCGCGTTCTGCGCGATTCCCATGTTCCGGGGCGCGTTCGTCTCACGTCGACCCGCCGACGTCCTGGACGAGGCGCGCTGGCTCGGGCAGCACGACGCGCGGGAGATATTCCTGGTCAGCGAGAACTCCACGTCGTACGGCAAGGACCTCGGCGACCTGCGGCTGCTCGATACGATGCTGCCGGAACTCGTTGCCGTGGAGGGTATCTCGCGGGTGCGCGTCTCCTATCTGCAGCCGGCCGAGATCCGCCCCGACCTGCTCGACGTGATGACCTCCACCCCTGGGGTGGCTCCGTACTTCGACATCTCCTTCCAGCACGCGAGCGGTCCGCTGCTCCGCACGATGCGTCGGTTCGGTGACCGTGAGTCCTTCCTGGGGCTGCTGGAGCAGGTGCGCGAGCGGTCGCCGTACGCCGGCATCCGCTCCAACGTCATCGTCGGCTTCCCCGGTGAGACCGAGGACGACGTCGCGGAGCTCGAGGAGTTCCTGCTGAACGCCCGGCTCGACGTGGTGGGCGTCTTCGGCTACTCCGACGAGGACGGCACCGAGGCCGAGTCGTACGCCGCAAAGCTGCCCGCCGACGAGATCGACGCGCGGGTCGAGCACATCCGCACCCTCGCGACCGAGCTCAACGAGCAGCGCGCCGCCGAGCGCATCGGCGAGGAGGTCGAGGTCCTCGTCGAGTCCTCGGAGTTGGACGAGGACTCCGGTGAGTGGGAGGTCCGCGGTCGCGCCGGCCAGCAGGGACCCGACGTCGACGGCGAGACGATCCTGACCTACGGCGACAAGGCCCGCCCGGCCGTCGGCGACCTCGTGACGGCCCGCGTCGAGGACACCCTCGGGATCGACTGGATCGCGAGCCCGTTGTGAGCGGAGAGCACCGCCTGGTGCCTCCGCCGCTCGTGCCCGATCCCGCGACCGCCCCGAGCACCGGGGTGAGCAACTGGAACATCGCCAACGCCCTGACCGTCCTGCGGATCCTCCTGGTGCCGCTCTTCGGGTGGCTGTTGCTCACCCACGGGGGTCACGACACGGCGTACCGCTGGGGTGCGCTGGGGGTCTTCTTCGTCGCGTCGGTCACCGACCGCATCGACGGCGACCTCGCACGGTCGCGCGGGCTGGTCACCGACTTCGGCAAGATCGTCGACCCGATCGCCGACAAGGCGCTCATGGGGATGGCGCTCGTCGGCCTGTCGCTGATCCACGAGGTCCCGTGGTGGATCACCGTGCTCATCCTGCTGCGCGAGTTCGGCGTGACGGTGCTGCGGCTGTGGGTGCTGCGGCACGGAGTGCTGCCGGCGAGCCGTGGCGGTAAGGCCAAGACGGCGCTGCAGGCACTCGGGATCGGGTTGTTCGTGATGCCCCTGGGCGGCATCGTGCACGTCGCGGCGTGGTGCGTGCTGCTGGTCGCGCTCGTCATCACGGTCGTGACCGGCGTCGACTACGTGTTCCGAGCGCTGCGGCTGCGCGCCGCACCGGTGCGCTGAGTCCCGTGTCGGGGGCGATCGATCCGGCCGTCATCGTCGCGGCGCTGCGGGCCGAGGACGCCACGGTCGCAGTGGCCGAATCGCTGACCGGGGGGCTCGTCGTGGCCCGGTTGGTGCAGGTGCCCGGCGCCAGCGCCGTGGTGCGCGGGGGAGTGGTGGCCTACGCGACCGACCTCAAGCACAGCGTGCTGGGCGTGGACGGCGGGCTGTTGGCCGCCGGTGGCGCGGTGCAGGCGCAGGTCGCCGAGCAGATGGCGACCGGCGTACGCCGGGTCCTCGGGTCGACGTACGGGCTCGGGACGACCGGCGTCGCGGGACCGACCGAGCAGGACGGCCAACCCGTCGGGCGTGCGTTCGTGGCGGTGGCGGCCCCGCGGGGCGTGCGGGTGCAGCAGCTGGACCTGCCCGGGGGCCGCGAGGCCGTGCGAGAGGCGTGCACCGTGGCGGTGCTCCAGCTGCTGGCCGCGCAGCTCGCCGACGCGGGTCGCCGGGATTAATCGACTCGACGAGGGCGTTCAGAGGGATGATGCTCCAGCTGCCCGTGGCCGGGCCTCGACACGTGTGTCGGCCCCAGTGGGTAGGCTGACGGACACGAAGCGGTCACCACGTACGCTGCGATGCCCGATCGCACCGGCCGACGACACGAGGACACTGGGAGGCGCTCATGATCTTGTTACGACGCGAGCTCGGTGATGTCCTTCGCGACCAGCGCCAGGACCAAGGCCGCACACTGCGCGAGGTCTCGGCCGCAGCCAAGGTCTCGCTGGGCTACCTCAGCGAGATCGAACGCGGTGAGAAGGAAGCCTCCTCCGAACTGCTGTCATCGGTCTGCTCGGCCCTCGGCATCCCCCTTTCGACGGCCCTGTCCCAGGTGTCCCAGCGCGTGGCAGCCGCCGAGGCCGTCGGCGCGCCGGTGCCGCTCCCGATGCACACCGAGCGCACCCCGGTCGTCTCCGCGGCCTGATCCGCGTCCTACGCACGGCGGGAGTTCCTGCGCGCTCGGTGGGTCGCGCACGGTTCTACCCCGATCTTGGGAGTACCTGCGCGCCGCTTAGGGCGCGCACGTACTCCCGATGTTTCCCCCCGAGGACATCACCGACCGATGGGGCGCTGACGTTTCCCGTCGTCCGTGGGTCCCAGCCCGCCCTGGCAGTGCGGGCAGTAGAACATCGTGCGGTCCTGAGGGGCCGTGCCGATCATCGCGACCCGGATGAGCGTGCCGCATCGCTCGCACGGCAGCCCGCTGCGACCGTGCACGTAGTTGTCGTCGAGCAGCCCGGTGCGCTGGGTGAGCGAGCGCGACGGGTCGTGCGCCGACTGCGCCAGCTGCCGTTGCGCCACGTCCACCAGGGCACGGATCTGCTCGGGATCGAGTTCGTCGATCGCCGTCCACGGATTCAGCCGGCGGGCGAAGAGGGCTTCGGCGGCGAAGAACGTGCCGATCCCGGCGAGGTTGCGCTGGTCCAACAACGCCTCGCCGATGGTGAGGGCAGGAGTTTGGAGCAGCCGGCGTACCGCCTCCTCCGGGTCCCAATCCGCGCCGAGCACATCGGGGCCGAGATGTCCGACCAGCCGGTGCTCGTCGCCGGTTGCAATCAGGTCGAGCATGCCGAGGCGCCAGCCGACGGCAGCCCAGGTGTCGGTCGCGAGGAGGGCACGGATGTCGGCGGCTTGGGCGAAGCGCGGTGTCACCTGCGGTGTCGGGCGCACCCGCCACGAACCCTCCATGCGCAGGTGGGAGTGGATCGTCAGACCCGAGTCCAGCCGATGCAGCAAGTGCTTCCCGCGACTGTGCACCCCGGTCGTGACCATGCCGTGCAACGGGCGGTCGGGGATGCTGGGCCAGCGCAACTCGGCGCCGACCAGCGGTTGGTCGCGCAGTGCGGCGTTCAGTCGGTCGGCCGCCTTCCAGACGACGTCGCCTTCGGGCACCTCGCCACCGTAACCGGCCGGCTCCCGCGGCCCTGACCGTGGTTGTCAGCGGATCCGTGGTGTCGGTGTCATTTTCCTGCTGACGACCGACGGGGTGGTGACCTGGTTGTCAGCGGATTCGTGTTGTCGGCGCCACTTTCCTGCTGACAACCGGCGGGGTGGTGACCCGGTTGTCAGCGGATCTGTGGTGTCGGCGTCACTTTCCTGCTGACAACCGGCGGAGCGGTCGGGTCAGCGGCGCAGGCGCAGGCCGCGCGGGGTGGTGTGGAAGCCCGCCTTCTGCAGTGCGTCGGTGAGCGGCGACTGGGCACCGAGCACCGCGTCACCGTCGGCGGTGTGCACGGTGAGCTGCCCGAGGGCCCCTTCGCGGACGGCGAGCACCAGTGCGTCTGCGGCAGCCTCCAGCTCCGACTCCTCGCTCGACCAGCTGAGCAGCGATTTGCCACCCCGTTCGATGTAGAGCGCGAGCACTCCGTCGACGAGGACCACGAGCGCACCGGCCTTGCGCCCGGGCTTGTGCCCGCCCTCGGCCTCGGGCCAGGGCAACGCGGCGCCGTACGGGTTGGCCGGGTCCGCGGCGGCGAGTACGACGGCCCGTGCTGCTTCGGTCGGCGCCGGGGCGTCCCACGGGTTGCGGTGGCTGGTGATGGGTTTCGCACCCGCGCGCAGCCGGTCGATGGCTCCGGAGGTGGCGAACTGAGCGGCACCGAGCCCTTCGACGAAGTAGCCGCGGCGCACCCGGCCGGTTTCCTCGGCCGATGCCAGCACCTTGTAGATGACGGAGAACCCACCGGGCACCCCTTCGGCTGCGACCGAACCGCGGGTGACCACGCCGTAGCGGTCGAGGAGCACCTCGGTGGTGGCCAGAGCACGGAGCGTCGCATCGGTGTCCGCTACCGGCAGTGCCGACCAACGTCCGGCGGAGGTCGGTGGGCCGCCGCGAGTGGGCATCGCCGGGCGGCCAGCGCCCATCGCGCGCAGACCCGACCCGGGCCGTGCGTACCGGGTGCGCCGCGGACCGGACGTCTTCGCCTTGTGCGCGGTGCGGCCGCCGGCAAGCAGCGCGCGCAGCGGTGCCAGCGTGTCGCCGGTGACCCGCCCGGCCCAGACGAGGTCCCACAGGGCTCCGACGAGCGCGGTGTCGTCGGTGGAGTGTGCGGCGTCGGACAGGGTGCGGAAGAAGTACGCGCCGCCGGCACCGAGCGCGTCCATCAGCGCGGTGTGCGCCTCGGTCGGCTCGAGGGTCTCGTCGGCCGGGGCGAGCGTGAGGTGCGCGGTTTCGGTCAGGTGCAACGAGACCCACCCGTCGTCGCCAGGCAGCGCGGCGTGGCCCTGCCAGAGCACCTCGCCACTGGTGGTGAGCTCGTCCAGCAGCCCCGGTGTGTAACCGACCACGCGGGCCGGGAGCACCAGAGTCTCCAATGCGCTGGCGGGTACCCGCGCGCCGGCCAGTTGCTCGACGGCACGCAGCAGACCGTCGGCTCCGCGGGCGCGGCCTTGGACGCCTTGCCACGACGGCATGAACCTGGCCAGTTCGACCGCCGGGACCGGCTCGACCTCGGCACGTAGCGATGCCAGCGAGCGGCGCTTGAGGATGCGCAGCACCTCGCGGTCGCAGAACTCCAGGGCCGCACCCTCGCCGGACTGCACTCCGGGGCGGAACTCGCCCTCGACCAGACGGCCCGCGCCGACCAGCCGCCGCAGCCCGTCGTGGACCACGGCGCGCCCCAGGCCGAAGGACTCGGCGGCCTCCATGACGGTGAAGGGGATGTGGGTGCGGGCGTAGCGGGAGAGCAACTCACCGAGCGGGTCGTCGACGGGCTCCAGGAACGCGCCCGGCACACCCGGCGGCAGGGCGACCCCGAGGGCATCCCGCAGCCGCGAGGAGTCCTCGATCGCGGCGTACCGCACGGTCCCGCCCCAGGAGGGCTCGATGAGTCGTCGGGTGCTGATCAGGTCGGCCAGCCACCCGCGTACGACCTCCACTTCGCTGTCGCTGCGCTCGGTGACCTCCTCGAGCGTCAGAGGTCCGAGCACGCGCAGCAGGTCGGCGACCTCCTCCGCGTTCCGGGCGCGCCGGCCCTCGGCGAGCCGCTGCAGCTCTAGCCCGGTGTCGGTGACGACTTGGGGATCGAGCAGGTCGCGCAAGGAAGCGCCCTCGCTGGTGCCGAGCAGGTCGGACAGCAGCGACGGGTCGAGCGCGAGCGCAGCGGCGCGGCGTTCGGCCAGCGGAGAGTCGCCCTCGTAGAGGAACTGCGCGACATACCCGAAGAGCAGGCTGGCGGCGAACGGCGACGGCCGCGGGGTGTCGACCTGCACCATCCGGATGCGGCGCGCACCGATGTCACGCATCAGCTGGGTCAGCCCCGGCACGTCGAAGACGTCCTGGATGCACTCCCGGACCGCTTCGAGCACGATTGGGAACGACGGGTAGCGACTGGCGACCTCCAGCAGCTGGGACGCCCGTTGCCGCTGCTGCCACAGAGCCTGCCGCTTGCCCGGCTGCCGACGAGGGAGCAGGAGGGCGCGGGCCGCGCACTCACGGAAACGCGCTGCGAAGAGGGCGGATCCGCCGATCTGCTCGGTGACCAGCTGGTGCACTTCTTCGGGGTCGAGCGCTACGATCTCCATCAGCGCGCTTCCGAGCGACTGCTCACCCTCGTCGAGATCCAGGTCGAGCAGCCGCAGCACGATGCCGTCGTCGCCGTGCATGGCCTGCACCTCGAGGCCGAAGCGCTCCCGCATCCGGGCGGCGATCGCGAGCGCCCACGGTGCGTGCACACCGGCGCCGTACGGGGAATGAATGACGATGCGCCAGTCGCCGAGCTCGTCGCGGAAGCGTTCGATGACGATCTGCCGGTCGTGGGAGAGCTGGCCGGTCGCCTCCTGCTGCTCGCGCAGATAGGCGATCAGGTTGTCGGCGGCCCACTGGTCCAGGCCGGCGGCCTTGACGCGCTCGTGCGCCTTGTCGTCCGGCAGTGCGCCGACCTCACGGACGAATGCGCCCACAGCGGCGCCGAGTTCGGCGGGTCGGCCGAGCGAGTCGCCCTTCCAGAACGGCAGTTTGCCGGGCTGGCCGGGCGCCGGGGTCACCAGCACCCGGTCGTGGGTGATGTCCTCGATGCGCCAGGTGCTGGTGCCGAGGGTGAAGAGGTCGCCGACGCGGGATTCGTAGACCATCTCCTCGTCGAGCTCGCCCACCCGACGGCCGGGTCCGTCGCCGGAGGCGAGGAAGACGGCGTACAGCCCGCGGTCGGGGATCGTGCCTCCGCTGGTCACCGCCAGCCGTTGCGCGCCCGGGCGACCGGACAAGCTGCCGCCGACCCGGTCCCAGACGATGCGCGGCCGCAGCTCGGCGAACTCCTCGCTCGGGTAGCGGCCCGAGAGCATGTCGAGCACCGACTCGAGCACCGTACGGGCGAGGGTGCCGAACGACGCCGACCGCTGCATCAGCGCGAAGAGCTCGTCGACGTTCCAGTCGTCCATCGCGCACATCGCGACGATCTGCTGCGCGAGGACGTCGATGGGGTTGGCGGGCACCCGCAGGGCCTCGATGCCGCCGTCGCGCATCCGCTCCACCACGACCGCTGTCTGCACGAGGTCACCGCGGAACTTGGGGAAGACGACGCCGTGGCTGACCGCGCCGACCTGGTGGCCCGCGCGTCCGACCCGTTGCAACCCGCTGGCGACGCTCGGCGGTGACTCGACCTGGATGACGAGGTCGACCGCGCCCATGTCGATGCCCAGCTCGAGAGAACTGGTCGCGACGACCGCCGGCAGGGTGCCGGTCTTGAGTGCGTCCTCGATCTCGCCGCGCTGCTCCTTGCTGACCGATCCGTGGTGGGCGCGGGCAAGAACAGCCGGCGCACCCCGCGAGCTGCCCGCCTGTGCCATCACCTCGGCCGGGGGCCGCGAATCACCCTCTGCGACAGCCTCGTCCGCCTCGGCCGTGCGCTCCTGCCAGATCTCGTTGAGGCGCGTGGTCAGCCGCTCCGCAAGGCGCCGGGAGTTGGCGAAGACCAGGGTCGATCGATGTTCGGAGATGAGGTCGACGATGCGTTCTTCGACATGCGGCCAGATCGAACTGCGCTCCCGCGGACCTGCCGCGGCGCCGGTCAGGTCGTCGGTGGTCTGGCCGAGCTCGGACAGGTCCGGCACCGGTACGACGACGTCGAGGTCCCACTCCTTCGTCGACGGCGGCTGGACGCAGGTGACCGGTCGGCCGCCGGCGAGGAACCGCGCGACCTCGTCGACCGGGCGGACGGTCGCCGACAGTCCGACCCGTTGAGCGGGGGTGTCGAGCAGCGCGTCGAGCCGCTCCAGCGACACCGCCAGATGGGCGCCGCGCTTGGTCCCGGCCAGTGCGTGGACCTCGTCGAGGATCACCGTCTCGATGCCGGTCAGCGACTCGCGAGCGGCCGAGGTGAGGAGCAGGAAGAGTGACTCGGGAGTCGTGATGAGCACGTCGCTGGGGCTGCGGGTGAACGCGCGTCGCTCCTGCGCCGGGGTGTCGCCGGACCGGACGGCGACCGTCACGTCGGGTGGTTCGGCGCCTAGCCGGGTCGCCGCGTGGCGCAGTCCCACCAGGGGGGCGCGCAGGTTGCGCTCGACGTCGACCGCGAGCGCCTTCATGGGGGAGATGTACAGGACGCGGCAGCGTTTCTGCGGGTCCTTCGGCGTCACCTCCGCGGTCATGCGGTCCAGCGCCCACAGGAACGCCGACAGCGTCTTGCCGGAGCCGGTCGGCGCGACGACCAGGGTGTGCGACCCGCTCGAGATCGCGTCCCACGCCCCGATCTGGGCGGCCGTGGGCTCGCTGAAGGTGCCCGTGAACCATGCCCGGGTGATGGGGGAGAAGCGGTCGAGGACGTCGACGCCGTTGCTCATGACCCCGTCAGCCTGCCATCCGCCACCGACAAGCACTCCGCCGGTGAGCCGACCGCCCGATCAGGTCTGCAGGAGGGCCGGCTGCTGCTGGGTGATGCAGTGGATTCCGCCTCCGCGCGCGAAGATCTCGCGGGCGTCGACCCCGACGACGTCGCGCCCCGGATAGACCTGCCGCAGCACGTCGAGCGCGCGGTCGTCGTGGGCGTCGTCGAAGGTGCAGGCGATGACTCCGCCGTTGACGACCAGGTGGTTGACGTAGCTGTAGTCGACCGGTCCTTCATCATCGGAAAGAGTTGCGGGAGCGGGAATCTCGACGATTTCGAGTGTGCGTCCGGCTGCGTCCACCGCGCCACGCAGACCGTCGATCAGCCACCGGCTGACCGCGTGGTCGGGGTGGCCCGGATCCTCCTGGGAGTGCACCAGCACCACACCGGGGGACGGGAAGGTCGCCACGATGTCGACATGCCCCCGGGTGCCGAACTCGTCGTAGTCGCGAGACAGTCCGCGCGGCAGCCAGAGGAACGTGTCGACGCCGAGGCACCGCGCGAACTCGGCCTCGATGGACGCCTTCGTCGCGCCCGGATTGCGTCCCGGGTCGAGTTGCACCGTCTCGGTCAGCAGCACGGTACCCTCGCCGTCGACGTGGAAACCCCCGCCCTCGTTGACGATCGGTGACGTGACCGCCTCGGCGCCCGCGAGCCCGGCGACGTACCGGCCGATCCGCGCGTCGTGCTCCCAGCTGGCCCAGGACTGTGCGCCCCACCCGTTGAAGACCCAGTCGACGGCGCAGAGGCGCGAACCGTCGGCCGACACGACGAACGACGGGCCGATGTCGCGCATCCATGCGTCGTCGAGGTCGGTCTGATGCATCTCGACGGCCGGGTCGAGCAGGTCACGCGCGATCGCCGCGTCGGCCGGTGCCACGACCATCGACACCGGTTCGAAGCGGGCGACGGCATTCGCGACCGAGGCCCAGGTACGCCGAGCCGCGTCGGCTTCCGCGGGGGTGTCGCCGAGCGTGTAACCCTTCGTGGGGAAGGCCATCCAGGTGCGTTCGTGCGGCGCCCACTCCGGCGGCATCCGCCAGTCGCCGGCGGCCTGCACCGTCACTGCTCGACCGTGCGCTGGTGCTCCGGACGGATCGGCGCCGCGAGCGACGCGTAGGTGTCGGGACGGCGGGTGGCGAGGAAGGGGAAGAGGTCGAGCCAATCGCGACGCTGGGCGATGTCGAGGTCGGCCACCAGCACGCACTGCTCGTCACGCGGCGCCTGCACGAGCACCCGGCCGTACGGGTCGGCGACGAACGACGTGCCGTAGAACGTGATCAGTCCCTCGCTGCCGCAGCGATTCGGCGCGATCACGAAGAGGCCGTTGGCGATGGCGTGCGCGACGATCGTGTGCTGCCACAGCGGCTGGGTGTCGAACTCCGGGTGGTCCGGCTCCGAGCCGATGGCGGTGGGATAGACGAGGACGTCGGCGCCGGCGAGCGCGTACGACCGCGCGACCTCGGGGAACCACTCGTCCCAACACGTCGGCATACCCAGCTTGATCGCCGGATCGTCGACGATCGCGACGGGATAGGCATCGTCGGCGGGTCCGGGACGGAAGTACTTGTCCTCGTAGTACCCGGCGGTGACGGGGATGTGGGTCTTGCGGGTGCGCTGCACCAGGTCGCCGTCCGGCGAGACCAGGATCGCGGTGTTGAGGCCACGGCCGTCCTCGGCGTCGGCGCGTTCGTAGAGGGAGGCGTGCACGTAGACGCCGTGCTCGCGCGCGGCGTCGCGCGCGAAGCGCATCGTCGGCCCGTCGGACAGGTCCTCTGCGGTCTGCGACGCCAGGCCGGAGGGGAGGGTGTCGGCGGGGTAGCGCGACAGCGTGAGCTCGGGCAGGAACACGAAGCGTGCGCCGGCGTCCGCGGCCTGACCGATGCCGTCGTGCAGCGTCTGCGTCAGGCGCGCGGCGTCGGAATCCCAGGCGTGCTGGACCAGTCCGACGCGGACCGGCGCGTCGGACGGAGCAAGCACCCTCGCGGGGGAGTCGGGGACGGCGGGAGCGGTGATGAGGCGCATGGGTGAAGTATCGCGCGTCGCTCGGGCGGGCCGCGCCGAGTCGGCTGCTTCGCGCGCGTCCGTCGGGCACGCCGACGGCTGTCAGACTGGCGGCGTGCGATTGAGCGAGTTCTGGCGACTGATGGACGACGAGTTCGGCTCGGGCTACAGCCGGGTGCTCGCGCGTTCGCACGCGATCCACGCACTGCACGATCGCAGCGCGGACGAGGCCCTGGAGGACGGCGTGGGCCCGCGCGAGGTGTGGCGGGCGCTCTGCGTCGACCTCGAAGTGCCCCCCGAGCGGTGGCTCGGCCGCGATCTGCCGGGCGCCGAGACGAAGGAGCCGTAGGCGTGAAGCGGATGGTGAACGCCGCTCTGGACTTCCAGGTCGACGGGCCGGCGAGGATCGTGTTGGCCGTCGCGGCCGCCCGGTGCAAGGGCCTGCAGATCGACGAGTCAATGCGGATTACGCGTGACGGCGACGAGATCGACGTCCAAGAGGTGGAGGACACTCACGACGGGGTGCTGCATCTCTTCGAAGCGACGCCCGGCGCGTACCGGATGCGTTACGAGGCAACGGTTTCCGGCTACGAGGAGGACGGCGATGAGGGCACCGGCGCGCAGCTGGGCAACCAGGTGCCCAGCAGGTATGCCGAGTCCGACCGGCTCTTCGGGGTGGCTGCCGAACTCTTCGGCGACCTGGACGGGGTCGAGCTGGTGCTCGCGGTGCGGCAGTGGGTGCAGCGGCGCACGGCGTACGTCTCGGGTTCGTCCCGGCCGACCGACGGTGCGCTCGACACCTTCCTGCTCGGCAACGGCGTGTGCCGCGACTTCGCGCACCTGGCCATCGCGATCCTGCGTGCCCGGGGCGTGCCGGCCCGGCTGATCGCGGTGTACGCGCCCGGTCTGGACCCGATGGACTTCCACGCGGTCGTCGAGGTCTACGTCGAGGGGGCGTGGCACACGGTGGACGCGACCGGGCTCGCGCCGCGGCAGTCGCTGCTCCGGGTGGCGACCGGGCGCGACGCCGCGGACACCTCGTTCATGACCAGTTTCGGCGGCCCGGTGACACTGCAGGCGATCACGGTCGGGGCGGTCATCGACGGCCAGCTGCCGCAGGACAATCACACGGGCCTCGTCCGTTTGAGTCGCTGACGAAGCGCGGTAGGCGACCCGCTCCGTGGGGTTTTGCGTCGGTGGCCAGGGCTGCAGTACTGGCCGAGGACGTAAACCGCGCACATCGCGCGGTCGGGGTGGTGCGGCGGCGGCGTTCGAGACGCGTCGACGTACGGCGTGTCGCTTCGTACGCGTGTTCGGTCGCTGGTCTACGATTTCCACAGGTGCCCTCCCGGGGAGCTGCTTGTCCACACGTGCTGGACCGAGCCCGGTGGCTGTCGGTGGGGGCGCCTAGCGTCTGACCAGATCTCACGTCACCGCACGTTGACGCAGGGAGAAGGTCGACGGCAGGCGCGACCACCTCGAGCAGAGAGAAGCACCCGATGAGTCCAGCACCGGCCGGCCCCAAGCCCGGCGAGAAGGTCAAGGCCCTCGATGCCGTCATGGCGCAGATCGAGAAGGCGCACGGCAAGGGAGCGGTGATGCGGCTCGGCGACGACGTTCGTCCGCCGATCGACGTCATCCCGACGGGTGCGATTGCGCTCGACGTGGCCCTCGGGATCGGCGGGCTGCCGCGCGGTCGCGTGGTGGAGATCTACGGCCCGGAGAGCAGCGGTAAGACCACCGTCGCGCTGCACGCGGTCGCCAGCGCACAGCGTGCTGGAGGCATCGCGGCGTTCATCGACGCCGAGCACGCGCTCGACCCCGAGTACGCCAAGAAGCTCGGCGTCGACATCGACTCCCTGCTGGTCAGCCAGCCCGACACCGGTGAGCAGGCGCTGGAGATCACCGACATGCTGATCCGCTCCGGGTCGATCGACATCATCGTCATCGACTCGGTCGCCGCGCTCGTACCGCGTGCGGAGATCGAGGGCGAGATGGGTGACAGCCACGTCGGCCTGCAGGCCCGGTTGATGTCCCAGGCGCTGCGCAAGATCACCGGTGCGCTCAACAACACCGGCACGACCGCGATCTTCATCAACCAGCTGCGCGAGAAGATCGGGGTGATGTTCGGTTCGCCGGAGACCACCACCGGTGGCAAGGCACTGAAGTTCTACGCCTCGGTGCGCCTGGACGTGCGCCGGATCGAGACGCTGAAGGACGGTACCGACCCGGTCGGCAACCGCACCCGCGTCAAGGTCGTCAAGAACAAGGTCGCGCCGCCGTTCAAGCAGGCGGAGTTCGACATCCTCTACGGCCAGGGCATCTCTCGCGAGGGTGGCCTGATCGACATGGGCGTCGAGCAGGGCTTCGTGCGCAAGTCCGGAGCTTGGTACACCTACGAAGGTGACCAGCTCGGCCAAGGCAAGGAGAACGTCCGCACCTTCTTGAAGGACAACCCCGACCTGGGGGATGAGATCGAGAAGAAGATCAAGGAGAAGCTGGGCATCGGCCCGCAGGTCGACAAGCCCGCCGACGCAGTGGCGGCGGCGCCCGCCGAGGTGCCGGTCGACTTCTGAGATGACGACGCGGGGAAAAACCTCGCCGGCCCCCGAGACCGACCCGGAGCCGAACCCGCATGACATCGCGCGGGCCATCGTGTTGCGTCAGCTCACGATGGCCCCGCGCAGTCGCCGGCAGCTCGAGGACAAGCTGCGCACCAAGGGGTGTGACGACGAGGTGGCGCGGGTCGTTCTCGACCGGATGCAGGAGGTCGGTCTGGTCGACGACGAGGTGTACGCCGGCATGGTCGTGCGCTCCCAGCAGGCCGGTCGCGGGCTGGCCCGTCGCGCCCTGGCCCACGAGCTGCGGCGCAAGGGCGTCGACGACGAGACCGCGCAGGAGGCTCTGGAGCAGATCGACGACGAGAGTGAGCGGGACCGCGCGCAGGCGCTGGTCACCAAGAAGCTGCGCTCGATGCACGGGCTCGATGCCGCCGTGCAGACCCGCCGGCTCGCGGGAATGCTGGCGCGCAAGGGGTATCCGTCGGCCCTCTCCTGGTCCGTCATCCGCGCGGCGGTCGAGGACGCCCCGGAGCACCAGCGCGACTGAGGCGGATGCGCGACAATCGGTCGATGTCATCGGTGCTCCCGTTGCTCGCGGCCTGGTTCGTCGCCGTGGCGATTCCCGGACCGGATTTCGTCGCGGTGTTGCGCACCTCGGCCGCCCATGGCCGACGAGCTGGTCTGTCGGTGGCCGTCGGCGTCGTCGGCGGGATGGCGTGCTGGGCCACGTGCGCGCTGGTGGGGCTGAGCGCCGTCATCGCCCGCTACGAGCACCTCTACCTGGCGATCCGCGCCACCGGTGCCGTGCTGCTCTTTCTCTACGGCGTCCGGGTGCTCATAGGGGCCATCCGGGGCCACCACCACGACCCCACGGCTGTCGATGAGGGTCAGCGGGCGCGGTACGTCCACCGGTCCTACTGGCGACTCGGCCTCTTCACCAACCTCGCGAACCCCAAGGCGGTCGTGTTCTTCGGTGCGCTCTTCGCCTCGCTCCTGCCGCACGGGCTGAGCGTCGCCGGACGTGCCGGCGTGCTCGGTGCGATCCTGGCGATCGGGCTCGGTTGGTACGTCGTCGTCGCCTCCGCCGCGTCGTCGGCCCCCGTCGTAGCCGCCTACCGCAGAGCCGGGCGCGCCATCGACATGGTCGCGGGCACGGTCTTCGCAGTGACGGGCATCGCGCTCGTGCCGCGCAACTGACCCGCGCGGCGTAACGTCGCACGGGTGACTGTCACAGCCGATGCTCTGAGCTCACTGCACGACGTCCTCGACGCCTCCGCCGTCGTCAGCGACCCGGATCTCATGGCGAGCTACCTGCACGACGAGGCCGAGTGGGCGCCGTACGGCACGCCGCTCGCGGTGGTCCGGGCCCGCAGCACCGCCGAGGTGCAGACGCTGGTCCGCTGGGCTGTCGAGCACCGCACGCCGGTGGTGCCACGGGGCGCGGGGACGGGCCTGTCGGGAGGCGCGAACTCGCTCGAGGGCTGCGTGGTCGTCTCGTTGGACCGGATGAACGCCGTCCGCGAGATCGACCCGCTCGAGCGGCTCGCGGTCGTGGAGCCGGGCGTCATCAACGACGACCTGCGCAAAGCGGTCGCGGAGCACGGTCTTTGGTATCCGCCGGACCCGGCCAGCTCGCCGTGGTCGACCATCGGCGGCAACGTCGCGACCAACGCCGGAGGCATGTGCTGCGTGAAGTACGGCGTCACCCGCGATTACATTCGCGCACTGGAGGTGGTCACCGGCACCGGAGAGGTGGTCCGGCTCGGCCGGCGGACGGCCAAGGGCGTGACGGGGCTGGACCTGATGGGGCTGTATGTCGGCTCCGAGGGCACGCTCGGCGTCGTCACCGAGGTCACGGTCCGGCTCCTGCCGCTGCCGGACCCGGGCCACACCGTCATCGGCTACTTCGACGATCTGGCCAGCGCCGGTCAGGCCGTCCGCGACGTCGCGGCGCATGGGCTGACGCCCGCCGCGCTCGAGCTCGTCGACCGGGTGTCGCTGCAGGCCGTGGATGACTACGCGCACCTGGGCATCGGCGGAGAGGCGAACGTCGTGCTCATCGGCCGGTTCGACGACGCCGGCGAGGCGGGAGCCGCCGGCGCCGCGGCGATGCAGAAGGCGTTCAGCGGAGCCGGGGCGACATTCACCGCGGAGGCGGCCGATCCGGAGGAGGCGGAGGCGATGATGGCAGCGCGGCGGCTGGCCTACCCCGCCCTCGAACGGCTCGGCGACGTGCTGACCGAGGACGTGTGCGTGCCCAAGGCGGCCGTCCCGCAGATGCTCGAACAGATCGCCACGATCGCCGCCCGCTTCGACACGACCATCGCCAACATCGCGCATGCCGGCGACGGCAACCTGCATCCGTTGATGATCACCGAACGCGGTGACGAGGCGGCGAAGGCACGGGCCCAGGACGCGTTCACCGCGATCATCGACGCCGCTCTGGCCGCGGGCGGCACCGTCACCGGTGAGCACGGGGTCGGTCTGCTGAAGCGAGCGGGAATGGAGCGCGAGCTCGGGCCGGAGGTCGTCGCGATGCAGCGCGCCGTCAAGGCGGCGCTCGACCCGCACGGCATCCTCAACCCGGGCAAGGCGATCTGACCGGCGCACGCACGCCGTACCCTGGAGCGCGTTATGCGCACGTACGAGGTCCGCACCCACGGGTGCCAGATGAACGTCCACGACTCCGAGCGGATCAGCGGTCTGCTCGAGCATGCCGGGTACGTCGACCGGCTGACCCTGGCGACGGAGGGTCGCCCCGAGGCCGCCGATGTCGTCGTCTACAACACCTGCGCCGTGCGCGAGAACGCAGCGGACAAGCTCTACGGCAACCTCGGCTCGCTGAAACCGGTCAAGGACGCCCACCCCGGCATGCAGATCGCTGTCGGGGGTTGTCTCGCGCAGAAGGACCAGGGCGCGATCGTGCAGCGGGCGCCATGGGTCGATGTCGTCTTCGGCACTCACAACGTCGGGTCGTTGCCGGTGCTGCTCGAGCGAGCTCGTCACAACGCCGAGGCGCAGGTCGAGATCCTGGAGTCGCTGGAGACGTTCCCCTCGACGTTGCCGACCCGGCGCGACTCGGCGTACAGCGGCTGGGTGTCGATCTCGGTCGGCTGCAACAACACCTGCACGTTCTGCATCGTGCCGGCCCTGCGCGGCAAGGAGAAGGACCGCCGCCCCGGCGACGTGCTCGCGGAGGTGCGCGCGCTGGTCGAGCAGGGTGTCGTCGAAGTGACCCTGCTGGGGCAGAACGTCAACACGTACGGCGTGGAGTTCGGCGACCGCCTCGCGTTCGGCAAGCTGCTGCGTGCGTGCGGGGAGATCGAGGGCCTGGAACGGGTGCGCTTCACCTCGCCGCACCCGGCGGCGTTCACCGACGACGTGATCGACGCGATGGCGCAGACCCCCAATGTGATGCCGTCGCTGCACATGCCGCTGCAGTCCGGCTCGGACCGGGTGTTGAAGGAGATGCGCCGGTCCTACCGATCGGCGAAATTCCTCGGGATCATCGAGCGCGTGCGCGCCTCGATGCCCGACGCCGCGATCACCACCGACATCATCGTGGGCTTCCCGGGGGAGACCGAGGCCGACTTCGGCGAGACCCTGCGCGTCATGCGCGAGGCGCGCTTCTCCTCGGCGTTCACCTTCCAGTACTCGATCCGCCCCGGCACTCCCGCCGCCGACCTCCCGGACCAGCTGCCGAAAGCCGTTGTGCAGGAACGCTTCGAGCGACTCGTTGCGGTACAGGAAGAGGTCTCGTGGGCCGAGAACCGCACGCTGGAGGGCCGGCAGGTCGAGGTGCTGGTCGCTCCCGGTGAGGGTCGAAAGGACGCGGCAAGCGGCAGGATGTCGGGCCGTTCCCGCGACAACCGCCTGGTGCATTTTGCGGTCCCGGATGGCGCCGAGCGCGCCCGGCCAGGTGACATGGTGACGGTCGGTGTCACGTACGGCGCTCCGCACCACCTAGTGGCTGACTCTGGGATCCAGGGCGGCGCCTACTCTGTACGGCGTACGCCCGGTGGAGATGCGTGGGCCGCGCTGCAGGGCGGCGCCACGCCGGGGGCGACGGCAAAGCCGACGGTGACCCTCGGGATGCCGACGGTGGGCGTGCCCGCACCCCGAGCTGCCGCTGACGGTCCCGGCTGCGCCCGCTAGCGCATCCAGCGTCCAGGGCGGGGGTCTGCACGATGCCCCGGTGGACTGCGAGACGATGACGGGGATGGCCCAGACGACAGCTCCTGCCCCCGCCGGATATCGGCGCGGCGACGCCGGATATCGGCGGATCACCATGTCGCTGTTCGCAGCCGGGATGACGACCTTCGTCGCGATGTACGCCGCTCAGGCCGTGCTGCCCGCGCTGTCGGACGCGTTCGACGTGTCGCCCGCGGGTTCCGCCCTAGCGGTGTCGGCGACCACCGGCATGCTCGCGCTGGCCGTGATACCCGCCAGTGCGCTCTCGGAGCGGTTCGGCCGCACCCGGGTCATGACGATCTCGGCGCTGTTGACCGCGGTGATCGGCATCCTGCTGCCGTGGGTCGGGTCGTTCGGGCTGCTGGTGACGTTGCGCGGGGTGCAGGGGATCGCCCTCGCCGGGGTGCCCGCAACCGCGATGGCCTACCTCGCCGAGGAGGTGCACGCCCAGGATCTCGGCGCGGCCATGGGGCGCTACATCGCGGGTACGACGGTCGGTGGCCTCGCCGGGAGAGTGGTTGCCTCGCTCACCCTGGACCTGTCCACCTGGCGCTGGGCGCTGGAGGTCGCGGCACTGGTCAGCCTCGCGTTCACCCTCGTCTTCGTGCGCTTCGCGCCACCGTCCGTCTACTTCCAGTCGCAAGCGGTCGGCGTACGCCGGACGGCGGGCGCCGTTGCAGGGCACCTGCGCAATCCTCGACTGCTCGCACTCTTCGGCACCGCGTTCCTGCTGATGGGCGGGTTCGTCTCGATCTACAACCTGCTTGGATACCGTCTGCTCGCAGAGCCGTTCAGCCTGTCGCAGACCGTCGTAGGGCTGGTCTTCCTGATGTACCTGTCGGGCACCGCCTCCTCGGCTGCGGCGGGACGGTTGTCCGACCGGTTCGGACGGGTCGTCGTCCTGCTCGTCTCCGAGGGGACCGCGCTCCTCGGCCTCCTCCTGACCTGGACCACAGCGCTCCCCGTCGTGCTGACCGGGGTGCTGCTCTTCACCGCCGGGTTCTTCGCGGCTCACGCGGTGGCGAGCGGCTGGGTCAGTCGCATCGCGCACGACCACCGGGCGGAGGCGAGCTCGCTCTACCTCTTCGCCTACTACGCGGGAAGCTCCGTCCTGGGCGCCGCGGCGGGACTCGCGTACTCGGCGTACGGCTGGTCGGGTGCCGTGGCCTACGTCGGCGTCACCTTCGCGGCCGCCATGCTCGTCGCGGTGTGGCTGGGAATCAGCACCCGCTGACACACGATCGGTTCGGACATGCACATCGAGGCACATGTGCCCCGAGGTGCATGTCCGAAACCATCAGTCGCCCTTCACGTTCACGATCTGCCGGAGCGTGTGCTGCACCTGCACGAGGTCCGCAGCATCGGCCATGACCTGATCGATGTCCTTGTACGCCTGCGGGATCTCATCGATGAACGCGTCGGTGTCCCGGTACTCGATCCCGACCATCGCCTCCCGGAGCTGCTCGTGAGTGAAGGTCTTGCGCGCCCTGCTCCGCGAGAAACTCCGCCCCGCTCCGTGGGGAGAAGAGTTGAGGGACAGCGGATCTCCCTTACCGACGACGACGTACGACGCCGTGCCCATCGACCCGGGGATCAGACCCGGTCGCCCGGACTCAGCGTTGATCGCGCCCTTGCGGGACACCCACACCCGCTTGCCGAAGTGCCGCTCGACCTCGGTGTAGTTGTGGTGGCAGTTGATCCGATCGGCCTCCTGGACCGCCGCCCCGACCCAGTCGGCGAAGCAGGTGACGACCCGGTCCATCATCTCCTCCCGGTTGAGCAGGGCGAAGTGCTGCGCCCACCGCAACTGGTCGATGTAGGACCGGAACTCGTCGGTGCCCTCCACGAGGTACGCAAGATCGCGGTGCGGCAACGGGATCCACCACTTGGTGCACAACTTCTGGGCCACCTTGATGTGGTGCTGGGCGATCTTGTTGCCCACACCACGGGAGCCCGAGTGCAGGAAGAGCCACACCCGGTCCTGCTCGTCGAGGCTGATCTCGATGAAGTGGTTACCCGAGCCCAGGGTGCCCAACTGCAGGCGCCACCGGCGCAGGTGGGACGCAGGATCGAAGCCGGACTTCTGAGCGAGCTGCTCCAAGTCGGTGATCCGGACAGCCGTGTGCTCCCTGGTGATGTCCTTGTTCTGCACGCCGGCGCTGAGCGGGACGGCTGCCTCGATCGCCCGCCGCACGGGCGCCCGATCGGGCGGCAGTTGCGACGCGGTGAACTGGGTCCGCACGGCGATCATCCCGCACCCGATGTCGACGCCGACCGCAGCGGGGATGACGGCTCCCAGGGTAGGGATGACCGATCCGACGGTGGCGCCCATGCCCAGGTGTGCGTCGGGCATCAGAGCGAGGTGCGGGTAGATGAAGGGCATCCGGGACGTCTGCACCGCCTGATCCCTGGTGGTCGGCTCCAGGACCGTGGCCCAGTTGAGCAGCTTGTCGTTGATCTTCTCCATGACGCGATGACTCCGTCCTGTAACGGGTGCGGGTGGGTGGTGGCATGCGAAAGGGCGCCCGGCCGGTCGGCTGGGCGCCCTTGCGACGTACGCGGGTGTCAGTCGGTTCGGCCCTCGTGCGCGCGGCGCTCGATCGGGCCGTTGTGGGCCTCGACGCGCGCGGACGCACTCCTGCGTTCCCCCTCGACATACGCCGAGAACGGGCCGGTGTGCTGAAACTGAGCGTCCATGCGGCTCAGTGTGGTGTCAGCGAGGACGACCCCGCCACCGAATAACGACGCGAGTCAGGTGTGTCTGCCGGGCGGGGTCGGCACGAAAAAGCTGGTGCGCTCCTGATAGTCGCGGTAGCCGTCGCGTTCCGCCATCGACTTCTCGAGGCGTCGTGCGCCGGTCGCGACGACGAGGAAGAAGACCATGGCGACCGGTGAGAGCACCGTGAGCACCCCCGGCCAGACCGATGCGGCGACGAGGTAGACGCCCACCCACACGCATGCGTCCCCGAAGTAGTTCGGGTGTCGGGTCCAACCCCAGAGACCGCGATCCATGATCGTGCCCTTGTTCGCAGGGTCTGCTTTGAACGCGCTCATCTGCGCATCGCCGATCGCCTCGAAGGCGATGCCGAACACCGTCACGAGGGCACCGACGACCGCGACGACCCACCAGATCCCGCGCGGATCGTGGGTGACGCCTGCGACCTGCACCGGCAGCGAGATGAACCACTGCGCGATCCACTGGGTCACGAAGACGCGACCGATGACGGCGCCGGTGCCCTTGCCCTCGAGCAACTCGGCGTACCGGGGATCTTCCTCGCCGCCACGGCTGCGCTTCCAGATGTGGTAGGACAGCCGGGCACCCCAGCCGATCACCAGCACTGCCAACGTGATCCGTCGAGCGATACCGCCAGTGCCGAGCACCAGCGCGACCAGCGCGACCAGCGCGAGCCCCGATCCCCAGATGACGTCGACCACGTTGTAGCGGCCCTTCGCGCGACCGACGAAGAACGTCACGGTCTGCAGGACCGCCAGCAGCAGGAGGCTGACGCCGGAGACCAGCAGGAAGTCACCCACGTGGGTCGCTCCAGCTCGCCGGTCGGACGGCGGGCAGTGCGCTCATGCCGGACCTGCGCCGTACGGCGGTGATCTGGTCGACCCCCATCCGCCCCTCCTGGAAGGCCAGCAACCCACCCGCGAGGTAGAGCTCCCAGACGCGCACGACCTCATCGCCGACGAGCTTGACGAGTTGGTCCTTGGCCGCGTCGAACCGGCGCTGCCAGGCACGCACCGTCCAGACGTAGTGCTCACGCATGGCGTGCACGTCGCGTACCTCGAGCCCGGCACGCTCTAGGAAGGCGACGGTCTGACCGACCGGGCGCATTGTCATGTCCGGTGCGATGAACGCCTCGATGAACGGGCCACCGCCTGGGTGTTCGTCGTGACGCGACATCTGCTGGATCACGACGTGCGCGTCGTCGGAGGCGCAGCGCGCCAGGGTGTCGGCGTACGCCGCGTAGTTGCGTTCGCCGACGTGCTCGCCCATCTCCAGCGAGGCCACCGCGTCGAACGGCTCGTCGGCGATCTCCCGGTAGTCCTGCAGGCGGATCTCGACGAGGTCGCCCAGGCCCCGCTCGGCGACGCGAGCGTCGATGAACGCCTTCTGCTCCTTGGAGATGGTGACTCCGGTCACCTGCGCGCCGTACGCTGCCGCGGCGTGCAGCGAGAGCGAGCCCCACCCGCAGCCGATGTCGAGGAAACGCATGCCCCGGCGGGCATCGAGCCCCGCCTTGCGGCACACCAGGTCGAGCTTGTCGCGTTGAGCATCCTCCAGCGAATAGTCCTGCGACTCCTCACCGTTCAAGTCGGCACCGGTGACGTAGGCACTGGAGTACGCCATGTGGTCATCGAGAATGAGGGAGTAGAAGTCGTTGGACAGGTCGTAGTGATTGTGGATGACGTCACGGTCGCGGCTGACCGAGTGCAGCCTCCCGCGGACGGCGATCTGAGTCCTGGGCGCAGGAAGCGGCCGCCCCAGCACGCCGAACTCGCGCGCGAGCCGAGTCGCGTCGGCCAGGGTGCGGGCGGACGGCCGTCTGGGTGAGACCCCGCGCGCCGCGAGCGTCGCCCTCACCCGGGAGAGACCCTCGACGAGGTCGCCCTCGACGTCGAGCTCCCCCGTCACGTACGCCTGCGCCGCGCCGAGTTCGCCCGCATGCCAGAGCAGCCGACGGATCGCCCGTGGGCTGGCCAAGGTCACATGCGGCGCGTCCAGGGGCCCGGCCGCGCTGCCGTCCCATGCCGTCAGCCGTACGGGGAGCTCGCCGCCCGAGAGCGGAGCGACGAGGGCGGCGATGCGACCCGCGACGTCAGCGCCGGTGGGGGAGCTCATACGTCGGCATCCTTGGTGAAGGTCAGCTGGTGCACGTCGAGGTAGTCGGCGCGGAAGCCGCCCTCGCTGTAGCGCAGGTAGAACCGCCACATCCGGCGGAACGTCTCGTCGAAGCCGAGCTGCTCGAGGCGCTCGTGCGCGGTGTCGAACGTCTCCGCCCAGATCCGCAGGGTCTCCGCGTAGCTCTGACCCATCGGAAGGTCGTCACGCAGCGAAAGCCCCTGTCGCGCAGCGGTATCGCGCAACATCTCGACCGACGCGAGGGCACCGCCGGGGAAGATGTACTTGTGAATCCAGGTGTAGGTGTTCTTGGTCTCCAGCACCCGGTGGTGCGGCATCGTGATGGCCTGGATGACCGCCGTGCCGCCGGGAGCGAGCACCTGGGTGATCTTCGCGAAGTACGTGTCGAGATACTCAAGCCCGACGGCCTCGATCATCTCCACGGAGAGCACCGCGTCGTACTGGCCGAAGGTGTCGCGGTAGTCCCGCAGCGCGAGGTCGACGCTGGCGCCGAGTCCGGCGTGGTCGATCTTGCCCTGCGCCCACGCGAGCTGCTCGCTGGAGAGCGTCACGGAGTCGACGCGCGCTCCTCGTGCTGCGGCTCGCAGGGCGAGTTCGCCCCAACCTGTGCCGATCTCGAGCACCCGGCTGCCTTCGCCGACGCCGGCCTGGTCGAGCATCCGGTCGATCTTGCGGTGCTGCGCGGACTCGAGCGACTGTGCGTCGACGGGACCGTCGATCAACGCCGCCGAGTAGGTCATCGACGGATCCAGGAACGTCGCGAACATGTCGTTCGAGAGGTCGTAGTGCCGCTCCACGTTGCTGCGGGAGTTGGCGGTCGACGGCTTGTCGGCGAGCGGCTTGCGCGTGAGGTACGCCGATCGCAGCCGCTTGAGGGATGTCGGCACGAGGTCGTCGATCCCGCCGGCGAACGCGGCGATCAGGCCGGCGAGGTCTTCGCTGTCCCACTCGCGTGCGAGGTAGGACTCGCCGAAGCCGATCAGTCCACCGGTGCCCATCCGGCGCATGAGTGCGCGCGGACGGTGCACGTGCATGGTGGGCGCGGCGGGGTCGTCGGCGCAGCCGCCGAGGGTGACGCCATCCGGCATGACGACGCGGATCGCGAGGCGTGCGACGGCCCGACGGAAGAGCCCACGCGTCACGCTCTCAGCAGCAGTTGCCTTGAGGCTACGAGGGATTCGTACGACGTCCGGCCACCGGATCGGGTCGATCCCCGTGGTTGAGGGGTCGGACAGGGCGGTCATACTGCCTCCTGAGGCGCGTGGTGTGGGCGAGGTTGGATCGGCAGCCTCCGCGACCACAACCGCACTCCGTGCAGATGGATCAGGGTGGTGACGAGATAAGAGGCTAGGGGAGTGGCGACGGCCGCCTTGAGCACGTCGCCACGACCGCGTACGCGCCGACCGGTCCAGGTGGTCGCGAACGGTCGCTGATCCGCACGGCGCAGCGTGATGGCGACGGCGAAGTCGTCGTCCGGTTCGGGCAGGGACATCGTGTATTCGCCGTCGGTGTCGTTGAACGGCGAGACGTAGAAGTCCTTGCCCACCCGCGCACGACCACGGTCGTCGGTGCGCAGCAGGTAGGCGTGCCGCTCGCCGTAGGTGTTGTGCACCTCGGCGATCACACAGCTGAGCACGCCGTGCTTGTCGCGACACCAATAGATGCTGACCGGGTTGAAGACGTAGCCGAGAGAGCGGGCCCCGGTGAGGACGCGCACCGTGCCGCCTTCGAGATCGATTCCGTGCGTTGCGGCAAAAGCTGTCACATTGTCACGCCACGATCCGCGCGGGTCGCCGAGGTGATCGGACGCCTTGAAACGGGTGAATACACTGGCCCACCAGGGCAGCTCGGGTGGGTGTTCGGAGCTGCCCAGCTTGTCGAGGTCGACGAGGTAACTGATCCCGGGGTAGCTGAATCCGTGCTTGAGCGGGGAGGTGCGCTGATGGCGTACTCGCGTGAGGTAGGCGGTCGCCGAGGGGTGCGGGCTCACTCCCACGTCCCGCCGAGACGGGTGGCCGCCTGCAGACCCGAGAGTGCGCCGTCCTCGTGGAAGCCCGAACCGTGGTAGGCGCCGGCGAAGGCGACGCGCTCGTCGGACAGGGAGGGGAGCTCGCGCTGCGCCCGGAGCGAGCCCAACGAGTAGAGGGGGTGCTCGTAGGTCATCTGGGCGATCACGGTGCGCTTGTCGACCCGGTGCTCGCCGCCGAGCGTGACGAGCATCCGGGTGCCGTCGGGGCTCGGCAACCGCATCAGACGGGTGAGGTCGTAGGTGACGACGACGCCGGTCTCATCCTCCGGCGACAGGTAGTTCCACGAGCCCCAGGCGCGCGGGTTGCTCGGCAGCACCAACGAATCCGTGTGCAGCTGTGCGGTGTTGACCGAATACGGCATCGCGCTGAACACTCGCTGCTCGTCCGCGGTGGGCTGGGCCAGCATCGCGAGCGCCTGGTGGGGATGGGTAGCGATGACGACACCGTCGTACACCTCGCGGCTGCCGGCGAAGTCGCCGACCTCGACACCATCGGCGAGTCGGCGGACGGACGCGACGGGGGTGTTGAGCAGCGTGCGGTGCAGCCCGGAGACGACCCGGTCCACGTAGACGCGGGACCCGCCCGTCACCGTGCGCCAGGTCGGCGATCCGCTGACGGTCAGCATGCCGTGGTGGTCGAGGAACGTCAGCAGTGCGCGCGCGGGGTACTCCAGCGCCACGTCCGGCGGGCACGACCAGACAGCCGCGATCACCGGGCGGATGAAGTTCTCGGTGAAGTCGCGCCCGTAGGTCGACTCCCCGAGCCAGTCCTGCATCGTCACATCATCCTGCTCCGGGGCGTCGAGCAGCGCTCGGGCGCGACGGTGGAATCGTTTGACGTCGACGAGCATCCGGCAGAACCCAGGACGCGACATCGTGCGGGCGTCGGCGAGGATGCCGCCGAGACCCTTGCCCCCGGCGTACTGGAACCCGGTCTGCGGCACGTAGACCGACATGCTCATGTCGGTCGGCTGGGTCGGGACGTCGAGCTCGCGGAAGAGCCGCTGCAGCGTGGGGTAGGTACGGTCGTTGTGCACGATGAACCCGCTGTCGACGGCGACCGTGGTGCCGTCGGGCAGGGGTACGTCGTGGGTGTGTGCGTGACCGCCGGGTCGCTCATCGGCCTCGTACAGGCTCACGTCGCCATTCTTGCTGAGGACGTGCGCGGCCGTTAGTCCGGACACACCGCTGCCGATCACGGCGAACCTGCGCGGTGACATGGGTGCTCCTCGTGGGTGGGACGTCGGTGAACTACTGGTGATTCGAGACGACGCAGATCACGGATGGGTACGGCCGGCGGTGAGGCGTACGTCACATCGGCTCGGCGTCGGATACTTCCCCCATGGATGCGGGTGGAGCAGCGGTCGTGGTCGCGGTGGTGGGAGCGACCGCCACCGGTAAGTCGCACCTGGGATTGCACCTGGCCGACGCCCTCGGCGGCGAGATCGTGAACGCCGACGCCTCGCAGCTCTACCGCGGGATGGACATCGGGACGGCCAAGCTGCCGATGGCAGAACGACACGGCATCCCCCACCACCTGCTGGACGTGTTGGACGTTCGCGAGGAGTCCACGCTCGCGGCGTACCAGGAGCGCGTCACCGTGGCCATCGACGACGTGTGCGCCCGTGGCCGTACGCCGATCCTGGTCGGTGGTAGCGGCCTCTACGCGCGGGCGGCGCTGGATGTCTTGGAGATCCCACCGACCGACCCCGCTGTGCGCGTCGCATGGGAGGACCGGCTGGAGACCGACGGCCCGGACGTGCTGCACGCACAGCTGCGCGAGCGGGACCCCGCGGCAGCCCGCGCCATCGGACCGGCGAACGGCCGGCGGCTCGTGCGCGCCCTGGAGGTCATCGAGCTGACCGGTCGACCGTTCAGCGCCACCATGCCGACCCGCACGTACCGCCGCCCGGCGGTCCAGGTGGGGCTGCGAGCTGACCGGACGCTGCTGCACGACCGGATCGGTCATCGCGCGGCGCAGATGTGGGCCGACGGGCTGCTGGGGGAAGTGCGCGGCCTCGATGCTCAGGGCCTGCGGACCGGCCGGACGGCAAGCCGGGCCATCGGGTACGCGCAGGCGCTGCGGCAGCTCGACGGAGTGCTGACGCAGGATGAGGCGATCAACGAGACCGCCCTGTTCACAAGACGATTCGCCCGTAGACAGGTCGCGTGGTTCAGGGCCGACCCGCGGATCACCTGGCTCGAGCACGACGATCCGGGTCTCACCGAGCGCGCGCTGGAATTGATCCGGGCCGTACGTCCGTGACAATGGCACGCATGCCGACCGTCGATTTCGTCAAGGGCCACGGCACGATGAACGACTTCGTGCTGGTGGCCGACCTGGACGGTGCGCTGTCGCTGACCGCCGCCGACATCGGCTTCCTGGCCGATCGCCACGCGGGCATCGGCGGCGACGGCGTCATCCGGGTGACCCGTACCGCCTCGGTCGCGGACGCCCCGGCAGACATCGACCCACAGCTGTGGTTCATGGACTACTACAACGCCGACGGGTCGGCCGCCGAGATGTGCGGCAACGGCACGCGGGTCTTCGCCCGCTACCTCGTGGAGCACGGTCTGGCGAGCGGGCCGTCGTTCGACATCGGCACTCGCGCGGGCGTCAAGCGCATCGATCTGGTGGGCGACGGATACAGCACGGACCTCGGACCCTGGAGGCTGTCGCGCGTGGACGAGGCCACCGAGCGGGGGATGGACGCGGTGGTCCAGGTGGTCGGCGCACCCGATGCGCTGCCCGCGCTCAGCCTCGACCTCGGCAATCCGCACACCGTCGTCGCACTGCCGCCGTCGGTGGATCTCGGCACGCTGGACCTGCAGCTGGCGCCACGGGTGGACCCGCGTCCGCACGACGGCACGAACGTGGAGTTCGTGCGCGCGCTCGGCCCCGGGCACATCAGCATGCGGGTCTTCGAGCGCGGGGTGGGGGAGACCCTCAGCTGCGGCACGGGGGCGGCGGCCGCGGCCCTCGCCACCTGGTGGTGGAGCGGGCAGTCGCCCGACGAGCTCTCCTGGGTCGTGGACGTCCCTGGCGGACGCCTCGGCGTGCGGATCAGCGACGACCGGGTGTCGTTGTCCGGGCCGGCCGCGCTGGTCGCCGACGGCCGGGTCAGCCTGCCCGGCTGACCCGCAGGATCCGGTAGCCCTTCTCACTCGTATGCCGGGTGGTCACCAGCCCCTGGTCCGCGAACTCCGCGGTGAGCCAGCGATGCAGGGAGTCCGAGCCCAGGTTGCGCTGCACCACGAGATAGGCGTCACCCGTCGGGCTCAGTCGCGGCAACCAGGTGCTGAGCAGGTCGTGCAACGCGGCCTTGCCGACCCGGATGGGCGGATTCGACCAGATCAGGTCGAAGCGCAGGTCCGTGGGTACGTCGTCGGGAAGCTCCGCGCGTACGCCGTCCGCTCCGATGGCGGCGGCGTTGCGGCGGGTCAGATCGAGCGCTCGTTCGTTGACGTCGACCGCGTGAACGCTCGCCTGGGGCGACCGCAGGGCGAGCGTCAGCGCCACGGGCCCCCAGCCGCACCCCAGGTCGAGGAATGTGCCGGTGGCCGGCGGCTGCGGAGCGTGGCGCAGCAGTACCGACGTGCCCTGGTCGATGCGGTCGGGGGAGAAGACGCCGCGGGCGACCTGCACGGCGTACGTCGTGCCGGCGAGCGGGATGTTGATCGTGCGGCGATCCGCGTCACTGGCGGGTTGCGCGGTGAAGTAGTGCTGATGTTCCTCTGAGTCCGCCACGCGAGCACGCTACCCACCTCCCGGGACTGGACAACCCGCGGGTTTTCGGACCATCGACGTTTGGGGCCGAGCGGGCCGAAACGAGACTCGGCGCGGGGCTGGGCCGCGCATTTGGGGTCGAGCGGGCCGAAACGAGACTTGGCACGGGGCTGGGCCGCGCATTTGGGGCCGAGCGGGCCGAAACGAGACTTGGTGCGGGGCTGGGCCGCGCACTTGGGGCCGAGCGGGCCGAAAACGAGGTGAGGTAGGCGTGTGTTCAGGCGACCGAGCGGTCTGCAACGGGCGAGAAGTACGTTCGCCATCGCGAAGACGGGCGCGGCACCGGCATTCCTTGAGCTCGCATGGCCGCCGCGACCCGTGTCAGTAACCGGTCCGGGTGCGAGTACAGATCATCGGACGTGATGACGACGAACCGCCACCCGTGGCCTTCCAGTTCCTCGCGGCGCAGAAGGTCTCGCTGCCACTGGTCCCGCCGGTCGATGTGGTGTCGGCCGTCGTACTCGATGGCGAGCTTCGGGCGTTCGTACGCCAGATCCAGCCTCCGCAGGATCTCGCCATCTGCGTCTCGGAGGGCGAGGTTCACCACTGGTTCGGGAAAGCCGGCCAGGATCAGAAGGAGCCGCAGCCGCGTCTCATTCGGTGAGTCGACGTTGTCGCGCACCCACGCGGCGGCGCGGCAGGCGTTCTTCGCTCCTCGACCTGTCCCGGCTCTCGCCGTCGACCTGAGTTCGGCAATGGTGGTGCGCCGCTTCTTGATGAGGGAGTCGCCGAGGATGACCAGGTCGACGAGGTCCAGGCATGCGCCCAGGTCCAGGAAGGTCTGTTCGGGAGTCGTCGTCGGCACACCGGATCGCTCGACGACGCGAGGGCGCTGGTCGTACCGGTGGGTTCGTATCCCGCGCCGCTTGCTACGTAGGTCTGAAGCAACGGCGAGGTGGACGTCGGAGGTGCGCGGCGCGATCCCGCCCCACAGTTGGGCGGCTGAGTAGTGACTGGCAGCGATGGCATCGGGTGCGCAGAAGAGCGCCGCCTGAACGATGAGGGTCTGGGTGAGGTTGGTGTTCGCTGGCACGTAGCAGTCGAAGAACACCTTGGTGTACTTGCTGCTGAGCAGATCCTGCACCGGCACGCCGAGTGAGCGAGCCGTTCGGCGATCGATGAACACGCCGGCGTCGTCGGGGGTGGCCATCCGGACAGCATCGGGTACTCCGGCAGCTGCTCAGGGGTTATCCACAGCCCGCCGGGATCCGGTGTGGCGGGTGAGCCCGCACGTCTGGGGCCGAGCGGGCCCTAACGAGAGCGGGCGGGGGCCTGTGACCGGGCGTGTGGGGCCGAGCGGGCCCTAACGAGAGCGGGCGTAGGGCTGGGGTGCACGGTTGGGGCCGAGCGGGCCCAAACAAGACCGGCGTAGGGCTGGGGTGCACGGTTGGGGCCGAGCGGGCCCTAACGAGACCGGGCGTGGGGGTGAGCAGCTCGTCTAAGGCCGAGCGGGCCGAAACGAGACCGGGCGTGGGGGTGAGCAGCTCGTCTAAGGCCGAGCGGGCCGAAATGAGAGCGGGCGGCGGGGCTGTGGGCGGCGGCGTACCCGGCATAAACGGTTCGCAGATGCTGTTGACGTCTGCGAACCTGAGGAGAACATGACTGCACACGACGACTTCTTCGATACCCGCGCGACCGCGCTCGCCCAGGACGACGGCGACGCCGTGCTGGAGCGGTACGACGCCGACGGCTTCGTGCTCGACCCCGGCACAGACGGTGACCAGTTCGAACGCGAGAACAGGGCCGCCTTGCGCCGTGTCGAAGGTCTGTCCACCGAGCTCACCGACGTCACCGAGGTCGAGTACCGCCAGCTGCGCCTCGAACGCGTCGTCCTGGCCGGCGTCTGGCACGACGGCACGGTCCAGGACGCCGAGAACTCCCTACGCGAACTGTCCGCCCTGGCCGAGACCGCCGGGTCGACCGTCCTCGCCGGTGTCCTGCAGCGCCGCAGCAAGCCCGACGCGAGCACCTGGATGGGCGCCGGCAAGGCGAAGGAACTGCGCGACATCGTGATCGCCGAGGGCGCCGATACCGTCGTCGCCGACGGCGAGTTGGCGCCCGGCCAGCGCCGCGGCCTGGAGGACGTCGTCAAGGTCAAGGTCATCGACCGCACCGCCCTGATCCTGGACATCTTCGCTCAGCACGCGAAGTCCAAGGAGGGCAAGGCGCAGGTCGAGCTGGCCCAGTTGCAGTACCTGCTCCCGCGGCTGCGCGGTTGGGGTGACTCGATGTCCCGGCAGGCCGGTGGTCAGGCCGCCGCGGGCCAGGGCATGGGCTCGCGCGGACCCGGTGAGACCAAGATCGAGTTGGACCGCCGACGCATCAACACCCGTATCGCGAAGCTCAAGCGCGAGCTGACCGGCATGAAGACGATGCGCGACACCAAGCGGTCCTCGCGGCGTAACCATCACGTGCCGTCCGTCGCCATCGCGGGCTACACGAACGCGGGCAAGTCCTCGATCCTCAACCGGCTCACCGGTGCGGGCGTGCTGGTGCAGAACCAACTGTTTGCGACCCTGGACCCGACCGTACGACGCGCCGAGACCGCCGACGGGCGCCTCTACACGCTCGCCGACACGGTCGGTTTCGTCAGCAACCTGCCCCACCAGCTGATCGAGGCGTTCCGCTCGACGCTGGAGGAGGTCGGCGACTCCGACCTGCTGCTGCACGTGGTCGACGGGTCGCACCCCGACCCCGAAGGCCAGATCAGCGCCGTACGCGAGGTGCTGGCCGACGTGGGCGCGCATGACGTCCGTGAGGTGATCGTCATCAACAAGGCCGATGTCGCCGACCCCGAGGTGATCGACCGGATCCGCCGCGCCGAGAAGCACAGCATCACCGTGTCCGCCCGCACCGGCGCCGGTTTCGCCGAGTTGAAGGCGCTCATCGACGACGAGCTGCCCCGTCCGGAGATCCGGGTCGACGTGCTGCTCCCGTACGACCGGGGCGATCTGCTGAGCCGGATCCACGACGAGGGTGAGGTCCTGCAGACCGAACACCTCGCCGACGGCACCCGCGTGCACGCCAAGGTGACACCGGCCCTGGACGGCGAGCTCACGGCGTTCGCCCGCTGACCCGGTCGGCTCCACATCGTCGGACCCCCGGAACCTGGAGGGTCTGGCACAGTCAGGTGGGTGAGCGCCGAACACGACCGTCTGGCCGCCTCGCACGACGACCTCGCGCCGTGGCGGCTCTGGGGGCCGTACGTCAGCGGACGGCAGTGGGGCACCGTCCGCGAGGACTACTCCGCTGACGGAAATGCCTGGGACTACTTGCCATTCGACGACGCGCACCGCCGCGCGTACCGATGGGGCGAGGACGGCCTGGCCGGACTGTGCGACCGGTTCGGCTTCTTCAACCTGGGCCTTGCCCTCTGGAACGGCAAGGACGACCGCCTCAAGGAACGACTCTTCGGCCTCACCAACGGCCAAGGCAACCACGGCGAGGACGTCAAGGAGGTCTGGTGGCCCACCGACGCCACCCCGACCCACTCCTACGCGAGTTGGCTCTACCGATATCCGCAGCGGGCCTTTCCGTACGCCGACCTGGTCCGTGAAGCGGCCGCGCGCGGGCGCAACGACCCCGAGTTCGAGCTGACCGACACCGGCATCCTGGCCGACGACCGGTTCTTCGACATCGAGGTCGTGCACGCGAAGGCCACGCCGACCGACATCGTCGTCCGGGTCACCGCCACCAACCACGGACCGGACGCCGCCCCGTTGGACCTCGTCCTGCAGGGGTGGTTCCGCAACACCTGGGCGTGGGGCCGCGACGACCGCCGGCCCACGATGCAGCGGACGCAAGGGACCGCAGGTGGTGCCGATGCCGTGGAGTTCCACCACGCGTGGCTCGGTGACTACCGGATCGTGCCGGACGGTAGTCCGAGAATCCTGTTCTGCGACAACGAGACCGATGACCTTGCGCTCTACGGGACCCCCAGCGCGAGCGACTGCCCCGTCAGTGGACTCGATCAGGCCATCGTGCGGGGCAACGCCGCCTGCACCCGCCCGGATCACGGCACCAAGGTGGGCTTCTGGTGGCACTCCGACGCGGTGGCGCCGGGCGCGTCCGTGACGGTCGGCGTCCGGCTGACCGCGAGCGCAGATCAACCCACGCCGGAGGGGAGCGGTACGGGCGCCGACCTGCGCGCCACCGCCGGGGTGGCGCAGGCTCCGGTGGCAGCACCGGACGACACCCCGAGCGACCGCGTCGTCGAGGACCGCGCGCACGAGGCTGATGCGTTCTACGCCGAGGTGCTCGCGGACGTGCACGAGGACGAGGACAGGCACATCGCGCGGCGGGCGTTCTCCGGTCTGCTCTGGGGACGGCAGCTCTACCGCTACAGCATCGGCGAGTGGCTCGAGGGTGATCCATCCCAGCCCGTCCCGCCGACGGCCCGACGGAACGGGCGCAACAGCAGGTGGACCCACCTCGACATCGCCGACGTCATCTCGATGCCGGACGAGTGGGAGTACCCATGGTTCGCCTCGTGGGACCTGGCGTTCCACACCCTGCCCCTGGCCGACATCGACCCGTGGTTCGCCAAACAGCAGATCGAGCTCATGGTGCGCGAATGGGTGCAGCACCCGAACGGGCAGCTCCCCGCGTACGAATGGGATTTCGGCGACGTCAACCCTCCGGTGCTCGCGTGGGCGACCCGGATGGTGCACCGCATCGACGGTGGCACGGACACCGGATTCCTGGTGCGGGTCTTCAGCAAGCTGCTGCTCAACTTCTCGTGGTGGGTCAACCGCAAGGATGCCGACGGTTCCTACCTCTTCGAGGGCGGCTTCCTCGGCATGGACAACATCGGACTCTTCGACCGGTCGGCCCCACTGCCCGGCGGCGTGCGGCTGGAGCAGTCCGACGCCACGAGCTGGATGGCGTTCTACGCGCTGTCCATGCTGCAGATCGCCGTCGAGCTCGCGCGCGACACTCCGGGCTGGGACGACGTGGCGCGCACCTTCTTCGAGTACTTCCTGCGCCTCGCGGGGGCCATGGACGACTTCGGCTCCACGGGCGTCTCGCTCTGGTCGGAGCAGGACGGCTTCTACTACGACACCCTGGTGCACCCGGACGGCTCGAGTGAGCAGCTGCCCGTGCGGTCGCTCGTCGGTCTGTTGCCGCTCATCGCCGTGCACTCCGTGCACCCCGTGGTGCTGGGTGAGATCGGTGAGCTCATCGACGAGGTCGAGTGGACCCAACGTCGCGACACGGCGCTTGCGGATGCGCTGGTGCACCACCAGTCGCACGACGACGACCGCGTGACGATCGCCCTGGTGCCCCCAGAACGACGAAAAGCTCTGTACCGCAGGCTGTTCGACGAGTCGGAGTTCCTGTCCGGGCACGGCGTCCGGTCGCTGTCGGCGGCGTACCGGGAGGGGTTCGAGGTCGACGTCGATGGCGCGCGTACGTCGATCCGCTACGTGCCTGCCGAGTCCGACAGCGGACTGTTCGGCGGCAACTCCAACTGGCGTGGCCCGGTCTGGATGCCGGTCAACGTGCTGCTGCTCGATGCGTTGCGTAGCTACGCCGCCGCCGAACCCGGGCTCCAGGTGGAACACCCCACCGGAGCAGGCACGAGTACGACGCTCGTGGCCGTGGCGGACGACCTGCGGGAACGACTGGTCGATCTGTTCCGTGCGGGTCCCGATGGTCGACGTCCGGGCACCCCGCGGTGGTATCCGGACGGTCCGCTCTGGGACGGGCAGGTCACGTTCAGCGAGTACTTCGACGGTGACACCGGCGCGGGACTGGGCGCGACCCACCAGACCGGATGGACAGCCCTGGTCGCCCACCTCATCTGCCACCCCGGCGGGTTGCGCGACTGACAGGACGGCGACGCTCGGCCCGGGGTCCGTCCACAGGGCGCGGCGGGGCTCTCCGGCACGTCATACCCTGGCCTGATGCCCGACGACTTGGACGCACTGCTCGCCGCGGCGGTCCAGGGGGTGGGAGGCGCCCCCCGGGAGGGGCAGACCCGGATGGCGCACGCCGTGCAGGACGCGCTGAGCGACAGATCCCACCTGCTCGCCCAAGCGGGCACCGGCACCGGCAAGTCGTTGGCCTACCTGGTGCCGGCGATCGCCCACGCGGTCGAGAGCGGCAAACCGGCCATCATCGCCACCGCGACCCTGGCTTTGCAGGCGCAGATCGTCGACCGCGACCTGCCTCGCATCGCGGACGCGCTGGCGCCGGTGCTGGGGCGCCGGCCGACGTACGGGCTGGTCAAGGGCCGTCGCAACTACGTCTGCGTGAACAAGCTCGGTGGTGGCTACCCCGACGACGAGGGCGAGGGACTGCTGTCGGTCGGCGAGGTCGACCAGCAGGCGGGCCGGCTCGGTCGCGAGGTCGTACGGCTGCGCGAGTGGGCCGAGGAGACCGACTCCGGCGACCGCGACGACCTCGTGCCCGGCGTGAGCGAACGCGCCTGGCGGCAGGTCTCGGTGTCGGCCCTGGAATGCCTGGGTTCGAAGTGCCCGATGGTCGCCGAGTGCTTCGTGGAGCAGGCGCGCGCACACGCCAAGGACTGCGACGTGGTGGTCACCAACCACAGCTTCATGGCCATCGACGCGTTCGAGGGCCGCCGGATGCTGCCGGAGCACGACCTGCTGGTCATCGACGAGGGCCACGAACTGGTCGACCGGGTCACCTCGACCGTCACCGACGAGCTGTCCGGGGGTATGGCGTCCGCGGCCGCCCGGCGTTGCGGACGCCTCGCCGACACGGCCGCGCTGACCGACGCCGGCGAATTCGTCCAGGGCGTCCTGGACCGTCTGGCACCGGGGCGGCTGACGGGCATCCCCGACGACCTGGCCCTCGGCCTGGGACGGGTGCGCGACACCGCGCGTGAGGTGGCGAGCCAGCTGAAACCCGAGCAGGGCGCGGCCCCCGACGGTGGGCGCCAGATGGCCCAGGCGGCGGTCGACGAACTGTTCAACACCGCCGAGCGGGTGCTCGAGGAGCGCGAACTGGACGTCGCCTGGATCTCCGATGACCCCCGCCGCGGCAATCTGCTGCGGGTCGCGCCGATGAGCGTGGCGATGGCGTTGCGTGAGGCGGTCTTCGGCGACCGCACCGTGGTCCTCACGTCCGCCACCTTGGAGTTGGGCGGCAGCTTCGACGCGGTCGCCGGCACCCTCGGACTGCGCGGCGCGGGAGGCCCCTCCTGGACCGGTCTCGACGTCGGCTCGCCGTTCGACTATCCGACCCAGGCGATCGCGTATGTCGCGTCGCAGCTGCCACCGCCTGGCCGCGACGGACCCGCCGACGCGGTGTTCGACGAGATCGAGACGCTTGTCCGGGCAGCCGGTGGCCGCACGCTCGGGTTGTTCTCCTCGACGCGCGCGGCGAAGGCCGCCGCCGAGGCGTTGCGTGCGCGGCTCGGCGACGAGATCCCTGTCCTCTGCCAGGGCGATGACCAGATCGCAACGCTGGTGCGGCAGTTCGCAGCCGACGGGCCCACTTGCCTCTTCGGCACCATGAGCCTCTGGCAGGGCGTCGATGTGCCGGGCAGTGCGTGCCAACTGGTGATCATCGACCGCATCCCCTTCCCACGCCCGGACGATCCGCTGTCCTCGGCCCGCACGGAGGCCATCGCCCGGCGCGGCGGCAACGGCTTCATGGCGGTCTCCGCCACCCACGCGGCGCTGCGGCTCGCGCAGGGGGCGGGTCGGCTCATCCGACGGGCCGACGACCGCGGCGTGGTGGCGTTCCTGGATCCCCGGATGGTCACCGCCCGGTACGCCGGTTTCCTGCAGTCCACGTTGCCGCCGTTCTGGCCGACCAGCGACCGGGCTCTGGTGCTCAACGCCCTCCGACGGCTCGACGAGACGGCGGGGCCGGTGATCGCCGTACCCGACCGAGGCGGCGCACAGACTCCGTCGCCGGTCGCCGTCGTGCGCGACGACGACACCTCCGCACACCCCGGGCAGTCCACGACCGGTCCGGCCGGTCCCGTCGAGCATCCCGCACCGGCCGAGGGGCTCGAGGGGCCCGGCCCGACCGAGCAGCCCGTTGCCGCGCCGGATCCGTCGGTCGCCGCGCCGGGACCGGCGTCGACGACCGCGCACCCGTCGGGGTCGCCACAGCAGCAGCTTCTCGACCAGTTGCGCGCCCAGGTCGCGCAGGTGGAGGAGCAGCCACTCGCGCAGCCGTCGATCATGCCGCTCGGTGCGAAGCGGCCCAAGGCCGACGACATCCCGTCGAGTGGGCCGCCGCCGGCACCGGCGGAGGTGCAGGAGCCCGCCGTCATTCCGGACACACCGGAGCCCCCGGCTCTGCGGGTCGTCACCGACGGCGGAGAGCGGGTCTGGAGTGCGGAGGACGACGAGGAGCTGCGCGACGGCGCGGAGATGGGGCTGAACGTCGCCGAGCTGGCCGAGCACCTGGACCTCCCGGCGGAGGATCTCCGCACCCGAGCGGGCGTGCTGGGCGTGCGCCTGGACGGGTGAGCCTCCGGCGCCCGCGAGGAGGCGGTCCGGCCCTGGCCGGAGCGCTGCTGGTGCTGCTCGCCGTCGCGTTGGCGACGGTCTGCACGCACCTCGGCGCGCGACGTACCGGTGAGTTGCGGGTCAGCGTCTGGGCCACCCACCACGATCCGGCTTGGGCGGAGCAGGTCGGTCGGTGGATCGACACCGGCTTCGGCACCGTCGGCGCGGTCGTGATGATCGTGCTGGTGGTGCTGGTCCTCCTGATCGGCGGTCGCCGGCGGGACGTCGTGGTGGAGGTGGCGCTCTTCCTCGCGACCTGGGGTGCGTGCTCTCTCGTCAAACATGTGGCGGCCCGCCACCGGCCGCCCGCACCGCCGGTACGCCGGGTGGTCGCCCTGCAGGACCCGTACTCGATGCCCAGCGGACACACCGCGATCGCGACCGGCATCGTCGCGGCGATCTGCTTCACCGTGTGGCTCGGGCGGGGTTCGCACCGCGTGGCGCTGGGGATCGGCCTGCCCGTGGTCCTCGTGGTCGCCGCGAGCAGGGTGCTCGTCGGCGCGCACTACCTGGGTGATGTGACCGTCGCGATGCTCCTGGGTGCGGGGGTCTGTCTGCTGGTGCTGGCGCTCGGGCGCAGCGTCGGTCGGATCACGCCGGACCTGCAGGGCACCGAACCCCTGCGCCTCCCGATCCGGCGCAGCTGAGCGGTGGTCCGCGGTGTCGGCGCCGCGTGGCAGGGTGTGCCCATGCCGGAGCCTCCTGCCCTCGTGCTCATCGCCGGTCCGGAGCGGGTCCTGTCCGACCGGGCGCTGGACAGCACGCTGGAGGTCCTGCGGGCGCACGACCCGCAGATCGAGGTGGTGCGGCTGTACGCCGCCGACTACGCCCCCGGGTCGTTGCTCGTGCACGCCAGCCCCAGTCTCTTCGGCGGGGCGACCGCGATCGTCCTGCACGATGCCGACGAGGCGTCCGACGACCTGCAGGCAGATCTGCTCACCGTCATCGAGCAGGTCGGCGACGAGCTGCGCCTGGTGGTGCTGCACAAGGGCGGCAACCGCGGCAAGCGGGTGCTCGACGCGCTGAAGAGCGCCGGCGCCCGCCGGATCGACGCCCCGGCCATCAAGACCGACCGGGAGAAGAACGACTTCCTCACCCACGAGTTCCGCCGTGCCCGCCGCAAGGCGACCCCGGAGGCGGTCCGAGCGCTGCTCGATGCGGTCGGCCGCGATGTGGGGGAGCTGGCCGCCGCCGCGCGGCAGCTGGTCGACGACACCGAGGGCCTGATCGACGTCGAGCAGGTGCAGGAGTATCACGGGGGCAAGGTCGACGCGACAGGCTTCCGGGTCGCCGACGCGGCCGTCGCCGGGCAGACCTCGGAGGCGCTACGACTGCTGCGGCACGCCATCGCCTCCGGTCTCGACCCGGTGCCCATCGTCGCCGTCCTGGCGAGCCAGCTGCGCCAGGTGGCGCGGGTGGCGACAGCCGGCGGGGGATCCTCGGGTGCGCTCGCGGGCAAGCTCGGGATGGCACCCTGGCAGATCGACCGGGCGCGTACCGCCGCACGCGGCTGGGACGGCGACCGGCTCGGCCGCGCGATCCAGGCCGTCGCCACCGCAGACTTCGAGGTCAAGGGCGGCGGCCGCGACCCCGTCTACGCCGTCGAGCACGCGATCCTCACCATCACCCGGGAGCGGGGTGCGGGCTGAGTCCACGGCTGGTCGACGATTTGGGCGCTTCCCTGCGGCGCTGGTAGATTTGGCGATCGCGTGCGCGCCCCGGTCGTGCGCGCATGCAGCAGCATCTCGTACGACGATTCGCCCGGAGTGTCCCCACGCCCCAACCCGTCGTCGTACGTGCCCTCGACACCCCTGACATTTCGACCAAGGAAGTTCATTCGTGGCAAACATCAAGTCGCAGATCAAGCGGGTCAAGACGAACGCGATCCGTACGGAGCGCAACAAGGCGCACAAGTCCGAGGTGCGCACCTGGATCCGCAAGGTCCGTGAGGCCGCCGAGTCCGGTGACAAGGCCGGCGCCGAAGAGGCGCTGAAGACCGCGTCCAAGAAGCTGGACAAGGCCGTCACCAAGGGCGTCATCCACAAGAACCAGGCGGCCAACAAGAAGTCGAACCTGGCGAAGAAGGTCAACGCTCTCTGAGCGATCTCTCCTGTGCAGCGCCGGTCAGCCCGTTCGGGCGGCCGGCGCTTCGCGTTGTCGGGCAGCCAGGAGCGATGAGGTCTGTTGCGGTAGTCTGCGGACATGCATCGTCGGCTCCTTCTTCGGCAGCCGCGGCCGATCTGAACCGGATCCGGACGCGGCGACCCCTTGCATGCGCAGGGGGTTTCTTCATGCACATGAGCGTTCCCGCGTGGTGAACCCGGCGCCGCAGGCGAGGACCGACTGAAGGACGAGCAGGAGAAGCATGAGCGACACCGAACCGCAGCACCGCTACACCCCTGAGCTGGCCGGCGCAATCGAACGCCGCTGGCAGGAGCACTGGCAGGAGCACGGCACCTTCCACGCCGCGAATCCCAGCGGCCCGTGGGCGCAGAGCGGCACTGCCGATATCGGCGACCGGCCGAAGTTCATGCTGCAGGACATGTTCCCCTACCCCTCGGGCGCAGGTCTGCACGTCGGCCACCCGTTGGGCTTCATTGCGACCGACGTGATCGCGCGCTATCAGCGCATGCAGGGCCGCAACGTGCTCTACACGCTGGGCTACGACTCCTTCGGCCTGCCCGCGGAGCAGTACGCCGTGCAGACCGGCCAGCACCCCCGCAAGACGACCGAGGAGAACATCGAGACCTACATCGGTCAGTTGCGTCGCCTAGGGCTGTCGCACGACGACCGGCGTGCGGTGCAGACCATCGACCCGGCGTACTACAAGTGGACCCAGTGGATCTTCACCCGGATCTACGACAGCTGGTACGACGAGCGCGCGGGCAAGGCTCGGCCGATCGCCGACCTGGTCGCCGGGTACGAATCGGGCACGGTGGCAACGCCGTCCGGTGCGCACTGGGGTGACCTGACCGCCGCGGAGCGAGCTGCTTCGGTCGACGCCCGTCGGCTGGCGTACAAGTCGACGGCGCCGGTGAACTGGGCTCCCGGCCTGGGCACCGTGGTCGCGAACGAGGAGGTCACCAACGAGGGCCTGACCGAGCGCGGCGACTTCCCGGTCTTCCGACGCAACCTGCCGCAGTGGATGATGCGCATCACGGCGTACGCCGACCGCTTGATCGACGACCTGGACCGGGTGGACTGGCCCGAGTCGGTGAAGGCGATCCAGCGCAACTGGATCGGTCGTTCGCAGGGTGCCGCCGTCACTTTCCCGCTGGCCGGGTCCGCCGACGGCGTCGAGGTGTTCACCACCCGCCCGGACACGATCTTCGGCGCGACCTACATGGTGCTGGCACCCGAGCACGCACTGGTCGACACCATCACGCCGGACGCGTGGCCGGCGTCGACCGACCCGCGCTGGACCGGTGGCGCGGAGGATCCACGGACGGCGGTGGCGGCGTACCGTGCCGTGGCCAGCCGCAAGTCCGACCTGGAGCGACAGGTCGACGACAAGGCCAAGACCGGTGTGTTCACCGGCGCCTATGCGATCAATCCCGTGACCGGACAGCGTGTTCCGGTCTTCATCGCGGACTACGTGCTGATGGGTTACGGCACCGGCGCGATCATGGCCGTCCCGGCGGAGGACCCGCGCGACTGGGACTTCGCCAAGAAGTTCGGGCTGCCGCACGTGCGCACCGTCCAACCCGCCGAGGGCCACGACGAGGACACCGCCTATACCGGCAGCGGCCTGATGATCAACTCCTCGAACGACCGGATCTCGTTGAACGGCAAAGACGTCGACGACGCCAAGGCGACGATCATCGCGTTCCTGGAGGAGCACGGCAGCGGGCACGGCACCATCACCTACAAGCTGCGCGATTGGCTGTTCAGCCGACAGCGCTACTGGGGTGAGCCGTTCCCGATCGTCTACGACGAGGACGGCGCCGCACACGCCATCCCCGAGCGTCTGCTGCCGGTGGAGCTGCCCGAGGTGGCGGACTACTCGCCCAAGACCTACGACCCGCAGGACGCCGACTCGATGCCTGAGTCGCCGCTGGGCCGGGCCACCGAATGGGTGACCGTCGAGCTGGACCTGGGTGACGGTCCCAAGACCTACACCCGCGAAACCGACACGATGCCCAACTGGGCAGGGTCCTGTTGGTATGAGATCCGGTACACCGATCCTGCCAACAACGAGCGCTTCGCCGACCGCGAGTGCGAGGAGTACTGGATGGGTCCCGGCCGCGGTGACGGCGAGGGTGTCGCGAACGACCCGGGCGGCGTCGACCTCTACGTCGGCGGCGTCGAGCATGCGGTGCTGCACCTGCTCTACGCGCGCTTCTGGCACAAGGTGCTCTTCGACCTGGGCGAGATCAGTTCCAGCGAGCCGTTCCGCAAGCTGTTCAACCAGGGCTACATCCAGGCCTTCGCGTTCCGTGACGCGCGCGGCCAGGTGGTCCCCGCGAACGAGGTGGTCGAGGAGGGCGAGGGTCCGGCCACGAAGTACACCTGGAACGGTGCGCCTGTCACCCGCGAGTACGGGAAGATGGGCAAGTCGCTGAAGAACGTCGTCACGCCGGACGAGATGTGCGCGCAGTACGGCGCCGACACCTTCCGCGTCTACGAGATGTCGATGGGCCCGCTGGACATGTCCCGCCCGTGGGAGACCCGGGCCGTGGTCGGTTCGCAGCGTTTCCTGCAACGCCTGTGGCGCAACGTGATCGACGAGGAGACCGGCGCACTGCGGGTCGTTGACGACGCTCCCGCCGACGATCTGGACCGGTTGCTGCACCGCACCATCGACGGCGTACGGCGCGACTTCGGACACCTGCACTTCCACACGGCGATCGCGAAGCTGATCGAGCTGAACAACGTGCTGACCCGCACCGGGATGGCCCCGCGCTCGGTCGTCGAACCCCTGGTGCAGATGACCGCTCCGCTGGCGCCGCACCTGGCCGAGGAGCTGTGGCGCACGCTGGGACATGACGAGACGATCACCTTCGTGGCGTTCCCGCAGGCCGACCCGGCCAAGCTGGTCCAGGAGACCGTCACCTGCGTGGTGCAGGTGATGGGCAAGGTGCGCGACCGCATCGAGGTGTCGCCGAGCATCGATGCCGCCGAGCTGGAGCAGCTCGCGCGGGACAACGCCAAGGTCCTGGAAAGCCTGGGGGACAAGCAGATCCGCAAGATCGTCGTGCGTGCGCCCAAGCTGGTCAACATCGTGGCCGGCTGAGGTGGACGCGTGAACGTCGCCGTCGTGACGGACTCCACGGCGTACCTGCCGGGGGATCTGGCGGCCCGTCACCATGTGCGACTGGTCCCGTTGCACGTCGTGGTCGGCGGCACGTCGTACGAGGAGGGTCGCGACATCTCCTCCGCCGACGTGGCGCAGGCGCTGCGCGCCTTCCGTCCCGTGTCGACCTCGCGTCCCTCGCCGGGCGCGTTCCTGCAGGTCTATGAGGAGCTCGCGCACGCCGGCGCCCAGCACATCGTCTCGGTGCACATCTCGGGTGCGATGTCGGCGACGGCATCCTCGGCGGAGATCGCCGCCGAGGAGTCGCCGGTGCCCGTCACGGTCGTCGACAGCCGCTCCATCGGGATGGCGATGGGATACGCCGTCCTCGCAGCGGCAGAGGTCGCTGCGAGTGGCGCCCCACCCGAGGCCGTTGCACAGGTGGCGCACGACCACGCCGCCGCGGCATCGGTCGGTTTCTACGTCGACACGCTCGAATACCTGCGGCGCGGTGGGCGGATCGGTAAGGCTGCGGCGCTCTTCGGGTCGGCTCTCGCGATCAAGCCGCTGCTCACGATGAACGACGGTCAGATCGAGCCCCTGGAGCGGGTGCGCACCACCGGCAAGGCGCTCGCCCGGATGCGCGAACGAGCGGTGGAGGCAGCCGCGGCAATGGATTCACCCGACGGTGTCGACATCGCGGTGCACCATCTGGACTCCCGCGCGCGCGCCGAACAGCTCGTCGAGGACCTCGCCGAGGCGGTGCCGCAGGCGCGGCGGGTGCTGCTCGTCGAGCTCGGTGCCGTCGTCGGGGCCCATGTCGGCCCCGGGACCCTGGCGACCGCCGTCAGTCCGCGGCTGGGCGCGCGGTCGGCCATCCTGGGCGCCTCCGCCTGACCGCTCGGTCCACATCCCCCCGGTGCGGGTGCGGTTGTCCACAAGCGCGGGTCCGGCAACCGATGCGCACCCGGAGGGATCCCTAACGTCTCGGTATGCCACGTGTTCGCCCCGAGCAGGCAGCCCCCGATCGGCTGGCCGCCGTCCTCGACGAGCTGGACGCCGTGCGCCGCCCCGTCGGCTGGGTGCCGACGCAGGAGTCCCTGCTCGACAGCCGACGACCGGCGATCCAGCCCGCCGAGGCGGGCGAGACAAGGGGCTCGGCGCGGCTGGCGCGGGCGCGCGGCGGCGCGCGACACGACGGCTCGGGCGCCGACGTGCGCCCGCACGCGCCGCTGTTGCGAACACCGGCCGCGCTGCGCGACGCCCAGGTGGCGCCGAGCAGGCTGGCGGTGCTCGGTGTGCTGGTGGTCGTGCTCGTCTCGGGGCTGGTCCTCGGTGGCCGGGTGTTACTCGCTCGGGCGTCGGCGACGTCGACTCCCGTAGCCGCGCAGACCGGGGCTCGCTCGGCCGCGACGACCACGGCGGGGGTGAGCCGTTTCGGCGCCGGCTCGACGGTCCCGAGCGGGGTGTCCTCCACTGCGGTCGCGACGCAGGTCGTCGTGCAGGTCGTCGGCCAGGTGCGCCGCCCCGGTGTGGTCACGCTGCACAGCGGCGCCCGGGTCGAGGATGCGGTGGCCGCGGCGGGAGGAGCCCTGCCGTCCGCCGACCTGTCCGCCGTCAACCTCGCCCGCGTGGTCACCGACGGTGAACAGATCCAGGTGCCGAAGCCCGGCCAGACGATGACCGCGCCGGCGGGGGCCGTGGGTGGTGGTGCCGGCTCCGGCGGCCCGTCCGGGGCCACGTCGGGCAACTCCGCGGCCACGTCGGCGGGCGGCGTCGTCGACCTCAACACCGCGGATGTCACGGGTCTGGACGCGTTGCCCGGGGTCGGGCCGGTGCTCGCCCAGCGGATTATCGACTGGCGCACCCAGAACGGCCGCTTCACCAGCGTCGACGAGCTGGGGGAGGTGAGCGGCATCGGAGACAAGGTGCTGGCGCGGTTGCGACCGCATGTGACGGTATGAACCCCGGCCGACCGTCCGAGGACGCTGCCGGCGGCCGCGACGGCGAGCCGGACGAACGCACGCCGCTGGACCTGCGGATGCTGGTGCCGGCCCTCGTGGCGTGGGCGTGCACCGTCGTTGCCCTTACACGACCGGTCGCAGAGGTGCTGGGCGTGGCGCTCGGATGCCTGGTCCTCGGCGTCGTCGGTATCCTCGTGGGCCTGAGGCATCGCGGCTCGACGTGGGTCACCGGGGTCGCCCTCGGCTGGCTGTGCACCGCGCTGCTGCTCGGCGCGTTGGCGGCTCACCAGAGTGTGCGCACGGCGGGCCCGGTCGAGCGGCTCGCGGATCAGCGGGCGATCGTCCAGGTCGCCGCCGTGGTCCAGTCCGACCCTCGACTGGTCACCACCGACCCGGCGCGACCCACCGTCATCTATCGCGCCACGGTGCGCTCGGTGGTGGGCCGTGGTCGGCAGAGCACGCCGGCGACGCCGGTGCTGATCTTCGCCCGGCCGACGTGGCAGGCACCCGCCTGGCACGACCGCATCGAGTTCACCGGCAGACTGCAACCGGCGGATCCCGGCGACGACGTCACAGCGCTGCTCGACGCCCGATCACCCCCGCGGGTCGTCGGCCGGCCCGGCCCGCTCACCCGGTGGGTCGAATCACTGCGGACCGACACCAGGGCCGCGACCGCGCCCCTCCCCGCCGACCCGCGGGGCCTCGTGCCCGCCCTCGTCACCGGTGACACGGCGCGGATGCCACTGCGGCTCAACGACGACATGCGCGCCACCGGGCTCACCCACCTGTCGGCCGTCTCGGGCTCCAATGTCACGTTCGTGCTGGTCGGCGCCGGGTGGTTGGCGGGCTGGTGTCGGGTCCCGCGCCGGTGGCGTACGCCGATCGCGCTGCTCGTGCTCGGCTGGTTCGTGCTGTTGTGCCGACCCGAGCCCAGCGTGCTTCGGGCAGCAGTGATGGGCGTGGTGGGCCTGCTCGGCGTGTCGATGTCGCGCCGGCGGGCCGGCCCGCCGGCGCTCGCGGCGGCGATCGTCGTACTCCTGGTCTGGGACCCGTGGCTGGCCCGCTCCTACGGGTTCGCCCTGTCCGCTCTGGCCACGCTGGGGTTGCTGATCTTCGCGCGGCCGTGGGGCGACGCGATCGCGCGGCGCCTGCCTGCGAGACTGCGGCCGATCGCGGATGCCGTCGCGATCCCCCTGGCCGCGCAGGCCGCCTGCGCCCCGGTCATCGTGCTGCTGCAGTCGTCGGTGAGCCTCGTCGGGGTGCCGGCCAATCTGATCGCGGCGGTCTTCGTGGAGCCGGCCACGCTCGCCGGCGTGGTGACGGTACTGGTGAGTCCGCTGGGCCCGGTGGTCGCCGCGATCCCGGCCTGGTGCGCAGCCGCGCCGGCATGGTGCATCGCGGTGGTCGCCCACCTCGGCGCGGAGGTGCCGGGCGGAGTCCTGCCGTGGCCGAGCGGGCTGGGTGGCGCGCTGCTGCTCGGCGCGCTCACCGTGCTCGCCGTCTGGGCCGGCGTCGGGCTCTGGGCGCGGGCCCGCACCCATCCGGCGCTGGCGGCGGGATGCGCGGTGGCGCTGACGGCGGCCGCCTGGCCGCTCCCGCACCTGGGATGGCCGCCGGAGGGGTGGGTCTGGATCTCGTGCGACGTCGGGCAGGGCGACGGCGGGGTGCTCGCGACCACGCCCGGCCACGGTGTCGTCGTCGACACCGGACCCGATCCGCAGCACATCGACGCCTGCCTGCAGCGGGCCGGCGTCACCCACCTCGACGCGATCGTGCTCACCCACTTCCACCTCGACCACGTCGGTGGGCTCACGGGCGCCCTGCGGGGGAGATCCGTGGGAGAGATCTTCGTGACGCCGGTGGTCGCAACATCCGCACCCTCCGCGTCCGGTGCGCGGGAGACGGGCAGCAACGCACCCCTGGTGCGTCGTCTCGCCGCCGCACGCCACATCCCGGTCCGCGTGCTGGTCACCGGCGACACGGTGAACTGGCCCGGCATCCACGCCTCCGTGCTCTGGCCGAGCAGGGAGATCGACGCCGGTTCGATCCAGAACAACGCGAGCATCACCCTGGACGTGCGCACGCACGGCCTGCGCATCCTGCTGACCGGCGACATCGAACGCGAGGCGGGTGCTGCCGTCTTCGGCGAGCTCAGTCACCAGGCCGGCGCGCCGCCGTTCGATGTGCTGAAGGTGGCGCACCACGGCTCGGCGAACCAGTCGGCCGACCTGGTCCGCTACGTGCACGCGCCGATCTCGATCATCAGCGTCGGTGCCCACAACGACTACGGGCTGCCGTCACCGGCCACGCTGTCGTTACTGGCCGGCCTGCCGGGCGCGACGTACCGCACGGATCGCGGAGGCGACGTCGTGGTGGCAGTGCGTGGCGGCCGGGTGACCGTCGATCGGCCCTGACCGCTCCGGGTCACGCCGGCCCGCTCGGCGCGGTCAGGCCACGGGTGTCGCCGCGCGGACCGAGGTGGACGCTGCGCACAGCGCCTCCAGGGTGGCTGCGACGGCCGGCACGCGCGTCAGATCGGGCGTGGTGACGGCGTAGACGGTACGACGGGGAGTCGGCTTGATCGGCAGGATCGCCACGCCGTCGTTGTGTGCGGAGTGCAGGATCAGGTCGGGCACCAGCGCGACACCCAGACCGGCCGCGACGAAGCCCAACACCGCTACGTAGTCCTCGGTCTCGAAGGACACCGACGGGCTGAACCCGGCACGCTCGGCCAAGGCGAGCAGGTGCCCGCGGCAGCGCGGACATCCGGCGATCCACTGCTCGTCGACCATGTCGGTCATCCGCACGGACTCCGCGCCGGCCAGTCGGTGGTCCGACGGCACCACCAGGCGCACCTCGTCGTCGAGCAGCTTGCGCGACTGGAACGCCTCGATGTCGTCCTCGCCGCGGGCGAGCGGCGCACCGTCGTAGGCGAACGCGACGGCGATGTCGCACTCGCCGGCGCGCAGTGCGGCCAGCGACTCGGGGGGCTCGGCCTCGGTGAAGGTCACCTCCACGTCCGGGTAGGCCTTGCGGACCATCGCCAGGGCATGCGGCACGAGCGTCGAGGACGAGGACGGGAACGCCATCAGGCGCACGCGTCCGGCGCGCAGCCCGGCGATCGCCGCGACCTCGGACTCGGCCGCCTCGAGGGCGCTGAGCACCGGGCCGGCATGACGCGCCAGAACCGCCCCTGCCTCGGTCAGCCGCACACTGCGACCCAGGCGTTCGACCAGCACGGTGCCGATCCGGTCCTCCAACCGGCGCACCATCTGGGAGATGGCGGGCTGGGAGTACCCGAGCGATGTCGCTGCAGCGGTGAAGCTGCCCTCGTCGGCGATGGCCCGGATGACCCGCAGGCCCGCAGCGTCGATCATGCCCCGATCATATAATGGATGGTTATCCATCGGAAGACATCTTCGTGCTTTCGTTCTGCGCCGGGCGCGCTCACCGAAGCCGCGCCGCCCGCTCACCGGGTGTTCGGCCCCGGTGCGACACTGAGGCGTGCTCGAATCCGCGGTCTCATCGGTGCCCGACGGCGTGCGGGCGGATCAGTGGGCCGAGCTGGCCGGGTACGCCGCCGATGGTGGTCTGGTGGCGCTCACCGGTGCCGGGCTGTCCACCGAATCGGGTCTGCCGAGTTACCGCGACGCGCGCGGCGTACGCCGGGTGCAGCCGATGACCGTGTCCGAACTTCGCGCCAGTCATGAAGCGCGACAACGGTATTGGGCCAGGTCCTACGTGGGGTGGCCACGTTTCGCGGCAGCCCGACCCAACGACGGTCACCGAGCGGTCGCCCGACTGCTGGCCGGAGGAACCCTGACCGACGTGATCACCCAGAACGTCGACGGGTTGCATCAGGCGGCCGGGGCGAAGGACGTCCTCGAGCTGCACGGCAACCTCGAGCGGGTGGTCTGCATGGACTGTTCGAGCACCCATCGCCGCGACGATCTGGACGACTGGCTGCGCGACGCCAACCCCGGATTCGACCGAGCGATCGGCGGCGCGGTGCGCCCCGACGGTGACGTTGCGCTCCCCGAGGCAATTGTCCGCGACTTCGTCACCGCCGACTGCCCGGTGTGCGGCTCGGACCTGCTCAAACCCGACGTGGTGATGTTCGGCGAATCGGTGCCGAAGGCCCTGGTCGAACACTGCTTCGGGCTGGTCGAGAGCGCCTCGGCGTTGCTCGTCCTGGGATCGTCGCTGGCCGTGATGTCCGGCTACCGCTTCGTGCGCCGAGCCGCACGGGTCGGCGTCCCGGTCATCGTGATCAACGACGGGTGGACCCGTGGGGACGGTGAGACCGATCTCAAGATCGAAGCGCCGCTGGGCCGCACGCTGAGCGCGCTGGCCGACCGGGTCGACTCGCCGGCGCCGCCCGGATCCTGACCGAGCGGCGTCCGACGAGGGTGGGCCGAACGGGGCCGGTCAGACCCTGCGCAGCACCGCGGTGACCTTGCCCAGCACCACGGCGTCGTCACCGTCGATCGGGTCGTACGCCGTGTTGTGCGGCATCAGCCACACCTTGCCGTCCGTGCGCTTGAACGTCTTCACGGTCGCCTCGTTGTCGAGCATCGCCGCGACGATGTCGCCGTTGGTGGCGGTCGGCTGTTGACGCACCACCACCCAGTCGCCGTCGCAGATCGCCGCGTCGATCATCGAGTCGCCGACGACCTTGAGCAGGAAGAGGTCGCCCTCACCGACGATCTGTTTCGGAAGCGGGAAGACGTCCTCGACCACCTCGTCGGCCAGGATCGGGCCACCCGCCGCGATCCGTCCGACCACCGGGACGTAGGACGCGCTGGGCCGCCGGTCGCCGATACCGGTCTCGTCCTCCATGGCGAGGTCGCTGTCGGGGGCGCTGGTCACGCTGGAGCCGCCCCGGTAGCCGCGCTGATCCTTGTCCTGGTCCGGAGAGATGACCTCGATAGCGCGCGGCCGGTTCGGGTCGCGGCGCAGGTAGCCCTTGCGCTCCAGCATCGACAGCTGATGAGCCACGGAGCTGGGGCTCGTGAGACCCACGGCCTCGCCGATCTCGCGCAGGCTCGGCGGGTAGCCGCGCCTGTCCACGGAGTTGCGGATGACCTCCAGCACACGGCGCTGCCGGGTGGTCAAACCGTCGTCGTCGCGCTCGGGCATCTGGTGCACCTTGGCCATGGTCTTCGTCCGTCCCTCTCCGAGTGGATCGTGCTGCCTCCGCCGGTCCTCACGCGCTCGATCGGCTGGTCATCTCCCGATGGGCGGACCTGGATATCGGGCGCCGTTCCGGGGATTTGTAGCTGGTGAGCGAGGGCTGTCGGTGGTCGGTGTTTCAGTTCTGCAGGTGAGCACGAGATTACGAGACTCGGACACACTTTCCAAACATCTGTTCGGGGCGTGTCTGGATTTTCTCGAACGCGCGTGCTAGACATCAGACAGATGATCGATCGCACACACGTACGATCGACAAGCCATCGGAGGATCTCATGAGTGCCGTCACCGCTGTTCCCAGCTGGGTCACTCCTGCCATGACCGGCATGACCCCCATGACCGTCCCGTCCAGCCGGGCTGTGCCGGTCGACCCCGCCGCCCCGCGTCGTACGGCGCCCGCGTCGGCCCGTCACGGCCACCTGCGTGTGGTCCCCGATCTGCCCGCGATCCACGACGTGCCCCGTCCCGCCGCGCACATCACCCGCCGCGGCCGTCTGGCGATCACGCTGTGCGCGCTGCTGCTGTGCCTCACCGGGGGAGTGGCGGGAGCGCGCGCCGCTATGGGCGGCGCTCCGGCGCCGACGTACGACACCGTGGTCGTGCAGTCCGGGCAGACCCTGTCCCAGGTCGCGCACCACGCGTACCCGCAGATGTCGATCGGCAACGCTGTCCAGCGGGTGCAGGCCGCCAACGAGCTCAACACCCTGCAGGTGTTCGCCGGTGAGAGCTTGCGTCTGCCTCGTTGAGGTGGGTGCGGCGTCGTCCGTGCCGTCGGGCGCGCTGTCGCATCCTCGCGCGGGCGCCGGACTCGAGCGCCCCGGACGAGGGCTGCACGACGGGCGGACGCTGCAGCGCGTCGCAAGCGTGGATTGTCGGCGCTGCGGTCACTTTCCTGCACTGGCGTACGGCGGTCGGGTGGGTTGTCGGCGCTGCGGTCACTCGCCCGCACTGAGCGCGGATCATCAGTCGGCGCCGGGTGCTCGCCCACGGTGTCGCGGCGTCCGTGTCGCCCGCTCGCGACCCCCTGACCAGCACGAACGACCCCGTGGAAAGAGGCCACCCTCTAAAGCTTGCATCACCCCCTCAGCCGGAATACGATCCCTACATCTAGTAGTTACACCGATGTAAGTCGTCCACATGTAGTCCCCAGGTTGGCCGGAGTTATCCCAAGGCCTGGCACGGATATCCCCCGGTTGTCCACGAGTTACCCACAGGTGGGCGGCGTCGTGGCGGGGCTCGTGCGGTGGATACGGCGTGCGATCGGTGGATGGGTCGATCGTCGAGGGTGAGGGAGACACGCACATGCACTGCCCGTTCTGTCGGCATGAGGACAGTCGTGTCGTCGACTCCCGCTCGAGCGAGGACGGCACCTGCATCAAGCGGCGCCGTCAGTGCCCTAGCTGCGGCAAGCGCTTCTCCACGATGGAGACCACGAGCCTGACGGTCGTCAAGCGCTCCGGTGCCAGCGAGCCGTTCAGCCGTCAGAAGGTGCTGGTCGGGGTGCGTAAGGCGTGCCAGGGCCGCCCGGTCTCCGAGGACGACCTGGCCCTGCTGTCGCAGCAGGTGGAGGAGTCCATCCGGATGCAGGGGCTCGCCGAGATCGACGCCCACGATGTGGGTCTGGCGATCCTGGGGCCGCTGCGCGCTCTCGACGAGGTCGCCTACCTGCGATTCGCCTCCGTCTACCAGGCGTTCGACGACCTCGGTGACTTCGAGTCGGCGATCGCTCTCCTGCGTGCCGAGCGCGACGTGCTCGGCCCGTCCTACACCGCCGACCACGACCGGGTCGACGGCGTTGTCGGTGGTGCCGGGGAGGATCACTGACATCCGGTCGTCCCGTGCGCCGGGTGCTCCAGCAGTGGCCGCGCGCGCATCCCCAGAACTTCACAACATTCGTATCAAGCAGCAGCCAGCTCACCACGTCACACGGAGGAACAGCATGACCGAGACCACCGGCGCCCGCGCCGACGCCGCCCGCGCAGACCGTGGGGTGCACATCGAGCGCATCTTCACCACGCCTGGTGTCCACCCGTACGACGAGGTGAACTGGGAGGCGCGCGACGTCGTCCAGCAGAACTGGAAGACCGGCGCGACGATCTTCGAGCAGCGCGGCGTGCTGTTCCCGGACTTCTGGTCTCTCAACGCGTCCACCATCGTGACGACCAAGTACTTCCGCGGCGCCCTCGGCACCGCCGTTCGCGAGACCAGTCTCAAGCAGCTGATCGACCGCGTCGTCCTGACCTACGTCAAGGGCGGCCGCGACAACGGCTACTTCGCGAGCGACCAGGACGCCGAGATCTTCGAGCACGAGCTCACCTGGGCGTTGCTGCACCAGGTGTTCAGCTTCAACTCCCCGGTCTGGTTCAACGTGGGCACCAAGAGCCCGCAGCAGGTCTCGGCGTGCTTCATCCTGTCGGTCGACGACTCGATGGACTCGATCCTCAACTGGTACAAGGAGGAGGGGTTCATCTTCAAGGGCGGCTCGGGCGCCGGTCTCAACCTGTCCCGGATCCGCTCCTCCAAGGAGCTGCTCTCCAGCGGCGGCACTGCCAGCGGCCCCGTCTCCTTCATGCGTGGCGCCGATGCGTCCGCGGGCACGATCAAGTCCGGTGGTGCGACCCGCCGTGCGGCCAAGATGGTCGTGCTCGACGTGGACCACCCCGACATCGAGGAGTTCATCGAGACCAAGGCGCGCGAGGAGGACAAGATCCGCGCGCTGCGCGACGCCGGCTTCGACATGGACCTCGGCGGCCGGGACATCACCTCGGTGCAGTACCAGAACGCCAACAACTCGGTACGGGTGAGCGACAAGTTCATGCGCGCGGTCGAGGCGGGCACGGAGTTCGGGCTGACCGCCCGCGGCACCGGCGAGGTCATCGAGTCCGTCGACGCACGTGAGCTGTTCGCCAAGCTGAACAAGGCGGCGTGGGAGTGCGCCGACCCCGGCATCCAGTACGACGACACCATCAACGACTGGCACACCACCCCCGAGAGCGGCCGGATCACCGCGTCCAACCCGTGCTCGGAGTACATGTCGCTCGACAACTCCTCGTGCAACCTCGCGTCGCTGAACCTGCTGAAGTTCCTGCGCGACGACGACACCTTCGACACCGCGACGTTCCAGAAGGTCGTCGAGCTGGTCATCACCGCGATGGACATCTCGATCTGCTTCGCCGACTTCCCGACCGAGGCGATCGGCGAGACCACGCGCAACTACCGCCAGCTCGGCATCGGTTACGCCAACCTCGGCGCGCTGCTCATGGCGACCGGCCACGGGTATGAGTCCGAGGGCGGCCGCGCCTTGGCCGGCGCGATCACCTCGCTGCTGACCGGCGCGGCGTACAAGCGCTCCGCCGAGCTCGCGGAGATCGTCGGTCCGTACGCCGGCTACGCCCGTAACGCCGACGCGCACCAGAAGGTGATGCGCAAGCACCGCAGCGCCAACGACGAACTGCGCCCGCTGGACACGATGGACGGCGAGATCCACCGCTACGCCACCAAGGCGTGGAAGGACGTCGTCGAGCTCGGCGCGGCCAACGGCTACCGCAACGCGCAGGCCTCCGTGCTCGCGCCGACCGGCACCATCGGCTTCATGATGGACTGCGACACCACCGGCATCGAGCCGGACTTCTCGCTGGTCAAGTTCAAGAAGCTGGTCGGCGGCGGCTCCATGCAGATCGTCAACCAGACGATCCCGCGCGCGCTGAAGAAGCTGGGCTACCAGCAGGAGCAGATCGAGGCGATCGTCGAGCACATCGCCGACAAGGGCCACGTCATCAACGCGCCCGGTCTGAAGCCGGAGCACTACGAGGTCTTCGACTGTGCGATGGGCGAGCGGGCGATCAGCGCCCTCGGTCACGTGCGGATGATGGCGGCCTGCCAGCCGTTCCTGTCCGGCGCGATCTCCAAGACGGTCAACCTGCCGGAGACGGCGACCGTCGAGGACATCGCCGAGGTGCACCTGGAGGGTTGGAAGCTGGGGCTGAAGGCGCTGGCGGTCTACCGCGACAACTGCAAGGTCGGCCAGCCGCTGTCCGATGGTGGCTCGACCGCCAAGGACAAGGCCGCCGCTGCTGCCGACGCCGCGGTCGAGAAGGTCATCGAGTACCGCCCGGTGCGCAAGCGCATGCCGAAGCGTCGTACCTCGCAGACCACCTCGTTCGCCGTCGGTGGTGCGGAGGGTTACCTCACCGCGGGCACCTACGACGACGGTCAGCTCGGTGAGCTCTTCCTGAAGTTCGGCAAGCAGGGCTCGACCCTCGCCGGCATGATGGACGCGTTCTCGATCGCCGTGTCCATCGGCCTGCAGTACGGCGTGCCGCTGGAGACCTTCGTGGAGAAGTTCACCAACCTGCGCTTCGAGCCCGCCGGACTGACCGACGACCCGGACGTGCGGATGGCGCAGTCGATCATGGACTACGTCTTCCGCCGGTTGGCCCTCGACTACACCGACTTCGAGACCCGGTCGTTCATGGGCATCCACACCGCGGAGGAGCGCACCCGTCAGCTCGAGACCGGCTCTTACGCGGAGGCGACCGAGGCCGAGGGCGATGAGGACCTCGCCGGTGAGCTGGAGGCGTTCTCCCAGTCGGCGGCACCGTCCGCCAAGCGTCCGGAGCAGTCGGCTCCCACGGTGGCTGCGGAAGACATCACCTCGGGTGCCGGTGCTGCCGACGCCCGGGAGGTCTCTTCGGAGATCCACTCGTCGGCCGACCTGCTGGAGAAGTTCCAGGGCAAGTCTGCCGACGCGCCGATCTGCATGACCTGCGGTACGAAGATGCGCCCGGCCGGTAGCTGCTACGTCTGCGAGGGCTGCGGCAGCACCTCCGGCTGCAGCTGACGCCGACTCGGCGAGGAGCCCCTGGACCGCACTGGTCCAGGGGCTCCCTGCGTTCTATCCGCCGATTTCGACATGCACCGTGGGGCAGATATGCCCCACCGTGCATGTCCGATTCGCCGTCAGTAGAGGCGGTTGGTCGACGTAAGGACACGCAGCGGCTCGGCCGGCCCCGCGACGACCGTCATGCCGGGTAGATCGGTCCACTGGCCGCCGTCGACGGAGTACTGGCCGCCGTACGTGGTGCGCACCGACGTGCTGAACGAGCCCGGTGCGTCGTACGCATGCCGGATGTCGCCGGCGGGGTAGGTGCCACCCATCGAGTGGGTCGGGCCGCTGGTCGCGCCGTCGCCGAAGACGAAGGTGTTGGACTTCAGGGTCGGCTTGATGCGTACGGCGTGGCCGACGAGAGTCACCGTGCGGACCTCGCCGGGCGCGTACCCGACCACCGGCCAGCTCGCCTGGAAGTACGTCGGCAGCGTCACCAGCGTGCGGTTGTTGACCGGCTGAATCGAGAGCTGTGGTTTCGCGAACGGCGTGACCGACCACGCGTGCTCGATCATCTCCAGCGTGAGTTGCGGCTTGTGCTTGCCGGGGAGGACGTTCGGGTAGCACGTCGTGCCCGGAGACTCCCACGGGCCGAAGACATTCGCGCCGGTGTCCACACGGCGGTAGATGAAGACCCACGGCCCGGGGACGTGCTGAACCTTCTGGCAGTACTCCAAGGCGTTCGGGCAGATGAATTCCTGATGATCCGGGCCGTTGCCCGCGCACCGCAACACGGTGCTGTACTGATAGGCCGTGCCGGGTTTGTAGGACTTGCTGCCTACGGTGCCGCCGGTTGCCGTCTTAGGTGGGAGATGAGCGGTGTCCGACTCGCTCAACCCTGCATACGATCCTCCTCCGCTGACCTGGCAGACCAAGAAGCCGCACTTGCCCTGTGGCGGCGAAGCGTGTCCCGCGAGAGCCGCATAAGCAACCAGGACCAGAGCGGAGTGGATAGTCGCCCGGACCATCAAGACTGCGATCCCGACTGCTCAACTTTGATTTCCGAGACTTGCCAAAGTCCAGACCACGGAGCAAGGAACACGACGAACTGGACATCCGATGCAGGGGGGTAGCCACCGCGGACCCGGCCGGCCGAGTCAGTTTCTACAACCTTAAGAACGTCGCCCGATATCTGCACCAATGAATGGTCCGAGGATTGAAATGTCGCGTCTCTGATCTTGAAACTGTCACCTGTGTAGTGGGTTTTCCCTTTCGCAAGCAGCGAGACAGTCATGGAGTAGTTCGCGCAGCTCTTGCACGTAGGGAGGGCTAGCGGTTCAAGCACCCCCACCTTCGGGTGCTTGCCGGTCTCGTTGATCTGCTGCACGTAGTACTTCGCGAAGGCAATGCGGCCGGCGTCGGTATGGGCGCGGGCGGCTGTGGGCACACCGGCCGGGCCGTCGTACGCAGGACTCGAACTGCTCGGTGCGGGGGAGGAGGTCGTCGTGCTGGCACTCGTCGACGAGGAACTCGATGTGATCGATGAGGTACTGGGCGGCGCCGTGCCCGATCCTCCGGAACACGCGCTCACGCTTCCCACCCCGGCGACTGCGAGCAGCACGACGGCAGACCGGCGACGGATGCGCGACATGAGGAGCCTCCCTCGCCGGCGACGCACCGGCGTCCTGATGGACCTGGATCGTCCAAGGGGACCCAGCATGCGTGATCCCGACGGATCGCGTGAGCTATCCACAGGCAAAAGTGGTGCACGATCCGCAATTCGTGCGACGCGAGTGAGTGGGGAGGTCGTAGTGCAGCGTGTGGTCTCGTGACCGGCGACCTGACAGGGCACCCGCTGACACTGCACGTCCGATGAACGGTCAGATCCAGCACGCGGGCGCTACTCGCGGGTAGGTTGAGCTGGTTACACCCTGACGAGGAGACTTCGTGACCCAACGGGCCCAGCCGCCGCTCGCCGCAGAACCCGGCGCCGACCACGGCGCCGCACCCGACATCCAGGCAGCCGCTGCACACCGCGCGGGCACCGCCGTACGCAGCGTCACCGATGCCATCCGCGACACGCACGGCGCCCTCGCGAGCAAGGCCTTCGCCTCCGCGCGCCGCAGCATCGGCCCCGTCGTCACCCCGGTGGAGTTCCTGCACGACCACGCCGCCCGCGCGGCGTACGGCGCGTCGGCGGTCGCCCTCGAAGGGGTGGCGGAGGCGGTCGGCGCGACGGCGGCCAAGGCCGCTCAGGCGGGCAGGATGAGCAAGTTCGGACGCGGCACCACACGCCGGGCGAGCGGAGTCCTCGCCTTCGTGCACGGATTCAACGGCGACAAGATGGCGTCGTCGGGGCGGGTGCCGTTGTCCTCTCCGATGAGCCTGCGTCGATCCGGGGAGCGCGTCCCGGCTACCCCTGAGGGCATGGCGCACGCCTACCCCGACGCCACGCCGCAGATCGTCATCTTCGTGCACGGGTTCGTCGGCACCGAGCAGATGTGGAAGCGCCGCGCTCACCGCGACGACGACGGGCGCAGGCTCAGTTACGGGCGACGCCTGGAGGCGCAGGGCGACTGGTCCGCGCTCTGGGTGCGCTACAACACCGGCCTGCGGATCAAGTCCAACGGCTTGGAACTCGCCCTGCTGATCGAGCAGATCGTCGACGGTTGGCCGGTGCCGGTCGAGCGCGTGGTGCTGGTGGGGCACTCGATGGGCGGCCTGGTCGCGAGCAGTGCCCTCCTGCAATGGCCCACCTCAGCGAGCTGGGGCCCGCTGGTGAGTGACTTGATCACCCTTGGCACGCCGTACCACGGCTCGCCGATCGAACAGGGCGCCAACTACCTGGCCGAGTGGTTCTCCGGGCACGGGTCGACCAAGTGGCTCGGCGACGTCATCCAGTTCCGCAGTGAGGGCATCAAGGACCTGCGCCCGGGCAACCTCTTCCTCGCCGACACCCGCGGCGCGATGCCGGACGCCGCGGAATGGCGTCGCATGTTGGAGCCTCAGATGGTCGTGCGTCACCTGGCCATCGCCGGTGTGCTCACCAAGGACCCGCACACGCGGCTCGGCGGAATCATCGGTGACGGAATCGTCCCGCGCGCGAGTGCTCGCGGCGGAGCCGACAACGATCTGAGCCGGTCCACCATGATGGGGGCCATGAGTCACAACGACCTGGTCAACGACCCGCGGGTCTACGAGGTCATCGCCGACGTCCTCGGCGTGCAGGCATGACGGGCGCGGCGTTCTTCGACCTCGACCGCACACTGCTGCGCGGGGCGTCCGGTCCGGTCATCACCGACGCACTGCGCGAGGCCGGGCTGGTCACGACCAAGCTGCCCGGTGAGAGCCTGCTCTACGGCGTGTTCAACCGGTTCGGCGAGACGCTTCCGTCGATGGTGCTCGCGCGCAACGCGACGGTGGTCGCCCGCGGCAAGCGCGCCGGTGCCTTCGAGGAGGCGGCGAAGGCCGCGGCCTCCGGACTGATGGCACTGATCGAGCCGTTCGCGCACCTCACCCTGGAGAAGCACCGTGCCGCCGGGCGCAAGGTCGTGCTCGCGACCACGACGCCGTTGCATCTGATCCGGCCGCTGGCCGACCTGCTCGGGCTCGACGCCGTCATCGCGACCCGCTACTCCGTCGATCCGGTCTCCGGACGGTACGACGGGGGCCTGGACGGGCCCTTCGTCTGGTCCACCGGGAAGCTGGCCGCCGTCCGCGACTGGGCGCTCGAGAACGATGTCGACCTTTCGGAGTCCTTCGCCTACTCCGACTCCGTCTACGACGTGCCCCTGCTGTCCGCGGTCGGCCACCCGCACGCCGTCAATCCGGACCCACGGCTGCTGGTGTTCGCGACCGTGCGACGGTGGCCGGTCGAGCACTTCAGCGCGTCTCCGGGCATCTTCAAGGTGCCCTTCGTCGACATCGAGCTGCAGCGGATCGGGCAGTGGATGGCGCGCCCGGAGGCCTTTCCCTATGCGCGGTTCGAGGTGCTTGGCACTGAGCACGTGCCGAGCGAGGGCGGCGTCCTGATCGCCGCCAACCACCGCAGCTACTTCGACCTGCCGACGATGTTCCTCGCCATGGGACGAGCCGGGCGCACCGGCCGGTTCATGGCCAAACGGGAGATCTTCGACGTGCCCGTGGTCGGACAGCTGATCGCCGGCTCCGGCGGCATCCCGGTCGACCGGGAGAGCAAGGACCCCGACGCCCCCGACCCGCTCGCGGCCGCCGAGATGGCTTTGCGCGGCGGAGAGATGGTGGGGGTTATGCCGCAGGGCACCATCCCGCGCGGACCGGCGTTCTTCTCGAACGCGCTCAAGGGCCACACAGGCGTCGCCCGACTGGCCGAGAGCACCCGGGTGCCTGTCATCCCGTGCGCGATCTGGGGCACCGAGAACGTCTGGCCGCGCTCCTCGAAGCTGCCGCAGATGCTCAACTACCTGCACCCCCCTCAGATCACGGTGCGGTTCGGACCGCCGGTCGAGCTGAAGTACCGCTCGGCCGCCGCGGACACCGACCGCGTGATGAAGGCGATCGCGCGACTGCTCCCCGACGAAGCGCGCAGTCGCCGCCGACCGACCATGGAGCAACTGGCCTCCAGTTACCCCGGCGGGAAGGTGCCGCCGGAGGACCGCTCGTTCGCCCGCGCCGACGACCCGCACGACGACTAGGACCCTCAGGTCTCTTCCGGCTCGGGCTCGGCGTACCGAAGCGGTGCTGCCAGGTGTCCAGGGGCGGTTGAGAGGAAGCGCCGGCCGCGCGATGAGGGGACTCGCATTCCACCGATGGCCGGTGGCCGCGACCTAGACTCAAATCCCATGCGCCAGTCCGAGATCGCCCTGCCGGCGTGGGCGCGACTGTCCCTGGCGCACGCGGTCGTCGAGCACCTGGCGCGTGACGCCGGAGTCGATCTGCTGCACATCAAAGGACCGGCAACGACCGCCCGCTTCCGGCTCGCCGGGCGGACCAGCAGCGACGTGGACGTCCTCGTCCGGCCCTCGCACGTCGCCCGCCTGACGAGTGCCCTGGAGGCCGCCGACTTCGAGCCGCGCACCGGGTTCGAGTCCGGATCCATCTTTCGCCACGCCGCCAATCTGCATCACCGCTACTGGGGGTGGGTCGACGTGCACCGCTTGTTCCCCGGCTTCGGGGTCGACGCGTCGGTCGCGTTCGAGCAGCTGTGGCAGCGTCGGGGCACCGCCACCATCGCGGCGTACGACGTGCAGGTGCCGAGCGTGCTCGACCAGGCCCTCCTCATCCTCCTGCACGGTGCTCGGGACACCGCTCGCGGACGGGTGGACATCGACCGGGTCCGGGCAGCACTGACCGCCGCGGAACTCGATCAGGTCGAGCGTCTGGCGCGCGGGTTGGGGGCAGAGGTCGCCCTCGCGGCGACCAGCGGAGATCTCGACCGTTTCCGGGACCGCGCCGAGCACGATCTGTGGGTGGTCGCCTCCGAGGGCGGCACCCGGCTGCAGGAGTGGCGTGCCCGTTTCCGGGCCGCGACCACGCTGCCGGAGAAGGCGAAGCTGTGCGGCGAGGTGCTGCTGGTCAACCGCGACCACCTGCAGATGCGACTGGGACACGAACCCTCACGCGCCGAGTGGCTGCGTGCGACAGGCCACCGGCCGGTGGTGGCGCTGCGCGAGCTCGGCACTCTGCTGGCCCGCCGGCTGCCCGATCGTCGCAGGCGCCGATGAGGCCGGGGTACATCGTCCCGGACGGCGTCGCGTGGGTCGTCGGCGACGACGAAGACTCCCACGGGCCGGCCGTCTACCTGACGCAGGTGAGGGCCGGTGTGCCGATCGCGCTGGAAGGCACGGCCGCCCAGATCTGGGACGCCGCGCGCCTCGTGCCCGCGGACGAGGTCGCCGAGGAGATCGCGGTGGCCACCGGACAGTCGACGGATGCGGTCAGGCACTCCGTCGAGAGCTTTCTGGCCGAACTGATCGTGCGCGGACTTCTCCAGGTGCGAGAACCCGATTCGGGGGGTCTGGACGGGTAGCATTCCAGCTGCCCACCCGGGGAGGATCGGCTCCGTCGATCACGCCTCGCCCCTCGGCCAAGGATCAGAAGACCACGTGACCGTCGTCGATTTCCTCCGGCTCAGCCGCGCCAACTGGCATGTGCTGCTGCTCGCGATCGTCGTCTGCACTCTCGGCGCCTACGCGTACGTGCAGAGCCTGCCGGTCACGTACGCGTCGTCGTCGTCGGCATTCGTGCAGGTAGGTGGCACCGGCAACATCGCCGACACGATCAACGGCAGCCAGGTGGCGCAACAGAAGGCGCAGGCCTACACGACGCTGGTGGGCACACTGCCGGTCGCCAACGAGGTGTCCAAGGCCACGGGCATCCCGGTAGGCCGAGTGGCCGGGCACATCTCCGCCAGTGTCGGTACTGCCGCTCTGATCACCGTCTCGGTCACCTGCAGCACCCCGTCCGACTGTCCGAAGATCGCCAACGCGGCCCTGGTCGCGACCGCGAACACGGTGAAGAGCCTGGAGAGCGACGGCGGTCAGACCGTCATCCGGGTGGTCCCGCTGCAGAACGCGTACGGCGACGGCGGTCGGATCAGCCCCAACGTCAAGAAGCACGTCGAGGCGGGGTTCATCGCCGGGGTCGTGCTCGGCTACCTCGTCGCCATCCTGCGGTTGATGCTCGACCAGCGGCTGCGCACTGTGGAGGACGTCGAGACGATCACCGGCACCGGCACTCTCGGCATCCTGCCCAAGACCTCGATGCTGCGCGGGAGCTCGCGGCGGGACGCCGACCCGCACTCGCACGCCGGTGAGGCGCTGCGCCAGCTGCGGACCAACCTGCGGTTCGTCAACGTCGACAACCCACCGCGCGCCATCGTGGTGACCAGCCCGAACCCGGGTGAGGGCAAGTCCACCGTCGCCTCGACCCTGGCGCGGGTCCTTGCGGACGCCGGCACCCCCACCGTCCTCATCGACGCCGACCTGCGCCGCCCGACGGTCGCCGAGGTCTACGGCATCGACGGTTCGGTCGGGTTGTCCCAGGTCCTGGCCGGCACCGTGGAGCTGGAGGACGCGCTGAGCGCGGTGACCACGGACAACCTGCAGATCCTGCCCGCCGGGCGCGTCCCGCCGAACCCGTCGGAGCTGGTCGGCTCGGACCGGATGCGCTCCCTCATCGCCACCCTGCGCGAGCACCACATGGTCATCATCGACGCACCGCCGATCCTGCCGGTCACCGACGCCGGGTTGCTGGCCGCCGCGGCCGACGGTGCCGTGCTCGTGGCGGTGATGGGCCGGACGGCCAAGGAGCAGCTCCGGGTGTCGGTCTCAATGCTGGAGCGGATCAACGCCCGGTTGCTGGGAAGCGTCATCAACCGCGCACCGGCGCGGGGGATCGGCGCCGCCTACTACGGCTACGGCTACGGCGGCTACCGGCGGGCGAGCCAGCGGTACTACAGCTCCGAGGCCACCGAGACGACGACCGGCACCGCCGGCGCGAGCGCCACCACTGACACCGCCGGCGCCGTCGACGACGACGCAGCGACCGTCGGCAGCCGCAGCGAGCGGCACGTGCACCTCAAGCGTCGCACGAAGGTCTGAGGTCGAGCGGGCTGACCTCAGCCCGGCTCAGCCGGTCGTGAACCGGGCGACCGACCGCTGCAACTCCTCGGCGAACCGGGCCTCGTCGAACGTCGCGGCATGCCGGCTGATCACCTGCCGGTCGAAGGGGAGCTCGCGCAGCCGATCCAGCGCGCGGGAGATCGCCGGACTGCTCGGCTCGTCGAAGAAGACCCCGGTGACGTCCTCGCGCACGGTGTCCAGAAAGCCGCCGGCGCGCAGGGCCACCGCGGGGGTGCCGTACGCCGCTGCTTCCAGGACCGTCAGTCCGAAGTCCTCGTAGCTGGCCGCGACCAGAGCCGACGAGTGCTGATAGCACCACCGCAGGTGAGCGTCATCCAGTTGCGGGGCGAAGGCCACGTTTGGGGGTGCGGCGCGCCGTAGTTGCTCGCGCATCGGTCCGTCACCGACCACGAGCAGACGCTCGGGGCGCCCGACGTACGCCGCGAGGACCTGGTCGACGTTCTTGTAGGGCATCAGCCGCGCCACCAGCAGGTGGAACGGTTCCTCGGGCACTTGCGGCGGTCGGGCCGTGGGCCCCGTGATGTCGATACCGAACGGCGGGTGCAGCAGGTCCGCGTCGATGCCGTACACGTCGTGGATGCGCGTCTGCACCACCCGGGAGTTGGCCCAGTAGTGATCGGCGCGCGCGGCCGCCGCGCGGTCCCACCGCACCAGCGGTGCGCGTACGGCGAGGGCCGCCAAGCCGCGTGGGCTGCGCCAGGAGCGTCGTCCGACGTACTGGTCGGTCAGGTAGAGCCAGCGGGCGGGGGAGTGGCAGTAGACGAGCATGCGGCCGTCGGTGCGGAAGCCGTGCGACCAGCCGCTGGTGGATGCGATGACCACGTCGGCGCGGATGTTGATACGGCCCACCGTGGACGCGAGCATCGGCAGCGCCAGACGGTGTTCGCGACGCAGCGGGGCGATCTTGTTTAGCCCCGAGGTCACGACGTTGGCATCGCGGAACTCCGGGAACGTGCGGTCCGGTGCATAGAGCGTGGTGTAGATCGGCGCCTCCGGGAAGGCGCGATGCATGGCGAGGACCACTCGCTCGGCGCCGCCACGTTGGGTGAGGTAGTCGTGGGCGATCGCCACGGTCGGCTCACTCATGCCGGTCGCTCACACTCCCTGCTCTTCAAGGCCTTTCGGCCGATGCTGACGCATCAACGATAGGCACTGCGGAGCACCATTGGCGCTGCGGAGTCCCGGTAGGCTGCCGCGACAGCAGATGGCCTGCACGGGGAGATCGATGACCAGCGCGCGACCGGTGTACGACGCCCGTTGGATCGGCCCGCACGGCATCGGCCGGTTCGCCGCGCAGGTGCGGTCGCGGCTCACAGGGGAGTACGAGGACCTGGCCGGCGCGGCGCCGGTATCGGCGCGGGGGCTCGCGCAACTGCAGCAGCTGACGTTCGCGCGAGCGGGTCGTCCGCGCCTGTTCGTCAGCCCGGGATTCGCGGCGCCGCTCGGGTGGCGCGGACCGGTCGTGCTCACCCTGCACGACCTGATGCACCTGGATGTGCAGGGTGAGGCCGGCCGCGGTGTGCGCAGCTACTACGAGCGAGTGGTGCGCCCCGCGATCCGGCGAGCGCCGTTGACGCTCACCATGTCCCAGCACGCCAAGGGTCGGATCGTCGCGTGGTCCGGCGTGGACGGCAGCCGAGTCCTCGTCGTCGGCAACGGGGTCGACGCGTCGTACACGCCGCACGGACCGGTGCATGAGCCCGGGTACCCCTATGTGCTCTACGTCGGCAATCACAAGCCGCACAAGAATCTGCCGGTGCTGCTGCGGGCGATGACCGACCCGGGGCTGCGCGAGCTGCACCTGGTGATGACCGGGGCACCGGACCCCGTCACCATGCGTGCGGCCGTCGATCTGGGTCTGGGGGAGCGGGTGCATCCCGCCGGTCTGATCCCCGAGGCGCAACTCCCGTCGTACTACCGCGGGTCTCAGGTGGTGGCGATGCCGAGCCGGTACGAGGGCTTCGGGTTGCCGCTGCTCGAGGCCATGGCGTGCGGGGTGCCTGCGGTCGGCGGGGACGTGACCGCCGTTCCGGAGATCGCCGGGGACGGTGCGCTCCTCGTGGACCCCCGTGACATGGACGCGGTCGCGCAGGCACTCGTCGCTGCTGTGCACGACACCGCGGTCCGCGATCGGCTGGCGGTCGCCGGGCCGAGGCGGGCCGCGCGGTTCGACTGGGACGTTGTGGGCCGCTCGGTGGACCGGGCGCTGCGCTCGATCGACGTTCCCTGACGCGCACCCTGACGCCGTTCGCGTTCGTTGACGGTGTTCGAACGCCGTCAATGATGATGAACGCCGTCAGCGTCAGGCTGCGGGTTGGCGACCGGGTCGGCAGGGCATTCGTCCTGGGGTGAGGTCCCAGGTGACGCTGGTGGTGGTGACCTGGGCGGTGAGCAGGTCGCGGTGGACGATGGTGTGGTGCCTGGCGCAGAGCAGTGCTGCGTTGGTCAGTGTTGTCTTTCCGCCGGCCCACCAGGGCCTCACATGATGCGCGTCGCACCAGTCGGGTGGCCGGTCGCAACCGGGGAAGGTGCAGCCTTTGTCGCGGTGGATGATCGCGGTGCGTAGGCCGCAGGTGAAGAGGCGTTTGGCCCTGCCGACGTTCAAGGGTTCAGAGTCTGTGCCGAGGACGGCGGGGATCAGGTCGGCGTCGCAGGACAGCCTCCGGAGAGTGCCGGCATCGAGCAGCTCTCCGTCGGTGGTGTGCCCGACCCCGGGCAGGTACGTGGGCGCAGATCCATTTGCTGCTGAACCGTGTTCGCTGAGCTGGTCGAGCCGGCCCGCGCTGCGGAGTCCCTCGTAGAGGGTGTTGTAGTCCAGGGTGACCAGGATTTTGGCGGTCCCGCCGAATTCTCCGACGGGCCGCGGGCTGCTGCCGTCCAAGACCCCGGCGGCGGTGTCGACCAGCCGCACCAGCGCGTCCGCGCGGCGCTTGGCCGGAGTGCGGGTATCCCGTTCGGGCGTCTCGGTCTCCAACGGCGAAGCTGCACCCGGCGCGCTGCCAGAGGGGCCAGGGTGGGTGCTGGTCGAACACTGTTGTGGTGCGGGTGCGGGTGCGGACAGGGCGCGGAGGGCGTGTTTCACGGCCGCGGCGTGCCCGCTCGAGAGTTCGGCGACGAACCGGGTCAACCCGGAAGGGAGGTCGGACCAGTACACCGACTCACATTCCTGCTGACGTTCCTCGTCCCGCACGAGTTGTTCGGGCGCGAATTCGCCGACGATCCGGGTGGACAGCTGCCGCAGCGTGCGCCAGCCGTGGTCGGACAGCGACAGGTAGCGGCCCAACAGGTCGTCGCGGTCCGCGGTCGGCAGCAGCGGCAGGACCCGGGGCACTTCCCGCAACGCGGCCGCCGCGGCCGGCACACTCGCCGACCCAGAAGCCAACGCCTCGGCCACCACGTCGTTGCGGGGATCAGCGCAGTCGACACCGACCGCCCCGACCCGGCGCACCACGGTCGGCTCGACGCCGACCGCCTGCCGGGCAACCCACGCCGGGGCCCCGGTCGCGGTCGAGTTGGCGACCGTCCCCCGGCTCAACGCCTCGGCGGTCACCAACGCAGCGACGTTCTCGAAGCGGGACCCGATCCGCAGCATCGACCCGACCACCGCACCCAGGGCTGCCTCGTCCAACTGCCACAACGCCCCGGGCCACTCCTGCAGGTCCGCGGCGACCTGCTCCAGATGGGCCATCAACCGGGCACCCGTCCCCGGCGCAGCGGGCTGACGTGTCGCGTTGGTCAACTCCGCCATGGCCCCTCCTCGGCTGCTAGCTGATACCCCGTCCGTATACCGTGAATCATACACGTGTTCGATATCGACAGCAAGGGCAGATGACACGAAAGATGCTGCGAATATTGATCATTCGTGAAGGAGTTATCCACATCCCCCTCTACCGACGCGTTCGTTTCCAGGGCTATCCACACCCCGCGATCAACAGTTGGCCGCACGGCACTCGGGCCCCTGTGGAGCGGGTCAAACAGGGGGGCGCCGACTAGCCGTCGAGTGAGTCCTCGACCTCGTCGCTGTCGCTGTCGTGCCGCGGTATGTCGATATCGGGGTAGGGCTGCACGGCGTACATCAGCAGATAGGTACGCCGCTGCGGGTCGCGGCCGTGGGTGCGATCGGCCCAGGTGGTGATCACGTCGTTGAGTTCCTCGGTCAGACTCTTGGCTTCCTCATCGGTGAGGCGCAACGCGGTGTCGCTGATGGTGACCACCGCCTTGTCGTCGACCGCGGTCCTGCGCAGGGCGGCGCTGATGGCCGCGTGGGCCCACTGCTCGAAGTGGGTGCGCCACACGGCGCTGGCGGCCCGCGTATCGGGGGAGGCCTCGAGCTCGCGCATGTTGATGTTGTAGCCGCCCTCGGCGACCACCTTCCACACCCGGTCGCGCCGGTCGCGGGCGGCCTCGGGCGCTTCCTGGACGACGCCGTACTTGGCGAGCTGGCGCAGGTGGAAGCTCGCCTGGTTGGCGGGGATCCCGAGGTCCTGAGCCAGATCGGCGGCACGGGCCGGCCCCGTCGCGGTCAGCTCGGTCAGGATCCTGTTGCGCACCGGGTGGGCGATGGCCCGCAGTGTGCGCGGGTCGTGGACTGGGGTGCTGACCCGTCGCTTGGACACCATGCGGGCACCTTATCAATCCCGCACCATCTATTGCGCAACACTAGTTGCGCAAGCTAGCGTGCGGAATATGAGAGGTTTTCGAGGGCTGACCCACCAGCGCGACTTCACCCTGTTGTGGGTGGGGGAGACGATCAGCGAGCTCGGCAGCCGGGTGAGCATGTTCGTCTTCCCGCTCATCGCCTACGCCCAGACCCACTCCACGCTCGCGGCAGGGCTCGCCGAGACGGCCAACCTGCTCGGGGTGGCCGCCATGCTGCTGCCGGCGGGCGTGCTCGCCGACCGGTTCGACCGGTGCCGCATCATGCGATGGGCCAGTGCCGCGGGCCTGATCCTCTACCTCTCACTGGTCGTGGCCATCGGCCTGCACCGGCTCACCCTGGTGCACCTGGTAGCGGTCGCGCTCGGCACCGGTCTCGCCGCCGGCGCCTTCTCGCCGGCCGAGGTCTCGGCGGTGCGCAGCGTGGTCCCCACCGACCTGCTTCCCACCGCCCTGGCCCAGAACCAGGCCCGCCAGCACGTGGCGTCCCTGGTGGGCGGACCGATCGGGGGAGCGCTCTACGGACTCACGCGGTGGATGCCGTTCGCCGCGGACGCCGTGTCGTACGCCGTCTCCTGGGTGCTGCTCGGACGCATCCGCACCGATCTGACCGCGCCGGTCCACGCGGAGCCCCGTCGGCGGGTGCGCACCGAGTTCGCGGAGGGGGTGCGCTTCGCCGTCGAGCGGCCGTTCTTCCGGGTGCTGCTGGTGTGGGCGCCGCTGCTCAACCTGACCATCAATGCGATCAGCTTCACCGCCGTGCTGCGACTCATTCAGGCGGGTCGCAGCCCGGTGCAGATCGGTCTGGTCGAGACCGCCGCCGGCATCTGCGGCATCGCGGGCGCCATCTGCGCGCCCCGCGTGGTGAACGCCGTTCCGACCGGACTCCTCACCGTGCTGGTCGGGTGGAGCTGGGTGCCCCTGGCCGTGCCGCTGATGTTCTTCAACACGCCACTGGCGGCGGCGGTGTCGCTGTCCGTCGGGATCTTCCTGAACCCGGCCGGCAACTCCGGGATCGGCGCGTACCGGTTGCACATCACCCCGCCGGAGCTGGTGGGACGCGTGCAGTCGGTCAGCCAGTTCGTGTCGTACCTGCTGCTGCCGCTCTATCCCGTCGTGGCGGGACTCGCGCTGCACCGGTTGGGCGGGCCCCAGGCCATCGCCCTGCTCATCGTCCTCACGGCCGGTGTCGCGTTCATTCCGACGCTGAGCCACGCGGTGCGGTCCGTGCCACGCCCCGTGGAGTGGCCGCCCACGGCACGCACCACCAAGGAGGTCGCCGCGTCAGACCGGTGAACGGGTCGCGGCCGACGGCAGACGGACGTCCGGGCGGGACCGCTCCCACAGGCCGAGCGCGGGCGGCGCCTCCGGATCGTGCATCCGACGCCGGCTGAGCGACAGGTGGCGCAGCGCCACGCCGACCGCGATCATGGCCGGCGGCGCGAGGAAGACCTCACCGAGGTTCGCCCCGCACACCAGGACGCCGATGAGCGAGGCCTCGATCCACGGCTTGCGGTGCTCGTCGGGCAGTCGCAGCAGATTCCAGAGCAGCAGGGCGTAGATCGCCACCACGATCAGGAGCAGTATCCAGCCTCCCTCGGCGCGCAGGGCGAGGTAGGAGTTGTGGAAGAAGAAGGTGTCACCGTCGACGTTGGTCCGCGCGGTGCCGGCGCCGTGCCCGTAGAGCGGATTCTGCGAGACGGTCAGCCGCTCCGCGCGAGAGATCCTACGACGCAGGGCGTCACTGCCGCCGCGACCGGCGAAGATGCCGGTGGCGTAGTCGGTGGCCGGCAGGGTGTGGACGTACCACATGACGGCGCCCACCACGACGACCCGGACCCAGACCCGCACCCGATCTCCCACGGCCACCCACAGGATGACGATCACCATCGCGAAGAGGGAGGTGCGCGAGAAGGTGGCGAAGACCGCCGAGGCTCCCGTCAGGGCGATCAGTGCGCGCGCGAGACGGGTGCGGACGTACGCGAGTGCGACGCACCCGAGCACGACCAGGCACAGGCCTGCGTTGTTGGGGTCGCCCCACCCGCCGACGAGCCGCCCCGCGTACCCGTTCGCTCCGAGCGTCCCCAGGCCCCAGAGCGACCCCAGCACCACCGCGATCCCGGCACCGCGGGCGATGGAGATCACGCACAGCCGGCCCGAGGCGATCACCAACACGAGCAGGGCTTCCATGCCGATGTTCGCCAGCCGCTTGGTGCCCGACACGTGGTTGAGATAGGAGCTGACGAACAACCATCCGGGGATCGCGAGGGTCAGCCACACCCCCCAGCTCGGGCGGGCGATACCGCGGGTGGGCACGACGAACGCGGCTCCGAAGACCGCCGCTCCCAGGAACAGCGAGGTGGGCGGAACGGGAAGTCCGGCGCCGTACTTGTCGGCGGCGAGGGAGGCGAAGATGAGCAGCACCGAGAGGGTGGCGGAGATGACCCACGGGTTGTCCATCCGGTCGAGCGCGCCCGGGACGTCGGCATCCTTGGGCTGCCGGTGCTCGGCGACCGCGCGGTCCTGCAGCAGGGTCATGGAGGTCTTCCGGGTGGGCGTCGTACGGGGTCGATCCGCGCAGAGTCTATGGTTTCGCGGCGCCGCGTGGCCCGCGCGAGCCCGGGTGTTCGCAGGAGTCGTAGACCTCACCGATCGACGCGGCCATCCCGGCCCGGGTCGGCCAGGTCACGGGCAACCGGGGCCGCTGGGCGGGTACGGCGCCCTGCCGCGCGATCGCGGCGGCCACCTGCGCGGGTGCGTCCGGGTCTGCCAGGCACGCCGCCGGCAGGATCTCGGGGTTGCCGCCGACCGGGCTGGCGACGACGCCCACCCCGGCCCCGACGGCGTCCAGCAGGGTGTAGGAGCAGTTCTCCCAGACCGAGAGCTGGGCGACGACGTCGCACATGGCGAGCGCGATGGCAGGATCGACGAAGCCGGGCAGGTCCACCCGGTCGGCGATGCCGAGACGCGTGGCCAGAGCCCGCAGGGACCCCTCCAGCTCGCCGTCACCGGCCACCGTCAGGTGCGCCCCCGGGTGATCCCGCAACAGAAGAGCGAACGCGTGCAGGAGTGCTTCGATCCGTTTCTCCGGCGCAAGGCGGGACAGCGACAGCACCCGGGGCGCATCCGTTGCCCGGCGCTCCGTTGCTTCGGACGGCGGATCGAAACCGTTGGGAATGATGGTGATCGGGGCATCGGTGCGCCAGTTGAGGCGCATCGCGTCGGCCGTCGCACGGGAGACGGCGATCAGCCGGTCGGCGCGATGCAGTCGTGCCTGATGGGTGCGGCGCATGAGCTGCGAGCGCCACCTAGTGCCCTGGTAGACCAGGTCGTCGGCCGCGATGCCGTGCTCGGTGCTGACCCGCGTCGCACCGGAGAGCGGGGTGAGCGCGGCCACGATGTCGGCGTACGCCAGGTGGGTATGCACGATCGCGGGCCGCAGGGTCTCGCAGGTGTGTCGCAGGGTCTGAATCGACGCGCGCAGCCCGGCGTCGGGGCCGAAGGCCGCGGCGACGACCGGGACCCCCGCCTCCTGCAGCCGCGTCACGAGCGGACCGGGCGGACAGAGCACCGCGACCCGCCAGCCGGGGACACCCGCGGTGAGCGCGTCGAGGGTGTGCCGGGCGACCCCGGCCAGATTGGCGACCGGCAGCACCCAGAGCGCCAGCGGTGGGAGACTCAGAACCATGCCTCGAGGCGGTCGAGCGCCACCCAGAACCCCTCGCCGCCCCCGACGTGGCCCTGCCAGATCTCGGGGATGAAGCCGGCCCGCGGAGCGAGCTGGTCGAGCTGGGTCGCCAGCGCCGCGAAGTCGACCTCTCCGTCGGCGACCTGCACTCCCTCCCCGTCGACGCCGGTGGCATCGACGATGTGCAGATGCTCGGTGTGCGGACCGAGGAGGTCGACGTACTCGCTGAACGGGCGACCGGCGAAGTTCGCCGCCAGCTTGCTGTGCGAGATGTCGAGGGTGAGCTTGCGGTCGTACCGCTCGGCGAAGGCCGCGGTGTCGCGCGCGTCGAGGAACAGGTTGTGGAACTGCTGGCCGCCCATCAGCCACGGGTAGGGCGGCAGCGTCTGCGCGGTGAGCCGCACGCCGGTCTCGTCGACCTTGGACAGCCCCTCGGCGACTCGCGCGTACATCCGCTCCCGCAGCGACGGGTCGACGTGCGCGTCCGCGGTGAACCCGCCGAGCGTCGCCACGATGAGCGGGTCCTGCGCGCAGGTGAAGTGGGGCCGCAGTGACCGGGTGATGTCCACGACGCGCTGCAGCTCGGTGATCGAACGCTCCCAGATCGCCGGGTCCTCGCTCGCGAGGTCGAGGATGAAGTCGCCGCTGAAGAGGTCGGGGGTGTGGGTGGTGAACGCGTACGGTGCGGGCGCCGCGTCGGCGGGGAAGATCTGCGACAGGTCGAGGTCGAGATCCTTGTAACTGAAGTGGAATTCGACGAAATCGGCGTTCGAGTCGCGCACCAGCGAACGGAAGTCGTGGTAGCGCACCGGCAGCCCCCAGGGACGCCGGAAGGAGAACGTACGCCGGTCGATCTGCGCGGTGCCGAGGTCACCGTCGTAGAAGAAGTCGCCCTCGTCGATGTCGCGCCGGGACACCCGGCCGACCAGCTGCGGCAGCACGTTCGGCTGCAGGCCCCTGCCCGGGCTCTTGATCGTGACGTCGGTGGCGGCGATGGTGTCGCCGGTCGCGATCGCCCGGGTGGCGACCAGGCTCTTGGCCAGATTGACCCGGTTCATCATCTCCCCGGTCGACACCTCGCGGGGTGCGGCGCTGCCGAGCGCCTCCTCGACCTCGCGGATCCGCGCGACCATCTGCGCGAACTCCCCCGGCAGCAGCGAGACCTTGTGGTCGTTGCCCTCCAGGGACCGGTCGAGGGTGAAGTGCTTCTCCACGATGTGCGCACCGCGCGCGACCGCCGCGATGGGCACGTGGAAGCCGCGCTCGTGCCCGGAGTAGCCCACGACGCACTGTCCGATCTGCGCGAGGCGGTCCATGTAGGCGAGGTTGACGTCCTTGAACGGTGCCGGGTACGTCGACTGGCAGTGCAGCAGCGCGAAACTCGCACCGGTGGACCGCACCAGCGCGGCGCTCTCGCGGATCTCGTCCTCCCGGGACATGCCGGTCGAGAGCACCAGCGGCAGTCCGTAGCCGGCCGCCTCGCGCAGCAGGGCGTGGTTGGTCAGGTCGGCCGAGGCGATCTTGAGCGCCGGGATGCCGTAGTCGGCAAGGGCTTTCACGCTCGGGCTGTCCCACGGCGTGCACATGACATCGATGCCGCGGTCGCGGCAATGGTCGAAGACGACGCTCAGCCGGTCGAAGTCGAGCGCGAACTTGGCCAGCAGGTCGAGGGTGTACTGCGCGCCGAGATCCTCGCCTGCCGTCGAGCCCTGGGGACCGCGGTAGAGCGCGGCCATGTCGCGCAGCTGGAACTTCACCGCGTCCGCGCCCGCGTCGGCGGCGAGGTCGACCAGTCGCCGGGCCAGGTCGATCGACCCCTGGTGGTTGTTGCCGATCTCGGCGATGAGGAACGCCGGGTGGCCCGGGCCGATGGCGTGGGCGCCGATCCGCAGCTCGTCGTCGCGGTCGATGGCGATGGCGACCATCCGGTGCTGCTCGTCCACGAGCGGCACGTGCGTGACACCGGGCCGGAAGGCAGAGCGCAACGACGCGGTCGGCGTACCGAATCGGCCGCTCGCGACGTTCCGGTGGGCCGCTCGGACGGCCGGCGTCTGGAGGTCGGCATCGGGCGTGGCCACGATCCAGCGCCGGAAGTCGCCGTCGGACAGCGACCCCTCGAGGTGCCCCTGCTGGCCGACGCAGAAGACGATGCGTTCCTTGTTGTCGCTGATCTTGCCTAGCGCGCGCACGATCGGGTCCTCGGAGAAGACGATGTACGGCGCGATGTTGCGTTCGATGATCATGCGGATTCACCTGGTGTCGAATGACGTTCGGCAAGGCGGCGCATCTCGTGCGCGGCCAGGCGCAGATCGTGCTCGGTGTCGATGTCGATGCCCTCCACCTCGTCCATCACGAACAGCTCGATGCGACCGCCGAGCCGGTTGTCGCACTCCTCGTAGACCCACGGGCGGGTCAGGTAGAGGGACCCCGTCTCGCGGTAGCGCAACTGCCCGGACGTGAGGTCCTGGCGCCGGGGACGCGCCGTCACGTCGTAGTCCGCGCGCGGCGGCTGCCCGTCCTGTGCCTGCCACCAGAAGAACGGTGCGAACGGCACCACCCCGACCAGGGAGTCGGCGCCCGAGGTCTCGAAGTGCGTCATCGCCCGCTCGAGCGTGCCGGGCAGCCGCAGCGGTGAGGTCGCCTGCAGCAACATCACCGCGTCGGGCGCGCGACCCTCCCGCGCGCGATGCGCGATCGCATGACGGACCACCGGTTCGGTCGGGGTGTCGTCCCGCGCCAGCTCGGGAGGCCGTAGGAAGGGCACGTCGGCGCCCGCCTCGCGGGCGACCTCGGCGATGCGCTCGTCGTCGGTGGAGACCAGCACGTCGAGACCTGGTGTGTTCAGGGCCTGTTCGATGGTCCACACGACCAGCGGGCGGCCCTCGATCTCGCGCAGGTTCTTGCCCGGGACCCCCTTCGAGCCGCCGCGTACCGGGATCACACAGAGGGTGTTCACCTGCCGGTCCTTCCACTGACGTCGATGACGGCCGCTCGGATCGCGGCCGCGGGGTCGGTGCCGTGCGCGCCCATCGACGGCGCCGGGGTGGGTTCGCCGCCCCAGGGACGCATGTCGTAGCGCGCCCAGAACTGCTCGAGCCAGCGCGGTGGGTGGGGATAGTGGACGAAGGCGGGCACGCCGCGCGCCGCGGCCTCCAGCACGCCGGTGGAGAACGCCGCCGCGACCGGACCGTCGTGCTGGCGCAGTGGTGCGCCGCTGCGGTCGAGGCGGATTCCGCGGCGTTCCCAGACTCGATGCTGGGAGCGGGAGAGCCGGTCGGTCTCGGACGGGTGCGGGCGGTAGGTCGCTCCGGTGTCGCGGCAGAAGCTGTACGCCGCCTGGGCCAGGCCACGGCGTGGCAGCTCGGCTCCGTGCAGCTGACCCAGATAGGTCGGGGGAGCCTCGCGCGATGCCGTGTCGGCAGGCTCGAGCGCAGCCGCCGCCAAGAGCTGCGACCCGACCACCTGCGCGGTCGCGTCGTCGCGCCCGTCGGTCCAGAAGTCGGCGTCCGCCGCCGACCACGCGAGGGCGTGGGCGTGCGGCGGCAGCGGCGGCTGATACGGGGTGAGGAGTCCGTGCTGCAGCACCAGCTGCGCGCGGCCGGACCGCTCGGCGAACGCGTGCACGATCGACCCGGCAGCGAGGTAGTGGCCGTAGGAGAGGACGGCGCGTACGTCGGGCAGCAGGCCGGGCAGGTCCGCCTCGGAGACGTGGCGCGCAACGCGTTCTCCCGCGATCACTCCCGGCACGGGGCGCTGGGTCAGCACCGCGACGGGCAGGTCGGCCAGCGGGTCGAGCAGCCACTGCCTCTTGGGTCCGTCGGTGACGTCCAGCGCGACCAGCACCCGCGGGCTCGCGTCACGCGGCAGGTCGAGCACGAACGGGGAGGGCGCGCTCGGGCGGCGCACCCGCTCGGCGGCCCGGCGCATCCGGTGCCGGGAGTCCTGCCAGTCCTGCCAGGCGGTCAGGTCGCGCGGATGGATCAGGCCCATAGCGACTCCAGCACCGCGACGCGGTGGTCGAACGTGTGCTGCGCGAGCGTGCGGGCTCGGCCGCGGGCGCGGACGCCGTCGGCCCAGCGCGGCTCGCGCACGCACCGCTCGGCCAGCTCGGCCAGCTCCTCGAGGGCGGTGAAGACGAGCAGTTCGCCCGCGGCCCCGTCCACGTCGTAGAGGTCGCTCACGTCGGGCCGGTCGATCAGCTGCACGGCGCCGACGCCTGCCGCCTCGAAGGTGCGCATGGTGAAGCCATCCTGATCGCCGTGCAGGTTGAGGGTCGCGGCGGACCCCGCCATCACGCCGTACGCCTCCGAGCGGGACAGCTCACCGGCGCTGTCGACGCGGGCGGCGCGCAGCGTGTGGGTGTGCAGCCGGTCACCGAGCCCACGGGACCAGTCGCGCCCGTACGCGCGCACGGGCACCCCGGCGTCGTGAACGCGCTCCAGCGCCGACTCGCGCTCGGGGTAACGAGCTCCGATGAAGGTGACGACCGGCTCGGGGAGGGGCGTGTACGCGACCCGCCGGTCGAACGCCAGCGGCAGGTGGGTGGCGCCCAGGGCGCGAGCGTCGGTGCAGCTGTACGTCGCGAGCGGGCCGATCCGTGCCAGCGTCTCGGCCGTGTAGCGGGTCCGACGCACCTCGTCGTAGAGCCACGTGACCCGGGGCAGGCGCCGGTCGTCGAGCAGATCCCAGAAGGCGTCCTGCAGCAGGTCGCCCTTGACCACGACCACGACCTCCGGCGCGTGCTCACGCACCGCGTCGACGGCGCGGTCGGTCAGCTGGGTGCGCAGCCGGGCGGGCGTGACCGCATCGGGCAGGTCGTGCAGCAGTTTGTTCGCGACCTTGCCGGGCAGGCTCGGCGGCGCGTCGTAGACGTGGGTTTCCACGGTGTGCCCGCGCTGCTCGAGGGCGGCGGCGATGGCCTGCCAGTAGTCGTGGAACCCGGGGCTGACCAGCAGCACGCGGCGAGCCGTCACGATGTCAGCCCCCGATCCCGCAGCTCGTCCAGCGCCGCGTCCCAGGCGTCGGCCCGCGCGCCCGGCTGCTCCCAGGAGGTCCGGACGAAGTCCGCGACGGCGTCCGCGGCGTTCCAGCGCGGCGCGGGCGCTCCAAGGGCGAGTCCCCTGGTGAGGTCCGCGCAGGCATCACGGATGTCACCGGCGCGGTGCACGTCGACGTGCACGACGTCGACCTGCGGGCCCGGGGACGCGCCGACCGCATGGTCGGCGAGCTCGCGAAGCGTCGTACGAACACCGCTGCCGCTGTTGAGGATCCGGGGACCGTCCGCAATCGGTGCCGGGTTCGCGATCGCCCAGGTGATCAGCGCCGTCAGGTCGGTGACGTGCACGAAGTCGCGAGTCTGCGAACCGTCGCCGTAGACCGGGATCGCGCGGCCCTCCTTGAGGCAGGCGAGGAACGCCGCGAGCACCCCGGTGTAGGGGTTGTGCAGGGCCTGGCCCGCGCCGATCACGTTCTGCGGCCGGAGCACCGTGGCCGACCCGTGACCACCGAGCTCCTCGGCGATCACCCGCTCGCCCTCGGACTTGGTCTCGCCGTAGACCGACACCGGTGCGTGCGGGTCGTCCTCGTGGGAGGCCGCGGCCCGCGACCCCGGACGGACGACGCCGTCGTACGTGCGGGTGCCGTCGGCCTCGATGCGCGCACCCTCGCCGTAGACGGCACGGGAGCTGAGCGCGACCAGGGGTACGCCGCGGCGCGCGGCCTCGCGGCCCGCCAGGCGGGTGCCCTCGATGTTGACCTGGCGGTAGCGGTCCTGCTGGTACATCGACTGCCCGGTGCCGGTCTCGGCGGCGAGGTGGACGACGACGTCGGCGTCACCGCAGCGGGCCCAGGCGTCGGTGTCACATACTTCGCCCACCACGACCTGGCCGGGGAAACCGGCGCGCGCACTCTCCGGGTCGCGGTGCACCTGGGGGCTCAGCAGATCCAGCGCGACGAGGTCGTGGCCCTGCGCGCGCAGCCTGCTCGCCAGGTGGCGGCCGATGAAACCGGCGCCACCGGTGATCAGCGCTCGCATGACAGATCCTGCTCCGTGACGATGAGGGCCCCGGCGGGGGATGGCGGTGGGGCGAGGGAGGGTCCGGCGCCCCGCCCCTGGATGAGGCGCAGCTCCTCGCGCAGTACGTCGACCGGCCGCACCGGTCGCCGCAGTGCCCGGCGGGAGACGTTGGCGCACAGGTTAACCGCGCTCGCACCCGTGAGGGCGATCTGCAGACGGCGCAGTCCGCCCCAGGTGCGTGCGTACTGCAGACGGGACGCGACCAGCCACTGGCGGCTCCGCGCCGGATCGGACGACCCGCCACCGCGGTGCACGACGGTCACCGTGCCCAGCACGACGGACGGCACGCCGAGGGTCCGCAGCCGCCGCTGCAGGTCGACCTCCTCGGCGTTCATGAAGTAGCGCTCGTCGAAGCCACCCGCCTCGCGGAACGGCGCGACCGGCAGCAGCAGGGCGGCGCCGACCACCCAGTCGACGGGCACCACGGTGTCGCCCACCGCACGGGTGTCGTGGCCCACCGCTTCGTGCAGCCGTGGCCGGTGCCGGAATCGGGCCAACGGCGTGAGCCACTCGGTGACCTGGTGGCCGATCGTGGGGAAGTGGCGACCGACCCACTCGGGCCGACCGTCGAGGGTGGTCACCTGGGGGCTCGCGACGACGGGCTGCCAGGGCGCGGCTGCGCCGATCAGGTCGGCGACGAACGTGGGCCCGACCTGCAGATCGCTGTTGAGGACCAGGGCCAGCTCGGTGCGCACCCGCGCCATCCCGGTGTTGACCGCCGCCCCGAACCCGCCGTTCACCGCCCGGCGTACGACGTCCGCGCCCGCCATCGGGGCCAACGGCTCGGGAGAGGCGTCGTCGACCACCACGATCGAGTCCGCTTGGTCGAGCAGGGACGCGACGAGGTCGCGGGTCGGTGCAGGATCGCCGTAGTGGGGTACGACGACCGTGACGTGCTCGCTCACTCCCCACCCGCCAGGGCGCGCGCGGGCACTCCGGCCACGACGGCGCCCGGCGGGACGTCGCGGGTGACGACCGCGCCGGCCGCGACGGTGGCGCCGTCACCGATGCTGACGCCGCCCAGCACGATGGCCCGTTGCCCGATGAAGACGTGGTCGCCGATGCGCACCGGCCCGCTGTGCACGATCTCGTGCCGCCCGTCGCGCCCGTGATCGGTGGTCGCGACGAACACCCCGTCCGCCAGCACGCACTCGACACCGATCTCGAGGGGATCCGCCGCGTGCAGGTGCACGTCGTGCCCAAGGTAGGTGCCGTCGCCGATGCGCAGCGAGCCGCCGTCCTCGGTCTGCAGCCATGCACCCGGGTAGACCGCCACGCGCTCGCCGAGGCTGATCCGCTCGACCCCGCGCAGGATGCGCGGCGCCACCACGACGCTGCCGGCGCCGAGAGCGGCGAACGCGCGCCGGTAGAGGGTCGTCGTGACCGCCCGGCCGAGGTGCCAGCGCACCGAGGGGCGCGCCTCGGTCAGGCGGCGGGCGAGGCTCACAGATGCGCTTTCGGTCGTCGTCGGCTCCGGGATCCGGTCGGCCAGGGCTCATTCTGCCGTCTGGGCCGCGCGCACCGTACGATCGGCGCTCGTGAATCTCAGCGCTGCCGACGGCACCGTCCGTCCCGTCCGCCGGATCGTCGTGGCGCCGCACATGGACGACGAGTCGCTGGGCTGCGGCGGCCTGTTGGCCAAGCATCCGGACGACAGTCTCGTGGTCGTCGTCGCCGACAGTGGCGAGGTGCGGGCGACGGAGCACGAGGCCGCCCTGGCCGCGCTCGGAGTGGGCGACTCGGTGCGGCTCGGGTTCCCGGACGGGCACGTCGGCGACGACCCCCAGGCACTCGTGCAGGCGCTGGACGAGGTCTTCGAGACCCACCGCCCGCAAGAGGTCTACCTGCCCTACCCGTCGCTGCACCAGGACCACATCGCGGCGTACGAGGCCGGGATGCGCGCCTGCCGGGCGTCGATGAGCGTCACGCACTTCTTCCCACCGTCGGTCTTCGTCTACGACATCGCGGCGTACGACGTGAACCTCTATCAGGCCGAATTGCGCTGGAACGTCTTCGAATCCCTGCAGGAGGAGCAGATCGACGCGAAGGTCGCGGCCTGCCGCGCGTACGCCACGGAGATCCCGGATGAAGTGCACGCGATGACCGGTCTGAAGGAGATGGCCGTCGCGCTCGGGCACGCGCGCCTGGTCCGGTACGCCGAGCAGTACGCGCTCGTGCGGAGCATCCGCCCGTGATCGTCGCGATCCACCAACCGGACCTGCTGCCCTACTCCGGTTTCTGGTTCAAGATGCTGACCAGCGACGTCTTCGTGATCGCCCAGCACGATCAGTTCCAGAAGCACGGTTACCAGCGTCGGGTCACCATGCGCGACGCGTGGTGCTCCCATCAGCTGGAGGGCAAGCCGTCGCTGGTGCCGATCACCGCCGTGCGGGTGCTGCCCGGCTGGCAGGACCGACTGATCGGGATCGTCCGGGGCCGCTACACCGGTGCCCGGCACTGGAAGGCGCGCGGACTGCCGCTGCTGGAGCAGATCGCGGCCTGCACCGGTGACACCCTGGCCGAGGTCAACCTGTCGATGATCCACGTCCTGCGCGGTGTGCTCGACATCCGTACGCCGCTGGCGTTCACCTACCCGCCCGTCGCCTCGGGCGTGCCCCGGCTGATCGAGCAGGTGCAGGCGGTCGGCGGCACGGCGTACCTGTCCGGCGCGGGGGCGACGGCGTACATGGGCGACGAGGCGACCGCGACGTTCGCCGACGCGGGCATCGACCTGCGCTGGTCACATCACGCGATCACTTCGGGCGACTCGGTGCTCACCGTCCTGATGGACCACGACGACCCCCTCGAGGTCATCTCCCGCACCGAGTGACCGGTCGGCGGCGGGCCGCTCGCCGAGAGCCCCGCGTCAGTTCTCGCGGACCGTCGCCCGGAGCCAGAGGGTGACCCCCGGAAGCCGGCGCACCGGCAGGTGCCGCTCGAGCTTGACGATGGTGGAGAGCGCGGCGTTGACGAACGGCGACGGGTTGTCCAGGTCGCTGCCCGAACTCGATCGACGGCGCAGTTTGACCGCGGGCCGCAGCAGCACCATCCACGACCAGCACTCGACGACGTCCATGCCGTTGCGTTCGAAGAGCGAGCGCAACGTCTCCTGGGTATAGCGGCGGACGTGGTCGACCGCGACATCGTGGGCGGACCAGAGCTTGGGGTCGCAAGGCACGGCGATGATCGCCTGACCCCCCGGGCGCAGCACGCGCCGGATCTCGCGCACCGCGGCGTCGTCGTCCGGAATGTGTTCGAGGACGTCCAGCGCCGTCACCAGGTCGAGCGAGTCGGTCGCGAGCGGGAAGCGGGTCGCGTCGGCGCGCAGCACGTCCAGCCCGCGCGAATGGGCGACCTCGGCGCCGTCCGCGCCGTACTCCACCGCGGCGGCGCGCCAGCCGTTCTCGACGAGCACCCGGGTGTTGCCGCCGCCGGCCGCGCCGATGTCACAGACCAGTCCGGGGGTCATTCCCTCGATGAGACCCGCGAGGATGTGCCGGCGCTCGGCGTACCACCAGTGCCAGTCTTCGACCAACGTGAGCTTGCGTACCTCATGCCCTTGCATGGGCCGTGACTCTACGGCGTGCTGCGGGACCGTCCTCACAGGTTGCTCAGTCCGGCAGCGTCGACCGCCGGTGATGCGGCGACCGGGTCGATGGGGCGCCCTGATGCCGTCCCCAACGCATAGCATCGGCGCCCATGACCGTGGATCCCCGGGCCGTCCTGCTCGATCTGCAGATGCGTCACCACGCCGCGCAGCTCTCGACGGCCCTGGACGGCCGCGGCCGCAGCGCCCGGGCACTGGACGACCTCTTCCACGCCATCGTCGAGGCTCTGGAACCGGAGCTCTTCCTCGAGGTGGGCGCGTTCGAGGCGTCCGCCTCCCACCGCGTGCGGGCCGCTCTCCCGCAGTGTCGCGTCGTGGCGTTCGAGGCATCGCCGGTCAACTACGAGCACCACCGCGGCGTGACCGACTTCGACGGCGCGGGGATCGAGTACCTGCACTACGCGGTCTGCGATCGGGTCGGCACGACGACGATCCTGCTGAACCTCGAGCATCCCGACGCCGAGCCGCGCCCTGTCGGCTGGACGTCGATGCTGCGGCACCGCGGGTTCGAGCACGTCCGCAGCGTCGAGGTCCCGGCGACCACCCTCGACGACGTCGTGCCAGGGACCGGGGGTCCGATCGCGCTCTGGGTCGATGTGGAGGGCGCGGCCGGTCTGGTGCTCGACGGCGCCGCCCACACCCTCCCGCGCGTCGACGTCCTCAAGATCGAGGTCGAGGACCTGCCCAGCTGGGAGGGACAGACGATCAGCCTGGACATCACCGCCCGGCTGCTGGAGGCCGGCCTCTACGCCGTCGCACGCGATGTGGAGTACTCCACCCAGCACAACGTGGTCTTCCTCAGCGAGCGTGCGCTGCGCAGCCATCAGGTCCAGCGCCGCCTCGATCTGCACCTCTACGACGTGTCGCACCGGCTCTCCCGGGAGCCGCACCCGCTACGCCGTTCGGAGCGGTTGCGGGGACTCGCGCGGCCGGTGCGCCGGCTCGTCCACCCTGCCCGGAGCCCCCGCGGACGCCGATGACGTCCGGCGAGCTGCCCTGAGCAGCGCCGGTTCAGGTCGTTCGGGTCCGGTCGATCAGGCCGCGCGGGCCGTGTAGTAGAGCCAGACAGCGCGGTCGTCGCGCTCGACGGCGTCGCCCGCCAGGTCGAACGTCGCGACGTCGGCGAAGCCGGCCGCCCGTAGCTGGTTGCGCGACTCGTCGGCGCCCACGTAGTAGGTGAGCATCGAGTAGTCGTGCGCGTCGTCGTTGACGATCGCCCAGGTGGGCCGGATGGTCTCGTGGGGTCGCAGACGGCGTCGGTTCGCTCGGGCCCGCCACGCGGCGTAGCAACGGCGGGCGGTCGCCCGGCCCGGCCGCGGGCGCCCCTGCCACGGCAGCAGGTGGAATCTGCGGTAGTCGCGATTGTGGCTGGACAGGAGCAGCAGGCCACCGTGGCGCAGCACCCGGCGCATCTCCCGCAGCGCGATCGCGCGGTCCTCGTGACCGATGTAGTCCAGGCCGTTGAAGGAGAAGACGACCGTGTCGAAGGAGCCGTCGTCGAAGCGGCTGAGGTCCCGCACGTCGGCCTCCTCGATCCGGTGGTCGGGGAAGCGGGCAGCCGTCGCGGCGGCCAGCCCGGGGGAGTAGTCGAGCCCGACGTACTCCCGTGCCGGCGGCGCGAGATGACCCGTTGTCCGTCCACCGCCCACGCCGATGTCCAGCACCGCGCGCCCCGCGAGGTCGGCCTCGTACGCGCCGAAGAGCACCTTCTCGGCCGGGTGCAGGTGCCCCAGGCGCGGGTAGTGGCGCACGGCGTCGGCACCGGCGTATGACGCCTGGTTCGCGCGGTCCTGGACGTCCGGGTGGGCGTGCGGCATGGATGGGACCTCTCGTACGGGGGATGAGCGCGACGGAAGTCTAGGTTCATCCTCGGCCGCGGCGGTGTCGGCCGCCCGGCCCATTTCGCCTACGGTGTGCACCGTGTCGACGACGTCCTCCGATACCCCCGGGCAGCCGGATCTGCTCCTCTTCGTCTGCGACGGCAACCTGGCACGATCGCCGGCCGCGGAGCTGATCTCGCGGCACCGGTCCGCCGTCGACGGGCCGTGGCGGTTCGCCAGTTGCGGCATCCGAGCGGTGCGCAGCGACCGGGTGCTGCGCGAGGTGGAGCGACGACTGGCCGTCATGGAGGTGCCGGCGGGGGGCTTCCACTCCCGCCAGGCCACCCCGGCCATCCTCGGTGAGGCCCGCCTGATCCTCACGGCCGGCCGACTGCAGAACGACTGGATCGTGGACGAGACGCCGTTCCTCTATCGCCGGACCTACACGATCCGGCAGGCCGCGCGGCTGTTACGGGACTTGCCGCAGGGCGGCGAGCCCCTCGAGCACCTCGCGCGGACGAAGGACCGGCTCACCGACGACGACGAGGTCGAGGACCCGATCCGCAAGGGCGTGGCAGCGGCGGGGGAGGTCGTGGACCAGATCGACGAGGCCCTGCGCGTCATCCTGCCCGCGCTGGGGGCGATGACCCGCCGCGCGGGCTGAGCCTGCCGACCGGCAGCCGGACACCCGAGGCGGGCTGTCAGCCCGGCCCGGCACAATGGCTGGGTGAAAGCACTGCTGCTGGAGAACATCCACCCCCTCGCCGTCTCGCTGCTGCAGGAATCGGGCATCGAGGTGCAGTCCCACGCGGGCGCGATGGACGAGGAGGAGTTGATCGCCGCTCTCGACGGGGTCGATCTGCTGGGCATCCGGTCCAAGACCGAGGTCACCGAGCGGGTGCTGCAGTCCGCTACCCAGCTGCAGGCGATCGGCGCCTTCTGCATCGGCACCAACCAGGTCGCCCTGAAGGCCGCCGCCGAGCGAGGCGTGGTGGTCTTCAACGCGCCGTTCTCCAACACCCGCAGCGTGGTCGAGCTGGTCATCGGCGAGATCATCGCGATGGCGCGCCGCCTCACCGAGAAGGACGGTGACCTGCACGCGGGCACCTGGAACAAGGACGCCACGGGCAGTCACGAGATCCGCGGCCGCAGCATCGGGATCGTCGGCTACGGCAACATCGGCAGCCAGCTGTCGGTGGTGGCCGAGATGCTGGGTCTGCGGGTGTTCTTCTACGACACCGAGGACAAGTTGGCGCTCGGCAACGCGCACCGCTGCGAGAGCCTGGAGGAGCTGCTCCAGGTCGCCGAGGTGGTGACCCTGCACGTCGACGGACGGTCCGGCAACGCGGGCTTCTTCGGTGCCGAGCAGTTCGGTCGGATGCGACCGCGCGCGCTCTTCCTCAATCTCTCGCGTGGGTTCGTCGTCGACTACGACGCGCTCCGTGACGGCCTGCTGTCAGGGCACATCGCCGGCGCTGCGGTCGACGTCTTCCCGACCGAGCCCAAGGTCAAGGGCGAGCGGTTCGTCTCGCCGCTGCAGGGCATTCCCAACGTCATCCTCACTCCGCACGTCGGTGGCTCCACGCAGGAGGCGCAGGAGGACATCGGGCGTTTCGTAGCGACCAAGCTGCGCGACTTCGTGCAGCGCGGCACCACGACCCTCAACGTGAATCTCCCGACCTTGACCCTGGAGGCCCGCCCGGGCGGTCACCGCGTCACGCACCTGCACGTGAACATGCCGGGGGTCCTCGCCAAGGTCAACAGCATCCTGGCCGCGCACGGGGTCAACATCGAGGGCCAGATGCTGAGCACGCTCGGCGACAACGGCTACGTGGTCACCGACGTCAACGACATCCCGCACGCCGTCGTCGAGGAGTTGGCGGGCCTGCCGGAGACCATCCGGCTGCGCGTCATCTGAGCCTCGCCGCCGCAGCGGCGACGCTGACACAGTTCCGGTCAAGGGACACAGGTCGGCCTGTGTCCCTCGGACCTACCTGCGTCACGGTCTTCAGCGAGCTCAGCGAGCTCAGCGAGTTCAGTGAACGACCGGGCATCCCGTGGGCGCGGCGTCCTCGGGGTCCAAGGCTGCGGCTGCACCGCGCTTGTCCGCGCCGGCGCGCGGCGTACGCCGGGTGACGCCCAACCGGAAACCCCGCGGCATCAGGGTCAGCCGCTCGGCGATCTCCAGGTCGTACGACGGGTCCGGCGCGAGGTCGTAGCGGTGCACCAGCCGTGCCAGCGCCAGCACCGATTCGTGCAGCGCGAACTGCCGCCCGATGCACGCTCGGTCGCCCACGCCGAACGGCAGGTAGGAGTGGGCGGGACGTTCGCGCACCTTCGCCGGCAGGAAGTGATCCGGGTCGTAGGAATCGGCGTCCGCACCCCAGACGTTCGGGTCGCGGTGCACGGCTGTGAGCATGACCAGCACCCAGTCGTCCTGCTGCATCGTCCACCGGCCCCCGACGGTCTCGGTGCCGTGCCGCGGCCCGCGCGCGAAGCCCGGCGCGGTCGGCCACAGCCGCAGCGCCTCGTCCAGGCAGCGGCGGATGTAGCGGAACTTCGGCACCTGCTCGAAGGTGGGCACGGCATCGGGATCGGCGCTGAGGATCGTGTCGGCCTCCTCCTGCGCTCGCCGCATCACCTCGCGGTCGCGGCTCATGTAGTAGAGCGCGAACGACAAGGCGCCCGACGTGGTCTCGTGGCCCGCGACCAGGAAGGTGTTGATCTGGTAGCGCACGTTGGTCAGGTTGAGCGCCTCACCGGTATCCGGGTGGCGCGAGTTGAGCATCAGCCCCAGCAGGTCGCCGGTGCTGCGGTCGCCGCTCGCCCGGCGGGCGGTGATGATGTCGTCGAGCACGCTGTCGACGTACGCGCGCCGCTCGTCGTACACCTTGCGGCCGCGCCGCATCAGCAACCGGCCCCCGGGCACCGCCGTGAGGAACGCGCGCCGTTGACCTCCGGCCAGCGCGGTGATCATGGCGGTGACGAACGGGTGCTGCTCGGTGCTGGTGAACGACCCGAAGTCGGTGCTGAACGACGTCCGGCCGATGGTCTCCAGCGTCATCTTCGTCAGGGCCGGCGACACATCGACGGGCGTCGTCTCCTCGTCCCAGGCCGAGATCAGTTCCGAGCACACGGCATTCATCGTGTCGTGGTAGCCGCGCATCGAGGCGCGGGTGAACGCCGGCAGCAGCAGATCATGGGCCAGCGCCCAGTTCGGCTCCTCGGTGTACGCGGTGAACAGCCCGTCGCCCGCTACTTCGCGCAGCGCCTTGACGCCAGGTGCCAGGGTCTTCTGGAAGCGGCGCTCGTCGCTCAGTTCGGCGGCCAGCGCGGCGTCGGTGGTGAGCACGAACTTCATCCCGAAGGTGCGCAGCTCGAAGAGGGGCCCCATGCCCTTCGACAGGTGCAGCATCTTCTGCACGGGTCCGCCACCCGGAGCGCGCATCACGGTGGCGACATCGCCGAGGACGCGGTGGCGGCCGGGAGGATGCGGTAGCTCGGTATGGGCGAAATTCGCGGTCATCCTGGTCTCTTCCGGACGCTCGGGTGAATGCCGCCACTGTAAGGCACATCACACGACAGGTGTAGTGCTCGGGGCCCTCACCTGGCCCCGTCCGACGCCACCGTGCCCGGTTAAAGTGGGCGGCAGGCTCAGCCCGCATCCGTCCACGCACCGATCCCTGGGAGTCCAGCCTCACGTGGCACAACCAGACAGCGCGCACGACCAGCCGTCGCCGGAGCACCAGCGCGACCTCGAACGGTGGCGCACGACGTACGACCTGCTCGTGGCCGCCGCCGAGCGGGACGTCACAGCGCAGGCTCGCTGGGCCGCCGAGGACCGGCACCGCGGCGACCGGTGCGCCGAACTGCGGCAGATACTCCAGGAGTTGACGCTCGGACGCGACGTGCGTGCCTTCGCTGCGGCCGTCGCCGCATGGAGTGTCCGTCCGGGGCCCTTCGCGCCGTTCGTGCCCTCCGGGCCGGCATGGCTGCAGCAGGTGGTGGACGGCTGCGCGGGGCGGGAGCGCGACCTGGCCGACCTGCTCGTGGCGGTGTGCCGTACCCCGCACAGCGACGACGAGGCCGCGGCACGGATTCGGGCGCTGGAGGACCTCGCCCGTGCGGACGGTCACGCCACCGCACCCGTCCTCTCCACGCTCTCGCTCTTCTGGACGACCGACCACGATGCTCACTGGCCGGTGGCCTGGCCGCCCGCGGTGGGGTCGTTCCTCACCCTCGGCTGGATGGGCCGGCACATGACCCATGCCGAACGCTATGTCGCGTTCGCGCAGCTGTGCCGCGGCTTCGCGCCGGGCGACCCGCGAGAGGCCGAGCGGCTGATGGGCTATCTGGAGGTCGCCGGCCCGTTCGTCGGCCTGGGCAGCGGCCTGCCGCGGGCCTGCGAGGAGGCCGCCGGCCTGATGGCCGGACACCAGCCGGTGCACGGCTACCCGCAGCCCGACTCCGAGGCCCGTGCGGCAGGTCTCGCGGGCCAGTTGCGAGGTGCTGCAACGTTGCTCACCCGTTCCTTGCATCGACCCCTGGAGCAGGCCACCGGTCTGCGACTGCGCGAGACCAACCTGCAGACCCGGGTCGGCGCCACTCGCGATGCTCCCTTCCGGGCCGACCTGCACGCCACCTGGTCACTGCCCGGTGACGCGGGGGCACCGGCCCTGCGACTGTGGCTGACTCGCTCGGGGGTCGCGGTGGGGCTGCACGCGGGCTGGGGCGGGGCCGGGCACGTCGGTGTCGGCGCCGAGGACCGCCAGGCCCGGATCGCCGCTGCGGTGCAGCGCCATCTGCCATCGGGGGTCCACTTCCTCGCCGTCGATCCGACGGGCATGGCCGACCGAGTGACTCCCGCGGGCCGGGTCTACCCCGGCGGCGAGATCTTCGTGGGCCGCTGGTGGCCCCACCCGGATGCTCTCGACCGGGCGGACGTGGCGACGGAGATCGAGACGACCGCCCGCGCGGTCATCCCTCTCGTGGAGGTACTGGCCGGTCACGATCCCGCGCCGACGGGCCCGGCCGATCTGGAGCTGCTGGCCCGCCTCGAGGAGTTCCGCGCGCGCCGGCCCTACCCCACCGACCGGGACGGCTGGCACCAGGAGCAGCGCCGGTCGCTCGCCGCCCATCTGGATCCCGACGGCCTCGACGCCTTCGATCTCGCGTCCTTCCGGCGGCTGGTGACCGGTCGCGCGTACGGCTCGGTCGGGAGTCACTCCGTTCTGCAGGCAGCTCTCGCTGCTCTGGACGCACCCGGACTGGACCGGCTCGCGGGTGCGCTCAAGACCCTGCTCTGGGGCAGCGGCAGCGATGCCGAGCGGATCGACAGCGTGCTCGCCGACCCGCCGGTGCCGGGTCTCGGTGAGACGGTCGTGATGAAGCTGATGGCGGTGGCGCACCCGCGGCGCTACCTGCCCGTCTACCCGCTCGGAGGAGCCGACGGCAAGGTGGCGCTGGGCCGCGCGCTCGGCGTGGAGTTGCCCGATATCCCTGGTACGACGCGTGCTCGGCTGCACCTGACCGCGTCCGACCGGTTGCGCGCCCGGCTCGAACCCCTGCTCCCCGGCGACCCGTGGGGTCAGGTGCAGTTCGCCCGATGGCTGTTGCACCACGGCGAGGCCGCGGCCGATCCGGAGCGCGACCTCATCGCCGAGGCGGCCGCCGACCTGCTGGTCGACGAGGACTTCCTGCGGGAGGTGCACGGACTGCTGGAGGACAAGAAGCAGGTGGTCTTCTACGGGCCGCCGGGCACCGGCAAGACGTTCCTGGCCCAGCGTCTCGCCGCTGCCCTGCAACCGGATTCGGCCAAGCGGGCGGTCGTGCAATTCCACCCTTCGACGTCCTACGAGGACTTCTTCGAAGGCTTCCGGCCGCGCCTGGATGCGCAGGGCCAGATGGTCTACGAGCTGCGCAAGGGGCCGCTCGCGCTGCTCGCCGAGGCGGCCGAGGCCGATCCGACGAGTCCGCACGTGATGGTCATCGACGAGATCAACCGCGCCAACCTGCCGCGGGTGTTCGGTGAGCTGCTCTACCTGCTGGAGTACCGCTCGAGCAGCGTCCTCACGTCCTACCGTCCCGACGAGGGTTTCGAGCTGCCGCCCAACCTGCTCTTCATCGGCACGATGAACACCGCGGACCGTTCCATCGCGCTCGTCGACGCGGCCCTGCGCCGGCGCTTCCACTTCGTGCCGTTCATGCCGCACGAGGGTCCGATGGAGGGGCTGCTGCTGCGCTGGCTCACCGCGCACGGCGGACCGGTCTGGGTCGCCGAGCTGGTCGACCGGGTGAACGAGGAGCTGCGGCACGCGCTGCGCGGACCGCACCTGCAGATCGGTCACAGCCACTTCATGGTGGATCGGTTGGATGACGCTGCGCTGCAACGGATCTGGAACTACAGCATCTTCCCGTTCATCGAGGACCAGTTCTACGGCCGGGAGGATCTGCTGCGCACGTTCACGTGGGCGGCGGTGCTCGAGCGACACGGTCCGCACGGCACGGGCGCCACCGTCGGTCCCTTCCCGCTGTCGCCCTCCTGAGGACGTACGCCGTGCGCACCGTCACGCTCACCGAGCACTCCACGAGCGATCCGTTGCCGTTGGATCGGCACGCCCGGGCGTGGCTGCTCGAGTTGGCGGCGGGGCGCCTGGAGGTGCTGGCAACCACCGACCCGACGCAGGTGCGGCTGCGCTCCACCTCCTGGGTGGGCGCTGTGCGGGTGCCGGGCCTCACCGTGCGGATCGCCCCGCGGGCCGGGATGGCGAACCTGTTCACGATGTTCTCCGCGGGTATCCCGGGCGGCGCCCTCGGACGGGACGAGGTCGGCTGGGAGGGCGGTGCCGACCTCGTCGACGGCGTGGCGGCCTTCCTGGTGCGGGCGGTCGACGACTGCACCCGACGGGGGCTGCTGCACGGTTACTTGCACCGTGAGGAGCCGCTGACCGTCATCCGCGGCCGGCTGTTGGTCGAGCAGCTGGCCGTCCGCCCGTGGGCCGCGGCCCGACCGCCCTGCGGCTACGACGATTTCACGGTCGACGTCCCGGAGAACAGGATGCTGCGCTGCGCACTGGAGCAGGTGCTGCGCTGGCCCGCCCTGCCGCCGGCGCTGCGCCGCGGGGCCACCGCGCTCGCGGCCCGTTTCGAGGGGGTGTCCGCGAGCGTGCCCGACGACCACCGAGGGGGAGTGGCGATCACCCGTCTCAACGAGCACTACGCCGCGGCGCTCGGCCTCGCCGGGCAGATCCTGGACGGCGTCACGATCTCGCACCGTGAGGGGGAGCACCGGGCGCACGCGTTCCTGATCGACCTGCAGGACCTGTTCCGGCGATGGATCGGCGCCGAGCTCGAGGCCCGGCTCTGGCCGACGCTGCACGTGAGCGAGCAGCCGGCGTACGCGCTGGACGACGGTGACCGGCTGCCGGTCCGCCCTGAGTTGCTGGTGCTGCGCGGCACGACGCCGACGCTGGTGCTGCAGGCTCGCCACCGGTTGACCGGCGCGCCCCGGTCGCTGTCGGAGCAGATCTCCCCGCTCCTGCTGCAGGCGGCGTCGCTGCAGGTGCCGACCGCACTGCTGCTGTACGGCGCCGCCGATCACCCGCCGGACCCGGAGCTGCGCATCCGGGGCACCGGCACCCGGCTGCTGTGCCTGCCCCTGTCGCTCGACACGCCGCCGGACGCTCTCGGTGCCCGACTCGACGAACTCGCCGTCCTGGTGCGTGTGCTGGCGCTCGGTCCGGCACCGCGAGGGAACCCGTCGCGGGGTCGCGCCGTCCTACCCGCGAGCCGGTAACGATCCGGTGCCATTCCGGTGGTGGCTCTCAGCGATTGTTCAGACAGCGGCCGGGTGCTCGGCGACAATGTCGGCACCTCAGACGGGAGACCGAAGATGAAGCACGCGCGCACGACGTCGGCAGTCGCCATCGGCTCGGCAGCCCTCATCCTGCTGCTCGGCGCCTGCGGCTCGAGTGCACCGTCGGTCACCCCACCGACCGGGAACGTCGCCTCGTCGTCCTCGGCGCCGGTCACGCCGACCGCACCTTCCACCCCGACGACGGTCCCGCCCAGCACCGACAGCAGCACGAGCGCCACGAACGCAAGCGGCACCTGCACGACCTCGTCGACGGGAATCGGTCCGACTCCCGGCGCCAGCACGCCGGTGCGGTCCTACGGCGTCACCGCCCCCATCACGACCACGGCCACCCAGGTCGAGGTCGGCATCAAGGTCGAGGCGCCGCGCAAGGTGTCCGCGGGCAGCATCCCCCCGACCGCCGGCACTCAGCTGGTCGCCGTTCAGATCACCGCGACGCTGGAGAAGGGCACCAGCGACTACGTCGGCAGCACGACGTTCAACATGCTCGACACCAGCGGCAACCAGTGCCGCAAGTCCTATCTCAACGGGTTGTCGTCGACCGAGGTGTGGATCGGCGCGTCGCTCAGCGCCACGAAGAAGTCCGCGACCGGCAGCCTCGTCTACGAGGTGCCGGTGTCCCAGGACCTGAGCAAGCTGGTCGTGGCCTACAACGGGCAGTTCAGCACGACGGCGACCGTGCAATGGCGAGGCTGACGCGTCCCCCCGGTCGGGTACCCCGGTTCGTCGTCGTGGCGCTCTGGGTGGGGCTGATCGGCGGACTGGGCGGGTGCGGCACGGGAACCGCGGCGCCGACCGTCGTCACCCCGAGCCGTGACGTCGTCACCAGCGCACCACCGGTGACCGCATTGCCCAGCACGTCGCAGACCGGGGGCGGCAGCTGCGGCTCGTCCCTGGAGTTCGGCCCGACGCCCGTGCCGAGCACCAGGTCGCACCGGTTCGGTGCGACGGCCCAGACCACCGATGCCGATGACGACTCCGTGCGGCTGGCGGTCGTGGTGCAGGCACCGAAGGTCGTGTCCCAGGTGACCGAGGACGCCCCCGACGACGGCAAGCAGTACGTCGCGATCGCGATCTCGGTCACCCTCACCGGCGGGAGCTCGGACTACGTCGGCTCGATCGACTCGTTCAGCGTGCTCGACCCTCAGGGCAACCGGTGCGACTACCGCGAGGACACCGGTGCCATCCCGGCCGCTCAGGAGTGGCAGGGCATCGAGCTGACCACGACGAAGAAATCCGCCAAGGGCTCGATGGTGTTCGAGGTGCCGATCACCCAGGACCTGACGAAGCTGACGGTGGCGTTCGTGAGCGGGCTGGGCGACACCGCGACCGACCGCTGGACCGCCTGACGCGTTGCCTTCTGGCCGACACCCCGGCCGCATAAGATCCCGATCAAGACCCCAAGGAGACTCACATGCGGACATCCGCAGTCCACCATCGAGCAGCAGCCCTCAGTGCCGCGCTCGGTGCGGCGCTGGCGCTCGGCGCGTGCGGGAGCCAGTCCGCGCCCGGTCTGGTCACCCCCAGTGTCGCCGCGACGAGCGCCTCGGCCACGTCCTCCGCCTCGTCCTCATCCTCCGGTTCCTCCAGCTCGTCGAGCACCTCGAGCAGCTCCGGCAGCGCACCCCAGAGCTCGGCGGGCGCGGTCTGCAAGACCGATTCCACCATCGGCCCGACGTACTCCGCGACCGTGGCCACCAAGCCGTTCGGCACCACGGCGCAGGTCACCGACGAGCTGTCCCGCACGGTGCAGGTCAGCCCGGCCAAGCCGCGTCAGTTCGCGGCCGTGGACCCCAGCCTGCTGGACCCGGGGATGCAGTACGTCGCGGTCGACGTGCGTACCCACCTGGTGTCGGGGTACTCCCTCTACATGAGCTACATCGATTTCAACCTCTTCGACGCCGCTCAGCACACCTGCTACCGCACGAGCAGCAGCAGCGCGCTGCCCGAGGCACAGCAGTTGGAGGGGACCACGCTCAACGCGACGACCAAGGACGCCCATGGAGCCGTGGTGTTCGAAGTCCCGGTCGGCACGGACCTCAGCACCCTGACCCTGGGGTTCGCGGGCGGCCTCAGCGAGACCCCGCAGGCCCAGTGGAAGGGCTGACCTGATCTCCTCCGTCCCTCCTCTCGGTCCGTTGCTCGGCGCGGGCGACGCGGCTCGCCGCGCCGGATTGCGCCGGATGCGCACGGTGGCCCTCGGGCTGCTGCTGCTCGCTGCCGTCGTCTTCGTGGTCACGCACGGTCACGGGGGAGTCTGGGGATATGTGAACGCCGCGGCGGAGGCGGCGATGGTGGGTGCCGTCGCAGACTGGTTCGCCGTCACCGCACTGTTCCGGCACCCCATGGGGCTGCCGATCCCGCACACGGCGATCATCCCCGAGCGCAAGGACGCGATCGGGGCGAGCCTCGAGGACTTCGTGGCCGAGAACTTCCTGACGCCCGACACCGTCAAGGAGCGGCTCGCCGCCGCGCAGGTCCCGCTGCGGGTGGGTCGCTGGCTCGCGGTGCGCGACAACAGTGTCCGCGTCGTACGCACGGCCGCACCGTCGCTGGCGCGTGGCCTGGAGTCGATCGACGACCGCGAGGTCCTGGAGCTGCTGGACCGGCTGGTGCTGCCGCGGCTGGCCAGGGAACCGATCGCACCGGTGGCCGGGCACCTGCTCGAGGGCATCCTGCGCGACCGGTCGCACACCTCGCTGGTCGACCTCGGCGTGCGCGAGCTGCACGACTGGGTGGCCGCCAATCCTGAGACGATCCTGGAGATCCTCGGCTCGCGGGCGCCGTGGTGGTCTCCGAAGTGGCTGGACGACACCGTCACCACCCGGATCCACCTGGAGATCGTGCGTTTCCTCGCCGACGTCCGCGACGACCCCGAGCACCAGACACGACAGGCGCTGGACCACCTGCTGAGTCAGCTCGCCCACGACCTGCAGCACGACGAGGCGACGATGGCGCAGGCCGAGTCGCTGAAAGAGCATCTGCTGAAGCACCCGTCGGTGCCGGGCACGGTGCTGGCGCTGTGGGCCTCGGTGCGCACGGCGGTCGTCGACGGCCTGCGCGACGAGGAGAGCGACCTGCACGCCCGGTTGTCGCGGGCGCTCACGGACGCGGGGGAGCGGATCGTTACCGACGAGGAGTTGCGCGACTCCCTCGAACGACGACTCGAGGGCATCGTCGGGCACGTCGTCACGACGTACGGGCGCGAGCTCACCTCGGTCATCACCACCACCATCGAGCGGTGGGACGGCAAGGAGGCGGCGTCCCGGATCGAGCTGCACGTCGGGCGCGACCTGCAGTTCATCCGCATCAACGGCACCATCGTCGGTGGCCTGGTGGGTCTGCTCATCTACACGATCGCCCAGTTGCTCTGACCCGCGCGATTGTCAGCGGATCTCTGGTGTCGGTGCCACGAAAGCGCTGACAACCGCGCGAGACGTCGGCCCTTGTCAGCGGATCTCTGGTGTCGGTGCCACGAAAGCGCTGACAACCGCGCGAGACGGGCGTCCGCATATCGAGATTCACCTGCCGTCGACCTTGGGGTGTCATAACCTCACGTTCTAGGTCATGAGTGCCAGCGTCAGGCCCCGGCGTGCTGGCCGGCAACCCTCCTCCGCGGTGGGGTGCCCCGGGTGAAGACCTGGCCGGTGGATGCCGATCGTCCCCCGGCAAGCGCGGATCGTGGGCCTCCCGCCATCCGCTGCAGCGCCGACGCAGTGCGAGCTCGCCGGCGCCGCACCCCGCGTTACGAAAGGCGACACGATGACCGACAGCCCCGGCTGGTCCTTCGAGACCCGTCAGATCCACGCCGGCCAGGAGCCCGACGCGTCCACCACGGCGCGCGCCCTGCCGATCTACCAGACCACGTCGTACGTCTTCCCCGACACCGACCGGGCCGCCAAGCTCTTCGGCCTGCAGGAGTTCGGCAACATCTACACCCGGCTGATGAACCCGACCACCGACGTGGTCGAGCAGCGTCTTGCCAACCTTGAGGGCGGCGTCGGCGCACTGCTGGTCGCCTCCGGCCAGGCCGCCGAGACGCTGGCCATCCTCAACATCGCCGAGGCCGGCGACCACATCGTGGCCAGCCCGTCGCTCTACGGCGGCACCTTCAACCTGCTGAAGTTCACGCTGCCCAAGTACGGCATCGACGTGACCTTCGTGGAGGACACCAAGGACCCGGAGAGCTGGCGCGCGGCCGCGCAGCCGAACACCAAGCTCTTCTATGGCGAGACCATCTCCAACCCGAAGATCGAGATCCTCGACATCGAGGCCGTCGCGAACGTCGCGCACGAACTCGGCGTACCGCTCGTGGTCGACAACACGGTCGCCACGCCGTTCCTGCTGCGCCCGATCGAGTACGGCGCGGACATCGTCGTGCACTCGGCGACGAAGTACCTGGGCGGGCACGGTACGGCGATCGCCGGCGCGATCATCGACAGCGGCAACTTCGACTTCGGCAAGGACCCGGAGAAGTTCCCGAACTTCAACACCCCCGAGGAGAGCTACCACGGGCTGGTCTACGCCCGCGACCTCGGCGTGGGCAGCCCGCTGGGCGCCAACCTGGCCTTCATCCTCAAGGCACGGGTGCAGGGTCTGCGCGATTTCGGCTCCTCGATCTCGCCGTTCAACGCGTTCCTGATCGCGCAGGGCATCGAGACACTGAGCCTGCGCATCGAGCGGCACGTGCAGAACACCCGCGCGGTGGCCGAGTGGCTGCAGCAGCAGGACCAGGTCGAGTCGGTGCGCTGGGCGTCGTTGCCGGGTGACGAGTACTACGAGCTGGCCCAGAAGTACACGCCGCTCGGCTCGGGTGCCGTGCTGGCGTTCGAGATCACCGGTGGCGCCGAGGCGGGCAAGACGTTCGTGGAGGCACTCACGCTGCACAGCCACGTCGCCAACATCGGTGACGTGCGCTCGCTGGTGATCCACCCCGCGTCGACCACCCACTCCCAGGGCAGTGACGAGGACCGGCTGCTGGCCGGTGTCACCCCGGGTCTGGTGCGCCTCGCGGTCGGGCTGGAGCACATCGACGACATCCTGGCCGACCTCGAGCAGGGGTTCGCCGCCGCAAAGTAGGTATCCGTCGTACGACGAGCCGCCGCCGCCCCGCATCCCGGGACGGCGGCGGTTTCGCGTCCTACCTCGCCGGGGAGGCTGAGACTCTCCGGATCGAACCGGGCCGGGCAGATGGGGGTCCACGCCTAGGGTGGCCGGATGAGGAAGCCCCGCCGGGTCGTCGTCGCGCTGTCGACGCTGGTCTGCGGTTTCACTCTCGCCGGCTGCGCACTGCCCGCGGACGAGGTGCCTCCGAGCTACTCCGCGCGGTCGTGGACCGGCGGCGCGGGCACGTTGAGGACGGTCACCGCCTGCGGCGACGTGGTCCCCGGCGCGACCTACGACGTGACGCAGCTGAACGGATGGATGCAGTCGCTGCAGGGGTTCCCGCTCTGGCGGGCCGCGGACGTGGGGGCCAGCACCCCGCTGCGCGACGGGCGGGTGCTGTGGGCCTTCGGCGACACCCTGCGCGACCCGAGCGCGGCCAGCAGCTTCGCCGCGAACTCGATGCTGGTGACCTCCGGGCTGTGCACCTCCCAGGTGGTACCGGTCGGCCGAGGCCCCGTGATCGCCGACACCCCGCCCACCGTGTGCTGGCCGACATCGGTGACGGCCGTGCCGACCGGCAGTGGCGACGCGGCGTACGTCGCATGCTCGCGCATCCGGCGCGGCGCGTCCCTGCTGGACTTCACCGTCACCGGCACGGCGATCGCGCGGTTCGACGTCCCCCTCGGCGGCACGCCGGTGCCCGGCCCGGTGGTCGCCGTACCCCGGTCCAGCGACATCACCTGGGGATCGGCCCTCGTGCGCGATTGGGACTGGGTCTACGTCTACGGCACCCGCGGCGGTGGGGCACGTGGCGCCGGGCGCACCCTCTACGCCGCGCGGGTGGCCGCCGACCAGGTGCAAGACCCCTCGCGATGGACCTTCTGGAACGGCACCGCGTGGGTGCCGGACGACGCGGCAGCTCAGCCTGTGCTCCGCGGTGACACGGTCAGTCAGGCATTGAGCGTCAGCCACCTCGGCACGTCGTGGGTCGCAGTCTCCATGCGCGGCGGGGACCTCCGGCAGCAGGTGGGGGTGTGGACCGCGCCGCAGCCGCAGGGCCCCTGGACGCTCTCGCGCACCGTGGCCGCACCGGCCCCGGGGTCGGGCACCATCACCTACCAGCCGCTCGCCCACCCCGAGCTGCCCCTACGAGACGGCAACCTGCTCGTCTCGCTGTCCCGCACCGCCACCACCCTCACGGGTATGGCGCGTACGCCGCAGGCGTCGCGACCGGTGTTCATCGAGGTGCCTCGGCCCTAGCACCGCGGAATGCTGTGACGCACAGCGTGGTTGGCATTCTCATGCCCCGCGTGTTCCTGGCCCTGAGGCCGCCGGAGGAGGAGGTCGACCGGCTCGATGAGTTCCTCGACGTACGACGCGACGCCGGAGCGTTCAGCTGGATGGACGCCGAGCAGTTCCATCTGACGCTCGCGTTCCTGCCCGACGTGCCCGAGTACCGGCTGGACGACCTGGTGGAGGCGACAGCGGCAGCTGCCGCGCGCCGGGAGCAGTTCGATCTGTGCCTCGGCGGGGGCGGTGCCTTCCCCGATCCGGCGCGGGCCAAGGTGCTGTGGGTGGGGCTGCGCACCGACGAGCACGCCGACCAGGAGCTGGCGGCGCTTGCGGCAGGCGTCCGAGGGGCGGCCGCCCACAGCGGCGCGCAGGTCGACGGACAGCGCTTCCGGCCGCACGTGACGGTGGCCCGCTGCGGCCGTCCGACCCCTCTCGACCGCTGGGTGCGGCTGCTCGACGGCTTCAGCGGCGCCTTCTGGACCGCGGTCGAGGTCGAGGTCGTCGCCTCTCACCTCGGGGAGGGGCCGCGAGGGCGGGCGCGGCACGAGGTGCTGGCCCGCCTCCCCATCGGCGACCCCGGGCCGTCCCTCTCCCACTGAGATCCGGACTCGCGATGGTGCGGAGTGCGCCACACCCTCTCGAATCCGGATCTCACCGACGTGAGGCCGGCGCCGCCCGTACGCGAGAATGGACCTGATCCCCGATGACCCAGCCCTCCCGCCGCACCCGCCCGCCCCGCCGCCGCCCGCGTACGACGTCCGCGGGCCGTTCGCCGCGCCTGGACGAGGCCGCGCAGCAACGCCGCCGATCGCTGCTGCCGGCAATCGAGTACCCCCCGCAGCTGCCGGTGGTCGCCGAGCGCGAACGCATCCGGGCCGCGATCGAGGCGCACCAGGTCGTGATCGTCGCCGGCGAGACCGGCTCGGGCAAGACCACGCAGCTGCCGAAGATCCTGCTGGAGATGGGTCGCGGCATCGCGGGGATGATCGGACACACCCAGCCGCGCCGGATCGCGGCGCGCTCGGTCGCCGACCGCATCGCCGACGAGCTGCACGTGCCGCTCGGGGGAGTGGTGGGCTACCAGGTGCGCTTCGCCGACCACTCCGGCCCGGACAGCCTCGTGAAGGTGATGACCGACGGCATCCTGCTGTCGGAGCTGCGCCGCGACCGTGACCTGCGGCGCTACGACACGCTCATCATCGACGAGGCCCACGAGCGCTCGCTCAACATCGACTTCATCCTCGGCTACCTCAAGCAGCTGCTGCCGAGGCGACCGGATCTGAAGGTCATCGTCACCTCCGCGACCATCGACCCGGGCCGGTTCGCCGAGCACTTCGCCCAGCATGGCGTACCCGCGCCCGTGATCGAGGTCTCCGGGCGCACCTTCCCGGTGGAGGTCCGCTATCGCCCGCTGATCGAGGAGATCACCGGCCCGACCGGCCCGCAGCTGGTCGACGTGGACCAGGTGACCGGCATCGTGCGCGCCGTCGAGGAGTTGTGGAGCGAGCCGGTCTCCGACGGGGGACCGCAGGACATCCTGGTGTTCTGCTCCGGTGAGCGCGAGATCCGCGACGCGGCCGAGGCGCTCGACGCCCTGGACCTCCCAGGCACCGCGACCCTCCCGCTCTACGCGCGGCTGTCCGCCGCGGAGCAGCACCGGGTCTTCGGCTCGCACGGCGGCCGCCGGATCGTCATCGCCACCAATGTCGCCGAAACCTCCCTGACCGTGCCGGGCATCCGGTACGTCGTCGACAGCGGCACCGCGCGCATCTCCCGGTACAGCCAGCGCACCAAGGTGCAGCGTCTGCCCATCGAGCCCGTGTCGCAGGCCAGCGCCCGTCAGCGGTCGGGCCGGTGCGGTCGGGTGGCCGACGGTGTCTGCATCCGGCTCTACTCCGAAGAGGACTTCCTGGCCCGCCCGGAGTTCACCGACCCCGAGATCCTGCGCACCAACCTTGCCTCGGTCATCCTGCAGATGGCATCCCTCGACCTGGGCGACGTGGCCCGATTCCCCTTCGTGGAGCCGCCGGATTCCCGCCAGATCAGCGACGGGGTGCGCCTGCTCGAGGAGTTGCAGGCCGTCGAGGAGCGCGGTGCCCGCGGCACCCCGCGGCTGACGGCCGCGGGCCGCGCGATCAGCGCGCTGCCCACCGACCCCCGATTGGCCCGGATGCTGCTCGCAGGGGCCGAGAACGGCGCGCTGGCCGAGGTGCTGGTCATCGTGGCCGCGCTGTCGATCCAGGACCCCCGTGAGCGCCCCGCCGAGAAGCGGCCGCAGGCGGATCAGTCGCATGCCCGCTTCCGCCACGAGACCAGTGATTTCCTGTCGCTGCTCAACCTGTGGCGCTACCTCAAGGAACAGCAGAAGGCGTTGTCCAGCAGCGCCTTCCGCCGGATGTGCCAACGCGAGTACCTGCACTATCTGCGGGTGCGCGAATGGCAGGACCTGCACACCCAACTGCGGGAGGCCTGCAAGCAGCAGGGTCTGCGCCGCGCCGACAACCCGGCCGGTGAGGACGCCGTGCACCAGGCCATGCTCACCGGCCTGCTGTCGCACGTGGGTCTGCGTGACAAGGAGCGGCGCGACTTCCTGGGTGCGAGGGGCGTGCGGTTCGCCGTCCAGCCCGGTTCGTCGCTCTTCCGTAAGCCACCGGACTGGGTGATGTCCGCCGAGCTGGTGGAGACCAGCCGGCTGTGGGCGCGGACGAACGCGGCCGTGGACCCCGCGTGGATCGAGCGCGCGGGCGCGCACCTGGTCAAGCGCAGCTATGCCGAACCACACTGGGAACGCCGCCGCGGCAGTGTCGTCGCCGCCGAACGGGTCACCCTCTACGGGCTGCCGCTGGCCGCCGGCCGCAAGGTCGACTACGGGTCGATCGACCCCGTGCTGTCACGCGATCTGTTCATCCGCTCGGCCCTGGTCGAGGGCGACTGGGAGAGCCGGCACGCCTTCACCGAGCGGAACCGTCAGACGCTGGCGCGGTTGCGCGACCTCGAGGCGCGTACCCGGCGCCGTGACGTCGTCGTCGACGACGAGACCGTCTACGCGTTCTACGACGCCAGGGTCCCCGAATCCATCGTCTCCGCAGCGCATTTCGACGCGTGGTGGAAGAAGGAGCAGCGCACCTCTGCAAACCTGCTGACGATGACCGAGGACGACCTGCGCGGCGATGACGCCGCCGACATCGATCTCGACGAGTACCCACGGACCTGGTCCAGCGGGGAACTCGACCTGCGCCTCAGCTACCGCTTCGAGCCGGGCTCGGGTGATGACGGTGTGACAGTGCACGTACCGGTGGAACAGTTGAACCAGGTCGACCAGGACGGGTTCGACTGGCTCGTGCCCGGCGTACGCGGTGAGTTGGTCACCGCCCTCATCCGCTCGCTGCCGAAGGCGACCCGTCGCAACTTCGTCCCCGCACCGGATGTGGCGGCGCGTGCCCTGCCGCTGATGGATCCGGCGCGCGGATCCATCACCACAGAGCTCGCCGGGGCGCTCCAGCAGCTCACCGGGGTGCGGGTGCCGGCGGACCAATGGGACTGGGAGCGGGTCCCGAATCATCTGAAAGCGACGTTCCGCGTGGAGGATTCGCGCCGCCGCGCGCTCTCGCACGGAGAGGACCTCTCGGCTCTGCGCGAGCAGCTGTCCGGTCGGGTGCGGTCGGTGCTCTCGCGGGCCGGCAGCGAGATCGAACGGACGGGACTCACCACCTGGGACGTCGGTGATCTGCCCGCCGAGCTCACCGAGCGCATGGGCAAGAGAACGGTGCAGGGCTATCCGGGGCTCGTCGACGAGGGCGAGAGCGTCGCCCTACGGGTGCTGCCGAGTGCCGCCGAACGCGACGCGGAGCACCCGGCCGGTGTACGCCGCCTGCTGCTCCTGCAACTGGACGTGCCCTGGTCCCGATTGCTGGGAATGCTCGACAACGCCCAGCGGCTCGCGCTCGGCTGGGGTCCGCACGCCGACCAGCAGGCCGTGCTGGCCGACGTCCTGGCGGCGGCCGTGGATGCGGTGATGGCAGCCGACTCCTCACCGGGTCCGGTGCGCACTCGCGAGCAGTTCGACACGGTCCTGCAGCAGGTGCGTCAGCAGGCGTCGGCGCAGGTGTTGACCATCGTCGAGAGCCTCGTGCCGGTGCTGCACCACTCCCGCGAGGTGCAGCTGCAGCTGGACTCGATGACCCGTCCCTCGGTCGCCGAACTCGTCGCCGACGTGCGCGGTCAGCATGCGGGGCTGGTCTATCCCGGGTTCGTGGCGGCCACCGGGGCCGCGCGGCTGCGTGACCTCGACCGATACCTGCGCGGCATGCTCGAACGTCTCGAGCGCGCGCCGGACGACATCGCCCGCGATGCCCAGCGGATGCACGAGGTGCACTCGGTCGAACAGGAGGTCGGCGACCTGATCGAGGGGCTGCCGGCCGCGCGCCGCCGCGAGGACGCCGTACGCCGGCTGCGCTGGCAGGTGCAGGAGCTGCGTATCAGCCTCTTCGCCCAGCGGCTCGGCACCGCGGGTCCCGTGTCGGTGCCGCGGCTGCGCAAGGCCATGGACCGGATCGAGGCGGCACCCACGACGTGAGATACGGGCCGGCGTTTCTGGCCGGCGTGGTTGCCGGACCCGGGACGGTCAGCTCGGGATGTCGGACGGCTTGGACACGACGACGCCGAACAGGTCGGCGACGGCGGCCAGGCTGGCGGCCTGCAGGGCAGCGGCCGATACCGCGGTGCCGCCGTCCGTGCCGGGGAGCTCACGGGTGGCCGTCGCCCCGGCGACCACCGAGGGCGAGTATCCGAGGCTGAACGCACCGCGCGCCGTCGAGTTCACGCACATGTGCGTCATGAACCCGGCGAGGACCAGGTCACGGCCCGGTGCGGCCTGCAGCCGCTGGTGCAGGTCGGTGCCGGCGAACGCGTTCGGGAAGTTCTTGACGATCACCGGCTCGCCGTCGCGAGGGGCCACGCGCGAGACGATCTGGCCGATGTCGTCCTTGAGGTCGTAGGGCGAGCCCGCGCCGGCGTCGTGCATGATGTGCAGGATCGGGATCCCGGCGTCCCGCGCGTTCGACAGCAGCTCCTCGGCCTGATCGAGGGCCGCCTCGACGCCGTCCAACTCCATGACGCCGCGGGTGTAGGTGTTCTGGAGGTCGATCATGATCAACGTCGAGTCGGCCAGTGGGGCCGGCACCTCCGGCATGCCGGTCAACTGACGTAGCGTCGCGTGCTCGGTCATCGCGGTCCCATCCTGTGCTGTCGATGCTCGGAGCTCCCCACGCTAACCGCGAGAAGGTTGCGGCAACGCTGCATGGGGGCAGACGAGGCCCAGGGCGAGACCGGACGGCGGGCCGGCTTCCCGCGAGCAGCGCGCCGCGAGGCGCGGTGGATCGCAAGAGACCTGAGATGCTGGCCGAACCCGATCTCCCTGCGGCTGAGAGGCGCACCGTGAGCACCCTGTTCGAGAAGATCATCGACGGAGAAATCCCCGGCCAGATCGTGTGGCAGGACGACGTGTGCGTGGCCTTCCTGTCGGTCGACCCCCTGACCGACGGGCACGCCCTGGTCGTGCCCCGCGCCCCGGTGGACCAATGGCTCGACGCGGACGACGACCTGATCGCCACCCTCATGTCGGTCGGGAAGGTGATCGGCCGCGCGCAGGTGCAGGAATGGGGAGCGCGCCGGGCCGGTGTCCTCATCGAGGGCTTCCAGGTGCCGCACCTGCACGTGCACGTCTGGCCGGCCAACGGTCATGGTGACTTCGACGTGAACGCCGTGACGCACGGGGAGGACCCGCAGGTGCTCGCCAGGAACGCGGATCGGCTGCGAGCCCGGTTGCGCACCCTCGGGTACGGCGAGAAGGTCCCCGCCTGAGAAGCCCCAGCTCTTCGAACACATCGGGGGGTGGGGAACCCATCGGAGGGTAGGCATATACCCCTCCCCTTCGATGATTTTGCTACCCCTCGACGGAGGGAGCCGGTGTATCCGACGGGGGAGTGCCGCTGCGGGAATCGTGCGCGGGGGTCGGGCGTTGGAACGGTCAGAGGAAGGCGCGAGCAGCGCATCATTCGCGAGCAGGAGAGCCAGGGAGAGCACCGTGCAGGATCCACAGGAGCTGTATCGCTTCGAGAACGACACCCATCCCAGCGAGCTGGGCGCCCACACGATGGTGGTGGCGCTCGGTGGTCTCATCGACGCGGGGAACACCCAGAAGCAGTTGGTGTCACACCTGCTCGGCACGCTCGAACACACCGTCGTGGCGTCGTTCGACCTGGATCAACTGCTGGACTACCGCGGACGTCGCCCGGTCATGACCTTCGACCGCGACCACTTCAGCGACTACGACGATCCGGCGTTGACCCTCTTCCGCATGTCCGACGAGGAGGGCACCCCGTTCCTGCTGCTGGCGGGTCCCGAGCCTGACTACCAGTGGGAGCGCGTCATCGAGGCCGTGCGGATGCTCGTACGCCGCCTCGGCGTGCAGCTCGTGGTGAGCGCGCACGGCATCCCGATGGCCGTCCCGCACACCCGCCCCGTCGGCATGACCCGCTACGCGAGCGACCAGCGCCTGATGCCGGAGAACAACCCGGTGTTCGGAATGGTGCAGATCCCCTCGAGCGTCGAGTCCCTGCTGCACCTGCGGTTGGCCGAGTCCGGCATCGACACCGCCGGATTCGCGATCCACGTGCCGCACTACCTGACCCAGACCGACTTCGGCGACGCGGCCGTGACCGCGCTGCAGGCGGTGTGCGGCCTGACCGGGCTCAGCATCCCGATGCAGGAGCTCACCGCCGTCGCGGGCCTGCACCGTGCGGAGATCGGTCGTCAGGTCGCCGAGAACCCCGACGTCGTCGAGGTGGTGCAGGGTCTGGAGCAGCAGTACGACGCGTTCCAGGAGGGTCTGCAGCGGCAGAACCTGCTCGCCAACGAGATGGCGGAGTTGCCGAGCGCCGACGAGATCGGCGCGGAGCTGGAGAAGTTCCTGCGCGACGAGTCGGACGACAACACGAACTGACCTCACTGATTTCGGACATGCAGGGCGGGGCAGACATGCCCCGCCCTGCATGTCCATTTTCGGAGGGTCAGGGCTTCGCGTCGGCCCAGCTACGGACGATGCCGGTGTCGGACACGAAACGCGCCGCTGATCCGCCGGTCCAGCGTCGCGCGGCGTCCTGCAGGGCCGCGTCGACCGCCGCCGCCGTGGCGGGAGCGTGCTCCTCGGGCACATGCACCAGCAGCTCGTCGTGTAGGCACAGCACGATGTGGGCGTCGTACGCCGCGATGGCGTGTCGGGCAGTGAGCGCCCACGCCTTGAAGAACTCGGCGGCGGCCCCCTGCACCACCGCGTTGCGCGCGAACCGCCCCCTCGCTCGCGACTGCGCCTGCTCGGTGCTGGGCGGCACGGTGATAAGTCGTCCGCCGTACGTCGTGACCGACCCTCCGGTCTCGCCGGTGGCCTGCGCCGCACGCAGGTAGGCCATCGCGGTCGGGTAGGTGCGGTCGAGCCCCTCCAACGCCGCGGCCGCCTGGCCCGCCGCGCCGCCGTACATCGCCGACAGCACCGCGACCTTGGCGATGGGCCGCTCGACCCGCAACTGGTCGGCGACGGTGCGGTAGAGATCCTCCTGAGCGGTCGCCGCGATCAGCGCCGGGTCACCGGACACGACGGCCAGCACCCGCGGCTCGATCTGGCCGAGATCGGCCCGCACGAAGAGGTGCCCGGGTGCGGCGACGACCGCGGGGCGCAGCGCAGCGGGCAGGTTGTGCAGCCCGGCCTCCGCCGTCATCCGTCCGGCGCCGCCGTCGAAGGAGTGCCACCGCCCCCGCAGCCGATCGTCGGGGCCGACATGGTCGCGCAACCATGCCCAGCCGTAGGTCGTGGCGATCCGCTCGTCGGCTCGCCACCGCAGGAGGGCGTCGACGACGGGATGGGTGGTGCGATGCCGCTCCAGCTCCCACTTGCGGGTGTTGTCCACCCGGATCCCCAGCCCGTGCAACATGTTCAACACCTGTTCGGGATTGCGCAGGTCCACGGCACGGCCAGGGGGGATCAGTTGCAGGACGGAGCGGTCGCGGGTCGCGCGCGCGGCGCTCTCCTCCTGGAGCGTGTGCGGACGGGGTCCAGCGGCGGTCTCGATGAGCTGCTCGAGGGTGGGGCGGTGCACGGGCAGGCCGGTGCGTTCCAATTCCAATGCGAGCATCGACGCGCCGGACTCGCTGTACGCCGTGGCCAGCGCCCGGGGACGCTCCCGCAGCTGCGCGCTCTGCCGCTGCGCCACCTCGGCGGCGAGCATTGCCCACTGCGTCGCCGTGTCACCGTCCGCGGCGAGGAAACCGGGTCGCAGGTACCCGCGCTCGTCCAACGGCTGCGGCGCTTCGGCGCCGGCGGGCGGGTCGTCCGGGCTGTCGAACAGATCACCCTGATGACGGGCCGGTACGGCGTCGACCTCGAGGCCGACCGCGCGGGCCCAGACGTGCTCGGGATCGGCGCGGGCGCCGCCCTGCAGCAGCAGGTGGGTCTGCAGCAGGTCCAGTCCGCGCTCGGGCCGGACGCCGTGCGCGAGCAGTGCACGGGGTACCTCGTCGGACCACCACGCCCACCGCACCGGACGAGTTCGATCCGCCTCTCGCGCCCTGATCAGATCGCCCGCACGACCCGGCTCGAGCAGCTGCGACCCCTGATCGGCCGCGATGGCATCGGGAGATGCGCCGCTCGCGGCGATGGCGACGTCACCGGTACGCGGGTCGACGGCAACGCCCAGCAACGGACCCCGCATCCACGAGGGATACGGGGCCCGTGCGGATGCAACCGGCTCGTTCAGCCCTCGCCGCCCTGATCGTTCGTGCCCTGCTGGCCCTGCTCGCCATGACCACCACGGCGATCGCGCGGGTCCTGCTGGGTCTGCTGTTCATCGGTCGGCAGGCCCGAGATGGCGGTGGTCGGCGCGTCCGAGTAGTCGGTCGGAGTCGAACCCTGACCCTGCTGCTGCTCGTATCCGCCTTGCTGGTTCGGCCGCTGGCCGTACCCACCGGGCTGGTTGTACCCACGCTGCTGGTCCGGCTGCTGGCCGTACCCACCGGGCTGGTTGTACCCGCCCTGCTGGTCCGGCTGCTGGCCGTACCCACCGGGCTGGTTGTACCCGCCCTGCTGGTCCGGCTGCTGGCCGTACCCACCGGGCTGGTTGTACCCGCCCTGCTGGTCCGGCTGCTGGCCCTGCTGGCCGTACACACCGGGCTGGCCCGGCTGCTGACCCTGCTGGCCGTAGCCACCCTGCTGGCCCGGCTGGGCGTACCCGCCCTGCTGGCCCGGCTGGGCGTACCCGCCGTGCTGGCCCGGCTGGCCGTACCCACCTTGTTGGGCTGGTTGCTGGCCGTCCGCGCCCTGCGGGCCCGGCTGGCCGTACCCGCCCTGCTGAGCCGGTTGCTGACCGTACGCGCCCTGCTGGCCCGGCTGGCCGTAGCCACCCTGCTGGCTGGGCTGCTGACCGTACCCACCCTGCTGACCCGGCTGTGCATACCCGCCCTGCTGGCTCGGCTGCTGACCGTACCCACCCTGCTGAGCCGGTTGCTGACCGTACCCACCCTGGCGCGCGGGCTGTGCGTACCCGCCCTGCGGACCCGGCTGGCCGGACGACGAACCGTATGCACCGGGAGCGCCGTAGCCCTGCCCGTAAGAGCTGCCCTGCTGGTATCCGGCGTACTGGCCCTGGGGGCCGCCCTGGGCGACCTTCCTGCGGCCCATCAGAGCGAGCAGGACGACGCCGAGCAGGCCGCCGATCAGCAGGATCAGACCGAGGACGATGCCGGGCACCTTGAAACCGCCGCCGACCTTGTCCGCGCGGGTGCCGGCGAACAGGTTGTTGCCGCCCACACAGTTGACGGTGTAGTCGCCTTTGGTCATGGCATCGGTGCTGCGCGCGACCTCCCAGTAGGTGCCACCGCTGCTCGTCACCGAGAAGTCCGAGCTGGGCCGGCCCAATGTGGAGGTCTTGCCGTTGGACACCGCCGTGCAGACCGTCGACACGCGGGTCGCCTTATCCTTGCTGTAGAGCGAGAACCCGGCGTCGGAGGACGTGACGCGTGCACCGTTGGAGAACGAGGTCACCTTCGCGCCGCCACCGGAGGCGAATCCGATGATCAACAGCACCAGGCCGATCACCGCGACGACAGCAGGGAGCGCGATCAATGCCTTCTTGTTCATAGGTGTTCTCGAACCTCAGCGTCGTGGTCGGGTGCGGAAGTCCCCGACGTGCGTTCACGGACCTGTCTCTTGATGCGGGAAAGCATGGCCAGCATCCCACGCATCCGCAACGGGGACACCGCTTCCGCGAGCCCGAACCTCCACGCGGCATCGTCCGGCACCTCGAGCACCGCACGTGCGGGCTGGCCGTCCAACCCGGTGTGCAGGATGCCCGCGAACCCGCGCGTCGTCGGCGCCTCGGGAGGCGCCTGGAAGAACAGGTGGACCCGCTCCTCGTCGTCCACCTCGACCGCGAGGAAGAGCGGCGACTGACATTCGTGCACCTGCTCCAGCCGCCCGGGCTCGTCGGCGTACCGCTGCGGCAGCGCCGGAAGCTCGTCGCTGAGCTCCAGCAGCAGCTGCAGACGGTCCTTGGGTTCGAGCGCCTCGAAGTCGTCGGCGAGCTCCGCCATCGGAGCGGGGAGGTCTTCGTTCACGGCGTGCCGGTCTCGATCGGCACCCGCACCGAGTTGCCCCACTCGGTCCACGATCCGTCGTAGTTGCGCACCGACCCGAAGCCGAGCAGGTGGGTGAGGACGAACCAGGTGTGCGCCGACCGCTCCCCGATGCGGCAGTAGACGACCACGTCGTCGCTCGGCGCGAGGCCCTGCTCGCCCTGGTAGATCGCCTCCAGCTCCGCGCGCCCGCGGAACCGCCCGTCCTCGGCTGCCGCGCGGGCCCACGGCACCGACCGGGCGCCCGGGATGTGGCCGCCGCGCATCGCGCCCTCCTGCGGGTAGTCCGGCATGCTCAGCAGCTCGCCGCTGTACTCGCCGGGGGAGCGCACGTCGACGAGCGGCCCGGGCAGGTGTGCCAGGACGTCGTCGCGGTACGCGCGGATCGGGGGATCCTCGCGGCGTACGACCGGGTACTGGGCCGGGGTCACGGCGGGCACGTCGCGGGTCATCGGGCGGTCCTCACCGGCCCACGCGGCGCGTCCGCCGTCGAGCAGCCGCACGTCCTCGTGGCCGAAGAGCGTCATGACCCACAGCGCGTACGCCGCCCACCAGTTGCTCTTGTCGCCGTAGATCACCACGGTCGTGTCACGGCCGACGCCGCGCTCGCCCATGACCTGCGCGAAGTGCTCGCCGTCGACGAAGTCGCGGGCCACCGGGTCGTTGAGATCCAGGTGCCAGTCGAGCTTGCGCGCACCGGGGATGTGCCCGGCCTCGTAGAGCAGGACGTCCTCGTCGGACTCCAGCACGACCAGATCCTCCCCACGGTCGAGCGCGTCGGCCAACCACTGCGTGGAGACGAGCCGCTCGGGGTGTGCGAAGTGCTGGAACGCCGGATTGTCATCAGTAGGTGCAGCCATGGCGCCACGCTACGCCGGGCGGCTCACCGACCGGCGCGGGTCGTGCCACCACGCGCTCCGCTCGTCACCTGGCACGATGGGCGCGTGGCCCTCCTTCATCGCAATTCCAAGAAATCGACCGAACTCGACCTGAACAAGGGGGCGTTCGCCGGGACTTCGATGAGTCTCGCGAACCGGCTGATGGACGTCGGTATCGACGGGAAGGGACGCTTCGACTCGGCGGCCGACGTGGCGCAGCGGGCACTGCAGGAGAGCGGGGGCGACGTCGACGCGGCCATCGACAAGGTCATCGCCGATCACCGGAGACTGGCTGCTGCCGGCGGATTCGTCACCGGGCTCGGCGGATTCGTGACGATGACGGTGTCGTTGCCCGCCAATATCGCCGGCTTCTACGCGCTCGCGACCCGGATGACGGCGGCGATCGCGCATCTGCGCGGCTACGACCTGCGTAACCGCGATCTGCGGTCGGCCATCCTGCTGGCCCTGGTCGGCGGCGAGGCCGACGCGCTGTTGAAGAAGGCCGGCGTGGTGAGCACCGGTCGGCTCGCCAACCTGGCGACCCGGGGTCTGCCGCCCGCCGCCCGGATGGTCATCGACAAGGCCGTGGGTTTCCGGCTCATCGCACAGGTCAGCGAGAAGCTCCTGCCCCGGCTCGGGAAGTCGATCCCCCTCGCCGGCGGTGTCGTCGGCGCCGGGTTGGACGTCTACCTGCTGAATAAGGTCGCCAAGACGGCCCGCACCCAGTTCCCCGCACCCGAGCCGGGCGCGCCGGGAACTCTGAGCGCGCGCGCATGAGCCCCCGGCCGAGCCGCCGGATGAGTGCCTCCGCCGTCCGGTCGCTGCGCGACTCGATCGCCTCCGTGGCGGACCCGTCCGGGCCGAGCGTCGCCGCGCGCCTGACCGCCCTGCCCCGGATGGTGCGCGCGGTCGCGGCGAAGGAGTACGGCGGGTCCTCGGCGGCCCGGGTCGCCGCGATGGTCGCGGCCGCGGCGTACATCGCCTCGCCCGTCGACCTGATCCCGGAGAAGCTGGCGCCGATCGTGGGACTCGCGGACGACGCAGTGGTGCTCGCCTGGCTCGCGAACGCCCTGGTGCACGACACCGACGACTTCCTGGCCTGGGAGGCCGTCCGCAAGCACACAGTGCGCGGCCGACGCGTGCGCTGACACCCCGCGTCGTCCACATCCCCCCGGTCTGCGCCATACCCCCGGGGCGTCGTCCACACCCTGCGCCGAACTCGTCGCCGCGCGCCCCGCGGCGACGCACGCTCGACGCATGCGCAGCACTCTCCATGGCCTGGGCGATCTCATCGCCTACCTGCCCTACGAGCTCGGCTTCCGGCCCACTGACTCCCTGGTCGTCGTCGGCCTCGACGACGACCGGATCCGGGTCGTCGCCCGCCTCGATCTTGGTGACGCGGACGATCTCGCGCAGGGGATCCACCGGATCGGAAGTGTCTTCGCGCAGGCGGGGGTGCGCGAAGCGCTGTGCTGCGTCTTCGTGGACACCGACCCTGCACCGACGGTCGTGCCGACGCGACTGCTCGACCTCGCCGGTGACCTGCTCCGCGCCCACGACGTCGACGCGGCACACCTGCTGGTGACCCGGAGCGGCAGCTGGTGGGCCCACCGGTGCGGGTGCGGGCACTGCCCACGACGCCCGGCTGCGGTGCCGGATCGCGATCGGGTGGACGCGGTGGTCGAGTCGGTGCTCGACGGGATCGCGCCGCACGCCTCCCGCGCCGAGCTGCGCGCATCGCTGCGCGAATGCCGTACGGAGCTCGCTCAGGTCATCGGCGACGCGCCCGTCACGGATCGGCCGATGCCATCGGCAGCCGTCACTGCGGCGATGTGGGAGATCCTGCACGGGACGCGGCCGATCCACGAGATGCCGGTCCCGGTGCTCGCGTCGTTGAGCCGGGCGATGGCCAACCGGTCGACGCGGGACGAGGTCTTCGGCTGGCTGGCCCCCGGCCTGCCGGGTGTGGGGGTGTCGGGGTCGGACTCGCCTCCCGGCATGCCGGGCGCGTTCGACGCCCGCGCCGTGCGGGCGCGCCTCGTGCAGTGGTTGCACTGCCTGCCCGACCGGTTGCGACCCCCGGTGCTCACCCTCATCGCGGGGTCGGCGTGGAGCAGCGGTTCCGGCGCCCTCGCGGCCGTCGCGGTGGAACAGGCCCTTCAGATCGACCCGGGCTACCGCCTCGCGCGGTTGCTCGGGCACGCTGTGGAGCTCGGCGCCCGCCCTCGCCGGTGTGCCTGAGCGGGTGCGCACGCGCTGCCGGGTGCCACACGTGTGGGGAGTCGGCGCCCCGGTCACTCTGCTGCGACCGACCTCGTCGGTGCGCACGAGTCGGATATCGGCGGGTGGGCCGCTGCTACGGTGGTCGGCGTCAAGAGTCCCAGCGTGAAGCCCCGGCTGACTGGGCGGCAACCCTCCTACCGCGGTGGGGTGCCCCGGGTGAGGACAAGGCCGGTGTCGAGTGGGCACCGGCAAGCGCGGGGTCAGCCATCCCTCCAGGCACCGGCCCCCTGACCGGAAGTCTCCGATGACTGTGACGCAGCAACGCCACCGCCCGAACCCGGAACACGGGCCCGCCGAGCACCCGGCCTCCCCATGGGTGCGTCCGCCCGTCGGCACCAACCCGGGCTCACGCGCGCTCCTGCTCCCCGAGGTCACGCTGGAGAGCGGCGTAGCTCTTCCCGAGGTCACCGTGACGTTCCAGACGTGGGGGACCCTCAATGCGAACGCCGACAACGCCGTTCTGGTCGAGCACGCACTCACCGGCGACTCCCACGTCGTGGGACCCGCCGGGCCCGGACAACCCACCGCCGGCTGGTGGCCCGGGCTGATCGGGTCGGGTGCCCCGCTGGACACCCGGGAGCTCTTCGTGGTCGCCAGCAACGTGCTCGGCGGATGCCGCGGTACGACGGGCCCGGGTTCCTCCGATCCTTCGGGGCACCCCTGGGGGTCGCGGTTCCCGGTCACCACGGTGCGTGACCAGGTCGCCGTGGAAGCCCGGTTGGCCGACGCGCTCGGCATCGACCGCTGGCGACTGGTGCTCGGCGGCTCGATGGGCGGAATGCGAGCGCTGGAATGGGTGGCGGGCCACCCGGAGCGGGTCGACGGTGCGCTGATCATCGCGAGCACGGCCCGGGCCACCGCCGATCAGATCGCCTGGGGCCAGGCACAGGCGCTCGCGATCACCTCCGACCCGCACTACCTCGGCGGTGACTACTACGGGCGCGGACCCGGACCCCGAGAGGGGCTGGGCCTCGCACGCCGGATCGCGCACACGACCTACCGCAGCGCCGCCGAGCTCGATACCAGGTTCGGCCGCAGCCCGCAGGGCGCCGAGGAGCCCCTGACTGGCGGCCGGTTCGCGGTCGAGAGCTACCTGGACCACCAGGCGGCCAAGCTGACCGCGCGGTTCGACGCCGGTTCCTATCTGCAGTTGTCCCGGGCGATGGCGACCCATGACGTGACCCGCGGACGCGGGTCGCTCGCGCAGGTGCTCGGGGCCTACGACGGGATGCTGCGCACCGTCGCCGTCGACTCCGACCGGCTCTTCCCGGTCGAGCTGTCAGAGGAGATCGTGCAGGCCCACGGGCGGGGGACTGTCCACGTCATGTCCTCCTCACACGGGCACGACGGCTTCCTCATCGAGACCGATGCGATCGCAGCAGCAGTGGCCGATGCGGTCGATGCCGTCCGCGAGGTGCAGCCGCGCGAGGTCGGGTAGCGTCGGCCGGGGGCGGGCAGCCCGCCGTCACCGGCCGATGGAGGCAACGATGAGCGTCGTGGTCAGTTACCTGCCGAGCCCGGAGGGGGAGGCGGCGATCAGCCGCGCCGCCGACGAGGCGCGCGACGGCGGTGGCCCGCTCATCGTCGTCCCGTCGCGTGGGCACAGGGACGAGCTCAACGCGGCATTGGAGCGGGTCAGGGCGGCGGGGGTGCAGGCGGAGGTGGCGGAGCCCGATGGCGACGACATCACCGACTTCCTGCTGGACCTGGTGCGCACCCGGTCGGCCCGACTGCTCGTGATCGGACTCCGCCGGCGCAGTGCGGTCGGTAAACTGATCCTGGGTTCGCATGCGCAGCGCATCCTGCTGGACGCCGACTGTCCTGTACTCGCGGTCAAGCCCTGAGCGGCGTACCGATCGGCCGGTGGACGAGGCACGGTCGGAGTCGTTTTATAATGGTAGCTAGAGGCTGTCGCCCACCTGGGCGGACAAGCTTCACGATCCCCAAACTTCGATGCCGCCCTGAGCGGTGTCTGTCGCGCGCTCTCATTGCGCCGATGCTGTTGTTCCGAAAGGTAGTTGGTGACCTCCCGTGGCCAAAGACAACCCTCCGTCCGCTCTGCCGCAGCACATCTCCCATCCCGCCCTGGAGACCTTGGTACGCACTGCGCGGACCCGTGGGGGCGTGAGCGGTGCGGAGCTCACGTCCGCCCTGCGTGACGCCGGACACGGCGCTCGTCGTACCCCGGTCGTCCTACGCGCTCTCGCCGACGCCGGCGTCGTGGTGACCCCCTCCGTCGAGCGCACCCCGGTGCTCGCGGCGACCACCACGAAGAAGGCCGCGGCCACCAAGAAGGTCGCCGCCAAGAAGGCGCCCGCCGCCGAGTCCGCTCAGGACGACGGAGTCACGGTGACGAAGGTGGCCCCCAAGACCACGAAGGCCGCCGCCACGAAGGCGGCCGCGGCGAAGACCGCGACCGCCAAGCGTGCGCGTGCGGCGAAGGCCGCCGACGCCGTGGCCGCGTCGACCGAGGCCGAGCCGGAGGAGACCACCGACGAGAGCAAGGCCAAGCAGGACGGTCAGGCCGCGAAGGAGGCCTCCGAGGCCGCTGGGGGCTTCGTCCTCAGCCAGAACGACGACGACGACGCCCCAGCCCAGCAGGTCGTCACCGCCGGTGCGACCGCCGACCCGGTCAAGGATTACCTGAAGCAGATCGGCAAGGTCGCACTGCTCAACGCCGAGCAGGAGGTCGACCTCGCCAAGCGCATCGAGGCCGGTCTGTTCGCCGAGGAGAAGCTGAACTCCGGCGACAAGATCGACATGAAGCTCAAGCGCGAGCTGTGGTGGATCTCCCAGGACGGCAAGAACGCCAAGAACCACCTGCTCGAGGCCAACCTGCGCCTAGTGGTGTCGCTGGCCAAGCGCTACACAGGTCGCGGCATGCTCTTCCTGGACCTGATCCAGGAAGGCAACCTCGGTCTGATCCGTGCGGTCGAGAAGTTCGACTACACGAAGGGGTACAAGTTCTCCACGTACGCCACCTGGTGGATCCGCCAGGCCATCACCCGCGCGATGGCCGACCAGGCCCGCACCATCCGTATCCCGGTGCACATGGTCGAGGTCATCAACAAGCTGGCCCGGGTGCAGCGTCAGATGCTGCAGGACCTGGGGCGTGAACCCACTCCGGAGGAGCTCGCCAAAGAGCTCGACATGACCCCGGAGAAGGTCGTCGAGGTGCAGAAGTACGGCCGCGAGCCGATCTCCCTGCACACCCCGCTCGGCGAGGACGGCGACTCCGAGTTCGGTGACCTCATCGAGGACTCCGAGGCCGTCGTCCCGGCGGACGCCGTGTCGTTCACCTTGCTGCAGGAGCAGCTGCACTCGGTGCTCGACACCCTGTCCGAGCGTGAGGCGGGCGTCGTCTCGATGCGCTTCGGCCTGACCGACGGTCAGCCCAAGACACTCGACGAGATCGGCAAGGTCTACGGCGTGACGCGCGAGCGCATCCGTCAGATCGAGTCCAAGACGATGAGCAAGCTGCGTCACCCGTCGCGCTCGCAGGTGCTGCGCGACTACCTGGACTGACCTACCTGCTCGACGATTCGCAGAAAGCCGCGCGCTCCTCGGAGCGCGCGGCTTTCGCGTTCCCTGGGCGCTCTCAGCCCTGCGAGTACGTCAGTCCCGGTCGCGGCGGACGAAGAGCGAGCGCACCGCACGCCGGCCGGAGCGGGGGAACAAGGTCGCGGCCACCCGGGTACGGAAGGATCTGCCCCTGCGGATCCGCATCAGCAGATCCTCGGCAGGCGCCGACAGGTCGTCGCTCGGACCCGGTCGTCCGCTGTAGCGGACCCGCTCCAGCACATCGACCGCGCGGTGCAGCGATTCCCGGCCCTCGCGGCCCACCACGAGGTGCAGGCGATAGTGCTCCTCCTGGGATCGTGGCGAGACCTGCGGTGCGGGGTCGATGCCGAGATCCTCCATGCGCGAGACCAGGTCGTCCCATTGCGCCTGCACCCGGGCTGCATCGTCGCCCGCACCGTGGCCGGCGTGCAGTCGGCGCCGGGACCACCGGGCGAGCAGCGGCACGATCGCCAACGCGGCGGCGATGAGCAGCAGGGCCACGAGCACCCACAGCAGCCAGATCAGCTGCGGATGTCCGGCGGTGGAGGTCGTGCCGACGCTGGTGCGGGGCGCGCTGCTCGCGGAGTCGCTGGGTCGCGAGGATCGCGCGCTCGGGACGGAACGTCGCGGTGCCGAGCTCTCCGGGCTGCCGACGGTCGGGCTCGCGTACGGCGGTGCGAGACCCGTGCGCACTCCGGGAGTGGGCTCGAAACGGGTCCACCCCATGCCGGCGAAGTACAACTCGGGCCAGGCGTGCGCGTCGGACTGGTGCACCTGATAGCTACCGGATGTCCCGACCGTGCCCGGGAGGAATCCAACGCCGAGGCGCGCGGGGACGCCGATGGAGCGCGCTGCCATCACCATGGCGGTGGCGAACTGCATGCAGTAGCCCTGACGGGTCACCAGGAAGTTGCTGATCGGATCCAGCGGCCGCCCCGAGGGGTCCTTGCGGGTCGCATCGAGGGTCAGCGAATAGGTGAATCCGCCGCTGTCGCGGAAGTAGTCCTGGATCGCGGTGACCTTCTGGAAGCGTGTCCCGCTGGGTGCTGCCTTCTTGACCAGTGCGTTGATGAGACTGGCCGAGGACGAATCCACCTTCAGGTCGGCGGTGAAGTTCGCCGGGTCCACGGTCTCGGAGGTGGGCCGCGCCGTCGCGGGCTGACTCAGATAGCGGACGCTGTAGTCCTCCTGCAACCGGGAGGTCGAGGGCTGTGTCGTGAGGGGGTCGTAACTCCACGACGTGCCGCCGAAGTCGGCGCTGCTCACCTGGGTGGGCGCGACCACGAAGGGCGGGGGCATCGAGTTCTGTGTGACGGTGATCGTGTACGGCGTCGCGTTCGTCGGTGCGGTGTTGGTGCCCCACCGCTGCAGGGGGCTGTCGTTGTCGCCGTGCAGCAGGTACGAAGGCCGGTCCGGGACCCAGTGGTCGCCCGCGTAGTTGTCCGCGATCAGGGCGCGCAGCGGTGGCGGGTTCAGGTCGGCGGTCCGGAAGGTCAGCACGGGGGACTGGTCGCGGTCGGTGAGGTTTCTCTGCAGGTCCAGATCGGAGGAGAAGCCGACGGTGGCACCGCTGCCGGCGCCTCGGGCCAGCCCCTTGGCCACGAACTTCTGCGAGGCGGCGGGGAGCGAGCCGGCGATCACCAGCGCCGCGATCAGGGCGCCGACCCCGGCGGTCCTCGTCAACGGGCCGAAGTCGTGCCCGCCCAGCAGAGCGGTCGGATTGCTGGGGCGCCCGGGGATCCGCGCGCGCAGTCCCGACCAGTCACGCGCGGACCGCTCGGAGGCCGCGTAGAGCATGGCCAGCCACGCGAGCCCCAGCGCGAACGAGTACTTCGGGTGGAGCGATCCGCCCGAGTTCGCGGCCGAGATCACGAACTCCACGAGCAACGGCACCCCGGCCAGGGCCGGCGATCGCCCGGTGACCGCCAGGAAGTCCACGGTGATCGCGATGATCGCGATGATCAGCTCGATGAAGAAGATGACACCGACCGAGGTCGGCGCCGGCGCGGCGTACGCGGTGACGGTGTGGTGGGCGTCGGCCCCGAGCGCCCGCAGCGCCGAGGGCAGGGAGGTGTCCAGATGATCGTGCAGGTGGGTGACGACCACGGTGAGGGTCACCCCGATGAGCTGACAGGACAGCGTGAGCATCGGGGGCAGGTCGAGGGCCCGCCCGGCCATCCCGAGCAGGGCCCCCAACAGGACCAGCCCGAACGTGCCGTCGATCCAGGCGCCCCCGACGAAGAGGGTGGTGATGGGCCAGGCCGCGACCATCGTCGCGAGGGCGGCCAGCAGGGTCTGTGCGGGACGGGCGCGGGTCATCGCATCCCCTCCCCGACAGGGGCGGTGCCCGCGACCGAGCGCCACGCCGTGGGGATCGTGGTGCGGGGACCCACCACCACGGTGCGCCAGCCGGATCCCTGGAACTCCCGTGCCACGGCCACCGCGTCGGCCCCCTCGGAGTCTGAATCGCGTTGATACGCATCGGTGTCGACGATGATGGCGATGCCGACCGCCCCGCGCCCGCAGGATGCTGCGACCTGTCGCAGACCCGCGGCCGGACGGTCGGTGAGGACGGCGACCATCGTGGTCCCTCCCGCGACGGTGCGCGCTGCCTGCGCGAGCACCTGGGCGTGCATCCCGTCGTCGCACTCGTCGGCCTCGGCGAGATCCCGCAGGATCTCCGCCGACGAGGACGCGGTCTCGTACCGCTCCTGGTCCAGCATCTCCGGTCCGAGCAGATGGGTCTGGTAGTTCAGGTCGTGCAGGAGCAGCCCGATCGACGCCGTCGCGCTGATGGTCCACTCGAAGGAGCTGTACGCCCCGTCGATCCGGTGGGCGCTCGCGCGCGCGTCGTACATGAGCAGTGCGTGCTTGTATGCCGGCCGGTCCTCGTGGCGCACCATTAGCTCGCCGCGGTGCGCGGTCGCCGCCCAGTGGATCCGGCGCAGTTCGTCGCCTTCGACGTAGGCGCGGATGCTGACGTCCTGCTCACCGTGCAGCGCGATGGAGTGACCTGAATCCCCTTCACCGCCACTGGCGTACGGCAGTCGGTGCCGCACCAGGGGGAAGGTCTGGGGCAGCACCAGCACCTTGTCGTCGGCCGGGATGACCGCGTCGGCCGAGCACATGCCGAACGGGTCGGGGTGCTCGATCGTCGTGGGCCCGAGGGTGTGCATCCCGCGGGCACGGCCGCGGACGGTGTACTCGACCACCGCGGTGCCCCGGGCCGGGATGCTCGGCAGCGTGTAGCGGGGCCGGTCGCCGAGGCTCGGGTCGATGCGGTCCTGTGCGGCGCCGAATCGGCTGGCCCGCCCCGACCGGTTGGTGAAGACGGCCCGTACGGGTGCCGGCTCGTCCGGCCGCAGGACGACGGGTGCGATGGTGCGGGTCAGCTGCAACTGCACCTCTCGCCTGGAGGCCAGCAGGACCGACAGCAGCGGCAGCAGCAGGAGGAAGAGTCCGACACGGATGATGTCGCCGTAACCGAGCGCCACCCCGGCGACCGTGAGCGCGACCCCGGCTGCCACGAGGGCATGCCCGCGCGCGGTGAGACGGGCGCGGGCGTACCGCCGCCCGGTGGCCGATGCGCGGGCCATGGTCAGCGGGCGTGGGCGGGGACGGGCACCCGTTCGAGCAACTGCGCCAGGGTGTCGGAGGCGGACCGGCCGCTCGCATCGCCGCCCATGATGACGCGGTGGGACAGGACCGGGATCCAGAGCCGTTGCACGTCCTCGGGCAGCACGTGGTCACGACCGTCGAGTGCGGCCTGCGCGCGGGCGGCGCGCAGCAGCTGCAATGCACTGCGCGGTGAGGCGCCGAGGCGGACGCCCGGCGCGGTTCGGGTCGCCGTCACCAGGTCGACGATGTACTGGCGCAGCGCGCCGCTGGCGTAGACCCCGGCGACCGCCTCGATGGCGCGCAGCACCAGGGCGGCGTCGGCCACCGGCCGCAGCGCGTCGAGCGGACGGTGCGCGGAGTGCAGATCGAGCATCCGCATCTCGGCCGCCGCCGTGGGGTATCCCATCGAGATGCGTGCCATGAACCGGTCCCGTTGCGCCTCGGGCAACGGGTAGGTGCCCTCCATCTCGATCGGGTTCTGGGTGGCCATCACCATGAACGGCCGCTGCAGGAGATAGGTCTGACCGTCGACGGTCACCTGGTTCTCCTCCATGCACTCCAACAGCGCGGACTGGGTCTTGGGGGAGGCACGGTTGATCTCGTCGCCCACCACGATCCCCGCGAAGACCGCGCCGCGGCGGAACTCGAACTGGTGGGAGTCCTGGTTGAAGATGCTCACGCCGGTCACGTCGCTCGGCAGCAGGTCGGGAGTGAACTGCAACCGCCGCATGGTGCAGTCGATCGACCGTGCCAGAGCCTTGGCCAGCATCGTCTTGCCGACGCCCGGGACGTCCTCGATCAGCAGATGTCCCTCGGCCAGGAGCACCACGACCGCGGTCGCGATGGCGTCGCTCTTGCCCTCGATCACACCGGCCACCGAGGCCTGGATGTCACCAGCCACCCGGCGTACGTCGTCCAGGCTGATCGCCGATCGCTGCGTCGCCGGCTGCGGGAGCGAATCGATCGGTGCGGAATGGTTCATGGATGAATCCTGCCTGATGGGCCCGTGCGATGTACCCCGGTGCCCGACCTCGGCTTGCGGCGGTCCGGCAGCCGCGGGGCGGCGCCACCGACGCTCCACTGCGCCCCACCCACTCTGACCAGCGCATTTTGGAGGAAATCACTATTTGGGAGGTGCTTCTAGCTTCGTTTGTGGGGGGATGTGGAGTAAAGTGGAGTACAGCGGAGAGTCGGGCCGGCCGAACCTCGTGCGAGCGATGATCGGGAGGTGTGGCGCGATGTTCCTCGGCACCCACCACCCCCGCCTCGACGAGAAGGGCCGGCTCATCCTTCCGGCCAAGTTCCGTGACCAGCTCGCGAGCGGACTGGTCATCACCCGCGGCCAGGACCGCTGCCTCTACGTCTTCGCGATGGCGGATTTCGAGCGGCTCGCCGAGCAGATGAACAACACGCCGGTCACGAACCGGGGAGTGCGCAACTTCCAGCGCGTCCTGCTGTCGGCCGCGTCCGATGAGATCCCGGACAAGCAGGGCCGGGTCACCGTGCCTGCGGTACTTCGCGAGTACGCCGGCCTCACCAAGGACTGCACGGTGATCGGCACCGGCAACCGCCTCGAGCTCTGGGACACCGCCGCGTGGACTCAGTTCCTGGAAGCCACCGAGGACGACTTCGCCTCCCAGGGCGAGGAGGTGATCCCCGGAGGGTTCTTCTGAGATCCGGCCTCCATCCGTTCGCCGGATGCACCGGTGCCACTTCCCCGGCATCGGAGCATCAGCCGCCCGTCGGCAACAGCGACGGCTGGGGACCAGGCATCAGAAAGCGACCCGCAGCCACGGTTCGACGCACCTCAGCACCACATTCCGTACCCGCCCGCCACACCGTTCCTGCCGTCACTGCCACACCAGAGGGGAGATCCGCCGCGATGAGCCACACCGACCAGAACGCCGCCGAGCGGCACACCCCGGTGATGCGCGAGCGCATCTTGGAACTGCTCGCTCCGGCCCTGGAGACACCCGGGGCCGTCTTCGTGGACGCCACCCTCGGAATGGGGGGACACACCGAGGCTGTCCTCGAACGTTTTTCCGGTGCCACGGCATACGGTGTGGACCGTGATACCGAGGCCCTGGCCCTCGCGGGGGAGCGGCTGCAGCGCTTCGGCGACCGATTCCGCCCTGTGCACGCCGTGTACGACGACGCCTTCACCGAGTTGGTCCGTCTCGGAGTACGCGAATCGCAGGCCGTGCTCTTCGATCTCGGGGTCTCCTCCCTGCAGCTCGATGAGACCCAGCGCGGTTTCTCCTATAGCCAGGACGCTCCGCTCGACATGCGGATGGATCAGGGCGACGGCCCGACCGCCGCGGACGTCCTCAACACCTACGACGCGTCGGCGCTCGAGCGGATCCTGCGCGAGTACGGCGAAGAACGCTTCGCCCGTCGGATCGCCCGCGCGGTCGTCCGCGAACGGGAGAAGGCGCCCTTCGACCGGTCCGGTCGGCTGGTCGAACTGCTGCGCGACGCCATCCCCGCAGCACAGCAGCGCACCGGCGGTCACCCGGGCAAGCGCACCTTCCAGGCGCTGCGCATCGAGGTCAACCGCGAGCTGGACTCCTGGGCGGGTGCGTTGCCCCAGGCGATCGAGCACCTGGCCGTCGGCGGCCGGATCGCGGTCCTCGCCTACCACTCCCTCGAGGACCGGATCGCCAAACAGGTCTTTGCGGAGGGCACCACGAGTTCCGCACCCGTGGGCCTGCCGGTCGAACTTCCCGAGCACGAGCCGTACCTGCGTCGCCTCACCCGGGGAGCCGAACGGCCCTCGGAGCAGGAGACCTCCGAGAACCCGCGCGCGGCCTCCGCCCGGTTGCGCGCCGTAGAACGTCGTCGATCCACGAAGGGGACCTCCCAATGAGCATGAGCCAGCAGGCCGCCGTTCCGCTGCGCGCCCCGCGAGCCCGGGTGCCGCACCCGACCCCCGGGTCGAAGACGCGGTCCGTGCCCGCGAGCGGCGCCACGTCGGTGCGGTTGCGGGTCGTCGCACCCGCCGATACTCGTGAAGGGCACAGCGCGGCGTTCATCGTCGCCTGCGTGGTCGTGCTCGCCATGGGCCTGGCCGCCCTGCTGGTGCTCAACACCCAGCGTGCCCAGCAGTCGTTCACCATCGACTCCCTCCAGGCGCGCTCCGCGACCTACACCGACACCCAGCAGAGCCTGCGTTCCCAGTTGCAGCTCTCCGAAGCACCCGCGACCCTGGCCTCCCGCGCGCATGCCATGGGACTGGGTCCCGCCTCCCGGGTCCGCTACGTGGGAGCCGATGGGAAGACGATCGGCGTGGCGAACGGGGCGTCCGGTAGCACCCCCTTTACCGTGGGTGCGCTGACCACCGGCGGCGCGGCGAAGGTCGCTGGCACTGCCGCCGCGGGTGCCTCGCTGGGCGCCGGCGTCGGCGCCCCCGCGCCGAAGAAGGCAGCAGTGAAGAAGGCAGCACCGAAGACCAGCAAGACCAGCAAGACCGCCACGACGAAGAGCAGCCCGGGCAAGAGCAGCACGACGGGTGCGAAGAGCAAGAACACCACGAAGAGCAAGAGCAAGAGCAAGACCGGTACGCACGCGACGACCACGAGGTGACCCGTTGAGCCAGACCCGTCCTCCGGGCTCCCAGGGATCACAGGGCCCGCGGGGGTCCCGCGGCGCCGGATCCGGGCGTCCGCGCACCGCCGGCACCACCCCGCGCGACCGCTCCGGCGGCCGCCCGGCGGACTCGTCGGCGGCCGGGCGGGATCCGAGACGGTCGCCCGAGAGGCCGTCCGCGAAGCGTGCCGGGTCCGGCGCGGCTCGGTCGGACAGGGCGACCGCCACCGGGTCGCGTCGGCCCGCCCCCGTTTCCTCCGCGCGTCCCTCCTCGACGGTGCGCCCGGCACGCGCCACGGGAAACGGACGAGGCCCGTCCGGTGGACGTGGCCACGGCGGACCGCCCCGTCGTCGTCCCGTCACGCTGCGGCTGGGTCATCCAGGTCGCCGCGCCCGGATGCTGATGGTCGCGATGCTGTTCATCTTCAGTCTCTTCACCGCCCAGATCGTCCGCCTGCAGGGTGTCGACGCTGCGGCCGTGTCGAGCGACGCCCTCAAGAGCCGGTTGCACCACCAGAACCTGCCCGCCTTGCGCGGCGAGATCGTGGACGACAAGGGCACCGCGCTCGCCACCAGCGTGCAGCGCTACAACGTCGTCGCCGACGCCACCCAGACCGCGCAGTACAGCACTGCGGTGCATGGGCGTACCACGGTGCTGGGCAACTCCGGAGTGGCGGCCGGGCTGGCCTCGGTGCTCGGCGGCAGCGCCAAGCAGTACTACGCGACGCTGCAGGCCGCGACCGCGCGCAAGTCCAAGTTCGTCTACGTGGTGAAGAACATCACCCCCGAGCAGTGGCAACGTGTCTCGGCCTTGCTGCTCGGCGGGATCTACAACGAGTCCACCCAGCAGCGGCAGTACCCGCAAGGCGCGAGCGCGTCGTCGATCGTCGGCTGGGTCGGCGCCGGCAGCAGTGCCGGCGACGGTGGCGTCGAGTTGATGAAGCAGACGTTGCTGAACGGCCGACCCGGCGTCCGCACCTACGAGGAGTCACCTGGCGGGACGGTCATCGCCACCGGGAGCACCTCCGACACGCCGGCGGTCAACGGCTCGGACGTGAAGCTCACGCTCGACTCCGACATCCAGTACTACGCGAGCAATGCCCTGGCGGCCCAGGTCGAGAAGACCAAGGCCGATGCGGGCGACCTCGTCGTGATGGACCGGCAGGGCAACGTGCTCGCCGCGTCGTCGTACCCGAGCTTCGACCCCACCAACCCGGGGGCGGCGTCACCGGGCAACCTGCAGCCGCGGGGGTTCGCCGAGACCTACGAACCAGGATCGACCAGCAAGATCATCACCATGGCGGCCGCGCTGTCCGCCGGTGTCGCCACGCCCACCTCCCAGGTGATCGTGCCGTCGGAGCTGCGCCGTGGGGGAGCCCTCTTCCACGACTCGGAGCCGCACGGGACCGAGAACCTCACGCTGGCCGGCGTCCTCGCGAAGTCCTCCAACATGGGCACGATGCTCACCGGGTCGAAGGTGTCCTCGGACTACCTCTACGGCTTCATGCGCAAGTTCGGTCTCGGCGCGCCCACCGGCGTGGGCTTCCCGGGCGAGACCGGGGGCATCGTCGCCCAGCCGTCGCAGTGGAGCGGATCGCAGAAGTACACCGTGATGTTCGGGCAGGGCCTTTCCACCACGTTGATGCAGCAGGCGTCGGTCTACCAGACGGTGGCCAACGACGGCGTGCGATTGCCGGTCAACCTGATCGCGGGCGTGTCCAACTCCTCCGGGGGCTGGACGAAGCCCGCCGACACCCGCAAACCGGTACGGGTCATCTCGACCGCCATCGCGAGCCAGTTGCGCACCATGCTGAGCGGCGTGGTGGGGCAGGACGGTACGGCGGTGAAGGCGAAGGTCGCGGGCTACAACGTGGCGGGCAAGACCGGCACCGCCGAGCTGTACGACTCCAAGCTCGGCCGGTACAACGGCTACACCGCCTCGTTCATCGGAATGGCGCCGGCAGAGAACCCGCAGTACATCGTCGCGGTCGCCCTGCAGAACCCCAAGACCACCATCTACGGCGGCGAGGCCGCCGCGCCGGTCTTCTCCCAGGTCGCCGGTTACGTGCTGCGCTCCCGCGGCGTCGCGCCGAGCCGCAAGCCGGTCTCGCTCTACCCGTTGCAGTTCGCCGCCGTCAGCACCGAGCACCGTCCGAAATGATCCCCCTGGCACTGAGTGAGATCGCCCGGATCGTGGGCGGATCTCTGGTGGGCGACGACGTGCTCGTCGACGGCCCGGTCGTGACCGACTCCCGCGAGGCGCAGGCCGGCAGCCTGTACGTCGCGCGGGTCGGTGAACACGCCGACGGTCACGAGTTCGCGGGCGGCGCCGCCCGCGCGGGTGCTGTGGCGACGCTCGGCAGCCGACCGGTCGAAGCGACCCCCACCGTGGTGGTCCCGGACGTGCAGGACGCGTTCGCGACCCTCGCCCGGGCCGTGGTCGACCAGGTGCCGGGCCTGAACATCGTCGGCATCACCGGCAGCTCGGGAAAGACGTCCACCAAGGATCTGCTCGGTCAGGTGCTCGCGCAGGACGGAGAGACCGTCGCGCCGCAGGGGTCCTACAACTCCGAGGTGGGGGTCCCGCTGACCCTGTGCCGGGTGACCGCCACGACTCGGCACCTGGTGGTGGAGATGGGGGCGTCGGGGGTCGGCCACATCACCTATCTGACCCGGATGGCGCCGCCCCGGATCGGCATCGTGTTGAACGTCGGGCACGCCCACGTCGGCGAGTTCGGATCCGTGGACGCCATCGCGCGTACTAAGTCCGAACTGGTCGCCGCCCTGCCGGCGGACGGTGTGGCGGTGCTGAACCTGGACGACCCACGGGTCGCCGCGATGGCGGCGAAGACCTCAGCCCGGGTGATCGGAGTGGGTCGCTCCGAGGCGGCGGACTACCGCGCCGTCGACGTGCACACCGATGCCACCGGTCGCGCGAGCTTCACCCTGGTGACCCGCGAAGGAAAGACCCCGGTGAGCCTGGCGGTGCACGGCGAACATCACGTCGGCAACGCGCTGGCGGTGCTGGCGGCCGCCGTGGAGTCCGGTGTGGAGCTGTCTCGGGCGGTGCAGACACTGGCGGGAGCTGCGGCACAGGCCCGTTGGCGGATGGAGGTGCACCAGCTCGAGCGGGGCATCACCCTGGTCAACGACGCCTACAACGCCAACCCGGAGTCGATGTCGGCGGCGCTGGCGGCGCTGGCCCAGATCGGCCGGGGCCGCCGTACCGTGGCCGTGCTCGGCGCGATGCGCGAACTTGGGGACGAGAGTGTTTCGGCCCATCGCGCGGTGGGTACCGATGCCGTGTCGCGGGGGATCGATGTCGTCGTGGCAGTGGGTCCCGACGCGGGTCCCGTCGCCGATGCTGTGCTGGACGGTGGCACCGAGGCGCGCCGCGTCGAGGACGCGGACGCGGCGTACGACCTGCTCGTGTCCATGCTCAACCCGGGGGACGTCGTGTTGTTCAAGTCGAGCCGCGACTCCGGCCTGCGTTACCTTGGCGACCGGATCACCGAACGGTTCGAAGCGGAGGGTATTACGTGAAGGTCGTCCTGATCGGGGCGTTGATAGCGCTGGCGGTGGGGCTGTTCGGGACCAGGATCTTCATCAAGTTCCTGGTGCGGCGCGGGTACGGGCAGTTCATCCGTGACGACGGTCCCACGAGCCACCACACCAAGCGCGGCACGCCGACCATGGGCGGCGCGATCATCATCGCCGGCAGCGTGAGCGGCTACTTCCTCGCTCACCTGCTCAGTTGGTCGCCGCCGACGGTGTCGGGGTGTCTGGTCATCTTCCTGCTCGTCGGCCTCGGCCTGGTCGGCTTCGCCGACGACTGGATGAAGATCTCCCACCAGCGCTCCCTCGGGCTGCGCTCGGTGCAGAAACTGGTGCTGCAGGTCCTGGTCTCCACGGTGTTCGCGATCCTCGCCACCCGGTTCGGCGACAAGGGCGGTCGTACACCGGGCAGCTTCCACATCTCGTTCGTGCGCGACACCTGGGTCAACCTCGCGTTCGGGGGCACCGCGCTGGCCGTGATCCTCTTCGTGCTGTGGGCGAACCTGATCGTGGCCGGCACCTCGAACGGCGTGAACCTCACCGACGGCCTGGACGGCCTGGCCACCGGCGTCAGCTGCATGGTGTTCGGCGCGTACGTCCTCATCAGCGTGTGGCAGTACAACCAGAACTGCGAATACCACTTCAGCACCAAGTGCTACCAGGTGCGCGACCCCCTCGACCTCGCGGTCGTGGCGGCCTGCGTGATGGCCTCCTGCTTCGGATTCCTCTGGTGGAACGCCACCCCGGCCAAGATCTTCATGGGCGACACCGGATCGCTCGGGCTGGGCGGCGCCCTCGCCGGGCTCGCGATCTGTTCGCGCACCGAGCTGCTCGTCGTCATCCTGGCCGGGCTCTTCGTCCTCGAGACGGTGTCGGTGATCCTGCAGGTCGGGTCGTTCAAGCTGCGCCGCAAACGGGTCTTCCGGATGGCGCCGCTGCATCACCACTTCGAGATGCTGGGCTGGGAGCAGGTCACGGTGGTGATCCGGTTCTGGATCATCGCGGGCCTGTGCGTCGCCGTCGCGCTGGGGCTGTTCTACGCCGAGTGGGTCGTCACCTGATGGGTGCCAGCCACCTCGGGCACATCCGGACGGTCGCCGGCTGATGGCGGTCGGCAAGGATCGGTTGGCCGCGCTCGACCACGCCGACGCCGACTGGGCAGGGCTGCACGTAGTCGTGTTCGGCCTCGGAGTGAGTGGGTACGCCGCCGCCGACGCACTGCTGCAACGCGGTGCGCTCGTGACGGTGTTGTCCGGCCCTCCCACCGACCTGCAGCGCGAGCAGGCGACGGTGCTGGAGATCCTGGGCGCCGTCGTACGGTTCGGCGCCGAGCACCAGCAGCACCCGGATCCCGCCACGGATCTCGTGGTCACCTCACCGGGCATCCCGCCCACCCATCCGTTCATGCGGGCGGCCGCGGCCGCCGGTGTGCCGGTGTGGGGCGAGGTCGAGCTCGCGTGGCGGATGCGCCCGCGTGAGGGCGCCGCGCCGTGGCTCACGATCACCGGCACCAACGGCAAGACCACCACCGTCACGATGCTCGAACGGATCCTGCAGGCGGGCGGCCTGCGGGCGATCGCCGCGGGCAACGTGGGTACGCCGCTGGTCGAGGCGGTCCTGCACCCGCAGCCGTACGACGTCCTGGCGGTCGAGTTGTCGACCTTCCAGCTGCACTGGTCGGCGAGCCTGTCGCCGTACGCGTCCTGCTGCCTCAACGTCGCACCGGACCACCTGGACTGGCACGGCTCGTACGAGGAGTACCGCCGGATGAAGGGTCGCGTCTACGAACGCACCCAGCACGCCTGCGTCTACAACGAGGACGACCCCACGACCCGCGAGCTCGTCGAGGACGCCGACGTCGTCGAGGGCGCGCGCGCCATCGGGTTCACGCTCGGACTGCCGGGTCCGTCGATGCTCGGCGTGGTCGACGGGGTACTCGCCGACCGGGCGTTCGTGCCCGACCGGCGGTACGCCGCGCAGCTGTGCACGGTGGCCGAGCTCGCCGCGGGCGAGGAGGCACCGTCGCCGCACTACATCGCCGACGCCCTCGCCGCCGCGGCGCTCGCGCGGGCGTACGACGTGCCCCCGGCGGCCGTGCGCGCCGGCCTGATGGGCTACACGCCGCAGCCGCACCGGGGCCAGGTCGTCGCGACCGGTGCCGGGGTGCGCTGGATCGACGACTCCAAGGCCACCAACCCCGGTGCGGCCGCCGCGGCCCTGCGGGCCGTGGAGCACGTCGTGTGGGTCGCGGGCGGCCAGCTGAAGGGAGCGGACGTCGACAATCTGGTGCGCGACGCCGCACACCGGCTCCGTGCCGCGGTGCTGATCGGGGTCGATCGGGAGCTCATCGCGCAGGCACTGCGGCGACACGCGCCGGATGTCCCCGTCGTGCAGATCGACAGCACTCAGACTGACGCCATGGATCTCGCAGTGACCGAGGCTGCCCGCCTCGCCCGGCCGGGCGACGTCGTGCTCCTCGCTCCCGCGGCCGCCTCCAAGGACATGTTCTCCGGCTACCCCGAGCGGGGTGACCTCTTCGCGCAGGCCGCCCGGCGGGTGAGCGGAGTCGGTCGATGACCGCCGGCGGAGCGTCGACCGGATTCGACCCGGCGCGCGGCTACCTGGAGCAGGTGAAGGAGCGGGTCACCTCACCGGTAGGCCCGTACTACCTGATCCTGGGGTCCGGCACGCTGCTGCTGATCTTCGGGCTCACCATGGTGCTCTCGGCCTCCAGCGTCACGTCGTACGCGTCGGCGTCGCACTCGTCGTACACGATCTTCTTGAACCAGGCCTCGTTCGCCGTCGTCGGTGTGATCGGGGCGTTCATCGCGAGCCGGATGAGCGTGCGGTTCTGGAAGGCCATCGCCTTTCCGGTGTTCTTCGTCGCGGTGTTCCTGCAGTTGCTGGTGTTCACGCCCTTGGGCCTGACCGTCAACGGCAACACCAACTGGATCGGTGCCGGCGGCTTGACGATGCAGCCGTCAGAGGTCGGCAAGATCGCCGTCGTCCTGCTCGTCGCGACCGTGCTGGCGCGCAAGCGCCGGGTGCTCGACAGTTACCGACACCTGCTGCTGCCGCTCGGACCGATGCTTCTGCTGGTGCTGGGCGCCGTGTTGGGCGGAGGCGATCTCGGCACCTCCCTCGTCCTGCTGGCCATCATGGGCGCGATGTTCTTCGTGGCCGGCGTGCAGCTGCGCATTTTCGGCGTCGCCGCCGGCTTCGCGGCCCTCGGCGCGCTGGCGTTCGCGCTCACCAGCGGCAACCGCACCGGCCGCATCGATGCCTGGCTCGGCACCTGCATCAACGCCCAGACCCCTGGGTGCTGGCAGAAGGTGCACGGCATGTACGCCATGGCCGACGGCGGCTGGTGGGGCGTCGGCCTCGGTGCCAGCCGCGAGAAGTGGTTCTGGCTGCCCGAGGCACACAACGACTTCATCTTCGCCATCATCGGCGAGGAGCTCGGCATCCCCGGCACGATGGCGGTCGTCGGCCTGTACGTCGTCCTGGCCTACGCCTGCTACCGCTTGATCGTCACGAGCAATGACATGTTCGTGCGGGTGGCGACGGCCGGGATCATGCTGTGGATCGTCTTCCAGGCCATGGTCAACATCGGCTCGGTGACCGGCCTGCTGCCCATCATCGGCGTGCCGTTGCCGCTGGTGTCGGCCGGTGGATCCGCCCTGGTGACAACACTCTTCGCGCTGGGGATGCTGCTGTCCTTCGCGCGCGCCGAGCCGGAGTGCCGGGCCGCGCTGCAGGCGCGCCCGAGCCTGCTGCGCAAGGCCTCGGCCGTCCTCGCGACCTCCCGCGTCGGCCGATGAGCGGCGGGCAGAGCCCGCAGTCCGCGCCGTTGCGCAGCGTGCTGCTGGCCGGCGGTGGCACCGCGGGGCACATCTCACCGTTGCTGGCGACGGCGCAGGAGCTCGCCGCCCGGCACCCGGAGGCGCGGATCACGGTGCTCGGCAGCGAAGGGGGTCTGGAGGAGCGGCTGGTGCCGGAGGCGGGCCTGGAGTTGCGGCTGATCCCCAAGGTCGCCTTCCCGCGCCGCCCGAACTCCGCTGCCGCGCGCTTCCCGCTCGCCCTGCGCGGCGCGATCGCTCAGGCCGGCGAGGTGGTGGACGACGTCGACCCGCAGGTCGTCGTCGGTTTCGGCGGGTTCGTCAGCCCGCCGGCGTTCTTCGCGGCCAAACGGCGCGGTATCCCGATGGTGGTCCACGAGCAGAACGCCCGCCCCGGCCTGGCCAATCGTGCGGGGGCCCGCCTCACGCCGTACGTCGCCACCACCTTCCGCACGACCGAGCTGCCGCACGCCCGGGTGATCGGGATGCCGTTGCGGTCGCAGATCTCCCGACTCGACCGGTCCGTCGGCCGCGAGGAGGCCCGCGCATTCTTCGGGCTGCGCCCCGACCTGCCCACCGTGCTGGTCACTGGTGGATCGCTCGGAGCGGCGCGACTCAACTCCACGTTCGCCCAACGGGCTCGGGAACTGAGCGCCTCCGGCATCCAGGTGCTGCACGTGACCGGCCGCGGCAAGGAGGTCGACCTGCCGTCGATGTCCGGAGGCGCGCCGTACGTCGTGTTGCCGTACGTCGACCGGATGGACCTTGCGTACACAGCAGCCGATCTCGCGGTGACCCGGTCCGGTGCCGGGATGGTGTGCGAACTGGCGACCGTCGGCCTGCCCGCCGTGTTCGTCCCGTTGCCGGTCGGCAACGGCGAGCAGAAGCTCAACGCCGCGGAGATGGTGGCTGCCGGCGGCGCCCAGCTGGTGCCCGATGAGTACTTCACCCCCGAGTGGGTCGACGCCCATCTCATCCCCTTGCTGCGCGACGACGCGCAGTTGCAGGAGATGGCCCGCGCCGCGCGCGACTCGGGCCATGGCGAGTCGGCCGGCGATCTCGTCACGATGATCGAGCACGCCGCCGCAGGGAGCTGACCGTGGCCGACGGCATCAACCGCCGCTTCGACTTCGCCGCTCAACTACCCCGGCTGCAGGACGTGCGCGCCGTTCACCTCATCGCCATCGGCGGATCCGGCATGTCCGGCATCGCCGCACTCTTCCTGGCGCGGGGCGTGACCGTCACGGGCTCGGACCGCGCCGAGAGTGCCGCGGTCGAGCGGCTGCGCGCCGCAGGCGTGCCCGTCGTGATCGGTCAGGACGCGGCCAACGTGGCCGGGCTCGACGCGGACACCCTGGTGGTCGTCTCGAGCGCCATCGCCGAGAACAACCCGGAGCTGGCCGCGGCACGCGAGCGTGGCCTGACGGTGCTGCACCGCTCCCAGGCCCTGGCCGTGCTCACCGCCGGGCGCCGGGCGATCGCGGTCGGCGGCGCCAACGGCAAGACCACCACGAGCGCCATGGCCGTCGTGGCGTTGCGGTCCGCCGGCGCCGACCCGTCGTTCGCGATCGGCTCCGACATCGCGGGGATCGGCGCCAACTCCGGTGTGGGTCAAGGGGATGCGTTCGTCGTGGAGGCCGACGAGAGCGACGGGTCGTTCGTTGTCTACCGGCCGGACGTCGCCGTCGTGACGAACGTGCGCGACGACCACCTCGACTTCTACGGCACCAGCGAGCGGCTGCACGCGGCGTACGACGACTTCGCCGAGTCGGTGCGGCCCGGCGGCCTGCTCGTCGCGTGCGCCGACGACGAGGGCAGCGCCGCGCTCGCCCGCCGCCACGCGGACCGGCTGCAGGTGCTCAGCTACGGCCGGTCGCCCGGCGCGGACCTGCGACTGACCGACGAACGCGCCGACGGGATGTCGTGGTCGGCGCAGCTGTCCTTCCCCTCCGGCGAGCGGCTCCAGATGCGCCTGGAGGTGCCCGGTGCGCACAATCTGCTCAACGCCGCCGGGGTGGCGCTGGCGTTGAGCGCCGGCTGCGGGATCGCGCCCGAGGACGTCGTCCGAGGGCTGGCCGGTTTCCGCGGCACGTCGCGCCGGTTCGAGGTGCGGGGGAGCGCGGCCGGCGTGCGGGTCGTCGACGACTACGCGCACAACCCCGACAAACTCGAGGCGGCGATCCGCACGGGCCTGGCGCTGCGTGACGGCGGCCGCCTGATCGTGCTCTTCCAGCCGCACCTCTACTCCCGCACCCAGGCGTTCGCCGAGCAGTTCGCCGCGGCGTTGCGTCTGGCCGACGCCGCGTACGTGATGGACGTGTACGCCGCCCGGGAGGACCCGGTGCCGGGGGTGACCGGGCGACTGCTGTCCGACCGGGTGTCCGGTGCCAGGTTCGTCGCCTCCGGCGCCGACGCGATCGACGCGGTGGTCGAGCAGGCCCGTCGCGGTGACCTGGTGCTGACCATCGGTGCGGGTGACGTGACCGCCTTGGCCTCCCCGATCCTGCGGCGGCTCGCGGAACGCTCAACCTCCAGTTGAGGTCCAGGCGACTGTCGGTGTGGTCCGGGGTCGCGTACGATCGCGATCGCGTCGGTGAGGATCCCCTTTTCGGGCCCTTTTCGCGCATACCGTGCCGATCGCGGCGCGTGTCGTCAGGGTTCGCACCACCGCTCCCGGCATGATCGGGGCCAGCACGGTGCTCACCGACGCCGATACGCACGCCCGGCACCACCAGACGAAGCACGCAGATCCGCATTCCGCTCGACTTGCAGCACCGCAGCAGCTCACCCGGCAATCCTCGAAAGGCTCCACCTCGTGCCAACTCCTCAGAACTACCTGGCTGTCATCAAGGTCGTCGGTATCGGTGGTGGCGGTGTCAACGCGATCAACCGGATGATCGAGGGCGGCCTCAAGGGCGTGGAGTTCATCGCCATCAACACCGACGCCCAGGCGTTGCTGATGTGCGACGCCGACGTCAAGCTCGAGGTCGGCCGCGAGCTGACCCGCGGCCTCGGCGCCGGCGCGGACCCCGAGGTCGGCAAGAAGGCCGCCGAGGATCACGCCGAGGACATCGAGGAGGTCCTCAAGGGCGCCGACATGGTGTTCGTGACCGCCGGCGAGGGTGGTGGCACCGGTACCGGTGGTGCCCCGGTCGTCGCCAAGATCGCCAAGAGCCTCGGCGCCCTGACCATCGGCGTCGTCACCCGTCCGTTCACCTTCGAGGGACGCCGTCGCGCGGGCCAGGCCGACCTCGGCATCAACGCGCTGCGCGAAGAGGTCGACACCCTCATCGTCATCCCGAACGACCGGCTGCTCTCGATCAGCGACCGCAACGTCTCCATGCTGGAGGCCTTCCACACCGCCGACCAGGTGCTGCTGTCCGGTGTCCAGGGCATCACCGACCTGATCACCACGCCGGGCCTGATCAACCTCGACTTCGCCGACGTGAAGTCGGTCATGCAGGGTGCCGGGTCGGCCCTGATGGGCATCGGCTCCGCACGCGGCGAGGACCGTGCGGTGCAGGCGGCCGAGTACGCGATCTCCTCCCCGTTGCTGGAGGCCAGCATCGACGGCGCCCAGGGTGTGCTGCTGTCCGTGCAGGGCGGCAGCGACCTCGGACTCTTCGAGATCAACGAGGCGGCCAAGCTCGTGCAGGAGGCGGCCCACCCGGAGGCGAACATCATCTTCGGTGCGGTCATCGACGACGCCCTGGGCGACGAGGTGCGGGTGACCGTGATCGCCGCCGGATTCGACGGCGGCACCCCCCAGCGGCGCGCGGACGACCGAGCCATCGGACAGATCCAGGGCGGTCCGACCGCTCGGCAGCAGCAGCCCGTAGCGGCTGCCGTCGGAGGCGCCTCTCCGAGCCCCACGCAGCGCGACGGTGCGCCGCAGCAGGCCGGTGCCGGTCAGGCTCAGCCGGTTCAGCAGGGTCAGCGCGACCCGCAGGGTCAGCAGGGATACGGCCAGCCGGCGCAGCGTCCGGTCGGCCAGGACCCCTCGGGCGGTCAACAGACGCGCGAGCAGGGCGGCGACGTCCGTCAGGGCGGCGGCCAGCAGGCCGGCCAGGGCGGCGGTGCGCCGCAGCAGCAGGGAGCCCCCGTACGCCCGCCGCGGCAGGCTCCGGTGGACCCGCCCGAGGACCTGGACGTCCCCGACTTCCTGAAGTGAGCGGCGCGCGGTCGGCGCCGTACGACGACGCGGGCCTGAGCGATGTTCTGGTGGCGTGACACGGTCGCCGGCAGCGCCGGCAGAACCGCCGACGTCGCGTTCACCGACCGCACCGGCGGTGCGAGCAGTGGCCTGCTGGGTTCGCTGAATCTCGGTGCCTCGGTCGGCGACGACCCGGACGCCGTCCGCAGCAACCGGGCCACCGTCGCGCAGGCGATGGGCCTCGCGCCGGAGCGGCTGGCGTTCATGCACCAGGTGCACGGCAACCACGCCGTCCACACGACGTCCGCCACGGCCGGCGCGCGGCCGCGGCAATGCGATGGGCAAGTCACGGATGTGCCGGGTCTCGGGCTGGCCGTGCTGGTCGCCGACTGCACCCCCGTGCTCCTGGTCGATGTGGACGCAGGGGTGGTCGCGGCCGTGCACGCCGGACGGCCCGGGATGACCGCCGGTGTCGTGGATGCCACCCTCGACAAGATGGCCGGGCTCGGATCCGCCGCCCCTCAGGCGTTCGTCGGGCCCTCGGTGTGCGGACGGTGCTACGAGGTGCCCGAGCAGATGCGCGCGGACGCCGCCCGCAAGAGCCCCGAGAGTCGGGCCGTCAGCTGGACCGGCACACCCGCCATCGACGTGGCGTCCGGCGTGGTCTCCCAGTTGCGCTCGCGCGAGGTGCCGGTGACCTGGGTGCCCGGGTGCACCCGGGAGTCCGACCGGCTGTTCTCCTACCGCCGCGATCACGGCGAGGGCCGGTTCGCGGGCATCGTCGTGCTGCGGGACGGTGCCGGCCGTGTCGGCTGACCCGCGCGGCGATGAGCTCGCTCAGAATCTGGCGGGGGTGCAGGACCACATCGACCGGGCGTGCGCGGAGGCCGGGCGCGGCCGCGACGAGCTCACGCTGATCGTGGTGACGAAGTTCTTCCCCGTCGACGATGTCCGCCGCCTGCACGACCTCGGTGTGCGCGACATCGGGGAGAGCCGCGACCAGGAGGCGGCGGCGAAGGTGGCGGACCTCGATCCGGCCGTGCGCGCCGATCTGCGCGTGCACTTCATCGGGCAGCTGCAGTCCAACAAGGCACCGCACGTGAGCGCGTACGCCGATGTCGTGCACTCGGTCGACCGCGCCAAGATCGTGGGAGCACTCGACCGCGGGGCTATGGCGCAGGAGCGCACGCTGCAGGCCCTCGTGCAGGTCGACCTGTCCGGCGACGATGCCGGACGTGGGGGAGCGGTGCCGGAGCAGGTGGCCGAGCTGGCCGACCTGATCGCGTCGTCGCAGGCCCTGCAGCTACGTGGGGTGATGGCTGTCGCGCCCCTCGACGGGGACGCGGGGGAGGCGTTCGCGCGATTGAGCGAGATCGCGGCCGGCGTACGCGCGAATCACCCCGATGCCACCTGGATCTCGGCCGGGATGTCGGGCGATCTCGAATCGGCCGTCGCCGCCGGTGCGACACACCTGCGTGTCGGCAGCGCAATCCTGGGTTCGCGACCTCCCCGGCGGTAGCGTTTTTCACACCACCAGGCCACCTGCCCGGCCGAATCCGGCCAGACGATACGAGGAGTACCACGAATGGCTGGAAAGCTGCGCGCGATGACGGAGTACCTCGGGCTCTCCGAGGCCGACCGTCGCTACGACGACGAGTACGACGACACCTACACCACGGACGAGTCGCACGAGTACGCCGACAGCGGCTACGACGAGACCGCCCACATCGAGCAGGAACGTGAGGCGGCACCCGTGACGCAGTTGCACAAGAACGCGCCGGCCGGTGCGCCGGGCGCCGGTGGCCCGATCAGCCGGATCACCACGATCCACCCGCGCACCTACAACGAGGCCAAGGAGATCGGGGAGAACTTCCGCGGTCGGGTGCCGGTCATCATGAACCTGTCCGACATGGACGACAACGACGCCAAGCGTCTGGTCGACTTCGCGGCCGGCCTGGTCTTCGGTCTGCACGGCACGATCGAGCGGGTCACCGCCAAGGTCTTCCTGCTCTCGCCGTCGGGTGTCGAGGTCGCCACCTCCGGCGCGGACGCCGCGCGCACGTCCCGCGGACTGTTCAACCAGAGCTGAGGAGCCCACCACTCACGACCCACGGCCGGTCGGCGCGCACTGCGCGCCACCGGCCGTCGTCGTACCCGGGCCCCGCTTCGGGTTGGTGGGCGCACGCAGGGAAGTGCCAGAGCAGTGCGCTTCGCCGACCATCGTCGTGCCCGGCGCCGCGATGGGTGACAATAGGTAGATGGCCACGTTGCTGGGCGTCATCTCGATCGTTCTCTACATCTTCCTGGTGCTGTTGCTCGCCCGGTTGGTGCTCGAGTGGATCCAGGTCTTCGCGCGTCAGTGGCAGCCCCGCGGCCCCGTGCTGGTGCTTGCCGAGACGACGTACACCGCCACCGACCCGGCGCTGAAGGCCGTCCGAAAAGTACTGAAACCGGTGCGGATCGGCTCGATCCAGCTCGACCTGGCGTTCCTCGTCCTGCTGCTGGCTGTCTCTTTGCTGCTCAATCTCATAGGCTCTCTCGCCTAAGCTGGACACACATCCGTTAACTGTCGGCGTGTGCCGTGCGTGCTGGTGCGCGCCCGAGCGCCGCGGCATCTAGGTTTACCGAGGTGAACACATGGCGTTGACGCCTGAGGACGTAGTCAAGAAAGAGTTCACCAAACCCAAGGGGTTTGGACGAAGCGGCTACGACGAGATCCAGGTGGACGACTTTCTCGATGAGATCGTCGTGGAGCTACGTCGACTGAACGCCGAGAACGAGGACCTCACCGGCAAGCTGGAGGACCTGCGCCGCTCCAAGGGCGTCGCGGGCAAGGAGAGCGGCTCCACCGCCGCCGGCGCCGCATCCGGCGTGCCCGCCCTCACCCCGGTGAAGGGCGACGGCGACAAGGCCGACGCGGACGCGACCGCGGCGATCCCCGTGACGAGCGGCAAGTCCGCGGCGACCGGGACGACCGACGCCGCAGCGCTGGCCAAGGCCCGCGAGGAACTCGCCACCGCCGAGCGCGAGCTCGCCGCTGCCAAGGGCGAGCGCGAGAAGGTGCAGGGTGAGGTCGCTGCGGCCAAGGAGCGGCTGGCCGCGTTGCAGAAGCAGATCGAGCAGGCCGAGGCCGACTCCACCCAGCGCACCGCGGCGGCCACCAAGCGCGCAGAGGACGCCGAGGCGCAGTCCGAGGCGCGCGTGCGCGAGGCCGGCACACCGCAGGGCGGGGCCTCCGTGGCCGGCGCCCAGGCCGTGGGAACGGCGGGCGCGGCGGGCAACGACAGCGCCGCAGGCGTCATCGCACTGGCGCAGCGGTTGCACGACGAGCACGTGCGCGAAGGTGAGACCACGCGCGATCGCCTCATCAAGGAGGCCCAGGAGCGGCACGACTCGATGGTCGGCGAGGGCACCTCGACGCGCGACAAGCTCGTGGAGCAGGGCCAGTCCAAGCACGATGACCTCGTCGGCACCGGCCAGAAGCGGCACGACGAGCTGATGCGCCAGGCCAACGAACGCTCGACCGGCCTGGTGAAGGAGGCCGAGGAGCGCAAGCAGCGGATCATCGGTCAGCTCACCACCGAGCGCGAGTCGATCGGCTCGGCCATCGAGCAGCTCAAGACCTTCGAGCACGAATACCGTTCGAAGCTGAAGGGATTCATCCAGGGTCAGCTCAAGGACCTCGACGGTGAGGGCGTCCAGGGCAAGGACGCCAAGCCCGACGACCAGCACTGAGACCCACCCCACGTCGACGACGGCCCCGCACCTGGTGCGGGGCCGTTGCACGTCGTGACGGGGCCCGCGAGACGGTCGATCGCGACGCGCCGCGCACCCGTCCGCCGCGCCGCGGTCAACAGCCCGTCGCTCATCCCCTATCCTGCGGCAGACACGAACGTGCCAGGGCCATTCCCGGCCTCGAGCGGCCGGAGGGGCGCACATGGGAAGCACAGATGCCGCAGATTCGGCACGGACGGTCGCTGCGGCGGCCGGCCGGGGCTCGAGGGTCACGTCGGTCCTGCGCAAGGCGGCCCGGGTGGTGGCCGGATCGAGTGACGAACCGACCACGGCGTCCGCCCACCGAGGGACGGTCAAGAAGTCGGTGAGCAAGAAATCGGTGTCCGCCAGGTCGGCAGCGGCGAAGACAGCGAAGAAGGCTGGCCCGGCCCCGAAGGCCGCGGCGAAGAAGGCTCCCGCTGCGGGGTTGAAGCCGACCGCGAAGAAGACGCCGACGAAGAAAGCGACCACCAAGAAGGCAGCCGGTCGGGCGCCGGTCGCGGTGGCCCCGAAGCCACCTGCCAATGCCCGGAAGACGACTCGTCCGGCGGTCGGGAAGGTCGCGTCGGCGGATGCCGCAGCACCGGATGCGCGGACAGCAAGCAGGGCCAGCACGGCGAAGAAGACATCGAAGACTGCCAAGAAGGCACCCCCGAAGACGAGCACAGCGAAGAAGGCTGCCGTGAAGAGCACACCCACCCCCTCGACGATGACCGATGCGGCGCAGCAGAGCGCCGTCCAGACCTCGACCCCGGCGCCCGAAGCCGCGGTGGCCTCGCCGCGCAAGCAGTTGAAGGTGCGCGAGGACGAATCTCCGTGGACCGCCGAGGAGCTCTCGGGCGTCAAGGCCGAGCTGGAGACCGACGTCGCGCGGCTGACGACCGAGTTGGCCGGCATGGAGCACGAGATCGCCGACCTGATCGGCGACAGTGGCGACGGTGCGGGCGATGACCAGGCCGACGTGGGCAGTAAGTCCTTCGAGCGCGAGCACGAGTTCTCCCTCGCCCAGAACTCCCGGGAGATGGTCGAGCAGTCCCAGCACGCCCTCGACCGGATCGCCGACGGGACCTACGGGATCTGCGAGAGCTGTGGCAAGCCGATCGGCAAACTTCGTCTGCAGGCGTTCCCTCGTGCGACCCTGTGCATGCAATGCAAACAGAAGCAGGAACGCCGCTGACCACGTCCGCCGGTCCGAGACGCACGCCGACCCGCACCCGACTCCTCGGGCTGCTCGGGTCCGTCGCCCTCCTCGGCTATCTCCTGGACCAGGGGACCAAAGCGTGGGCGAGCGGCTCCCTCGACCCGGCCAGGCCGCGTGAGCTGCTCGGCCCGGTCCTGAAGCTGCACCTCACGCGGAACGCCGGCGCCGCGTTCTCGATGGCCACCAACGCCACCTGGGTCTTGACGATCATCGCGATCATCGTGATCGTCGCGACCGTCTTCGCCGCGCGCCGGATCGGCAGCCGCGCATGGGCCGTGGCGCTCGGGCTCCTGCTAGCCGGTGCGTTCGGCAACCTGACCGATCGGTTCGTCCGCGCACCGCAGGGCGGGCAGGGTCACGTCGTCGACTTCCTGGAGCTGCCGCACTGGCCGATCTTCAACGTGGCCGACATGTGCGTGGTGAGCGCTGCCGCGCTGATCGCGCTGCTCGCGATCCGCGGGATCGGGATCGACGGGCGGCGGGCCGGCACGCCGGACGATGCTGCCGACTCCGCGGACGGCGGCCGCGACCATGACTGAGCTCAAGGCGCAGCCGGTCCCGGAGGGCCTGGAGGGTGAACGCGTCGACGCGGCCATCGCCCGACTGCTCGGACTGTCCCGCAGTCGTGCCGCGGCGCTGGCGGCGGACGGATCGGTCACCCTCGATCACAAGGTGGTCGGCAAGTCCGATCGGGTCAGCGCCGGCCAGTGGCTGGAGGTGGTCCTGCCCGCTCTGCGGGAGGGGCCCGCCGTCGTACCCCGCGAAGTGCCGGGGTTGGCGATCGTGCACGACGACAGCGAGCTGATCGTCGTCGACAAGCCCGCCGGGGTCGCAGCCCACCCGAGCGTCGGATGGGACGGACCCGACGTGGTCAGCGGACTCGCAGCCGCCGGCTACCGGATCTCGACCTCCGGCGCCGCCGAGCGGCAGGGCATCGTGCAACGGCTCGACGTCGGCACCAGCGGGTTGATGGTCGTGGCCAAGAGCGAGCGTGCGTACACGATCCTCAAGCAGGCGTTCCGCGACCGCACCGTCGACAAGACCTACCACGCGTTGGTGCAGGGTCTTCCCGATCCGATCGAGGGCACCATCGACGCCCCGATCGGGCGGCATCCGGGGCATGACTACAAGTTCGCGGTCCTGAGCGCCGGGCGGCCCAGCGTGACGCACTACGAGCTGCTCGAGGCGTTCCGATCGCTGTCGCTGCTCACCATCCACCTCGAGACCGGTCGCACCCACCAGATCCGCGTGCACTTCGCGGCGCTGCACCACCCGTGCGTCGGCGACCCGATGTACGGCGCCGACCCGACGATCGCCAAGCGACTCGGCCTGGTCCGCCAGTGGTTGCACGCGCGGGCGCTGGGATTCGTCCACCCGGGTTCGGGGGAGTACGTGACGTTCGAGAGCCCGTACCCGCAGGATCTGCAGCACGCGCTCGACCTGGTCCGCGCGGGCGGCTGACCCGCCGGGGCCAGGTGGCCCGCGTACGGCGTCGGGAAGTGACCGCACGACCGACGACCCGCGCAGCTACCGCGTGCCGCACCGGGCGTACCACGGGACCCTTGCGTCACACCGTGCGCGTCGGGGACCGGGGTGTCAGAGCACCGACCTAGACTCATCGCGATGTCATCTCAGCCTGCCTCGAACTTCGTGCACCTGCACGTGCACACCGAGTACTCCACGCTGGACGGGGCGGCCAAGATCAAGCCGATGTTCGCCGAGGCGGAGCGGCTCGGGATGCCCGCCATCGCGATGTCGGACCACGGCAACATGTTCGGTGCGTACGAGTTCCAGCTCGCCGCCCAGAACAGCCCGGTCCGGCCCATCATCGGCATCGAGGCGTACGTCGCGCCCTCCACCCGCCACTCGCGCACCCAGGAGTTCTGGGCGAGCTCGCGCGATCGCGACGCCAACGTGGACGGCGAGGGCGGCAAGGACGTCTCAGGAGGCGGCCGCTACACGCACATGACCATGTGGGCGCAGGACGCGCAGGGATTGCGCAACCTGTTCAGGCTGAGCTCGCTGGCCAGCTTCGAGGGCTACTACATGAAGCCCCGGATGGACCGGGAGCTGCTCTCCGAGCACGGCAAGGGCATCATCGCCACCACCGGTTGTCCCTCCGGTGAGGTGCAGACCCGGCTGCGGCTGGGGCAGTACGACGAGGCGATCGCCGCTGCATCGACCTACCAGGACATCTTCGGCGCGGAGAACTACTTCCTGGAGCTGATGGACCACGGACTGTCCATCGAGCGACAGGTGCGCGACGGCCTGCTGAAGATCGCCCGCGAGCTGCACATCCCGCTGCTCGCGACCAACGACAGCCACTACGTCACCGAGGATCAGGCCGACTCGCACGACGACCTGCTGTGCGTCGGGGTCGGCAAGAACAAGGACGACCCGCACCGCTTCAAGTTCAACGGCTCCGGCTACTACCTCAAGACCGCCGAGCAGATGCGTGAGCTGTTCGCGGAGCTGCCGGAGGCGTGTGACAACACGTTGGCGATCGCCGAGCGGATCGGCGACTACAGCGAGGTCTTCGCCCCGGTCGACCGGATGCCGCAGTTCCCGGACGTTCCCGAGGGTCAGACCCAGGCGGCGTACCTGCGCGAACAGATCCAGGTGGGCCTGCAGGAGCGCTACGGCGACGCCGATCCCGGGCCCGAGGTGCTCGAGCGGATCGAGACCGAGATGGCCGTCATCGAACCGATGGGCTTCTCCTCCTACTTCCTGGTGGTCGCGGACATCTGCCGTTACGCGCGCGACAACGGCGTCCCGCTCGGCCCCGGGCGCGGTTCGGCGGCCGGATCGCTGGTGGCCTATCTGACCCGGATCATCGAGGTGGATCCGCTGGAGCACGGCTTGTTGTTCGAGCGGTTCCTCAACCCCGAGCGCATCTCACCGCCCGACGTCGACCTCGACTTCGACGACCGTCAGCGCGACAAGATGGTCCGCTACGTGACGACGAAGTACGGCGCCGAGTACACCGCACAGGTCAACACCTTCAGCACCATCAAGGCCAAGGCGGCCGTCAAGGACGCCAACCGGATCCTGGGTTTCCCGTTCGCTCTCGGCGAGCAGATCAGCAAGGCCATGCCGCCCGACGTCCAGGGCAAGGGCGTGCCGCTCACCGGCCTGTTCGACCCCAAGCACCCGCGGTACGCCGAGGCGGTCGACTTCCGGGCGCTCTACGAGGCGCAACCGGAGGTCCGCAAGGTCGTGGACACCGGGCGCGGACTGGAGGGGATGATCCGCGGCACCGGCGTGCACGCCGCTGCGGTGATCCTGTCCTCCGAACCGCTGCTCGACCTCATCCCGATGCACCGTCGGGACAAGGACGGCACCATCATCGCCGGCTTCTCCTTCCCGCACTGCGAGGAGATGGGCCTGGTCAAGATGGACTTCCTGGGCCTGCGCAACCTGGGCATCATCGATCAGGCGATCCGCAACGTGGAGTCCAACCGCGGCGAGCGGCTCGACACCAAGACCATCCCGCTGGACGACCCCACGACGTACGAGTTGCTGGGCCGCGGTGACACGCTCGGGGTCTTCCAGCTCGACGGCGGCGGCATGCGCACCCTGCTGCGGCAGATGGCGCCCGACGCGTTCGCCGACATCACGGCCGTGCTCGCGCTCTACCGGCCCGGACCGATGGCCGCCAACGCGCACACCGACTACGCCGACCGCAAGAACGCGCGCAAGCCGATCCAGGCCATCCACCCCGAGCTGAAGGAAGCGCTCGACCCGATCCTGGGCGAGACCTACCACCTGCTGGTCTACCAGGAGCAGATCATGGCCATCGCCCGCGAGCTCGCGGGCTACACCCTCGGTGGCGCGGACCTGCTGCGCCGGGCGATGGGCAAGAAGAAGGCCGAGATCCTGGAGAAGGAGTTCGACAACTTCTCCTCAGGGATGGAGAAGAACGGCTTCAGCTCCGAGGCGACGATGGCGTTGTGGGACGTCATGCTGCCCTTCGCGGGGTACGCGTTCAACAAGTCGCACGCCGCGGGCTACGCGCTGGTGTCCTGCTGGACGGCGTACCTCAAGGCCAACTACCCGGCCGAGTACGCCGCCGCGCTGCTGACCAGCGTCGAGGGTGACAAGACCAAGATGGCCACCTACCTGGCCGACACCCGCAAGCTCGGCATCAAGGTGCTGCCTCCGGACGTGAACGAGTCGGTGGCGGACTTCACCGCCGTCGGCACCGACATCCGCTTCGGCCTCGCGGCCGTCCGCAACGTCGGTGGCAACGTCGTGGAGGCCATCGTCAAGGCGCGCGCGGAGAAGGGGCGGTTCGCCTCGTTCGAGGACTTCCTGCGCAAGGTGCCGGCGGTGGTCTGCAACAAGCGCACTATCGAATCCCTCGTCAAGGCAGGGGCCTTCGACGACCTGCAACATCCGCGACAGGGCCTGGTGCATATCCACGAGGCCTATGTCGACGCCGTCGCGGAGGAGAAGCGCTTCGAGGAGCGCGGCCAGGACTCCCTCTTCGGTGGATTCGGCGACGAGGCCGCGATCGAGCTGGCGGCGTTGCCCGCCATCCCTGAGATCGAGTGGGACAAGCCCACCCTGCTGGCGTTCGAGCGGGACATGCTCGGGCTCTACGTCTCTGATCACCCGCTCTTCGGGATCGAGCACATCCTGTCCCAGCACGCCGACATGTCGATCGCCCGGCTGCACGGCGAGGACGCGCCCAAGGACGGCTCGCAGCTGACCATCGCCGGGCTGATCACCGGGATGCAGCTGAAACGCAACAAACGCGGAGAGCTGTGGGCGATCGCGACGGTCGAGGACCTCGAGGGCGCGGTCGAGGTGATGTTCTTCGCGAAGACCTACATGACCGTCTCCACCATGCTCAACCCCGATGTCGTGTGCGTCATCAAGGGGCGTTTCCAGATGCGCGACGACGGTCCGCAGTTGATGGCCTCCGAGCTCACCCTCCCGGAGTTGAAGGGCGACGTGCGCGGCCCGGTCGTGCTGAGCATGCCGCTCGCCCGCGCCAACACCGGTCTGGCGCACAAACTGCGCACCGTGCTCGTCGAGCACCCCGGTGCCACAGAGGTGCACCTGAAACTGCACCAACCCGGTCGATCCGTCACCGTCAAGCTGGAGGACTCCTTGCGCGTCACCGCATCACCCGCCCTGTTCGGCGACCTCAAGGCGTTGCTCGGCCCGTCCTGCCTGGTGGGTGCCTGAGATGGCACTTCACGAGGTCGCAGCTCCGGTCGCACGGCGTACGGCGACGGTGCGCGAGCACCACGGCGACCGTTTCGAGGACCAGTGGGAGTGGTTGCGCGACAAGGAGTCCCGCGAGGTGATCGCCCACCTGGAGGCGGAGAACGCCTACACCCAGGCACGCACCGCGCACCTGCAGCCCCTCGTCGGGATCATCTTCGAGGAGATCAAGGGCCACGTCGTCGAGACCGATGTCGACGTGCCCGTGCGCAAGGGCGAGTGGTGGTACTACTCGCGCACGGCGCAGGGTGCGCAGTACGCCGTGCACTGCCGCGCGCCGTACGTCGGGGGCGCACCCCGTCCGGTGCCTGCCCCGGGCGAGCCGGTCGACGGTGAGGTCGTGCTGCTGGACGAGAACCACGAAGCCGGTGCCCACGAGTTCTTCGAGCTGGGCGGTCTGGAGATCAGCCCGGACGGTCGGCTGCTCGCCCTGCTGGTCGACGTCAGCGGCGACGAGCGCTACGACCTGCAGGTGCGCGACCTCGCCACCGGCATGGTCCTCGACCAGAGCGTGCAGGACGCGCACTACGGGCTCGCGTGGTCCCTCGACGCGGGCACGGTCTTCTACATCCGGCACGACGACGCCTGGCGGCCCCACCAGATCTGGCGCCACGTGGTCGGCGGCGACCCCGCGCAGGACGTGCTGGTCCGCGAAGAGGCCGACCCGGAGTTCGGGATCGGTTTCGAGGTGTCGCGCGACGACCGGTGGATGATCGTGGAGGCGGCGTCGCGCACCAGCAGCGAGGTGCTGCTGGGAGACCTGTCCCGACCCGATGCCGACCTGGTCATGGTCGAGCCCCGCGCGGCCGGCGTGGAGTACTCCGTCGAGGTCGACGGTGACCGGATCTTCATCGCGCACAACCTCGTTCGACCCGACTTCGATCTGGCGCAGGCGCCGGTGGCGACACCCGGTCGGGAGCACTGGACCACGGTGCTCGCACTGCAGGACGGCGAGCGGCTCGAGGGAGTGGACGCGTTCGCGGGCTTCGTGGCGGTGTCGCTGCGCTCGGGCGGCCTGCCCACCGTGCGGGTCTTGCCCAAGGTCGGCACCGGCCTCGGGGAGGCGGTGCACGTGCCGACGGAGAGCCCGTTGGCCGTCGTACGCCTCGGTGCCAACGCCGAGTACGACGAGTCGACGCTGCGCCTGTCGATGGGTTCCTACCTGCTGCCGCCGAGCGTGCTGCAGTTCGACCCGGTCTCCGGTGACGTCCAGCTGCTGAAGCAGCAGGAGGTGCCGGGGTACCGGTCGGCCGACTACCTCGAAGAGCGGCTCTGGGCCCGCGGCGACGATGGCACCCAGGTGCCGATCTCGCTGATCCGTCGCCATGACGTCGTTGCCGATGGGAGCAACCCCGGGCTCGTCTACGGGTACGGCTCCTACGAGATCCCGTCCGACCCGCGGTTCTCCGCGAGTCGTCTCTCCCTGCTCGACCGGGGTGTCGTCTTCGCCGTGGCGCACGTGCGCGGCGGCGGCGAGCTCGGTCGCCGGTGGTGGGACGAAGGCAAGATGCTGGCCAAGCGCAACACCTTCACCGACTTCGTGGCGTGTTCTCGCGCACTGGTCGACGCTGGATGGGTGTCGCCGGATCGCCTTGCCGCAGAGGGTGGTTCGGCAGGAGGCCTGCTCATGGGCGCCGTCGTCAACCTGGCGCCCGAGCTCTACCGGGCCGTGCACGCCGCGGTGCCCTTCGTCGATGCCCTCACCACGATGCTCGATCCGTTGCTGCCGCTCACCGTGGGGGAGTGGCAGGAGTGGGGCGACCCGCTGCACGACCCGGCGATCTACGCGTACATGAAGAGCTACACCCCGTACGAGAACGTCGCCCCGACCGCGTACCCCGCGATCCTGGCGACGACCAGCCTCAACGACACCCGGGTCTTCTACGTCGAACCGGCCAAGTGGGTGCAGCAGTTGCGGGCGACGGTGACCTCGGATCCGGACGATCGGCCGGTGCTGCTGAAGTGCGAGATGGTCGCGGGACACGGCGGCGTGAGCGGTCGGTACGACGCGTGGCGCGACATCGCCTTCGAGTTGGCCTTCCTGCTGGATCAGCTGGGCGCGACCGACCTGCACTGACCGCGCTGCACGACGCGACCGCGGCGCAGCCAAGGCCGAGGGACACAGGCTGACCTGTGTCCCTCGGCCTTGCCCGCGTCATCGTCGGGTGGCGACGCCTCAGAGCGCGTCGTGCACGACCCGGCCGCCCACGAGCGTGGCGGCGACCCCCATCGTTCTCAACGTGTGTGCTGCCGTTGCGGAATCATGAGCGACGGCAAGGGGATCGGCGTCGAGGAGCACCAGGTCTGCCCGCGACCCGACGGTGGGCGTCTGCTGTCCGTCGGTGCTCGCGCAGAGCGCTTCAGCGGGCGTGATGGCCTGCGCCGCTCCCCACGGCCCGCGACTGTCGGCACTGCGGTGCACCGCAGCAGCCATCGCCAACCACGGGTCCAGCGGCGCGACGGGGGCGTCCGACCCGAGCGCGAGTTGGACTCCGGCGTCCACCATCGACCGCAGCATGAACGAGCGGTCGGCGCACCCGGGCCACAGCTGCTCGGACAGGTCGCGGTCGTCGTAGAGCTGCGCCGGTTGCACCGACGCGCGGACCCCTAGCGTCGCCATTCGCGTGATGTCTGCGGGGTCCAGGAGCTGAGCATGCTCGATGGATCCTCGGATCCCGCTGTCCCGGAACGCATCCAGGACCATCGTCGCGGCCGCGTCCCCGATCGCGTGCACGGCCGCGTCGAGGCCGTGCGCGCGTGCCGAGCGCAACGCCTCGAGGAGTTCCTCGGGCGAGACGTTGCAGGTCCCTCGGGTGTCGTGTCCCGCGTACGGTGCGCAGCACAGAGCAGTCATAGTGCCGAGCGACCCGTCGGCGATGATCTTCAGCGGCCCCATCGTGGCGACCGCACCGCCGCCGGGCAGCGGGTCGCCGGTGCGTAGTCCTGCGGCGATGGTCGCCTCGAGGCCGTAGAGGTACGTCGACGCACGGACCCGCAGGGTGTCCAACCCGAGCGGCACCATCCGGCCCCACGTCGCGACCGAGCTCTCGAACTCCATGTCGGTGATGCCGACGACGCCCTTACCGGCTGCGTCCTGCAGCACCGTGCGGTAGGCGTGCACGGGGTCCGGTTCGGCGCCCGGGAGGGCCGCGAGCAGCGGGAAGACGTCGAACCACGCGTTCTCGCTGATCGGGGTGTCGCGCAGCGGCAGGTCGAGCAGTCGCAGCGCCGTGGAGTTCAGCCAGCCGTTGTGCGCGTCGCCGGAGATCAGCACGACCGGCCGGTCCGGGACTGCTTCGTCCAGATCGCGCACGGTGGGGGCACTCGCCCAGCCCGCCGAGCGGTAACCGAAGCCGACGATCGTGCTGTGACGGTCCGTGCTCGCCCGGTCGTGCGACCGGACGATCCGCAGAACGTCACCGGGACTGCTGCTTCCGCTCACGTCGAGCCGCGACAGGGTGTGCGCCCACTGGGTCATGTGGACGTGGTGATCCCACAGGCCCGGTATCAGCCACCGGCCGGCGACATCGATCTCGCGAGAACCGTCGTCGGCCAACGCTGGCCCGATCTCGGAGACATGACCGTCGCGGATGCGCAGATCGATGGGTCCGGACGGTGCGGGACGACCGACGGGGACGATGCGTGCAGCGCGGATGGTGAGGGGTTCGTACTGCACCGCACCAGGGTAGGGGTCAGCCCGTGGGCCCCTTCGCACCCGCCCCGGGGCGACGACCCGTGGTCGAGGTCGCCGCAGGATCGGCGCCCACCACCCCGGCGATGGCAGCGTCCACGACGTACTCGGCCAACTTCGCCACCGTCGCGCGGTCCTGCGCGTGCAAGGGTCCGCGGGTCGCCAGGTCGGAGAGTCCGTGCACGGCCGACCAGCAGGCCCATTCGGCGTTCGATCGGTGTGCGGCGGGCAGCACTCCGACCTCGACCAGCTCGTCTAGGGCGGAGATGAGCAGCACCAGCGGGTGCCGAACCTGGTCGCTGGGCGCGGCATAGTCGTGCGCGCCGGATGGTGCCGGTGTCTGGAAGGCCAGTTGGAACAGTCCCGGCTCGGCCAGTGCGAAGTCGATGTACCCCAGGCCCACCGCGCGCAGGTGCCCGCGTGCACGGCGAGCGGGATCGGCGTCGGCGCCGTCGTCGTCCATCCGAGCCTGCATGGCCAGGCCGGCCTGAGACAACGCCCGGTCGGCCACAGCGGATACCAGCGCGGCGCGGTCGGTGAAGTGCCGGTACGCGGCGCTGGGGCTCACGCCCGCGACGCGGGTGGCCTCGCGCAGACTCAGTGCCTCCGGGCCGCCCGCGCGGACGAGTGCGAGGCCCGCCGTCACCAGTGCGGTTGCCAGGTCACCGTGGTGGTAGCGGTCCTGGGCGGAGGACGCCGTCCCCGGGGTGCCGTCAGTCATCTTGTCGCCCCGTTCCGGCATGTGTACGGTGTGAACATCAGCAAGTGCACGCCGTACACATTACGACTGGATGGCGCGGCTCATCTCTACCGCCCGTCCGTGACGAACCGGGAGAGACCCTCATGAGCACTGAACTGACCACCTGTCTCTGGTTCCCGGGCAACGCCTCGGAGGCCGCCGAGTTCTACGCCGGTGTGTTCCCCGATGTGCGCATCGAGGGTCAGGACGAATACCCCCAGGCGGCGGACGACGCGGGCGCCGGCACGGCCGGGGAGGTCATGACGGTGAGCTTCAGCATCGGCGCGCAGCGTTTCGTCGGTCTGAACGGCGGGCCGGGATTCCCCTTCACCGAGGCCATCTCCTTCCAGATCCCGTGCGCCGATCAGGCAGAGACCGATCGCTACTGGAAGGCGCTCACCGCGGACGGCGGTGAGGAGAGTCAGTGCGGGTGGTGCAAGGACCGCTTCGGCGTCTCATGGCAGGTCGTGCCGACCCGGCTGACGGAGCTGGTCTCCGACCCGGACAAGGACCGCGCCGGCCGGGCGATGCAGGCGATGTTCACGATGCGCAAGATCGACATCGCCGAGATCGAGCGCGCCGCCGCCGGGTGACGGGTTCGGTCAGGCGCACCGGGGCACATCCGACCCGCTGTGCATGTCTGAAGCTGAGCTACCGCTCACGTTGGTGCTTGCGCAGCCCGCTGTCGAGCAACCGCCGGATGAGTTCACGTCCGGCGACCTCCTGCGCGCCGGCGGCGACGACCGCCTCATAGCGCTCCTGCGGCACGTCGTAGTGGTCGCCGTCGTAGAGCCGCTCGGGGAGCCCTGCGGCGAGCGCGAACTCGCGCAATTCGTCGTACGACGTGTCGCTCACCAGGTGCGACCACAACCGTCCGTGCGCCGGCCAGGTCGGCGGGTCGATCATTACGGTCACGCCTCGCAAACTACTCCGGGAGTGCAGCCGCCGGATGAGCGGCTCGGCCGAGTCGACGTACGTCGCCGACGTACGTCGCCGACGTACGTCGGTGACGGTCGAGGGCGCCGGGCGCACCTGTCAGCGGGTTGAGCCGATCAGCCGGCCGGTCTCGTCGTACTCGCGCGGGCCGGCGTGCGTCTCGTCGCGTAGCGGTGAGGGTTGGACGAACAAGACCTTGGCGAGGCCGTCCGGCAGCCACCAGTTGTACTTGCCGAACAGGCTGACCAGGGCGGGCACCAGTAGTGCGCGCACGATGGTCGCGTCGATGAGGATGCCGACGCCGAGCGCCGTACCGAGCACCTTGATGTCCGTGCCGGGTGACGACGCGAGCGCGGCGAACGCGAAGAACAGGATCAGCGCGGCCGAGGTGACCAGGCGCCCGGTGCGCCCGAGGCCGACCGTCACGGCGGCGGCCGTGCTGCCGGTGGCGTCGTACTCCTCCCGCATGCGGGCCAGGATGAACACCTCGTAGTCCATCGACAGGCCGAAGAGGAACGCGAAGATGATGATCGGCAGCCAGAACGTGATCGCGCCGGTGCCCGCGATGTCGAAGACGGTGCCGGAGCCGTGCCCCTCCTGCCAGAAGAAGGTGACGGCGCCGAAGACGGCCGACAGGGAGACCAGGTTCATCACCACGGCCTTGATCGGCAGCAGCACCGAGCGGAACTGGCGCATCAGCAGCACGAACGTGACCAGCGCGATCAGCCCGAGCACGTAGGGGAACTTGTCGTAGACGGCGTTGAAGTAGTCGTCGACGACCGCGCCCTGCCCCGCGATGAGGACGTCGCCGTCGACCGCGCCGTCCACGGCGGTGCGGACCCGGTGCACGACCTGGACTCCGGAACTGTCCACGGTCTCCTTCGTGGGCAGCACGTCCACGACCGCCATCGGCGCACCGGCGGACTTGTTGCCCGTGGCGAACTGGACCCCGTCGACCTTCCCCGCGGCGGCGATCGCCTTGTCCTGCTGATCGGCGGGCACCAGGACGGTGATCGGGGTGAGTACGCCGCCTCCGACGCCCTGCGCGCGCAGGCTGCCCAGCGTCTGCACCGCCGGACCGGTCTTGCCGAGCGACGCGATGTTGGACTGGCCGATCTTGAGGCCGAAGACCGGCGCGATGAGCAACGCCAGCACCACGACGCCGACCCCCACCGCGATGACCCGTCGTTTCACGATCAGCCGCGCCCAGGCGGTCCACCCGCGCGAGGCCCGACCCTCGTGCCGCACCCGCGGCCAATCCACCCGTGGGCCGATCTTGGACAGCATCGCCGGCAGCAGCGTCAACACGACGGCCACGCTGACGAGGGGGATGAGCATGCCGCCGAAACCCATCGAGCGCAGGAACGGCACAGGGACGACGACCAGCGCGACCAGGCTGATCGCCACGGTCGCTCCCGAGGCCAGCACGGCATGGCCCGCGGTGCGCACCGCGGTGACGATCGCCTCGTCGTTGGACTGCCCGTGGGCGCGTTCCTCGCGCCATCGCGACACCAGCAGCAGGGAGTAGTCGATGGCGATGCCGAGGCCGACCAGCGAGATCAGGAACTCGACGACGAAGCTCACGTCACTGAACGTCGTGAGCACCAGGACCAGCAGGAACGTCGTCAGGATGGACACGGCCGCGATGATCAACGGCATCAGCGCGAGGAACGACGCGAACACGAAGAGCAGCACCGCGAGGGCACCGAGCGCGCCCAGGAGCGTCTCGACCAGGACGCTGGGACCGCCGCTCTGGTCGGTGCCGGCGGACAGCAACTGGTACGACGTGGTGCCCGACTCGAAGCCGGCGCGCTTGGCTGCCACGTTCAACGCCTTGCCGAACTCCGCGCCGGAGCTGACCGCGAAACTGGTCGGGGGAGTGGCCTGCACGAGCGCGTACGTGGTCCGGCCGCCGTTGACGACGAACTTCTGATCGCCGGTGGTCGCGAAGTCCACGACGCGGGCTCGGGGGATCGTCGGCACCCGCGTCGCGGCCTGGAAGATCTGCGCGATCTTCGCGGACTGCTGCTGCACGGTCTGGCCCTGGGGCACGGTGACGGTGAGGACCGTCGTGTCGAAACTGCTCACGCCGTACTGCTTGATCAGTGCCTTCTCGGCGGTGTCGCCGGGTTGGCCGGGCAGGGAGAAATCGGTGGTCAGGCGGCCGGGGACCACCCCGGCGGCGGCCGCGCCTCCGATGAATGCCACCAGCCAGAAGAGGCCGACGATCAGTCGGTGGTGAATGACCCAACGAGCGAGGACGTCCATGAGATCTCCGGGTGACGGCGCGGCGAATCACGAGGTGGCGGCAGGTACGGCGACCCGCCAAGTGTCCAGCACGTCACCAGTTCTTGCACAGTCTTTTTGGACGGCGACCGGGCGCCGGCGCTGATGGCCCCACGAGTCTTGACGGCGTTCTTTACCACCCATATAGTTCGCTCGACGCGGACAGCAGGGCCTGTCGGCGCGGGGAATCAGGTCGTCGGCGTCACCGACGACTCAGGGGACACGGAGAATAAACAATGCGTCGATTCGTTACGTCATGTGCGGTTGCTTTGACGGGTATGGCTGTCTCAGCGGGACTGATGGCGGGGGCTCCGACCGCCAGCGCGGCTCAGAGCTGCACCCTCTCCGCACCAGCTCGGGTGTCGGTGTGGCATTCCTACACGGGGGTGCCGTTGCGGGCGTCCGGGGCGTGCACCATCGGCAGCGGCTGGGGCGCCTGGGACCTGATCCACCCGACCCAGGGGAGCCAGGACACCGCCTTCTTCGATGGCACGGCGACGGACACCTGGGACTACTACACGTTCGAGCCGATGGGCCGGATGACTTGGCGACCGAGCGATGCCTACGACAGTTACTCCAACATGCTGTCGCAGAACGCTCCGGTGAGTGAGGTGCGGCTCGGATCCTGGGCCGGCCTGACGGCGACGCGGTCCGGATCCGCGGTGACGCTGAACGTTCGAGCGGTGCGCTACTGGGTCAGCGGTGACAAGAACATCCCGTTCACCTCTGCGGCCGGCACGATCCAATACCGGGCACCCGGAACGACGGCGTGGAAGTCGCTGAAGTACGTGTCCACCAACTCCTCGGGCGCGTACCAGTACCGGTACGCGTCCTCGGCAGCGCGCGACTACCGCGTCGTCCTCAACGGCACCTCGTCGATCTGGAACGCGGCCAGCGCCACCGTTCGCAGGTAGCAGGTGCGCCTCGACGGTGTGCGTGGTGCGCGCACCTGAGCCCCCGACGTCGTCGCCCTATCGCCGTGGGTCCGGACACCGGGGAGGATGTGCGCATGACGGAAGATCTGAACACCGCAACGACCTGTTGTGCGAGGACGCGATGAGTGACTTTCCGCGGTCGCCGCTGGATCCGCTCGAGCTGCTGACGACGACCCGCGCCGTACGCAAACGGCTCGATCTGACCCGGCCGGTACCGCTCGATCTGATCAAGCAGTGCCTGACCATCGCGCTGCAGGGCCCGTCCGGCTCGAACCGTCAGCACTGGCACTGGGTCGTCGTCACGGACCCCGCTCAGAAGTCGGCGATCGGGGACCTGTACCGGCGGGCCGTGCAGCAGTACGCCGCTTCCGCAGGATTCGCCGGGAACCTCGCCGAGGACGACACCGAACGCTCGAGGGTCCAGCATCGGGTCGGCGACAGCGTCCTCCATCTGGGTGAGGTGCTGCGCGACGTCCCCGCGATGCTCATCCCGTGCATCGACACCGGCGGGCCGCTGCCGGAGGGCAACCAGGCCGACATCTGGGGCTCGGTGCTGCCCGCCGCCTGGAGTTTCATGCTGGCCGCTCGGGCGCACGGGTTGGGTACCGCCTGGACGACCTTGCACCTGGACTACGAGCGGGAGGTCGCGGACATCCTCGGGCTTCCCGACGGCGTGCACCAGGCGATGCTGACGCCGATCGCGTACTACACGGGGACGAGCTTCCAACCGGCGCCACGCGAACCCGTCGACGACGTGCTGCACGTCGACCGCTGGTGATCATCGACGCCGGCGGATGACCTGAGGACTGTCATCGCGGCTCGCGACGTCCTGCTGAAGGGGTCAGAGAGTTCGACCGGCACCGGCGAAGGCGTCGCCGCTGAACTCGGAGAAGTCGACCCACAGGTAGGTGTACTGGCGGCTGGCGAAGACCCATCCGTCGCTCGTGCGCTGGAACCGGTCCGACCACACCCCGTTGTTGCGGTAGAAGCGGCCATCCGGCCCGCTGGCCGCCTCGTGGCAGACGGTGCGTGTGGTGGCGGTGTCCCCGTCCAGGTCGACGGTCCCGGGGATCGCGAAGTGGGTGAAGTAGTCGTTGCCCTGCCACAGGTGGCGGAGCATCGCGACGATGTCGTCGGTCCCCGAGGCGGCGATGTCGGTGGGCTTGCCGATGGTCCACCTGGCGTCAGGGGCCCACAGGGTGGCGAAGGTGTCGTAGTCCTCGCGAATCGCGCAGTCGGCGAATCTGGCGATCAGGTCGCGGATCGCCGCCTCGTCGAGCAGTCGGGCGAGTCGAGTCTCGATGGTGGGCATCGCTGTCTCCTGTTGGTGTGTCGTGATCGTCGTGTCCACCAGCGTGCGCGCTCGATCAGGCCTCAACCAGAGAGCGCGCGACCCCAGGACTGGCGGTACCACCTCTCGTGCTCGGCGCGCCACGACCGCCGCCGAGGCGCTAGGACACGTCGTCCCGGCAGCGGTGAACCCAAGATGAACGTTCAACCAACGGCTTGGCCGTTCCGTTCTGCCGGACCTAGCGTCCTCGGCATGACTTCGGTACGGCAGACATGACCTTCTCGCGGCGACAGTTCCTCGGCGCTGCGGCCGCCGTCGGAGGGACGGCATTCGCGACCGACGCGCTCGGCTCACATCTCCCCGCCGCTGCGGCGACCTCGGCGACGCTTCCCGCGCCGAACGCCTCGGGCATCGACCACATCGTGGTGGTGATGATGGAGAACCGATCCTTCGACCACTTCATGGGATGGCTCCCCGGCGCCGACGGCAAGCAGGCCGGACTCACCTACACCGACCGGTACGGCGTTCCCCGTAGCACGTACCACCTCAAGCAGTTCGCGAGCTGCGGCCACGCGGATCCCGACCACTCGTACGAGGGTGGGCGCATCCAGTTCGACGACGGGCGGGTGGACGGCTGGCTTCGCGCCGGCGAGGACGACCTGCTGCCCATCGGCTACTACCAGCAGCCGGACCTGGCGTTCCTCGGTCAGGCCGGCCCGCGCTGGACCGTCTGCGACCGCTACTTCTCGGCCGTGATGGCCGAGACGTACCCCAACCGCTTCTACATGCACGCGGCCCAGACCGACCGCCTGCACAACTCGACCGTGACCGCGACCATGCCGACCATCTGGGACCGGCTGGCCGCAGCCAAGCTCACCGGTCGCTACTACTTCTCCGACATCCCGTTCCTGGCGTTGTGGGGCACGAAGTACCTGTCGATCTCCCGGCCGTTCTCCACGTTCCTCACCGACGCGGCCGCAGGGACCCTGCCGCAGGTCAGCTTCATCGACCCGCGGTTCGAGGACGAGGCCTCCGGTACGTCCTCCGACGACCACCCGCACGCCGACATCCGCGCCGGGGAGCAGTTCCTCAACCAGGTGTACCGCGCCGTCACGACGAGCCCGAACTGGGCGCGCACGTTGCTGGTCGTCAACTTCGACGAGTGGGGCGGCTTCTACGACCACGTCGCGCCCGCAACGGCCCCCGACGTGAGCCCGCAGACCGCGTTGCGCGGGTTCAGGGTGCCGGCGCTCGTCGTCTCGCCCCAAGCACGGCGCAAGTTCGTCGCTCACGGCACCTACGACCACACCTCGGTCCTCAAGGCGATCGAGTGGAGGTGGGGGCTGCCCGCCCTCACGCCGCGCGACTCCGCTGCCCGCAACATCGCCGAGGTCCTCGACTTCGGCACACCTCCCAACCTCTCTGCCCCCGCGTTCGCGCAACCGCCGTTCGTCGCGGCCGCTTGCGCACCCGCCGCGCTGTCGGGGCCGGAACAGGCCGAATGGCCGGACCTGCGCACCAAAGCCCTCGCCGACGGATGGAGTCTCCCGTGATGAGTCGTCAACGGATCGTTCGCCTCGCCCTGGTGATCGTCGCCGCCTGTTTCGCCCTCGGCGTCGCGGCCGCCCAGCCCTGGCTCTCCGGTGGCGCCCGCGCGGTGACAGCGCCTTCGTCCGCGTACCTTCCGCCGGCCAAGCACGTCTTCGTCATCAACATCGAGAACAAGGGGTACGACGCCACGTGGGGCCCCAGCTCGGCGGCGCCGTACCTCTCGAAGACGTTGCGGTCCAAGGGAGTGTTGCTCAACACGTACTACGGCACGGCGCACAACTCTCAGCCCAACTACGTCGCGCAGATCTCGGGCCAGGGCCCAAACAGCCAGATGCAGAGCGACTGTCAGACCTACTCCGACTTCGTCGGGACCGGCACGGCTTCGCCCGGCCAGGCGGTGGGCTCGGGGTGCGTCTTCCCGGCCAGCGTCCCCAACCTCACCGATCAGCTGAAGAGCAAGGGGCTGACCTGGCGCGGCTACATGGAGGACATGGGCACCGCCTGTCGTCATCCCGCCGCCAACAGCGTGGACACGACGCAGAAGGCCAAGCCGGGCGACCAGTACGCGGTGCGACACAACCCGTTCATGTACTTCAAGTCGATCACCAACTCGCCCGACTGCGCTTCTCATGTGGTGGACCTGTCTCAGCTCAGCACCGACCTCACGAGCACGACGACCACCCGCAACTTCACCTACATCACGCCGAACCTGTGTCACGACGGCCATGACACGCCGTGCGTTGACGGGCAGCCGGGCGGACTGACGAGCGTCGACGCCTGGATGAAGGTGTGGGTCCCCAAGATCCTTGCCTCACCCGCCTTCAAGAGCGACGGCATCCTCGCCATCACCGCGGATGAGTCCGACAGCCCTCAGGCCGATGCCTCGGCCTGCTGCGGCGAGGGGCCCGGCCCGAACTCACCGCTGCCCGGCATCGTCGGGCTCGGTGGGGGAAAGATCGGCGCCCTCGTGATCTCGCCCTACACGAAGCCGAACACGTGGAGCACCACCTCGTACAACCACTACTCGCTGCTGGCGTCGATCGAGGACGTCTTCGGGCTCCCACGGCTCGGGTACGCGCAGACGCCGGGCCTGAACCGATTCGGCCTCGACGTCTACAACGCGCGCTGACCCGCGCCACGCAGCCGCCGACTGGTGGCATCAGAGGATCTACGCCTCCAACCACAGGCGGCGGTTGACCTGAGACATCTTCTCGTCGACCGCCGTCTCAGGAGCTGAGAGAGCTGTTCTAGCTGTCGTGACCGATCAGACGGTTGTTCTCCGTTGCCCGGCTGCAGATACTTCGACGGGCTGTCACCGGTCCCGCTTAGCGTGCGTGTCATGGTTCAGCGCGCCAGCCTTGCCGACATCTCCAGCCTGACCGACAGGAGCACCGTGATGGTGCGCGCCACGGTCCGGCACCTGCAGCTCAAGAGAAACATTCTTGGCGACCTTTGGGCTGCGCTGAAAATTCACGACAACGGTGTCTCAGGGACAGTTCTCGTTTTCTCCAGAACGTATGCCGGCTTGGCGCGGGAAGGTCTGATCGAAGGCGCGTTGTGCGACCTCCTCGTAGAGGTCCATTTCGGGCAGGACGGTAAACCGAAGATGCGCCTGGACTCTTGGTCGATCGCCACTGATGCTTGATTGCGCCACCTCATCATGGAGTCGTGTGCCCCCGCCGCTCGCGCTGGACTGTGCGACCCTCGCTGCCGGATCAAGCTGGTTTCATGTCGTCCTGTACCTGTGGATGCAACCGTTCTGTGGGTCACAGAAGGCGTCCTTGGTGGATTCGGCCACTCCTGACCAGGCACGCTCGGTCTCGAATCGAGACGCTTTTTCCGCGACCAGCGCATCTCCGGCTGATATGCGAGATGCTGCGCGATATGACTACTTACGACGGACTGACCCTTACCCCTTCGCTGCAACCAGGTGCGCAGGATCAGGCGGTCGCCGTGTTGAAGGAGTACTTCACCCACCGAGGCGCATCGGGCAACCTTCTGTATAGCGGCGGGGCATTCGATGGGTGGGACCCATCGGGCACGCGAACAGCGAGCGAGAACATTTTCACTGCTGATGACATTGTCGCCGTCTCGCTTCTTTCAGTCGACGTTCCCGGCCAGGCGGCGATATCGATCTTGGAGACTCGCCGCAACGAGTTCGCCACCTTGTTGGGGGCAGTCGGGCCCGATCGTGACCTCGTGGACGAACCGTCGATCGAGGAGGGAGTGTTTCCAGGCTGGCCTCTGTGGCGGGCACTGATGGATCTACCCGGCATGGGCCCGACGACTGTGAGCAAGATCCTTGCCCGCAAGCGGCCACGTTTAATTCCTGTTTACGACTCAGTCATCAGGACGCACGTCTTCAACAATTCCGGCATGCAGTGGGTGCCGCTCTGGAATGCACTCCGAGCTGACGATGGCGCGCAGCAACAGCAGCTCGTTCAACTCCGAGCGTCGGCCGGGTTGCCGGAGTACATCAGTCCGCTCCGTATTTTCGATGTGCTGGCGTGGATGGACGGCACAGGCCGTACTCAGGCGCTTCTTGCTCGGTGAGCTCGGCGCTGCCATTTCAAATTCTCACCTGGCTTCGTCTGGCCCATTGTCCGGAATGACAGTTCCAATCCGACCCGAGAGCCCGCGCGAGCAGCCATGGGTGCGGTGGCGGCTGCTCGCGCGGACTTGTTGGTCGACACGACACAATTGACGTGCCGGCGTATCCGCGCCACGCAGGCCCGGTGGCTCACAGCGCCTATGCGAATCGAGATCAGCAGGTGTTCTCGTGCCTCCCACGACAAACGGCAGTCGACCTGAGAGATGCTCAGGTCGACCGCCGTTCTGTAGCGTCCAGAAACAGCTCTAGTGGTTCGTGCTCGATCAGATGGCTGTTCTTTCTACGACATCTGATCCGTCGCTCCGGGAAAGGCGGAACCTTCGCTGCGCTCCGGTCCCACCTATCCCTGCACGACTACTCAGATGTCGTAGTACATCTCAAACTCGTGCGGGTGCGGACGGAAGCGGAGCGGGTCCACCTCGTTGGTGCGCTTGTAGTCGATCCACGTCTCGACCAGGTCCTCGGTGAAGACACCGCCCTCGGTGAGGTAGTCGTGGTCGGCCTCGAGCGCGTCGAGCACGTCCGGCAGCGACCCCGGCACCTGGCCGATGTTCTCCAGCTCCTCCGGGGGCAGCTCGTAGAGGTCCTTGTCGACCGGCTCCGGCGGCTCAATGCGGTTCTTGATGCCGTCCAGGCCGGCCATCAGCTGCGCCGCGAAGCAGAGGTAGGGGTTCGCCGACGGGTCGGGGATCCGGAACTCGATGCGCTTGGCCTTCGGCGACGTGCCCGCGATCGGGATGCGGATACACGCCGAGCGGTTGCGTGCGGAGTAGACGAGGTTCACCGGCGCCTCGTAGCCCGGCACCAGACGGTGATAGGAGTTCATCGTCGGGTTCGTGAACGCCAGCAGCGACGGCGCGTGCTTCAGCAACCCGCCGACGTACCAGCGAGCAATGTCCGAGAGGCCGCCGTACCCGTTCTCGTCGAAGAACAGCGCCTCGCCGTCCTTCCAGAGCGACTGGTGGGTGTGCATGCCCGACCCGTTGTCACCGAAGAGCGGCTTCGGCATGAACGTGACGGTCTTGCCCGCCGCGAACGCCGTGTTCTTCACGATGTACTTGAACTTCATCATGTCGTCGCCGGCGCCGAGCAGCGTCGAGAACTGATAGTTGATCTCCTGCTGGCCGGCGGTGCCCACCTCGTGGTGCGCGCGCTCGACCTTCAGGTCCACGCTCTCCAGGCCCACCACGATGTCGTCGCGCAGGTCGGCGAAGTGGTCGACCGGCGGCACCGGGAAGTACCCGCCCTTGTAGCGCGGCTTGTAACCCTGGTTGCCGCCCTCTTCCTCACGACCGGTGTTCCAGGCGCCCTCGACGGAGTCGATGAAGTAGTAGCCGGCGTTCTGCTTGGTCTCAAAACGGACGTCGTCGAAGATATAGAACTCCGCCTCGGCGCCGAAGTACGCCGTGTCGGCGATCCCGGTCGACTTCAGGTAGGCCTCGGCCTTCGCCGCGATGTTGCGCGGGTCGCGGCTGTACCGCTCGTCCGTGAAGGGGTCGACGATGGAGAAGTTCATAACCAGCGTCTTGTGCTTACGGAACGGGTCCACGAACGCCGACTTGGGGTCGGGGATCAGCTTCATGTCCGACTCGTGGATGGCCTGGAACCCGCGGATCGACGAACCGTCGAACATCGCGCCCTCGGTGAACGAGTCCTCGCTGATGGTCGAGGCCGGCACGTTGAAATGCTGCATCACACCGGGGAGGTCGCAGAAGCGCACATCGACGAACTGGACGTCTTCGTCCTTGATGAACTTCAGGACCTCATCGCTGGTGTTGAACATGAAACCTCCATGGCTGTGGAAAAAGGGCCGCGCGCCGTCACCTGGCAGACCCACGCGCGGTGCGTCGAACCTAGCGGACCGCCATTACCCGCCCATGACTGAAGCGTTTCGCGGGTGTTACACGGTGGGATGCCGGTCTCACGACCTGGACCGCGGTCACTACGCTGACCCCGTGGTATCACCCCAGTCCTCCCCGCCCACGGATCCCGCCGCCGACGCGGGGTGGCCGGGCAAGCGCTTCGGATGCGCCGAGGAGGGCGTGACGTCGGTGGCACGACTCAGCCCGCGCGTCATCGCGCTGGTGATCGACTGGGCGCTGTGCAGCGTCATCGCCGCCGGCCTGCTCGGCTACCGCTGGGGAGGGTCCGGCAGCTCCGGTTTCGCACCCCTGCTGGTCTTCGCCGTGGAGAACATCCTGCTCGTCGGTGTCGCGGGTTCGACGATCGGTCATTGGATCGTCGGCGTACGCGTCACCCGCCTCGACGGAGCGGTCGCCGGACCCGTCGCGGCCATCATCCGCGCGGTGCTGCTCTGCGTCGTCATCCCGGCGCTCATCTTCGACACCGACCAGCGCGGGCTGCACGACAAACTCGCACGCACCATCCTGGTCCGTACGCGCTAGGCGGCAGGTGCGGCGTACGAGCGTCGTTTGGGCCCACTCGGCCCGAAACGAGCTGGCCCAAAGGGTTTAGCTGTTCGTTTGGGCCCGCTCGGCCTCAAACGCGCCGGTACACGGGACGTGGGCGCTCGTTATGGCCCGCTCGGCCCGAAACGAGCTGCTCGGAAGGGCTCAGCTGTTCGTTTGGGCCCGTTCGGCCTCAAACGCGCCGGTACGCGGGACGTGCGCGCTCGTTATGGCCCGCTCGGCCCAAGAGGACCGCTTCCGTGCAACAGGAACTCTGTGCGGCAGCGGCTGTTCTTTCTGCGGCCGCTGCCTCCGCACTCCGCTCCGGCCGGATGCCTCGCTGCGCTCGCCCTCCGACCTACGCTGCGTGCTCCGTCAGCGGCCGCGCAACGACTTGCGGTCGGCCCGCGCCGAGCGCGGGTCCATGCCCTTGGGGATCGGCGGCTTGACGCCGCCCAGCGCCCGCAGCCGCTTGTTCACGGCCTGCACCTCGGCGTCGGTCAGCTTCTTGGGCAGCTTGGTCATCGTCGCGGTCAGCTTGCTCACGGCGACGGCGTCCTCACCCTCACCGACGCGCAATGTGTGCACCGGCACCTCCGGACCCGACACCCGGGCGACCCGCTTGCGCTCGGACTCCAGCAGCTTCGTCGCGCCACCGCGCGGGCCTTCGCCGACCAGCACCACGCCGGCCCGCCCGACGGCGCGGAACACCATGGCAGCGTTCTGCATCTCGCTCATCTTGCGCGCCCGACCGGAGTCGGCGGCCACGGGCTCCTGCTCGTAGTACCAGCCCTTGCGCAGCCCGCTCATCGCAGCGCTCGTCGCACCGGGCTGACCCTCGAGCTGTCCGTACGCCGCCTTCTGCGCCAGCCGCCCGAAGAGCAGCATCGCCAGGATCACGCCGAGGAAGACACCGAGGATGCCGAGGTAGATCGGGTGCTGGACGGCGATACCGATCACCAGCAGCACGACGAACCCCAGCAGGAACGCGCCGATCAGGTAGAACGGGATGCGCGGGTTCTGCTTGCTCGCGAGCGTGTAGAGGGTCTTGATCTGCGCGACCCGCCCCGGCTCGCCCCCGTCGGCCGGCGTCGCTCCGGAGGCCTCGTTCTTCTTCTTCCGGGAGAACCGGCTCTTCTTCGCGGGTGTGGGTGTCGCCGACATGGGTGTCAGGATACGTGCGGCAGGGCGCGCTCCACGAGCGACGCCGCCTCCTGACGGGCGGGTGAGGACGCCGCAGCCGCCAGGTGCGCGAGGTTGGCCGGGAGCTCGCGCCCCGAACGCTCCATCGCCTGGGCGTAGAGCCGCCCGGCCCGGTACGACGAGCGCACCAGCGGCCCGCTCATGACGCCCTTGAAGCCGAGGTCCTCCGCGACCTCCGACCAGTGCACGAACTCCTGCGGCTTGACCCACCGGTCCACCGGGTGGTGACGGGGGGAGGGGCGCAGGTACTGGGTGATGGTGATCAGGTCGGTGCCGGCCTCGTGCAGGTCGCGCAGGGCCTGCTCGATCTCGTGGTCCTCCTCGCCCATCCCCAGGATGAGGTTGGACTTGGTGACCAGCCCGGCGTCCTTGCCCATCGTGATGACCGACAGCGAACGCTCGTACTTGAACGCCGGCCGGATGCGCTTGAAGATGCGCGGCACCGTCTCGACGTTGTGCGCGAAGACCTCGGGAGCCGCTTCGATCACAGCTCCGACCTGCTCGGGCACGGCGTTGAAGTCGGGGATCAGGATCTCCACTCCGGTGCCCGGGTTGTGCTCGTGCACCTGGCGGATCGTCTCGGCGTAGAGCCATGCGCCGCCGTCCTCGAGGTCGTCGCGCGCGACACCGGTGATGGTCGCGTAGCGCAGACCCATCTGCTGCACGGAGTCGGCGACCCGGCGGGGCTCGTCACGGTCCAGGTCGGCCGGCCGGCCGGTGTCGATCTGGCAGAAGTCACAGCGCCGAGTGCACTGCTCGCCACCGATGAGGAAGGTCGCCTCGCGGTCCTCCCAGCATTCGAAGATGTTGGGGCAGCCCGCCTCCTGGCAGACCGTGTGCAGGCCCTCGTTCTTCACCAGGTTGTGCAGCGAGGTGTACGCGGGGCCCATCTTGGCCGTCGTACGGATCCATTCCGGTTTGCGCTCGATCGGGGTCTCGCTGTTGCGCGCCTCGACGCGCAACATGCGCCGTCCCTCCGGTGCCACGGTCACGGTCTCGCTGCTCCCTTGCCTTCGATGTCGGGCATCACGCCCAGCTCTACCCCCTGGCGCAACCGCCGCGGGAGAGGCTTTGTTCCAGGGTACGCGGGAGCCGCGGACCGATTGCCGTTGCCTTCCAGCGGGTCCACGCTCGCCACGGGGGCGCGGTGCCTAGGCTCGGGCGATGAACGAATCGAGCGTTCCGGACGTCGACGCGCGGACGGCACTCGTCGCGGCGTCCCTCAGCCCAGGATGTCCGGCAGACGCTTCTGCACGAACGGCAGCACCTCGTGCACCGAGACGTCGCGGCCCAGTTCCTGGCTGAGGGAGGTGACGCCGGCGTCCGGGATCCCGCACGGGACGATCGTGTTGGACCACGACAGGTCGCAGTCGCAGTTGAGCGCGAAGCCGTGCATGGTCACGTCGCGGCTGACCCGGATGCCGATCGCGCCGACCTTGCGCTCGGGCTTGCCGTCGGACGCGGCGAACCACACCCCGCTGCGACCCTCGACGCGTCCCGCGGCCAGGCCGAGGTCGGCGCACACGTCGATCATCAGCTGTTCGAGGCGGCGGACGTGGCCGACGACGTCGATCGGGTTCGGCAGTCGCACGATCGGATATCCGACGAGCTGTCCCGGGCCGTGCCAGGTGATCTTCCCGCCGCGGTCCACGTCGATCACGGGCGTGCCGTCGAACGGCCGCTCGTGCGGCTCGGTCCGCTTGCCCGCGGTGTAGACGGCCGCGTGCTCCAGGAGCAGCACCGTGTCCTCCTGCTCGCCGGCAACGACCCGGGCATGCACCTCGCGTTGGGTGTCCCAGGCGGCCTGGTAATCGACGAGATCGGGGGCGAAGCCGAGCTGTTCGATGCGCATCGTTCGAGCGTACGCCGGGCCCTCCTGTACTCCCGCGTCACATTGACGCGATCAACATTGGCGCGACGTCCCGCCCTGGAGATGCTGGCGCGATGACACAGACAGCTGACTCCCACCCCCTGATCGCGCCTCCGGGACTGGCCGGCGTGGTCGTCGCCGACACGGCGCTCGGAGACGTCCGGGGCACCGAGGGGTTCTTCCACTATCGGCAGTACGACGCCACCGGGCTCGCGCGCGACCGGACCGTGGAGGACGTCTGGCACCTGCTGCTCCGCGGCGACCTGCCGGACCCTGAGGCCACCCGCGCCTGGCGCGAGGAGATCGCCGAGCACGTGCTCCCAACCGACCGGTACGCCGACCAGCTCACCGCGGTGCTGCGGGCCGCACCGACTCGAGCACCGTTGTCGTCGTTGCGGACTGCCATCTCGGCGTACGGCGTCCTCACCGGTGACGAGCCGCTGTGGGACCTGGACGACGCGGCGCGGCAGCAGGCGGCGATGCGGACGGCGGCCGCGGTCCCGTGGCTCGTCGCGGCGGCGTACGCGGTCGGGCGCGGAGAGGAGCCGCGTGCGGCACGCCCCGAGCTCGGGTACGTCGGGAACTACCTGTGGATGGTCACCGGTGTGGTGCCGGACGAACGCGCCGTGCGAGCGCTCGGCCGGTATCTGTGCCTGACGGTCGATCACGGGTTCAACGCCTCGACGTTCACCGCGCGGGTGGTCGCCTCGACGGGCGCCGACCTGACGGCGTGCGTCGTCGCGGCTATCGGTGCGCTGTCCGGTCCGTTGCACGGCGGCGCGCCGAGCCGCGCCCTCGATGCGCTCGACGAGATCGGCACGGTCGAGAACGCCGCACCGTGGGCTCGGGCGCAGCTCGCCGCCGGGCAGCGGGTGATGGGGTTCGGCCACGCCGTCTACCGAGGGCTGGACCCCCGCTCGGAACTGTTGCGGGAGACCGCGACCGAGCTGGGCGGTGACACCGCGGAGCTGGCGGTGCAGGTCGAGCGGGAGGTCGTGCGAGTGCTCGACGAGGCCAAGCCGGACCGGCCGCTGCGCGCGAACGTCGAGTTCTACGCCGGTGTGGTGATGCAGGAGTGTGGGATCCCGCGAGAGCTGTTCACACCGACCTTCGCGTGTAGCCGGGTCATCGGCTGGACGGCGCACATCCTCGAGCAGGCGAGCGGTCGCAAGATCTTCCGACCGAGCTCGCGCTACGTGGGACCGCCTGTGCAGTAACGCTGTTCAGTCACCCGTGTAGATCGCGCGCGGCCGGAACCGCAGCGGGTGGCCCTGCTCCTCGATCCCGTGTGCGACGAAGCCGGCGATCCGGGCCACGGAGAAGATCGTCTCCCCGCTACCGCGCGGCAGGTCGAGGGCGACGCTCAGAGCCGCCAGCGCGAGGTCGACGTTCGGGTAGCCGCCTCCGCGACGGTGCACCTCGAGACGGAGCGCGTCTGCGCACGCGACCACCTGCGGACAGCGCTCCTCCAAGATGCCGAGCAACGCCTCCGCACGCGGGTCGATCCCGCGGTAGACGGCGTGGCCGAATCCGGCGGTCGCCCCGTCCTCTCCGTAGGCCGCGACCCGTGCGCCCCGTTGCATGCTCTGCCGCAGCAGGCTCTCGGCCACCACGGACGCGCCGCCGTGCCGCGGACCGCCCAACGCCGACAAGCCGGCCAGCACGACGAGGTACGGCGGGGCGCCGGTGCCTGCCGCCGTGCGGGCGGCGAGCGTGGAGGTCGCGAGCTCGTGGTCGGCCAGCAGCACCAGTGCGGCGTTCAGCAGTGCGGTCTCACCGGTGTCGACGGGGCGGCCGAGCAACCCGAACCCGAGGCGTTCCGCGAGGGTGCCCTGCGATGGTCCGTCAGCCGTCCCGACCGCTGCCACGCCGGCCAGCAGGGCCGCGTGCCCGGCCTGCGCGAACCGGGCGGAGGTGAGGATCGTGGTCGGTGGCGTGCGGTCGTGCAGCAGGTGGACTGCCATCCGTACGCGGTCCGCGCCCGTGGCGCCGGGACGGCACACTCGTCGTACCTCGCACGCGACCGCATCCGTCGACGATGTCGCCGCCCAGTCGAACTCTTCGCTCTCCCAGAGTAGTTCGGCCACGCGCTCGTACGCCGTGTCCGCGGCGAGCCGAGTCGCATCCGTGCCGCGGTAGAGCAGCACACCCTCGGGGATGAGCGAGGTGATCCTCGTGTCGATGGTGAGCTCGAACCGCCCCGCCACGGAGCGCCGGTGCCGCTCGGCGAGAGCCAGCACCTCCGCTCTCCGGAAGCGGGACCCGTCGTGCCGCGACCCGTTCAGGTCGCCTCGCGTGAGGATCCCGCGGCTCACGTACGCGTAGACGGTGCGGACCTGGACGCCGAGCAGCTCGGCGGCGGCCGCGGTGCTGATCAGGTCGACGTCGTCCACGAGAGGCAACGCTAGTTCCCGCATGGACGGGGGCGGGGGCTGTGGACAACTTCTGCGGGCGACAACCCGTGGGTGGCACGGTCGGCTGTCATGGACGGGCGACCGCAGGCGGACCCTTCCGGCGTCCCACCGCAGGTGCCGGGGTACGACGTGCTGCACCGGCTCGGTACCGGCGGGTCGGGTCGGGTGTGGGCTGTTCGCAGGGCTGACGGGGTACGGCTGGCCGCCAAGTTCGTCGACCTCGACGACGGTGAGGTCCTGCAGCACGAGGCGTCCTTGCTGCGGGCGCTGCGGCACGAGCACGTGGTGCGGCTCTACGACCTCGTCGTCGCGCAGGACGGCGGTCCGGTCCTCGTGATGCAGCTGGCCGAGGGCGGGTCCCTCGCCGAGAGTCTGCGCACCCGTGACCACCTCACGCCCGGTGAACTCGTCACCGTGCTGTGCCCGGTCGCCCGGGCTCTGCACGATCTGCACAGCATGGGCCTGGTGCACGGCGACCTCAGCCCCGGCAACATCCTGTTCACCGAGGAGGGCAAACCGCTGATCGCCGACCTGGGCTTCTCCCATGTGGCAGGGCACGACGGTGTCCCGCTGTGGGTCACGGAGAGCTGGGCCGCACCCGAGACGCTGGCGGGCGATCGGGTCACCCCCGCGAGCGACGCGTACTCGCTCGGTGCGATCGCCTGGACCGCCCTTGTCGGCGCCGCTCCCGAGCCGGCCGCGCTCCGCCCCGACCTGGCGGACCTCGCACCGCACCTCAGCGCCGAGCTGCGGGATCTGGTGCTCTCCTGCCTGTCGCACACCCCGTCCGCACGTCCGACGCCCGAGGACTTCGCGGTCGCGTTGTGGGCGACGGCACCCGCGGCGCCCGCGCCGGTGCAGGGCTCGGCGGGGCGGCGGACGGCGCCGGAAGGAGCGGCGGACGACCCGGGAGTGCAGCTGACCCGGCGGATGCGGGAGGTCGCAGGGCGGGAGGACGGGAGCCGCGAGGGTCGCTCGCGCACCGGGGTCGCCGCACGCGGGAGTGAGCCCGGCGGAGCCAGGCCGTGGGAGGGAATCGGGCGGCACAGCGCGCGGGATGCACCCAGTGCGTGGTGGCGCCGCCCGGTCGTCGCTCGTACGGCGGGTGCGGCCGCGTTCGTCGGGTTGGTCGCCGGCGGGCTGATGCTGGTCGGAGACGGCTCGTCCGCGGGTGCCGGCCGGGCGGCGCCGACGACCGCGAGCGGTAGATCGAGCAGCGCCCCGCCGACCGGTGCGACCCCGGTCCCTCTCGCCGCCCGTTCCTCGCAGAGCGCGCCGGGTGCGACCCCGTCGACCGCATCGCACTTCCCGGCGTTGTCGCCGCAGCAACGTCTGGCCCGGTACCCGGTGGGCGTGCTGCAGTTGCTCGTCGATGCACGGGCGCACGCATGGGTCACCGGGAAGCCGGCAGATCTGCGGTCCGCGGTGCGGGCCGGGTCGGCCGCGTACCGCTCGGACACGACCGACCTGGGCATCGCCCGCGCCGACGGAATGTGCTACTCCCGATTGGCATTCCGGGTCCGCAGCGCGCGGACAACCTCGACGAGAGGCGGAGTGACGCATTTGCTGGCGGTGATCGACCGCTCGGCGTACGGCGTGTCCGGGCCGGACGGCACTCGCACCGTCGCCGCGAGTGCGGGGGAGCGGACCGACGTCTCCCTGGCCTGGACGCCGGACGGGTGGCGGATCACGGCGTGGACCGCGGCGTGACGCGTGAGCTCGACGACCTCAGGTGAGCAGCAGCACCGAGAGTCGTCGACCGGCGACGCGGGTGCCGATCAGACCGAGAGCCAGCAGATAGAGCACCGACACGAGGGACGCGATGCCCACCTGACCGGTGGTGAGCTCCCGGCACAGCACGACACCTCGGTAGAGCGGCGTGCACTCCACGATCCACCGCAGCCATTCCGGGAACGCCGACACCGGGAAGAAGGTCGCCGAGAAGAGGAAGAGCGGCAGCGTGCCGAGCGTGACGTATTCGAAGTCCTGCCAGCTGCGCATCCAGGTGGTGAGCGCCATGCCCATCCCTGCGAAGCCGAACCCGATGAGCAGCGCCGCCGGAAGAGCGAGCACCGCCCACCAGCTATGCACCAGCCCCAGCGCGGTCATCACGACGAGGAACGCCGCGGAGTAGATACCGCCGCGCAGGAGGGCCCAGGTGATCTCCCCTCTCGCGACGTCGCCCGTCGTGCGCGGCGTGGCGAGGATCTGGTCGTAGAGCTTCTGATACTTCAACTTGAAGAACACGTTGAAGGTGGTGTCGAAGATGGCGCCGTTCATGGCCGAGGCCGCGAGCATCCCCGGTGCCACGAACTCCGCGTACGGGACCGACCGGCCGCCGACGTCGAACCCGTGCACCAGCTTGCCCACCCCGATGCCGATGGACAGCAGGTAGAGCACCGGTTCGAGGAACCCGGTCAGGAAGATGATCCAGCCACGGCGGTAGACCAGGTAGTTGCGGTAGATGAGGATTCCGGTCGCGGCGGCGCGGGACAGTTCGCGTCCCCGGTCGCGGGTGATCGGTGCGGAGAGGACCGCCATCAGAAGATCAGCCGCCGGGTCAGGCTGCGCACGGCCAGCCATCCGCCGACCGCCGCGAGCACCACCAGATAGGCGAGGTGTAAGACGACCGGCCCGATCTCGCTCGTGCCGAGGGCGAACATCCGGGTCAGGTCCACGCCCTGCCACAGCGGGCTGACGCGAGCGATCGCCTCCAGCGGCCCGGGGAGATCGGACAGCGGGAAGAAGGCACCGGAGAAGAGGGTCAGAGGGATCATCAGGAGCCGGAAGATCAGCGTGAAGCCCATCTCGTTCCGCAACCCGGCCGAGTAGGCGTAGATGGGCGTGGCGAACGCCAGACCGAGCAGCAGCTGCACCAGGACCACGGCGCAGGCGCCGAGCACGGAGTGGAAGATGCCGAAGAAGGCCAGCACCGCGGTGAAGACCACCGAGGTCATGGCCAGCCGCAGGACGACGAATCCGAGGTGGGCCACCACCAGATCGACCACGCGCAGGGGTGTGGCGACCATGGAGAAGTAGGTCTTGCTCCACTTGAGCATGCCCAGCACCGGATAGGTGACCTCGCCGATCGCGACCTGCATGGACTGCGCGGCGAGCATCCCCGGCACGACGAACTGCAGGTAGCTGTGCGCGCCCTCGAGCCGGTGCGGGTCGACGCGCACGAACCCCCCGAGCAGCACCCCCATCGCGACCACGTACAGCAGGGGGTTGACGAAGCTGGTCACGACACTGCCCCGCCAGGTGCGGCGGTAGAGGGTGAGCCAGTAGTCGAACAGACGCCACGCCTGGAAGAACCCCGGCCGGCCCGTCGCCGCGCTCATCAGTCGACCAGGCTGCGACCGGTGAGCCGCAAGAAGACGTCTTCGAGGGTGGAGCGCCGCACGAGTACGGCGGTCGGCGTCAGTCCGCGCTCACCGACCTTGGCGAGGGTCTCCTCACCGTGCTGGGTGTAGAGCAGCAACCGGTCCGGGAGCACCTCGACCCGGTCGGCGAGATCGCGCACCCGCTCGGCCATGTCCTGGTGCTCTCCGACGCCGAAGCGCAGCTCTGCGACCTCCCGGGTGGAGTGTTCAGCGATCAACCGCAGCGGCGACCCCTCGGCCACGATCTGGCCCTTGTCCATCACGACGAGCCGGTCGCACAGCTGCTCGGCCTCGTCCATGTAGTGGGTCGTGAGCACGAGGGTGACGCCCTGCTGTTTGAGGCGGAACAGTTTGTCCCACAACAGGTGCCGGGCCTGGGGGTCCAGGCCGGTGGTGGGCTCGTCGAGCAGCAGCAGCTCGGGTTCGTTGATCAGCGATCGGGCGATGGTGAGCCGGCGTTTCATCCCGCCGGACAGGTCCTCGACCTTCGCCTGGGCCCGCTCCGTCAGCTGCGCGAACTCCAGCAGCTCATCCGCCCGTGCCCGCACAGCGGCGCGCGAGATGCCGAAGTACCGGCCGTAGACGATCAGGTTGTCGCGCACGCTGAGGTCGTTGTCGAGTGTGTCCTCCTGCGGGCAGATGCCGATCCGGGCGCGGATCTGCGACCCGTGGGTGGCGGGGTCCATCGACAGGATCCGCAACTCACCGGAGGTGACGGGAGAGACGGCGGCGATCATCCGCATGGTCGAGGACTTGCCGGCACCGTTGGGCCCGAGGAAGCCGAACGATTCGCCGCGGTGGACCTGCACGTCGATGCCGCGTACCGCCTCGAACGTCCCGAAACTCTTGTGCAGCGACCGGGCCTCGATCATCGGGTCGTCAGGTCGGGTGGGCACCCGGCGAACCTACCCGCCGTACGTCGTGGCAGAGGCCGGACACGGCGGTCGTCAGCGAGCGAGCCAGTCGGCAACTTCCGCCAGGTCGTTGTGGACCCAGGTGAAGCCGCTGTCCTGCAGCACCTTCGGTTGCATCCGCAGACTCGTCATGATCTCCGAGGCTAGCTCGCCCAGCACCGCGCGCAGCGCGAACGACGGCGCGGGCAGCACCGCGGGCCGGTGCAGCGCGCGTCCCAGCGCCTGCATGAAGTCGGCCTGCCGGGCGGGGGAGGGACTGCTCATGTTCACCGGGCCGGTGATCTCCGGGTGGTCGATCAGGTGCACGATCGCGCGCACCTGGTCCTCCAACGAGATCCACGACCACCACTGACGCCCGGAGCCGAGCGGGCCGCCGAGCCCGAGCTTGGCCAACCGCAGCACCTGCTCCATCGACCCGCCGTGGGGATCGAGGACGAGGCTGGTCCGCAGGAAGCACACCGGGTGGCCGGCGGCTGCCGCGGGCGCCGTCGCCGCCTCCCACACCTGGGTGACCCCGGCGAGGAAGGAGTCGCCGGGCGCACCGGACTCGTCGACCACGTCGTCGCCGCGCTCGCCGTAGTAGGACATCCCGGACGCGCTGACGAGGTGCACCGGAGCCTCGAGCGAGGTCAGCACGTGGGCCAGCGTCGCGGTCGAGGAGACCCGCGAGTCGGTGATCGTGCGCTTGTACGCCGCCGTCCACCGGTGATCGCCGATCCCGGCGCCCGCGAGGTTGACCGCCGCGGTCACCCCGCGCAGGTCGGCCTCGTCCAGCTCGGCCTTGGCCGGGTCCCACTGCACCTCGTCCGCGGCACCGGGCGCGTGCCGCACCAGCTTGACGACCTCGTCGCCGCGGGCCGTGAGGTGCTGGATGAGGGCAGTGCCGATCATCCCGGAGGATCCGGTGATCGCGATCCGTTGCGCCGGCCGTGCGCCCGACTGCGTCATGACGCGATCAGACCTCGAACGCGCCGTCTTCCAGGCGCTCCTTGACGGTGCCGAGGAAGCGAGCGGCGTCGGCGCCGTCGACGATCCGGTGGTCGTAGGACAACGCGAGGTAGACCATCGAGCGGATCGCGATCGTCTCGCCGCCGTCGGCGTCGCCGATGACCACCGCCCGCTTGACGACCGACCCGGTGCCGAGGATCGCGACCTGCGGCTGGTTGATGATCGGGGTGTCGAAGAGCGCGCCCCGGCTGCCGGTGTTGGTCAGCGTGAAGGTGCCGCCGCCCAGCTCGTCGGGAGTCACCTTGTTGTCGCGGGTACGCGCGGCAAGGTCGCCGATCTTGCGCGCCAGCCCGGCGATGTTCAGGTCGCCGGCGTGCTGGATGACGGGGACGAAGAGTCCCTTCTCCGTGTCGACGGCGATCCCGAGGTTCTCACCGGAGTGGTAGACGATCGTGTCGTCCTCCACGCTGGCGTTGAGGACCGGGTGGGTCTTGAGCGCCTCGACGGCGGCGAGCGCGAAGAACGGCAGGAAGCTGAGCTTGACGCCCTCGCGCTCGGCGAAACCGGCCTTCGCGCGGTCGCGCAGTCGGGCGATCCGGGTGACGTCGACCTCGACGACCGTGGTGAGCTGCGCCGAGACCTGCAGCGACTCGACCATCCGGGTCGCGATGAGGCGGCGCATCCGGGTCATCTTCTCGGTGGTGCCGCGCTTGGCGGACACGTCGATCGACGGAGGCGCCGGCGTGTTCCCGGCCGCAGGTGCCGCCGTCTCCGTCGGTGCCGCAGGTGCCTTCGCGGCCTGGGCAGCCTCCAGCACGTCCTGCTTGCGGATCCGGCCGCCGATCCCGGTGCCCTTGACCGAGGCGAGATCAACGTCGTGCTGGGTCGCGAGCTTGCGGACCAGCGGCGTCACGTACGACGACCCACCGTCGCCGTCCGAGGGCTTCGCCGGCTCGGACTGTTGCAGGGCGGGCGCCTTCGCCGGCTCGGACTTCTCGGCTGCGGGCGCCTCCGCCTTCGGCTCGGGCGCTGCGGCCTTCTGCTCCGGCTCGGGCTCGGACTTCGTGGTCTCCTCGTCCTTGGTGGGAGGCGGCACCGATGCCGCGGCCGGTGCCTCGCTGCTGCCGGAGCTGCCGGCGTCGTTCCCACCGGAGGACGCGCCACCGATGACGGCCAGCTTCGCGCCGACCTCGACGGTCTCGTCCTCCTGCACCAGGATCTTGCTCAGCGTGCCGGCGGCGGGGGAGGGCACCTCCGTGTCGACCTTGTCGGTCGAGACCTCCAGCAGTGGTTCGTCGACCGCGACCTCATCACCCTCGGCCTTCAGCCACCGGGTGATGGTGCCCTCGGTGACCGACTCGCCGAGAGCCGGCATGGTCACCGTCTCGCCCTCGGAATCCGACGCGTCAGACCCGCCCGCGCCATCGGACGGCGCCTGGGCAGGTGGTGCGTCCTCGGTGTTCTTCTCGTCCGGCTCGGCGGCCGCGGAGGGCTCGGCGGTCTCAGCGGGTTGCGCTGCCTCCGCCTCGGCGGGCTGAGCGGCCGCGCCCTCGGACCCGCTGTCCGCGGAGTCGCCACCGGCGCCGTCGCCCACGACGGCCAGGTCGGCGCCGACCTCGACGGTCTCGTCCTCCTGCACCAGGATCTCCTGCAGCGTGCCGGCCACCGGCGAGGGGATCTCGGTGTCGACCTTGTCGGTCGAGACCTCCAGCAGCGGCTCGTCGACGGCGACCTCGTCGCCCACCTGCTTCAGCCACCGGGTCACGGTGCCTTCGGTGACGGATTCTCCGAGTGCAGGCATGGTCACGCGTTCAGACATGGCCGACATTCTCCTTCATGTTCAGGCGGTGTGGTGGGCGGGTCTCAGGAGTGGGCGTGCAACGGTTTCCCGGCGAGCGCGAGGTGTGCTTCGCCGAGCGCTTCGTTCTGGGTGGGGTGGGCGTGCACGAGCGGCGCGACGTCGTCGGGCAGGGCCTCCCAGCCGACGATCAACTGCGCCTCACCGGCCTGCTCGCTCATCCGGGCGCCGATCATGTGCACCCCGACGACCGGGCCGTCGGCGCGGCGTACGAGCTTGACGAACCCCTGGGTCTGCAGGATCTGGCTCTTGCCGTTGCCGCCCAGGTTGTACTCGTACGTCGACACCTCGTCGCCGTACTCCTCGCGGGCGCGCGCCTCCGTCATCCCGACGGCGGTGATCTCCGGCTCGCAGTAGGTGACCCGGGGGATGGTCTGCTCATCCACCGGGGCCGGCGCGAGGCCGGCGATGTCCTCGGCGACGAAGATGCCCTGAGCGAAGCCGCGGTGCGCGAGCTGCAGCCCCGGCACGATGTCGCCGACCGCGTAGACGCCGGCAACGCCGGTGCGGCAGCGCTCGTCGGTGGGGACGAAGCCGCGCTCGAGGGTGACGCCGGCTTCCTCGTACCCCAGACCCTCGGTCACCGGACCGCGGCCGACGGCGACCAGCAGCAGGTCGGCCTCGAGCGTGTCGCCGGACTCGAGGGTGATGGTCACGGCATCCGGACCGTCGGTCGCGGACGCGAACCGGGCGCCGGTGCGCACGGTGATCTTGCGCTTCTTGAACGCCCGCTCCAGCGCCTTGGAGACGGCCTCGTCCTCACCGGCCACGAGCCGGGGCAGCGCCTCGACGACGGTCACCTGGGCACCGAACGACCTGTAGACGGAGGCGAACTCGACTCCGATGACGCCGCCGCCGAGTACGACCACCCGCTCGGGGACATGGTCGAGGGTGAGCGCCTGTGCGCTGGTCGCGATCCGACTGCCGACCTCCAGGCCGGGCAGCAGTCGCGGCTGCGAACCGGTCGCGAGCACCACGTGCCGACCGGTGAGCACCCGGTGGCCGACGGTGACCGTGGTGGGGGAGCTCAACCGACCGGTGCCCTCGACGTACTCCACCTTGTGCGCGGAGACCAGGCCCTGCAGGCCTTTGTAGAGGCGGGAGATCACCCCGTCCTTGTACGAGTGCACCCCCGGCATGTCGATGCCCTCGAGCGAGGCCTTCACCCCGAACTTCGCGCTCTCCCGGGCGGCGTCGGCCACCTCGGCCGCGTGCAGCAGCGCCTTGGTAGGGATGCAGCCCTGGTGCAGGCAGGTGCCGCCGAGCTTGCCCTGCTCCACCAGCGCGACGCTCAGGCCGAGCTCGGTGGCGCGCAACGCGCAGGCGTAGCCGCCGCTGCCGCCTCCCAGCACCACGATGTCGAAGGTGTCGGTCTGGTCGGTCCCGGGGTCCGCGGACGTCATACGGGTCAACGCTCCTTTGCGTCAGTGATGTTCGGGTCGGCAGCTTCTCAGCCGCGGGATGGTGCGGTCAGGCCCGGCCCTCGGCGAGCGTCACCAGGGTGCGCACGGCGTACCCGGTGCCACCGAACGGCGTGTAACCGTAGGGCTTCTCGCTGTACGCAGGTCCGGCGATGTCGAGGTGCGCCCACGGCAACTGGCTCCCGTTCGCGCCGTCGCCGACGAACTCGCGCAGGAAGAGCGCGGCGCTGATGAGGCCACCGGGTCGCCCGCCCGTGTGCTTGATGTCGGCGATCTTGGAGTCGAGGCCGGCGCGCAGGTGCTCCAGCAGCGGCATCGGCCACGCGGCCTCGCCGGCCCGTCCCGCGGCATCGACGATCTCCTCGCGCACGGAGTCCTCGTTGCTGACGACGGCGGCCGTCTGGTCACCGAGCGCCACGACGGCCGCGCCGGTCAGGGTGGCCACGTCGATCGTCAGGTCCGGGGTCAGTCGCGAGGCGAGGCTGAGTCCGTCAGCCATGACGAGGCGGCCCTCGGCGTCGGTGTTGATGATCTCGACGGTCTTGCCGTTGGGCATCCGGACGACGTCGCCGGGGCGCTGCGCGTCCGCACCCGTGAGGTTCTCGGCCAGGCAGAGGTAGCCGGTCACCGCCACGGGCAGCCCGAGGGCGGCGACTGCCTCGATGGTCGCCGCGACGGCGGCCGCCCCGCCCATGTCGCTCTTCATCGTGATCATGCCGTCGGCGGGCTTGATGCACAGGCCGCCGGAGTCGAAGGTGATGCCCTTGCCGACCAGCGCCAGGTGAGTCGCGGCCTTGCGGGGCTTGTAGGTGAGCGTCACCAGACGCGGCGGGCGGGCCGAGCCGCGGCCGACACCGATCAGTCCGCCGCACTCGTCCTTGGCCAGCTGCGCCTCCTCGGCGACCTCGACCTTGACCTTGGTGCCCGAGAAGCGCTCGCGCACCGCCTGGGCGAACGACTCGGGGTAGAGGTCCAGCGGCGGCATGTTGACCAGGTCGCGCGCCCAGTTCTGCGCAGCGGCCACCGTCTGGGCGCGCGCCACGAGAGCCTTCGCGTCCTTACCGGAGGGGCTGGCCGCGTGCACCTTCAGGGAGGCGACCGGCGCCTTGTTCTCTCCGGTCTTGTACGCCGTGTACGCGTACGCCCCGAAGAGACCGCCCTCGACCGTCGCCGTCAGCAGCGCCGAGTCCGCGCCGGGCAGCGCCAGATACGCCGAGACGGTGCCCTTCAGCTTGGTGATCGCGGCCCCGGCCGCGCGGCGTACGGCCTCGGCGTCGGTGGCGGTCGGCTCGTCGGCCAGGCCGGAGCCGGTCGTGACCACCAGGTCACCCGCACCGGGGACGCCGGTGAACTTCAGCACCTCGTCGGCCGCCCCGGTGGCCTGGACCGCGGACAGCAGCGTGTCCAGATGCGCCCAGGCCTCGTCGGTGAGGGCGGGGGTGCGCACGCCGACCGCCCCCTTCGCGCCCTTGCGGGTCAGCACGACCGTCACGTCTGCTCCGTCGGGAGCGGTCTTGGCGGTCAGGGAAACGGTGGTCGTCACGTGTGTCGTCCTCGTCTTCATCGTCGTCGGTGGTGCGGGGGCGGTGAATGCCTCTCGCGACTGTACGCGCGGCCCACAGCTACCGTGACGCCATGACCTCGTTGCCCCCCGACGCCGCCGCCCTGCCCGCCTCCGACGTGCCAGCGCGCACCTCGCCGCTCGACGAACGCCACCGCGCCCTCGGCGCGAAGATGGCCGACTTCGGCGGGTGGCAGATGCCGATCGAGTACGCCGGCGGCGGGGTGCTGCGCGAACACACCGCCGTCCGTGAGCGGGTCGGCATCTTCGACGTCAGCCACCTCGGCAAGGCCTCGGTCCGCGGGCCGGGCGCCGCCGACTTCGTCAACCGGTGCTTCACCAACGACCTGCGCAAGATCGCACCGCCGAAGGCGCAGTACACGATGTGCTGCGACGAGGCGACCGGCGGCGTGGTCGACGACCTGATCCAGTACTTCACCAGCGAGGACGAGGTCTTCCTGGTCCCCAACGCGGCCAACACCGCCGAGGTCGTACGCCGCCTGCAGGCCGCCGCCCCGGACGGCATCGAGGTGCGCGACCAGCACGAGGACTACGGGATCGTGGCGGTGCAGGGTCCGCGCAGCGCCGAGGTGCTGCAGAAGCTCGGACTGCCCACCGACCTGGACTACATGTCCTTCACCAGCGCCGCTACGAGCTGGCAGGGCCGCGACATCATCGTGCTGCGCTCGGGATACACCGGTGAGAAGGGGTTCGAGCTGGTGCCGCGGTGGGCGGACACGCCGGCTCTGTGGGACGCGCTGATGGACGCGATCCACGACCTGGACGGGCTGCCCTGCGGTCTCGGGGCGCGCGACACGCTGCGCACCGAGATGGGTTACCCGCTGCACGGCAACGACCTGTCCATGCGGATCACCCCCAACATGGCGCGCGCCGGCTGGGCCGTGGGCTGGGGCAAGGACCAGTTCTGGGGCAAGGACGTCCTCGCCGAGCAGAAGGCCGAGAAGTCCTGCCGGCTCGCCTGGGGTCTGCTGGCCACGGGTCGCGGAATCCCGCGCGCGCACTGCGCCGTGACCCGTGAGGACGGCACTGTCGTCGGCGAGGTCACGTCCGGCACGATGTCGCCCACCCTGAAGCAGGGGATCGCGCTCGCGCTGCTGGACCGCGGCATCACCGCAGGCGACGAGCTCGTGGTCGACGTACGCGGTCGCGCGCTGCCCGTGACGGTGGTCAAGCCGCCGTTCGTGCAGGTGCAGCCGAGCTGACTCACGCTGACGGCGTTCGCGTCCGTTGACGGTGTTCGAACGCCGTCAACCGTGCCGAACGCCGTCAGGCTGTGGCGCAGGAGTCGTCAGTCGATGCGGACCGAGTCCGACAGGTCCAGCGCGCGGCCGGCCACGATCAGATGGGTGCGCTTGCTGGCCACCGAGACCGCGGCATTGACCTCTTCGAGCACGTCGCGCAGCCGCCGGTTGCGGTCGTCCTCCGGGATCGCCGTCAGGCCGACCTCGCGGCTGAGGGCCACGGAGTCGTACGGCGCGTGCATCCAGAGCGCCCCGAACTCGGCGATCGCCTCGCGCACGGTGGCGAGGCGCGCCTCGTCGCCGGACCAGGCGTCGTGGTGGTCGAGCAGGCCGCTGACCCAGGTCTCGAGGGAGTCCACCAGCACCGGCGTGCGCCCGCGCAGGATGGTGCGGGTCAGGTCGTCGGCCCGCACGGTGGTCCACTCGTCCGGGTACTGGTCGGTCACCGGTTCGCCGGGGAAGACCACCGTGACCGGCGAATCCGCCGGCAGTAACGCTGCGGCGTACCTGCGCGCCGACCGTGCCGTGCCGCCGAGGACCAACGTCGTGCTCATTCGGACAGGGTAGGGGCTCGCGACGCGCCCGGCAGCGGGTTGCAGGTAGCGCCCCCCGACGCCCGCGTGGTTGGGTGACCCGGGCCCACCGCGGTACCAGTCGATGGCCCGCCCGCCCCGAGACACAGAGGTGTACCCAGCGTGACCGAACAGCCCGCCCCACCCGTGCCAGCCCCTTCGCAGCCGGACATCTCCGGGCCGGTGTTCGAGGCCCACGAGGGCGGCAAGTTGGAGTCGGTCCCGACCAAGCCGCTGCGCGACCGCGCGGACCTGGCGCTGCTCTACACCCCCGGCGTCGCCGACGTATGCCGTGCGATCGCGATCGACCCGTCCCTGTCGTTCCGCTTCACCACGCGTCGCAACACGGTCGCCGTCGTCACCGATGGCACAGCGGTGCTGGGCCTCGGTGACATCGGCCCGGTCGCCGCGCTGCCGGTCATGGAGGGCAAGGCGGTGCTCTTCAAGCACTTCGCGGGGGTCGACTCGGTGCCGGTGTGTCTCGAGACGGGGACCGTGGAGGAGATCGTGGAAGCGGTCGCCCGCCTCGCCCCGACGTACGGCGGCATCAATCTGGAGGACATCTCCGCGCCGCGCTGCTTCGCCATCGAGGAGCAGTTGAAGGCACGCCTGGACATCCCGGTCTTCCACGACGACCAGCACGGCACCGCCATCGTCTCGCTCGCGGCGCTGATCAACGCCGCGAAGGTCGTCGGCCGGGAGTTGGAGACGCTGCGGGTGGTGATCTCGGGTGCGGGCGCCGCCGGAGTCGCGATCGCCAACATCCTCCTCCGTCGGGGCGTCGCCGATGTCGTCGTCTGCGACTCGCGTGGTGTGGTGCACTCCGGGCGCACCGATCTGGCGGAGCACAAGGTGCGGGTGGCAGCGACCACCAACCCGCGCGGTGTCACGGGGGTACTCGCGGACGCGATGCTTGGCGCGGACGTCTTCATCGGCGTGTCCGGTGGGAGCGTGCCCGAGGAGATCGTCGCCACGATGTCCTCGGATGCCATCGTCTTCGCCCTCGCCAACCCTGACCCTGAGGTTCACCCTGAGGTTGCTGCTCGCCACGCACGCGTCGTGGCCACGGGGCGCTCGGATTACCCCAACCAGATCAACAACGTGCTGGCATTTCCGGGGCTCTTCCGCGGCGCGCTCGACTCGGGTGCCAGCGGCATCACCGAGGCCATGAAGCTGGCGGCCGCACAGGCGATCGCCGACCTCGTCGAAGCGCCGGTGGCCGACCTCGTCGTGCCCAGCGTCTTCGACGAACGCGTCGCGACCGCGGTCGCCGCCGCGGTCGCTGCGCACGCCTGAGGCGAACCGGGGGAGTGTCGTCCCTCTGCAGGAAAGTGACCGCAGTGCCGACTACCGACCGGCGTACGGCGGGTGTCGCCGCCCGCGCATAGGCTCGCCCGCATGAGCGATGCCTGGACCTGGACGTATGCCGACCGCGACGGTGGGGAGCTGACCGGCACCACGATGGTGACCTCGGCGTTCCCGACGCAGAGCGACGCCGAGTCGTGGCTCGGGCAGAGCTGGCGCGAACTCGCCGACGCCGGCGTCGCGTCGGTGACGCTCCTGGAGAACGGCGAGGTCGTCTACGGGCCGATGAGCCTGTCCGACGAGCTCTAGTCCGGCAACCGGAGCAGAGGGAGCGGCGTCAGCGAGTCTTGACCGCCGCGCCGGCCCGGCCGGGCGCGGGGATGTCGTCCAGCGGGATCCCGCGCGGCACCTGCGGCTTGGGCATCCGGGTGAAGCGCATCTGGAAGGCGCGCATCCCGGCATACCACCACGCGCCCTTCGGCGGCGCCTCGCCGGTCGACTCCACGATCCGCTTCTTCAGGCGGCGCCACATGAACGCCGCGTCGATGACGCTGACCACGGCGATCGCCCACACCACCAGAAGGCCGTTGGTCTTGAGCACGTTGCTGGGCAGCACGACCGAGCCGATCAGGATGATCAGCATCAGCGGCAGCACCACCTCGCCGATCCGCAGACGAGCGTCGACGTAGTTGCGGATGTAGCGCTTGACGGGTCCGCGGTCGCGGGGCATCAGCGCGCTCTCGTCGCCGCGCGCCATGGCCTCGCGCTGCGCGATCCGGGACTTGCGCTGCTCGTCGCGGGACGCCGACTTGGCGACCTTGCGGTCCTCCGGCACCAGGGGCTGGCGGCGGGCGGCCTGCTGGTCGCGGCGCTTCGGGGTGGGTCGACCCTTCTTGCCATCCTTGGTGAGGACCACCCCTTCGCCGGTCTCAGGGGTGCTCGTGGTGGTGACGGGTTCGGACTTGCTGCGGCCTAACACGCTGATGATTCTACGGGCGTCCGGACTACGGTGGCCGCCGTGACTGACGAAGACGCAGCAACCACGCCCTCTGGGTCCGAGACCACCTCGCGACTGCGCACGCGGATCGCCGACCTGATGCCCGGCGTACGCGCCGATCTCGAGTCCCTGACCGCGATCCCCAGCGTGTCGCTCGACTCCTTCGACCAGACCCAGGTCGACCGCAGCGCCGAGGCGGTCGCCGAGCTGCTGCGCGCCGAAGGTCTGAGCGTCGAGATCGTCCGCGAGGGCGGCCGGCCCGCGGTTATCGGACACCTTCCCGCCCCCGACGGCGCGCCGACCGTGCTGCTCTACGCCCACCACGACGTGCAGCCGCCCGGCGATGAGAAGGACTGGGACAGCCCGCCGTTCGAGCCCGTCGAGCGCGGCGGACGGCTCTACGGCCGCGGCGCCGCCGACGACAAGGCCGGCGTCATGGCGCACATCGCCGCGATCCGCGCGCATGACGGTCACCCGCCCGTCGGTGTCACGGTGTTCGTCGAGGGGGAGGAGGAGGTCGGGTCCGACTCGCTTGCCACCATCCTGGAGCGGCACGGTGACCGGCTGCGCGCAGACGCCATCGTGCTGGCCGACTCCACCAACTGGGATATCGGCATTCCAGCGCTCACCACGACCCTGCGCGGGATGATCCGGGTCGTCGTCTCGGTGCGCACCCTCGACCACAGCGTGCACTCGGGCATGTACGGCGGTCCGGTGCCGGACGCGATCACCGCGCTCGTCCGCCTGCTGGCCTCCCTGCACGACGACCAGGGCACGGTGGCCGTCCAGGGCCTGTGCGGAGGCAAGGCCTCCGACCTGGGGTACGACGAGGCGCGGCTGCGTCTGGAGTCCGGCCTCCTCGAGGGCGTGCAGGTCATCGGCTCCGGCGATCTGTTGTCCGATCTGTGGACCCGGCCCGCCATCACCACGATCGGCATCGACGCCCCGTCGGTCGACACGGCGTCGAACACGCTCGCCGCGTCCGCGCGCGCCAAGGTCTCCATGCGCATCGCTCCCGACGAGGACCCGCGGGAGGCCTATCGGCTGCTGCAGGACCACCTGCGCGAGCACACGCCCTGGGGCGCGCAGGTCGAGGTGACCCTGGACGACGAGGGTGCCGGCTTCGCGGCGGAAGCGCGCGGGCCGGTCCAGGACCAGGCGCGGGCGGCGTTCCGCGATGCCTGGGACGGCACCGAGCCGGTCGACATCGGGGTGGGCGGGTCGATCCCGTTCGTCGCGGCGTTCGCCGAGCGCTTCCCGCAGGCGGCGATCCTGGTGACCGGCGTCGAGGATCCCGACACCCGCGCGCACGGAGCGAACGAGAGCCTGCACCTGGGGGAGTTCGAGCGGGTCTGCCGTGCGGAGGCGTTCCTGCTGGAGCGGCTGGGGACAATGGGCGCATGACCGCCTACGTCGAACCCAGCTTCGAACGCGACACCAACTACATCGACGACCGGATCACCCAGGACTCCCCGACGTGGCCGGTCGAGCCCGGGCGCTACCGGCTCGTGGTGAGCCGCGCGTGCCCCTGGGCCAGTCGCCTCACGACGGTACGACGGCTGCTCGGCCTGGAGGACGCCATCTCACTCGGGCTGTGCGGCCCCACCCACGACCAGGACAGTTGGACCTTCGACCTGGACCCGGGCGGGGTGGACCCCGTGCTCAAGATGCCGCGTCTCAAGGACGCGTTCGAGAACCGGCAGCCCGGCTACCCGCGCGGGATCACGGTGCCCGCGCTGGTCGACGTCCCGACCCGCTCGGTGGTCACCAACGACTTCGCCCAGATGGACATCGACCTCATCGAGCAGTGGGGCGCCTTCCACCGGGGCGGCGCACCCGACCTCTACCCGCAGGCGCTGCGGGAGGAGATGGACCCGGTGATGAAGCGGATCTACACCGAGGTCAACAACGGGGTGTACCGCTGCGGTTTCGCCGGTGAGCAGGCGGCGTACGACGCAGCGTACGACCGGCTCTTCACCGCGCTGGACTGGCTGGAGGAACGTCTGACGGGCCGGCGCTACCTCGTCGGCGACCACATCACGCTGGCCGACGTGCGGCTCTTCACGACCCTGGTGCGCTTCGATCCGGTCTACCACGGGCACTTCAAGTGCAACCGGGGCAAGCTGATCGAGTTCCCGGCGCTGTGGGCCTACGCCCGTGATCTGTTCCAGACGCCCGGTTTCGGCGACACCGTCGACTTCGAGCAGATCAAGCGGCACTACTACGTCGTGCACGCCGACATCAACCCCACCGGCATCGTGCCGAAGGGCCCGGACCTGTCCGGTTGGATGGCCGCGCACGGGCGGGAGTCGTTGGGCGGCAGTGCATTCGGCGATGGGACCGCTCCCGGCGCGATCGCCGAGGGCGAGCGGGTGGACCCGGCGCACAACCCGGCCGTGGGCACGGACGGGCTGCTGCACCGCCCGAGCTGACCCGTCGTACGGCGGCCACGTCGCGTCGCCAGGGCGCTGCGGCGCGCCCTCAGAGGCTGATCGCCGCGATGCCCAGGAGGACGATCGCGGCGCCGGCGATGCGGCGTGCGAGATGGCCCTCGTGGAAGAGCCGCCATGCGAGGAGCGAGCCGATCACGATCGAGGATTCACGCAGCGGTGCGACGAGGGCGACGGGCGCGGTCCGCATGGCCGTGAGCACGAGGACGTAGGCGAGCGGGGAGAAGACGGCGACCGTGAGGACCGGCACGACGTTCCTGCGGACGGCGTCGGCGATGTCGCCGCGTCGTCGCAGGGCGCTCGGGGTCAGGATCAGACTCTGCAACAGGAGCGTGCCGGCGTAGTAGCTCACGGGTGCCAGGTTCAGCGACGTGACCGAGAAGCTGTCCCAGAGGGTGTAGGCGGCGATCGTGGCACCCGTGGCGGTGCCCCAGCGCATGCCGTGCGCGGGACGACGTCGCCCACTGCCGAGGGGGTTGCCCGCGACGACGAGGATGCCGCCCACGACACCGAGAGCACCGAGCATCGCGACCCAGCTGGGCCGTTCGCCGAGCAGCAGGACTGCGACGAGCATGGTCAACACGGGCCCGGTGCCGCGGGCGACGGGGTAGACGACGCCGAGTTCGGCGCGGTCGTAGCCGGCCTGGAGGGTGAGGGAGTACGCGACGTGCAAACCGGCCGAGACGATCGAGCCGAGCGCGAGCCGCCCGTCGAGTGGCTGTGCGCCGGTCCACACGAGGGCGATGCCGATGGGGACCCACAGCAGCGCTGACGCGCACGTGTAGGCCCAGACGAAGAGGACGGTGTCGCCGCGTTTGTACTTCGACGCCAGGTTCCAGATCGCATGCGCCACCGCCGCGACGAGGACGATGCCGACGGTGCCGGCGTGCATCAGGAGATGTCGGGGAGGTCGATGCCCGCACGCTCGGCGCGACCGACCCGGTCCGGGTCGCGAAAGGCGAGAGCGGCGGCGAGCGCGTCGAGGACCACGAGCTGGGCGAGCCTGCTTCCCGCCGCCGCCATCTGGGTCGGCAGGGGAGCGCCGCCGACGACGAGGGCGATGTCCGCGAGGGTCGACAGCGGCGTCTTGTACTGATTGGTGATCGCGATGAGCGTGGCGCCCGCGGAGGACGCCGCGTCGGCGACGGCCAGCGTCGACGCCGTGCGTCCGGTCGAGCTGACGGCGATCACGACGTCGTGGACGTCGAGGAGCCGCATCGCGATCATCGCCGACTCGTGGTCCTGGATACCGGCGGTCCGCACGCCGAGCGCCCGCAGGCGGAAGACGGCATCCGCGGCGACCGTCGCGGAGGGACCCGCCCCGAAGGCGATCACCTGCCCGGCTCGGCGTACGGCGGCGACCGCTTCGTCGAGAGCGGCAAGGCTCACAGCGCCGCTCAGCGCGGTGAGAGCGTCGGTCCCAGCGCGGACGGACGTCTCGAGCACAGCGGCGGTCGACGCGTCCTCGGCGAGCGCCTCGGGGGGCGCGAAGAACTCCGTCGTCCCCCGGGCGCGGGCGATCTGGAGCTTGAGCTCGGTGAAACCGTCGAACCCGATCGCCCGGGCGGCGCGCACGACGCTCGGGGCGGATACGCCGGCACGGGCGGCGACCTGCGCCGTGGTGCTCGTGCCGACGAACAGCGGGTCGGACAGGAGGAGCGTCACGACCTTCGCCTCGCTCGCGGCGAGGTCACCGCTGCGGGCGTGCACACTGCCCAGCCATTTGCCCAGCGCGTCGTCGCGCGGTGAAACTCTGTTACCCAGGAGAGGGTTCACGCGTAACAGCGTAACCATCGAACCGCTGTACTGCTCGCTCACCACAGCCGGGTGGGGCATCCTCCCGGGATGAGCAGCGCAGCCGACCTGTGGGACCGGGTCACCGCCGCGGCGCCCCCGCCGTCCCGCGAGGTCGTCGTCGGCACCGCCCTGCTCGCCCTGGTCATCGTCTGCTGGGCGCCGGTCTGGCGGGTCGCGCGCTCCGGGATCACGCTGGCGCACGAGGGGTCACATGCGCTCGCGGCGCTGAGTGTCGGCCGGTCGCTGCACGGCGTCCAGGTGCACCGCGACACCTCGGGGGTGACGGTCTCCCGGGGGCCCGCGCGCGGCGCCGGGGCCATCGCCACCTTCGCGGCCGGTTATCCGGGACCGGCGGTGCTCGGTGCGCTCGGCGCGTGGGTGCTGTCCCGCGGGTACGCGGCGGGCGTGCTCTGGGCGGTGCTGCTCGTGCTCGCGGCCATGACGCTGCAGATCCGCAACTGGTACGGCGCGCTCGTGCTGCTGGCGTGCGCTCTACCGGTCGGCGCGATCACCTGGTGGTGCAGCCCGCCCGTCCAGTCCGGCTTCGCGCACCTGCTGATGTGGTTCCTGCTGCTGGGGTCCCCGCGTACCGTCCTGGACCTGCAACGCAACCGGCGCTACGAGAACGGCCGGTCCGACGCCGACCAGCTCGCGGCCCTCACCCGGATCCCCGCGGCGCTCTGGATCGCGGCCTTCGCGCTCCTCAGCCTCGCCGTCATGGTCCTCGGCGGGGCGCTGCTGCTCGGCAGGGTGGGCTGATCCGGCGCACGGTCCGGGGGAGAATGACGGCGTGCGAGTGCTCGTGACCAGTGACGCGATCGGCGCAGCCACCCCCTCCGAGGTCGTCGACCTCATCCGGGCGGCCTGGCTGCAGCGGTCTCCTGCGGTGACCGTCGATGCCCTCCCACTGTCCCGCGGAGGGCGCGGTTTCGCGGCAGCCACAGCCAGGATCGACGGCGCCCGCGAGGAACCGCTGGCCGTGGACGGCGCGCTCGCGACCGCCGTCCTGCTGCCCGACGGCAGCGCAGTGCTCGAGGCCGCGCAGGCGCAGGCCGGCCGCTCGTCGTACCCGGTCGGCGCCCTCCTGGTCGCCGCATCGGAGCTGCCCGGCGTACGCCGGATCGTCGTCGGTGTGGGCGATCTACGCTGCCTCGACGGCGGGCTGGGCATGCTCCAGGCGATGGCCGGGCGCGACGACGACCCTGCCGAGGCCGAGCTGGGGTGGCTGCGTGAGACGCGGGTGGCGTGGCGGGGCACGCCGATCGTCGTGGCGACGTCGGAGGCGTTGCCCCTGCTGGGATTCCACGGTGCCGCAGCGCACGCCGAGGAGGCACTCGGGCTCAGCCGGCAGGAATCCCAGGAGGCCGAGAACGCGCTGGGGGCCTACCTCGACCGCACCCGCCGCGCGCTGCCTCCGCGTCGCGATCTGCTCACCGGCAAGGACCGGCGGCTGGATCGCGAGCCGGGTGCGGGCTCCGGGGGCGGTGTCGCCTTCGGACTCGGACTCATCGGCGCGCAGTTGCGTCCCGGCGCGCAGGTGAGCGCCGAGCTTGCCGGCTTAGGTAGCGCGGTCGCGGGCACTGACCTGGTGGTGATCGGCGAGGACGTCTTCGACTGGCGCTCGCTGCAGGACACGGTGCTCGCGCACGTCGGTGAGATCGCGGCCGGTCTCGGCAGACCCGTGGTCGTCCTGTCCCGGGAAGCGCATGTCGGACGACGGGAATCCGCATCGCTCGGGGTGAGCGGCGTCTACTCGGCGGTGCCCGCCGGGCGGCTGTCGGCCGACGTACGACGGGAGGACTCGAGCGGCTCGGACGCTCCGAGCGCACCGGACCCGTCCGAGATGGTCGCCCAGCTCGCCGCCCGCGTCGCCGGCACGTGGACGCCGGCCTGACCTCGTCCACTCGTTCGTCTCGGCCCGCTCGGCCCCAGAACGTGTGCTCACCGGGCACGTCCGCTCCCGTTGTGGCCCGCTCGCCCCGAAACGTCCGCTCACGGGACACTCCCGCCTTCGTTTGGGCCCGCTCGGCCCAGAACGTGCGCTCACCGGACACGTGCCCGCGCGTTTGGGCCCGCTCGCCCCCAGAACGCGCGCGCACCGGACACGTCCGCTCTCGTTTGGGCCCGCTCGCCCCCAGAACGCGCGCGCACCGGACACGTCCGCTCTCGTTTGGGCCCGCTCGCCCCCGGACGTGTGAACGGCGAGCGAGCGACTCACCGAGCGGGATCGGATCGGGCCGTCACGGCTGCCGACCACGACGACGTACCCTTGAGGTGGTGATCGCGTACCGCGTCCGGGAACAATTCGCAGGACCGCGCGGTTGCCAGCAACGAACGTTGATCGTGCCGCACTCGGCGCGATCATCCCGCCAGTCCAGTGGAGGATCCATGAGCGTGGACAGCAGCACCACCGTTTCGACGCCGACCACCGAGGCGCCCCAGACCCACGGCGTCGAACTCAGCGAGCTCGCGGCCGGCAAGGTCAGGAGCCTCCTGGAGCAGGAGGGTCGCGACGACCTGCGCCTGCGCGTCGGCGTGCAGCCCGGCGGCTGCTCCGGCCTCATCTACCAGCTCTACTTCGACGAGCGCAGCCTCGACGGTGACCTGGTGCGTGACTTCGACGGTGTCGAGGTCGTGGTGGACCGGATGAGCGCGCCCTACCTCGACGGCGCCAGCATCGACTTCTCTGACACGATCGAGAAGCAGGGCTTCACCATCGACAACCCCAACGCGGGCAGTTCCTGCGCCTGCGGAGACAGCTTCAGCTGATCGTCCGCATCCGCTCGTAACGACCGAGAGGCCCGAACCCGTCACCGGGTTCGGGCCTCTTGCGTTGTCCGACCGCACCTCGGCGCGGTTTCGGCCAGCCGGGTGATGCCGGATAGGTTGCACGCCATGAAGATCGCCATCACCGGCTCCATCGCCACCGACCACCTGATGACCTTCCGTGGCCGGTTCGCCGACTCCCTCGTCCCGGAACAGCTGAACAAGATCTCGCTGTCCTTCCTCGCCGAGGAGTTGCAGATCCGTCGAGGCGGGGTCGCCGCGAACATCGGATTCGGGATGGCGGTCCTGGGCGAGCACCCGTTGCTGGTCGGAGCCGTCGGGGAGGACTTCGCGTCGTACCGGTCCTGGCTGGAGCGCCATGGCGTCGATTGCGAGTCGGTGCGGGTCTCCGAGACCAAGCACACGGCGCGCTTCGTGTGCACCACCGACGACGACCAGGCGCAGATCGCCACGTTCTACGCCGGCGCGATGGGGGAGGCACGGGAGATCGAGCTCGGCCCGGTCGCGGCACGCGTGGGGGGTCTTGACCTGGTGCTGGTCGGCGCCAACGACCCCGAGGGCATGCGCCGGCATTCCGACGAATGCCGTTCGCGCGGAATTCCGTTCGTCGCCGACCCCTCCCAGCAGCTGGCGTTCGCCGACGGCCCGTTCATCCGCGAGCTCATCACCGGCGCCACCTACCTGATGACCAACGAGTACGAGGCGCACCTCACCGAGCAGAAGACCGGCTGGACCAGTGAGCAGATCCTCGAGCACGTCGGCGTACGCGTCATCACCCGCGGCCGCGACGGCGCGCGGATCCTGCGCAAGGGGGCCGACCCGATCGACGTGCCCATCGCCGGCGAGGTCGCGAGCGTGGACCCCACCGGTGTCGGCGACGCCTTCCGCGCCGGATTCCTCTGCGGCCTCGCCTGGGATCTGGACCTGGTCACCTGCGCCCAGATCGGCTCGACCCTCGCGACGTACGTCGTGGAGACGGTCGGCACCCAGGAGTACGTCCTCGGCCGCGCCCACTTCCTCGGACGGCTGGCCGCGGCGTACGGCGACGACGCGGCGGCGACCGTGCAGGCCAGGTTGCGCATCCCGCGCGACTGAGACGACCCAGGACGGCAGGTCGACCCGTGTCGCCGATCGAACCGGCACCGTCGCAGTGGTCGCTGCGGTTCGATCCCGCGCACCCGTCGGACCTGGTGGCGATCGGCGCCGATCTCGAACCCGGCACGTTGCTCGCGGCGTACCGCACGGGCCTGTTCCCGATGGGCACCGGCGCCGAGGGCGGACCGCCGATGGGCTGGTGGTCGCCCGTGGACCGCGGCGTGCTGCTGCCGGGTGAGCACCACGTGTCCCGCTCGCTGCGCCGCTCCCGACGACGTTTCACCACCAGCATCGATCGGGATTTCGACGGCGTGGTGGGCGCCTGCGCGGACCCTGGTCGGGACGGGCGCTGGATCACCCCCTCGGTGGTCGGGGCCTACCGCCGCATGTACGAGCTCGGCTGGGCGCACTCCGTCGAGGTGTGGGACGAGGACGGCACGTTGGCCGGCGGTCTGTACGGCGTAGCGATCGGTGCGTTCTTCGCGGGGGAGTCGATGTTCCACCACGTGACCGACGCCGGGAAGGTCGCCGTGTGGGTGCTGGCCGAGCAGGTGCTGGCCGCGGGTGCGCCGGGGCTGATCGATGTGCAGTGGCACACCGATCACCTGGGCACGCTCGGGGTCCGGGAGATCGACCGTCGCAGCTATCTGCGACTGCTGGACCGGGCGGTCACCGGGACCTTGCCGTCCGCGTTCGCAGGGACCGTTTCGCGCTGAATCACCGGGGCAGACGTCACGGCACCGACACGGTCAGCGCCCACCCGGCGTACCGGGAGCATGCAACGGGCGGCCCGGTGCCTTCCAGGGCTCCCCGGACGCGGGTGCCGCCCTGCCTCAACGTGTGGGCCTGGGATAAGGTTTCGTCGTGTCCGGAACCCGTGAAAACCAGTCCGGCGGGACCTCGCGCCGACCCGTGAAGCCGCCCCGGTCGTTGCGCCGTCGGCTGGGATACGTCGCAGTGGTGGCGCTCAGCGCGACCGCCCTGTCCGGCTGCACCGCGCAGCAGCGCCGCGGCTTCCTCCCGCACGGCATCACCAAGGTGTCCCCGGGCATCACCGACTTCTGGGTCGCGTCGTGGCTGTGGGCCCTCGGCGTCGGTGTGCTCGTCTGGGGTCTGATCATCTACAGCGCGGTCCGCTACCGCCGTAAGAAGACCGACACCGGGCTGCCCCCGCAGCTGGCCTACAACGTGCCGATCGAGATCCTCTACACCGTCGTCCCGGTGATCATGGTGGCCGTGCTCTTCGGCAAGACCGTCGAGCTGGAGAACAAGATGCTCGACACCTCCGGCACCCCGCAGAACACCGTGAACGTCATCGGCAAGCAGTGGTCCTGGGACTTCAACTACGTCAACGACAAGACGTACGACACCGGCGAGCAGGCCGTGCTGAACGGCAAGCCCGGCGCCGAGAAGACCATCCCGACGCTGTACCTGCCGGTCAACAAGCGCACCGAGTTCATCCTCACCTCCCGTGACGTGATCCACGACTTCTGGGTGATCGCGTTCCTGCAGAAGATGGACATGATCCCGGGCAAGGTCAACAAGTTCGATGTCACGCCGACCCAGATCGGTACCTACCGCGGCAAGTGCGCGGAATTGTGCGGCGCCTACCACTCCCAGATGTTGTTCAACGTCAAGGTGGTGAACGCCGCCGACTACGCCAAGCAGATGCAGCGACTGCGCGCGGCCGGTCAGTCCGGCTTCCTGTCCAACGCGCTCAACCGGTCCGGTTTTGAGAACGGTCAGCAGCAGTACCTGCCGTCCGGCCTCAACTCCTCGGACGTCGTCAACGTTGGGAGCAAGTGATGGCGAGCACCACGGCAGATCGGACCCGGGGCGCAGGTGACTTCCGCGAGACGGCCGCACCGACCCGCGAGCGTCAGCTCGGTCGCACCATCGTCAAGTGGATCACCGCGACCGATCACAAGGTCATCGGCCACCTGTACTTCATCACCTCCTTCGCCTGGTTCCTGATCGGCGGCCTGCTGGCCCTGCTCATCCGCGCGGAGCTGTGGGCGCCGGGGCTGCAGATCGTGGACAACCCCGAGCAGTACAACCAGCTGTTCACCATGCACGGCACGATCATGCTGCTGCTGTTCGCGACGCCGCTCTTCGCGGGTTTCGCGAACGCGCTGATGCCGTTGCAGATCGGCTCGCCGGACGTGGCGTTCCCCCGGCTGAACATGTTCGCCTACTGGCTCTACCTCTTCGGTGGCCTCATCGCCGCCGGTGGCTTCCTCACCCCGCAGGGCGCCGCGGCGTTCGGCTGGTTCGCCTACGCGCCGCTGTCCAACTCGGTCTACAGCCCGGGTGTCGGTGGCAACCTGTGGGTCTTCGGCCTGGCCCTCGCCGGGTTCGGCACGATCCTCGGGTCGGTCAACTTCATCACCACGATCGTGTGCATGCGCGCTCCCGGTATGACGATGTTCCGGATGCCGATGTTCGTCTGGACCGTCCTCATCACCTCGATCCTGGTGATCGTGGTCTTCCCGGTGCTGGCCGCCGCGCTGTTCGCGCTGGGCGCCGACCGGGTGATGGGTGCGCACGTCTTCGACTCCCAGAACGCCGGAGCGATGCTCTGGGAGCACATGTTCTGGTTCTTCGGGCACCCCGAGGTCTACATCATCGCGTTGCCGTTCTTCGGGATCATCTCCGAGGTGCTGCCGGTGTTCTCCCGCAAGCCGCTCTTCGGTTACAAGACGCTGGTCTTCGCGACCATCGCCATCGCGGCCCTGTCGGTGAGCGTGTGGGCGCACCACATGTACGCGACCGGTCAGGTGCTGCTGCCGTTCTTCGCGGTGATGACGATGCTCATCGCCGTGCCGACCGGAGTGAAGTTCTTCAACTGGATCGGCACCATGTGGGGCGGCTCGATCACCTTCGAGACACCCATGCTCTGGGCGATCGGCTTCCTGGTCACCTTCCTCTTCGGCGGCCTGACCGGCGTCATCCTGGCCAGTCCTGCCCTCGACCTGAACCTGTCGGACTCCTACTTCGTGGTCGCGCACTTCCACTATGTGGTGTTCGGCACCGTCGTGTTCGCGATGTTCGCCGGGTGGTACTTCTGGTGGCCCAAGCTGACCGGCCGGATGCTCGACGAACGCCTCGGCAAGCTGCACTTCTGGCTGCTGTTCATCGGCTTCCACACGACGTTCCTCATCCAGCACTGGCTGGGTGTGGAGGGCATGCCCCGGCGCTACGCCGACTACCTGCCGGAGGACGGCTTCCAGTGGATGAACGACGTGTCCACCGTCGGCTCGTTCATCCTCGGCGTCTCGATGCTGCCGTTCATCTACAACGTCTACAAGACCTGGCGCACGGCGCCGCTGGTCGAGACCGACGACCCGTGGGGGTACGGCGCGTCACTGGAGTGGGCGACCTCGTGCCCGCCGCCGCGGCACAACTTCGACTCCATCCCGCGGATCCGCTCCGAGCGCCCGGCGTTCGATCTGCACCACCCGGAGGTCGCGGCGACGTCGGTCGCGCCTGCTCCCGACGCGTTGTCCAAGCTGATGGGCCCTAGTGACCGCGGGTCGCAGACCATGGGCGGCGAACGGAAGGCTGACCGATGAAGGTCGAGTACAAGCTGTTCAGCATCCTGTTCAGCTTCTCCGCTGTGATGGGCGTGATCTACGGGTTCTTCACCCACTGGCACGAGCCGGTCGGCGTGGTGGGTCTTTTCCTGACCGCCGGACTCTGCCTGATGATCGCGTTCTTCCTGTGGTTCACCGGCCGCAAGATCGACCTGCGCCCGGACGACAACCCCGACGCCTTGATCAGCGATGTCGAGGGCGACTTCGGCTTCTTCAGCCCGCACTCGTGGTGGCCGCTCTTCCTCGGCCTCTCCGGCGCGATCGTCTTCCTCGGGTTAGCGGTCGGTTGGTGGATGGTCATCATCGGGATACCGCTGCTGGCCCTGTCCGCCATCGGCTGGGTGTTCGAGTACTTCCGGGGTGAAGAGGCGATCTGATCGCCCTCCCGCAGCTGCAGGACGCCGGCGCCGCAGCGGCGTGGGCACTTCGATGATCTGAGACGGCCGTGACCCAGACAACCCGTATCACCCTGCAGGCTCGCCCGAAGGGTGAGCCCATCGACAGCGACTTCCGCGTCGAGCAGGCCGAGCTGGATCAGCCCGGGCAGGATCAGGTGTTGCTGGAGACGCTCTACCTCTCGCTCGATCCCTACATGCGCGGCCGGATGAGCGACGCACCGTCGTACGCCGCTCCGGTGCAGATCGGCCAGACGATGGTCGGGGCCACCGTGTCCCGGGTGCTGCAGGCCCCAGGTGGACAATTCGCGCCGGGCGACGTGGTGCTGGGGTACGGCGGGTGGCAGAGCCACTCCGTCGAGCCGGTCTCCTACCTGCAGAAGGTCGACACCGGCACCGCACCCGTCAGCACGGCACTCGGCGTCCTCGGGATGCCCGGGTTCACCGCGTACGCAGGCCTGCTGCAGATCGGTAGGCCGCAGTCTGGCGAGACCGTCGTGGTGGCCGCGGCCAGTGGCCCGGTGGGAAGCGCGGTCGGACAGATCGCGAAGCTGCGCGGCGCCCGTGCGGTGGCCATCGCCGGTGGCCAGGCGAAGGTCGACTACTGCCGCGAGATCGGCTTCGACGCCGCCGTCGACCACCGGTCCGAGAGCTTCCGCGACGATCTGGCGGCAGCGACGCCGGACGGCGTCGACGTCTACTTCGAGAACGTCGGCGGTGCGGTCTGGGACGCGGTGCTGCCCCGTCTCAACACGTACGCGCGGGTGCCGGTCTGCGGCCTGGTGTCGGTCTACAACGCGACCTCACTGCCGGAGGGTCCGGACCGCTCGGGGGTGCTGATGGGCACGATCCTGCGCAAGAGCCTGAACGTGCGCGGGTTCATCCAGACCGAGTTCGTCGCGGACCACTTCGCCGACTTCCAGCGCGAGATGTCCGGCTGGGTCTCCTCGGGCCAGGTGCAGTACCGCGAGGACGTCGTCGAGGGGCTGGACCACACCGTGGAGGCGTTCCGCGGGCTGCTCGCCGGTCGCAACTTCGGCAAGCTCGTCGTGAAGGTGGCCGAGTAGTCCGAGCGGCCTACCCGGCCGGTGCGGTTGTCAGCAAATTACTGACGCCCGCATCACCATCGTGCTGACCATGACTCGGGGTCGGCGCTGAAGTATCCGTCGCGCAGCACCGGCACTGCCTGCAGGGTGTGGAGCTCGGCAGCGATCCGCACATCCTGGCCGTAGCCGCGGTGGGTCAGTTCACGCCCGCTGGCGCACTCCCGCAACGCGCCCAGCAGGTCGTCCTCGACTGCCCGATACGCGGCCACGGCCATCCGCGCCTCGAGGGACAGGTCCACCGGCTGCAGGTCGAGCGCCGCGATGATTGCGCCTGCACCCCACAGGTCCTCGTACGCCGGCCGCAGCGAGTCGTCGGGCCAGCGTTCGCCCGCAGGCACCACCAGGACGGTGGCTCCCGGGTCGGTTGCACGGCGGGCACGGAGCCACTCGCCGACCGCGTCGGCATTGAGCAGGCAGCCGGCGACCACCTGGACGCCGGCGTCGGCGAGCAGGGTCGCGACGGTGGACCCGTTGGGGGAGGGGAGCAGCAGGTCGGGGACCGTCGCCGCTGTCACCACGGATCCGGGGGACAGCCCGACCGTCTCCGGACCTCCCTGCTCTCGGTCCCGCCCTGCGGCCAACTGCACCCCGAGCTCGTCTGCCCGACGGCGGGCGCCATCACCTGCCCAGCGGTACGGGTGGACGCGCGCACCCCGCGACGTCGCCAACGTCACGGTCGTGGTGAAACTGAGGACGTCGACGACGACCGCGACGGTGCGGGGTACCGACGGTGCGGGCGTGCCCTTCCCCGCGCGGTCCACGAGCCGGGCGGCCATCGGCCCCCACTCACACCGCACCACAGACGACTGCTGCCGATGTGCGTGGAGCACATCGGCAGCAGTCATGTCTCGCGAGACTATCCCGCGCGCGGGATCAGGACGGTTCCTGGTCCTGCGGGTGAGAGTAAGCGTGTCCGGACGAGAGCTCCTCGGCCCCACCGTGCATGTGGTGGTCGAATTCGTCGCTGTCGATCTCCAGCCGGTCCCCGTCCTCGGCCGACTCGATCGATTCGAATGCCTGCCCGTCGTGATGCGCGGCAGCCAGCTCGGCGGGCGTGATGGCCTCGATCCGGTCGTTGAAGTAGAAGTGCGACAGCCGGGCCCGCATCTTGTCCTTGGCGATCTGACGTCGGCCGACACCGTTGGAGTCGGCTTCCGTCGGGGCCGCGATCGGCCGGTGCGTCTCGTAGGACACCAGACGCCAACGGTCGTGCTCGGACAGCGGGGTGTGCGCCTCGAAGAAGCGACCCTCCGCCGTCCGGATGAGACGACCGGACTCCTTGCCGTGCAGGACCAGATCGCGATCACTGCGCTGCAGCGACATGCACAGCCGCTTGGTGATCCAGAAGACCAACGGCGGGAGGATGAAGATCGATGCCTGCATCACGTGCGTGATGTCGTTGATCGACAGATGCAGCGTGATCGCCATGATGTCGTTGCCGGAGGCCACGAACAGCACGAAGTAGAACGCGATGAATCCCATGCCGATCGCCGTACGGGTCGGCGCGTTGCGCGGACGGTCGAGCAGGTGATGCTCGCGCTTGTCACCGGTGATCCACGCCTCGAGGAACGGATAGACCCCCAGCGCGGTGAAGATGACCGGGATGAGCAGGATCGCACCGATCATCACGTTCAGGCTGAAGGTGTGCCCCAGCAAGGTGAACTCCCACCACCCGGGCGACAGTCGCAGCGCGCCGTCGGCGAAGCCCATGTACCAGTCGGGCTGAGCGCCGGCGGTGACCATGGTCGGCTCGTACGGGCCGTACATCCAGATCGGGTTGATCGTGACGAGACCGGAGATCAGCGCCGTGATGCCGAACACGATGAAGAAGAAGCCACCCGCCTTGGCGGTGTAGACCGGCATCAGCTTGAAGCCGACGACGTTGTGGTCCGAGCGACCCGGGCCGGGGAACTGGGTGTGCTTGTGCACGATCAGCAGGATCATGTGTGCCGCGAAGAGGCCCATGATGATCGCCGGCAGCAACAAGACGTGCACCGTGAACAGGCGAGGGATGATCTCGCTTCCCGGGAACGCACCGCCGAACACGAAGTACGCCACGTAGCTGCCGATCACCGGGATCGAGAGCATGAAGCCCTGTGCCGCGCGGATACCCGTACCGGACAGCAGGTCGTCCGGAAGCGAGTAACCGGCGAAGCCCTCGACCATCGCGAGCATGAAGAGCAGCACGCCGATGACCCAGTTGATCTCGCGCGGCTTGCGGAACGCGCCGGTGAAGAACACTCGGAACATGTGCAGCATGATCGCGACGAGGAAGAGCAGTGCCGCCCAGTGGTGGATCTGCCGGATCAGCAGGCCGCCGCGGACGTCCATCGAGATGTCGACGGTGGACTTGTAGGCCTCGCTCATCTGCTGGCCCTGCAGCGGGGTGTAGGACCCGTGGTAGATGGTCTCACCCATGCTCGGCACGTACCAGAACGTGAGGAAGGTCCCGGTGATCAGCAGGATGATCAGCGAGTACATCGCGACCTCACCGAGCATGAACGACCAGTGGTCCGGGAAGACCTTGTTCATCAGGTAGCGGATGCCCTTGGCGCCGCCGGTGCGCTCGTCCATCCAGTTGGCGACGCCGCCGACAGCACCTCCGCCCTTTTTCTTGGGGGCGGTGGACGTCTCGTCGTCGCCGCGCAGTGCGTCGGCGGGTCGACCGGTACCGGTGTGTGCGTCGGAGGTCATGCGCGCTCCCAGAAGCTAGGACCGACGGGCTCTTGGAATCCTTGGTCAGCGACGAGGTAACCCGCGTCGTTCACCGAGATCTTCAGCTGGGGCAGACGGCGCTTCGCCGGGCCGAAGATGACCTCGCAGTCGTTCGTCATGTCGAACGTCGACTGGTGGCAGGGGCAGAGCAGGTGGTGCGTCGTGTGTTCGTAGAGGCCGACGGGGCAACCGACGTGCGTGCAGATCTTGGAGTAGGCGACCACGCCCTGGATGCCCCAACTGGCTTCCTTGGCGTTCTTGATGTCGCTCTCCTGCATGCTGACCAGCAGCACCGCGGCCTTGACCTTGGCGTCCTGCGGGTTCTGGACGTCGTCGATGCCCTCGGGCAGCACGTGGAAGACGCTGCCCAGGGTGACGTCGGACAGCCGGATCGGGGTGTTCTCCGGGTCGCGCATCAACCGGCGGCCCTTGCCGTTCAGCTTGCGGTCCCAGAGGGTGACGCCCAGGTTGTCGTGCGGCAACGGGCCAAGGGAGCCCACCAGCTGCAGGCCGAGGGGTACGACGAACAGGCCGAGCGCACCGCCGAGGGAGTACTTGATCAGCGGCCTGCGGGTGAGCTGTGTCGACTCGGCACTGTCGGTCAGGATCTTGACGGTGCCTTCGCGGTCCTCATCGGGGGAGCGCAGCGTGTGGCGCTCCTCCACGACCTCGGTGTCGGACATCAGGGTCTTGGCCCAGTGCACGGCGCCCAGGCCGATGCACAGCAGCGAGATCCCGAGCGTCACACCCAGCGCGACGTGCAGCGCCTTGGTCGCCCCGATGAGCGGCAGCGTGACGATCTCGCCCTTGCCGACGACGATGTAGGAGATCACGAACAGCAGGGTGGCCAGCATCGAGACGCCGAAGAGACTGGCGACCTGACGCTCCGAGCGCTTCGCGGCAGCCGGGTCGTCGTCGCCGAGGCGGTGGACGTGCTCGGGCAGGCCGGGGTTCTCGAACCGCTCCGGCAGCGCTCCGCTGCCCTCGTGGTGACCGTCACCCAGGTTGATCAGGTCCGAGCCCTGGCGGCCGTGGTCCCCAGGCTCGGGCTGGTGCTCGGAGTGGTCGTGCCGCTCCGGGCCGGTGAACGAAGTAGTCATCAGGCCGCCTTCCGTCCCAGCCAGACCGCGGCGCCGATGAGCAGGCCGATGCCGATGGTCCAGGCGAACATGCCTTCGGTGACCGGGCCGAGGTTGCCGAGGGTGTGACCACCCTGGCTCGGCTCGTTCTTGACGTTCTTCAGGTAGGCGATGACGTCCTTCTTGTCCTGAGGAGACAGGTTGGTGTCGTTGAAGACCGGCATCGACTGCGGGCCGGTGAGCATCGCCTCGTACATCTGCTTGCCGCTGACGTCCATGAGGTTGGGCGCGTACTTGCCACGGGTGAGAGCGCCACCGGAACCGGCGAAGTTGTGGCACATGGCGCAGTTGACCCGGAACAGCTCACCACCCTTGGCGATGTTGCCACCGAGGCTCGTGTACTTGCTGGAGGGGATCGCCGGGCCGGCGCCGAGGGAGGCGACGTACTCCGCGAGCTGCTTGATCTGCGTGGAGGTGAACTGCACGTTGCTGCTGTTGCGCGCGGCCTGCACCGACGGGTTGGACAGCGGCATCCGGCCGCTGCTCACCTGGAAGTCCACCGCGGCGGCACCCACCCCGACCAGCGACGGGTTGTTCTCGCGACCGTCGGCGTTGACCCCGTGGCACGTCGCGCAGTTCGCGAGGAACAACGACTTGCCCGACTTGAGATCCGAGCTGGATCCCACGGCGGCACCCGCGCTGCTGGGCGCCAGGAGGGCGTAGAGGCCACCGGTGATCACCAGGCCGAGGAGAAGCACCAGCACGATCGATGCCGGGTGCCTACGTTGTGCGGCGAGCGAGCTCACGAGGCGCAGATCCTGTCGTCGGGGAGGAAGGCGGAACGGGGCGGGAAGGTCATCACTGCAGCAGGTAGATGGTCGCGAACAGGGCGATCCACACCACGTCCACGAAGTGCCAGTAGTACGAGGTCACGATCGCGCCGGTGGCCTGGTGGTGGGTGTACTTACGGCTGGTGAACGTGCGACCGATGATCAGCAGGAACGCGATCAGGCCACCGGTGACGTGCAGCCCGTGGAAGCCCGTGGTCAGGTAGAACATCGACCCGTAGGAGTCGGAGTTGAGGCTGATGCCCTCGGCGAACAGGTTGGAGTACTCCATCACCTGACCGCTGACGAAGATCGCACCGAAGATGTAGGTCAGTACGTACCACTCGCGCATCCCCCACGACCCGAGCTGCAGCAGCTTGCCGGTGCGCGAGGGGATGCCGGCCTCGGCCTTGAAGACCCCGAGCTGACACCACACCGAGGAGATCACCAGGACGGCGGTGTTGGCCGCGGCGTAGGGCACGTTGAGGTGACTCGTGCGATCGGTCCACAGCGGGTGGGCCACCGACCTGATCGTGAAGTACATGGCGAACAGGCCCGCGAAGAACATCAGCTCGCTGGACAGCCAGACCATGGTGCCGACGGCAGTCAGATTGGGACGCGTGACCGGGCCTTGCCCGGTCGGAATCCCTTGGTCGCTGGAGGTAGCGGTCGTTGTGGTGGCCACCGGATCATTATGGCCCTATCCACCGACGAGGGGCGCGGCCGACCCCCGCCGCGGGGCCATGTCGCGGCCGTCCTGCGGGGACTCGCGCGGTCGCGGCGCCCGGCGTGGCGTGCCGATCGTCGGCCATCCCGCGGACGGCGTTGCGGGGGCTAGGCGTTCGAAGCGGTCAACGACTCGCGTGCTCGGGAGGTTCCGGCAGCGTCGGTGTCTGTTCGTGCGACGCGACGCGGTGGGTAGCATCCTCGGCATGGCCGACACGCCCACAACCCTCAAGGTGCTCCTCTACAGCGACGACATCGCCACCCGGGACGCAGTGCGCATCGGAGTCGGCAAACGTCCTGCCAAGGATGTGCAGATCGGCTCCTGGCGCGAGTGCGCGACGGCAACCGCCGTGATCGAGGCGGCGGACAACGAGGACCTCGACCTGCTGATCCTCGACGGTGAGGCGACCCCGACCGGCGGGATGGGCCTGACCAAGCAGCTGAAGAACGAGATCTTCGACTGCCCTCCGATCATCGTGCTGACCGGCCGGCCCTCGGACGGCTGGCTGGCGTCGTGGTCGCAGGCGGACGCCGCGGTGCCGCACCCGATCGACCCGCTGATCCTCAGCTCGACGATCGCCGAGGTCGCCCGTCGGCACCGCGATCGCGGGCAACTCGCCGCGCCCACCGGCCGCTAGTGGTGTCCGGCGCGTCCGACCGCAGCTGGCCGCGTCTGCTGGGCGCGTTGCTGCGCGGCGGTGACCTGTCCGCCGACGACACCTCGTGGGCGATGGACCAGGTGATGTCGGGCCAGGCGTCACCTGCCCAGGTCGCCGGGTTCCTGGTCGCGTTGCGGGCCAAGGGGGAGACCGTCGCCGAGGTGCGCGGTCTGGCGGACACGATGCGCCGTTTCGCGGTGCCCATCAACGTCACCGGACCGACGCTGGACATCGTGGGCACCGGAGGGGACGGTGCCCACACGGTCAACATCTCCACGATGGCGGCCATCGTCAGTGCAGGCGCGGGTGCCCGGGTCGTCAAACACGGGAACCGGGCCTCGTCGTCCTCCTCCGGCGCGGCCGACGTCCTGGAGGCACTCGGGATAGCGCTCGACCTGCCGGCGGACCGGATCGGACCCATGGCCGCCGAGGTGGGCATCACCTTCTGTTTCTCCCAGACCTTCCATCCCTCGATGCGCTACGCGGCGGTCCCGCGGCGCGAGCTGGGGATCCCGACGGCGTTCAACATCCTCGGACCGCTCACCAACCCGGCCCGGCCGCGATACTCCGCCGTGGGTGCGGCCGACGTGCGGGTCGCCGACCTGATCGCCGGTGTGTTCGCCGACCGCGGTAGCGCTGCCGCGGTCTTTCGGGGCGATGACGGTCTCGATGAGTTGAGCGTCGCGACCACCTCGAGCGTGCGGTGGGTGCGCGACGGCGAGATCTCGCTGCATCGCGTCGACCCGGGCCGCTTCGGAATCGCGTCGGCCGACGCGGACGCGCTGCGCGGAGGCGACGCCGTCCACAACGCCGCGGTGGTACGGGAGGTGCTCGCCGGGTCGACCGGCCCCATCCGCGACGCGGTCGTGCTCAACGCAGGGATCGCCCTGGCTGTGGTGGACGAGAGCGGAACGGGGCGATTCGGTGCGCACGCGACGTTCGAGGAGGCGCTGGCCGCAGGCGTCGCGCGCGCAGCCACCTCGATCGACGACGGCGCCGCGGCCCGGTCGCTGCAGAACTGGGTGGCAGCGACCCGTCGGGGCTGAACCACGCGCGGCCCAGCGGGCCGGTGCGGCCCGGCTCAGTCGTCGAGGCCGATGGAGAACCCGGCCCCGAGATCGCCGCTGGAGTAGGTGCGGAAGGCGATGTGGGTCTGGGACTCGCGCATCCCGGGGATCTTGTTGATCCGGTCGGCGATGACGTCGGCGAGGTCCTCGTGCCGTGCGACCCGTACGACGGCGATCAGGTCGACGTCGCCGGTCGTGGAGTAGACCTCACTCACCCCGTCGATCTCGACGACCGCCTCCGCCACCTCCGGAATGCGCTGTATGTCGGCCTTGATCATGACGATGGCGGAGATCACCGGGTCAGCTTAGAACTCATGCCGTTGAGAACTCATGCCATCGCCGAGGACTCGAAACCGGTGTCGACGCGATTCATCAACGGTTCCAGTTGCTCTCGGACTTCGCCGGCCCCGTGCACCGGGCAGCTCCATTGACCCTCGACCCGGACCATCCGCACCTGGGGGGTCTCCAGCCAGCGCAGGATCTTCTCGGTCTCCTCGGGGTGGGTCGCCGACGCACGGCCGGCGGGTCTGGCCACCACCTCGGCGGAGTCGACCAGCGCGTCGATGTAGGGGAGCGGGTCGGCGCCGGGCGGACTGAGCGTGGTGCCGGCGAGCTTGCCGTAGCGCACGCAGACGAACTCCCAGCCGCCGATCGCGCCGGGACGTGCGGCCACGACCTCGGGACTGGCAGCAAGGGGCGCCATGCGTTGGGCCCGGTCGGCGGCGCGGACCAGGGCCAGCATCCGGTCGCGCACCGTGGCCGCCTCCTCGAATCGCTCGCTCTCGCACAGCCGGCGCATCCGCTCGTGCAGGTCGTCGACCAGCGGCCGTGCGTCGCCGCCGATGGCCTCCGCCACGCGCGCGGCGACCTGCGCGTAGTCCTGGGGGCTCTGCTGGCCCGTGCACGGGGCACCGCACCGTCCCATCTCGGCCAGCGCGCAGGCCGCGGAGGTGGTGGTCGCAGACAGTCTCTTGGTGCACTGCCGCAGGGGGACCACCTCGTGCACCGCCGCGGCCGCCATCTCCGCCATTGTGCGGGAGCCGAACGGGCCGGCGTACTCGGCGCCGTCGTCGCGTGTCTCGCGGACCACCGAGAGCCGGGGAAAGGTCTCGACGGTGAGCTTGAGCCACAGCGCCTTCTCGGGGTGGCGTGATCGACGGTTGAACCGGGGCTTGTGTTCGGCGATCAGCCGCAGCTCCCGCACCTGCGCCTCCAGGACGGTGGCGCACACGATCGGGGTGACGCTCGCGGCCAGGCCCACCATCTGGGCCATCCGGGAGCGGTGCTCGCTCGCCGTGAAGTAGCTGCGGACCCGGCGTTGGATGTCGACGGAGGTGCCGACGTAGAGCACCCGCGACCGGTCGTCCTTGAAGATGTAGACGCCCGGTGCCCGAGGAAGGTCGTCGGCCAGATAGCGCTTGCGCCGCTGCTCGGGGCGGACCCGGCTGGTGTACGACGCGAGCTCCTCGAGGGTGTGCACCCCGAGGTTGCCGACCCGGCCGAGGAGCGCGTGCAGCACGTCGACGGTGGCCTGCGCGTCGTGCAGCGCCCGGTGGTCGGGGGTGATGGTGGCTCCGAAGAGCTGGGCGAGGGAACCGAGCTTGCGGTTGGGCACCTCGTCGTTGCTCACCAGCTGGCGGGCCAGATGCACGGTGTCGAGGACCTGGTGCCCGGGCCAGGGGTGGCCGAGTTCGGCGCAGTTGGCGCGCAGGAACCCGATGTCGAACGGCGCGTTGTGGGCGACCAGCACACTGCCGGCCGCGAACTCCAGGAAGGCCGGTAGGGCCGCGCCGATGCCCGGTGCGGCGGCGACCATGGAATCGGTGATGCCGGTCAGCACGGAGATGAACGGCGGGATCGGGCCGCCGGGGTTGACCAGTGTCTGGAACTCACCGAGCACCTCGCCGCCGCGCACCTTCACCGCGCCGATCTCGGTGATCCTGTTGGACTTCGGGTTGCCACCGGTCGTCTCCAGGTCGACCACCACGAAGGTGACCCCGGAGAGCGGGGTGCCCAGATCGTCGAAGGTCGCCTGGATGGCGTGTGCGGTCGGCATACGGCGGACGCTAGGTGGGTGCACCGACACCCACCCGGCCGCCACGCCGTGACAGTGCACGACACCACATGACGCGGCACTGTTGAGCATTGCTCGGCGAGTGTCCGCGGATGCGCGACACCCTCGTGACGCTCCTACGGACTGTCGGCCGCCGCAACCGCCGGCAAGGGGCTGTCGGACCCGGCACCTAGCGTCTGGGTACAGGACGACAGGAAGGAGTCCCGAGATGCACATCGACTGTCGAAGCTGCCCGGTCCGAGAGCAGCGCTGCGCGGACTGCATGGTGACCGTGCTGTTGGAGATGCCCGCACCACGGATGGATGACATCGCCTCCGACCTCGCGCCGGACGACCAGGAGCGCCGGGGGCTGGAGGTGCTGGTGGCGGCTGGTCTGGTGAGTCCGGCCGAGGCGTACGCGGCGCGGGCCGTGCGTGAGCCGAGCCGTGCTCCTGCCCTGCGGGTGACGGGCTGAGCCGACCTACCCTGTCCGGGTGCGAGCCACTGGTCGACGGCAGCGCGCCCGGCAGCGCGTCGTACTGACGACCGCGGGGGTCGCGCTCACCGGCGCGCTGCTCAGCGGGTGCGATCAGCAGGCATCTCCGACGCGCGGCACGTCCACCGACACGACACCGTCCGCCGCGACGCCGTCCGCCCCTGGTGTCCCGTCGGTCCTGCGCGCAACGGGCCTGCAGGTCACGGGTTCGGTCGGCCGGCCCGAGCTGGCCCGGGTGCTGTCCGAGGCGCAGACGGCGCGGAGCTGGGTGGCTCGCACCTGGCCGCGGCAGGTCGCTGCCGACGGGACCGTCCGTCTCCAGGTCGCCGCGGACTCCGCGCAGTTCGCCCGATTGCGTGGTGGGGTGCCCGAGAGCGACGAGCTGGCAGCCAGTACGACCGCCTCCGGCGTCGTCGTGATCGGCCCGACGGTCGTGAGCGGACTCACGGCGCAGGGCCAGCGGGTCGTCCTCGCCCACGAACTCACCCACGTCGTGCTGCACCAGACGGCGCGCGCCGGTCTGTCGCGATGGGTGGTCGAGGGGTCCGCCGAGTACACGGCCTACCGCTGGACGGGGCTGTCGCTGGCGGCTGCCTGCCCCACCCTCGCGAACGACGTGCGCGCCGGGCGCGTTCCGACCGGGCCGCCGGCCGACACGTCGTTCTCCGGCGGTCAGCAGCAACGTGCCTACCAGCAAGCGCACGGATACATGAGTTTCCTGGTCTCCCGGTACGGCTTGAGCGCGTGGCAGCGGTTCGTCCTGCAGGCCTCCGCCGGACGGGCCGGCGCGTTCGCGGACAGCTTCGGCGGAGCAACGCCGGCCGGTCTTCGCTCGGCGTACGCCGCGTTCCTGCGCCACTCGTTGCTGTGACAGGCGGCGACGCAGGGCTGTCGTCCCGACCGTCGAGGGCCGACGAGAGCGCTCACCACCGGCCGTTACTGTCTGCGCTATGTCGGAGAGCACCTCGTCGTCCATGACCATCACCGCCGACCCGGCAGTGGTGCTCGACGTGATCGCCGACTTCGACGACTACCACCAGTGGGCCGAGAACGTCACGCGCGCACAGGTGCTCACCCAGGACTCCGACGGGTGGGCGCGCACGGTGCGGTTCGAGCTGGACGCGGGGGTGCTGCGCGACACCTACGTGCTGGCCTACGACTGGGACATCCTCGAGGACGGCACCGGCACCGTGAGCTGGGAACTGGTCGAGTCCACCGTGATCCGCGCGCTGGACGGCAGCTACCAGCTGCAGCCGGCGGGCGACCGCACCCAGGTGACCTACCAGCTGTGCGTCGACGTGAACATCCCGGTGGTCGCCGTGCTGCGCCGCAAGGCGGAGAAGAGCATCATCGATCAGGCGCTGCGCGGGCTGAAGCAGCGCTGCGAGAGCTGATGGGCGCGCAGTGCGTCCTTGTCGCGGGTCCCGGAGGCACGGGGTGCTCGACGTACGCCGCGGCTCTCGCTCGCGCGTACGCCGACCGGGGCCGTTCCGTGCTGCTGCTCGGCACCGATCCGTACGACGACGCGACGAGCCTGACCGATGCCCCGGCGGATGGGCTGCTGCGGACCGCCACTTCGCCGGACGACGCCGGCGACGCGGATCGCGCGATGGCTCCGCTGCTCGACATGGTCGGCCTGGACACGCGACTCTCGCAGGAGGTCGCCCGCCTGGCCGAGGCCGCAACGGTGCGCCTGCTCTGGACGATCGGCGCCGAACGGCCACCGGGGGAGGTCGTCGTCGTCGACGCGGGTGCTCGTGCCGTGGATCTGGTCCGCCTCGCGGGTGCGGTGCCGTGGATCCTCCAGCGGCTCGCTCCGGCACAGCGCGGGTGGCTCGCGACGTCGCGTCCGCTGCTGGCCGCGGCCCTGGGATCGCGGTGGCCGGGTGAGCAGGTGACCGACCAGGTGCGTGTCGGACTCGCGCGGGCCGCCGCGGCGCGCGAGGTGCTCATCGGGGCGGGCAGCACCGCCGTCGTACTCGCCGGGTCGGCGCCCCAGGCGAAGGTGCGCCGTGTGGTGGCCGGGGTCGCCTTGGGCGGAGCGCCGGTGACCGCGGTCATCGGCGGACCGCGCAGCGCGCCGCACGATCCACCTCGCTGGCGCTCCGGCCGCAGCCCGTCCGACCAGCTGACCGCGTTGGAGGACGAGGCCCGCACGGGTCGGATCGCGGGTGTGTCATGGGAGCACGACGGTGCGGACTACCTCTGGCGAATGCCCTTGCCAGTGATTCGGTTTCGTGAACTGAGCCTCTCGATGGTGCAGGACGATCTCGTGCTGGAGAGTCTGGGCCACCGCAGTGTCGTCACCATGCCGACGGCGTTGCGCCGGTGCCGCCCGGTGGACGCGCGGCTGCGGGATGCGGTGCTGACCGTGCGCTTCTCGCCCGTGCGGCAGGATGAGCCCCGTGACCAGGGATGACGACGCGCCCGCGGGGCCGCAGCAGGCTGCCGGACACGGCCGGCGGGCCGACGACGGTGCAGAGGCCGCCGATGCGCTGGTGGCCGAGGCGACCCGCCTGGCCGATGCCTTCACATCGTGGGTCGGCGGGGTCGGATCGACCGGGGACGACGAGGCCGACGGCGCCCGTGCGCAGGCCCCGCCCGAGGGCCCCGCGCAGGACCCTGTCGCAGAGCCGGCAGGCGACCGAGCGCGGACCGACGGACCCGCGGCATCTGCGTCGCCGGCCTGCGACTGCGGACGGACCGCCGGGCTGGACGCGATCTGCCGGGTGTGCCCGGTCTGCCGGGTCGCGGCGTACATGCACACCGTGCGGCCCGAGGTCCTGGTGCGCGTGGCCGACGTGCTCGCGATGGTCGCGGGCAGTCTGCAGTTGATCGCGGCCGACCGCAGCGGCGATCCCGCCGCGTCCGAGCAGACATCCACCAACGACGCCGAGGACGGACCCGGGCGCCCGGATCCCCGCCCGACCGAGGCCGGGGTCTCGATCCCGGTCCGCGGCGACGCCGAACCCGAGAGGCACTGAGATGGTCACCAGCATCGGCATCGACGTCGGCGGCACGAAGATCGCCGCCGGCCGCGTCGACGAGAAGGGCACCATCGTGGCTCGCGCGCGGCGATCGACGCCCGCCCAGTCGCCGGACGCGATCGCCACCGCGATCTCCGAGCTCATCGCCGAGTTGCACACGCCCGACGTCGAGGCCGTCGGTGTCGCGTGTGCCGGCTATATCGACCGCGCCGGCACCACCGTGCTCTTCTCGCCCAATCTGGCCTGGCGCGACGAACCGCTGAAGAAGCGGGTGTCCGCGAACACCGACCTGCCGGTCTTCATCGAGAACGACGCCAACGCAGCGGCGTACGGCGAGTTCGTGCACGGCGCCGGTCGAGACCTGCGCGACATGGTGATGGTCACCGTGGGCACCGGGGTCGGTGGCGGAATCGTGAGCAGCGGCAAGCTGATCCGAGGCGCGTACGGCATCGGCGGCGAGCTCGGCCACATGCTCCTCGTGCCCGGGGGACGGCTCTGCGGGTGCGGCAACCGCGGATGCGTGGAGGCCTACGGCAGCGGCACCGCGCTCACCCGGGACGCCCGTGAGCTGGTGCGCAGCGGCGCCCAGTTCGGCCGGCGTCTCACCGACCTGTGCGACGGCGACGCCGACAAGTTGACCGGTGCGATGGTGACGACGGCGGCGCTCGAAGGGGACGTCGCCTCGATCGACCTGCTCGCGCAGGTCGGTAACTGGCTGGGCGAGGCCACCTCCTCGATGGCCTCGCTCCTCGACCCCGAGGGCTTCGTGATCGGCGGCGGGGTCGCCGACGCCGGCGAGCTGCTCATCGACCCGATGCGCAGCGCGTACGGGCGCTCGCTCACCGGCCGCGGGTACCGGCCCGTCGCGTCCTTCGTCCGTGCCGAGCTGGGCAACGACGCCGGGGTGATCGGCGTGGCCGCGCTCGCCGTGAACCCGGGCGACCGGTGAGCGCGGGACCCGTGCACCCCCGTCCCGGGCACGGCGAGGACCCGCACGATCCCGGGATCACCGACGAGTTCGCGCAGGACGAGTTCGCCATCGGCATCGACATCGGCGGCACCAAGGTCTCCGGCGGTCTGGTGTCGGCCGACGGGACGGTGCAGCAGCGCGCGCGACGTGACACCCCGCACCGCTCGACGTCCCCCCGCGTCGTCGAGGACGTGATCGTCGAGGTGGTCGAGGAGTTGATGGACTCCCACCAGGGGTCGGCGCCCGTCGCGGTCGGTGTGGGCGCTGCCGGGTTCGTGACGGCCGATCGCGCGACGGTGGTCTTCGCGCCGCATCTGTCCTGGCGGCACGAGCCGTTGCGCGACGCGCTGAGCAGTCGCCTCAGCGTGCCGGTCTTCATCGACAACGACGCGAACGCCGCGTGCTGGGCCGAGTGGCGCTTCGGCGCGGCGCGCGACCGGTCGCATGTCGTGATGGTCAACCTCGGCACCGGTATCGGCGGGGCGGTCATCGCCCAGGGCGCCGTCCAGCGTGGCGAGTTCGGGATCGCAGGCGAGTTCGGCCACATGCAGATGGTGCCGGGTGGGCATCGTTGCGAGTGCGGCAACCGGGGTTGCTGGGAGCAGTACGCCAGCGGGAACGCGCTGGTCCGGGAGGCTCGTTCGCTGATCGCCGCGGGATCCCCGCTCGCGGCCGATCTGGCCGAGCGGGTGGGAGAGGACCCGCGGGCGCTCACCGGGCCGATGATCACCGAGGCCGCGCAGGGCGGCGACGCGACCGCGGCCGAACTGCTCGCCGAGGTGGGCACCTGGCTCGGGGTCGGCCTGGCGAACCTCGCGAACGCGTTCGATCCCGGGCTGTTCGTCATCGGCGGGGGAGTGAGCGCCGCGGGCGATCTGCTGCTCGACCCCGCCCGCGCGGCGTTCGCGCGGTCCCTCACCGGTCGCGGATACCGGCCGCGAGCCGACATCGTGCAGGCCGACCTGGGCAACGAGGCGGGTCTGATCGGCGCCGCCGACCTGGCCCGCCTGGGCGACGAGGATGACTGAGCGAGCGTTGCCACGCGACGCGCACACGGTCCGCGTCGCGGCGTACAACGTGCGCGCGTTCAAGGACGACCTCGACGCCCTGGTGGACGTGGTGCGCCGCATCGAACCGGACGTCCTGCTCCTGCAGGAGGCTCCCCGGCATCCGGGGTCGGGCCACCGGGTGGCGGCGTTCGCCGACAGGGTCGGGCTGACCTGGGCCGACGGACGGCGCGGGCGGATGAGCACGACACTGCTGAGCTCGCTACGGCTCGACCTGATCTCCTGCGAACACCGCAACCTCCCGGTCGGGCGCCGTGAGGAGCCGCGCGGGTACGCGGTGGCGCAGTTACGGCTGCCCGGTCACCGTCCGTTCACCGCGGTGAGCGTGCACCTCAGCCTGCGGGCGGCGCAGCGCGGCCCGCACGCGCAGCGGATCCTGCGACACATCGACGCGCTCGGCGCTCCGGCCGCGGTGCTGGGGGGCGACCTGAACGAGACGTACGGCGAGGGCGCATGGCGCGAGCTCGGCGCACGCATGCGTGAGGTCACCGGCGACCGCCTCACCAGTCCGTCGGGAACGCCCGGCACGACGATCGACGGCCTCCTGGTGTCAGGTCCTGTGCACGCGACGGTGCCTCACTTGGACCTCGACCCGCTGCAGCTGCGGGTGGCCACCGACCACCGGCCGGTCTACGTGGACCTCGACCTCACCGAACTCACCTCACCCTGAGAGTTGTGAGGACGTACGCGCGCTATAGAGCGCGCTTCTCCCCACAACTTCTACAATCTGGCGCCGTCGTCGAAGGGATCCTGCTCGTCGCGACTGTTGGGCTGGCGCAGGACGAGCAGCACCACCCCGAGGATGCACACCAGGCAGGCGAGCACCCACCAGATCGGCTGGCAGTCGCGCTGGAAGGCGAACAGGTAGATCAGCCAGAGCGGTCCGCCGACCAGCGTCGCCCAGATGGCCCAGAACTGCACGTCGTCACGCGGCAGCGGCGCGGGCGGCGGCGGTTCGTAGGTGCCGTCGTCCTCCAGGATGTCGCTGGCCGAGCCGGAGTCCGGCACCCGCCACTGCACCGGCAGCGCCGGCGGTGTGGGCGGCTCCGGTTCGGGCTTCGGGGCCGCCTGCTCGGCCAAGGCGTCCGGGTCGACGGTCCCGGACAGTTGCGCGACGATCTCGGCGAACCGTGCGTCGTAGTCGGTCTGCTCGTCGTGGCTCTCGCTGCCGGGTGCGCTCATAGGTCCACAACTCTCGTGATGAAGGCGACGGCACGATCCTCGATGAGGGCAGCGTCGTTGTCCAGGGTCGCGACGTGATAGCTGTCGGGCAGCACCACATCGGTCACGTTCTCACTGGAGATCCGCGACAGGAACAGCTCCGAACACGCCGGGGGCACGACGTGATCCTGTGGTGAGTGGAAGAGGATCACCGGCTGGGTGATCTGCGGCAGGTCGCGGGTCACCTGCTCCCACATCCGCATCTGCGAGCGCAGCGCCTTCAGCGGCGTACGCGCGTAGCCCACCTCGCTGACGCCGGGTTTCTTGATGTCGCCGCTCACCGCCCCGATCGAGGGCAGCACGTACTGCAGCAGCGGCACGGCGCGCAGCCGCGGGTTGTTCATGACGTACGCCGGATTGATGAGCACCAGACCCGCCACGTCGTTCTGGTGGGTCTCGGCGACCAGGGTCGCGAGGGTGCCGCCCATCGACAGACCGACGACGAAGACGCGATCGCAGAACGCGGCCAGTTCGGCGTACGCCGCATCGACCTCGGCGAACCAGTCGGTCCACCGCGTCTTGTTCAGCTCCTGCCAGCTCGTGCCGTGCCCGGGGAGCCGCGGCAGGCGCACCGAGAACCCTTCGGCGGCGAACCGCGTCGCCAGGGGCCGCATGCTCTGCGGCGTGCCGGTGAAACCGTGGCACACCAGCACTCCCACCGCTCCGGCGTCGTGGCTGAAAGGCTCGGCGCCGGGGATGACCTGCATCCCGTCATCCTTCCACTTCGCCCGTCGGGGTGTGGTGGGTGCCGTATTGTGCGAGGCGCCGATCTTGCGATGAAGGAGCCCAGCGAAGGTGTTCTACTGGTTGCTGAAGTGGGTCTTTCTCGGACCGCTTCTGAAGAGTGTCTTCCGCCCCTCCGTCGAAGGCGTTCACCACGTCCCCGACGAGGGCCCCGCGATCCTGGCGAGCAACCACCTGTCGTACGCCGACTGGCTTTTCATGCCGCTCTCGCTTCCCCGGCGGGTGACCTTCGTGGCGAAGGCCGAGTACTTCACCGGCACCGGCGTGAAGGGCACCCTGCAACGCTGGTTCTTCACCGGCGCGGGTCAGGTGCCGATCGACCGGAGCAGCGGCAGCGCAGCGGCCGGCGCGATCTCCACGGGCCTGCGGATCCTCGCGAACGGCGAGCTCTTCGGCATCTACCCCGAGGGCACCCGCTCGCCCGACGGACGCCTCTACAAGGGCAAGACGGGCGTCGCCCGGATGGTGCTGGAGGCCAAGGTCCCGCTCATCCCGGTCGCGGTCATCGGCACCGACGAGGTCGCACCGCCCGGCAAGATCTTCGGCCGGTTGGCCCATCCGCACGTGCGGTTCGGTCAGCCGATGGACTTCTCCCGCTACGAGGGCATGGAGGACGACCGCTTCATCCTGCGCTCGATCACCGACGAGATCATGTACGAGCTGATGCTTCTGTCGGGCCAGGAGTACGTCGATGTCTACGCGTCGTCGTTGAAGGACCGGGTCACCCAGCGCGCGAAGGGTCTCGGCGAGGGTGCGGCCGCGTTGGCGAGCACCGCCGCCCACAAGTTCGTGCCGGGCTCCGGCGAGGGGCGTGCGGCAGGCGAACTCACGGACCCTGAGGTGATCGGCGCGCCCGGCGACGGCGTCGAGCCCGTGGCGGGCTGAACATCCGGACTGTCAGTTTCCGGGAGTAGCGTCCCGACAAGGGCGCTCGGGCCCTCCGATCCAAGGAGTCTGGCAATGGCTTTCGGACGACGTGACGGTGCTTCGGCGGCCGGCGCACAGCAGGCGCCCGGACCGCCGGCAGCCGGGTCGCAGCTTCCCCCTGCCGCCGTCGACCGCGTGCAACGCCTTGCAGCCCGGGAGCAGAGCGACAGATCGGCCTTCACCTCAGACCTCTCGGTCAACGAGTTCGTCTTGGTGCACAAACTCGGCTTCGAGCCCCTCGGGTACGTGATGGGCACCTCGATCTACCACATCGGCTACCAGTTCCAGAACTGGGGACAGTCGATGGAGCTGGAGGTGCTGTCGGCGGCGATGTACCACGCGCGGTCCCTCGCGATCGACCGGATGCGCAGCGAAGCGCACGCCCTGGGCGCCGACGGGATCGTCGGCGTCGACCTTCAGATCCAGCGGTACGCATGGGCCACCGACGAGCTGGAGTTCATCGCCCAGGGCACCGCCATCCGTGCGCGCGAGCCCAACCCGGCGTACAAGCTGCGAGACGGTGGCCCGTTCACCTCGGACCTGTCGGGACAGGATTTCTACACGTTGGTGCGGGCAGGACACTTCCCCCGGGCCTTCGTCTTCGGTGCGTGCGTCTATCACGTGGCGCATCAGAGCATTCGCCAGTCGATGCGGATGGCCGGGCGCAACATGGAGATGCCGCAGTTCACCGAAGCCGCGTACACCGCCCGCGAGCTGGCGATGACTCGGATGGAGGACGAGGCCAACCGTTTCGGAGCCGACGGGATCGTGGGTGTCACCACCCAGGTCAGTGGACACGTATGGGGCGCGCACGCCTCGGAGTTCCTGGCCATCGGCACCGGCGTGACCAGTTCACCGGAGAGCGGGATACCCGACCCGACGATGACCTTGTCACTGGAATGACGTGGGCTTCCTGAGGCGCGGAGGCCGGGATCTGACCCCGACTCCGCCGTCCTACGGCTCCGCGGTCCCACGACCGTTCTCCGAGCTGCTCTCCAACGCACCGTCCGGAGAGCTGGAGACCCTGGCGCGTCATGCCCGGGTGCCAGATGCCGCACGCCAGCGCATCCTGGAGCTCGATACCCGGACGCTGCAGGCGCAGCAGTACCTGGCAGATCGTGGGATCACCGGGCGGGACGCTTTCGAGGTGGTCCAGATCCGAGAGGACTTCGGTCCGTCAGCCGTGCACGCCTACCTCGGGCTCCCTCCCACGACGGCGGACACGGCGGTGCTGCAGGACGGCCGGACCGGCGCACAACTGCTCGACGAGGAGTTGGATCTGCTCCTCGACGCGGTCCGTGACCTGCTGGCCAGGGCCGGCGAGGTAGGACAGAGCCAACTGCGAGCCAACCACCGTTTCCTGCAGCAGAAGTTCGGCGGGCGCGACCGCGGCCTGGAGCTGTAAGAGGGGCGGCCGAGCCGCCGTTATTCTTGATCGGTGAGCATCGTCAGCCCCACCCTGTCCGCCGTGGCGTCCCACGACCCCTCGCCTCTGCCGCAGTGGGCCGATCTTCCCGCGGCGCAGCAGCCCGAGTGGCCGGACCAGGACGCCCTGGCGACGGCGCGCGCCGAGTTGGCCGCCGCGCCCCCACTGGTGTTCGCCGGTGAGTGCGACGTCCTGCGCCAGCGACTGGCCGCGGCCTCCCGCGGCGAGGCGTTCCTCCTGCAGGGCGGCGACTGCGCCGAGATGTTCTCCGCTGCCACGGCCGACGGCATCCGCGACCGGATCAAGACGATCCTGCAGATGGCCGCCGTCCTGACCTACGGCGCCAGCACCCCGGTCATCAAGGTGGGCCGGATCGCCGGTCAGTACGCCAAGCCGCGCAGCAGCGGCAGCGAGACCCGCGGCGAGGTGACGTTGCCGGCGTACCGCGGCGACATGGTCAACGACTTCGCGTTCACTCGCGAGTCCCGCACGCCGGACCCGCGCCGGCTGGTGCAGGCGTACCACACGAGCGCGTCCACGCTGAACCTCGTGCGGGCCTTCACCCAGGGCGGTTTCGCCGACCTGCGGCACGTGCACGAGTGGAACCGCGGCTTCATCGCCAACAGTGCCTACGCGCGCTACGAGAGCATCGCCTCCGACATCGACCGGGCGATGAAGTTCATGGCCGCCTGCGGCGCCGACTTCGACGCGTTGCGTGCTGTCGAGTTCTTCGCCAGCCACGAGGCGCTGCTGCTGGACTACGAGAAGCCGCTGACCCGGATCGACAGCCGCACCGGCAACCCGTACGCCGTGTCCGGGCACTTCCTGTGGGTCGGCGAACGCACCCGTCAGTTGGACGGCGCCCACCTGGACTTCGTCTCCCGCATCCACAACCCCATCGGCATGAAGGTCGGCCCGACGGCCGACCCCGACGACCTGATGCGGGTCATCGACAAGCTGGATCCGAACCGCGAGCCGGGCCGGCTCACCTTCATCACCCGGATGGGTGCGGGCAAGATCCACGACGCCCTGCCGCGCATCGTCGAGCGGGTCACCTCCGAGGGCGCCAAGGTCGTCTGGGTGTGCGACCCCATGCACGGCAACACCTTCGAGTCCTCGACCGGTTACAAGACCCGCGAGTTCGACGACATCATCGCCGAGGTGCAGGGCTTCTTCGAGGTGCACCAGGGCCTCGGCACCATCCCCGGTGGGATCCACGTCGAGCTCACCGGCACCGACGTCACCGAGTGCCTCGGCGGGTCGGAGAAGATCTTGGCCGGCGACCTGGAGAAGCGCTACGAGACGGCGTGCGACCCGCGGCTGAACCACCAGCAGAGCCTGGAGCTGGCGTTCCTGGTGGCGCAGATGCTGAGCACCCGCGCGCAGGGGCTCACACGACCGACAGCGTGACGGTGCTGCCCTTGCGCACCTGAGCGCCCGGCGACGGGTCGGTCGCTCGCACGTCGTTGAACAGCCCGCCGAAGAAGCGGTCGATCTGCACCTTCAGTCCGAGGGCCTCCAACGTGGCCTTGGCCTTCTGACTGGTCTGGCCGGTGACGTCGGGGATCGTCACCAGTTCCGGTCCCTTGGAGATCACGAGGGTGACGCCGTCACCGCGGTAGCCGGTGCCACTGGAGGGCGTCTGGCTGATGACGTCGCCCTGGGCGACGGTGTCGCTGAACTGCTGGGTGCCCTCCTGCGCCGTGAAGCCCAGTCCGTTCAGGGTGCTGGTCGCGGCGCTGTCGGAGGTGCCGACGACGTTCGGGATCGTGATGGGCTGCCGTCCCTTGCTCAGCACCAGGCCCACTCGGGTGTCCCGCTTCAGGGAGGCACCCGCCGCGGGAGCGGAGCTGATCACCCGACCGGCCGCGACCGTCTCGCTGTACGCGTCGGTCACCGCCCCGAGCGTCAGTCGGGCACCGGTCAGCGCGGCCTGCGCCTGGGCCCGGGTGTTGCCCGCCAGGGTGGGCACCGTGTGGCGTTCCGGACCCCGTGAGACCTGCAGGGTGACCGAGTCGATCCGGCGTACCTGCGCTCCTGGCCCCGGTCGGCTGGCGACCACGGAACCCTTGGGCACCGTCTCGCTGTAGACCTCGCGCACCGCGCTGTCCAGGTGCCGCGCATGCAACGCGGAGAGAGCAGCGCCCTGCTGCCTGCCGACGACGTCGGGCATCTTCTCCTCCCCGAGCGGGCCGGCAGTGAAGAGCCAGCCGCCCGCCGCGACGAGCGCGAGCACCAGGACGCCGATCACGGCCAGCAGCACCGGCCGCCGGCGGCGCGCTCGGACGGGAGCACCGTCGTACCTGCCGAGCTGGTGGGTGCTGTCGGTGCCGAGTCGCGAGGTGTGCGCGACCTGCCCGTCCGGGCCGCCCGCACTCGCAGGCGGGAGGGCGTCGAGCTGGTCGGGGCGCAGGCTCCGCTGGACGGCCTGCAGGTGGTCGAGCATCTCCGCCGCGTCCGCCGGACGTTCCTCGGGGTCGGTGGCCGTGGCGTGCGCGATGAACTCGTCCAGCACCGGCGGCACGGTGGGCACGACCCCGCTCGCGCGCGGCACCGTGCCGTGCACGTGCTGGTACGCGACGTGGATGGGGGAGTCGCCGGGGAACGCCTTGGCTCCGGTCAGCATCTCGTAGACCAGCAGGCCCACCGTGTAGACATCGGAGCGCTCGCTCGCGGTGCCGGTCTCCACCTGCTCGGGGGCGAGGTACGCGGCCGTACCGAACATCACGCTGGCATCGGTGCTGAAGGTGTGGGTGGTGACCGCCCGGGCGAGCCCGAAGTCGACCACCTTGACCGTGCCGTCGTCGCGCAGCAGGACGTTCTCGGGCTTGATGTCGCGGTGGACGATCCCGGCGCGGTGTGCGACCGCGATGGCCGCAAGGATGCCGCTCGCGATGTCGAGGGTGCGACGGGCCGGCAGGGGCGCGGAGACGCGCAGCAGCTCCCGCAGGGTGGTCCCCTCGACCAGCTCCATCGCGATGAAGACGTACTGCTCGTCCTGCCCCTGATCGGTGACGGCCACGATGTTGGGATGGGACAACCGGGCCGCGGAGCGTGCCTCCCGGCGGAAACGCTCGACGAACGCCTCGTCGCGCGCCAGGTCGGGACGCATGATCTTCAGGGCGACGTGCCGGTCGAGCCGCTCGTCCAGCGCGACGTAGACCGACCCCATCCCGCCGTCGGCCAGGTGGTGCAACACCTGATAGCGCCCGTCGACACGGCGGCCGACGAGCGACGGCGATGCGGTGGGCGACACCGTGGCATTCTACGAACCGACCTCGTGGGTCATCGGGAGGCGCGGCGCATGGGAAACTGGCGCCATGGCTGATCTGGAGAACCTGGTCGGGGAGTGGCTGTCGGTGCCGGAGGTGGCCGAGGCCATCGGGCTGCGCCAGCGGCAGGTACGCAAGTTGATCACCGACGGCGACCTGCTCGCCTACCGCGTGGGTCCCAACCAGGCGGTCGGCGTGCCGGCGGCGTTCGTGCGGGACGGTGAGATCCTGCCGTCGTTGCAGGGCACGGTCACCGTGCTGCGGGACGCGCACCTGCCCGACGACGAGGCACTCGAGTGGCTCTTCACACCGGACGAGACGCTGCCCCTGCCCGGTGGCCCCATCCACATGCTGCTGGCCGGTCGCAAGGCCGAGGTCCGCAAACGCGCCAGCGAACTGGCGTTCTGACCCGCGGTCCGGGGCTCCTCAGGCGGCGCGCGCCGTCGCGACGTCCACGAGCGACCAGAGGATCTCGGCGGCGCCGTCGTCGAGATCCGCGCGGCGCAGGTGCTCCCTCGACGCGAGGACCCGCTCGTGGATCATCTCCTCGACCCGGTCCACCGCACCGGAGCGCGTGCACAGGTCGCGTAGCCACGCCACCTGGTCCTCGTCGAGGTCGGGCGATCCGAAGAGCGCGTCGAACCGGGTGAGGTCCGCCGGCGCCACGTCGTCCAGCGCCAGCGCGATGAGTGCGGTCCGTTTGCCCTCGAGCAGGTCGTCGCCCGCGGGCTTCCCGGTCTGCTCGGGGTTGCCGAACACCCCCAGCAGGTCGTCGCGCAGTTGGAACGCCTCGCCGAGCGCGAGTCCGTACGCCGCGAGCGCCGACCGTGTCGACGCGTCGGCACCGGCGCAGTCCGCGCCGATGAGCAGCGGATGCACCACGGTGTAGTTGGCGCTCTTGTACCGCACCACCTGCAGCGCCTGCTCGATCCGCTGGTCGGTGGTGAGGGTGGCCCAGTTGCGCACGGAGTCCAGGACGTCCAGGAACTGCCCGCCCATCAGTTGGGTGCGCATCACGTCGAACTGCTCGCGGCCTCGAGCGAGCTCTGCCGGGTCCAGGCCGCTGCCGACGAAGAGCTCGTCGGTCCACACCAGACAGAGGTCCCCGGCGAGGATGGCGCCCGCGTCGCCGAAGTCGTCGCCGTCACCGTCCCAGCCCTCTCGGGCGTGCTGGGCCGCGAGTCGGCGGTGCGCGGTCGGCATACCCCGCCGCAGGTCGGAGTGGTCCATCACGTCGTCGTGGATGAGGGCGGCCGCCTGGAACATCTCCATGGCAGTAGCCACCTGGACCAGGGCGTCGCAGTCGCGCCCGCCGGCTGCGCGGTATCCCCAGTAGAGGAACGCCGCACGCAGCCGCTTGCCCCCGCGCAGCAGTTGGAAGATCCCGTCGGACAACTCCGCCACGTCCGGGCCGAGCGGCGCGAGCACATCGCGCTGGCGTGCCTGCTGGGTGTCGAGCACCATCTGTACCCGGGCGCGCAGATCTGCGACGTCCAACGGGTCCGGCACGGGCTGTCCTTCCGGTGGATCTCGCGGGCTGTTGTCCCGCAGCGTAGTTGGCGCACGCACCTCTATCATCGTCGCATGTCAGAGGCCGTGACCGGATCCGCGCCGCGGGGGGCCGGTGACCGTGCTCGCCGGGCCGGCGGCGGACGTGTCAGCATCCCCGATCTGTTGTCCGCGAGCGCGCCCACCTTCAGCTTCGAGTTCATGCCACCGCGCGACGACGCCGGCGAGGCGGTGCTCTGGCAGTCGATCCGACGCCTGGAGCAGGTGCGTCCGTCGTTCGTCTCGGTCACCTACGGCGCCGGGGGATCGACCCGCGACGGCACCGTCCGCGTGACGGGTCGCATCCAGCGCGAGACCACCCTCACGACGATGGCGCATCTGACCTGTGTCGGATCCTCGCTGTCCTCGCTGCGGCAGGTCGTGGGGGAGTACGCCGACGCCGGGGTCCGCAACATCCTCGCGTTGCGCGGTGATCCCGCAGGTGGGCTCGGCACCCCGTGGACCGCGCACCCGGAAGGCCTGGACCACGCCGATCAACTGGTCCGTCTCATCGGGTCGCTCGGATCGTTCACCGTCGGCGTCGCCGCCTTCCCGGACAAGCATCCGGAATCGACCTCGCTGGAGGAGGACGCCGACGCGCTCGTGCGCAAGGCCGACGCCGGGGCGTCGTTCGCCATCACGCAGATGGTCACCGACGTCGACGCCTATCTGCGGCTGCGCGACCTGGTCGCCGCCCGGGGGCGTGATCTTCCACTGGTCCCGGGGCTGATGCCGGTGACCTACGCCAGTCAGTTGGAGCGGATGACGAAGCTGAACGGGCAACCGCTCTCGCCCGACGTCGTACGCCGGATCGGGGAGGTCTCGCACGACAAGGAGGCGGTGCGACGGGTCGGGGTGGCGATCTGCACCGAGCACGCCGACCGGCTGCTCGACGAGGGAGCGCCGGGCATCCACTTCATCACGATGAACCGCTCGACCGCGACGCTGGAGGTCTACCGCAACCTGGCATCGAGCCGTGGCGCGGTCCCGGCGGGCGCCGTCTCGGGTTAGGTCTGTCAGGACCCGTGCGGGCGCGGGGGCATTGCCGCTGTCGGTGGCGCGGCATACAGTCGTCGAACAGACGTTCGATTCGACGAAGTGAGGCCATCATGTCCGCCACCTCCACCACGCCCAGCTCTCTCGGCGCGGCCACCATCTCTCGGCCCGCGCGCGGCCCTGCGGTGCCGAGCGCGCCAAGCGCCCGCGGCCGGCGAGGACGCGGCCAACGTGACGAGCACGGCGAGCCGGGCCGCGGTGCGTCGTCGGTGACGGTGCTGGAACTGGTCGACCGCGCACGGGATGCGCTGCTCGACGCCTGCCACAGCAGCGGAGCCTCCGAGCGGTACGCGTTGGCGCAGCTCGGGGCGCTGCGGGCGGCCACGGCACTGATGGCGAGCCGGCCGCCGGCGCGCCGCCGCCCGGTCCGGCGGGACGTCTGGACCACCCTGGTCGCCGGTGCCCCGGAGCTGGCGGAATGGGGCGAGTTCTTCTCGCTGACCAGCGCTCGTGGAGCCAGCGCCGAGCGCGGGCGGGCGCACCTGACCAGCCGGGAGGCCGACGATCTGGTGCGGCAGGCCGAGATGTTCCTGGAGTTGGTGCTGTCGCGGCTCGGGCTGCCGATGTATACCCCCCTTCCGGGGTACGTCAGCCCGTTGCGACGGCCGTAGAATGAATCAACCAGAGGTGTCCCGGCCCATTCGCAGACGCGTGTGGGATGCGACACTTATTCTTGGGCACACGATTCGCGATCGCCCGTCGCGAACTTCTTGCCCATGACGGATCGTCGGGAGGTCACCGTGCCGCTCTCCGAGCGCGAGCAGCGTCTGCTCGAACAGATGGAACAGGCGTTGAGCGCTGATGATCCGAAGTTCGCCTCGCACATGGTCGCCGACCCCGCGCGGGCCCGCGCTCGACGTCGGCTCGCCCTGGGAGCGGTACTTCTGGTCATCGGTGTCGCGACTCTCGTGGCCGGCATCCTGATCAGGGTGGTCCCGGTGGGTGCGCTCGGATTCGCGGTGATGGTGGGGGCCGCGGCGTACGCCGTGAGTCCGACCGGCCCTGGTGGGCCCTCGCTCGGTTCGGTGCAGCAGGACGGCGGGGTGCAACGGATCAGTCGTCGGCGTCGGCGCAGGTCCACCGGGCGCGGCGGCGGACCGCAGGGCGGTTTCATGCAGCGGGTCGAGCAGCGGTGGGAGCGCCGCCGCGGCGGCTCCGGCTGGTGACGGGCTGCGGCGACCGCCTCACTGGGTGAACAGCACGCCGCACAGCCACAGGACGCCGATCGCCGTGGCGGTCAGTAGTTCGATGCCCACGCTCAGCAAGACGGCCCGCACCGCGACCGCGGTGGCCCTCCGTGCGGCCAGGGCGTCGCGCAGCCGGGCGTGCTCGGCGACGTAGACCCCGAGCACGAAGCCGAGGGCGAGACCGACGTACGGGATCACGAAGAATCCCACGACGGCACACACCGTGCCGACCAGCAGAGTGGTGCGGGGGATCCCGGCGGTGCTCAACCGCCGGCCGGGCAACAGGTACTTGCACGTCCAGCCGACCAGGGCGAGTGCGAGGCTCCCGGCGAAGATCGACCACGCCGCGCCTCCGCCGGTGGATGCCGACCAGATCAGCACTCCGGCCACGCACAGCAGCGTCCCCGGCAGCACAGGGATGAGCACGCCCAGCGTTCCCACGGCGATCAGGACCGCGGCGAGGACGGTGGCGGTCTGCATGGTGTGACTCTCTCATCGGGCATGACGACGCCCGCCCCGCGGATGCGGAGCGGGCGTGTCGGCGGCCGGGGACGGTATGCGTCCCGCGACCGATCAGACCTGCGGTGTCGAGGGGGTCTCGTCGAGACGCTCGGTCTCGTCGACGACCTCGAGGGCGACGGCGCGCAACTTGTCGATGTGCTCACGACCGTGGTGCGCGCAGAAGAGCAACTCGTGGTCTTCGGCGAGCCGTGCACGGATGAAGGCCTGGGCGCCGCACCGGTCACACCGGTCGGCCGCTGTCAGAGTCGGGGCGAAGGCTGTTGCCATGGTCGTTCATCCTTTCGTCGGGACGCCTGCGGGCGCCTACGGCGGTTGGCCCACGTGGGCCGCGTATCTAAGACGTCATTCGAAGCCGAGATGCTCCCGGATCGGTTTCGCCGTTCGACACGATCAACAGTCAAGCATGCAATGCCATTCCCCAGTGGTACCTACCCCCCGTGTGGTGCGCGTCACCTGTCGGCGGGCCGGGATAGCCTGCCCGCCAGTAGCACTCGATGAGCAGGTTCCCGAAGAGCACAAGACCGTGGGCATGACCGCGGCGAAGGAGTGGCAGGTGGCTGGCAGCAAGCAGGGCGCGGACCGGGCCGGTGACTATTCGGCGCGGCACCTGCAGGTCCTGGAGGGCCTGGAGGCCGTCCGCAAGCGGCCGGGGATGTATATCGGCTCGACTGACTCGCGCGGCCTCATGCACTGCCTGTGGGAGATCATCGACAACTCCGTCGACGAGGTGCTGGGCGGGCACGGCGATCGCATCGACGTGGTGCTGCACGAGGACGGTTCGGTGCAGGTCGTGGACCGTGGCCGGGGGATCCCTGTCGACGCCGAGCCCCGGACCGGGTTGTCCGGTGTCGAGGTCGTGATGACCAAGCTGCACGCCGGGGGCAAGTTCGGCGGCAGTTCCTACACCGCCACCGGCGGACTGCACGGGGTCGGGGCGTCCGTGGTCAACGCGCTCTCCAGCCGGTTGGACATCGAGATCGACCGGGACGGCAAGACCCACGTCATGAGCTTCCGCCGCGGCGAGCCGGGCGTGTTCGACGACAGCGCCGGCACCGGGCCGGACAGCCCCTTCACGCCGTTCGTGGATCGCAGCGAGCTGCGGGTGGCGGGCAAGGTGAAGCGGGGGGTCACCGGCACCCGCATCCGGTACTGGGCCGACCATCAGGTGTTCCCCAAGGACGCCCGCTTCGACGACACGGTGCTGGCGGCGCGCGCCCGACAGACCTCGTTCCTCATCCCGGGTCTGCGGGTGGTCATCCGTGACGAGCGCGGGCTGGCCGACACCCCGGGCGCCGACGGCCCGCACGAGGAGATCTACCACCACGACGGCGGCATCTCGGAGTTCACCGAGTTCCTGGCTCCCGACGCGGCCCTGACCGGGACCTGGCGCCTGCAGGGCTCCGGCACGTTCTCCGAGACGGTCCCGGTGCTGGACGAGCTGGGCCACATGAGCTCCCAGGAGGTGCAGCGCGAGGCCGTGGTCGACGTGGCGGTGCGCTGGGGCAGCGGGTACGACACCAGCGTCTCCTCCTTCGTCAACATCGTCGCGACCCCCAAGGGGGGCACCCACATCGCCGGTTTCGAGCAGGGGCTCGTCAAGGCGTTCCGCAAGCAGCTGGAGGCCAACTCCCGCCGCCTGAAGATGGGCTCGGACAAGCCGGAGAAGGACGACATGATGGCGGGTCTCACCGCGGTCGTGACGGTGCGCCTGGCCGAGCCGCAGTTCGAGGGGCAGACCAAGGAGGTGCTCGGCACCTCGGCGGTGCGCGCCATCGTCGCCAAGGTCGTGGAGACGCAGCTGACGGCCACCCTCGGCGCGACGACCCGCGACCTGAAGACGCAGTCCGCGCAGCTGCTGGAGAAGGTCGTCTCGGAGATGAAGGCGCGGATCAGCGCGCGCACGATGAAGGAGACCCAGCGCCGCAAGACCGCGCTGGAGAGCTCCTCGCTGCCGGGGAAGCTCAAGGACTGCCGCTCGACGGACGTGGAGCGCACCGAGCTGTTCATCGTCGAGGGCGACAGTGCGCTCGGCACCGGGTTGGCCGCCCGGGACTCCCAATATCAGGCGCTGCTGCCGATCCGGGGCAAGATCCTCAACGTGCAGAAGGCCTCGGTCGGCGACATGCTGAAGAACGCCGAGTGCGCCGCGATCATCCAGGTCGTCGGTGCGGGGTCCGGGCGCAGTTTCGAGGTCGAGGCTGCCCGCTACGGCAAGGTCATCCTGATGACCGACGCCGATGTCGACGGGGCGCACATCCGCACGCTGCTGCTCACGCTGTTCTTCCGCTACATGCGCCCCCTGGTCGAGGCGGGCCGGGTGTACGCCGCCGTACCCCCGCTGCACCGCATCGAGACCACGGCGCAGGGCCGTTCCAAGGGGGAGGTGCTCTACACCTACTCCGAGGCGCAGATGCGCCAGACCGTCGGACAGCTGCAGAAGCGTGGGCGCACCATCAAGACGCCCCAGCGGTACAAGGGCCTCGGGGAGATGGACGCCGACCAGCTCGCCGAGACGACCATGGAGCCGCGGCACCGGATGCTGCGACGCGTGACGATGGCGGACGCGGAGAAGGCCGAGTCGGTCTTCGACCTGCTGATGGGCAGCGACGTCGCGCCGCGCAAGGACTTCATCGTCGACTCGGCCGCCGCCCTGGACAAGGAACGCATCGACGTCTAGGCGCCCGGTTGTCAGCGTCTTCCTGGTGCCGACGCCAGGAATCTGCTGACAACCGCGAGGCTCAGCCGGTGTGGTGCACCTCCTGCAGCGCGTACACCGGGGTGTCGAGGCCCTCGAAGCGCGCCTTGAGCTGCAGCGCCAGGTAGAGCGAGTAGTGCCGTGACTGGTGCAGGTTGCCGCCGTGCATCCACAGGTGCTCGACGTTGGTCGGCTTCCACATGTTGCGCTGCTCGCCCTCCCACGGTCCGGGGTCCTTCGTGGTGTCCGAACCCAGTCCCCAGACCTTGCCGAGTCGGTCGGCGGTCTCCTGGTCGATGAGGTCGGCCGCCCATCCGTTCATCGATCCGTAGCCGGTCGCGTAGACGACCAGGTCCGCTGGCAGCCGGGTGCCGTCCTCCAGCACGACGGAGTCCTCGGTGAGGTGGTCCACGTGGCCGTGCGCGAGCTTGACGTCACCGTTCGCGACCAGGTCCGCCGAGCCCACGTCGATGTAGTAGCCAGATCCGCGGCGCAGGTACTTCATGAACAGCCCGGAGCCGTCGTCGCCCCAGTCGTGATCGAACCCGGCCGACGCGAGCCGGTCGTAGAAGTCCTTGTCGACCTGCGCCATCTTCTCGTAGGCGGGGATCTGGAAGCGGTGCATGATCCGGTAGGGGAGCGAGGCGAAGATCATGTCCGCCTTCTCCGTGGTCACGCCCGCCTTCACCGCCCGCTCGGAGTACAGATCGCCGAGGCCGTACTCCATCAACGACGCACTGCGCACGATGTGGGTCGAGGAGCGCTGCACCATCGTGACGTCGGCGCCCTTCTCCCACAGCGCGCCACAGATGTCGAAGGCGCTGTTGTTGCTGCCGATCACCACGCACTTCCTGCCGGCGTACGCGTCCGGGCCCGGGTGCGCCGACGAGTGGTGCTGATCGCCCCGGAAGGCCTCCATGCCGGGGTACTGCGGCACGTTCGGCTTGCCCGACATCCCGGTGGCCAGCACCAACTGGGTGGGACGCAGGGTGATCGGCTGGCCCTCCTTCTCCACCTCGACGGTCCAGGCCCCGGTGTCCGGCGAGTACGACGCCGACGTCGCCGTCGTGCTCGACCAGTAGGGCACCTCCATGATCTTGGTGTAGCCCTCGAGCCAGTCCCCGATCTTGTCCTTCGGAGTGAAGACCGGCCAGTTCTCCGGGAACTTCAGGTAGGGCAGGTGGTCGTACCAGACCGGGTCGTGCAGCGCGAGGCTCTTGTACCGGCTGCGCCACTGATCGCCCGGGCGCGGATGCTTGTCGATGACCAGGCTCGGCACGCCCAGCTGGCGCAGCCGGGCGCCGAGCGCGATACCGCCCTGGCCGCCGCCGACGACGAGCACGTAGGGCTGGGTGGTGCTGCCAAAGCTGTCGATCTCCTCCTGCTGCTTCTCCAGCCAGGAGCGGCGGTCCTTGGTGGCACCGTGCTCCGCCCCCTTGGGGCGGTGCTCGTTCCTCGGCTCCTCGTGGCCCTTGAGCTCGTACAACGTGGTGAGGAGGGTGAAGGCTCTGGGCCCGTCCTCGTCGACCAGCCGCAGCAGTCCGCGGCCGCGTCCGACCGCGGTCTCGAAGCGGAACCAGGCGGTGACGACGCCGTCGGCCTCGTCGGCGGGCTCGGTGAGCTCGAACCCGGACGGACTGGTCGCCTCCAACGTGCTGGTGAGCAGGTCCGCGACACCACCACGTCCCTCGACGGTCTTGAGGTTCCAGGTGAAGGAGATCAGGTCGCGCCAGTAGGACTCTGTCGCGAACAGCTCGGTGGCCGCGCCGATGTCGCGGGCGGCCAGTGCACGTTCGAACTGCCCGAACCAGCCCTCCGCGGTGGCCGTCGGGTCCGATTGCCCGGTCGCGTCGGTCTGCGCTGTGGGTTCCAGGGTCTGTGACATGGCTCTCCGATCGCTGCGTTGTGACCCATGACACACCACAACCCGTGGAGGCCGCACTGTCCGTTCGGACGGCACCCTTTCACCAGAACGTCATCACGCGGTTGTCAGCATCGTGATGGCGCGGACGCCACGGATCCGCTGACAACCGGATGAGACCCGGGGGTGGTGCTGCGCAACGCCGGGTGCGAACATATGTTCGTGTCCATCCTGCATGCCGACCTGGACTCGTTCTACGCCTCGGTCGAGCAGCGCGACGATCCGTCCCTGAGGGACCGGCCGATGGCCGTCGGCGGGGGCATCCTGCTCGCGGCCAGCTACCAGGCCAAGGCCTGTGGTGTGCGGACGGCCATGAGCGAGCGCGTGGCGCGCAGCCTGTGCCCGGACCTGGTGGTGGTGCCGCCGCGGATGAGTGCCTACACGCAGGCGAGTCGGGCGGTTTTCGAGGTCTTCCACGACATCACCCCGGTGGTGGAGGGCATCTCCATCGACGAGGCTTTCCTGGACGTCGGGGGACTACGACGCCTCGTCGGACCGCCGGAGCTGATCGCCCGTACGGTGCGCTCCCGGGTGCGCTCGGAGGTCGGACTGCCGATCTCGGTGGGGGTCGCACAGACCAAGTTCGTCGCGAAGATCGCGAGTGCGGTGTCCAAGCCCGACGGTCTTCTCGTCGTACCGGCGGGGGGTGAGACCGCGTTCCTGCATCCGTTGCCGATCGAGCGGCTGTGGGGCGTGGGCAAGGTGACCTCCGCGAAGCTGCATGCGCGGGGGATCGCCACGATCGGCCAGCTCGCGGCCGCGCAGGAGGCCGCCGTGGTCGGGGAACTGGGCGCCGCCGCCGGGCACCACCTGTGGGCGCTGGCGAACGTCCGCGACCCGCGGCCGGTGACGCCCGGGCGGCGGCGACGGTCGATGGGTGCGCAGCGAGCGATCGGCGGGCGGCCGCGTACGGGCGACGAGCTCGACGAGATGCTGATGGGGCTGGTCGAGAAGGTGTGCGGGCGGTTGCGCGACTCCGGTCGGTGGGGTGCGACGTTCACTCTGCGCCTGCGACTCGCCGACTTCAACCGGGTCACCCGCTCCCGCACCCTGCCGCTGCCGTCGGCCGCCACCCAGACGTTCCTACGGGTCGGACGCGAGTTGCTGGAGCAGGCGTCCCCGTTGATCGCGGATCGCGGAATCACGTTGCTCGGCATCACGATCGCAGGTCTGACGACCCCCGACCGCCTGCAGCCCACGTTGCCGTTCGACGTCGTGGAGTCGGGTCGCGTCGATCAGGCACTGGATGAGATCAGGGAGCGTTTCGGCAACACGGCGCTCACCCGTGGGGTGCATGTCGGGCGGTCGCGCGGCTGGGAGATGCCCCGGCTGCCGGAGTGAACGCCTTCGGTCATCTCGCGGAGTGACGCAAAGAGAGCCGCCTTTAATGAATACGTCGAATCCGCGACATCGTTGCAGGTCAGACCCTATGCTCAGAGCTAATTCTGATTAGGGTCGCTCAACGGGAGGGCTGATCGTGGCCAAGGGTTTCAAATGCCCGGTGTGTGGTTTGCAGACAGTGCAGCCCTACACCACCAATAAGATGAAGTGCTCGAAGGATGGCTCCGTTTTCGACCGTGCGGTGATCTTGAAGAAGAACTGAACCTCGACGAGTCCGAATGCGTCACACGAAGGGCGGCCGTCGCATCGGTCGAGACTCGATGAAGGCCGCAAGGCTGCTGGCACGAGCGGGTTCGGGCCCAAGTCGTATGGAGTCGACATTCCTGAGGGCGCGTACTGCGCTCCGCAACACGCAGATCAGACCGAGAACAAGGGGCTTGTAGCGCCCGCCGAACGTGGTCGCGCGGCTGGGAGATGCCCCGGCTGCCGGAGTGAGGCGCCTATTCTCTGCGGGTATGACGACGCTGCGGATTGCCCAGGACGAGCGTGCGGATGACCTGCTGAGCACCGACCCCTTCGCGTTACTCGTGGGGATGCTGCTGGACCAGCAGTATCCGATGGAGCACGCGTTCCGTGGGCCGGCCAAGATCGTGGACCGCTTCGGCTCGCTGGATCCGGCGCGGATCGCCGACCAGGACCCCGAGGCGTGGGCCGACCTGTGCTTCACCCCACCCGCCATCCACCGCTACGGGCGCTCGATGGCGGGCCGGGTGCAGGCGCTCGCGGTCGTCGTACGCGATGAGTACGCCGGTGACGCCGCGCAACTCTGGACCACGGCCAGCGACACCGGGGAGCTGCTGCGACGGTTGCAGGCGCTGCCCGGGTTCGGCCTGCAGAAGGCGCGGATCTTCGCGGCCCTGCTCGGCAAGCAGCTCGGCGTCCGGCCGGCGGGGTGGCGCGAGGCCATCGGCCCGTATGCCGAGGACGGCAGCCGCCGCTCGGTGGCGGATGTCGTCGGTCCCGAGTCGCTGCAGCAGGTGCGCGACTTCAAGAAGGCAGCGAAGAAGCAGGCGAAGGCTGCAGCCAGCGCGGACTGAGTGTCCGCAGTTTCGCGACGACGGGTCGACGAAACCGCGGACACTCGCGTCGGCGGCCGTTCTTCAACGCCGCGGCCACTCCCATGCGGGGGTGGTCAACATGCCCAGGTCGGGCAACCGGGTCTGTCCGTCGGCCTTGTCCAACCGCAGCCTTCCGACGTCCGAGCGGCCGGCGCTCTCGATGCAGGCGGCGAGATCGGGCGCGTGCGTGACCACCACGAGCTGGGTGTGCTGGGCTGCCGCCGCCATCAGCGCTCCGAGGGCCGGGAAGAGGTCGGGATGCAGGCTGGTCTCGGGTTCGTTGAGCACCATCAGCGAGGGCGGGCGCAGGCTCAGCAGCGCGGCAGCGAGCATCAGGAACCGCAGCGTGCCGTCGGACAACTCCGCAGCGCCGAGCACCCGCAGCATGCCTGGTTGGTGCAGCCCGACGGAGAAGACGCCGTCGCGCGACTCGATCATCAGTCGCGAACCCGTGAAGGCGTCCTGCACGACGTCCCGCAGCAGGTCGCCGTGGCCGAACTCGACGATGGTCCGCAGCGCCGCGGCAAGGTCACCGCCGTCGGAGGCGAGCACCGGCGTGCGGGTGCCGACCTGAGGCAACCGGGCCGGAGCAGCCGGGTCGGTGCGCAGATGGTCGTAGAAACGCCACTCCCGCAGCGTGTTCCGCAGGCCGAGCACTTCCGGTGCGCTCGCCCCGTCGGCGACCTCGGACAGCACGCTGCGGTGGCCGGGGACGGGGTACGGCAGGTCCGTCCAGGTGTCGTCACGCACCCGAACGACCTGCCGGTTGCGGTCCACCAGCAGGCTCGACGGCTTCGGGAAGGCTCCGGCGAAGACCCACTCCCGCTTCAGCACCGGGTCCTGGCGGAACATCGAGTCCTCACCGACGTCCATCGGGGTGGGCAGCCCGAGGTCGGCGGCGTACCCGACGCCGTCGCCGGAGAAGCCCAGTCGCAGCGCGACCGGACCCTTCCGGCGGGTGCCCTGGGTGGGGTGGCCGGCCGCGTGCGCACGACCGGCGCCGAACTCGGGACCGGCCCACAGCACGGCGCCCAGCCCGCCCTCGCGCGCCAGGGCGTTGATCGCGCTGTCGGTCGCGAGGCCGCTGATCAGTCGCAGCGCCCGGTAGACGTTGGACTTTCCGCTGCCGTTGGGCCCGGTGACCACGTCGAGACCGGTCAGTGGCAGGACGAGGTCGCGGATGGAGCGATACCCCGAGATCGCGACGGTCTGCAGCACGCCGGAATGCTCGCACCGGCCGCCGACAGTCCGGCCGACGCGACCGGTGAGTGAGTGTCCGCACTTTCGTGCTGACGGGTGCGCGAAAGTGCGGACACTCGTGGGGTGGTCAGCGGGGCGTGCCTCCGACGGCCGCGATCGGGCCTGCCGCCGGTACGCCGCTGCCGTCGCGACGGTCGTCCGGCTCCGGCAGATCCACCGGTGTGCCGGTCGGGCCGGCGGCGCGCGGTGGAGTGGGACCGACCCAGGCCAGGACGAGTCCGTTCTCACCGCGGACGAAGCGCTGCGCTCGCACCCCACCGGTGGCGCGTCCCTTGCCGGGGTAGACCGCGAAGTCGGTGACCTTGACCGATCCTGGGGTCGCACTGTCCATGCCCGGAAGTGCGTCCGTGCTACCCGCGACGGTCACGACGGCGCTCGGCAGCGCCGGGTCGATCGCGCCGAACCACACGGCGGCGTCACCGGCGCCCAGTTTGATCCCGGCCATGCCGCCGCCCGGACGACCCTGCGGGCGCACGAGATCGGCGGTGAAGTGCAGCAACTGCGCTTCGGCGGTGACGAAGACGAGCTCCTCGGTGCCGGTGCGCAACTCGACGGCCCCGACGAGCGCGTCGCCGTCCTTGAGCGCGATCAGGTCGAAGGTGTCCTTGCTCGGGTAGTCGGTGTTGACCCGTTTGACGACTCCCTGCCGGGAGCCGAGGGCCAGCCCGGGTGAGTCCGCGCGCAGCGAGGTCAGGGTGAGCACCCGCTCGCCCGGGGTGAGGTCGACGTACGCGCCGACGGGAGCGCCGCCGGACAGCACCGGCGAACCGCTGGTGGGCGGCATCGTCGGCAGGTCGATCGCCGAGACCCGCACCAGTCGGCCGGTGGAGGTGACCATCCCGAACTCGCCGCGCGCGGTGGTGGACACCCCGGAGACCACCACGTCGTGCTTGCGGCGGGTGCCCCCTTCCGGCAGCGGGTCGTCGGTCGTGGTGCGCGCGAGCAGGCCGGTGGAGGACAGCAGCACGTGGCAGGGATCGTCGGCGACCTCCAGCGACGTGCTCGCCGCCGGTGTGCCCGAGGACTCCAGCAACGTCGTACGCCGTGGCGTGCCGTGGGTCTTCGATATCTCGGCGAGCTCGCCCGACACCGTGCGCTGCAGCAGCTTCTCGTCGGCCAGGATCGCCCGCAGGGCTTCGATGGCCTCGAGCAGCTCCTGCTGCTCCTTCTCCAGCTCGATCCGGGAGAACTTGGTGAGGCGGCGCAGCTGCAGGTCGAGGATGTAGTTGGCCTGCACCTCCGTGAGTTCGAAGACCTCCATCAGCCGGGTCCGCGCGGCGCCGGAGTCGTCCGAGCTGCGGATGACCTGGATGACCTCGTCGATGTCGAGGATCGCGATCAGTAGCCCCTCGACCAGGTGCAGCCGGTCGAGCCTCTTGTCGAGGCGGTACTGGGTGCGGCGGCGTACGACGTCGATGCGGAAGTCGACGTAGACCTTCAGCAGCTCCTTCAGCCCCAGGGTGCGCGGCTGGCCGTCGACCAGCGCCACGTTGTTGATGCCGAAGGACTCCTCCATCGGAGTCAGGCGGTAGAGCTGTTCGAGCACGGCGTCGGGGTTGAAGCCGTTCTTGATCTCGATGACCAGCTGCAGGCCCTTCGTGCGGTCCGAGAGGTCCTTGAGGTCGGCGATGCCCTGCAGCCGCTTGCCCTGCACGAGGTCCTTGACCTTGTCGATGACCTTCTCCGGACCGACCAGGTAGGGCAGCTCGGTGACCACGATGCCCTTGCGGCGTGGGGTGACGTTCTCGATCCGGACGGTGGCCCGGGTGCGGAAGCTGCCGCGGCCTGTGAGGTAGGCGTCGCGGACGCCGTCGAGACCGACGATCTGGCCGCCGCACGGCAGGTCGGGGCCGGGGACGAACTTCATCAGATCGTCCAGCGAGCAGTCCGGGTGGGAGATCAGGTGCCGCGCCGCGTCGATGACCTCGACGAGGTTGTGCGGTGCCATGTTGGTCGCCATCCCGACGGCGATGCCGCTGGCGCCGTTGACCAGCAGGGCGGGGAACGCGGCGGGCATGACGGTCGGCTGCTGGAACTGCTCGTCGTAGTTGGGCTCGAAGTCGACGGTGTTCTCGTCCAGCGCCGCGACCATCGACATGGACGCCGGCGCCAGGCGGGCCTCGGTGTACCGGGCGGCCGCCGGCCCCTGGTCCAGCGACCCGAAGTTGCCGTGCCCGTCCACGAGCGGCAGGCGCATCGTGAAGTCCTGGGCGAGGCGCACGAGACTGTCGTAGATCGGCTGGTCACCGTGCGGGTGGTACTTGCCCATCACCTCGCCGATGACCCGTGAGGACTTCACGTGCGAGCGGTCGGGGCGCAGCCCGAGCTCGTCCATGGAGAAGAGGATCCGTCGCTGCACCGGTTTGAGGCCGTCGCGCGCATCGGGGATCGCGCGGGAGTAGATGACCGAATAGGCGTACTCCAGGTACGCCGTCTGCATCTCGTCCTCGACATCGATGTCGACGATGTTCTCCACGAAGTCGTCGGCGGGAGGGGGTGTCTTGGTGCCGCGCGCCATGCGTCGGATGTCTCCTCGGGTGGGTCGGTGACTGCGGGGTCAGTGTCTCTCACCGCTGCCTGCCCGGCCCGGCACCCACGCCGTGGGGCGCCGGGAGCGTCGTACCCGCCGTGCGACGATCGACGGGTGCCCGCACACCTCGACCGGCAATCCCTGACCTACGCGCCCGTGGGCCTGACACGCGGTGGTACGCCGGTGCCGGAGGGTATGCACGTGAGCGGCACCTCCCGGATCGTCGGGGGACCGGAGGTCTTCGAGCGGGCGTGCGAGTTCGTGCTCGGGCTGGGGATGCAGCGTGCGCTGGGGGCTTCGGTGCAGGCACCCGACCGGCCGCTCGAGGTGGGCGACACCGTCGTGATGGTTCTCGGTGCGCGAGGCCGCGGCCTGCGGATCCCGACCCGGGTGGTCTACGTGGTGCAGGAGGAGGACCGGCGCGGTTTCGCGTACGGCACGCTGCCTGGTCATCCCGAACGCGGCGAGGAGCTGTTCCTGGTCGAACGGCTGCCGTCGGGCGAGACCAGGGTGAGCGTCTCGGCGGTGTCCGCGCCCGGGCGGTGGTTCACGCGCGCCGCCGGACCCCTGGGCAGGGTCGTGCAGCGCGGCGCGAGCTGGCGGTACGTCGACTCGGTGCGCCGGCACTGTCGCGCCGGCTGAGGACCGCGGCTGCGCCGCCACCGCGACGGCGGGGCGGACGGCTGGTTCAGTCGGCGACCGGCAGAGCAGGCTCCGCGTCCGTCGTGGCGGAAGGGATCTCGAGGGTGGTAGCGAGTTCGGCATACCAGTGCGCGCTGTCCTTCGGCAGCCGCTCCAGGGTGTCGTAGTCGACGCGAACGATCCCGAACCGCTTGGAGTAGCCGAGCGCCCATTCGAAGTTGTCCAGCAGGGACCATACGAAGTACCCGCGCAGATCCGCGCCGCGCTCGATGGCGCGGCGCACCGCGGTGAGGTGCTCCCTCAGATAGTCCACCCGGTCCGCGTCGTGCACGGCTGGGCCACTCGCCTCGGTCGTCACCACGTCCTCGAACGCGGCGCCGTTCTCGGTCACGAGGAGAGGCAGTCCCGGGAACTCCGCGTGCATGGCGAGGAGCAGGTCCTCGAGCCCGCTCGGGTCGATGTTCCACCCCATGGAGGTGTGGGGACCCGGCTGGGGGAGGAACTCCAGATCGTCGTCTCCCGGCCACGGGGACGCCGTACCGGCGACGTGGCCGTCCGCCCTCTGCCGCTCGCCGTGCCCGTCCCACACGCGCACCAACGACGTGGAGTAGTAGTTGACGCCGAGGACGTCGATCTTCTGGTGGATGATCTCGGCGTCGCCCTCCTGCACGAAGGACCAGTCGGTGATGGGCGCGGTGTCGCGGAGCAGGTCGGCGGGATACGCGCCGTGCAGGAGCGGTCCGGTGAAGATGCGGTTGCCGATCGCGTCCAGACGCCGTACGGCTTCGTCCCCGGTGGGCCCGGATCCGCGCAACATGTGCAGGTTCAGCGTGACCGAGAACTGCGGGTCGTTCGTCACCACCGCGCGCAGTTGCTCGACGGCCAGCCCGTGCGCGAGGTTGAGGTGGTGCGCGGCCCGCAGCGCCGCCACCGGGTCGGTACGGCCGGGGGCGTGCACACCGGAGGCGTACCCCAGGAACGCCGCGCACCACGGCTCGTTCAGGGTCGTCCACATCGCGACCCGGTCGCCGAACGCCTGGCCCACGATGCGGGCGTACTCGGCGAAGGCCAGCGCCGTCTCGCGGTTGGTCCAGCCACCCTCGTCCTCGAGTGCCTGGGGCAGATCCCAGTGGTAGAGGGTGGCGACGGGGGTGATGCCGCGCGCGATGAGTCCGTCGATGAGCCGGGAGTAGAAGTCGAGGCCCGACTGGTTGGCCGGGCCGCGACCGGTCGGCTGGATGCGCGGCCAGGCGATGGAGAACCGGTAGGCGTGCAGGTTGAGCGACTGCATCAGGTCCAGGTCGGCCTCGACGCGGTGGTAGTGGTCCACGGCCACGTCACCGGTGTCGCCGTTCAGGATCTTTCCGGGGGTGTGGCTGAAGGTGTCCCAGATGCTGGTGCCACGCCCGTCCGCCTCGACGGCGCCCTCGATCTGGTACGACGCCGTGGCCGACCCCAGGACGAAACCGTCGGGGAACCTCACGTGGTCGCTTCGTTCGCCGGTCGTGCTCGTGCTCGTGCTCGTGCCCATGACTGCATTCGCCCTTTCACTCGACGGTTCGTAGGAGGTGTCCGCGTCCGCCCGGCCGCGGTGGTTGCGGGTCCGGCAGGTGGCGGCCGGTGGCTACCAGCTGTCCGGTGACGAGCCCGTCGGCACCGGATCCGGTCGTTCGACCGTGCTGACGAGCTGCACGACCTGATGTCGCTCGGCCGACTGCGGGACGGCGTCCATGATCTCCAGCACGTGGAACGCCAGGTCACCGGACGCGCGGTGCGGACGGTCGGTCTCGATGGCGCGCGCCATGTCCGCGAGTCCGACGCCACGTCCCGCGTCCGGGTAGCCCGCCGAGACGGCGACCTCGGCCCAGTCCGGGGCAGCGGTCGTCCAGACCTCGACGGGATCCGAGAACCGGTTCGGGTCCGGGACGGCGATGGTGCCGCTGGTGCCGTAGACCTCGAAGAGGGGAGTGCGGGAGGCCCACACCTCGAAGCTGACGGTGATGCTCGATGTGACACCGTCGCGGTGTTCCAGGATCGCGCTCACATGGGTGTCGACCTGTACCGGAATGGCGGCGGTCGCCTGCGGACCGGTGGCCACGGTGCGTTCGCGGTTCGACCTGCGCGTCACACCGCTGACCCGCAGGACCGGGCCGAACAAGGTGATGAGGGTGCTCAGGTAGTACGGGGCCATGTCGAGGAGCGGCCCGCCGCCGGGTTGGTAGTAGAACTGCGGGTGCGGATGCCAGAGCTCGTGGCCCGGGGATGACCACTGGACGGATGCCGCGACGGCATCGCCGACCGCGCCGCCGTCGAGCAGTGCCCGCGCGGTCTGCACACCGGTGCCGAGGACGGTGTCAGGCGCGCTCCCGACCCGCAGACCCGAAGCGCGGGCCAGCTGCAGCATCGGTGCCGCTTCCTGCGGGGTCAGGCCGAGCGGCTTCTCCGTGAAGACGTGTTTGCCGGCCTGCAGCGCCCGCATGCTGACGTCGACGTGCGCCGCGGGAATGGTGAGGTTGAGGACGACATCGATGCCCGGGTCGGCGAGCAACGCGTCCACACCGAGCGCGGACACCCCCTGCGCAGCGGCCACCTCGGCCGCGCGGGTCTCGTCGATGTCGGCGACGGCGACCAGGGTCAGACCCGGCAGCGAGGGGAACTGCGCGAAGTACTGCGCGCTGATGACGCCGACGCCGATGACGCCGACGTTCATCGCGCCGCCCACAGCAGTCCGCGTTGCACGATCGCGCGCACGTCGGGGTGATCCAGGACCGTCAGCGTGTGGCCGGGCGTCGAGACGAACACCCGGCCCTTGCCCCACTGCCTCGTCCAGATGGCGGGGAACGTGACCGGCCGATGCCACGCGTCCCACGGGCGGGCCGCCTGGGTGACGGTGGCGAGGACGTCGTTGTGCTCGTCCGTGAGCACCCAGTACAACTCGGTCTCCAGATCGAAGTCCGCGACGCCCTGGGTGATCGGGTGGGCCCGGCCCGCGGGCGTGATCTGCACGGTGAACGGGAGGTAGTTGTCGGACTGCTCGCCGGTGCGCAGCGCGGGATGCTTGCCGGCATGGTGGGCGAACTGGCCGCCCATCATGTGCAGGTAGTCGGCGCTGTCGCGGTAGGAGTCGACGATGCCGCCGTGCCAGCCGCCCATTCCCGCGCCGCCCAGGACCGCGGCCTGCAAGCCCGCCAATTCATCGTCGGCGATCGAGTTCATGGTGTTGGTCTGCAGGATCAGATCCACGGTGCTCATGTACTCGGCGTCGGTGTAGACGGCCGCCGACTCCTCGACCCGGACACTGAAGCCGTTGGCCTGAAGGAACGGGATCATCGAGTCGGTCGTCTGCACCGGCTGATGGCCGTCCCATCCTCCACGGACGATCAGCGCGGTCCGGGCCCGGTCCGTCGTCGCGGTCATGTCGGCGGCAGCTGCCTGCTCGGCGGGGCGGTACTGCCGCGGACGACCAGGCTGGTCGCCATCTCCAGGCGCATCGTCGACGGGTCGCCGTCGTTGCGCAGCTCCAGCAGGAAGCGGGTCGCCTGCTCGGCCATCTCGGTGAGCGGTTGACGCACCGTGGTCAGCTGCGGCGTCATCCATCGTGCTGCTTCGATGTCGTCGAACCCCACGATGGACAGGTCTTCGGGGATGCGGATCCCGCGGGAGCGGGCAGCTTCGTAGACACCGAACGCCTGTTGGTCGTTCGCGGTGAAGATCGCGGTGGGACGGTCGGCCCCGGCCAGCAGCCGGGCGCCGCCCTGGACCCCGTCCTCGTACTCGTATCGGCCGGCGACGATGAGCGCCGGGTCGACTTCGATCCCGGCCTTCGCCAGGGCGGTCCGGTAACCGGAGGTGCGCGCGTGCGAACTGATGATGTCGTCCGACCCGGTGATCAGGCCGATCCTGCGGTGTCCGAGTTCGATCAGGTGCTGGGTGGCCATGAGCGCCCCGGACCAGTTGGCCGAGCCGATGGACGCGACGTCGGGGGACGGGTCCCCGGCCGGATCGACGATGACGAAGGGGATGTTCCGGGTGCGCAACCGCCGCTTGGAGTCCTCCGACAGCTCGGAGGACACCAGGATCACCCCCGCCGGATTCCGGCTGGTCGCGCCGACGATCCATTCCGGCGCGGGTCCGTGGTGCTCACCGCTGACGGTGAGCAGGACGCTGATCCCGTTCTCCCGGGCGACGCGGTCCACCCCGGCCAGCAGCGCCATGGTCCATCCGGCCTGGATGTTGAACGGGCCCGCGAAGACCAGCTCGATGAAGCCGGAGTGGGACTTCTCGTCGGTACGCCGTTGATAGCTGGCGGCCGCGAGAAGACTCTCGACGCGGGTGCGGACCGGTTCGGAGACGCCGGGACGGCCGTTGAGCACCTTCGAGACCGTGGACATGGAGACCGACGCGTCGAGGGCGATCTCTGCCAGTGTCGCCCGTCGTGGCGAAACGTTTCGGGTGCTCATGGCGGGAATGCTACTGATAATCGGTGCTGGTAGCGACAGGGGCGCAGTTGAGACCGCGAATTTGCCTGCTTCTCGGTGCGTGCCGCCACACCCAACGTGAGCCACCTCACAAAAGTCGTTGACATCTGCGCCCTGTGACGCGGATACTTTCTGCACTTGTTACGAAATATCTCTCACTTGCGGGCGATGTCGCACCCGCGAATTCTCATCTGTCGTCGACCGGGGCACTGCGAAGAGATCAGGAGACCGAGATGGATTCTCAGACTGTGGGGGCGTCGTTCAGTCGTCGCGGCGTCCTCGGGATGACCGGCGGTGCGGCCATCGCGGCTGCGCTCGCGGCGTGCTCGTCCAGCGGAGGCAGCAAGAGCGGCGGGGGCGGGGGCGGTGGCAAGTCCCTCAAGTTCTGGAACATGCCGTGGGGCGGCACCGCTTTCAACCCGTTGGACAAGAAGATCACCCTGGCCTACAAGCCGGCCAGCGGGTTGCCATCGGCCACCTACCAGGAGATCCAGTGGGCGAACTTCACCCAGACCTTCGCTTCCGCCATCGCCTCCAGGACGGGCCCCGCCGTCAGCTCCGGCGGCGGTACGCAGGCCTTCCAGTTCGCGCACCAGGGCCAGATCGCGTACGCCGACAACCTGCTCGACAGCTGGAAGAAGAACGGGATCTACGACGACTTCTTCCCGGGCCTGGTCGACACCATGAAGACGGACAAGGGGTACGCCGGTGTGCCCTACAACCTCGACGTGCGCGTGTCCTGGTACAACAAGTCGCTGCTCGCCAAGGCCGGTGTCGAACCGCCCACGACCTGGGCGGAGTACGAGAACGTCTGCGCGAAGCTGAAGAAGATCGGGGTCTACGGATTCGGCCTCGGAGCCGGCACCGGGAACAACATCATGGCGCACATCCTGACGGCGTTCATGATCAACAACGGTGGTGGCCTGTTCAACGCCAAGCAGGAGCCGGACTGCGCCAGTGATGCGAACGTCGAGGCGGTGGAGTTCGTCCTCGGGTTGGTCAAGAAGGGGTACTCCGACCCGGCCGCCGCGACCTACACCACCGCGAACGTCTATGCGCAGTGGACCGCCAAGAAGTTCGGGATGGGCTGGGACACGGCCGGTGCCGCGGTCTCGGTCGGCGGAGCGGTCGCCAAGGACATGGTCGTCGGCGTGCCCCTCGCGAGTACGAGCGGGAAGAAGGGCGGCTTGTACTTCCCGAACAACATCATGATGTACACGAACACGCCCAGCCAGAAGGGCTCGGAGGCGTTCCTCACGTACTACTTCCAGACCATGAAGTCCCTCTGGACGCAGAACACCGGCATCGGCTTGCCTCCGCTGAAGTCGATCACCACCACATCCCAGTTCAAGGCCGATCCCAACAGCGTCAAGATCGTCGACGACTGGCAGCCCATCTTCAAGACCTGGGCCGCTCCCGGCGGGACGGGCCTGTTCTACAACATCGCCAACACCGTCGACGGAACAGCACCCATGAACAACTTCGCGCAGAGCATCCTCGGCGGGAAGGTCTCCGCGAAGGCGGCGCTCAGCACCCTGCAGAGCGCCATCGAGCCGCTGATGACCTAGAGCCGGAGGGTGGGCGCGGCCGGCACGAGGCGCCACCCACCGTTCGCGCCCACCATCACACCCCGGCTCACAGGAGAAGTGCATGGCATCGTCGTCGACCGGAGCTCTGGTGCGGGCGCGCAAGGGCGTGGGCGTCGGCGGTCGGGGGCGCCCGCCGGGCTCGGTACGCCGCAAGCGGCGCAGCCGGTTCGCACGCGTCTTCGCGATCTTCGCGCTGCCCTCGGTGGCGCTGCTCCTCCTGCTGAACCTCTACCCCGTCATCTACGCCGCTCTGCAGTCGTTCCGCAACGGCAGCCTCATCGACTCCGGCACCTTCGTCGGACTTCGCAACTACACCGGCATCCTGCACGACCCGGCGTTCTGGCACGCGGCGAGATTCACCCTGGTGTTCACGCTCGTCGGAGTCTTCGGCAGCTGGGCGATCGGGCTGGCCCTGGCGCTGCTGCTGCGGACCCGCATCCCCGGCAGAAGCATCTTCAAAGTGCTGCTCCTGCTGCCGTGGGTGGTCCCCGTGGTGGTGTCGGCCACCTCGTGGAACTGGCTGGTCGCGACACCGCAGTCGCCGATGTCGAGGCTCTTCTCTGCGCTCGGTTTCGGCAACGTGCTCTTCCTCGCCGATCCGCTTCTCGCTCAGATCCTCGTGTGCGTGTTCAAGGTGTGGATCAGCTTCCCGTTCATGATGATGATGATGTCCTCCGCTCTGGCGTCGGTCGACGTCAATGTCTACGAGGCCGCCAAGATCGACGGTGCCGGGAAGTGGCAGACGTTCCGGGAGATCACCCTCCCGATGATCTCCCGATCCACGTACATCAGCTGGGTCCTGATGACGATCTTCTGCGTCAACGACTTCCCGACCATCTTCCTGCTCACCGGCGGCGGCCCGGTCAGAGCGACCCAGTCACTGGTGGTGATGGCCTATCTGACCGTCTTCGCCAACTTCCAGACCGGTCCCGGCGTGGCCATCGCCTTCCTGATGACGATCGTGCTGGTCGCCATCGCCACCCTGCTCTACCGCCAGATTCGAAAGGTGGACATCGAGTGAGTGCCGAGAGCTCGCCGATCCGACTCGGCAAGGCGGCCGCGGTGCATACCGACACCGACACGGCGCGCATACCGCGCAAGCACGGCGCCATCAGCTCGTCCGAGAGACGCGGTCAGTGGTGGCGGTTCGCGGTCATCCTCGTCATCACCGCCGTGGTGCTCGTACCGATCGTGGCCGTGCTCTACCTGTCGGTCCAGCCATCGCTCGGGAGTACCGCCACCGGCGTCACGCTGGAGAACTTCAGCAAGGTCTTCCAACAGACCTCCGTCGGGACCTGGCTCAAGAACAGCCTTCTCGTCACCCTCGTCACGGTGGTGGTCGCCGTGAGCGTCGCAGCCCCCGCCGGTTACGTCCTGTCCAGGGGACGCAACCGGCTCGTGTCCGGGTACGCGCTGATCCTGTTCGTCGCGCAGTCGCTCCCCGTGGTGACGTCGGTCATCCCGTTGTTCATCCTCTTCGCCAAGGTCGGACTCGTCGACAGCCTGACGGGCATCACGATCATCTACGTCGGCTCGACCATGTCGGTCGCCGTCTGGATGATGGCCGCGTACTTCGACTCCATCCCCATCTCGCTGGAGGAGGCCGCCTGGATCGACGGGTGCTCGGTCTTCGGCAGCTTCTTCCGGATCGTGCTGCGCAACTCCCTGCCCGGCCTGCTGTCGACGGCGATCTTCTCGTTCCTGCTGGCCTGGAACGACTACCTCATCGCGGTGGTGTTCCTGCGGTCGGACCAGAACTACACCCTGCAGATCGGCCTGCAGACCTTCTTCCAGCAGAACGCCACCAACTGGGGCCTGGTGATGGCCGTGGCCGTGATCATGATGGTCCCGCCCGTCCTGCTCTTCTCCGTGCTGAACAAGTACTTCAGCGTCGGCGGCATCGGCGGTTCGTTGGCCGGTCGCTGAGCCGATCTCGTACGAAGCGCGACTCTCCCGTCCACCATCGATCGCCCGGCAGGTCACTGCCGGTGAAGGAAAGGACTCGCTCATGGCGACAGTCACGTTCGACAGGGCCGTGCGGCTCTTCCCGGGTGCCGACGCACCCGCCGTGGACGCCCTCGACATCGCGATCGAGGACGGCGAGTTCCTGGTGCTGGTAGGGCCGTCGGGATGCGGCAAGTCCACGTCGCTGCGCATGCTGGCCGGCCTGGAGGACGTCGACGACGGTCGCATCCTGATCGGGGACCGGGATGTCACCGACCTGACGCCCAAGGAGCGGGACATCGCGATGGTCTTCCAGAACTACGCGCTGTATCCGCACATGACCGTGGCGCAGAACATGGGCTTCTCGCTCAAGATTTCGGGGGTGTCGAAGCCGGACATCCACTCCAGGGTGCAGGAGGCGGCCGGACTGCTGGATCTGCTGCCCTATCTGGACCGCAAGCCCAAGTCGCTGTCCGGTGGGCAGCGGCAGCGGGTCGCGATGGGCCGGGCCATCGTGCGGCAGCCGCAGGTCTTCCTCATGGACGAGCCGCTGTCCAACCTCGATGCCAAGCTCCGCGTGCAGACCCGGACCCAGATCGCCTCCCTGCAGCGGCGCCTGGGGGTCACGACGGTCTACGTCACCCACGACCAGGTGGAGGCGATGACGATGGGGGACCGGGTCGCGGTCCTGAAGGACGGCGTCCTGCAGCAGTGCGACACACCTCGCACGCTGTACGACCACCCCGACAACGTCTTCGTCGCCGGCTTCATCGGGTCGCCCGCCATGAACCTGCTGCACCTGCCGGTCACCGACGGCGGGGTCGAGCTCGGCAACGCGGTCGTCCCGGTCCCGCGCCGGGCCCTGGCCCAGGCCGGCGGATCGGTCACCGTCGGCGTGCGACCCGAGGACCTCGTCCTCAACACCGAGGGGAAGGGACTGCAGGTGCAGGTCGAGGTCGTGGAGGAGTTGGGCGCGGACGCCTACATCTACGGACGCACGACCGGCGGTCACGAGGGGCAGATGGTGGCCAGGTTGGGTGGGCGGGACGTCCCGGACAAGGGCACGAAACTGCACTTCACCATCAAGCCGGAACGCATCCACCTCTTCGACCGGACGTCCGGAGAACGCATCGAGTCCTGATCCCCGTCGATGCCCGGCAGGGGTACCCGGCGAACGATCAGTCCTGTGCGGCGCGCCACCCGGCGGCGACCGCGGCTGCCTCGGAGCAGAAGTAGCGCTCGCCCTTGCTGGGCGTGATGACCGTCTTGTCGTACGTCGCGCTGCCCGGCAGGTGGTAGATCTTCTCGCCCTTGGAGTTGATGTTGCCCTTGATCCGGCAGTCGGCCGGTGCGGCGGGGACCGGTGTGCTCGGTGCGACGGGGGCGGGGGCGGGCGAGGTGCTCGGGCGTGAGCCCTCGACCGGCGACCCGAACGACGGGCACGCTCCCCAGAGCCCGGCGTGGGTGCGGCGCGCGGCGCTCTCGGCCGCCCGGAACGGCGCCTGGTACCGGTACGCCGTGTCGTAGGTGTACTCGCGGCCGAAGCCACCCGCGATGAGCGTCTGCGCGACGTTGCGGCCGTCGGCGGTGAAGACGTAACGCAGCGACCGGCCGTACTTGTCGACGTCACCCTGCGATGGGTCCGCCTGCAGGCGCACGCTGCGGCTCTGCACGAGGCTCTGCATCTCGCTGCTGGCCTGCTTGCCGAAACACTGCACGGGCGTGTTCGGTTTGCGGGTCTCGGGGGTGTCGACGCCGATCAACCGGATCTTGCGGCGTACGCCGTCGATGCGCACCGCGATCGTGTCGCCGTCGATGACGCTGAGCACGGGGACGAGAGCGCCAAGGGAGGAGGACTGAGACGTGGGGGAGTGCGTGGCTGCGGGCGTGGACGTCGCGGTGGAGGTCGCCGTGCCGTGGCCCGGCACCACGCCGGCCGCATGCGTGCTGCGCGTCGCCGATGACGTGGATGTCGATCCCGGCGCCGTGCCGGCCTGCTCTGCAGGGTCGCATCCGCCGAGAAGTGCGACGACCACAGCGCCGGCGCCCATCAGGCCGAGCGCGCGAGCATTCCTGCCGATCCCCCCGGTCACCACGCGCCGAAATGTACCCACTCCCACCGTCATGGGCGGCCGGGACATGCTGACACCTTCCGGTGTGTCCGACCCCGCGGGTAGGTTCGTCGCACCGTCATCGCCACCGGAGGTTCCATGTCCTACCCCTCGCTGACCGCGCGCCGAGTCACCGCCATCGTCGTCACCGCATCCGCCGTGCCCGCCCTTGCTCTGACCAGCGCGACCGCCGCCGGGGCGGCGACACCGACCGGCCCCGGTCACTCGGCCGCCGTACGCGACCTGCAGCGGGCGCAGCACGGCGCGGACCACGGCCGCGCGCTCGCCCCGCGCACGCACTTCCGGATGGCGCCGGACGGATCGAGCGGCGCCACGCAGGGCGGCGCCGGCATCCCCAACATCGACTCGGTGAAGTCGACGGTGCGTACCTACTACAACGCCACCAACGGCATCGCGAGCAAGACCAGCTCGCCGTACATCTCGCAGATGAACGCGCTGATGGCCCGCGAGACGAAGAAGCTGCCCGGGTTGCTCGCGAGCGCGAAGAAGACGGGCAAGAAGCCCGCCCTCGTCTTCGACGTCGACGACACCACCCTGTGGACCTACGACATGGAGGACGCGGGGATGCACTTCAACTTCGACCCCGCGCTGCAGGACGTCTACGTGCAGGGTGAGAGGTTCCCGGCCGTCCCGGCGACGGTGGCGTTCGAGAAGAAGGCCGCGGCCATGGGCTTCGCCATCTTCGGCCTGACCGGCCGGAACGACGACCAGAGGAGTGCCACCCTGGCCAACCTCGCCAAGGTCGGCTTCATCGGGTTCACCGCCGACCGGTTCTACACGAAGTGGACGGGCAAGGGCGCGAGCCAGCAGCCCTCGTACATCACCTGCGCGACCGCGAAGTGCACCACCGTGGAGTACAAGGCGGGCACCCGTGCGCACATCGAGTCGCAGGGCTACGACATCGCGCTCAACCTCGGCGACCAGTGGTCGGACCTGCAGGGCAGGCACGCGCAGCACTACCTCAAGCTGCCCAACCCCACCTACTACCTGCCCTCACCGGACCTGCCGGGGTTGTCCGAGCCCAGGCTGGCTCCGCGCACCCGCTTCACGATGAAACCGGACGGGAGCAGCGGCAGGACCGCCGGGGGTGAGGGGATCCCCAACATCGACTCGACCAAGGCGACGATCCGCACCTACTACGACGCGGACTCGATCGGCATCGCCAACAAGACCAGCTCGCCGTACATCAGCGAGATCACCGGGCTCACCCGGCGCATCTCCCCGCTGCTGAACGCCGCGTGCGGGGTCGGGCGGTACGTCGGGATCCGGCCCGCCGTCGTGCTCGACGTCGACGACACCACCTTGTCGACGTACGACATGGAGGACGCCGCGATGCACTTCAACTTCGACCCGGCGCTGCAGGACGTCTACGTGCAGCAGCAGCGTTTCCCGGCCACACCGGGGATGGTCGCGCTCGCCAACGCCGCGAGCGACGCGGGCTGCACGATCATCGGTCTGACCGGGCGGGGCGACAACCAGAAGGCGGCCACGCTCGCCAACCTGGTGAAGGTGGGTTACACCGGGTTCACCGCGGCGAACCTCTACACCAAGTGGACCGGGGTCGGCGCCAGCCAGCAGCCGTCCTACATCCACTGCGCGACCGCCAAGTGCACCACGATCGAGTACAAGAGCCAGACCCGCGCGTACAAGCAGACGGCGGCCGGCGGCGGCTACACGATCCTGGCGAACCTCGGCGATCAGTTCAGCGACCTCATCGGAGGCTCCGCGCTGGTGCCGGTGAAGCTGCCGAACCCGACGTACTACCTCCCGTAGCACCGGATGTCGATGCGCGAGACGCTGGACGAACTGCGGGCTGCTGCGCAGGATCGTCTCGACCCGGACGTCTGGCACTACATCTCCAGGGGCTCGGGCGACCACGTGAGCGTCAACGAGGCCGAACTCGCCTGGGATGTCTGGCGATTGCGCCCGCGCGTGCTGCGCGACGTGTCGTCGGTGCACACGTCCTGCGCGGTCTTCGGCGAGTGGGAGAGCCCGATCGGGATCGCGCCCAGCGCCTACCACCGGCTGGTGCACCCCGAGGGTGAGGCGGCCACCGCACGCGGGGCCGCGGCGAGCGGCGCTCCGTTCGTGCTGTCCAGTCGCTCGACGGTGCCGCTGGAGCAGGTCGCCGAGCAGCTGGGCGCCAGGCCATGGTGGTTCCAGGTCTATCTGATGCACGAGCGCGGCATCAGTGACGCGTTGGCGCGGCGCGCCGCCGAGGCGGGGGCGACGGCTCTGGTGCTCACCGGCGACACGCCCTACCTCGGCTACCGCCCGCGTGCGGGTCGCGCACGGCCGGTGCCGTTGGACGACGAGCTGGCGCTGATCGGCGTTTGCCAGCACCTGCCCGCCGACGTGCAGGATCCCTGGCCGTTGATCGATCAGACGCCGCACCAGACCCTCGCCGACATCGAGCGGCTGGCCGATCTGACCGGGCTGCCGGTGATCGTCAAGGGAGTGCTGCGCGGTGACGACGCGCTCGCGTGCGTGCAGGCCGGTGCCGGAGGGGTGTGGGTCAGCACCCACGGCGGGCGCCAGCTGGACGGCACGGTGCCCACGGCGTACGCGCTTGCGGAGGTCGCCGACGCGGTCGGCGACCGTGCGGTGGTGCTCGCCGACGGCGGCGTACGCGGCGGGCGCGATGCGCTGGTCGCGCTCGCCCTCGGCGCGTCGGCGGTCTTCGTCGGCCGGCCGGCGATGTGGGCGTTGGCCGCGGGTGGCGCCGAAGGTGTCGCCGAACTGCTGACCGGACTGCGCGAGGAGCTCGCGCACCTGATGGGGTTGGCCGGTGCGACCGGTCTGGAGCAGCTCGACCCGTCGCTGGTCACGCGCGTTCCGCGATGATCTCTGCCCTGCCCTGCCGTGCGGGCGACGGTGGGCAGTTTGCGTCGAGGTGGTCGGTTTGCGTTCTTGGCCAGTGCTGCAGCCGTGGCCGAGGACGCAAACCGACCACCCGGGCGGACGACCCCTCGGTCCGGTCGTGCGCTCCAGCGCCCTGAATGGCGCTCAGTGCAGGGGCACGCCGAAGCTGCCGTCGTGGAAGACCTCGTCAAGCGGCCGACGGGCGCGGGTACGGGTGCTGCCGCTCGGTCGGTCCTCGGCGGCGTAACCCAGCGCCACGACGCCGACCAGGTGGTGGCCCTCGGGGATGTCGAAACGTGTCAGGACGGCGTCGGCCCGGTCGGCGGGCACTCCGAAGAACAGCCCGCCGAGGCCTTCGTCGACCGCGCCCAGCAGCATCAGCATCGAGGCCATGCCGGTGTCGACGTCCCAGTACGGCACCGGCCAAGGTGAGCCCGCCACACCCGACCGGGCCTTGTCGGGCTCGGCATAGCGGCGCAGATAACGCGACCGGTCCGAGCAGCACAGGATCAGCACGGGTGCGTCAGACACCCCGTGCAACCAGCCGTTGGAGGGTGCGTCCGGGTCGGTCGTGGCCGACCAGTAGGCCGCCCGGTCGGCGTCGTCGCGCAGCACCACGAAGTCGAACCCCTGGCTGAAGCCCGCGCTCGGAGCCCGCAGCGCGAGCTGCGCCACTCGCCGCAGCACCTCGGGCGGTACGGGTCGGGTGGCGTCGAAACGCCGCACCATCCGGCGTCGCAGAACGGCTTCGCGCAGCTCCACCGCCGTCAGTCCGTGCGGTCGGGCGCGGTGGAGGAGGACTCCGACGATGACGCCGCCGGCGACGACGTCTTCAGGTCGGGGAAGTCGGACTCCCAGAACTCTGTCGGTCCGGATCTGCGTGCCTCGGGTGCCCCGGTGCCGTGCTGGTCGCGCTCCCGGGTGCGCAACTCGACCCGGCGGATCTTGCCGGAGATGGTCTTGGGCAGATCCGCGAACTCGATCCGCCGGATCCGTTTGTACGCGGCGAGGTGCTCACGCGCGTACGTGAGGATGGCGAGCGCGGTCTCCTTGTCCGGTGCATGTCCCGCGGCGAGCACGACGTACGCCTTGGGCACGGCCAGGCGGGTCGGGTCCGGAGACGGGACGACGGCCGCCTCCGCGACGGCCGGGTGCTCGATCAGCACCGACTCCAGCTCGAACGGGGAGATGCGGTAGTCCGACGCCTTGAAGACGTCGTCGGACCGCCCGATGTAGGTGATGTAGCCGTCCGCGTCCCGGACCGCGACGTCGCCGGTGTGGTAGACCCCGCCGCGCATGGCCTCGGCGGTGCGCTCGCGGTCCGCGTCGTAGCCGACCATCAAACCCACCGGCCTGCCGAGGGGTCCGTCCAGACGGAGGCAGATCTCGCCTTCCGCATCGCCCGTGTCGGCTCCGGAGGCCGGGTCGACGAGCACGACGTCGTACCCCGGGAGCACCCGTCCCATCGACCCGGGGACGACGCGCTGGCCGGGGGTGTTGCCGATCTGGGCGGTCGTCTCGGTCTGTCCGAACCCGTCCCGCACCGTGATCCCGAGCGCGGCGCGCACCTGCTCGATCACCTCGGGGTTGAGCGGTTCACCCGCCCCGACCATCTCGCGCAGCGACAGCCGCTCCCGCCAGGGCGCGAGGTCGCTCTGCACGAGCATTCGGTAGACCGTCGGCGGGGCACAGAACGTCGTCGCGCGCTCCTGCGCCAGCGCCCGCAGCAGACTCTGTGCGTCGAACCGCGGCTGATTGACCATCAGCACCGTCGCGCCGGCGTTCCACGGCGCGAAGACACAGCTCCAGGCGTGCTTGGCCCAGCCGGGCGAGCTCACGTTGAGGTGCACGTCGCCGGGCTGCAGACCGATCCAGTACATCGTCGACAGGTGTCCGACCGGGTACGACGCGTGGGTGTGCGTCACCAGCTTCGGTGCGGCCGTGGTGCCTGAGGTGAAGTAGACGAGCATCGGATCCTGCGCGCCGGTGACTGCCGCGGGCGCGGCCGCGTCGGACGTGTCGCTGTCGGAGTAGGAGTGCCAGCCCTCCGGGCACTGTTCGCCGACGGCGATCCGGGTGAACTCACCGGGCACCGTCTCGAAGGCATCCGCGGCGTCGGCCCGCACGATCGCGTGGGCGACCGCGCCGCGGTCGATCCGGTCCCGCAGATCGGCCGAGGTGAGCAGCGTGGCGGCGGGGATCGTGACAGCGCCGAGCCGGATGCACGCCAGCAGGCTCTCCCACAGCTCCACCTGGTTGCCCAGCATCAGCAGCACCCGGTCACCGGACCGGACGCCGAGCGACGCCAGCCAGCCGGCCACCTGCTGGGAGCGCCGGGCCATCTGCGCGTACGTGCAGCTCGTGCGCCGGTCTCCACCGTCCCCCTGGTCGACGATGGTCAACGCCGGGCGGTCGCGGGAGTCCGCCTCCGTCGCCAGGACGTCGAACCAGTCGGTGGCCCAGTTGAAGTGGTCGGGCCGCGGCGGCGAGTACCCCGCGATCGCGGCGTCGTAATCGGTGCGGTGGGCCTGCAGGTGATCCCGCGCGGCGCGGAAATCGTCTGCCGGCGTAGCGATAGGGTTCTGGCTCGTCGACGGCATACGTGAATGTAACCAGCGTCACGCGCCGGGCGCAGCGAAGGAGCACCAACCGATCGGGTGCCTCCGGCGTCTTAGGGGACATGACCACCATCTCCCTCCTGGCGCCCGCCGGCGCCCGGGCGCGGCGACACGTGCGTGAGGAGGGGAGGTCGGCGGTGGCTCGGGGGCAATCGGCGACCGACGCGGCGGTGCGCGAGGTGTACGACGCGCACTTCGGACGGCTCGTCGGATGGGCCACGTCGTTGGTGGGGGACCGCGACCTGGCGCACGACTTCGCGACGGAGGCGTTCATCCGGTTGATCAACCACTGGGGCCAGGTGGCCGAACCGAGGCCCTGGCTCTACACGACGGTCGCCAACCAGGTGCGCGACCACTGGCGCAAACGCGGACGTGAGGCGGCGGCGTACGACAAGTACACCGCGGGCCGGCCCGTCGACATCGACGTCGCGGCACCCGAACCAGACGTGGCGACGCGGCTGACCGTGCGCGACGCCGTGGAGTCCCTGCCCGGGCGGCTGCGGATGACGGTGCTGTTGCATTACTACGCCGACCTCTCGGTGGCCCAGGTCGCCCGCGAACTCGGCAAGTCCGAGGGTGCGGTGAAGCGAGATCTCTACGACGGTCGCAAACTGCTGGCCGAGCATTTGAAGCAGGTGCGATGAACGACGACGACCTCCGCGGATCCGGCGAGGATCGCCGCGAACCGGCGTACGACGACGACCCCGTCGCGCGCTTCTTCGGTGCGCATCGCTCCTCGGTGCGCCCCGAAACAGCAGGCGACCTGGACTGGGCCCGGATCACCCGGGCGGCCCGGCGACGCCGACCGCACCGGTTCCTGGCCGGTGCCGTCGCGGCCGCTGCGGTGGCGGTGGTCGCCGGGTTCGGGGTGTGGACCGTGCAGGCTCCACAGTCGAACGGTCCGGCCGTGGCCGCGAGCTCGGTGAGCTCGACGTCGGTCCGGTCCGGCACACAGGCCGGCGGGGCTCGGCAACCGCAGCACGACAGCGGGACGCCGGTGACACCCGGCGCGCAGTCGCAGGCGCAGCCGCGCGTGGTGGTCCCCGACAGCTTCGTCACCTGGTCGCTCAGCAACGCTGGTAACAACGTCGTGTACGACCTGGGGTCCAGCAGCTGCGGCGCGTTCACCTGTCCGGTGCTGTTGCGCTCCGCCGACAACGGCGCCAGCTGGTCCGGCGTGCACACGTTCGATGGGTCGCTCTACTCCAGCCCGGTGCAGCCGGGTGGCAAGCACATCCAGCCCGACGACCAGTTGCGGGACGTCCGGTTCGTGACGCCGACGACCGGTTACGTCTTCGGCGGCGACCTGTGGGTCACCCACGACTCGGGCGCCAGTTTCTCCCGCGTCGCCCACCCGGGGCGCACGGTCCTGGACGTCGAGGCGTGGCACGGCGACCTGTTGGTGCTGACGGCCGACAAGTGCGCCTCGTCGACCTGCGCCGGATCGGTGAGTCTGACGCGGATGAGCACCTCGGCCGACACCGTGCCGCAGGCTGCGTCCTCGACCGCCGACCTCACGGCTCCGATCGTCTCCGGGCAGATCGTCGTGCGCAACGGGATGGCCTACCTGTCGCTCACCAGCGCCTCCGACGGTGCGCCGCTGCCCCCGCTGCGACTGGTGAACACTTCCCTGGAGCCGATGTACGCGCCGGGCGCGTGCGCCGGGACGTCGCTGCAGGCCATCACCCCGTCCACGACCCTCAACCACCAGCTCTTCGCGCTCTGCACTCCGATGACCGGCGCATCGCGGACGTCGTACACGCTGGTGCACAGCACCGACGACGGCGTGACGTGGACGAAGGTCTCGAGCGGGGCCCTGCAGCTGCCCACCGGCTCTCGCCCCGACCTGGCCTCGGTCGACGCGGACCACGTGGCCGCCTCGGCCGGTCCGACCACGACGACGGGTGCCGCCGCGGTCGTGGGAGCCGGATCGTTGGTCGTCTCCACGGACGGCGGCAAGACCTTCGTCGCCAAGGACGGTCCGCTCGGTCTGCCCGCCAGCGGGATCGACTGGCTCGCCAGCCCGGGCGGGAGCCAGTACTACGCGATCACCCTGAGCAGCTCGGGATACTGGTGGTCGAACGACTCGGGGCTCACGTGGAGGCTCGTCGACCCGATCCGCTGACGTGGGAGGCTGACAGCGTGAGCGACGCGGATCCGCAGCCGCCGGACTATCCCTCCCACTGGGAGGCCGATGTCGTCCTGCGCGACGGGTCGATCGGGCACGTGCGGCCTATCCGGCCCGCCGACGCGACCCTGATCCAGGAGTTCCACGACCGCCAGTCCAAGGAATCGATCTACCTTCGATTCTTCGCGCCTTTGCCGCACCTGTCCGACCGCGACGCGCACCGCTTCGCCAACGTGGACTACCACGCGCGGGTCGCCCTGGTGATGGAGGCGGACGAGCAGCTGGTAGGCATCGCGCGCTACGACCGGGTCGGTGACACACCGCCGCGTGCCGAGGTCGCGTTCAACGTCGCCGACGACTTCCAGGGCCGCGGGGTGGGTTCGGTGCTGCTCGAGCACCTCGTCGCGATCGGCCAGGAAGGCGACATCGAGGAGTTCACCGCCGACGTACTCCCGCAGAACCGCAAGATGCTCGGTGTCTTCTCCGAGGCGGGGTTCGAGGTGCGCCGGCACTTCGACGACGGGGTCGTGGCCCTGTCCTTCCGCATCGAGACCACCAGCCGCAGTCGGGAGGTGCTGGAGGCCCGTGAGCATCGGGCGGAGGCGCGCAGCGTCGCCGCTCTCTTGCGCCCGAGCAGCGTGGCGGTCGTCGGCGTGGGATCTCGTCCGACCTCGGTCGGGCGGGAGATCTACGAACGACTGGTCGCCCAGGGGTTCACCGGCACGGCGTACGCCGTCAACAGGAACCCGCACCGTGAGGTCGAGGGTGAGCTCTACGCGCGGGTGCGCGATCTGCCCGGACCGGTCGACGTGGCGGTGATCGCCGTGCCGGTCGCGGGCGTGCTCGACGCGGCTCGCGACTGTGCAGCGCACAAGGTGAAGGCCCTCATCGTCGTGTCCGCCGGCTTCGCGGAGATCGGCGAGGAGGGCGAGGCGCTGCAGCGCGAGCTGCTCCAGGTGGCGCGACGGGGCGGGATGCGCGTCGTCGGCCCGAACTCGTTCGGGGTCATCGACACCCGCGAGTCCGTGCGGATGAACGCGTCGGTCGCGCCGGACATGCCGCAGGCCGGCGGCTTCGGGTTGTTCGCACAGAGCGGGGTGCTCGCCATCTCGGTGCTGGAGTCGGCCCGACGTCGCGGGCTGGGTCTCAGCGACTTCGTGTCCGCCGGCAACCGGATCGACGTGTCCGGCAATGACATCATGCAGTTCTGGATCGACGACCCGACCACCCGCGTGGCCGGTCTCTATCTGGAGTCGATGGGCAACCCGCGCAAGTTCTCCCGCATTGCCCGACGGCTGGCCCAGAAGAAGCCGGTCATCGTGATCAAGTCCGGCACCTCGGAGTACGGCGTCCCTCCCGGCCACCGGGTGCGCGACACGACCGTGGGTCCCGAGGCGTTCGCCCAGATGCTGCGGCAGGCCGGTGTCATCCGGGTGGAGAACCTGCACCAGCTGCTCGATGTGGCCCAACTGGTCGTCGACCAGCCCCTCCCGGCCGGCACCGGTGTCGCCGTGGTCGGCAACACCGTGTCCCTGGGTGCGCTGGCCGCCGACGCCGTCGTCAGCTGGGGGTTGGACGTGGTGCACGGTCCGCGCAGCCTGCCGCCGGACGCCTCGGCCGGGCAGGTCGAGCAGGCCTTGGAAGCGGTGTTCGCCGACCCGGACGTGCACAGCGTGGTCGCCTGCTTCCTGCACGCGAAGGTCGAACCGAGCATCGTCTCGGCGACCGCGCTCGCCCAGGTCGCGGCACGGCACGACAAACCCTGCGTCGCCACCTTCGTGGGCATCCACGAGGTGCGGGCCGCGCTGGCGTCCGGGCGGCGTACGACGGCCGGCGGCGAGGCGGCCCCGGCGACCGTGCCGGCGTACAGCACCCCCGAGGACGGGGTGCGCGCGCTCGCCGCCGCGACTCGGTACGCCGAGTGGCAGGCGGCCGACCACGGGGAGCTGGTCACCCCGGACGGCATCCACCGCTCCCGTGCCGATGCCGTCATCGACGGGGTGCTGCAGGGATCGCCGCAGGGGCGGCCCCTGCAACCGGCCGAGGTGCGCGAGCTGCTCGCGGCATACGGGATCGAGGTCTGGGAGGCCGTGCCCGTGGACTCACCGGCGCACGCGGCCACCGCGGCGACGCGACTGGGGTTCCCGGTGGTGCTGAAGTCCACGTCGCCGATCGCGAGCAGCCAGCCCATCGCGAGCGTGCGGCTGGATCTGAACAACCGGGCGGCTGTCCGGGCGGCGTACACCACGCTGGACGACCGGTTGCGTCCCCTGCACGCGAACCGGCTGGTGGTGCAGCAGATGGCCACGCCGGGGATCCCGTGCGTGATCTCCTCGGTGGAGGACCCGCTCTTCGGCCCGGTGGTGAGTTTCGCGCTGGCGGGGCCACCACGTGAGGTGATGGGCGACATCGGCTACCGGATCCCGCCGCTGCGCACCGGTGACGTGCGCGACCTGATCGGGTCGGTGCGCGCCGCGCCGCTGCTGCGGGGGCACGGAGGTCGCCCGCCGGTCGACCAGGTCGCCTTGGAGGACGTGATCGCGCGCATCTCGATGATCGCCGAGCAGATCCCCGAGGTCGTCTCGCTCGAGCTCAACCCGGTCAACACCCACGAGGGCGGGATCGAGGTGCTGGGCGCCAGCATCACCGTCGCGCCGAGCACCGCCCGGACCGACCGCGGGCGCCGGGCGCTGGCCTGACCGGCCGGCGTACAGCTGGTCCTCACCGCTCGGGGAGCGGGACCGATGCCGGGGAGGCGTGGCCGGCGGGGTGAGAGGATGCCTCAATGTCCTACGCCGGTCCTCGCAGTGACGCGCTGCCCGAAGCTCTGCTCTCCGACATCGACACCTCCGGTTATTACCCGGCGTTGGTGAGCGATGTGGTCGCCACCGCGCTCGGCGACGACACCGTGGTGTCCCACCTGGTGCACGCAGAGACCACGTTCGACAGCGAGACCGTACGCCGCCACGTCACCGTGCTCGTCCTCGCGCCGCACCGCCTCGTGGTGGTGCACGCGGACGACCACGCGCCATCCGCCGACACGCCCGCCGAGCACCTTGGGGCCGTCGCCACCGCGACGTCGGAGACGATTCCCCTCGGCCGGGTGCGCGGGGTGATGCTCGCGCACGTGGTGTCCGCGCCGGAGGACTATCGGCCCGGCAGCCTCGGCCGCGAGATCACCCTCAAGCTGGGCTGGGGCACCGTCGCCGCGATCGACATCATGCCCGCTCAGTGCGCCGACCCGCAGTGCGAGGCCGACCACGGTTACGAAGGCACCATCGGCGACGACGACATCACCCTGCGCATCACCGGTGAGGTCGATGGCGACGACACCCTGGAGCAGGCCAAGCAGTTCGCGGCGACCCTGTCCCGCGCGCTCGGGCAGCCCACCAGGTGACGTTCCCCGGGGCCGTGCTCCCGTCGTACGACGAGCGCGGTCTGGTCGGTGTGCTGCCCCGGCTCGTCGCGTCGCTCGGGCTCGAACTGCCCGGTGATCAGCCTGCCGCGCCACTGCCGCCGGCACGTCGCGCCGTCGTGGTGCTGGTCGACGGCCTCGGGTGGGAGCAGCTGCGCGCTCGCGGCGGGCACGCACCCTTCCTGCGTCGAGCGCTCGCAGGCGCCGCTGAGATCGCGGAGCCTCTGACGGCCGGTTTCCCCTCGACCACGGCGACGAGCATGGGCGGCTTCGGGACCGGGGTCGGACCCGGTGCGCACGGGCTCGTCGGCTATCAGGTCCGTGCGCCGGGAGCGCGTCACGTCTTCAACGAGCTGACCTGGCAGGGCGGTCCCGACCCGCTCGAATGGCAGCCGGGTCCGACCGTCTTCGAGCAGGCGACCGCGGCGGGCGTGCGCGTGACGATGGTGGGTCCGGGGCACTTCGACGGTTCCGGCCTGACGACCGCGGCGCTGCGCGGCGCTGCCTTCATCGGGGCGGAGGAGCTGTCCGGGCGGGTCGACGCCGCGCTCGCCGCACTGCGTGCCGCGCCCGCCGACGATCCCGCGCTGCTCTACCTCTACTGGGGCGAGGTGGACAAGGCCGGCCACGTGCACGGGTGCGACTCGTGGCAGTGGGGTGACGAGCTGGAGCTGCTCGACCGGGAGCTGGCGCGTCTGCACGCCGCGCTGCCGTCCGGGACCTCGCTGACCATCACCGCCGACCACGGAATGGTCGACATCCCCGCCGACGCCCGCATCGACGTCGTCCACGAACCCGACCTGCGCGACGGCGTACATCTCGTCGGCGGTGAGTTGCGCGCGCCGCAGGTCTACTGCCGGCCCGGCGCTGCCGAGACGGTGCTCGCCGCCTGGCGAGAGCGGCTCGCGGCGTCCGCGTGGGTGCTCAGTCGGGAGGAGGCCGTCGCCGAAGGGCTCTTCGGGCCGGTCCTGGACCGGGTGCTGCCCCGCCTGGGCGAGGTCATCGTCGCGATGCACGCGCCGGCCGGGGTGTTCGACAGCCGGGTGATGACGCCTCGGGTGTCGGGGCTCGTCGGCCAGCACGGCTCGCTCACGGCGGCCGAGCAGCTGGTGCCGTTCGTGCATCTGCCCGCCTGAGCTCGTCATCAGCCTGGCGGCTGGCAGAAGCTGCGCCTGTGGCGCTGCATGCGTAACGGGCCCCTGCCCAACTAGGTAATACCGGACGACGAGAGTTGGGCTGCAAGAGCGACTATCCAGCGCTGATCAGCTACTCGAGATATCTCCACTACACTCAAATTATAACAGTCGAACCACGTGAAGAAGAAGGGGCCGCTCATGGTCACTGCTTATGAAGCAAACCCAGTATTTGAGTCAACAAGTCCGCAACTTTCAAATCTTTTGGCGCGAATTGATGCGGGCGACCTTGCGATACCCGACTTTCAGCGGGACTTCGTCTGGGATAGTTCGGCCATCCTTGAACTCATTCAGAGTGTCATGTCGAGGCATCCGGCGGGGTCCATACTTGCGTGGAGGCAGGATCCACAGAATCCTGCGCTAGCTAGCCGGAGGGTTGCCGGGTCGCCGACCGGGGGCTCAGCACCTAATGAACTAGTGCTGGACGGCCAGCAGCGCCTTACTGCGCTGTACCGTGCCCTCAGTCTGAAGACTCCCGAGGCCTATTTCACGAAACTGAGTGAATTCGTGAACGACGACCTAACCGTCAAGTCGGTGCACGAGGTTGACTGGGACAGGGCTGTTTTCGTTGTAGACGCAAAGCGCTACAAGAATTCCGAACATTTATCAGAGGAATGGCAATTCTCTAATGACGCCCTCCCATTGTTCGAGCTTCCGCAGATAGACGACTGGCTAGATGACTTCGCGCGGTACAAAACCACAGACCATTCCGAGGAGTCCAAAATAAAATCGGCCTACCGAAGAGTCCGGGACACTTACCTGATCCCGCTGCGCAGTTACGGATTCCCTGTTATTTCATTGCCAATCGATACGCCAATTCAGGCTGTCTGCACTATTTTCGAGACATTGAACAGGACGGGTCGCCCTCTTGGGGCGTTTGAATTAGTTACAGCAAGGTTATATCCACAAGGGGTGAGGCTTCGCGACCTTTGGGACCAGGCAAGACAGCAGTACGATGTTTTTGATGATTTCGCTTTTGAACCCTATAGCTTACTTCAAGCTGTTTGCCTTAGGGCTCGCGGATCTGCTCAGCGAGCTGATGTGCTCAAGTTGCTCGCTAAGGATGACATAAGCACGCATTGGGATCCAATCGTTAGGGGAATGGCTGGTGTTATTGGCTTCCTCGAGAGCGAGTGCGGCGTGCTCAGTCGGAAGCTGCTGCCCTACGGAATGTTGGTCGCGCCAATGGCCGCAGTGTGGTTGGAGGTATCCCAACTTAAGCCGATTGAGCGCGGCATTGCAAACGACAAGTTAAAGAAGTATTTTTGGTGCACCACCTTCATGGGCAACTTCGACCAGGGCGCCAATAGCCAGGCAGGGGCTGACTATAAGGCATTGGAAGGGTGGATTCTCAAGGAGGGCGCAGCCCCTGAAGCTGTCGCGCAGTTCGCTTTTTCCGAGGACAACTTGATTACTGCCTCTGCGCGGCGCAAGGCATTGCTTGCGGGTGTGATGGCGCTGATTGTTCGAGATGGGGCGCTCGACTTTCATACGGCGCTCAAATTGACGGCGCAGCGACTTCACGACGGAAAGGTGGATTCGCACCACTTCTTTCCGCGAGCGTATCTTGCCAACGACGAGCAGTCGGAGCTGCTTGTCAATCGAGTTCTGATAGATTCAGAAACGAACAAAATAATCGGAAAGAAGGCTCCTTCCGATTATCTGAAGATTATGCGCGAAGCGCAAACTGAAGCGAAAGTCGACACTGTTCTGCAGTCGCATTATGTTTTTCAATATGGCGAGAATCTGAACGATTATGATGCGTTCGTCCGGATGCGGTCGTCGGCCATTTGCGATGGAATAGAACAGGTTACCGGAATGACAATTCCTAGAATTGACGATGGGAGTTAGTAAACTTGCCAAAATTTGCAACCTAGCTGGGCGGTCTGGGTGGTCGCCGCATTTCTACTGTAGAGCTCAGAATGCGGTCGAATTGTTCGATTTGCATCTGCATTGCGTTCTCCGATTGCTGGATCGGTGGGCTCTGCTTACGGGTGGACCGGAAGTAGCGGTTAGGGTGGTGGACCGTGGCTGAGCTGGTCTTCTTCTCCGGGACGATGGACTGCGGCAAGTCGACCCTGGCGCTGCAGATGGAACACAACCATCGCGCGCGCGGTCACGACGGGCTGGTCTTCACGCGGCACGACCGGGCGGGGGAGGCGGTGCTCTCCAGTCGTCTCGGGCTCGCCCGGGAGGCGCTGGAGGTGAGCGACGGTCTCGACTTCTGGGACGTCGTCGTCGAGCACGCCACGCACGGCCGCGACCTGCGCTTCCTCATCTGCGACGAAGCGCAGTTCTACACCTCCGAGCAGGTCGAGCAACTGGCGCGGGTGGTCGACGAGATGGACATCGACGTCTACGCGTTCGGGATCACCGCAGACTTCCGCGCGCAGCTCTTCCCCGGGTCACGACGGCTGATCGAGCTCGCCGACCGGGTCTCGACCCTGCAGGTCGAGGCGCTGTGCTGGTGCGGGCGCACGGCCACCCACAACGCGCGCGTCGTCGACGGTCAGATGGTCGTCGAGGGCGACCAGGTCGTCGTCGGAGACGTGGGTGAGGTGAATCCGGGTGCGCCGGAGAGCCTGGTCGAGTACGAGGTGCTCTGCCGCCGGCACTACATGCGGCGGATGACGTCGTACGCCGCGCGCGTCACCTCCCAGCACCCGCTGCCGTTCGACGCGGAGGGCTCCGCGCTCTGCCCGCTACCCACGCTCGCCGCGCACGACGCTCGCTGATCCCTCGCCGCGAGCCGCCGTCGAGTGACACCGGTGCGGGGCATGATGTGGGCATGAGCGAGCCGGGACGCGACGACGCGCGGACCCTGCCGCTGCCCCGCGACGCGCGACCGGGTGCCACCCGTCCTGTCGACCGGTCCGGGGACGGTACGCATGACCACCCGCCGCGCGGCCGCGCGGCCAAAGCGGTCGGGCGTGGCGCGGTGCGAGGGGCAGCACTCCTCGGCCGCGGCAGTGCCGGGTTCGGCCGCGGGTCCTATCGGCTGGCGCGTCGCGCCAGTCAGGCGCAGGGCGCGGGCGAGACGGGCCTGTCGCGGCTGATTGAGGTGCACGCCTTCAGCTCGGCCGGTGACGCCGCCGTGACGGTGGGTCTGGCCGGCACGGTGTTCTTCGCGGGCACCAGCAGCCAGGCACGCGGTCACACCCTGCTCTTCCTGCTGCTGACGATGCTGCCCTTCGCGGTCGTCGCGCCGCTGATGGGACCGCTGCTCGACCGTTTCCGGCACGGCCGGCGGTGGGCGATCGGAGGGACCCTGGCCGGACGCGCGTTCCTGTGCTGGGTGCTGGCCCAGGCGGTCGACGCCGACTCGCTCTGGCTCTTCCCGGTGGCCATGAGCGTGCTGGTGGCTTCGAAGGCCTACCTGGTGACCCGGTCCGCCGCCGCGCCCCGGCTGCTGCCCTCGCAGCTCACCCTGGTGAAGGCCAACGGACGGCTGTCGCTGGCCGGTGTCGTCGGCGCGGCGATCGGCGGCGGCATCGCAGGGATCGCCACCAAGGTCAGCGGGCCGGCCTGGTCGCTGCGGGTCGCGTTCGTGCTCTTCATCATCGGCACGGTGCTGGCGGTCCTGCTCCCCCCGCGGGTCGACTCCAGCGAGGGCGAGAAGTCGGCATCGATGGTCGACCTCGCGACGGGGGAGAACGTCGTACGACGGGGCGTGTCCCACGACGTGGTGCTCGCGCTGCGCGCGAATGTCGGGCTGCGCTGGCTGTCCGGATTCCTCACGATCTTCCTGGCGTTCCTCATGCGAGCCCACCCGTTCCCCGGATGGGAGCACCGCACCAACCTGCTGCTCGCCCTCGTCGTCGGCGCCGCGGGTGTCGGCAACGCGCTGGGCACGGTGCTGGGCTCGGTGCTGAAGTTCGCCGCGCCGCGGGTCATCGTGCTCGTGACGCTGCTCGCGGACGCCGTCGCGATCGTCGCCGCGGCGGTCTTCTTCGGGCTGCGCACCGCCGTCCTGGTCGGCCTGGTCGCCGGGATCGGTCAGCAGCTGGGCAAGCTGGCCCTTGATTCGCTGATCCAGGACACCGTGCCGGAGCACATGCGCACCAGCGTCTTCGGCCGCTCCGAGACCCTTCTGCAGCTGTCCTGGGTCGTTGGCGGCATCATCGCCGTAGTCATCCCGAACAACGCGACGGTGGGCATGGTGCTCGCCGCGACGGTGCTGTTGCTGTGGGTCACCGCGGTGCTGATCTGGCGCAGCGGTCGCGACCTGCCACGGGTCAGTCTCGGCCGCGCCGGCCGCCGAACATGATGTCGTCCCAGCTCGGCACGCTGGGCCGTCCGGACCGTGCGCCGCTCGGTCGCCGCGGCGGCGCGGGAGAGAGCGCCTCGTCGGGCTGTCCGGCGGAGTCCAGCTCCTCGGCCTGATCGCTGAGCTGCTCGCTGGGCTGCTCGTCGTCGCGGACGGCGGTCGCGCCTGGCGCTCCCGGCGCGTGAACGGCGGGTGCTGCGCGTTCGCCTTCCTGCAGCGCGTCGACCGCCGTGGCACCGTGACCGACGACCTCTTCGGTCGCCTGCTGGTCGTCTGACCCAGCATCCTCGACAGGTTCGGGCTCGGCGGCTGCCTCGTCGGCGCCCGTTGCGTCGTCGGAGCCCGTGGTCGAGGCGGGCTCGGAGCGCTCAGGCTCGGTCGTCGCCGTGGTGGTGTTCGGCTGGTCGAGGTCGGCCGGTCGGGCGCCTTGCGTCTGCTCGGAGTCCACGGCCTCAGCGGCGCCGTCGTCCTGGCCGTGGGCGGACCCGGAGTCGTCCGACTGCTCGGCGACTGCTCCGAAGAGATCGACCGTCCCGGTGACCGGGTCGTGCCCGAGGTCGTCGACCGTCGGCTCCGCGGGCGTCTCGTCGGCCAGGGCGTGCCCGGGCTGATCGGCCGGGTCGGCACGGTCGGCCTCATGACCGGTCTGGCCGGGCTGTTGCACGGGCACGGGCTGGGGCTGGGTAGGTGCTGCCTGCGTGACATCCGACGGGTCGGACGGTGACTCGATCGGCGGCACGTCCACCGGCGTACGACCTGCGCGGTTGCGCGAGCCGCGGGTGCGCCGGCCACGAGAACGGGCCTGCATGGCGGACACGAGATCGACCGCTCCGGCCGACGTCGCGGACGTTCCCGATCCGGATGACCCGGCGTCGGCAGGTGCACCGGCTGATCCGGAGGGTGCCCCCGGCTCGGACACGCCGCCCTCGGCCTCGACGTCGAACACCTTGACCGGTGCTGCGGGCGCGGGGATCGGACCGCCGGCGGCCCGTTCGTCCTCACCGAGCCATCGTGCTTCGTCGTCGACCGCCGTCAACGTGCGAGTCGCTGCCCGGAAGAGCCACGACGCCTCCCGGGTGCGCCCGCCCGCGCTGAACCGGCAGACGACCACCCAGCCGCGACCCGCCGTACGGTGCGCATCCCAGGCGACGGCGTCGCCGGTCACGCCACGGTCGTGCAGCCGTGCGGCGACGCGATCGCCGACGGTCGTCGCGGTGTCGGTGGTGGTGGGGCCGACGGGGAGGTCCTGCGCGAGTCCGGCGATGTAGGAGCGCTCGGCCTCGATCGGCGCGGCGTAACGCTCCACCTTGGCCTGGTCCCACCCCGCGGCAGCGGCGACGTGCCCGACCGAGTGGCCCGCGCGCAGCAACTCCTGCACGGCGCGCGGGGTGACCAGCTCGCCCGGAGGCAGGTGAGGCAGGTCGCCGATCGGGGCTGCGGGCTGCTCCGACACGAGACTCACCGCGCGGGTGTCCGCGCCCGCGGCACTCACCGCGCGGGTGTCCGCGCCCGCCGCCGTGTCCGCACCGGAGGTCACTTCCTCGGCGTGGGGCGCACCGTCGCGGGACGACTCGGTGTCCGTCGGCGGCGCAGCCGTAGCCGCCGCCGCGACCGACTCACGCACCCGGTCATCGACCGACAGTCGGTAGCGTCCGCCGTCGTCGTCGACCAGGTGCAGGTCGGCGCCGTCGACCTCGCTCACCTTCAGGTCCCGCATCGCTTCGTCCTGCCTCTCGATGTCCTCTAGCCCGCAGGATGTCACGATCGGCGACGGCTGTCGGCGAGGCCACGCCGACCTCCCGAGCGGTGCCGGTGCGGTGCGCGGCAGACTGGCCCGATGAATTCTCCCATCGACGGCCCCGAGTCGTCCCAGCCGGAGGAACCGGCCGCTCCCGCGGAGCAGCCCCTCCCGGACGCGGTGCCCGCGCCGGTCGAGTCGGCCGAGCCGGGCGGAGTCAGTGACGAGGTCCTCGCCGCCGCGACAGAGCCGGTGCCCGACCCCGCTCCCCAGGAGGAGCTCGCCGCGATGGTGCCGTACGACGCCGTCGTGCTGTTGTCGTTCGGGGGACCGGAGGCGCCGGCGGAGGTCATGCCGTTCCTGCGCCGCGTGACGGCCGGGCGCGGGATCCCCGACGAGCGTCTGGAGTCCGTGGCCGAGCACTACTACGACTTCGGCGGCGTGAGCCCGATCAACGACCAGTGCCGCGCGCTGCGCGACGCCCTGCACGGTGAGCTGCGCCGTCGCGGGATCGCGACCCCGGTGCTGTGGGGCAATCGCAACGGCGAGCCGTTCCTGGTCGACACCCTGCGCGAGGCGTACGACGCGGGCGCGCGACGGGTGCTCGTGGTGACGACGAGCGCGTACTCCTCCTACAGCTCCTGCCGGCAGTACCGCGAGGACATCGCGGCTGCGCAGATCGCACTGCATGAGGAGGGGCGCGAACTGGCGGTCGACAAGATCCGGCCGTACGCGACGCATCCCAGCTTCTCCCGGGTCAACACCCGTCTGGTGACCGACGCCGTCCGCGCGAGCACCCAGTCGGACGACGACAAGCTGCGGATCGTCTTCGTGACCCACTCGATCCCGGAGGCGATGGACGACACGTCCGGCCCGGGCGACGGCGAGGGCAGCCTCTACGAGCACCAGCACGACGAGATCGCCCATGTCGTCCTCGACGAGGCGGGGATCACCCTCGATCGTGATCTGCATGGTGCGCTGGTCTACTGCTCCCGCTCCGGAGCGCCCGGCCAGCCGTGGCTCGAACCGGACGTCAACGACCACCTGAGGGAGTTGGCCGCCAAGGGAGTCACCGACGTGGTGGTCGCGCCGATCGGATTCGTCTCCGACCACATGGAGGTCAAGTACGACCTCGACACCGAGGCGCGCGCGACCGCCGACGAGCTCGGCCTGCGGATGACGCGGGTGCCGACGGTCGGTGTCGACCCGGAGTTCGTGAGCGGGCTGGTCGATCTGGCCGAGGAGCGCGCCGCCCAGGCGCGCGGCGAACAGGTGGTGCTGCCCGCGTGGCCGGGAGGCGCCATGCCGTCGGTGTGTGCCGCGGGCTGCTGCCCCAACCTGCGCACGCCCAAGCCGGCCGCGTGCGGGAGCGACTGATGGCGCCCGACCGTCCGCAGCTCGGACCCCCCGAGCTCGCGACGCTGGAACAGATGGCGTGCGACCTCGCGACGTCCGCCGGACGCCTGATCGTCGACGAGCGGCCCCGTGGCCTCGGCGTCGCCGCCACCAAGTCCAGCGACACCGACGTGGTCACCGTGATGGACCAGCGCAGTGAGGCGTTCCTGCGTGAACGCCTGGAGCAGCTGCGTCCCGACGACGGCCTGCTCGGCGAGGAGGGTGCCAGCCACGAGGGCAGCTCAGGGATCACCTGGGTCGTCGATCCCATCGACGGCACGGTGAACTACCTCTACGAGATCCCGGCGTACGCCGTCTCCGTCGCGGCGTGCGTCGGCGACGTGCGGCACGGCGGCGAGTGGGAGACGGTGGCCGGTGCGGTCTACAACCCCATCACCGACGAGCTCTTCCATGCGCACGCCGACGGCGGCGCGTTCCTGCGACGCGGCACCGACGTGCAGTCGCTGTCGGTCAGCGGGGAGAAGGAACTCGCCAAGGCCCTGACCGGCACCGGTTTCGGATACGAGGTCGCCAAACGCGAGCGCCAGGGCGCGGTGGTGGCGAGCCTCATCGGCCAGGTGCGGGACATCCGGCGCATCGGCAGCGCCGCCCTCGATCTGTGCTCCGTGGGCGCCGGGCGCCTCGACGTCTACTACGAGTCGGGCCTGAACCCGTGGGACCAGGCAGCCGGTCAGCTCATCGTCACCGAGGCCGGAGGAGTGGTGGCCGGACGTGGCGCAGCGCCCCCCGACAAGGACCTCGTCGTCGCTGGTCCGGCCGCCCTGGTGGCGGCCCTGAAAGGCATTCTGAAGGCGTAGTCGAAGCCGGGAATGACCCCGGTTGGCCATGCGTTCAGCGGGTAGGTAACAATTCCCCCGCCCGCTGGCGAAGTTCACCGGGCGAGCGCATGAGCATCAGAGAGGGCAAGGCATAGGCATGGCGACTGACTACGACGCCCCACGCAAGACCGACGACGACCTGAGCGAAGACTCGATCGAGGAACTGAAGTCGCGCCGCGTCGACAAGAACGCCGCGAGCGTCGACGTCGACGAGACCGAGCAGGCAGAAGGCTTCGAGCTGCCGGGTGCGGACCTGTCCGGTGAGGAACTGTCCGTCCAGGTCATCCCGCGCCAGGCGGATGAGTTCACCTGCTCGCGCTGCTTCCTCGTGCACCACCGCAGCCAGCTGGCCAGCGACGCCGGCGGCGTCCTGGTCTGCAGCGAATGCGCGGCCTGATCACGTCGTGAGCAGCGTGCCGGTCCCGATCCGCAGACTCGATCCGGGACTTCCGCTCCCGTCGTACGCCCGGCCGGGCGACGCGGGGGTGGACCTGTACGCGCGGATCGGCCTGACTATCCCGCCGGGTCACCGTGCGCTGATCCCGACCGGGATCGCCATCGAGCTGCCCGACGGGTACGCCGGGTTCGTGCACCCACGCTCCGGTCTCGCGGCGCGCCACGGCATCACGATGGTGAACGCCCCGGGCACCATCGACGCGGGCTTCCGCGGCGAGATCCAGGTCAACCTCATCAACCTGGACCCGCGTGAGTCGTTCTCCTTCGACCGGGGGGACCGCATCGCGCAGTTGGTCGTGCAGCAGGTCGCAGCGGTGCAGTGGCTCGAGGTGGACGCTCTCACCGCCAGCGAGCGGGGCGCGGACGGTCACGGAGCGTCCGGCGGTTTCACCAGCCCGCCGGCGCGGGATACGGTGCGCTGACACCAGTTCGAGGAAGGGAAGTTGGACCCGTGGGGATCTTCCGCCGCAAGGCGCGTGAGGACGGGCCGACCGCGTCCGGGCACGACGACGACGCGGCGACGGCCGAGGTTGCGTCGGACGACACCGGATCAGAGGATCTCGAGGCGACCGACCTCGCCTCCCGGGACGACGCCGACGACGCATCGGTCGCCGTCGCCGATCCGAGCGCCTCGCACGACGACCTTCCGAGTCGTCTGCCCCGGCCGCACGACCTGGACCGCAGCAACGGCCCGTTCGACCGCTCCGAGGTCAAGCACCTGGACGACCGGCTCGACTTCGGTGCGGTGGCTCTGCGTCCGCAGGCCGGGATGGAATTGCGTCTCGACGTCGACGAAGAGGCCGGCAACATCACCGGCATCACCGCCGTACTCGGCGAATCCGCTTGCCAGGTGCAGGTTTTCGCAGCGCCCAAGAGCGGTGGCATCTGGGACGACATTCGCGACGAGATCGCCGACGGTCTGATCACCGGCGGCGGATCGGCCACCGAGGAGCTCGGTCCGCTGGGCATCGAGCTGGCCGTGCGGATCCCGGCGCGCGGCAAGGACGGGCGCACGACGTACTCCGCCGCCCGGTTCGCCGGTGTCGACGGACCGCGTTGGTTCCTGCGCGCGGTCTTCTCCGGCGCCGCAGCCACCGACGAGGCGGCGGCCGCTCCGCTGCTGGAGTTCGTGCGCGACTCCGTCGTGCTGCGCGGCAGTGAGGCGCGTGCGCCTCGGGAACTGCTGGAACTGAAGGTGCCCGATGCGGTGGCCCAGGCCGCCGAGGAGGAGAATGCTGGTAACACGCTCAACCCGTTCGAGCGTGGACCCGAGATCACGGAGGTGCGGTGATGGGAGCGAGCACGACGATCCGCGAGGCGGCTCGGCGGTTCAGCCGGTCATCCGCGGCGATCGAGCGCGACGAGTTGCGCGAAGCGGCGACCAAGCGGGGCGGCACCCCGATCGAGGCGTGCTGTGACCGCCAGATCGCCGGCTGCTGCGGCACCGTGCGCTACACGAGCCTGCGGCCGCGCACCGACTCCGTGCCGGCGTTCGTGGTCGGCCTGGACGACGGCACGCGGATGATGCAGCTGGTCTGGCTCGGCCGGCGCAGCATCGCCGGAATCGAACCGGGCGTCTACCTCACCGTCAAGGGGCGGGTGCTGCACCGTCGTGGCATGCCCACCATCTTCAACCCCGAGTACGAGATCAAGCCCGCGGCCGAAGTGAGCTGAACGGGCTGCTCGACCCGAGCACCTGAGTCGGGCCCGACACGCGAAAGGGCGCGCTCCGTGGAGCGCGCCCTTTCGCGTGCGTGAACGCCCAGCGGGCTCAGGTGTTCTCATGGGAGACCGTGCGTACGTCGGCGATGTCGCGCCCGGTCATCGCGGCACCGAGCGCGGCTTCCGCGTCGGCGGTGGCGAGGAAGAGCAGCTCGTCCAAGCCCTCGATCGGCTCGGTCCGGGTGGGCGCGATCGGCCGTTCGTCGCGGATGATGCCGACGAGGACGCAGTCGGGGGGCAGGTCCAGCCCGCCCACGGTCTGCCCAACGGCCGGGCTGTCGGTGGGGATGGTGATCTCGACCATGGTCGCCTTGCCCTGCTGGAACTGGAACAACCGCACCAGGTCTCCGACGCTGACGGCCTCCTCGACGAGGGCGGTCATGATCCGCGGTGTCGACACCGCGACGTCCACGCCCCACGCCTCGTCGAACATCCACTCGTTCTTGGGATTGTTGACGCGGCCGACGGTGCGGGCGATGCCGAACTCGGTCTTGGCGAGCAGCGAGACGACGAGGTTGACCTTGTCGTCGCCGGTCGCGCAGACCACGACGTCGCAGTCCTGCACCTGTGCCTCCTGCAGGGTGCTCATCTCGCACGCGTCGGCCAGCAACCAGGACGCGTCCGGCACCGACGCGGTGCGGTCGTCCTCGGCGTACTTGTCGATGAGCAGCACAGCGTGCCCGTTGTGAATGAGTTCGCGGGCGATCGAGCGGCCTACGCTGCCCGCTCCGACGACGACGACGCGCATGGTGGGGAACTCCTACAGATCTGCGGGTCGGGGGGAGGTGAGGGCCTGCTCGATCTCAGGACGACGGTCGCGCTCGGCCAGGATCTGCAACAGATCGCTCTCCTGCAGCACGGTGTCGGTGTCCGGCAGGCGGCCCTCGCCCAGGCGGGTGAAGTACCCGACGCGGGCGCCGGTCTCGCGCTCGATGATCCGCAGCGGCGTGCCGACCCAGCTGACGTGCGGGGTGAGATCGAGCAGGCTGATCCTGCCGCTGGGGTCGGTGTGCAGCGGGATCGCGCCCTGCGGCACGAGCCGGCGAAGGACCTGGTCCGCGGTCCATCGGACGGTGGCGACGGTGGGGATGCCGAGGCGCTGATAGATCTCGGCGCGCCCCGGGTCGTAGATGCGGGCGACGACGTGCTCGACGTCGAAGGTCTCGCGGGCGACGCGTGCGGCCAGGATGTTGGAGTTGTCGCCGCTGCTGACCGCGGCGAACGCGTACGCGTTCCGGATGTCCGCGCGCTCGAGCGTCTCGCGGTCGAAACCGACTCCGGTGACCCGCGATCCGGCGAAGTTGGACCCGAGGCGGCGGAAAGCCCCTTCGTCGCGGTCGATGACGGCGACCTCGTGGCCGTGGTCCTGTAAGCCGATGGCCAGCGTCGAGCCGACCCGGCCGCATCCCATGATCACGAAGTGCACGCCGAGGACGCTACCGGAGTGTGCGCGTGGGTCCGTCATCTCGCCCCTAGACTCTGCGGTTGTGTCAGTGACTGGACGAACGATCAAGCGGGTGCTCGTCGGTCGCGCGATGCGCAGCGACAAACTCGGCGACACCCTGCTGCCCAAGCGGCTGGCCCTGCCGATCTTCGCGAGCGACGCCCTCTCGTCCGTGGCGTACGCGCCGGACGAGATCCTGATCACCCTCGGCGCGGCCGGTGGGGCGTTCGTGACCACCAACTCCTGGTACATCACCGGAGCCGTCGTCTTCGTGATGGCGATCGTCGTGGCGTCGTACCGGCAGAACGTGCACGCCTACCCATCCGGCGGTGGAGACTACGAGGTCGCCACCACCAACCTGGGTCCCAAGGCCGGACTGACGGTGGCCTCGGCCCTGCTCGTGGACTACACGCTGACCGTGGCGGTGTCGGTGTCGTCCGGCGTGCAGAACGCGTCCGCGGCGTTGCCGTTCGTGCAGGGGCGCGAGGTCATCGTGGCGGTGCTGTTGGTGGTCGCCCTCACCGCGCTCAACCTGCGCGGCGTCCGGGAGTCGGGGTCCTACTTCGCCATCCCCGTCTATCTGTTCATCCTCGGCATCTTCGGCCTGGCGATCGTCGGGGTGGTCCGCAAGCTGATGGGCGACCTGCCGCTGGCCGAGAGCGCGAAGTTCTCCCTCGCGCCGCAGTCGGGCATGTCGTCGTTGTCCCAGTTCGCGATGCTCTTCCTGCTCCTGCGGGCCTTCTCCAGCGGCTGTGCGGCGCTCACCGGTGTCGAGGCGATCTCCAACGGCGTACCGGCGTTCAAGAAGCCCAAGAGCAGGAACGCCGCCACGACGCTGCTGCTGATGGGCTCGATCGCGGTGGTCATGCTCGTCTCGATCATCGCCCTGTCGCGCTGGACCGGCATCCGCATCCAGGACCCCGACCACCCCGGCAGCCTGCTGCTGAACGGCAAGCCGGTCGAGAACTACAACGAGAACACCGTCCTCGGGCAGCTGTCGCACGCGGTCTTCCATGGCTTCCAGCCCGGGATCATCTTCGTCTCGATCGTGACCGGCATCATCCTGGTGCTGGCCGCGAACACCGCGTTCAACGGGTTCCCCGTGCTGGCGTCGATCCTCGCCAAGGACGGCTTCCTGCCCCGCCAGCTGCACACCCGCGGCGACCGGCTCGCCTACTCCAACGGCATCCTGATCCTCGCGGGCGCGGCGGTCGCGCTGATCGTCATCTACCACGCCGAGACCACCCGACTGATCCAGCTCTACATCGTCGGCGTCTTCGTGTCCTTCACCACGAGCCAGACCGGCATGATCCGGCACTGGAACCGGCATTTGAAGGACGAGCAGGACCCCAAGGTCAGATCGCGGATGCGGCGGTCGCGGGTGATCAACGCGGTCGGCGCGGTGATGGCCGGGCTGGTGCTGGTCGTCGTGCTGCTCACCAAGTTCACCCACGGTGCGGGGTACGCCGTGGGCGCCATGATCGTGCTCTACGTGCTCATGCTCGGCATCCGGCGCCACTACGCCCATGTGCGCGACGAGTTGGCGCTGTCCGACATCGACGGCGACGAACAGGTGCTCCCCGCCCGGCTGCACGTGATCGTGCTGGTGTCCAAGATCCACAAACCGACGATGCGGGCGTTGGCGTACGCGCGGGCGACCCGCCCGGCGGTGCTCGAGGCGCTCACCGTGGACGTCAACCACGAGGAGACGCAGGCACTGAAGGACGAGTGGAACCGGCGCGAGATCCCGGTGACGCTCAGCACGGTCGCCTCGCCGTACCGCGAGATCACCCGGCCGGTCATCAACTACGTGCGGGCGATCCGGCGCGACAGTCCGCGCGACGTGGTGATGGTCTACATCCCCGAGTACGTGCTGGGGAAGTGGTGGGAGCAGCTGCTGCACAATCAGTCAGCGCTGCGGTTGAAGGCCCGACTGCTCTTCACTCCCGGGGTGATGGTCACCAGCGTGCCCTGGCAGCTGCACTCCTCGGAGGGGTCCGAGGACCGCTTCGACGGGTCGGCACCGGGCTCGGTCCGACTGGGTCGCTGACCGCGATGCCCCAACGCCCTCGCTCCGGCGAACCCCGCCGCGGACGCCCTGACCGTCGCGGCGGGTCGCGTCGACCAGCACGCCGCACCGGGTCGGACCCTGCGGCTCCAGGCTCGATGGTGGGCACCGAGCTGGTGCTCGACATCGGAGCGGTGGCCCACGGCGGATCGTGCGTGGCCCGCACCGAGGGTCGCGTCGTCTTCGTGCGACACACGCTGCCGGGGGAGCGAGTGCGTGCCCGCGTGACCGACGGCACGCGCACCTCCCGCTTCCTGCGGGCGGACGCGGTCGAGGTGCTGTCGGCCTCCCCGCAACGGCGTACGCCGGCGTGCCCGTGGTCCGGTCCTGGCCGCTGCGGAGGATGCGACTGGCAGCACACCAGCGCGGCGTACGGACGGGAGCTCAAGACCGCGGTGGTCGCGGAGCAGCTGCGCCGGCTGGCGGGGATCGACTGGACCGGCGAGGTCGAGGCCGTGCCAGGCGACGAGGACGGGCTGCGCTGGCGCACCCGCGTCGAGCTCGCCACCGGCCCGGACGGCCGGGCCGGATTCCGCGCGCACCGCTCGCATGACGTCATACCCGTCGAGGACTGCGTCATCAGCGTGCCGCAGGTGCGGGCGACTGGGATCTTCACCGAACGGTTCGACGCCGGGGTCACGGGCGTGGATGTCGCCGTGGCCTCCGACGGGTCCGCGACCGCGGTGCTCCTCCCGCACCGCGGTGAGGTGCCGGGTGTCCTCGAGACCGTGACGGCCGGTGGGGCGACGCTGGACTTCGAGGTGTCCGCGCGCGGTTTCTGGCAGGTGCACCCCGGGGCGGCGCCGACCTTCGTGGACGAGGTGCTGCGACAGCTCGCGCCGCGACCGGGAGAGCGGGTGCTCGACCTCTACTGCGGCGTGGGGCTCTTCACCAGATTCCTCGCCGACCGGGTGGGGGAGAGCGGCGCGGTCCTCGGCATCGAGGGCGACGAGCGTGCCGTGGCCGACGCGCAGCCGGCCCTCCGCGAGGTGCCGCAGGCGCGGATCGAGCGATCCGACGTACGTCAGGCCGGCCCGCTCGTGGCCGAGCACCTGGGCGATGTGGTCGATCTGGTCGTGCTGGACCCGCCGCGGACCGGCGCCGGACGCGAGGTGGTCGAGCAGATCACCGGGTTGCGACCGCGCGCGATCGCATACGTGGCCTGCGACCCCGCGGCACTCGCCCGTGACCTGGCATACGCCGCCGACGCGGGGTACGCGCTCACGTCCCTGCGCGCGTTCGATGCGTTCCCGATGACCCACCACGTGGAGTGCGTCGCGATCCTCGTTCCAGCCGAGCAGGGCTGACCGGCACGACGCGTCGGTTGTCAGCGCTCTGTGACGCCGACGCCACGAATCGGCTGACAACCGATGGTCGGTGTGCGTCTTAGGTCGACCTTTGCTGCCGGGGGTTCAGCGGATATGCTTGACTTATCTTGACGTCAAGATAAATGAGATGCGGCCGGAACGGCGCGACGGACAGGACGAAGGAGTCGGCGTGAGCACCAACAGCTTCGATGCGAAGGACACCCTGAAGGTGGGGGAGAACTCGTACGAGTTCTATCGCCTGGACAAGGTCGAGGGGTCCTCGGACCTGCCGTTCAGCCTCAAGGTGCTCCTGGAGTGCCTGCTGCGCACGGAGGACGGCTCGAACATCACTGCCGACCACGTACGCGCGTTGGGCGGGTGGAAGGCCGACGCCGAGCCGGACACCGAGATCCAGTTCACCCCGGCCCGCGTGATCATGCAGGACTTCACCGGTGTGCCGTGCGTGGTCGACCTGGCCACGATGCGCGAGGCCGTGGCCGACCTGGGCGGTGACGCCAAGAAGATCAACCCGCTCGCACCCGCCGAGATGGTCATCGACCACTCGGTGATCATCGACGTCTTCGGCCGCGCCGACGCGTTCGAGCGCAACGTGGAGATCGAGTACGGCCGCAACAAGGAGCGTTACCAGTTCCTGCGCTGGGGCCAGACGGCGTTCGACGACTTCAAGGTCGTGCCCCCGGGCACCGGCATCGTGCACCAGGTCAACATCGAACACCTGGCCCGCTCGATCATGACCCGTAACGGCGTCGCCTACCCGGACAGCTGCGTCGGCACCGACAGCCACACCACGATGGTCAACGGCCTGGGTGTGCTCGGCTGGGGCGTCGGCGGTATCGAGGCAGAGGCCGCGATGCTCGGCCAGCCCGTGTCGATGCTCATCCCGCGCGTCGTCGGCTTCCGCCTGACCGGTGCGATCCCGGCCGGCGCGACCGCCACCGACGTCGTCCTCACCATCACGCAGATGCTTCGTGAGCACGGGGTGGTCGGCAAGTTCGTGGAGTTCTACGGCGAGGGCGTCGCCTCGGTGCCGCTGGCCAACCGCGCCACCATCGGCAACATGAGCCCGGAGTTCGGCTCCACCTGCGCGATCTTCCCGATCGACGACGTGACCCTGGACTACCTGCGCCTCACCGGCCGCGAGGAGGACCACGTCGCACTGGTCGAGTCCTACGCCAAGACCCAAGGCCTGTGGCACGACCCGTCCAACGAGCCGCGCTTCTCGGAGTACCTCGAGCTCGACCTGTCCACGGTCGTGCCCTCGATCGCCGGTCCGAAGCGGCCGCAGGACCGGATCGTCGTCTCCGACGCCAAGACCCAGTTCGCGCTCGACGTCAAGAACTACGGCGTCGAGGGCGGTCTGCGCGAGGAGCAGGTCACCCCGGCCGAGGGGCCGGCGTACGGGCTGAAGGACGGCTCGGTCGTCATCGCCTCGATCACGAGCTGCACCAACACCTCCAACCCCTCGGTAATGATGGCCGCGGCGCTGCTCGCCAAGAACGCCGTCGACAAGGGCCTGACCGTGGCCCCGTGGGTGAAGACCTCGATGGCGCCCGGCTCGCAGGTCGTCACCGGCTACTACGAGAACGCTGGCCTGTGGCCCTACCTGGAGAAGCTCGGCTTCTACCTCGTCGGCTACGGATGCACGACGTGCATCGGCAACTCCGGTCCGCTCAACGAGGAGATCTCGCAGGCCGTGCAGGAGCACGACCTGACCGTGGTCTCGGTGCTGTCCGGCAATCGCAACTTCGAGGGCCGGATCAACCCGGACGTGAAGATGAACTACCTGGCGTCCCCGCCGCTGGTCATCGCGTACGCGCTCGCCGGCACGATGAACTTCGACTTCGAGGTCGACCCGCTCGGCACGGACCAGGCCGGGAACGACGTGTTCCTGAAGGACATCTGGCCGGCACCGGACGACGTCGAGAAGACCATCGCCGCGTCGATGGACCGCGCGCTGTTCGTCAAGGACTACGCCGACGTCTTCGCCGGCGACGAGCGCTGGCAGGGCCTGCAGACCCCCGAGGGCGACACGTTCGCGTGGGACGCCGACTCGACGTACGTGCGCAAACCGCCGTACTTCGACGGCATGCCGGCCGAGCCGGAGCCCGTCTCGGACATCAAGGGCGCGCGCGTCCTGGCGAAGCTGGGCGACTCGGTGACCACCGACCACATCAGCCCGGCCGGCTCGATCAAGGCCGACAGCCCCGCCGGTAAGTACCTCACCGAGCACGGCATCGAGCGCAAGGACTTCAACTCCTACGGCTCGCGGCGTGGCAACCACGAGGTCATGGTGCGCGGCACCTTCGCCAACATCCGGCTGCGCAACCAGCTGCTGGACGGCGTCGAGGGCGGGTTCACCCGCAACTTCCTCGCCGAGGGCGAGCAGACCTCGATCTTCGACGCGTCCGCGGCGTACCAGGAGGCCGGCGTGCCGCTGGTGGTGCTCGGCGGCAAGGAGTACGGCTCCGGTTCGTCGCGCGACTGGGCGGCCAAGGGCACCCGGCTGCTCGGCGTCAAGGCCGTCATCACCGAGTCGTTCGAGCGCATCCACCGCTCCAACCTGATCGGCATGGGCGTGCTGCCGCTGCAGTTCCCGCAGGGGCAGAACGTCGAGTCGCTCGGCCTGGACGGCACCGAGACCTTCGACATCAGCGGCGTCGAGGCGCTGAACGAGGGGCGCACGCCGAAGACCGTGCACGTGACCGCGACCAAGGGCGACGGGTCGGTCGTCGAGTTCGACGCGGTCGTGCGCATCGACACCCCCGGGGAGGCGGAGTACTTCCGCAACGACGGCATCCTGCAGTACGTGCTGCGTTCGCTGGTGAAGGCCGGCGCCTGACGCGACACCGGATCCCACGCCGTGCGGCGCGGGCCACCTGAACACCCCGAACGACCCCTGCCGCAGCACGCGGCAGGGGTCGTTCGGGGTTCCGGTCAGGAGGCGAGCAGACCGTCGATCTGGTTGATCGCGGCCGAGGCGCCCTCCACGACTCCCATGTCGAGCACCTTCTGCAGACCTTCGGCGGTCGTGTAGGTGCTGACGTACGTCGCGCGGGTCTTCCCGCCGAGATCCTCGAAGCGGTACACGTTCTGCGACACCGGCATCGACTCGTCCGGCGCGAAGTCGTCGGCGTTCTGCGCGAACCCGTCCTCGAACTCGAAGCCGTGCGGGGAGTCCACGGAGGTCACGTGCCACCACCCGGCGTACTTCTCTCCCTCGGGGCTGGTCATGTAGTAGTGCACCCGCCCGCCCGGGGTGAGCGAGTGGTCCACGACGGTGGCCGGGTAGGTCGGCGGACCCCAGACCCGCTCGAGCTGGCGCGGGTCGGCGTACACCTCCCAGACGCGCTCGACCGGCGCCGCGAACTCCGCGGTGATGGTGAGCGTGCGGGCTTCGGCCTGGGTGTCGACATCGGTCACGGGCATGTCACTTCTCCTCTGGTGTGGGGTGATTCGTGGTTTCGGTGGTTCTGGTGGTTTCGGTGCTGAGCAACTCATCGATCCGGGAGATCCGGCCGCGCCAGATCTGCTCGAGATCGCCGAGCATCGAGGCGACCGAGCGGATCGCCTCGACATCGCCGCTGGCGAGCTGCTCTCGTCCGTGGCGGCGCTTGACGAGCAGGCCGGCCCGCTCGAGGACCGCGACGTGCTTCTGTACGGCCGCGAAACTCATCGGGTAGTGCTCCGCCAGCGCCGACACGGAGTGTTCGCCGGCGAGGATGCGTCGCATGATGTCGCGGCGCGTCCGGTCGGCGAGTGCACGGAACATCGCGTCCGCGGCGTCCTCCTGATCGGGCATGGCCACAACATACAACCATTCGGTTGTATGTTGTCAAGAGAGCCCGGCGACTGCGCATATCGCGGGGTGAAACGGGCTGATCGGGCCCGCGACATGCGCAGTCGACGATCAGGGGGAGTCGTCGATGTACCACCGGCGCTGCCACTCGCGCCGTAGCGTGACCGTCATGACGACGGTGGAGAGTCCGCAGACCCGCGCGCCGGGCGGGGTGGAGGCCAACGGCCTGAACGTGATCGACGAGTCCGAGCGGCACGGGCGGCCGGCGTCGCTCTTCTGGCCCTGGTTCGCCTCCAACATCTCGGTGCTCGCGATCGCGTACGGCGCGTTCGTGATCGGCTTCGGGCTCAACATCTGGCAGGCGCTCGGCGCCGCGGTGGTGGGCAGCATCGGCTCGTTCCTGCTGTGCGGTTTCGTGTCCGTCGCCGGCAAGCGCGGGTCGGCGCCGACGCTCGTGCTGTCGCGAGCCGCGTTCGGGCTCAACGGGAATCGCGTGCCGTCGGCGATCTCGTGGATCCTCACCGTCGGCTGGGAGACCGTGCTCGTGGTCCTGGCGACGCTCGGCACCTCGACGGTCTTCGCGCGGCTCGGATGGAGCCACGGCACCGTCACCAAGCTGATCGTCCTGCTGGTGGTCGCCGCGGTCACCGTCGTCGCGGGGGTCTTCGGCTTCGCGCTCATCATGCGTCTGCAGACCTGGATCACCCTGGCGACCGCCGTCCTCACGATCGGCTACATCGCCCTCACCGTGCACCGGGTGCACTGGCACACGGTGAGCACCATGAAGGCCGGGGGAGTGCCGCAGGTGCTGGGCGCGACCATCCTGGTGCTGACAGCCCTCGGCCTCGGGTGGGTCAACTGCGCGGCCGACTACAGCCGGTACCTGCCGCGGTCGACGCCCAGCCGCGGCGTGATCTTCTGGACCACCTTCGGCGGCGCGCTCGGCCCGGTCGTGCTCGTCGTCTTCGGCATCCTGCTGGCCGCGTCCGACCCCAAACTGTCCGCCGCGATCGGGGGCGATCCCATCGGCGCCCTCACGGCCGCACTGCCGACCTGGTACCTGGTGCCGTTCGCCGTCGTCGCGATCCTGGGCCTGATGTCCGGGGCGGTGCTCGACATCTACTCCTCGGGTCTGTCGCTGCTCAGCCTCGGGTTGCGGGCGCCGCGCTTCGTCGCCGCGCTGATCGACGGCACGATCATGACGCTCGGGGGCATCTACGTCGTCTTCTTCACGTCCAGCAGCTTCGTGGCCAACTTCCAAGGCTTCCTGGTGACGGTGGGGGTGCCGATCGCCGCCTGGTGCGGCGTCTTCCTCGGGGATCTGGTGCTGCGGCGGAGCGCGTACGCCGACGCCGAGTTGTACGACGCCCGCGGCCGCTACGGCTCCCTCGCCCCGATCCCGCTGGTGCTCATGGTGATCGGATCGGCGCTGGGGTGGGGGTTGGTCGTCACGTCGGCCAAGGTGTCCTGGCTGACCTGGCAGGGCTACCTGCTCGACCCCTTGCATCTCGGTGGCAAGGAGGGCACCTGGGCATACGCCGGCCTCGGTGTCCTGGTCGCGATCGTCGTCGGTTTCGTGGGCACCGTCGCCCTGACCGCCGGGACCGTCCGGCGCCAGGAGCGTGTGGACCCCGCGGGCGACGCGAGGGCCGCGAGTGCCGTCTGACGTCCTGGTCGTCATCGACGCCCAGCACGTCTTCGCCGACGTCGAGGGCCCGTGGGGTTCCCCGATGTTCGCCGACGTGCTGCCGGCGATCGAGGCCGCCGTGCGGGAGTACGCCGATCGCGTCGTCTTCACCCGGTACGTCGCCCCGGACGACCCGGCCGGTGCGTGGACGGCGTACTTCGCCCGGTGGCCGTTCGCCCTCACGGCACCGGACCATCCGCAGTACCGGTTGGTCCCGCAGTTCGCGGGCCGGCCGACCGTGGACGCCACGACGTTCGGAAAGTGGGGCGACCCGTTGCGCGCCGCGCTCGGTGACGCACGATCGGTGCAGCTGTGCGGCGTGTCCACGGATTGTTGCGTGCTGTCGACCGCGCTGCCGATGGCGGACGCGGGGATCGCGGTCACGGTCCGCGCGCAGGCGTGCGCCGGGTCGAGCCCGGAGGCGCACGAGAACGCCCTCGCGGCGATGGAGCTCTACGCGCCGTTGATCACCGTGGCGCGCTGAGCCGAGCAGTCGTAGCAGGCCTGGCCGTCGTGCGCGACGGCCAGGCACGCGTCGAGTGCCGTGACTCGCCTGACGCCCTCGGGGTCCAGGACGCCGGGTCCCACCGCATAGACTCGGGCGTTGGACCGTGGCCGGAAGGGATTTTCTACGTGGGTTTGCTCGATGGCATCAACGAGCCGGGTGACGTACGCGCTATCCCTGCTGAGCAGCTCGATGCACTGGCTGCCGAGATCCGGACCTTCCTGGTCGAGTCGGTGTCCAAGACCGGCGGCCACCTGGGCCCCAACCTCGGCGTCGTCGAACTGACGATCGCGCTGCACCGGGTCTTCGACTCCCCGCGGGACACACTCGTGTTCGACACCGGGCACCAGTCGTACGTCCACAAGCTCCTCACCGGCCGGCACGATTTCTCCGCGCTGAAGAAGCAGGGCGGCCTGTCCGGCTACCCGAGCCGCGCCGAGTCCGATCACGACGTCGTCGAGAACTCACACGCGTCGACGTCCCTGTCCTGGGCCGAGGGCATCGCGCACGCTCGCGTCCTGCAGGGTCAGCGCGACCGGCACACCGTCGCCGTCATCGGCGACGGCGCCCTCACCGGCGGGATGGCCTGGGAGGCGCTGAACAACATCGCCGTCAGCAAGGACCTGCCGCTGGTCATCGTCGTCAACGACAACGAGCGGTCGTACGCGCCCACGATCGGCGGCCTGGCCGCGCACCTGGCGACGCTGCGGACCACGCGCGGCTACGAGCGGGTCCTGGACTGGGGCAAGTCGACGCTGCAGCAGACCCCGGTCGTCGGCCACGCGATGTACGAGACGCTGCACGGGGTCAAGAAGGGCATCAAGGACATCGTCGCCCCGCAGCAGGGGATGTTCGAGGACCTGGGCATCAAGTACGTCGGTCCGATCGACGGTCACGACGAGCAGTCCGTCGAGATGGGGCTGCGCCGCGCCAAGGACTTCGGCGGCCCGTGCATCGTGCACGTGATCACGCAGAAGGGCCGCGGCTACCAGCCGGCGATGGACGACGAGGCCGACCAGTGGCACGGCATCGGCAAGTTCAACCCTGAGACCGGTCTGCCCTTCGAGGTGTCAGGCCGGATCTGGACCGACGAGTTCAGCGACGAGATGGTGCGCATCGGTGCCGAACGCGCGGACGTCGTCGCGATCACCGCGGCCATGCTCATCCCCGTCGGCCTGGACAAGTTCGCCGCGGCGTACCCCGACCGGGTCTTCGATGTGGGCATCGCCGAGCAGCACGCGGTCACCATGGCCTCCGGACTCGCGTACGCCGGGCTACACCCGGTCGTCGCCGTCTACGCGACCTTCCTCAACCGTGCCTTCGACCAACTGCTGATGGACTGCGCGCTGCACCGCCAGGGCGTCACCTTCGTGCTCGACCGGGCGGGCGTCACCGGCTCCGACGGCCCGTCGCACAACGGCATGTGGGACATGGCCATCTCCTCGATCGTGCCCGGGCTGCGTCTCGCGGCGCCGCGGGACGGCGAGCAGGTGAAGCTGCAGCTGCGCGAGGCGCTCGAGGTCGCCGACGGGCCGACCGTGATCCGCTTCCCCAAGGGGGACGTCGCCGAGCCGCTGACCGCGGTCCGGGCCATCGGCGCGCTCGACGTGCTGCACGACGGGCCGACGGCACCGGATGTGCTGCTCGTCGGTGTGGGTGCTATGTGTCCCACCGCGCTGGGTGTCGCGGAGAAGCTTGCGGCACAGGGCATCTCGACTCTGGTCGTCGACCCGCGCTGGGTGCTGCCGGTGGCCGACGAGCTGGTCGAACTGGCACGTTCTGCCCGCCACGTCGCCGTCATAGAGGACAACCTGGCGACCAACGGCGTGGGCGTCGCGGTGACCGCACGGTTGCGGTCCGCGGGCTGTGAGGTGCCGGTCCACGCGTTCGGGATCCCCAAGGAGTTCCTCGACCACGCCTCGCGCGCGCAGGTGCTGGAGGGGATCGGCCTGACCTCCGACGTCATCGCCACCGACCTGATCGGACGCCTCGCGCACTGACCCCTCCCGATCGACACGAGGGACTGCCGAGGATCGGCGAACACCGTGGTTGGTCGTCGAGGACCTTTGTCAACCACATGCGCTGCTCAGGTCGGATGGCTACGTTGATATGACCTAGGTCACATCTTCGTGACATCTGAGCCAGGAAGGTCGCAGTCATGGCAACCAACAGAGTGGTCGTCTACAAGGGTCCGGGCGAAGTCGCCGTCGAGGAGATCGACTACCCGTCGCTCACATTGCCCGACGACGTGGTGTCGGGGATGAAGATCCAGAAGAACGCGCCGCACGCGGCCATCCTGCGGCTGGTGACGACGAACATCTGCGGTAGCGACCAGCACATGGTGCGCGGCCGGACCACGGCACCCGTGGGGCAGACCCTGGGCCACGAGATCACCGGCGAGGTGGTCGAGCTCGGTGATGACGTGCTCTTCGTCAAGAAGGGCGATATCTGCTCGGTGCCGTTCAACATCGCGTGCGGCAGGTGCCGGATGTGCAACGAGGGCAAGACCGGCATCTGTCTGAACGTGAACCCGGCCCGGGCCGGCGCGGCGTACGGCTATGTCGACATGGGTGGGTGGATCGGTGGGCAGGCGGAGTACGTGATGGTGCCGTACGCCGACTTCAACCTGTTGCCGTTCCCGGATCGCGAGGAGGCGCTGGAGAAGATCCTCGATCTCACGATGCTGTCCGACATCTTCCCCACGGGCTACCACGGCGCGTACACCGCGGGTGTCACGACCGGTTCGACCGTGTACGTCGCGGGCGCCGGCCCGGTGGGGCTCGCCGCAGCGCACGCGGCTCAGTTGCTCGGCGCGGCGGTCGTCGTGGTCGGGGACATGAACGCCGAACGCCTTGCGCAGGCACGCAGTTTCGGCTGCGAGAGCGTCGATCTGTCGAGCGGCGACGATCTGGCCGACCTGATCGAACAGGTCGTGGGTGAGCGCGAGGTCGACGCCGCCGTCGACGCGGTGGGCTTCGAGGCCCGCGGGCACGGCGCCGACGCCGACGAGGCACCCGCCACGGTCCTCAACGACTGCATGACGATCGCCCGCGCCGGTGCTGGCATCGGCATCCCGGGGCTCTATGTGACGGGCGACCCCGGCGCGGCCGACGACAACGCCAAGGAAGGAACTCTCGGCGTGCGGCTGGGTCTGGGCTGGGCGAAGTCGCACTCGTTCATGACCGGCCAGTGCCCGGTCAAGCAGTACAACCGCAAGCTGATGAACCTGATCCTGCGCGACAAGGCCCAGATCGCGAAAGCGGTCAACGCGACGAAGATCAGCCTGGACGAGGCGCCGACGGGCTACGCCGACTTCGACAAGGGTGCGGCCAAGAAGTACGTGATCGACCCGCACGGCATGGTCGCCTGACCCGCGGCAGCGGTCCGTTGAGATCCGGGTTCGGGAGGGTGCCAAGCCCTCTGCACCCTCCCGAACCCGGATCTCACAACCGGGCGCACCGACTGTCGTTGCGGCTGACGGTGCGGGTCGACCAGGTCGGCGTACGCCGCGTGGGGTGGGCAGGGCAGCGCGCACCGGCGCCGTGCGCGCTCGGTCATGCGGGCACGTTCCGGGATGACCGACGTGCGAACGCCGTCACGGCGTACGTTCCATGAGCAATGGGGTGGTGGCGAATCCGGCGCGCTGGTAGACCGCGATCGACTTCGGGCGGGAGTGCACGATCACGCGGTCGGCGCCGTCGGCACGCGCGCGTTCGAGCAGTGCGTCGACCAGCCGGCCGCCGATGCCGCGCCCGCGGTGGCGCGCCGGAACGTAGACGGACTGGACCTCCGCCACCCAGCGGTCCCCTGTCGAGGGGCGGGGCGGACGGGGTGTGCGCACCAGGAAGGCCATGCCCACGATGTCCTCACCCTCCTGCGCGACCCAGCAGGTGTGGGTCGCCCGATGGGCGCCGATCCAGTCCGCGAAGGTGCGCACGAAGTCGTCGTGCTCGTACGTTGGGACGTCACCGTCCTCCACGTCCCACGCCCACCGCAGCTCACCCGCCGCACGCCAGTCCTGGACCCGGGATTCTCGAATCGTCAACGCGGACAACATGGTTTCGACTCTACCGACGTGGTGATGGCCACCGGACGATCACCCGCGGTATCTGCTCGCAGCAGAATCCGTCCTCTGTGTCGGCGGTCCGGCCTAGTCTCGCCGTATGCAAGGTGTGGTGCCCTTCCCGTCTCCCGATGACGCGCGCGCACGCCGCGGCGCGCGGCGTAGCGAGCCGTTGTGGCGCCAGCTGCTCGGCGAGCAGTTGCGGTCCGAGCGGGTCGCCCGCGCCGAGCGGCTGACCGACGTCGCCCGGCGCGCGGGAGTGTCCCCGCAGTACCTGTCGGAGGTGGAGCGGGGCCGCAAGGAACCGTCCTCGGAGATGCTGGCCGCCATCGGGGGTGCGCTCGACCTGACGCTGCTCGACCTGACCTCGCGGGTGCGCGACCGGCTCGCCGCAGGCTCCGGGACCTCGACGCCGCGGCAGGTGGAGCTCCGGCTGGCCGCGTGAGCGTCCGCGCGGGAGTCACGCCTTGCGAGAGGCAATGACGGTGTCGACCACGCCGTACGCGCGTGCGGCGTCGGCGGTCATCACCAGGTCGCGTTCGGTGTCACGCCGCACCTGCTCGGGCGTATGCCCGGTGTGCTGCGCCAGCAACTCCTCCAGCAACGTCCGCACCCGGTCGACCTCTTCGGCCTCCAGGATCAGGTCCGGGATCGCGCCGCGTCCCTCGGCCGCCGGCGCGTGCAACACGACCCGGCCATGCGGCAGCATCTGCCGGAATCCGGGAGCGCCACCGGCGAGCAGCACCGCCGCCGTCGAGACCGCCTGCCCCACGCACGTGGTCTCGACCCGCGCGCGGACGAACTGCATGGCGTCGTAGATGGCGAGCATCGCCGAGATCGAGCCGCCGGGGGAGTTGATGTAGAAGTTGATCGGCTGGTCGGGGTTGTCCGATTCCAGGTGCAGCAGCTGCGCGATCAGCACGTTGGAGACCCCGTCGTCGATCGCCGTGCCGAGATAGACGACCCGGTCGGCGAGCAGCCGGCTGAACACGTCGACCGTGCGGTCGCCGCCGCGTTCGCTGCGGGTGGTCACGTACGGCACGGTGTACGCGCTCATCGCGTCGCACCCAGCCCGGCCGTGCGAGAGGCGATCGGCCCGACCTGATCCATCGAGTCCACGATCGCGTCGATGAAGCCGTAGTCGAGCGCCTCCTGTGCCGTGAAGAACCGGTCGCGCTGCGAGTCCTGTTCAACCGTCGCGACGTCCTGCCCGGTGTCCTGTGCGACCAGCGCCAGCACCGTGTCGCGGGTGTGCCGCAGCTGCCCGGCCTGGATGGCGATGTCCATCGCCGTGCCACCGAAGCCCGCAGAGCCCTGGTGCAGCAGCACCTGGGCGTGCGGGAGCGCGTACCGCTTGCCCTTGGTGCCCGAGCTCAGCAGGAACTGCCCCGCGCTGTACGCCGCGCCGAGCGCCACCGTGCTCACGTCGTTCGGGATGACCCGCATGCAGTCGCGGATCGCGAGCATCGCCGACACCGAGCCGCCGGGGGAGTTGATCAACAGCCGGATGTCGGCGTGCGCGTCCTCGGCGGCCAGGAGCAGCAGCGCGTTGCACAGGCGGTTGCCGTTCGCCTCCTCCAACGCAGCGCCGAGCAGCAGGGTGCGACGCTGCAACAGCCGTCGTTCCAGGTCGGCGTCGAGAGGATGGACCGTGGGTTTATCGTCGTCACTCATGCGAACGACGTTGCCACCGCAGTGCATTCGTTGTCAGGTCGCGCTGCTGACGGCAGATCCGCTACCGGCGTAGCCGAGTGTCCGCACTTCCGCGCACCCGTCCGCACGAAAGTGCGGACACTCGCGCGAGGGAGCTCAGGCGACGTGCCACTGACCGCGGGAGACCAGGACGTCGCGCAGCAGGTCACCGCGGTCGGTCATCAGCCCGTCGACCCCGAGGTCGAGCAGGCGGTGCATCGCCGCCGGGTCGTCGACGGTCCACACGTGCACCTGCGCGCCGGCCGCGTGCGCCTGGCGGATCAGTGTGCGCGTCAGCACCGGCAGCTTGCGGGTGCGCTCCGGGATCTGCAGGCAGTCCACGGTGCCGATCGGCAGACGTGCCAGGGGTGTCCGCCCGAAAGCCAGAGCCACACCCACGAGCACCGGGCTGGCGGTGGTGGCCACCGGGCGGCTGAGCTGCGTGAGGACCGCCCGCCGCCGACGATCGGAGAACGACGCGACGCACACCCGGTCCCACGCGCGGTGACGCTCGATCGCGTCGGCGAGTGGGCTGACGGCCGCATCGGACTTGCAGTCGATGTTGAGGCGCAGTTGCGGCCAGGTCTCGAGCAGCTCGTCGAACCGGGGGATGGGCTCCACGCCGCCGATCCGCGCCGTCGCGACATCGCGCCACGGCAGATCCACGATCGCCCCGCTGCGCCCGGCGACCCGGTCCAGCGAGCTGTCGTGGAACGCCACGAGCACCCCGTCGGCGGTCGCGTGCACATCGGTCTCGACGTACGCGTAATCGAGGTCGACGGCAGCACGGAACGCAGCCATCGAGTTCTCCAGGCCATCCCGGGAGAACCCCCGGTGAGCCATGGCGATTGGACCCGGCCAGTCCAGGTACGGCGTACGCGGCGTCACGTCGACGCGTCCCCTCACGTTGCTCGTCCGGTCAGAACTCCAGTGGTCGTCAGCGGATTCGTGGCGTCGACGCCATGAATCCGCTGACAACCGCCCGGGTCGGATCAGATGTCGCGGAAGGACTGGATGTCGGCGCCGAGCGCGTTCAGCCGGGTGTAGATGTCCTCATAACCGCGGTTGATGACGTAGACGTTGCGCAGCACCGACTCGCCGGGCGCGGCCAGCATCGCCAGCAGCACCACCATGCTCGGGCGCAGCGCGGGCGGGCACATGACCTCGGCCGCACGCCAGCGCGTCGGGCCCTCGATGAGCACCCGGTGCGGGTCCATCAGGTGCACCTTGGCGCCGAGCGGCGTGAGCTCGGTGAGGTAGATCGCGCGGTTCTCGTAGACCCAGTCGTGGATCATCGTCTGCCCCTCGGCGACCGCGGCGATGGCGGCGAAGAACGGCAGATTGTCGATGTTGAGACCCGGGAAGGGCATCGGGTGGATCTTGTCCTTGGGCGCGACCAGCGGCCCGGGGATGGTGCGCAGGTCGGCGAGCCGGGTGCGGCCGTTGGCCGAGGTGTACTCCGGCGACAGGTCGTACTTCATGCCCATGCCGGCCAGCAGGGTCAGCTCGATCTCCATGAACTCGATCGGCACCCGCTTGATGGTGATCTCCGAGGTGGTCACGACGGCCGCCGCAAGCAGCGACATGGCCTCGATCGGGTCCTCGGACGGGTGGTACTCGACGTCCTGGTCGATGTGCGGGCGGCCATGCACGATCAGCGTGGTGGTGCCGATGCCGTCGATGCGTACGCCGAGCTTCTCCAGGAAGAAGCACAGGTCCTGCACCATGTAGTTCGGGCTGGCGTTGCGGATGGTGGTGGTGCCGTCGAACCGGGCCGCGGCGAAGAGCGCGTTCTCGGTGACGGTGTCGCCGCGCTCGGTCAGGATGATCGTGGCGCCCGCGCGGACGTTGCGGTTGACCGTGGCGACGTAGTAGCCGTGGCTGGCCTCCACCTGCAGACCGAACGCCGACAGCGCGTGCATGTGCGGCTCGACGGTGCGGGCGCCGAGATCGCACCCACCGGCGTTGGGCAGCTTGAAGTCGTCGAACTCGTGCAGCAACGGGCCGAGGAACATCAGGATCGTGCGGGTGCGCTGCGCGGCCGCCTCGTCCATCGCGTCGAGGTCGAGGCGGGCGGGCGGGGTGATCTCCAGATCGCTGGAGTCGGGCAGCCACCGGGTCTTGACGCCGATGGAGTTCAGCACCTCGGTGATCCGGTTGACCTCCTCGATGCGCGCGAGGTTGCGCAGCGTGGTCTTGCCCTTGTTGAGCAGTGAGGCGCACAGGCAGGCGACGGCGGCGTTCTTGCTGGTGCGCACGTCGATCTCACCGGAGAGCTTGCGACCACCCTTGATGCGCAGGTTGAGGGGGGTGTTGGTGGCGACCTGCACGACCTCGGTGTCGAGAGCCTCGCCGATGCGGGCGACCATCTCCAGGCTGAGGTTCTGCTTGCCCTGCTCGATGCGGGCGACCGCGCTCTGCGAGGTCTGGAGGGACTCCGCAAGCTCGGACTGGGTCAACTTGCGCTGGCGGCGGGCGTCGCGAATCAGGGTGCCGACGCGGTCCAGGTAGTCATCCGTCATGCCGGGGAGCGTATCTCATATATGAGATAACGACGAACGCCGCCGACCGGCGTGTCGCGGGTCGGCGGCGTTCGAGAGATCGAGGTGGAGCAAGTGCCCTCATCGAGAGTACGGGCGCGCCGGGCGAAGCGCTCACCCGTACCCCCGACGGTACGGCAGAGGGCTACGCCGGAACGCTGGCCACGCCGGGTTCGAGGAACCGCTTGCCGGTGACCTCCTGCGAGATCCCGGTCCGGTCGAGCAGGGGAGTGACCCCGCCGTTCCAGAAGGGGAACCCGGCACCGGTGATCATCGCCAGGTCGATGTCCTGTGCAGCCGCGACGACGCCCTCGTCGAGCATCCGCCGCACCTCGTCGCCCAGCGCGGACAGTGCGCGCTCGCGCACCTGCTGCTCGGTCAGCACGGTCGGGTCGGCGGGAGCCTCGAACAGGTCGAGCACCACCGGGTCGATCGTGCCGTCCGCGCCGTAGAAGCTGGCGATCTTGGCGTCGACGACCTTCGCCAGGTTGGGCGAGGCCTTGAACCGGTCGGGGAACGCGCCCGCCAGGGTCTCGCTGTTGTGCAGCGCGATGGCCGGTCCGACCAGGCTGATCAACATGAACGGCGGCATCGGCGTCAGACCGCCGAACGCGCGCTCGACGACCTCGATCGGCGTGCCCTCGTCGACGATCGCACCCGACTCGCCCATGAACCGGCCGAGCAGCCGGTTGACCACGAAGGACGGCGAGTTCTTGACCAGGATCGAGGTCTTCTTCAGCCCCTTGCTCGTGGCGAACGCCGTTGCGAGAGTGGCGTCGTCGGTCGCGTCGCCGCGGATGATCTCCAGCAGCGGCATGATCGCGACGGGGTTGAAGAAGTGGAATCCGACGACCCGCTCCGGGTGCTTCAGGTCCGCGGCCATCTCGGTGATCGACAGGGACGAGGTGTTGGTGGCGAGCACGCACTCGTCACCGACCACGGCCTCGACCTCGGCGAAGACCTGCTTCTTGATCGACATCTCCTCGAAGACGGCCTCGATGACGAAGTCGGCGTCGGCGAAGGCCTCCTTGGTGACCGATCCGGAGATCAGCGACTTCAGGTGGTTGGCCTTGTCGGAGGAGACCCGGCCCTTGGCGAGCAGCTTGTCGATCTCGTCGGTGCAGTAGGAGACACCCTTGTCGACGCGCGCCTGGTCCAGGTCGGTCAGCACGACCGGCACCTGCAGGCGACGGGCGAAGAGCAGCGCCATCTGACTGGCCATCAGGCCGGCTCCCACGACGCCGACCTTGGTGACCTTGCGGGCCAGCGACTTGTCCGGTGCGCCGGCCGGGCGCTTGGCCCGCTTCTGCACCAGGTCGAACGCGTAGAGCCCGGCGCGCAGTTCATCGCTCATGATCAAGTCAGCGAGGGCGTCGTTCTCGGCCTCGAACGCGGTGGCGCGATCCGCCGTACGCGCGGCCTTGATGAGCTCCAGCGCCCGCAGCGGGGCCGGGGCCGCGCCGCCGGTGCGACCCTCGACCTGGCCGCGGGCGGCCTCGATCGCGGCGTCCCACGTGGTCGCGTCCAGGTCGACCTCGGCGCGCTCGACCTGCTCGGTGCCGGCGATGACACCGGCGGCGAAGGCCAGCGAGTCCTCGAGGAAGGTCACCGGCTCCAGCAGCCGGTCGGCGACCCCGAGCTCGAACGCCTGCTTGCCGCCGATCATCTTGTTGTTGGCGAGCGGGTTGGCCACGATCAGGGTGAGCGCGTCCTGGACGCCGATCAGCCGTGGGAGCAGGTAGGTGCCGCCCCAGCCGGGCACGAGCCCGAGGAAGCACTCGGGTGTGGCGTACGCCGGGACGTCCCCGGAGATCGTGCGGTAGTCGGCGTAGAGCGGCAGCTCGACGCCGCCGCCCATCGACGCGCCGTTGATGAAGCCGAAGGTCGGCACCGGCAGGTCGGACAGCTTCTGGAACGTCGCGTGTCCGAGCCGGGCGATCTCGTGCGCCTGGTCGCGCGTGGTGATCGACGGGACGCCGGTCAGGTCGGCGCCGACCGCGAAGATGAACGGCTTGCCGGTGACGCCGACACCGACGATCTCGCCGGCCCCGGCGCGACGGTGCAGCGTGTCGAGTGCGTCACTCAATTCGCTCAAGCCCTGCGCGCCGAACGTGCTCGGCTTGGTGTGGTCGAAACCGTTGTCCAGGGTGATCAGTGCGAATGTCCCTGCGCCGCCGGGCAATTCAAGATCACGCACGTGCGCGTGGGTGACGACCTCGTCGGGCTGGGTGAGCGTCTGCTCCCGGGTCTGTTCTGAGGTGGCGGTGGTCATCAGGCGGCTCCGTCCGTGGTGGTCTGGATGCTCGGGACGTAGTCGGCGTGGTGCGGGTTCTCCCAGATCACCGCGCCGCCCATGCCGATGCCGATGCACATGGCGGTGAGGCCGTAGCGCACCTCCGGGTGTTCGGCGAACTGGCGGGCGAGCTGGGTCATCAGCCGCACACCGGAGGAGGCCAGTGGGTGCCCGACGGCGATGGCGCCGCCCCACGGGTTGACCCGCGGGTCGTCGTCCGCGATGCCGAAGTGGTCCAGGAAGGCCAGCACCTGCACGGCGAAGGCCTCGTTCAGCTCGAAGAGGCCGATGTCCTCGATGGACATCCCGGCGTTCTTCAGCGCCTTCTCGGTGGCCGGGACGGGACCGATGCCCATCACCTCCGGCTCCACACCTACGAAGGAGTAGTTGACCAGCCGCATCGCGGCCGGCAGGCCGAGGTCCGCGGCCGCCTGCTCGGACGCGAGCAGACAGGCGGTCGCGCCGTCGTTCAGGCCCGCGGCGTTGCCGGCGGTGACGTGACCGTGCGGACGGAACGGGGTCTTCAGGCTCGCGAGGCTCTCCAGCGTGGTGCCGGGGCGCGGCGGCTCATCGGTGGTCGCGAGACCCCAGCCGAGCTCGGCGTGCCGGGTCGCGATGTCGACCAGGTCGGGCTGGATCTTGCCGTTCTCGTACGCGGTCGCCAGCTTGGTCTGGCTGCCCACCGCGAACGCGTCGCAGCGCTCCTTGGTGATCTCGGGGAAGCGGTCGTGCAGGTTCTCGGCGGTCGAGCCCATCACCAGCGCGCTGGTGTCCACGAGCCTCTCGGCCACGATGCGCGGGTTGGGGTCGACGCCCTCACCCATCGGGTGACGTCCCATGTGCTCCACACCGCCGGCGACGGCAATGTCGTACGCGCCGAACGCGATGCTCGAGGCGACGTTCGTGACCGCCGTCATGGCACCCGCGCACATCCGGTCCACGGAGTAGCCGGGCGTGCTCTTCGGCAGGCCGGCCAGCAGCGAGGCCATCCGGCCCAGGGTCAGACCCTGGTCGCCGATCTGGGTGGTCGCCGCGATGGCGACCTCCTCGACCTTCTCCGGCGGCAGCTGCGGCTGACGGCGCAGCAGCTCACGGATGCATTTGATGACCAGGTCGTCGGCGCGGGTCTGGGCGTAGATGCCCTTCTCGCCGGCCTTGCCGAACGGCGTACGCACGCCGTCGACGAAAACGACCTCTGACAGCGTGCGGGGCACGGCGCCTCCCAGAGGGTTGCAGTGGTGGGGAACAAGTCGAACGCCGCCACTGTAGACCCGATTGTTACTCGTCAGTAACGGGGTGATCCTCCACGGCCTGCACTACAAGCGGCGTGACGGCGTCGACCTGCCACGGGCGGGCGCCGTACGACGCGAGCTGCTCGCGAATCAGGCGCTCGTCCCACACGTTCGGCGCGTTCCAGATCAGTCGGCGCAGGCTCTCGGGGGTGACGAGGTTCTCCAGGGGCACGCCGTGCTCCTCGCCGTACGCGCCGAGCCGGTCGCGCACCTGGGACAACCGGGCGGCCGCCACCGGGTTGCGGTCGGCCCACGCCCGTACGGGAGGCGGACCGTCGCCTCGTACCGAAGCCGGAGGCAGTGCGCGCTCGGACATGACACCCACGCGCTCCAATGCGGCCAACCAGTCGCGCTGGTAGCGCAGCAGGCCGTGGTGCGGCTTGCGGGACCTGCGCGGGGGAGCACCGGGTGCGGGCGGGGCGGCACCGAGCGCGGTCAGCTCATCGGCCGACGTGGGGGGCGTGGTGGCCATGGCAACGATGAGCGCGTCCGGAAGCAACCGCCCCGGAGCGATGTCCCGCTCGCGGGCCAGCGCGTCGCGCGTCTGCCACAACTCCCGCACGCGGGCGAGGGCCCGCCGTTCGCGGATCTTGTGCATCCCGGACGTGCGGCGCCATGGGTCGGTGCGCACCGGCGGCCCGGTGAACGACAGCAGCGCCTCGAAGTCCTGCAGGGCCCAGTCGAGTTTGCCGCTGGCGGCGAGGTCGGCGTACATCAGGTCGCGCACCTGCACGAGCACCTCGACATCCAGCGCGGCGTAGCGCAGCCACGGCTCGGGCAGTGGCCGGGTCGACCAGTCGGCCGCCGAATGCTCTTTGGCGAGAGTCACTCCCAGGTAGTGCTCGATGACGGCCGCCAGCCCGACGCGCTTGAGCCCAGCGATGCGACCGCCCAGCTCGGTGTCGAAGAGGGCCTTGGGTCGCAAGCCGACCTCGGCCAGGCAGGCGAGGTCCTGGGTGGCTGCGTGCAGCACCCACTCGGCGTCGCCGATGGCCTCGTCGATCGGTGAGAGGTCGGGGCAGGCGATGGGGTCGATGAGGAAGAGTCCGGCGCCCTCGCGGCGCAGCTGCACCAGGTAGGCGCGGTTGCCGTAGCGGAAGCCCGAAGCGCGCTCGGCGTCCAGGGCGACCGGTCCGTGGCCGGCGGCGATCGCGGCCGCGGCGGCGGTCAGGGCGCGCTCGTCGACGATGACGTCCGGGACGCCGTCGGCCGGGCTCTCGAGCATCGGGTACGACGGTGCGACGTCCTCGGCCGCCGCGCCCTCACCCTCGGCGGGTGCCTCGTCTCCGGTGGTGGTCATCGACGCTGGCCCGGCAGCGCGACCACGCCCTCCGGCAGCGGTGGCAGGCCGGCGATCGTGCACAGCAATGCCCCCCAGGCCTCGAAGTGGGCGCCCAGGCCGACGCCGCCGGGAGCCACCGGGGTCCACGACGCGCGGACCTCCATCTCCACGCTCGTGCCGTTGTCGACCAGTCCGCCGTAGCCCTGCGACACCACCCGGGTGACGGTGCCGGCCTCCGCGACCGCGCGTGCCCCGCAGGACTCCAGGCTGTCGGTCAGCCAGCTCCATCCGACATCGCCGAGCATCGGGTCGGTGGCCATCTCCGGTTCGAGCTCGGCGCGCGCGAAGCTCACCACGCGCCATGCACCGCCCCAGGCCTCGGGCTCGGACGGATCGTGCAGCAGCACGAACCGACCGCTGGCGAGTTCGTCGTCGTCCTCGGCGCTGGAGACGACCTCGGCCGTCAACGCCACGGCGTACGGCGCGATGCGGGTCGGCGCGGGTACTTCGGTGAGGCGCACCTCGGGGCGCAGACCGACCGCCTCCACCTCGCGTGTCGCGCGCTGGAAATCCGCGGCGGCATCGCCGCCAAGGTTTCGGGTACCCACTGGTGCAGCGTAGGTCGTACATTCGCTCGAAACCGGTGCGACGCGCCGTTTCTCCGCGCGTCGTCGCGCCGGGTGATGTCGAGGGCGTGCGGGGTGTTCGGTAGGTGTCGACGTGTGGGTTCTACGTCGTCGGCCAGGGCTGCAGTCCTGGCCACGGACGCACACCGTCGGCACGACGTAAACCTGCCAGCACCGTCGTGCCGTGGGCTGGCACGATGCTCGGGTGACCACCGCCAGCACCGAAGACCTGCGCCGTCGATACGCCGAGCTGCACGGGAGTGGGACGTTCCTGATCCCGAACCCGTACGACGTGGGGTCGGCCGTACTGCTCGCCGGACCCCTCGGCTTCCCGGCCCTGGCGACCACCAGCTCCGGGCTCGCGGCGACGCTCGGCCTCGACGACCAGCAGGTGACGCGTGAGGTGCTGGTCGCGCACGTCACGGCGGTCTGCTCCGCGGTCGACGTGCCGGTGCAGGTCGACGCCGAGGACCTCTTCCCGGACGACGCGGGCGGTGTGGAGCGCTCGGTGGAGCTGCTCGCGCAGGCGGGTGCGGCCGGTGTCTCCCTGGAGGACTACGACCAGCGGGCCGGCGCGGTGCTCCCCGTGGGCGAGGCGACCGACAGGGTGCGGGCCGCGGCGGGCATCGCGCACGAGCACGGGATGCTGCTGACGGTCCGATGCGAGAACTTCCTCTACGACGCCGGCGACCTGCACGACACGGTCGCCCGCCTCTCGGCGTACCGCGACGCCGGCGGCGACGTGCTCTACGCGCCCGGCATCACCACGCAGGAGCAGGTGCAGGCCGTCGTCGCCATCGGCGCGCCCGTCAACGTCCTGCAGCTGCCCGGCGGTCCGAGCGTGCCGTCGCTGCGCGAGTGGGGAGCGCGCCGGGTGTCGCTCGGCGGCGCGCTGGCGTGGGCGGCGTACGGCGAGCTGGTCCGCGCTGCAACCGAATTCGCCGATCGGGGCACCATGTCGTACGCCGATGGTGCCGTCTCGCGCGAACACCGGGACGCGTTCGGTCACCGATGAGCTACCTGCTCGCCCTGGTCTCGAGCCTGGTGTGGGGCAGCTCCGACTTCGTCGGGGGCCTGCTCACACGGCGCGCGCACGCCGTGCAGGTGGTCTTCACGTCGCAGGTCGGCGGCCTGATCATCACCTGCGTGGCGATGGTGGTCGCCGTCGGCACCGGGCACGGACCTCAGGGCGGCCTCTGGCCGGTGTACGGCGCGTTCGCCGGGCTCTGCGGGTGCGTCGGACTGTGCGCGTTCTACGCGGCGCTGTCGTCCGGGACGATGGGCGTGGTCTCGCCGATCGCGGCTCTCGGGGCGATCGTTCCGGTGATCCTCGGGGTGCTCGGTGGCGAGCGCATCGGTCTGTTGACCGGTGTCGGCATGGCCCTGGCGCTCGCCGGTGCCGCGCTCGCCTCGGGGCCGGAGCTGTCCGGCGAGGTCGCACGCCGGCCGCTCGGCCTCGCCGTCGTCGCGGCCGTCGGTTTCGGTCTCGCGCTGTATCTCCTGCACCAGGCGAGCCGCACCAGCGTGCTCGGCGGCCTCTGGGCGATGCGCGTGACAAGCATCGTGGCCCTCGGACTGCTCCTCGCGGTCTGGCGGACCCGGCCGGGCGGCATCCCGGGCCCGCACCTGCGCAAGCGGCTGATCCCCGTGACGATGCTCGCGGGCACCGGTGACCTCAGCGCCAACGCGCTCTTCGGAATCGCCTCCACCAGTGGCGCGGTCGGGGTGGGGAGTGTGCTCGGCTCGCTCTACCCGGTGATGACGCTGCTGCTGGCGCGCGGGGTGCTGCACGAACGACTGCGTCGGGTGCAGCTCATCGGGGTGGTGTGCGCCGTCGCCGGGGTTGCCCTCACCGTGTCCTGAACGACGCGTCGTACGTTTCGGGCCGAGCGGGCCGAAACGAGAGCATGGACGGGCGCTGTGGGTGCGTTCGGGGCCGAGCGGGCCGAAACGAGAGCGCGGACGGGCAGCGCGCGTGCGTTTGGGACCGAGCGGGCCGAAACGAGAGCGCGGACGGGCAGCGCGGGTGCGTTCGGGGCCGAGCGGGCCGAAACGAGGGCATGGACGGGCGCTGCGCGTGCGTTTGGGACCGAGCGGGCTCAAACGAGGGCACGGACGGGCGCTGCGCGTGCGTTTGGGGCCGCGCGGGCCGAAACGAGGGCATGGACGGGCGCTGCGCGTGCGTTTGGGACCGAGCGGGCCGAAACGAGAGCGCGGACGGGCAGCGCGGGTGCGTTCGGGGCCGCGCGGGCCCAAACGAGGGCATGGACGGGCGCTGCGCGTGCGTTCAGGGCCGAGCGGGCCGAAACGTACGGTGTAGCGCCGACAACCGACTGAACAGCGCAAGGCGACGGCAGCGTTCCTGGTCCAGGCCGTCTGAAGACCGGCAGCCGACGCAGGAAAGTAACCGTGGCGCCGACAACCGACCCGACCCGCCGGCAGCCGACGTAGGAAAGTGACCGTGGCGCCGACAACCGACCCGACCCGCCGGCAGCCGACGTAGGAAAGTGACCGTGGCGCCGACAACCGACCGGACCCGCCGGCAGCCGACGTAGGAAAGTGGCCACACGCCCGACAACGCAGGTGACCTACCGACGCCGGACACGGCCGGATGGTCCTGGACAGGTCGGCACGCGTGGAAGGATCGCGGCGTGACCTCCCAGGGCCCCGACACCGAGCTGCCCCTCCTCATTCGCGCCGCGCGCGGGCTGGAGGTCGAGCGCACCCCTGTCTGGTTCATGCGCCAGGCCGGGCGGTCGCTGCCGGAGTACCGCGCGCTGCGCGAGGGCATCCCGATGCTGCAGGCCTGCCGCACACCCGACCTGGTCACCGAGATCACCGTTCAGCCGGTACGCCGCCACGGGGTCGACGCCGCGATCTTCTTCAGCGACATCGTGGTGCCGCTCGCCGCTGCCGGGGTCGACCTGGACATCGTGCCTGGTGTCGGCCCGGTCGTCGCGTCGCCGATCCGCGACCGAGCGGCCGTCGAGGCGCTCCCGTCGCTGAGCGCCGAGCAGGTGCCCGACATCGCGCAGGCGGTCCGGCAGACGGTCGCAGAGCTGAATGGTGTGCCGCTGATCGGCTTCGCCGGAGCGCCGTTCACGCTGGCCAGTTACCTGGTCGAAGGCGGCCCGTCGCGCAACCACGAGCACACAAAAGCCCTGATGCACGGCGATCCGCAGACGTGGGATCTGTTGTGCAGCAAGCTCGCTGCCATCGCCACGACGTATCTGCGGGTGCAGATCGAGGCTGGCGCGAGCGCCGTCCAGCTCTTCGACTCCTGGGTCGGCGCGCTGTCTCGGGAGGACTACGTGCGCTACGTGCAGCCGCACTCGGCGGCTGTCCTCGCCGGCGTGGCCGACCTCGGCGTCCCTCGGATCCACTTCGGCGTGGGCACCGGGGAACTGCTGACAGTGATGGGGGAGGCGGGCGCCGATGTGGTCGGCGTCGACTTCCGGGTGCCGTTGGACGAGGCTAACGCGCGCCTCGGTGGTCGCTACCCGCTCCAGGGCAACCTCGACCCCGCCTTGCTCTTCGCCCCCTGGAAGCCGCTGGAGCGGTCCATCGACGCCATCCTGGATGCCGGGCGGGCTGCTCCCGGGCACATCTTCAATCTGGGGCACGGCGTCCTTCCGGACACCGATCCCGACGTGATCACACGGGTTGTGCAGCGGGTGCACACTCGCTCGGCGCGCTGAGCGGGACGTCCAACCGCACGATGCACCACGGCAGGAACGCCTGCACCAGCGGACCGATCGCCACGGCGTAGGCGAGCGTGCCGACCCCGACCACGCCGCCCATCAGCCAGCCTGTGCCGAGGACGGTCAGCTCGAGCGCGGTCCGCACCAGTCGCAGGCTGAGCCCGGTGCGCCGGTGCAGGCCGGTCATCAACCCGTCGCGCGGCCCGGGTCCGAGCTGGGCGCCGATGTAGAGCGCGCCGCCTGCGCCGTTCACGACCAATCCGAGCGCGAAAACCGTTATCTGAGTGAGCAGTCCGTGCATCGTCGGGATGACGGCGAGCGCGATGTTGGTGGCGATGCCGATCCAGATCGCGTTCGCGATCGTGCCCAGACCGGGCCACTGCCGCAGCGGGATCCACAACAGCAACACCGGGATGCTGACCACGATGACCGCGGTGCCGAGATCCATCCCGGTCAACTTCGCGACGCCGTAGTGGAAGACGTCCCACGGGTCCAGGCCGAGGCCCGCGCGCACGAACATGCCCATCGCGACGCCGTACATCGTGAGGCCCGTGAAGAGCTGGACGATCCGACGCGGCAGCCGGCCGGCGCGCAACTGACCCATCGGCGTCAGCGCAGCGAGGGCGGTTCGTCGAGATCGTGGGGGTGCGGTCATCGTGCTAGTTTCGCAGCAAGTGGCCTTTCGAAGAAGGGCCAATCTGCACAAGGTGGATTCCTATGCAGCACATCACCGGTCGGCGGCTCACGACGCTGCTGGGCGACCCGGATCCGGGCCGGCCGGCGTACCTCTGGCTGGCGGACGGCATCCACGGTCTGGTCGCCGACGGTCGCCTGCTGCACGGCACCCGGCTGCCGAGCGAGCGCGAGCTGGTCGACGCGGTCGGCGCCAGCCGAACGACCGTGACTCGCGCGTACGCGGTGTTGGGGGAGCGCGGGTACGCCGTCGCGCGGCGGGGGTCGGGCACGGTCGTGCAGCTGCCCGGCGGGCCGGTCGCCGGCGGCGGCGAGCCGCTGCCCGGATGGGAGCAGGACGACAGCGCGGGCGATGTGATCGACCTGCGCCGTGCCGCGCAGGCGGCGCCGCCCGGACTGCGCGAGGCGCTGGAGGTCGCGACCGCGCGACTGCCCGCGTACATCGGCGGCGCCGGGTACTTCCCGCTCGGGGTGCCCGAGCTGCGCGAGCTGATCGCCGCGCGGTACGTCGAGCGCGGCGTGCCCACCGACCCCTCGCAGATCTTCGTAACCTCGGGTGCACTGTCCGCACTGGTGGCGGTGTTCCGGGCGGTCGTCGGTCGCGGCGACCGGGTCGTGATCGAGTCACCGACGTACGCGCACTCCGTCGGGGCCCTGCGGCACACGGGAGCACGCCTCGTACCGGTGCCGATCGGGCCGACCGAGATCGATCCCGAGGCACGCGACCAGGCGCTGGCCGCGGGCGCTGCCGCGATGCTCGCCTTGCCGGACTTCCACAACCCGACCGGGTTGTCGCTCGACGACGCCGACCGTGCCCGGTTGGCCCGGGGCTGGCAGCGACACGGCGTGGTCGGCATCGTCGACGAGACGCTGACCGAGGTGTGGCTCGACGAAGCACCCGACGTCCTGCCGATGGCGGCCCACAGCCGCGGCTGCGTGAGCGTCGGGAGCGCCAGCAAGACGTTCTGGGGCGGCCTGCGGATCGGCTGGATCCGAGCACCGCGGGAGCTCGTCGGTGCGATCGCCGCAGCACGTGCCACTCTCGACCTGGGGGCGCCGGTGCTGGAGCAGCTGATCACGGCCGAGCTCATGCGCACCAGTGCGACGTTGCACCCGGACAGTCGTGCCGGGCTCATCGAGAGTCGCGCTGCGCTGTTGCAGCTTCGAGATGCATTGCCGGAGTGGGAGGTTCGCGTGCCGTCCGGCGGCCTGTCGCTGTGGTGGCGGATGCCCCGCCCGCGCGCGACCCGCGTGGCCGCGATCGCGCGGGAGCACGGCGTCCTGCTCGACCCAGGGTCGACCCAGGCGGTGCAGGGGCGCGGATTGGAGCACTACGTCCGTACGCCGTTCGCCTTGGCGGACGCCGCGAGCGCGGCCGTGCCGGTGCTGGTGCAGGCGTGGGAGCAGGTGGTCCGGGAGGACGCAGGGTCGCGCAGCACAGGTCCGTCGCGCTGATCCGCTCACGCGACGCGGATCGTGAGTAGCTTGGGTGGAGCTCGGCAACAGCAGCTGGATCGTCGGCGTCGGCGATCCACGGGACAGCGTCGTCACCGTGAAGAGGCACAGCATGAGGTCAACGAATCAGCGCCACCACCTCGGATGGATCCACGCGGCCATGGTGGCGGTGGTGGCGTTGGCACTCGGGACTCCCGTGGTCACCGCGAGCCCGGCGACCGCGTCGTCGCCGCACGCGCAGCACGGCGCCGGCCCGGCGCGTACGGCGCCGAGGCCGGTGATCGACGCCAACTTCGCCGATCCGGACATCCTGCGGGTCGGGCGCGTCTATCACGCCTACGCCACCAACTCCGGGGGCAAGAACATCCAGCATGAGACGTCGACGGACCTCGTGCACTGGACCGCCCGGCCGGACGCCCTGCCGACGCTGGGCGACTGGACCGGGCCGTGCAGCTTCACCCCGGGCGGGGCCACTGACCACTGCGTCTGGGCGCCGGACGTCTCGGCGGTGCCCGGCGGCTACGCGATGTACTACACGGCGCGCGACGCGCTGGCCCCTCGGCAGTGCATCGGGATGGCGTTCTCGACCTCGCCCGACGGTCCGTTCACCTCCGTCGGGAGTGAGCCGCTGGTCTGCCCCGACGGGCAGCGCGGCACCACCGACCTCGGCGGCGCGATCGACCCGTCGACCTACGTGGAGAACGGACACCGCTACCTGCTGTGGAAGGCCGACGGCAACTGCTGCTCGCTGCCGGCGACCATCTACCTGCAGCCGCTGTCCGCCGACGGCCGCACGCTGACCGGTCCGCCGACCAAGCTGATCTCCAACGACCTTGCCTTCGAGGGACACGTCGTGGAGGCGCCGACGCTGGTCAAACATGCCGGCACCTACTACCTCTTCTTCTCGGCGAACGACTTCGGCGGCGGCAACTACCGCACCGGATACGCCACTGCGACCTCCCTCACCGGGCCCTTCACGCAGTCGCACACCGAGCTGATGACCACCGATCTGTTCCACGGCACCGTGATCGGGCCGGGCGGGCAGGATGTGATCACGGCCGCGGACGGCAGCACGAAGATCGTCTTCCACGGGTGGGACCCGACGTACAGCTATCGCGCGATGTACGTCAGCGGGCTGAGTTGGTCACCCAGCGGGGTGCCGAGCGTCGACAGCGCCGACACGCGCTATCAGGCGGAGGACGGGGTCATCACGGACGCCCGCGTCGTGAACGACGTCACCGCCTCCGGTGAGGCCAAGGTCGGCAACCTCGACAACTCGGACAGTTCTGTCACAGTGCGGATCGCCGCGGACCACAGTGGTCCCGCGACGCTCGGCATCCGGTACGACAACGGCTCGCGTGACGCCTCGGGCAACGGGGTCGCGGCTACCGACAAGGTCGTGGTGAACGGACGATCCGCCGGGACCGTCACGTTGCGCAACACAGCGTGGGGGAACTGGTCGATGACCCCGTACAACGTGCACCTGCACCGGGGTTGGAACACCGTGACCCTGACCAAGGCGACGTACTACGCGGAGATCGACGCGATCGACCTCTACCGCAGTCCGGTGGCGCCGGACCGTACGCCGACCGGGCCGCCGCCGGGTGTGACGCCGACGCGCTACGAGGCGGAGGACGGCTCAGTCGTCGACGCGCGAGTCATCGCTGATCCCAGTGCATCTGGTGGGGCGAAGGTCGGTGGTCTGGACAACGCGGACAGCTCGGTCACGCTCACCATCCAGCGAGCCCGCGCGGGCCGCGCCCTGCTGGGGATCCGCTTCGGCAACGGTTCGCTCGACCGCAGCGGATACCCCGTCGCCTCGAGCGATCTGGTCACCGTCGACGGGCGGCGCACCGCCGACGTGACCTTCCCCAACACCACCTGGGACAACTGGTCGACCGTCTACTACCCGGTGCAGCTGCACCGTGGCAGCAACACCGTCACGTTCACGAAGTCGACCTTCTACGCGGAGCTCGACGCGGTCGACGTCTACTGATCCGCGCAGGTCGTCCGGCGGTGCCCGACGACTGGCGGGCGCTGCCCGGGCGTACGTGACGGGCTGCCAGGCTTGGCCCCATGAGCACGATCGCGATCGTCGGCGGTGGCATCACCGGGCTGGCCGCTGCATGGCACCTGGCGACTCGGCACCCCGGTCACGAGGTCGTGCTGCTGGAGAGCACGTCGCGGCTCGGCGGCAAACTCGACTCCATCCGGGTGGCCGGGCACGTGGTCGACGGCGGCGCCGAATCGGTCCTGGCGCGGCGGCCCGAGGCCCTGGAGTTGCTGTCCGAGATCGACGCGCCACTGGTGCATCCGGAGCGATTCCCCGCGAGCCTCTGGAGCCGGGGGCAGTTGACGCCTATGCCCGCGGGCACCCTGATGGGGGTGCCGTCCGACCCGTCGTCGCTGCACGGCCTGCTGACCGAGGACGAGATCGAACGGGTACGCGAGGAACGGGCCGTGGACCTTCACGGCACCGACATCGGCATCGGCGACCTGGTCGAACGCGCCTGTGGCAGTGCGGTCGTCGACCGTCTGGTCGAACCGTTGCTCGGCGGGGTGTACGCCGGTCACGCGCGTGCGCTGTCCGCGCGCGCGTGCATGCCGGCGCTCTGGGAGGCAGCCGTCGACGGTCGGTCGCTGCTGCAGACCGCGGCTCGTGCCGCGGAGGCGGGCTCCGCACGCCGGGACGAGCCGGTCTTCGCCGCCATCGCCGGGGGGCTCGGCACCCTTCCGGCGCGCCTGGCCGACGCGGCGCGGGGCGCAGGAGTCACGATCCGGACCGGTGCGGTCGTGTCCGAGCTGACCGCCGAGGGCACGGGGTGGCGGCTGCGGCTCACCGGTCCGGGCTCGGGTGCGGGCACGGGCGAGCCCATGCCGGCCTCGACCCTGCACGCCGACGCCGTGCTGCTCGCCACGCCAGCGGCGCCGACGGCCCGGCTGCTGAGCAGCGCCGCGCCGGATGCGGCAGTCGGACTGCGCACCATCGAGTACGCGTCGATGGCGTTGGTGACCTTCGCGTTCCGCGCCTCGGACAGCGCACCGTTCGAGGGGACGACCGGATTCCTGGTGCCCCCGGTCGACGGCGCGCAGATTAAGGCGTCCACGTTCAGCAGCAGCAAGTGGCCGTGGCTCACGCAGGCGGTGCCGGACCTGCGGTTCGTGCGGGTCTCCCTCGGGCGACACGGCGAGGAGCGGGTGCTGCACCACGACGACGCGGAGCTGACCCGGATCGGGCTGACGGATCTACGGCGCGTCGTGGGTCCGGTGCTCGAACCGGTCGATGCGCAGGTCCGCCGCTGGGGTGGCGGCCTGCCGCAGTACGCGGTGGGTCACGTCGACACGGTCGCCTCGATCCGCGCAGCCACGGCCGCGCACCCGACGCTCGCACTGGCCGGTGCGGCGTACGACGGGGTCGGGATCCCGGCCTGCATCGCGTCCGCGCGTAGGGCGGCCGAGGAGCTGGTCACCCGGCTGTGAGGCGTGCGGGCGACGTTGGGACGATGGAGCCATGACGCACCACGAGAACCCGCAGCCGACCACCGAGCAGGCCGAGCAGATCAACTCCTCGATCCGCTACACCATGTACTCGGTGTTCAAGGTCGCCCGCGAACTCCCCGCAGATCGTGCCGAGCTGATCGTTGAGACCGCGGCGTTCGTCAAGGGGCTGGACGCCGAGGGCGTCGTCGTCCGCGGCATGTACGACGTGTCCGGGCTGCGCGCCGACTCCGACCTGCTCGTGTGGTGGCACGCCGAGACGATCGAGGCGCTGCAGGCGGCGTACAAGGGCTTTCTCGCGACGCCGCTCGGGCGGCACCTGGACGGTTTCTGGTCCAACGTCGGGCTGCACCGGCCGGCGGAGTTCAACCGTGGCCACGTGCCGGCGTTCCTCGCGGGGGAGCCGGCCAAGCGGTACATCTGCGTCTACCCGTTCGTGCGGTCCTACGACTGGTACCTGCTGCCGGAGGACGAGCGCCGCACGATGCTGCGCGACCACGGCCTCGCGGCGCGCGACTTCGCCGACGTCCGCGCCAACACCGTGGCGTCGTTCGCGCTCGGCGACTACGAGTGGCTGCTGGCGTTCGAGGCTGACGAACTGCACCGGATCGTGGACCTGATGCGGGCGTTGCGCGAAACCGAGGCGCGTCGCCACGTGCGCGAGGAGCTGCCGTTCTTCACCGGCCCGCAGACCAGCGTCGCCGACTTCGCGAACGCGCTGCGCTGACGCCGGACCCCGCACACAGCGAAAGGGTCGCGGCGCGCTCCATG
>NZ_JAGEKR010000013.1 GCF_017565405.1 Allobranchiibius sp. CTAmp26
GATGGGCGCCGCGGTCACTTCTCTACGCTGCCGCGCGTGGCCCGCGTAGGTGATGGGCGCCGCGGTCACTTCTCTACGCTGCCGCGCGTAGCCCGCGTAGGAGATCGGCTCCGCTGACAACGAGGCCGCGCCCCGGCCGCGTCAGCGGCACAGGGCGCGGTCGGGAGCGTGGCGGCAGTTCAGGCCACGGACACCGAGACGTCGATGTTGCCGCGGGTCGCCTTGGAGTAGGGGCAGAACTGGTGCGCCTGCTCGACCAACTGCTGGGCGGTGGCGTCGTCGACACCCGGGATGTGGGCGACCAGCTTCACGGCCAGCCCGAATCCCTCGCCGACCTTGCCGAGACTGACCGAGGCGGTCACCGTCGAGTCGCTGGTGTCGTGCCCGGCGCGGGACGCCACCGCGTTGAGAGCGCCGGAGAAGCACGCGGCGTACCCGGCGGCGAAGAGCGTCTCGGGGTTCGCCTTGGGGTTGGTCTTGCTCCCCGGCTTGCCGAGCACGACGTCCACGACGCCGTCCTCGCTCTTGACGTGACCGTCACGACCGCCCTGAGCGGTGGCACCGGTGGTGTAGACGACCTCGTCGAGCGCTTCGTAGGGCATGGGGACACCTTTCGTGGGGGGAACTGTCTCCTGGGTCAACGTGCCGGGGGCAGCACAATTCCCCCGGCGGGCACGACCCCCGAAGACTCAGTCCAGAGCGAGTTCGGCCGCGACCACCGCGGCCAGCTGCTGGGCCAGATCGTCGGCCTGCTGCGAGGTCTGCGCCTCGACCATCACCCGGACGAGCGGCTCGGTGCCGGACTTGCGCAATAGCACGCGGCCGGTGTCCCCCAGCTGCGCCTTGGCGTCCTGGACGGCGGACTGGACGGTGGCGTGGTGGTCGACGGCGTCCTTGTCGACGTGCGGCACGTTGACCAGTCGCTGCGGCAGCCGGGTGACGCAGGCGGCGAGCTCTGCCAGCGGGGTTCCCTGGGAGGCGACGCACGCCGCGAGCAGCAGTCCGGTGAGGACGCCGTCACCGGTGGTCCCGTGCTCGAGCAGGATGACGTGGCCGGACTGCTCGCCACCGAGTGACAGGTTGGATGCGCGCATCTCCTCCAGCACGTAGCGGTCGCCGACACCGGTCTGTCGCACCGTGATCCCTGCCGCGCGCATCGCGTGGTGCAGCCCGAGGTTGCTCATCACGGTGGCGACCAGCGTGTCCTGCGCCAGCCGGCCACGGCGCTTCAGGTCGATGGCCAGCACCGCCATGATCTGGTCGCCGTCCACGTCCTGCCCTGCGCCGTCGACGGCCAGGCACCGGTCGGCGTCCCCGTCGAAGGCCAGTCCGAAATCGGCTCCGGCGGACAACACCGCACGTCGCAGGGGCTCCAGGTGGGTGGACCCGCAGTCCTCGTTGATATTGATGCCGTCGGGCGCTGCGCCGATCAGGGTGACCCGTGCGCCCGCCTGCTCGAAGGCGCGGGGTGCGACGTCGTACGCCGCCCCGTGCGCGGTGTCGAGCACGATGTGCAGCCCGTCCAGACGGTGCGGGAGTGCTCCCAGCAGGTGCGCGATGTAGCGGTCGGCACCCTCGACGTAGGTGGTGACCCGACCGACCGAGGCCCCCACGGGCCGGTCCCAGTCCTGACGCAGGTGGCTCTCGATCGCGTCCTCGATCGTGTCGGGGAGCTTGTGCCCGCCCCGGGAGAAGAACTTGATGCCGTTGTCGGCCATCGGGTTGTGCGAGGCGGAGATCATCACCCCCAGATCGGCGCCGCTGTGCGCCGTCAGGTGAGCGATGGCCGGGGTCGGGAGCACCCCCGCGTCGTGCACGTCGACGCCGGCCGAGGCCAGGCCCGCCACGGTGGCGGCGGAGAGGAACTCACCGGAGGCCCGCGGGTCGCGCCCGACCACGGCGTGCGGTCGATGGCCGGCGAACTGGCCCTCCTCGGACAGCACGCGCGCCGCGGCGGCCGCGAGGCCGAGCGCGAGCTCTGCGGTCACGTCACGATTCGCGAGGCCGCGCACCCCGTCGGTGCCAAACATTCGTCCCATGGGCACACCTTCCTACATCACGGACATGAAGAAGCCCCGGCGCTCGGACCAGTCGACCAGTCGACCAGTCCGAGCGTCGGGGCTTTCGTGGACTTCTCTTACCGCTTGCTGTACTGCGGAGCCTTACGGGCCTTCTTGAGGCCGGCCTTCTTGCGCTCGGGCACCCGCGCGTCGCGGGTGAGGAACCCGGCCTTCTTCAGCACCGCACGGTTCAGCTCGGGGTCGATCCCGTTCAGCGAGCGCGCGACGCCGAGGCGGACGGCGCCGGCCTGACCGGACGGGCCACCACCGGAGACCCGCACGAGCACGTCGTACGCGCCGTCGAGCTCGAGCACCCGGAAGGGCTCGTTGACCAGCTGCTGGTGGACCTTGTTCGGGAAGTACTCGGCCAGCGTGCGGCCGTTGACCTTCCACTCACCGCTACCGGGCACGATGCGCACCCGGGCGATGGCCTGCTTGCGGCGGCCGGTGCCGGCGCCGGGCTCGGAGGCGGTACGACGACGGGGGGCGTCCTCGCCGTCCTCCCCGACGGGGCCGGCGGACTCTGAGGTGTATTCGGACAGTGCGGGCTCGTCGGTCTCGAGGACGTCGAGCTCGGTGGTCTGATCGTCAGCCACGATTCTCCTGGGGTCTTGAAAGGGTGGGGGGCAGCCGGCGCGTTACTGCGCGACCTGGGTGATCTCGAACGGGACGGGCTGCTGGGCACCGTGCGGGTGCTCCGGGCCGGCGTACACCTTGAGCTTGCTCATCTGGGCGCGGCCCAGGCTGGTCTTGGGGACCATCCCGCGGATGGCCTTCTCGACCGCCTTGGCCGGGTCCTTGGCCATCAGGTCGGTGTAGGAGGTCGCCTTGAGGCCGCCCGGGAAGCCGGAGTGCCGGTAGGCGATCTTCTTCTGCATCTTGGAGCCGGTCAACGCCACCTTGTCGGCGTTGATGATGATCACGAAGTCACCGGTGTCCATGTGCGGCGCGTACGTCGTCTTGTGCTTGCCGCGCAGCAGGCTCGCCGCGTGCGTGGCCAGGCGGCCGAGCACGACGTCGGTGGCGTCGATGATGTGCCAGGCGCGCTCCTGCTGGAGCTGCGCCGTCTTGGGCGTGAAAGTGCGCACGTTCGTCAACTTTCTGAATCGTTTGTCGTGCTGGGCTGTCGTACCTGCCGCCTGCCGATCGCCCCTTGCGGGACGCACCTGCGGCGGATGGTCGAACGTCGATGGGCGCGTGAACGCGACCTCACCAGTTTACGGAACCTGTCGCACTCCTCACAATTACGCGAACAGCGTTGTTCGACAACGCCATTGAGGATGACCAGAAGCGAACGGAGGGGCGATCGGACGGTGCCATGCATAACTATTGTGCACCGGAACGACCTCGATCCGGGTATCTACCGGCCTCGGCGGCCCCGTCCCGGTGATCTCAGCAAGTCCTTGGCCACCGTCGCGTAGCATCGCGGCCATGTCCCGTCGCCTTCCGGCCGTGGTGGTGGTCGCGCACGACAAGCCGCGTCACTTCCACCGTCTGATCGCCGCGATCGAGCCGCTGCCCACGTTCGTTCACATTGACGCGAACACCCCGCCCGACGTCCACGCGCAGATGACCGCCGGACTCCCGGACACCGTGACCCTCCTACCGCGACTGCGGGCCGGGTGGGCTCGCTACGAGGTGTTGGAGGCCGAACTCGCCGGCTATCGCGCGGCGCTGGAGTCCACCGACGCAGAGCACCTGATCCTGCTGACCGGCGCGGACTACCCCCTCGCCAACGTCTCGGCCATCATCGAGTACTTCGGCAAGAACGCTGGCCGCTCGTTCGTCGAGGTCGATCCGGTCCCCCGCGCGGCCTGGGGGCGCAACGGCGGCGCGGACCGATTCTGGTTCCGCCAGTGGCCGTGGGGGAAGCACCGCATGGTGCTGCCCATCCCGCGCCGGGTGCCCGCTGGGGTCGAGCGGGCCGGCGGTTCGCAGTCGAAGGTGCTGTGCCGGGCACACGCGGAATACGTCCTCGACCTGCTGGATCGGCGGCCGGATCTGTGGCGGTACTTCCGCCGATGCTGGACACCCGACGAGGTGACCATCCACTCGCTGCTGCTCAGCAAGGCTCTCGGCGGTCCCGATCAGGTCTTCGAGTCGCGGGATCAGGCCCTGTGGTTCATGGACTGGGGCGAGGACCCGACGCCGAGCCCGCACTGGCTCACCACCGCTCACTTCCCGGGCATCCGGGAGGCTCGCACCCGCACGGATCGCCCGGCGCTGTTCGCACGCAAACTGTCCGACGAGAGTGCCGAACTGACCGATCTGATCGACTCCGATCTTCGGACCATCTCGATACCGACGGCCTAGTGCTCCAGGCCGACGACGCCCCTCCGAGCGAGGGGTCCGTGCCGGACGGAGGTCCCGACCTCTTCGGGCGGGGGATGTTGTACGTCGTCGTGTGGTCGATGCAGCTGATCGTCGGCACCCTCGTGTCGCCGATCCTGACCCACGTCATCCCCAAGGCTCAGTTCGGAACGCTCGCGGCGGCGATCGCGCTCTACCAACTGCTCATCCTCGTGTCGGTGTTCGGCACCGACCAGGCCCTGGAGATGCAACGGGTCGAGGACGCGGACGACCGGCGCTCGCGGGGCCTGCTCGCGTCGGGGGTGGTCTTCGCCTTCGTGGCGACGGGCCTCGCCGCCATCACCTCACCGCTGTGGGCGACCGCCATCGGTTTCGACGGGCCCGGCGGGTTGCCCACGGTCACCCTCCTGTGGACGGCACCGGGCGCCGGCTGCCTGATGGTCCTCGCGCTGCTGCAGGCCGAGGACAAGCTGCTGCGGTTCTGCACCATCAGCGTCCTGTCCACGGTCGGGAGCCAGGTCCTCGGGCTGGTACTCCTCTTCACCGTCCACCGTTCCGCGCTGACCTACGCCTGGGGCGGAGCGATCGGCAACGCCGCCGCCCTGGTGACCGGCCTGTGGTGGACCAAACCGCGGATCAGCGGTCTGAAGGACACCGAGACCCTGCGGCGCGCCCTCCTGCTGGGCCTGCCGCTGCTGCTGTCCGGACTGGCCGACTTCGTCCTCAACGCGGCCGACCGCTTCATCATCCAGGCGGCGTTCGGGCCAGGCCAGGTCGCGCGGTACCAGGTCGCCTTCACGGTGGGGAACGCCATCACTCTGGTGCTGCTCTTCACCAACCGTGCCTGGCTGCCGCGGCTGAAGAGCGTGGTGGACGTAGGCGACCGATGGCGCCTGATCGCCTCGTCCCGGGACGGCGTCTACTGGTTGCTGGGGTGGGCGCTGCTCGCCATCACCGTCGCCTCGCCCGCCCTGCTGCGGATCGTCGCGCCGGCCGACTACGACCAGCAGTCCCTGTCGATCGTGGTCTTCCTCATCGGCCTGTCGGCCCTCCCGGTGGCCGCGACAGGCGCGACCTCGCGGATGCTCATCACCATCCGGGTCTCCCATCCCATCGCCTGGAGTTCGGCGGCCGCCCTGATCGTGAAGCTGGCCGTGACGTTCGCGCTGCTGCGTCCCCTCGGGCTCCGGGGGGCGGCCCTCGGCACCCTGTTCGGTCTGGTCGCCCAGGCCGTCTGGTTGCGGCTGGCCATCCGCAAACGGCACGCCCCCATCCCGTCCGCTCGCCCGGTGGTGGCCTTCCTGGTGGCCTGCTCCGTCGTCGCCGGACTGTCGACCCTGCTGCCGCAGACCATCGAGTGGAACATCGGGCGGATGATCGTCGCGGTGCTGTGTGCCGCGCCCCTGCTGCACTCGCTGCGGGCGCTGCAGAGCGGCCGGGACCCGTTCGTGCGGCGTACCGCGGTCGAGGTCTGATCCCATCCGGCCGCAGCCACGCCGACCGCCTTCCCACCTGAGGTGGCCGGTCCACACTTATTCTGCACACGTGCCCACCCCCTCCCCCCGCGCGAAGTCACTGCGCACCCTGGCGCACCCGTTGCGGTCACGCCTGCTCGGCCAGCTGCGGGTGCACGGTCCCGCCACCGCGAGCGACCTGGCTCGGACCCTGGGGACCAACACCGGCGCGACCAGCTATCACCTGCGCAGACTGGAGGAGTCGGGCCTGGTCGCGGACGACGGGAGCGGGACCGGCCGACGCCGGGTGTGGGTGGCGCAGGTAGTGGAGCAGGCGGACGAAGGTCCCGCGACACCGGACGAGCACGCGGCCGAGCTGTGGTTGCAGCGTGACTACGTCGAGTACTTCGCCACGAGAGCCGACCGGTGGGCCACCGAGCGGCAGGAGTGGCCGCAGGGGTGGCAGCAGAACTGCGGCCTGGAGGATCACCCGGTGCTGGTCACCACCGAGCAGCTGTCAGCACTGGCCGCCGAGCTCTCGGAGGTGTTCGAGCGTTATCGCCGGGTGGGCGCCGGCTCGCCCGGCGCACGCCGCGTGACGGCGTACACCGCTCTGCTCCCGGTCGACGGGCCGTCCGGTCAGACCCCGGCCACGCGATGAACGACGACGACGAACGAGGCGCCGGCGGCCACGAACACCGTCTGCCGCCCACCCTCGCGGTGCTGGTCGCGATCGGGCTCTACACCTTCCTTCCCGACTCCCTCCTGCTCGCGCCGCGCTACGTGATCCCCGCCATCGAGGTCGTGCTGCTCGCAGCGCTGATCGCCACCAACCCGTGGCGGCTGACCCGCGAGACGCGGTGGTCCGGGTGGGTCGCGATCATCCAGTGCGGGTTGCTGATCGTGGCCAACATGGTCTCGCTCGGTGTCCTGGTGCATTCCATCGCGCACGCGGGCAGCGGCAAGGACCTGCTCTACGGCGGGCTGCAGGTGTGGGCCACGAACGTGATCGGGTTCGCGCTCCTCTACTGGGAGATGGATCGCGGAGGGCCGGTACGCCGCCGCGAGGCCCCCCGCAGCCAACTCCCGCCGGCCGACTGGCGCTTCTCCCAGGACGAGAACCACGACGCGGCCGCCGAGGTCGCGCGGACCTCCTCGATCACCAGCAACTGGCGCCCGGTCTTCATCGACTACCTCTACCTCTCGCTCACCAACTCCAGCGCGTTCAGCCCGACGGACACCATGCCGCTGACCAGCCGCGCGAAGCTGCTGATGGGCACCCAGGCGTCCGCTGCGCTGCTCACCTCCCTGCTGGTCGTGGCACGCGCGGTCGGCGCGCTCGGCTGACGGACGAGGTCGCGCGCTCCTCGCACATGGGTTGTCGGCGCTGCGGTCAGTTTCCTCCACGGGTTTGAGCCCGGGTGTCCGGCGGGTATGCCCCGGATGACCGCACTACGACCGCGGCGTACGCCGCGCGGAGGGACGTCAGCACATGCGAGCACTCACCTGGCAGGGCACCGAGAAGGTCAGCGTCGAGACGGTGCCGGACCCCGGCATCCAGCAACCGACGGACGCCATCATCAAGGTCACCTCGACGGCCATCTGCGGGTCCGACCTGCACCTCTACAAAGTGCTCGGACCGTTCCTGCACCCCGGCGACGTCCTCGGCCACGAGACCATGGGCGTGGTGCAGGAGGTGGGTCCCGACGTGCACCACATCGCACCCGGTGACCGTGTGGTGATCCCTTTCAACATCTCCTGCGGGCACTGCTGGATGTGCGAACGCGGCCTGATGGCCCAGTGCGAGACCACGCAGGTGCGTTCGCAGGGCAAGGGCGCCTCGCTCTTCGGCTTCACCGATCTGTACGGCGCCGTCCCGGGCGGGCAGGCGGAGTACCTGCGAGTGCCGCAGGCGCAGTTCGGGCCGATCAAGGTCGAGGGCGACGGGCCGGACGAGCGCTACCTCTACCTGTCCGACATCCTGCCCACCGCCTGGCAGGGCGTGGAGTACGCCGAGGTACCCGAGGGCGGCACCATCGCCGTACTCGGACTCGGCCCGGTCGGCCAGCTGGCGACCCGCATCGCCCACCAGCGCGGGCTGCGGGTCATCGGGGTCGACCTCGTGCCCGAGCGCCTCGACGCCGCGGCGAAATTCGGCATCGAGACGCTCGACATGAACCAGTCCGACGACGTCACCGCCGAGCTGCTCGACCGCACCGGCGGCCGCGGACCGGACAGCGTGCTGGACGCCGTGGGCATGGAGGCCCACGGCTCTCCGGTGTTGGAGGCCGCGATCACCGCGGTCGGTCACCTGCCCGACGCGATCGCCAAGCCCTTCACCGACAAGGCGGGCATCGACCGCACCGCTGCGCTGATCACCGCGGTCAAGTCGGTACGCCGCGGCGGCACGGTGTCGGTCAGCGGGGTCTACGGCGGCGAGGCCGACCCGCTGCCCATGATGGAGATGTTCGACCGGGGCATCTCGATGCGGATGGGCCAGTGTCACGTCAAGCGCTGGATCGGTGACCTGATGCCGTACGCCGACGACGCGGCGGACCCGTTCGGGCTGGCGTCGCTCGCCACCCACCGGCCATCGCTCGAAGACGCGCCCGCGGCGTACGACATGTTCCAGAAGAAGGAGGACGGGTGCGTGAAGGTGGTGCTGAAGCCGTGAGCGCCGAGGACGAGAGCGACTGGCTGCCGTTCTACCTGCGTGACCACTACGCCGGCGCGTCGGCAGGTGTGCAGCTCTTCGACCGGGTCGCGAGCGGGCACAGCGACGAAGCGATCCGTGCCGAGGTCGCGCGGATCCGCGACGAGGTCAGCGAGGACCGGTCGGCGCTGGGCTCGATGATGGCTGCCCTGGGGATCCGGCAGGTGTCGCTCACCATGCTGGTCGGCATCCTGGGTGAGTACGTCGGCCGGTTGAAGCCCAACGGCTCACTGCTACAACGGTCCTCGGGATCGGACGTCTTCGAACTGGAGGCGCTCAGCTCCGCGGTGCAGGCCAAGTCGCGGGTATGGGAGACGCTGCTGACCCTCGCCGAGCACGACACCCGGCTGAACACGGACCGCCTGCAGGAGCTACTCGACCGGGCCGACGACCAGCGCGAGCGCCTGCGCGAGTTGCATGCGCAGTTCCTGGACCGCCTCATCGGCGGCTGAGTCCCGCTGGGGTCGCGGCGCGCTCCATAGGGGCGCGCGGTGACTCTGGCGGTCAACGCGCGCGACGCACCCGGCGTTCGTCCCACACCGGCTCGTCCGACTCGTAGACGTCGCCCTCCTGACCGAAGACCAGGAACCGGTCGGACCCGCGGGTGAACCACCGGTCGTGCGTGACCGCTACAACCGTCCCCTGGAACGCCGCGAGCCCCTCCTCCAGCGCCTCGGCCGAGTGCAGGTCGAGGTTGTCGGTCGGTTCGTCCAGGAGCAGCAACGTCGCGCCCGACAGCTCCAGGAGCAGGATCTGGAAGCGCGCCTGCTGGCCACCGGACAACGAATCGAAGGTCTGCTCCGCCGAGCGCGCCAGCTCGTAGCGGTCCAGCGCGCGTGACGCCTGCTCGCGGGGCATCCCGTCGCGGTGCTCGTCGCCGCGGTGCAGGATCTCCAGGAGCGTGCGCCGCAGCAGCGCCGGGTGCTGATGGGTCTGCGCGAACCATCCCGGTCGCACCCGGGAGCCCAGGCGCGCAATGCCTTGGTGCACCACGGGATCCGGCTGCACATCGCCGACCGGCTGATGTTCGAGGTCGGGGTCGCTGCCCCCGGCCGCGAGCAGCCGCAGGAAGTGCGACTTGCCCGACCCGTTCGACCCGAGGACCGCCACCCGCTCGCCGTACCAGATCTCCAGATCGAAGGGCCGCATCAGGACCTCGGTCGGTGACGACGCACCGCCGGCGGCGAGTTCGAGGTGCTCGCAGATCACCGCGCGCTTGGCGGTCCGGCCGCCCGTGAGGCGCATGGTGACCTTCTGCTCGTTCGGCGTGACCTCCGGCGGCCCGGCCTCCTCGAAGCGGCGCAACCGGGTCTGCGCGGCCTGGTAGCGCGCGGCCATGTCGGAGTTGTACGCGGCCTTCTGCCGGTACATCAGCACGAGCGCCTTCAGCTTGGCCAGCTCCTCGTCCCAGCGCTTGCGCAGCTCCTCCAGACGGTTGTTGCGGTCGACGCGTGCCTGCGCGTACGTCGCGAACCGTCCCGGGTGCATCCAGGCGATCGATCCGGCACCCGTGGGCTCCAACGTCGCGACACGGGTGGCGACCTGGTCGAGCAACTCCCGGTCGTGGCTGACGAAGAGCACCGTCTTGGGCGACTCGTTCAGGGCGGCCTCGAGCCACCGCTTGGTGGGCACGTCGAGATAGTTGTCCGGCTCGTCCAGCAGGAGGACCTCGTCGGGGCCGCGCAGCAGCGCCTCCAGGACCAGGCGCTTCTGCTCGCCACCGGACAGGGTGGCGACGTCGCGCCACTGCGCCTTGTCGTAGGCCACCCCGAGGGCGGCGACCGTGCAGACGTCCCACAGGATCTCGGCTTCGTAACCGCCCACCTCGCCCCAGTCCACGAGCGCCTGCGCGTACGCCATCTGGGTGGGCTCGTCGTCGCGTTCCATCATCGCCAGCTCGGCGGCGTCGACCGCTCGCGCAGCCTGCGCCACCGGGTGCGGCGCGACGCCGACCAGCAGGTCCCGGACGCTGACGCTCGTGCCGTCCCGGCCCACCTTGCCGATGAACTGGCGCATCACGCCGAGCCCGCCCGTGCGAGTGACAGCACCGGAGTCCGCCGCGATCTCCCCCGAGATGATCCGCAGCAACGTCGTCTTCCCGGTGCCGTTTGGTCCGACCAAGGCGACCTTCGCGCCCTCACCCACCCGCAGGCTGACGTCGCCGAGCAGCGGCCTGCCGTCGGGCAGGTGATATCCGATGCCGTTCACGTCCACATGTCCCACGGACGACGATTCTCCCCTGTCCGCGCGTGATGCGTCATTTCGTTTTACCGGTGGCTGTCGGTGCGCACTCCTATCGTCGGTTCACGGAGAGACCGGGTAGGAGCAAGCCAGAGAGGACCGCACATGCCGACACCGGGGATGCACACCGAGAACGAGGAGATCGCGCTCTATCTGCAGGCGCAGATCGCCGCCATCCGTGCCGCGGCGTACGGGTTGACCGAGGCGCAGGCACGGCAGACACCGTGTCGCAGTGCCCTGTCCATCGGAGGCCTCGTCACGCACGCGACGTACGTGATGAACGGTCGATTACGACGCGACGCCGAGGGCAGCCGCACGACCGAGCTGACACCGGAGGGCTTCGCGAGATTCACCGGGAGCTTCGCCCTCTCCGACGACGACACGCTGCAGGCGGCACTGGGACGGTTCGACACGGCCGCCGAGGCGTTCCTCGCCAGTGCGCGGTCCGCCGACCCCGACAGCACGTCCATCGAACCGCCCGCGCCGTGGGACGGCGTGCTGCAGGACACCCCGACCACAGAGCGGTTCTACCTCCTGCACCACATCGAGGAACTGGCCCGGCACGCCGGACACGCCGACATCATCCGCGAGCAGATCGACGGCGCCGACGGTGCGTCGCTGACGGCCGCGGTCGAGGGCCGACCGGCGAACGACTTCTTACAACCCTGGTCACCGCCCGGGTGAGAATGAAGCGGTGAGCCCCACCATCGATCTGAACGCCGACCTGGGCGAGAGCTTCGGCCGATGGCAGCTCGGCGACGACGACGCCCTCCTGGAGACGGTCACCTCCGCGAATGTCGCGTGCGGTTTCCACGCCGGCGACCCGGCCACGCTCGTGCGCACCTGCCGTGCGGCCGCGGCGGGCGGCGTGCGGATCGGCGCGCAGGTCGGCTACCGCGACCTGGCCGGCTTCGGACGCCGTTTCATCGACGTGTCGCCGGAGGATCTCTTCGCCGACGTGGTCTACCAGATCGGTGCGCTGGACGGGATCGCCCGGAGTCAGGGCGCCCGCGTCACCTACGTCAAACCGCACGGCGCTCTCTACAACACGATCGTGCACCACGAGGAGCAGGCCGCTGCGGTGGTCGCCGCCGTCCGCTCGGTAGACGACGGCCTGCCGATCCTCGGCCTGCCCGGATCGGCTGTGCTCGCGGCGGCGAGGACGTCCGGGTTGCGGACCGTCGTCGAGGCGTTCGCGGACCGCGCGTACGTCGCGGACGGCACGCTGGTCGACCGCCGCGAGCCCGGCGCTGTGCTGGACGACGCCGGCCTGGTCGCGGATCGGGTCGTGCGGATGGTCACCGACGGCCGGGTGCGCTCCATCGACGGCTCGGATGTCGAGGTGTCCCCGGATTCGGTATGTCTGCACGGTGATTCACCCGGCGCCGTCGCGATGGCGCGGGCGGTGCGCTCCGCCCTCTCGACGGCCGAGGTGCAGGTCGCCTCGTTCCTGGACTGAGGACCCGACCATGCGACTGCTGCCGTGCGGGGAGTCGGCCATCCTCGTCGAGCTGGACTCCACGGGGGAGCGGGATGCCCTGCACGACTGGCTGCACTCGGCGCGACCGGCCGCCGTCGCGTCGTACGTGCCGGCGCACCGCACCGTGCTGGTCGCCGTGGCGACACCCGCGCTGGTGCCGTCGGTCGCCGACTGGCTGCGCGCCCGCGTGCTGTCCGATCCGCCCTCCCGGGCGAGCGAACCGTCGAGCGAGCTGGTGGTCGAGGTCGCCTACGACGGTGCCGATCTGGCCGAGGTCGCCGAGCATCTCGGCATCACTGCAGGCGAGGTCGTACGCCGGCACACCGAGCAGCTCTGGCGTGTTGAATTCGTCGGATTCAAGCCAGGATTCGGCTACCTGATCGGTGACACCGGCGGCCTGCACGTGCCCCGCCGGGAGTCACCGCGGAGCCGCATCCCTCGCGGTGCCGTGGCCTTGGCCGGTGACTACTCCGGCATCTATCCGTCACCCTCACCCGGGGGATGGCAGCTCATCGGGCACACCGAGCAGGTGCTGTTCGACCCGGACGCGACGCCCGCCGCGCAGCTGACCGCCGGCACGACGGTGCGCTTCGTCGAGGCGGTGGCCCGTGGCTGAGCTCGAGGTGCTCGCCGTCGGCTCGCAGGCGCTGGTCGAGGACCTGGGTCGGCCGGGTCTGGCCCACCTCGGGGTCCCCGCCTCCGGCGCCGCCGACCGTGCATCCCTGGCCCAGGGCAACCGACTCCTCGGCAACCCTGCGGGTGCGGCCGGTGTCGAGGTGCTGCTCGGGCGCTTCGCCTGTCGCGCGGACTCCCCTCTGCTCGTCACGCTCACGGGTGCTCCGGTGAGCGCCACCGTCGACGGTGAGCCTGCACCGTTCGGCATCCCCTTCGTCGTACGCCGAGGGCAACGGCTCGCGCTCGCCACACCCAGGCACGGCATGCGCACCTACCTGTGCGTGCGGGGCGGGCTCGGCGGCACCCGGCACTTCGGCAGCGTCGCCGCCGATCCGACGTCCGGGCTCGGCACCCCGCCGCTCGCGCCCGGCGATCGCCTCCCGATCGGGGCCGCGTCCGGTGAGCCCACGGCCGGGGTCGCGGTCGCCGGTGTCGACACAGCGCGCGATCCCGTCGAGGTGCGCGCGACCTGGGGACCGCGCGAGGACCGGCTGACCGATCGGTCCGTCGGGCAGCTGGCCGAGGCTTTCTGGACCGTCAGTCCACAGGTCGACCGGGTCGGCATCCGCCTCGACGGCGTCGCGCTCTCCCTGCGCAACGACGAACAGCTGCGCAGCGAGGGCGTCGTACGCGGCGCGGTGCAGGTGCCGCCGTCCGGTCTGCCGGTGATCTTCCTGGCCGACCATCCCACGACCGGCGGTTACCCCGTGGTGGCGGTCGTGGCCGATCGCGACACCGACCGGCTCGCCCAGATGCGACCGGGTGACCGGCTGCGGTTGCGACCACACCGGGTGTCGTGGGCCGCCGATTGACCGCTCGGGCTCAGAGGGGTTCGCGGGTCCTGCGCGACTGCGCGGCCCGCGCCGCCAACTCGTCGTCGGGCGGGTAGGTGACCTCCTCCAGGCACAGACCGTGCGGCGGCATGACCGTCACCGCCGGGTGCCGACTGCGGTCGCGCAGCACCTGCTCGGGCCACTGCACCGACCGTCGCCCCTCGCCGACCGGCAGCACGACACCCACCAGCGAGCGGACCATCGAGTGGCAGAACGCGTCGGCCAGCACGGTGGCCGTCACGGTGCCGTCCGGCTCACGGGTCCAGCGGTAGTCCAGCAGCGTGCGTACCGTGGTCGCACCTTCCCGTCGCTTGCAGAACGCTGCGAAGTCGTTCAATCCCAACAGATTCCGCGCTGCGGCGTCCATCAGGCCGACGTCCACGGGGTGCTTCACCAGGACGGTGTCGCGGCGCCGGATCGGGTCGAGGGTGGCCGGGTCGTCGCAGAGCCGGTAGCTGTAGCGACGGCTGGTGGCCGAGAACCGAGCATCGAAACCCTCGGCCGCGCGCGCCACCCGGCGTATCACCACGTCCCGGGGGAGCACTCCGTTCAGCCGGCGTACGGCGGCGTCGGCGGGTGAGCGGTGCGAGCGGGCGGGGAGGGCCTCGTACGACGCGTCGTCCAGATCGAGGTGGCAGACGGCACCCCGGGCGTGCACCCCGGCATCGGTACGCCCCGCAACGGTCAGACGCGGCGGGCTCTGGCGAAGGATCGTGCCCCACGCCTGCGCCAGCGTCTCCTCGACGGTGCGCAGCCCGGGCTGGCTCGCCCACCCGGAGAACTCGCTGCCGTCGTACCCGAAGTCCACCCGCAGCCGCACCCGGACAGGGTATCCGGCGACGCGGGGACGACATCGACGCAACCACGCCGTCGTACGCCGCGGGCATGCCACCATCTGCGGGTGACCCCACCCGCAGACTTCACCCGACGGCGGGTCGCGGTGGCCGGCGGATTCGCCACCCAGGGCCTGGTCTTCATCGCGCTGAGCACGAAGCTGCCCGCCATCCAGGACCGGTTCGGCATCGGTCCCGGCGAATTCTCCGCGCTGCTGCTCGCGCTGGTGATTGCCGCAGGCGCCGGCTCTCTGGCGGCCGAGCAGTTGGCACCGCGGCGGGGCAGCGACACCACGCTGCGGATCGGGTTCGCCCTGATGGTGATCGCGCTGCCGGTGGTCGGGTTCAGCCACCAGCTATGGGTGCTCGCGGTCGGGATGGCGCTCTACGGCGGTGCACTCGGCATGGTCGACGCGACGACGAACATGCAGGGCGTGACGTTGGAGCATGCAGCCGGACGCCCGATCATGCCGAGCTTCCACGCCGCCTGGACCCTGGGCGGCATCGTCGGCACCCTGCTCGCGCTCGCGCTGACCCATGTGTCGCTGGGTGTCGCCGCCCTCATCCTCGCGCTGTTGCCCCTCGGCGCGACCTTCCTGCCGTATCTGCGCGCGGCCGACCCGTCCGCGCCCCGGCCGCCGATCGACCGACCGCCCGTCGTCCTCGAGGTGCCCTGGCGTCGCATCCTGGTGGTCGGCGCGGCCCTGGTCCTCTTCTACATGGTCGACACGGCCGTCACCACCTGGGGTCCCACCTACGTGGACCGCACGTTCGATGCTCCCGGCCCGCTCGTCGCCGTCGCCACCCTGCCCTACCTCGCGGCATCGCTGGTGGGTCGCGGGTCCGGCGATCGACTCGCCGCCCGTTTCGGGGCAACCCCGCTGCTGCGGGTAGGTGCCTGCGTCGGGGCTGTGGGCCTCGCGATCGTCGTCCTCGCGCCGTCGTCGTACGTCGCGATGGCGGGCTTCGTGGTCCTCGGCACCGGTGTGGCGGTGGTCGCGCCGCTCAGTTTCTCCGCGGCGGCATCGATCGCCCACGAAGGGTCCGGCCTGGACCCTGCGGCTGAGCGAGCCCGGGTCGACGCGGTGATCGCACGCTTCAACCAGTTCAACTATCTCGGTGCCGTGCTCGGCTCGGTGATGACCGGAGCGGTCGGAAAGGACTCGCTGCGCTACGGATTCGCCGTACCGATGGTGCTGATCCTCGGCATCGTCCCGCTGGCCCGAGCGTTCGGGAGAGACGCCGCAGCCACTGTCGAGTGAGGATGGAGTCGCGGCGCGCCCTATAGAGCGCGCCGCGACTCCCGCCGGGCAGGGTCAGCCGTCGGTGGCCTGCGGATCGTCCGAGGCGGACTCGGCGTCCGCGGCGGTCGCGCCGGCCGAAGCCTCCTGCGCATCCTTCTCGTCGGCCTCCGTGGTGCCGGCGGGCGCGTCCTGCTCGACCTCGGGGATCGTGCCGTCGTCGCTGGGATCGGTCATCGGGTCCTCCTGAGAGATGGATGTACTGCACCCACCCTCGCACCCGGTCATGCCGGCGCCGTCGGGGGCCGGTCGCCGCGCCCGGGTACGGCGAAGGGCCGCCACCCCGCGTGGGGCGACGGCCCTTCGGCCAGCAGGTGTCCTGCGTCAGTCGTCGGACTCGGAGGAGGCATCGGACGCCTCTTCCGGCGCACCGGTCTGGGCGGACGCGCCACCAGCCGGCTCGAAGCCGGCCGCAGCTGCTGCCTCGGGTGTGGTGAACCAGACCTCGGCCACCGTCGACTCGAACCAGCGCGAACCCTCGACGTGGTACTTCATCGAGTCCTCGTTGCCCTTGACCACGAACTTCTCCGGGTCGGGCGACGCACCCCCGTCCAGCGGGGCGGCCGAATCGGCGCCGTACTTGCCGTCAGCGGACTCGGCGGCGGGCGCGGCCTCGGCGGCCTTGTCGGCAGCCGAACGCCGGGTGGCGCCCTCTGCCTCGGCGACGACGGCGCGCTGGGGCTTGGCGTTGACGGCCTCGCGGACCAGCTCGATCACGGCCATGGGGGCGTTGTCGCCCTTGCGCGGCGCGATCTTGGTGATCCGGGTGTAGCCGCCGCTGCGCTCGGCCATGTCGGGCGCGATCTCGGTGAAGAGACGGTGTACGACGCCCTTGTCGCGCACCACCGTCAGCACCCGGCGACGGGCGTGCAGGTCACCGCGCTTGGCGAAGGTGACCAGGCGCTCGGCCAGCGGACGCAGCCGCTTGGCCTTCGCCTCGGTGGTGGTGATCCGGTCGTGCTCGAACAACGCCGTGGCCAGGTTGGCCAGGATGAGCCGCTCGTGCGCAGGACCGCCGCCGACGCGGGGGCCCTTGGTAGGGGTAGGCATTGAATCTCCTTGGTCTACGAATCACGCTGCGGTGGCAGCGGATTCAAAGCGGCTCAGTACTGCTCGTCCTCGGCAAAACTGACGTCGGTCTCGGGTGCATCCTCATCGTCGTCGTACCGGTCGGCGATGGCGCTCGCGTCGAACCCGGGAGGGCTGTCCTTGAGCTGCAGACCCATCTCGACCAGCTTCTCCTTGACCTCGTCGATCGACTTGGCACCGAAGTTGCGGATGTCGAGCAGGTCGGCCTCGCTGCGTCCGACGAGTTCACCCACGGTGTGGATGCCCTCGCGCTTGAGGCAGTTGTAGGAGCGGACCGTGAGGTCCAGGTCCTCGATCGGCATCGACAGGTGCGCGGCGAGCACGGCGTCCGTCGGCGACGGGCCCATGTCGATGCCCTCGGCCTCGACGTTGAGCTCACGGGCCAGACCGAACAGCTCGACCAGGGTTTTACCGGCCGAGGCCATGGCGTCACGCGGGGCCATCGAGTTCTTGGTCTCGACGTCCACGATCAGCTTGTCGAAGTCGGTGCGCTGCTCCACACGGGTGGCCTCGACCTTGTAGGTCACGGACAGCACCGGGGAGTAGATGGAGTCGACCGGGATGCGGCCGATCTCCTGCTCGGCAGACTTGTTCTGCTGGGCGGAGACGTACCCGCGGCCACGCTCGACCGTCAGCTCCATCTCGACCTTGCCGGAGTCGTTCAGCGTCGCGATCTGCAGATCGGGGTTGTGCACCTCGACACCGGCGGGCGGTGCGATGTCAGCAGCCGTGACGGCGCCGGGGCCCTGCTTGCGCAGGTACATGACGACGGGCTCGTCCTGCTCGGAGGAGACGACGAGGCTCTTGATGTTCAGGATGATCTCGGTGACGTCTTCCTTGACACCGGGGATCGTGGTGAACTCGTGCTGCACACCATCGATGCGCAGGCTGGTGACCGACGCGCCGGGGATGCTGGACAGCAGGGTCCGGCGCAGGGAGTTGCCGAGCGTGTAGCCGAAGCCGGGCTCCAGCGGCTCGATGACGAACCGTGAGCGGTTGTCGGCGACGACTTCCTCGCTCAGGGTGGGGCGCTGTGCGATGAGCACTGTTTCTTTCCTTCCCACGGGCGACCGCTATTTGACGCCTCGTGTATGCCGCGCGCGAGCTTCGGTCCACTCACGCACGTTGACCCTTCGCCGGTTGTCAGCGGATTCGAGGCGTATCCGCCAGGAATCCGCTGACAACCGAGGAGGGGATCAGTTCTTGGAGTAGAGCTCCACGATCAGCTGTTCGGTCAGCACGCTGTCGATCTGCGCGCGGGTCGGCAGCGAGTGCACCAGGATCTGCAGGGTGCCGGGGACGACGTGCAGCCAGGCCGGGATCGGACGGTCACCGAAGGTCTCGCGAGCCAGCTGGATCGGGAAGATCTCGCGGGACTTCTCGCGGACGGTGATGATGTCGTACTGCTCCACCCGGTAGGACGGGATGTCGACGTTCTTGCCGTTGACCTGGAAGTGGCCGTGGCTGACCAGCTGACGCGACGCACGACGGGTGCGGGCCAGGCCGGCGCGGTAGACGACGTTGTCCAGACGCGACTCCAGGATGGTGAGGAGGACCTCACCGGTCCGGCCCTGACGGCGGACGGCTTCCTTGTAGTAGCGGACGAACTGCTTCTCCATGATGCCGTAGGTGAAGCGAGCCTTCTGCTTCTCCTGCAGCTGCAGGAGGTACTCGTTCTCCTGGATCCGGCCGCGGCCGTGCTGGCCGGGCGGGAAGGGACGCATCTCGAAGGACTTGTCACCCCCGACGAGGTCGGTCTTCAGGCGACGCGACTTCTTGGTGATGGGGCCGGTGTAACGGGCCATGATTCAAATCTCCTTGAACTCGGGTCGCGCTCAGCTACGACGCTTGGGCTGGCGGACACCGTTGTGCGGCTGAGGGGTGACGTCCTGGATCGCGCCGACCTCGAGGCCGGCGGCGGCGAGCGAACGGATCGCGGTCTCACGACCGGAGCCGGGGCCCTTGACGAAGACGTCGACCTTCTTCATGCCGTGCTCCATCGCCCGACGCGCGGCGGCCTCGGCGGCCATCTGCGCGGCGTACGGCGTGGACTTGCGGGAGCCCTTGAATCCGACCTGACCGGACGAGGCCCACGCGATGACGGCGCCGTTGGGGTCAGTGATCGAGACGATCGTGTTGTTGAAGGTGCTGCGGACGTAGGCGTGGCCCGCCGCAACGTTCTTCTTCTCCTTGCGGCGCACTTTCTTGGCGCCGGCCGCGGGGCGGCTCTTGGGAGGCATAGGTATAGATCTCCTGGTTCGACTTCAGCGAGTGATGAGTGAGGAAGACGCGATGAGACGCGGCGACGGATCCGAGCCGGCAGGCTGGGAACGGGTCGCGCCTACTTGGCCTTCTTGCGGCCGGCGACCGTGCGCTTGGGGCCCTTGCGGGTACGCGCGTTGGTCTTGGTCCGCTGGCCGTGCACGGGCAGGCCGCGACGGTGGCGCAGCCCCTGGTAGGAACCGATCTCCACCTTGCGGCGGATGTCGGCGGCCACCTCACGGCGCAGGTCACCTTCGAGACGGAAACTCGCCTCGAGGTGGTCGCGGAGCTGGACCAGCTCCTCCTCGCTGAGGTCACGGACACGGGTGTCCGGGTTGACGCCGGTTGCTTCCAGCGTCTGAACGGCGCGGGTGCGACCCACGCCGTAGATGTAGGTGAGAGCAACCTCGACGCGCTTCTCGCGCGGCAGGTCGACACCAATGAGTCGTGCCATCTGGCGGTTCTCCTGATTGTCTTCGGAGGTCTGATGCGGGTGCCGATCCCATGACCAGCCGGAGAAGGCTGAGATGGGTCCCCGGCCTCCGAGCCGGGGGTGACGTCCGGTGAGTCGATCCACCGGGGCCGGGCACCTGCGATACGCAACGACGTTCGTCGTTCCGCGGGATTGGTTGTCGTATGAAGTTGTGTCGTCTGCGTTCTAGGCGAAGAACGCGACCGCTGCCGGTTGGCTGCGGGTCAGCCCTGCCGCTGCTTGTGGCGGGCGTTCTCGCAGATCACCATGACCCGGCCGTTACGGCGGATCACCTTGCAGTTGTCACAGATCTTCTTGACGCTGGGCTGGACTTTCATCGCACCTGTGTCTTCGAAGTCGGTGCCCGACCCGCGAACGGGGCCGGGCAGTGATGGATTGTGCGGGTTGTTCCGTCAGCGATACCGGAAGACGATCCGGCCACGGGTCAGGTCATACGGGCTGAGCTCCACCACGACCCGATCCTCGGGGAGGATCCGGATGTAGTGCTGTCGCATCTTCCCTGAGATGTGGGCCAGTACCTTGTGACCGTTGCTCAACTCGACCCGGAACATCGCGTTCGGGAGAGCTTCGACGATCGTGCCCTCGATCTCGATGACACCGTCCTTCTTGGCCATGTCCTCCAACTCACCTGCGGAACGGGCACGCCCTGAATGGACGACCCTCGATACCGGTCCGCGAGCCTGCCTGCGACCCCCACGCTCCGCATACTCACCGCACGCCGGCCGCAAGGGCCCGCCCGAGGATCAGGATGAGGAAGAGGTGGTCGCGCGAGCAGAAACCGTCTCGAGCGAGCCGAGCACGGAACAGCGCGGAACACACCCGTGAACCGACACATCAGCTTACCTGTCCGTCGTATCCCGCCCAAATCGCGCGCGGGCGGAGCGAGGACGGGCGCGCTGCCGAGGGGTCTACCGAGGCGGCTTGGGCGAGCCGCTGACGGTCACGGTGGCGGTCCTGGTCGCAGTGACCGTGGCGGTCGCCGTCCGGGTGACGGTGCTGCCCGGCGAGTGCACGGTCGTGGCCGGTGACGACGACGCGGTGACGGTCTTCGTGACGGCGGGACCGGTGACCGTCGTGGTTCGTTGCACGCCCGCCGTCGTCAGGATGACGGTCTCCACGAGGGTGCGGGTCTGCGAGACGGTCGACGGGGTCGAGACCGTCGTGGTCACAGGGGATGCGGTCGACGTGACCGTGCTGGTCGAGGTGGAGGTGGCGGCGGAGGCGGTGGGGCCGGCAGCGGCCGCGGCGGTGCCACTGCGAGCGGCTCCGACGACGAACCCGCCGATCCCGAAGATGACCGCGCCGAGGAGGGCACCGAGCATCAACGGCACCAGCGGGGTGTGGTCGTCACGGCGGTCGCGGCGGTATTCGAAGTCGTCGTCCTCCTGCCGCTCCCCCTCGCGGGGGAAGAAGTCCTCGAAGTCGTTCATGGCCCATCTCCCTCCGCCCGTGCCCGGTGTTTGACCCTTCAATCGGTCATCCTGCCCGAACAGCGCACTCGATGGCGCGGTTTCGGCGACGTCGGTCGCCGTCAGGACAGCGGGGCGTAGGTCGCGCCGACCGCCGCCAGCTCGGTTTCGCCCCCGTCGACCGCCGTCAGCACCCACAGGCCACCCGGCGTCGAGGCCACCGTGTGTTCCCAGTGCGCGGCGCGTGCCCCGTCGTCGGTGCGGACGGTCCAGCCGTCCTCCAGTTCGTGCGTCTCGTGACCGCCCAGGGTGACCATCGGCTCGATCGCCACCGTCGCGCCCTCCCGGATCGCGGGTCCCGACGCGCGCACGCGCTCGTTGAACACCGTCGGCTCCATGTGCATCTCGCGGCCGATGCCGTGCCCGGTGTATCCGTCGACGATGCCGAACTCGACCTGCAGGCCGTCCGCCGCCCAGGCCGCGGCGCCCGCCGCGACCCGGTCCTCGATGACCTCACCGAGCTCGTACACGCCGCGCCCGGGACGGAACGCGGCGATGCCCGCCCACAGCGCGTCCCTCGTCGTACGGGTCAGCGCACGGTCCTGCTCGCTCGCGTAGTCGCCGACCGGGAAGGTGATCGCGGCGTCGCCATGCCACCCGTCGACGATGGCGCCGCAGTCGACCGACACGAGGTCGCCGTCGGCCAGCACCCGCTCCCCCGGTATGCCGTGCACGACCTCGTCGTTGACCGAGATGCACAAGGTCGCGGGAAAGCCCTGGTACCCGAGGAAGCTCGGCGTCGCTCCGGCCTCGCGGATGAAGGCGTGCGCGAGATCGTCCAGGCGACCGGTCGTCGTACCTGCCACCGCATGTGCGCGCACCATCTCCAGACACCGCCCGACCACCAGGCCCGCCGCGCGCATCGCGTGCAGCTGCTCGGTGGTCTTGACGGGCAGTTTCTCCCGGCCGAACATCGCGTGGACCCCGTCAGGCGGTGCGGGAGGCGAGCTGGTCGAGCGTCGCGTCGATACGACGGGTCACCTCGTCGACGTCGCCCATGCCGTCCAGTTCGTGCAGCAGGCCGCGCTGCTCGTAGGTCTGCGCGAGCGGATGGGTCTCCTTGTTGTAGATCTCCTGCCGTTCGCGGATGACCTGCTCGGAGTCGTCCGCGCGGCCGGAGGTCTTCGCGCGCTCGGTCAGTCGGGCGACGAGCTCGTCGTCGTCGACCATCAGGCGCAGCACGCCGTCGACCTGGTGGCCGCCTCGCGCAAGGAACTCGTCCAGCGCCTCGACCTGGGCCATCGTGCGCGGATAGCCGTCGAGCAGGAATCCGTCGGCGGCGTCTGCCTGCGACAACCGGTCGGCGACGATCTCGTTGGTGATCTCGTCGGTGACGTAACCGCCGGCGTCGAGGATGTCCTTGACCTGCTTGCCGAGCGGCGTCTCGTCCTTGATGTTGGCGCGGAAGATGTCGCCGGTCGACACGTGCGGGATGTCGCGGGAGGCACACAGGCGCTCCGCCTGGGTGCCCTTCCCGGCACCGGGAGGACCCAGGATGATGAGCCTCATACGCGGCCCCCCGCCGTTTCGGTCTTCTTGGCGGGCTTGGCGGTCTTGGACGCCTTCGCACCCGGCTCATCCGAGCGCAGGAATCCCTCGTAGTGGTGCTGCTGCAGCTTGGAGTCCACCTGCTTGACGGTCTCCAACCCGACGCCCACCAGGATCAGGATCGACGCGCCGCCGAACGGGAAGTTGGAGTTCGCGCCGACCATCGCCAGGGCGATGAGCGGGATCAGGGCGAGGACGCCCAGGTAGACGGCACCGACCACGGTGATGCGGGTCAACACGTAGTTCAGGTAGTCCGCCGTCGCCTTGCCCGCGCGGACGCCGGGGATGAAGGATCCGGCCGACTTCAGGTTGTCGGCGACCTCTTCGGGCTGATAGGTGATCGAGACGTAGAAGAACGTGAAGAACACCACGAGCACCGTCGACAGCGCCATGTAGGACCAGTGGTCACCGCGGTTGAGGTTGTTCAGCACCCACTGCGCCCAACCCGGCGCAGGCTTGGTGCGGTCGCTCGGCTGGGCGAACCCGGCGAGCAGCACCGGCAGGGACAGCAGCGACGTCGCGAAGATGATCGGGATGACGTTGGCCATGTTGACCTTGAGCGGCAGGTACGTCGACATCCCGCCGTACATCCGTCGTCCCACCATCCGCTTGGCATACTGCACCGGCAGGCGACGCTGGGAGTTCTCCACGAAGACCACCGCGACGGTGATGGCGAGACCCATCACGACGACCAGCAGGAACTTGCCCCATCCCTGATCGTGGATGGCCCACACGGAGCCGGGCACGCGGGCCGCGACGGCGGTGAGGATCAGCAGCGACATGCCGTTGCCGATGCCGCGTTCGGTGATCTGCTCACCGAGCCACATGATCAGGCCGGTGCCCGCGGTGAGCACGAGCACCATGATGATCAGGTAGAAGACACCCTGCTGCGGCATGATCGTGGGGCAGGTGCTGGAGTCGCCGCCGAGCAACGTCGAGGGGTTGGCCTTCGCGGCCGTCACCAGTGTCGCCGACTGCAGCAGCGCGAGGCCGATCGTCAGATACCGCGTGTACTGCGTCATCTTCGTCTGCCCGGACTGCCCCTCCTTCTTCAGCTCCTCGAAGCGCGGGATGACCACCGTCAACAGCTGCACGATGATGCTCGCCGTGATGTAGGGCATGATCCCGAGCGCGAAGATCGACAGCTGCAGCAGAGCGCCGCCGGAGAAGAGGTTGGCCAGACCGAGGAAGCTCTGGTTGGACCCGGCGCCCTTCTGGCACGCCTGGATCAGCTTGAAGCTGATGCCGGGGGTCGGGATGTGCGATCCGAGCCGGAAGATCGCCATCACCAGGAGGGTGAACAGGATCTTCTTGCGCAGGTCCGGCGTCTTGAACGCGCGGGCGGCGGCGGTGAGCAACAGGTCCTCCTACAGCGGCCGCGCCTCCGGTGAGGTGACGGCCTGCGTTGTACGGGCTGAACGAGCGCATCGACACTCGGTCCGCCGCCCCGGCCGGCATGCGCCGTGGCGGGTGGGCAACTGAGCTGACAATACCCGGCATGGCGACGCCCCGGCCGCGAGACCCTCGAGAGGGTGCCACGCTACCGGGGCGTCGGCCTTGTTCGTGTACCGGTGGGCCCACCGTCTCGGGTGGGCCCCACGGGTCACGCCGAGGTGATGGAACCGCCTGCGGCCTCGATCTTCTCCTTGGCGGAGTGCGAGAAGGCGTCGACAGTCAACTGCACCGACACACCGATCTCGCCGGTGCCGAGCACCTTGACCGGCACCCCCTTGCGGACCGCGCCCTTGGCGACGAGCTCGGACGTGCCGACCGCGCCACCTTCGGGGAACAGGGCGGTGATCTTGTCCAGGTTCACGACCTGGTAGGTCACCTTGGCGGGGTTCTTGAAGCCCCGCATCTTCGGCAGACGCATGTGCAGCGGCGTCTGACCACCCTCGAACGCGGCGGACACCTGGTAGCGGGCGCTGGTGCCCTTGGTGCCACGACCGGCGGTCTTGCCCTTGGAACCTTCACCACGACCCACGCGGGTCTTGGCCTTCTTCGCGCCGGGAGCCGGGCGCAGGTGGTGCACCTTGAGCGCGTGCTCCTTGACGGGCGCCGAGGTCGTCTCGGCGTTGGTGTTCTCAGTCATCAGTCAGTCTCCTCGACGGTCACCAGGTGGGCGACCGAGCGGACCATCCCACGGAACTCGGGACGGTCCTCCTTGACGACGGTGTGGCCGATGCGCTTGAGACCGAGCGAACGCAGGGTCTCGCGGTGCTGCGGCTTGCCACCGATGTCGGAACGAATCTGGGTCACCTTGAACGACGCCATCACGCACCTGCCTTCGGGGACGCGGCAGCCTCCGCCATGGCGCGCTGCATACGGGCCGGGGCCACGTGGTCCAGCGGCAACCCGCGGCGGGCGGCGACGGCCTCGGGCCGCTCCAGGCCCTTGAGCGCGGCCACCGTGGCGTGCACGATGTTGATCGCGTTGTCCGAGCCGAGCGACTTGGACAGCACGTCGTGGATTCCGGCGCACTCCAGGACGGCGCGCACCGGGCCACCGGCGATGACACCGGTACCGGGCGACGCCGGCTTCAGCAGTACGACGCCGGCGGCCGCCTCACCCTGGATGGGGTGCGGGATGGTCTCGCCGATCATCGGGACGCGGAAGAAGCTCTTCTTGGCCTCTTCGACACCCTTGGCGATGGCCGAGGGCACCTCTTTGGCCTTTCCGTAGCCGACGCCGACGCTGCCCTGGCCGTCTCCGACCACGACGAGCGCGGTGAAGCTGAACCGGCGGCCACCCTGGACGACCTTGGACACACGGTTGATGGTGATGACGCGCTCCAGGTACTGGTTGCGGTCGTCACCTCCGCGACCGCCACCGCGGCCACCGCGGTCGTTGCCGCCACGGCCGCCACGACCGCCACGGTCGTTGCCGCCTGCGGCGTTGCTGTTGTCGGATCCGGTGCCCTGAGCAGGGCCACCGGCACCTCGACGCTGGGGTCCAGGCATCAGTGGTTCCTCACCTTCGTGATTGCAAGTTCGGTCATGGCAGCCATCACAGGGTCAGGCCACCCTCGCGGGCGCCGTCGGCGATCGCTGCGACACGGCCGGCGTACTTGTTGCCTCCGCGGTCGAAGACGACGGATTCCACGCCGGCCTCCTTGGCGCGGGCGGCGACCAGCTGGCCGACCTGCTTGGCCTTTGCGGTCTTGTCACCGTCGAAGCTGCGCAGATCCGCTTCCATGGTCGAGGCGGACGCCACGGTCTTGCCGACGGTGTCGTCGACGACCTGGACGAACACGTGACGCGAGGAGCGGGAGACGACCAGCCGGGGACGCTGCGTCGTACCGGAGATGCGCTTGCGCAACCGGAAGTGACGACGTGCCCGGGCAGCCTGCTTGCTCGTGGAGCGCTTGATGATCTTTGCCATGGCTTACTTACCAGCCTTTCCGACCTTGCGGCGGATGCGCTCGCCTTCATAGCGAACGCCCTTGGCCTTGTACGGGTCGGGCTTGCGCAACTTGCGGATGTTCGCCGACACTTCGCCGACGAGCTGCTTGTCGATGCCGGTGACCGAGAACCGCGTGGGGTTCTCGACGGCGAAGGAGATGCCCTCGGGGGCGGTCACGGTGATCGAGTGGCTGTAGCCCAGAGCGAACTCCAGGTTGGAACCCTTCGCGACCACGCGGTAACCGGTGCCGTGGATCTCCAGCTTCTTGGTGTAGCCCTCGGTGACACCGACGACCATGTTGTTGATGAGACTGCGGGTCAGACCGTGGCGGGCGCGGGACTCGCGCTCGTCGTTGGGGCGTGACACCTGCAGCACACCGTCGTCCTGGGCGACCGTGATCGGCTCGGGCAGCGTCAGGTCGAGCTGACCCTTGGGACCCTTGACGTTGACGGTGCGACCGTCGATCGACACATCGACTCCGGCCGGGACCGGAACGGGGAGACGTCCGATTCGAGACATCGTTGATTCCTCCTTAGTTCCTGGTCACCAGACGTAGGCGAGGACTTCCCCGCCAACGCCCTTGTTTGCTGCCTGCCGGTCGGTCAACAGACCGGAGGACGTGGACACGATCGCAACGCCGAGGCCACCGAGCACGCGGGGCATGTTCGTGGACTTGGCGTAGACACGCAGACCCGGCTTGGACACCCGCCGGACGCCCGCGATGGAGCGCTCCCGGTTGGGCCCGTACTTCAGGTCGATGATGAGGGTCTTGCCCACCTCGGCGTCCTCCACCCGGAAGCCACCGATGTAGCCCTCGGCCTGCAGGATCTCGGCGATGTGGGACTTCAACTTCGAGAACGGCATGGACGTGGAGTCGTGGTGCGCCGAGTTGGCGTTCCTGACCCGCGTCAACATGTCCGCGATCGGATCGGTCATGGTCATTGGGCTGCTCTGCCCTTCCTCACCGCGGTTTCGGGGCCACGGGATGTCCGCGGCCGACCTACGGTGTAGTTCGTAGTGATGTCATGGCGCGCATCGGTGCGGGCCACGACGGGAAGTTGTTCGACGTACGTCGAGCTCACCAGGAGCTCTTGGTGACACCGGGCAGCTCGCCACGGTGCGCCATCTCACGCAGGCAGATCCGGCACAGGCCGAACTTGCGGTACACCGCGTGCGGACGGCCACAGCGCTGGCACCGGGTGTAGCCGCGGACGGCGAACTTCGGCTTGCGCTCGGACTTCTTGACTAGGGCGGTCTTGGCCACGGGTCAGTTCTCCTTGAACGGGAAGCCCAGTGCGCGCAACAGCGCCCGGCCCTCGTCGTCGTTGCTGGCGGTCGTCACGACCGTGATGTCCATCCCGCGGACCCGGTCGATGCGGTCCTGGTCGATCTCGTGGAAGACCGACTGCTCGGTGAGGCCGAAGGTGTAGTTGCCGTTGCCGTCGAACTGCTTGGGCGACAGGCCACGGAAGTCACGGATGCGCGGCAGCGCGACCGAGACGAGGCGGTCCAGGAACTCCCACATGCGGTCGCCGCGCAGCGTGGTGTGCGCGCCGATCGGCATGCCCTCGCGCAGCTTGAACTGCGCGATCGACTTGCGGGCCTGGGTGACCGCCGGCTTCTGGCCGGTGATCGCGGCGAGGTCCTTGATGGCACCGTCGATGAGCTTGGAGTCGCGGGCTGCGTCGCCCACTCCCATGTTGACGACGACCTTCACGACGCCGGGCACCTGCATCACGTTGCCGAAGTCGAACTGCTCGCGCAGGGCCGACTTGATCTCGGCGTGGTAGCGCGCCTTCATGCGGGGCGTCGACGATGCCGATGCCGTCGTGGTCTCGGTAGCAGAAGCAGTCATCACAGGTCCTTTCCGGAACGCACCGCGACGCGGGTACGGACGGTCTTGGTGCGCCCGTCACGCTCGACCTGCTCGACGCGGGTCCGAATGCGGGTGGGCTTGCCGGTCTCGGGGTCGACCACGGCCACGTTGCTCACGTGGATCGGCGCCTCCACGACCTCGATGCCGCCGGAGCCGCCACCGGGCTGGCCCGCACGCACGTGCTTGGTCACCCGGTTGATGCCCTCGACAAGCACCCGACCGTTCTCGGGGAACACCGCGATGACCTTGCCCTGCTTGCCCTTGTCACCGCCGTTCTTCTGCGAACGACCGCTGATGACCTGGACCAGGTCGTTCTTCTTGATCTTCATGGTCGGCTTCGTGGGAGCCGCCACCTTCTTCTTCAACGCCATGGTTCAGAGCACCTCCGGGGCCAGCGAGATGATCTTCATGAAGCGCTTCTCACGCAGCTCGCGGCCCACCGGGCCGAAGATGCGGGTGCCCCGGGGGTCACCGTCGCCCTTGAGGATCACCGCTGCGTTCTCGTCGAATCGGATGTACGAGCCGTCGGCCCGGCGGCGCTCCTTGCGGGTGCGCACGATGACAGCCTTGACGACGTCGCCCTTCTTGACGTTGCCACCGGGGATGGCGTCCTTGACGGTCGCCACGATCGTGTCACCGATGCCGGCGTAGCGACGGCCCGAGCCGCCGAGAACCCGAATGCACAAGATCTCCTTGGCACCGGTGTTGTCGGCGACGCGAAGTCGCGACTCCTGCTGGATCACTGGTTTTCTCCTGTCGTCTCACTGGTTCTCACCGCGCAGCGGTGAGCCTTGCGGAACTAGTGGTTTTTGGGTTACTTCGCTCGTTCGAGGATCTGCACGATGCGCCAGTGCTTGTGCGCTGACAACGGGCGGGTCTCCATGATCTGGACACGGTCGCCGACACCACAGTCGTTGGCCTCGTCGTGCGCCTTGATCTTGGTGGTGCGGCGGATGACCTTGCCGTAGAGCGCGTGCTTGACGCGGTCCTCGACCTCGACCACGACGGTCTTGTCCATCTTGTCGCTCACGACATAGCCCTGCCGCGTCTTGCGGTAGTTGCGCTCGTCATCGGTCACGGTCTTCTCCTGCGTGTTCTCGCTCATGTCAGCTCACCTTCGAGTCGGACTCGTCGGCGGGCGCCTGGCCGATGCCGAGCTCGCGCTCGCGCATCTCGGTGTAGAGCCGGGCGATATCCTTGCGGACCGCGCGCAGCCGGGAGTTGTTCTCCAACTGACCGGTCGCGGACTGGAACCGCAGATTGAACAGCTCCTGCTTGGCCTTGCCCAACTCTTCGTCGAGACGCGCGTCGTCGAACTCACGCAGCGCCTTCGGCATGAGGTCCTTGGAACCGGTAGCCATCAGAAGTCACCACCTTCACGTGCGACGAAGCGGCACTTCATCGGCAACTTGTGCATCGCCAGGCGCATGGCCTCGCGTGCGACGTCTTCGGACACACCGGACAGCTCGAACATCACGCGTCCGGGCTTGACGTTGGCGATCCACCACTCGGGCGAACCCTTACCGGAACCCATCCGGGTCTCGGCCGGCTTCTTGGTCAGCGGGCGGTCGGGGTAGATGTTGATCCACACCTTTCCGCCTCGCTTGATGTAACGGGTCATGGCGATACGAGCGGACTCGATCTGCCGGTTGGTGACGTAGGCGGGCTCGAGAGCCTGGATGCCGAAGTCACCGAACGTGACGCGGGTGCCGCCCTTGGCGGCACCGCTGCGACCGGGGTGGTGCTGCTTACGGTGCTTGACGCGACGGGGAATCAACATCAGGCCTGCACCCCCTCGGAGGTCGGCGCGGGAGCGTCGGTCGCGGGTGCCGCGGCGGTCTGCCCGGCAGCCGGTGCGTCGTCGCGGCGGGGACGGCTCGCGCCCCGGTCGCCACCACGGTCGGTGCGCGGACCACGGTCGTCACGCCGGCGGGCCGGACGCGACGGCGCGGCGGCCTGCTCGCGTGCCAGTTCCTTGGCGGTGAGGTCACCGTTGTAGATCCAGACCTTGACGCCGATGCGACCGAACGTCGTCTTGGCCTCGTAGAAGCCGTAGTCGATGTTCGCGCGCAGCGTGTGCAGCGGGACGCGGCCCTCGCGGTAGAACTCGGTGCGGCTCATCTCGGCGCCGTTCAGACGACCGGAGACCATCACCCGGATGCCCTTGGCACCGGCGCGCTGGCTGGACTGCATGCCCTTGCGCATGGCGCGGCGGAAGTTGACCCGCGCCGAGAGCTGCTCGGCGATGCCCTGCGCGACCAGCTGAGCGTCCGCCTCGGGGTTCTTGACCTCGAGGATGTTCAGCTGCACCTGCTTGGCGGTGAGCTTCTCCAGCTCGCCACGCAGCCGGTCGGCCTCGGCGCCGCGGCGACCGATGACGATGCCGGGACGCGCGGTGTGGATGTCGATGCGGACCCGGTCACGGGTGCGCTCGATGTCGACGCGGCTGATGCCCGCGCGCTCCATGCCCTTGGACATGAGGCGGCGGATGGCCACGTCTTCCTTGACGTAGTCGCGGTAGCGCTGGCCGGCCTTGTTGCTGTCGGCATACCAGCGGCTCTTGTGCTCGGTGGTGATGCCGAGGCGGAAACCGTTCGGGTTGACCTTCTGACCCATGGTTATCGCCGTCCTTCCTGCGAATCCGGCTGGGTGACCTGCACGGTGATGTGGCTGCTGCGCTTGAGGATCTGGCTGGCCCGACCCTGTGCACGCGGGCGGAACCGCTTCATCGTGGGGCCCTCGTCGACGTACGCGGCGCTGACCACGAGGGTGCGCTCGTCGAATGCCTGCGAGTGCTTGTCGGCGGTGACGCGGGCGTTGGCGATGGCGCTGCGAAGCACCTTCAGCACCGGCTCACTCGCCGTCTGCGGGGCGAACGTGAGCACGGCGATGGCTTCGCCTGCCTGCTTGCCGCGGATCATGTCCACGACTCGGCGGGCCTTCTGCGGCGTGACCCGGACGTACCGGGCCGAAGCTGTGGCCTGCATCGCGCTCCCTTCAGAAATCGTCTCTGTGTTCGACATCGTTGATTACCCCGCCGTCAGCGGCGGCGCCCCTTCCGGTCGTCCTTCTCGTGACCCTTGAAGGTGCGAGTCGGTGCGAACTCCCCCAACTTGTGGCCGACCATCGACTCGGTCACGAAGACCGGGACGTGCTTGCGACCGTCGTGCACGGCCAGCGTGTGGCCGAGCATGTCGGGGGTGATCATCGACCGGCGGGACCAGGTCTTGATGACGTTCTTGGTGCCGGCTTCGTTCTGGACATCGACCTTCTTCTGAAGGTGGTCGTCGACGAAGGGACCCTTTTTCAGGCTACGTGGCATGGCTTATCGCTTCTTTCGACGGCGACGCACGATGAGCTTGTCGCTCTCCTTGTTGGGGCGGCGGGTACGGCCCTCGGCCTGTCCCCAGGGGCTGACCGGGTGGCGACCACCGGAGGTCTTGCCCTCACCACCACCGTGCGGGTGGTCCACCGGGTTCATGGCGACACCGCGGACGGTCGGGCGCTTGCCCTTCCAGCGCATCCGGCCGGCCTTGCCCCAGTTGATGTTGCTCTGCTCGGCGTTGCCGACCTCACCGATGGTGGCGCGGCAGCGGACGTCGACGTTGCGGATCTCACCGGAGGGCATGCGTAGCTGGGCGTACGGGCCGTCCTTGGCAACGAGCTGCACGCGAGCACCGGCCGAGCGGGCGATCTTCGCGCCGCCACCGGGCCGAAGCTCGATGCAGTGCAGGACCGTACCGGTCGGGATGTTGCGCAGCGGCAGGTTGTTGCCGGGCTTGATGTCGGCCGACGGACCGTTCTCCACCAGGTCGCCCTGGCTGAGGCGGTTCGGCGCCACGATGTAGCGCTTCTCGCCGTCGGCGTAGTGCAGCAGCGCGATGCGCGCCGTGCGGTTGGGGTCGTACTCGATGTGCGCGACCTTGGCGGGGATCCCGTCCTTGTCGGAGCGACGGAAGTCGATCACCCGGTAGGCGCGCTTGTGACCGCCACCGATGTGCCGGGTGGTGATGCGTCCCGAGGAGTTGCGACCACCGGTCTTGGCGAGCGGGCGCACCAGAGACTTCTCCGGTGTCGAGCGCGTCACCTCGACGAAGTCCGCCACGCTCGACCCACGCCGGCCCGGCGTCGTCGGCTTGTACTTGCGGATAGCCATACTTACGTCCTTACGTCCTTGTCCCTCTAAGTCCTATGTGCGACAACGTGTCTCGCGGGTCAGCCGGCGGAGCCGACCTCACCGAAGATGTCGATCGCACCTTCCTTGAGGGAGACGATCGCGCGCTTGGTGTCCTTGCGCTTGCCGAGACCGGCCTTGGTACGACGCGTCTTGCCCTTGCGGTTCAGCGTGTGGACCGAGGAGACCTTGACGTCGAAGACCTTCTCGACGGCGATCTTGATCTCGGTCTTGTTGGCGCGCGGGTCGACCACGAAGGTGTACTTGCCCTCGTCCATCAGGGCGTACGACTTCTCCGAGACGACCGGCTTCAGCAGGATGTCGCGGGGGTCCTTGATGTGGATCCGGCTGGTCACTTCGCGTCCTCCTGCGTGGTGAGCTTGGCGGCCTGCAGCGGTCCGGCAAGAAAGGCATCGAGCGCGGACTTGGTGAAGACCAGGTCGTCAGCGCAGAGCACGTCGTAGGTGTTGAGCTGGTCGGCGTACAGCGTGTGCACGGCCTCCAGGTTGCGCACCGAGAGCAGCGCGTTGCGCTCGTCACGGCCGAGCACCACCAGCAGGTTCTTGCGCTCGCTCACGTTGCCGAGCAGCGTCGCCGCCGTGCGGGTGGAGGGCACGTCGCCCTCGACCAGTCCGGTGTAGACGTGGATGCGGCCGTGGCGGGCCCGGTCCGACAGGGCCCCGCGCAGGGCGGCGGCCTTCATCTTCTTCGGGGTGCGCTGGCTGTAGTCGCGCGGCTGCGGGCCGTGGACGACGCCACCACCGGCGAACTGCGGTGCGCGGGTCGAACCCTGGCGGGCGCGGCCGGTGCCCTTCTGGGCGTAGGGCTTGCGACCACCACCGCGGACTTCACCGCGGGTCTTGGTGGAGTGCGTGCCCTGGCGTGCGGCAGCGAGCTGCGCGACGACGACCTGGTGGATCAGCGGCACGTTGGTCGCCACGTCGAAGATCTCGGCGGGCAGCTCGACCGTGCCGTCGGTCGCGCCGGCGGGGGTCTGGATGTCAACGGAAGTCATCGACCTCAGGCGCCTTTCTCGATTGACTTGGCCGCAGTGCGCACCAGCACGAGCCCACCCTTGGGGCCGGGGACGGCACCCTTGATGAGCAGTACGCCGCGCTCGGCGTCGACCGCGTGAATGGTCAGGTTCTGGGTGGTCTGACGCTCGCCGCCCATCCGGCCGGCCATCCGCATGCCCTTGAAGACACGACCCGGGGTGGCGCAGCCACCGATCGAGCCCGGCTTGCGGTGGTTCTTGTGCGAGCCGTGCGAGGAGCTCACGCCGTGGAAGCCGTGACGCTTCATGACGCCGGCGAAGCCCTTGCCCTTGGTGCGGCCGATCACGTCGACCACCTGTCCGTCGCCGAAGGTCTCCGCGGTGACGTCCTGGCCGAGCTGGTAGTCGGCGGCGTCCGCGGTGCGGATCTCCACGAGGTGGCGGCGGGGGGTGACCCCGGCCTTCTCGAAGTGTCCGAGCATCGGCTTGGTCACCTTGCGCGGGTCGATCTCGCCGTAGGCGAGCTGGACCGCGTGGTACCCCTCGCCGTCACCGCGTACCTGCGTCACGACGCAGGGGCCGGCTTCGACCACGGTGACCGGGATGAGTCGGTTGTCGGCATCCCAGATCTGGGTCATGCCGAGCTTCTTGCCGAGGACGCCCTTCACGGAGCGCTCAGTCGTGTGTGTCATGGATGAGTCACCTACCGATCTAGAGCTTGATCTCGATGTTGACGTCCGCCGGCAGGTCGAGACGCATGAGCGAGTCGACGGCCTTCGGGGTCGGGTCGATGATGTCGATGAGCCGCTTGTGCGTGCGCATCTCGAAGTGCTCGCGGCTGTCCTTGTACTTGTGCGGCGAACGGATGACGCAGAAGACGTTCTTCTCCGTCGGCAACGGCACGGGGCCGACCACCGTTGCGCCGGCACGGGTCACCGTGTCGACAATCTTGCGCGCCGAGCTGTCGATGACCTCGTGGTCATACGACTTCAGCCGGATGCGGATCTTCTGTCCCGCCATCTGAGTGCGTCTCTCTCTCGCCGTCATCGTGCTGTGAAAAGAACTGTTGTGCCCTGCCGTTCCTCCGACCCCCGCGCTCGGGTGTGTCGCCCTGACGCCGCATGCACGCCTGGAACAGAACTGCTTACCCGTGGGTGGCCTTGGATCCGGTGGGACCCCGCCTGCGCTTCCCTCACCCGCCGCGCGCCTACCGTGAACGGCTGCACGTCGTACGTTTTCGGGGCGGCGGGATCGGTCGATGCTTCACGAACCGGAACGAACCAGCGCCGTGCACCTGCCGACGCCCGCGCGTCAAGCAACCAGAACAGTCTGCCAGAGGGCCCGGCAGGTGCCAAATCGAGCAGCCGTCGCGACGCGTGACCTGCCGCACGCAGCAGTGCTCGTGTCACCTGCTTGGGCCCTTCGCGCGGCGGTCGTCTCCTGCGGCCGGTGATCCACGGCGTCTCGACCGCCCCGCTCGACACCCGGGGCGCGCCGTGAGTCAGAGTCCGTAGAGCGCCGCCGCCATCGCGCGACGCCGCCGGGCGCTCAGCAGCACGAGGACGTCGTCGGTGCACTGCTCGACCGAGCCGACGCGCACCGGGAGCGCCAGGATCCCCCGATCGGCGATCCCCATGGTCAGGGCCTCGACCAAATCGGCGGAGACGGTGCGGAACGGCCGGTCGTGGAACGCCACCAGCGGCTGCTCGACACCTGGCAGCCCCGCCTCACGACCGATGTCGTGCAGGACCGCGAGTGCCCGGCACAGGTGCGACTCCCGGCCCTCCCAAGTGGTGGCGGCCAGGCACTCCAGGAGTGCGGGACCCGCGTGCGCCGCTCGCGGGAGCTCCCCGAACGCTGCGCCGCGCCATTTCGGGTACGGCGCCCACCGCCGCTCCAGGAGGAACCCGAGGTGCATCGCGGCATCCACCAATCGCCCCGCCAGCACCCGCGAACCAAGCTCGTCGCCCTGCAGACCGCACCGGCCCATCAACGGCAGCTCCTCCCCGATCCGTCGCCATCCGCACGCGACGAGCCACTGCCGCAGGTCATCGGGATACCGGGCGAGGGCGCTGCGGGCGGCGCCCAGGTCACCGACGCTGTCCGTGAACACCTCACCGCCCACGACCTCCAGGGCAGCCTGACCGGACAGCGACAGCCAGTCCAGCAGGCCGACGGGTGCGCGGACAGGATCGAAACCCAGCCGGCCGATGAGCAGGTCGTGCAGGTCCGCGACCTCGACGCGGTGCCGGATCGACGGATCGGACGTCATCGCGAACCGGACGGGGTACCCGAGCACGACGTCCGGAAGCTCCGCCTCGAGATGTCGGTCCGCGGCGGTGACGAGGGCGGCGTCGACCAGCAGGGTGAGACGCAGGCCCCAGTCGTGATCGCGCGACATCTCATCGTCGCGACCGACCACCTCCGACCCGCCCCCGATCCGCGCGGCCGCGTACGGCAGTCGTGGCCACCGGGCATGCAGGACCGGTCGTACGACGTCCTCGAAATACCGCCTGCTCAGCGACAGCCCGTCCATACCCGCCAGTGTCCCGTGCGACCGGGCGCGATCAGGACGTCAGTGTCTGGGTGCCGGCGACGTCCAGGAGGGCGAGCTTCGAGGCGTCCTGCGATCCCGGCGCGACGGTGTAGACGACGATGCGCAGATCGGCGCCGGGCACGGTGAGGACGTCGCAGTCGATGGCGATCGGACCCACGGGGGTCGACGTCGCGGTCTTGGTGCTGGACCGGTGCCGCGCGACGTGCGCCCGGCTCCAGCGGAGCTCGAAGTCGGGGCACTCGGCGCGCAGCCGGGCGATCAGGGCGGCCAGGCCGGGGTCGTCGGGGTAGCGACCGGCGGCCTCGCGCAGATCCGCAGCGAGATCGTCGGAGAACTCCTCGGCGTGCTCGTCGTCGAAGTCGATGACGCCGGGCGCCTTCATGAAGTGGCGCCAGGCGACGTTGCGCTCCACACCGCGCAGCCCCGACGGGTCGCCGGTCAGCGCGGCCCAGAGCGGATTCCACCAGAGCAGATCCCATGCGGCCGAGTGCACGCCGATCGGGACGTCGCCGAGTCGGTCGAGCAGGCGCTGCACCCCGGGGGCGATGTGCCGCGAGACCAGGGTGTCCGACGGCACGGCGGCACCACTCAGGCGGTAGAGATGGTCCCGTTCACCGTCGGTGAGGCGCAGGGCTCGGGCCAGCGCGCCGACGACCTGCGGGGAGGGGTGCCGGGACCTGCCCTGCTCCAGCCGGACCAGGTATTCGACGCTGACACCGGCGAGGGTCGCGAGCTCTTCACGCCGCAGGCCGGGAGCGCGCCTCCCAGCGCCTGGCGGGAGCCCCACCTCGCGGGGACCGATCCGGTCGCGCCACGCGCGCAGCACCTCGGCGAACTCGTCCACGCTCCCATGATGCTCGCTGGCGCGGTGCGCTGACTGGTACCGGCAGGGCGTACCCACGTGGGAGGAACGGGGCGCAGCGTGGAGGCATGACCACGACATTGATCACAGGAGCAGGCCGCAGCCTCGGGCTGGAGACCGCGCGCCGCCTCATCGACGCCGGCCACACCGTCTACGCCGGCCTGCGCAACCCCGACGACGGTGACGCCGTCCGTGCCATCGGCGCCCGCGTCGTACGGCTGGACGTCACCGACAGCGCCTCGGTGCAGGCGGCGTTCACCGAACTGCCCGAGCTGGACGTGCTGGTCAACAACGCGGGCATCCTGGGCACGGCGTACGGCGTGGACGACCTCGACGCGGCCGCAATGGCTTCGGTGCTCGATACCAACGTGACCGGGATCGTGCGGGTCACCCAGGCCGCCCTGCCGCTGCTGAGGAAATCCGCGAACCCCGTGATCGTCAACGTCGCGTCCGGTGTCGGATGGCCCCGCTACCTGCAGGACCCCGAGCACGACGAGTACCCGGTTCTGGCGGTGCCGTACGCGGCGTCCAAGGCCGCCGTCGTCGCCCTGACCGTGCAGTACGCGAAGAACCTGCCGGACATGCGGGTCAACGTGTCCGATCCGGGCTACACCGACACCGACTTCAACGCGCACAGCGGCCACCAGACCGTCACCGAGGGCACGGACGCCACCGTCGCGCTCGCCACCATCGACCAGGACGGGCCGACCGGCGAGTTCCACGACCGCGCCGGCCGCATCGCCTACTGAACCGGGCGATCCAGGGCCTCGGCGATCGCCGTCGCGAACAACTCCGGCAGGTCGAGGCCAGCCGCTGCGGCCATCACCGCGACCACGCTCGTCCGCGCGAACGAGCAGTACAGCCCGGCCTCCAGGAACCACGGTTCGCCGTGCTGGTCGATGCGGAAGTCGAAGAGGCTGTAGTGCCGGGCGCCCATCGCGCGGTGACAGCGACGCGCGACCTCCTGGGCACGCCCGGTCAGGGGGTCGGTCGGATCGACGATCCACGCGTGCTCGGCGTCCTTGGCCATCAGCTTCAGACCGCCTTCCGCGACCGCGCCGATCTTGTCGGCGTGGTCGCGGATCGGCTTGGTGTCGGGATCGACGCTGTACTCCTCGAGCGGCAGCCCGATGAGCTCCCCGTCCCGTTCGACCAGCCCGACGCGGATCTCGCGGCCGAGTTCGACATAGGACTCGACCAGCACCTCGTCGGCGTGCTCGAACGCGGCGGCGAGCGCGTCGTCGTACTCCCCCGGCTCGCGCACGAGTCCGATGCCGAGGGAGTTGTCGGCGTCGACCGGTTTGACGACGGAGGGGGTGGCGATGGTGGGCCGCTCACCGGGCCTCAGCACCTCTCCCGCCGGCACGTTCACCCCTGCTGCGGCGACGACCGCGCGAGCGCGGGCCTTGTGGGCGCCCAGCGCCATCGCGTCCGGGGTGTTGCCGACGTACGGGATGGCGAGCACGTCGAGCAAGGCGCGGTACGACGTCATCCCCGGGATGCAGAACAGCTGCGGCAGCGCGACGTCGATCTCCCACGACGCCAGGTGGTGCAGCGCCTCGCCGAGCGTCATCGACGGTGCGGCGGCGATGGCCTCCGGACTCAGGTCGGTCGGGAAGCACCAGTGACCACCCGGGGCGACGTACGCCACCACGAACTCATAGAGGTCCGGATCGGCTACGGCGACAAGGGCATCCGCGGCGTAGAGCCGCGAAAGGTCGGCGTAGAACCCACTCACCGGCGAGCCCGCCAGGTGCAGTACGCGCAGGGCCATCAGTCCCCCGCCGCCTGCACCAGCTTGCCGATGTTGAAGTCGACCCGGATCCAGTCCTTGAGCCGCACCAGGTTGTGCAGCAGCAGGGACGGGATCTGCAGGTGGTGCACGAGCAGGAACGGCAGCGGGTCGGCCGCGTCGAAGATGGCGTCCTTGCCGCGCGCGATGGTCCGCAGCCTTCCCGGCACGTCGCCCGGCCGGGTGAGCAGTCGCCATACCTCGTGGTAGATCCAGTACGTCGGCCGGCTGGACGGCAGCGGCGTCACCACGGGGTGGCCGTCCTGCAGATAGGCGTCGGCGAGCTGCGGGTGGTCGTAGAACATGGTGATCGCCGAGTGGGTCCGCGGATTGCACTCGATGGCGTAGACCTGCCCGTCCGGCGCCTCGATGAAGTCGAAGGAGACCTGCCCGGTCAACGCGTGGGCCAGGACGAACCGGCCCACCCAGTCACGGATCTGCGGCTTGTCGACCATCTCGTAGTTGATCTGGAAGGCCGACGACGGACAGCAGCAGTACACCTGCACGCGGCCGCCGCGCACGGTGCTGTGCGTGCAGTACTCGTCCCCGGCGATGAAGGCCTGCAGGATCCACGGGTTGGCCTCCGAGATGGGCTTGTCCGCCAGGAACTCCTCGAGCTGCTCCGGCGTCGCGGTCGGCAGCCGGGTCAGGTCGAGGCGGTTGACGGGGTCGTAGGCGAGGCTCTTCAGGATGAACGGCGTCGCGCGCGAGCCGAAGTCAAAGTCGCGCAACTGCTGGGGCGACGTGATGCGGTGGCACTCGGGCACCGAGAGGCCCACCTCCGTGGCCATGGCCGAGAACTCGAACTTGTCGTCCAGTCGCGCGATGACCTCCGGCGTGCCGTGCAGCACCTCGCAGTACGCCGAGAGCACTTCTCCGGCGACCGCGTCCGGGTAGCTCGCCGCCGGGGCGCAGACCGGGACGTAGACGTCGATGCCCTCGGCACGGACGATCTCGAGCAGCGCGTCGGTGTAGCCGGGTCCACCCGGGGCGGGCACCGTGTAGAACCGGTCGACGGCGCGCGAGAAACGGTGCCCTGTGTAGCGATAGGTGGCGGTCTCGACCAGAACCACCCGGTGCCCCGCACGGTGGAACGCCCGGGCGAGCGCCAGGGCCTTGGTCATCTTGCCGCCGCTGATCAGGATCGTCCGGGCCACGGTGAGCGGCGCCGGCGCCGCGTCCTCGCGCCGCCGACGTACCAGTTGCACGCCGGTCACCGCGAGATTGAGCGGCAGCACGACCTGGAGCAGGGTCAGCGTGCCGAGGGTCCTCAGGGTGGCGCGGGCCGCACCGGTCACGCCGCGATCCGCCGCGGGTAGTCCGCCACCATCCCCCGGTGCATCACGCGATCGCCCACCACGCCGTCATGGTCGGCGCGGTGCAGCACGCAGCCGTTGTCCCACATGACCACATCGCCCGGCGACCATACGTGCCGGTAGAGGTTGTCCTCGCGGGTGGAGTGCTCGAGCAGGTACCGCACCGTCTCGCGCGTCTCGTCCTCCCCCATCCCGCTGATCGACCGGCAGCGCGCGGCCGTCGTCAGATAGAGCGACGTGCGCCCGGACACCGGGTGCTCGCGGAAGATCGGGTGTTCGGCCGAGGTCTCGTCGTCCGGTCCGAGATCCAGGCCGGTGACCACGTGCGTGATGGTGCGGCCTCGCAGCCTGTCCTTCACGTCGTCGGGAAGGGTGTCGTACGCGCGGTACTGGTTGCTGAAGAGCGTCTGACCGCCGGCGCTCGGGATCTGCACCGCTCGCAACGCGGTGTACGCGGGCGGTCTGCTGACGTAGCTGGTGTCGACATGGAACGTGCTCTTGGGCGGCACGTCCCGCCCGACGTTGCTGATGAGGTTGAGGTCGTCGTACCCCCGCACCGGGGTCTCACCGGTGGAGAAGGTCAGCTGCCCGAACGCCCTGAGGAAGGCGACGAAGGTCGCATCGTCGATCCGCTGGTCGGGCAGTACGAGCACCCCGTGCTCGGCGAGCAGACCCTGCAATGCTGCGACCGTGGCGGGGTCGATCCCCACCAGCGGAAGGCCACCCACCCTGATGCCGACCGGTCCTACAGCGACGGTGTCCATGACGACTCTCCTGGGTGGCTCGGTGGGACATGACGGACCGCATCACCGGTCGACGCGGCGGATGAGCGTGAGCCCGTCGCGCAGCGGCACCAGCACCTGCTCGACCCGCGGATCACCCGCGACCTCGCGGTTGAACGCGGCGATGTCCTCCCCGTTCGGGGTGGGTGAGCGGTCCAGGTACGGCTGACCCTGCATCAGGGTGTTGTCGACGCAGACGACGCCGTGCGGGCTGAGGAGGTCCAGCTCGAGCACCGCGTTGAGGTAGCCCGAGTACCCGCCCTTGTCCGCGTCGACGAAGACCAGGTCGAAGCGTTCCCCGGCACGGGCGGCCTGCGCCAGGGTCTCCAGGGCGGGACCCATCCGCACGCTCACCTTGTGCCCGGCCTGCGACGCGGACAGGCACTCGCGAGCGATCCCGGCGACGTACTCGTCGATCTCGCACGCCACGACGCGCCCGTCCGGGCCGAGGGCCTCGGCCATCGCGAGCGCCGAGTAGCCGGTGAACATGCCGATCTCCAGGACCCGTTGGGCCCGCGTCAGGTGGATCAGCATCTTCAGCAACTGACCCTCCACGTGCCCGGAGAGCATCTCCTGCTCCAAATGACCTGCGCCCGGGCCCGTCGCCCAGTCCACCTCGCGCGTATGCCGGGCCAGTGCCTGCAGGTCCGGCGACTCGGGGGTGGTGCACCGTTCGAGATAGGGGTCGATGCCCGCGACGAGGTCGCGGCACTCGCGCAACTGCGCCAGCCACTCCTGCCCCAGGCCGGACCCGACCGATCCCGCCTCCGCCTGCTGCACCAGTCGGGCGAGTTCGCGCGCGGCGATCGCGACCGGAGTGACCGGCCGCGCGGCGCCGGCGGCGTACGCCGTCGAACGGGCGGGGACCGCCACGTCAGCCGGCGACCCGGTCGGTGGCCTCACGAGCGCGGGAGTCGATGAACATGTCCTCACCCTCTCCATCCCGCGGGTAGTGCCGGCACAGCTCCCGGTGCACCTCCAGGGTCGTGCGCATCTCGGACTCGGGCAGGTCGTTGATGAAGTCGCAGGTGCCGATCGGGTGGGGTACGGCCGCGCGCAGCAGCCCGTCGCGGGTCTGCACGATCGACTCGGTGCCGCGTTGCAGCAGCTCCGGAGTGAGGTGCGGGCTGTCCAGCGTGAGCCCGATCCTGCTCATCAACCAGAAGATCCGGTCGCGCTCGCTGACACTGATCAGGCCACGCTGCTCCGCCAACGTCGTGGAGAAGGCCATGTCGAGGTTCACCGCGTGACCGTGGAAGTAGGGCACGGTCGGGGTGAGCTCGAGCGTCGGGCTCCAGGTGTGCCCGAAGGCGATGACCCGGTCCAGATCGAGCTCCTGCAGGTTGGGCACCTCCAGCTCGAGCATCGTGTTGATCGCGTCGTAGGTGACCCGATGAGCGATCTCGCGCAGCTCCGGCGTCCCGTCCAGGTGGCCGAACCGGGTGACCAGCAGGTCCTCGCCGTACTTCTCCAGCAGGTCGAAGATCGAGCCGTTGCCGACGATTGCGATCTTCAGCATCTCGGCCATTCCGTTGCGGACCTGCTCGATCGGCAGCGTGCGCAGGAAGGAGAAGTCCAGCAGCACCTGCTGGGAGGCGTGGAAGGCGCCCAACCGGTTCTTGTACGACCCGTGGTTGACCGCCACCTTGATGGCCACGCTGGCGTCGATGAGCCCGATCAGGGTGGTGGGGATCCGGATGTAGTTGGTGGCCCGCCGGAACGTAGCGCACGCCATGCCGGCCACATCGGTCGTCAGGCCGCCCCCGACCACCAGCACCGGTTCGGTACGCACCAGACCGAAGCGGCCGAACGCGTCCACGATGCTCTCCAGCGTGCGCAGCGTCTTGTCCGGCTCCTTGATGCGCACCGGGAAGACGGTCAACGCGATGCCGTGGTGGTCGAAGTACCGCTCCATCTGCTCGCGGTAGAGCCCGTGGACGGTCTCATCGACCACCATCAGGCACCGCCCGTAGGCCCGGTAGCTGTCCGCCAGGACGGTGTTCTCGACGGCGAAGACGCCGTCGACGTACGACAACGAGTACGCGATCTTCTCGTAGGCCTCGACGTGGAACGAGGTCTTGGTGGCCTCGAAGGTGGCGTGCGGGTTCGACATGGGGTTCCTGTCTGGTAAGAGGCGTGGGGCGGACTCAGTGACTCGAGATCAAGCTCTCGAGTTCCTCGAACCGCACCTGCTCCACCCGCCGCTGGGCGGCGCCGAAGTCGTGCTTGGCCGTGTTCTCGTTGGGGAAGGCCACGCAGGTCAGACCCGCCGCCCGTGCCGCCTGGACGCCGCCGACGTTGTCTTCGATCGCCACGCATCCCGCGGGCTGCTCGCCCAGCTGCTCGAGGGCGAACTCGTACGCCGCACCCGAGGGCTTGGGCTGGTCGACGTCCGTGGCGTCGACGATCACGTCGAAGACGTCACTGGTGAGGTCGGGGTTGAGGGCGTCGAGCAGCGCCGAGATGTTCTGCCGCGAGGTGGTGGTCACCAGACCCACCTTGAAACCGGTGGCCTTGGCGTCGCGGATGGTCTGCACCACCTCGGCACGCGGCCTGGTGTCGGACGAGGCGAGGTCGCGCTGGAAGATCTCCGACTTCGTGCTGTGGACGGCGTCGGCGTCGACGGCCTGCCCGCGCTTCTGCGCGTACTGCGCGATCCGATCCCGGCCACCGCTCTGGTCCAGCATCTCCAGGTAGTCCTCCCGGTCCCACTCCCAATCCAGGCCGTGGGACGCGAAGGCCTTGTTGAACGACTGCCGCTGCAGTTCGGAGGTGTCTGCGATGGTGCTGATGGAGCCGAACAGGACTGCTGACATTGAGACTCCCGATAGGTGCGAGACGTGGGGGTGCCGGGTGGTGCGCACCCGGCGTGCCGAACGCCCGACACCGGCGAAGGTCTCGAACAGGACACGTCACGCGCTCACCCCGCGAGCCGACACCGTCTGATGCCGCCGTCACGCGTAGGCTCCCGGCTGCCGCGGGGGGAAATGAATTCCGCGGTTTTCTGTGAACTCATCAGAAACTAGTGGACAATCGGTCCAGTAGCAAGAAGCGAGGTGGACCATGGCGACCGCTCCTGACAACACTCCCGACGCCCGGGTGGTCCGCACCCGTAACGACATCCTGGCCGCGGCCCTCAAGGTCCTGGCCGACGAGGGTCAGGAAGCCCTCACCCATCCGCACCTCGCCCGCGTCGCCGGCTACTCGCGCGCCACGGTCTACAAGCACTGGCCCACCCGCGGCGACCTGCTCCGGGAGGCCTTCCACTGGCTGAACGACATGCCGCACCACACCCCGACCGGTGACCTCCGCGAGGACCTCATCGCCGAGCTGACGATGTTCCGCACGGTCATGCGGGTCTACCGCGTGGACAGGCTGCTCGCGGTGCTCGCCGATCTCGCGGTCTCCAGCAAGGAGATGGCGCAGATCCGTGACGAGATGGTGGACGACGGCGAGGCCGTCATCCGTTCGATGCTCGCGACGGTGGCGCACGGGCCCGCGCTCGAAGCAGCCTCGTTGATGCTGCCCGGGTTCGTCCTGAACGCCGCGATGCTGCACGACGGTCCGCCGGACGACGACCTGATCGCCGCCGCCGTCGACATCACCCTGGCCGGGATCCGCGCGAAGGACTGAGGTCAGCGCGCGATCGGCGCGCTCGCCTCGTCGTTCGGCACCCACCCGAGGGGGTCGCCCCACCCGAGGTCGCCGATCCCGTGCTGGTCGAGGGCGAGCGCGACGAGCGTGCGACGGTGCGCGGCGAAGGTGAGCACGTGCGCGATCATTCCGCCGTAGGTGAAGACCCGCGGCGGCGTGCAGGTGGTGTCCACGAAGGTGTCGTCGAGTTCACCGAGGTCGATCGCCTGGTGCACCCGGGCGCGGAACGTCTCACCTTCGGTGCGCAGTCGTTCCCGCATGGAGCCGACCGTCTCGTGCCGCTCGACGTCCCAGTCGTACGGGCGCAGCGCGAGCGCGGCGTTCCACATCGCCATCTGACCCACCAGGCGGGACAACAGCCGCCGCAGGGTCATCTCGTCCGGGTCGTCCTCGAGCCCGTACTCGATGCGCTCGTCGAGCACCGGGTCGGGCAGTCGCGCAGCACGATCGACCATCTCCCCCGTGAGCCACACGTGATGGGCCACCATCCGATCGATCAGATGCATCGAACTCACCTTTCGTCGTCCGGGCAGCCGGATGCTCCCCGGTGGCAGGAAGTGCACGTCATTGGGTGAGGCGATCGCCATGCCGGCCGGTCGCCGCCGCCATTCGGCAGGCGGGGTCCCGAAGCCGCGGGAGAACGCCCTGGTGAACGCCTCGTGCGAGCCGTACCCGGCCTCGGTCGCCACGTCGAGGATGGTGCGGTCGGTGGAGCTCAGCCGGTACGCCGCGCGCTCCAGCAGCAGGCGCCGCCGCAGCGCCGCCGGGGACTCGCCGGCGACCGCCGACACGATCCGGTCGAGGTGGGAGCGCGAGACGAACAGTCGCGCCGCCAGATCGGCGGGCGCGCTCTCGGCGTCGTCGAGGGCGTGTGCCAGCACCGCCACGAACTCGCCGAAGAGGTCACCGCGCGTTGCCATGCACCGATTCTGGACCGCGGCCGGCGTACCGCACTTGATCGCTTTCGCCCGCCTACGCGGTGGGGACGACGAAATCGGGAGTACCCGCGCGCTCGATCCGGCGCGCGGGTACTCCCGATGAGGAGAGGTCAGGCCTTGGCGCGTTTGGCCAGGCGCAGCCAGGTCTCCACGACGGTGTCCGGGTTCAGCGACATGGACTCGATGCCCTGGTCCAGCAGCCAGTCGGCGAGGTCGGGGTGGTCCGAGGGACCCTGACCGCAGATGCCGACGTACTTGCCCTTGTCGCGACAGGCCTTGATCGCCATGGTCAGCATCTTCTTCACCGCGGGGTCGCGCTCGTCGAAGCCGGCCGCCACCAAGGAGGAGTCGCGGTCGAGCCCCAGCGTCAACTGGGTCATGTCGTTGGACCCGATGGAGAAACCGTCGAAATACTCCAGGAAGTCCTCCGCCGCAACGGCATTGGAGGGAATCTCGCACATCATCACGACCTGCAGGTCGTGCTCGCCGCGCTTGAGACCGTGCTTCGCCAGGAGGTCGATGACGCCCTTGGCCTCGGTGGTGGTGCGCACGAAGGGGATCATCACCTTGACGTTGAGCAGCCCCATCTCCTCGCGGACGTAGCGCAGTGCCTCGCACTCCATCGCGAAGCACTCCGCGAAGTCCTCCGACAGGTACCGCGACGCGCCGCGGTACCCGATCATCGGGTTCTCCTCGTGCGGTTCGTACGCCTCGCCACCGAGCAGCCCGGCGTACTCGTTGGACTTGAAGTCGCTCATCCGGACGATCACCGGCTCCGGGGCGAACGCCGCCGCCAGCATCGAGACGCCCTCGGCCACCCGCTTGACGAAGAACTCGCGCGGACTGTCGTACGCCGAGATGAGCGGCGCGATCTGCCCTTTCAGGTCCGCGTCGAGCGTGTCGAAGTCGAGCAGCGCCTTGGGGTGGATGCCGATCTGGCGGTTGATGATGAACTCCAGCCGCGCGAGCCCGATGCCCTTGTTCGGCAGCCGGGAGAACTCGAAGGCCTGGTCGGGCGTGCCGACGTTCATCATCAGCTTCACCGGGATCTCGGGCATCTCGTCGAGGGCGGTCTCCTTCACCTCGAAGTCGAGCTCGCCGTCGTACACGAAACCGGTGTCGCCCTCGGAGCAGGAGACGGTGACCTCGCGCCCCTCGGCCAGATCCTTGGTCGCGCTGCCGGTCCCGACGACCGCCGGGATGCCGAGCTCCCGGGCGATGATCGCCGCGTGGCAGGTGCGCCCGCCGCGGTTGGTGACGATCGCCGACGCGCGCTTCATGATCGGCTCCCAGTCGGGGTCGGTCATGTCGGCCACGAGCACGTCGCCCTTGGCGAAGTCGTGCATCTCCTCCATCGAGCTCAGCACCCGCACCTTGCCGGCGCCGATCTTCTGCCCGATGGCGCGGCCCTCGATGATCACCTCGCCGCGCGAACCCATCACGTAGCGCTGCAGGGTGGAGCCGGCCTGGCGCGACTTCACGGTCTCCGGGCGGGCCTGCAGCACGTACAACTTGCCGTCGACGCCGTCCTTGCCCCACTCGATGTCCATCGGGCGGCCGTAGTGCTCCTCGATCTTGAGGGCATGCGTCGCCAGCTCCTGCACCTCGTCGTCGGTAAGGCTGAGGCGCCCGCGCTCCTTCTCGTCCACGTCGACGAACTCGATGGTCTTCCCGACCGTCGCGTCCTTCGTGTAGACCATCTTGGTGGCCTTGCTGCCGAGTCCGCGCTTGAGGACGGCCGGCTTGCCCGCGCGCAACGCCGGCTTGTAGACGTAGAACTCGTCGGGGTTGACCGCGCCCTGCACCACGGCCTCCCCGAGCCCGTAGCTGGAGGTGATGAACACCGCGTCGGAGAAACCCGACTCGGTGTCGATGGTGAACATCACCCCAGAGGAGCCGATGTCGGAGCGCACCATCTTCTGCACGCCCGCCGACAGCGCGACCGATGCGTGGTCGAAGTCGGAGTGCACCCGGTAGGAGATGGCCCGGTCGTTGTAGAGCGAGGCGAAGACCAGCTTGATGGCGTGCAGGACGTTGTCGATGCCCTTGACGTTGAGGAAGGTCTCCTGCTGCCCGGCGAACGAGGCGTCCGGCAGGTCCTCGGCGGTCGCGGAAGAGCGCACGGCCCAGCTCGGTTCGTCGTCGTCGCCGACGAGCTTCTCGTACGCCGTACGGATGTCGTCCTCGAGGTCCTTCGGGAAGTCCTGCTCCTCCACGGAGGTCCGGATCTCCCCGCCCACCCGCGCCAGCTCGCGGGTGTCGTCGACGTCCAGGTCGTCCAGCAGGCCGTTGATCCGGTCGGCCAGGCCGGTCTCACCGAGGAAGCGCCGGTAGGCCTCGGCCGTGGTCGCGAAGCCGTCCGGCACCCGTACCCCCGCGTCGGCCAGGTTGCTCACCATCTCCCCCAGCGACGCGTTCTTGCCGCCCACCCGGTCGACGTCGTCGAGCCCGAGATCGGCGAACCATTCGATGTTGCTGCTGGCCATGCGTACCTCTTCTACAAGGCGCTCAGTGAGCGCGGTTCAGCTTCTGGGTCTGCATGATCACCGCGGCCATCTCCTCCACCGACATCGCGGCGGAGTTGATGCTGGGGATCCGATGTGCTCGAAACATAGCCTCGGCACGCCGCAGCTCGTAACTGCACTGCGTCAGCGAGGCGTACGCCGATCCGGGACGGCGCTCGCCGCGCACCTGCGAGAGCCGGGTGGGGGTGGTCAGGATGCCGAAGCACTTCTTGGCGTGCGCCCGGATCGGGCGGGGCAGGTCGGTGGACTCGAAGTCCTCCTCGACCAGGGGGTAGTTGGCCACCAGCAGACCGTGCTGCAACGCCAGGTACATCGTGGTCGGCGTCTTGCCGCACCGCGAGGGAGCCGTGAGGATCAGGTCGGCGCGGTCGATCGCCCGCATGCTCTGACCGTCGTCGTGCTCGATCGCGTACTCGACGGCCTTCATCCGGGCGTCGTACTGCAGGGGATCCCCCACACCGTGCGCGCTGCCGGAGTCCCGGGTCGCGTTGACATGCAGCACCCGCTCGACGAGGTCGAGCTGCGATCCGAAGAGGTCCACAAACGCGCATTCGGTGCGCATCAGCACCGCGCGCAGTTCCTCGTCGGCGACGGTAGAGAACACCAGCGGGATCACCTCGTCGGTCTTGGCGTCGTCGAGGTTGGCCAGCACCTCCTCGGCGTGCTCGACCGTGGTGATGAAGGGGACCTTCTGCCGGATGAACCGGACGGTCGGGAACTGCTGCAGGATCATGTTCCCGAGTGTCTCGGCAGAGATCCCGGTGCCTCCTGCGAGGAAGAAGACCGGCGTCGCATCGACCATGGGCATGGGGCTCACCCTCGCACAGCCGGGCCACCCCATCGGGCAGACCGGGCAGACCGGTCCACCTCAAGCGCCGAGCTTCTCCGCTGCCGCGACGAGCACACAGGTGGCCACCGCCTGCATGGCCTGCGTGACCTCCTCCAGGGGAGGCATGGTCGGCGCGAGCCGGATGTTGCGGTCGCGCGGGTCGTCGCCGTACGGGAAGGACGCGCCGGCCGGCGTGAGGGCCACCCCGGCGGCCTTGGCGAGCTCCACCACCCGCGACGCCGTGCCGTCGAGCACGTCGAGACTGACGAAGTACCCGCCGGTCGGGGTGTTCCAGGTCGCCACGTCCTGGCCGCCGAGGCGCTCCCGCAGCACGCGCTGCACCTCCTCGAACTTGGGCGCGATGATCGCCCGGTGCGATCGCATGTGAGCGCGCACGCCGTCCGCGTCGCCGAAGAACTGCGCATGCCGCAGGTGATTGACCTTGTCCGGCCCGATCGAGCTCTTCGCGAGGTGGCCGGTGTACCAGGCGATGGTCTCGGCCGACCCTGCCAGGAAGGCGACACCTGCCCCGGCGAAGGTGATCTTCGAGGTGGAGGCGAAGACGATCGGTCGGTGCGGGTGCCCCGACACCTCCGCGAGCGACAGGATGTCCGCGCTCTTGGCTTCGTCGTCGGTGAGGTGGTGGAACGCGTACGCGTTGTCCCAGAAGATCTTGAAGTCCGGTGCGGCCGTCTCCATGGCGGCCAGTGCGGAGGCGACCTCCAGCGTGCACACGGCGCCGCTGGGGTTGGCGTACGTCGGGACGATCCACATCCCCTTGATGCTCGGGTCGTCCGCGACCAGCGCCCGCACCGCGGCGACGTCCGGGCCGTCGGGGGTCATCGGCACGGTGAGCATCTCGACGCCGTAGTGCTCGAGCAGCGAGAAATGCCGGTCGTAGCCGGGGACCGGACAGATGAACTTCACCGATTCCTCGACACCCCAGGGGTTCTCGGAGTCCACGCCGCCGTGGAAGAGGTGGTAGAGCAGCGTGTCGGACATCATCGTCAGGCTCGCGTTGCCGCCCGCGACGATCTGGCCGGCGCTGACCCCGAGCAGCTCGGCGAAGATCGCCCGCAGTTCGGCGAGACCGGTCAGACCGCCGTAGTTGCGCACGTCCGTGCCGTCCGCCGCGACGTGACCGCGGGGCAGTGACAGCAGCTCCTCGGACAGGTCCAGCTGGGCAGCGCTCGGCTTGCCACGGGTGAGGTCCAGCGTCAGTCCCTTGCCGACCAGGTCGTCGTACGCCGCGCGCTGGGTCGCTGCGAAATCACGGAGTTCATCGGCCGACAGGTCGGTCAGGGCCACGGCGGTTCACCATTTCTGTGCGGGTGCGGCGGAGACTGCATTCTCTCAGGGCCGCCGGGGCGCGATGGACCCCGTCTCATCGCGGGCGGCGACCTTCGCCCCAAGGGCTCGGACGCTGCCGGAAGTTCACCTCACCGTAGATAACACTTTGCTATGGTCGTTCATGTATCCACTTATGCAGCAGGAAGGTCCACCATGACGGTCACCGACGAGTACCTGGCCAACAACGCGGCGTACGCCGAGAACTTCGAGGGTCCGCTTCCGCTGCCGCCCGCCAAGCACGTCGCGGTCGTGGCCTGCATGGACGCCCGGATCAACGTGTACGGCGCGCTGGGGATCGCCGAAGGTGAGGCGCACGTCATTCGCAACGCCGGCGGCGTCATCACCGAGGACGAGATCCGCTCCCTGGCCATCAGCCAGCGGCTGCTCGGCACGACCGAGATCATCCTGATCCACCACACCGACTGCGGCATGCTCACCTTCACCGACGACGACTTCAAGGCCTCGATCGAGAAGGACACCGGCGTGCGCCCGGCGTGGGCCGCCGAGGCGTTCGGCGACCTCGAGGGCGACGTGCGGCAGTCGGTCGCCCGCATCAAGGCCAGCCCGTTCGTCCCCCACAAGGACCAGATCCGCGGCTTCGTCTTCGACGTGGCCACCGGGAAGCTGAACGAGGTCTCCTGACCCAGCCCGGTTGTCAGCGGGTTACTGGCGCGGGCACCAGATAGTTGCTGACAACCGACGTGCGAACATCAGGTCGCATGGACGACGACATCGAGTCGGTGCTGACCGGCGTGGGGCCGCGGCTGCGCGCCGTACGCGAACAACGCCACGCCACGCTCGCCGACATCGCGGCCGTGACCGGCATCTCGGTGAGCACCCTGTCCCGGCTGGAGTCCGGCCGCCGCAAGCCCACGCTGGAGATGCTGCTGCCGCTCGCGCGTGAGTACGCCGTCCCGATCGATGAGCTGGTCGGCGCGCCCGCGACCGGTGACCCGCGCATTCACCTGCGGCCGGTGAGGCGACACGGTCAGACGCACATCCCGCTCAGCCGGCGTCCCGGCGGTACGCAGGCGTGGAAGATCGTGTTGCCTCCGGCGCAGCCGAATGCGGTGCCCGATCCGAAGACGCACGCCGGATTCGACTGGCTCTACGTGCTGTCCGGCCGCCTGCGGCTCGTCCTCGGCGACCGCGACATGGTGCTCGCGGCGGGCGAGGCCGCCGAGTTCGACACCCGGGTGCCGCACTGGTTCGCCAGCGCGGACCCGCAGGCGACCGAGGTGCTCAGCCTGTTCGGGACCCAGGGCGAACGCGCCCACTTGCGCGTCCGCGCGTAACCCTCTCGGTTGTCCGCACTTTCGTGCAGACGGGTACACGAAAACGCGGACAACCGGCGTACGCCGTCGCGGTTGTCAGCACCACGTCCACGCTGACAATCGCGGCATACAGGAAGGCCCCGGCCCGCCGAAGCGGACCGGGGCCTTCCCGGTGATTCACCTCCTCGCGGAGGCGGCGATCACTTGGTGATCTTGGTGACGCGACCCGCGCCCACGGTGCGGCCACCCTCACGGATGGCGAACCGCAGACCCTCGTCCATCGCGATGGACGCGATGAGCTCGACGGACATCTCGGTGTTGTCACCGGGCATGACCATCTCGGTGCCCTCCGGCAGCTTCACGACGCCGGTGACGTCGGTGGTGCGGAAGTAGAACTGCGGGCGGTAGTTGTCGTAGAACGGCGTGTGACGGCCGCCCTCGTCCTTGGACAGGATGTAGACGTTCGCCTCGAAGTTCGTGTGCGGGGTGGTGGTGCCCGGCTTCACGATGACCTGGCCGCGCTGCACGTCCTCGCGCTTGATGCCGCGCAGCAGCAGGGCGGCGTTGTCGCCGGCCTGACCGGTGTCGAGCATCTTGTTGAACATCTCGATGCTGGTGACGGTGGTCTTGACGGCGCCCTCGTTGAGGCCGACGATCTCGACCTCCTCGTTGATCTTCAGCACGCCGCGCTCGATACGACCGGTGACGACGGTGCCACGACCGGTGATCGTGAAGACGTCCTCGACGGGCATCAGGAAGGGCTTCTCGGTGTCGCGGACCGGCTCCGGGATGTTCTCGTCCACGGCGTCCATGAGCTCCAGGACGCTCTTGCCCCACTCCTCGTCGCCCTCGAGGGCCTTGAGTGCGGAGACCTTGACGACGGGGAGGTCGTCACCGGGGAACTCGTAGGAGGACAGCAGTTCGCGGACCTCCATCTCGACGAGCTCCATGATCTCCTCGTCGTCGACCATGTCGGCCTTGTTCAGCGCGACGACGATGTAGGGGACGCCGACCTGACGCGCGAGCAGCACGTGCTCCTTGGTCTGCGGCATCGGACCGTCGGTCGCGGCGACGACGAGGATGGCGCCGTCCATCTGCGCGGCACCGGTGATCATGTTCTTCACGTAGTCGGCGTGCCCGGGGCAGTCGACGTGCGCGTAGTGACGCTTCTCGGTCTGGTACTCGATGTGCGCGATGGTGATCGTGATACCGCGCTGCTTCTCTTCCGGCGCCTTGTCGATCTGGTCGAACGCGGACTGCGCGTTCAGGTCCGGGAACTTGTCGTGCAGCACCTTGGAGATCGCGGCCGTCAACGTCGTCTTGCCGTGGTCGATGTGACCGATGGTGCCGATGTTGAGGTGCGGCTTGCTGCGCTCGAACTTGGCCTTACCCACTGGGTACTCCTTCAAAACTGTTGGTCTGACGCCGGGGCGTCCTTATGGTGTTCTGCTGCTGGTGGGATGACGACGTGTGCCGTCCCTGAGGAACCCCGTCGCGTCGCCTGCGAGGCAGGCGACGCGACGGGAGAAGCTCATTCGCCCCGGATCTTCTTGATGATCTCTTCCGCCACGTTCTTGGGAACCTCGGCGTACGAGTCGAACTGCATCGTGTAGTTGGCGCGACCCTGGGTCTTGGACCGCAGGTCGCCAACGTACCCGAACATCTCCGAGAGGGGCACGACCGCTCGCACGATCTTGGCCCCGCTGATGTCCTCCATGGCCTGGATCTGACCACGGCGGGAGTTGAGGTCGCCGATCACGTCACCCATGTAGTCCTCCGGGGTGCGGACCTCGACCGCCATCATCGGCTCCAGCAGTGCAGGATCGGCCCGACGGACCGCTTCCTTCAGCACCATGGATCCGGCGATCTTGAACGCCATCTCCGAGGAGTCGACGTCGTGGTAGGCGCCGTCCAGCAGGGTGGCCTTGATGCCCACCAGCGGGTAGCCGGCGAGGACACCGAGCTGCATGGCCTCCTGCATGCCCTGGTCGACCGACGGGATGTACTCCCGCGGGATGCGACCACCGGTCACCGCGTTGTCGAACTCGTAGAGCTCGCCCTCGGCGGTGTCCAGGGGCTCGATCGTGACCTGGACCTTCGCGAACTGGCCGGACCCACCCGTCTGCTTCTTGTGGATGTAGTCCAGCTTCTCCACCTTGCGGCGGATCGTCTCGCGGTAGGCCACCTGGGGCTTGCCGACGTTCGCCTCGACGTGGAACTCCCGCTTCATGCGGTCGACCAGGATGTCGAGGTGCAGCTCGCCCATGCCCTTGATGATGGTCTGGCCGGTCTCCTCGTCCTGCTCGACCTGGAAGGTCGGGTCCTCCTGCGCCAGCTTCTGGATCGCGGTGCCGAGCTTCTCCTGGTCGCCCTTCGTCTTCGGCTCGATGGCCACCGAGATGACGGGCTCGGGGAAGGTCATCGACTCCAGGACGACCTGGCTGCTCACGTCGGACAGGGTGTCACCGGTGGTGGTGTCCTTCAGTCCGATGAACGCGTAGATGTGACCCGCGGAGGCGGTCTCGACCGGGTTCTCCTTGTTGGAGTGCATCTGGAAGAGCTTCCCGACGCGCTCCTTGCGGCCCTTGGTCGTGTTCATGACCTGACCACCGGTGGACATCCGACCGGAGTACACCCGCACATAGGTCAGCGTCCCGAAGAACGGGTGCGTCGCCACCTTGAACGCCAGAGCCGAGAACGGCTCCTCGGTGTTCGGCTTGCGGACGATCTCGGTCTCCTCGTCGCCCGGCTTGTGGCCGATCATCGGGGGGACGTCCAACGGGTTCGGCAGGTAGTCGACGACGGCGTCGAGCATGGGCTGCACGCCCTTGTTCTTGAACGCCGTGCCACACAGCACCGGGTTGACCTCGCCGTCGATGGTGATGGCCCGGATGCCCGCCTTCAGCTCCGCCTCGGTCAGTTCCTCGCCTCCGAGGTACTTCTCCATGAGGGCGTCGTCGGACTCCGCGACCCGCTCCAGGAGGTGGGTGCGGTACTCGTCCGCCTTCTCCTGCAGGTCGGCCGGGATGTCCTCGACCTCGTAGTCCTCGCCCAGCTTGGTCTCACCGCGCCATACGAGGGCCTTCATCTGGACCAGGTCGACGACACCGATGAAGTCCGACTCGCTGCCGATGGGCAGCTGGATGACCAGCGGGGTCGCACCGAGGCGGTCCACGATGGTCTGCACCGTGTAGTAGAAGTCGGCGCCCATCTTGTCCATCTTGTTGACGAAGCAGATGCGCGGGACCTTGTACTTGTCGGCCTGACGCCAGACGGTCTCGGACTGGGGCTCGACGCCCTCCTTGCCGTCGAACACGGCCACGGCGCCGTCCAGGACGCGCAGCGAACGCTCCACCTCGACGGTGAAGTCGACGTGCCCGGGGGTGTCGATGATGTTGATCTGGTTGTCTTTCCAGAAACAGGTCGTCGCGGCGGACGTGATCGTGATGCCGCGCTCCTGCTCCTGCTCCATCCAGTCCATCGTGGCCGCGCCGTCGTGGACCTCACCAATCTTGTAGTTGATACCGGTGTAGAAGAGGATGCGCTCGGTGGTCGTGGTCTTGCCGGCATCGATGTGGGCCATGATGCCGATGTTGCGGACCTTCTTCAGGTCGGTCAGCACTTCCTGCTGTGCCACGGTGTGGTTCCTTATCCGCTCGTCGAATGTTGTGGTGCGGCGTCCGTGCGGTCGCCGGTCTGCCGGCGACCGCACGGGTCAGCCGTGGATCACCAGCGGTAGTGCGCGAAGGCCCGGTTGGACTCGGCCATCTTGTGGGTGTCCTCGCGACGCTTGACCGCGGCACCCAGGCCGTTGCTCGCGTCGAGGATCTCGTTCATCAGTCGCTCGGTCATCGTCTTCTCGCGGCGCTGCCGGGAGTAGCCGACCAGCCAACGCAACGACAGGGTCGTCCCGCGGCCGGGCTTGACCTCGATCGGCACCTGGTAAGTCGCACCACCGACGCGGCGGCTCTTGACCTCGAGGCTCGGCTTGATGTTCTCCAGCGCGCGCTTCAGCGTGACGACCGGATCGGTGCCGGTCTTCTCACGGGTGCCCTCGAGGGCGCCGTACACGATGCGCTCGGCGACGGACTTCTTGCCGTCCAGCAGGATCTTGTTGATCAGCTGGGTGACCAGCGGCGACCCGTAGACCGGGTCGATGACGAGGGGGCGCTTCGGGGCGGGACCCTTACGTGGCATTACTTCTTCTCCCTCTTCGCGCCGTACTTGGAACGAGCCTGCTGACGGCTGCGGACACCCTGGGTGTCCAGCGAGCCGCGGACGATCTTGTATCGCACGCCGGGCAGGTCCTTCACGCGACCGCCGCGGACGAGCACGATCGAGTGCTCCTGCAGGTTGTGGCCGACGCCGGGGATGTAGGCCGTGACCTCGATGCCGGAGGTGAGCTTCACGCGGGCCACCTTGCGCAGCGCCGAGTTCGGCTTCTTGGGGGTCGTGGTGTAGACGCGGGTGCACACACCGCGCCGCTGGGGGCTGCCCTTCAGTGCCGGCGTCGAGACCTTCGTGGCCTTGTCCTGCCGACCCTTACGGACGAGCTGGTTGATGGTAGGCAACCTGTTGTCTCCGTCTGTTTCGTGTCTTGTCGTTCGCCCGGACTCGTGCCCGGACGATTCCTTGGATTGCCGACGCCGCCTGCATCCGACCCCCGCACTCGGGTGTGTCGGAACGGCGTACGCCGGAGCCCTCCCCCGCACTTCCCGGCGTCTCGTGACGAATCGACACGGTCTGACCAGGCTGCCCGGCGAGGGCGTGTATCGCGGTCTGATGCACCACGGACGACCTATACAGCGCACATCCGCACGTGGTTGTTCCCATGTGCCGCGCAGTACCGATCGAACGAGCGCAGGGCATGGCCACGCACAGTCCTCAAGTCTACCGGGCGGGCGATACCGCTCCAAATCCACCCGGACGCCGTTCCCGCGGCGCAATCCCCGCCGTCGAGCTCAGTGCCGACTCACGACTCACGGCGGCGCAGCAGGCGCGACGAGACCCCTGGGATGGGCGCGCCGCGCGGCGCCGGCTCACGCGAGGAGACGGTCGCCGCGAGGACCACGAGCAGCGGTACCACGATCAGCATGCCGATGGGCGGGATCCCGGTGCCGGAGTCGTTGGCGAAGAAGCCGAGGACCCAGCAGATGACCGCGGCGACCAGTCCGTTGCCGAGGAAGGGGATCGGCGCCCACAGCCGGGCGACCGGCCGGCTGAAACGCCGGCTCGGGGCGACCAGCACGACGATGGCGACCACGAGCAGGAGCGGCACCAGCAGGGTGAGCGGGCCCGAAGTGAGCATCTGCGCGTTGAGCTGGCCGATCCTGCCCAGGCCGCCCGCCTGCCCGTGGTTGCGCAGGCCGGCCACGAAGTCGCCGAGGTGAGTGCGGTACTGCGCCGGACGCAGATAGTCCAGGACGGCCAGCCCGGCGACCACGAGCCCGGTGGACCCGCCGATCAGGGCGACCCGCTGCCACGTCACGCGCAGTCCCGAGGCGTTGAGCGCGAGATAGGCGAACGCCGGGATCATCGCGACGGGCCCGCCGGCGTCGGCGCCCCAAGCGGGCGAACCGTCGACCAGGATCGCGGGTATCGCGACGAGCACCACCGTCGCGGCGGCCAGGTCGCGGCGGCCCGCTCTGATCAGAGGGTCCGCGAGCAGCGCAGCGATGAGCAGGGCGCTCGTGGCGAGCATCGCGTAGCCGACGTTGCCCATCCCGTAGTAGCGCCCGCCGTACAGGGGTTGCAGTCCCATCATGGAGGTCAGCTGCAGCCGGGAACCGTGCATCGTGTCGTCGAGCACGGTGTACCCGGTGATCGCCAGGACGACGAGGAGGGGGCCGGCCCGGTGGCGTCGCCACGGCCCGGTAAGTGCGAGCACCGAGATGGCGACGGCGATGAGCAGCACACCGCCGGTGAGCGCGAAGCCGGGGTGTCCCGAGCGGTACCAGGGGAAGACCCCGATCAGGAACGTCGCTGCCGGCAACGACGCCAGCGCCCCTGCGGTGACGCCGATACCCGCCCGCAGCAACGAGCTCGCCACGAGCGGCTGCTCGCCGCGCCGGATGCGCCGTACCTGCAGTCGCCACAGCAGCACGCCGAGCGCGACCACCACCGCACCGATGACTAGGGCCCGCGGGAAGAAGCTGCGCAACACGGAGTGCTGCACGGCCAACTCCTGCCCGAGGTCGCGTGCCAGCGTGACCGGGCCGTAGACGCTGCTGCTCGGTTCGACGGACGGGACCCTGGCCTCGGGCAGGGTCGGCGCCGCGCTGCCGTAGCGGTGCAGGATCAACGCCGTCAGGTCGACGATGCCGATCATCCCGATCTGGCGGGTGTTCAGCGACGTCAGGCGACCGTGCGGGACACCCGGGCCGGTGATCACGACGGATCGCAGGTGCTCCGGCGACGCGTCGTCCCCGAGCGCGGCCACCACCAGCGTGGCGTCGGCCGGCACCTTCGCGACGGCAGCCCGCAGATCCTTGTCGTTCGTACTGACCAGGCTCACCAGCGTGATGGGGCAGGTCGAGAAGTCGGCGTCGGCCAGTCCGGACGCGTAGTGCGCGACCTCGCCCTGCCGGTCCGACGCGGCGAGCGCCGCACCCCCACCGACGGCGCTCACACACTCGTGGTGCTGCATCGCCGTGGACGCGAGCCGACCGATGTCGGCCTTCGGACTGCGGGAGAGCGCTGTCGCCCGCCAGGTGGGCCATTCGGGGTAGTACCCCGTGGTCGCGCTGGTCCGGAACGGCGTCTGGATCCCGGGACAGCGATCCACCTTGTGACCCGGGAGCGTCTCGTGGGCGAGTCCCCCGACCGCCGTGCGGGTGCCGGCGGACAGAGTCATCCAGCCGTCGCCGGTGCAACTGTGGCCCGACACGGCCCGGGTGAGCAGGTCGCCGACCGCTCCCTTGCGGGCCAGGGAGTACAGCGTGGGATTCGCCGAGCTGGAGGTGGAGTTCCAGTCCAGCAGCGGCACCCGGATGACCACGATCGGACCCGGTTGGGAGATCTGCTGCAACGCGGGTCGGTGGGTGAGCAGCGAGGTGAGCAAGAGCCCGCCCAGACCGGATGCGAACACCAGCACGCACACAGTCAGCCAGCGCCGGATCACCGGGTCAGGGTACGGCTACTTTCATGAGCGCCCGCTGCGTGGGCGCGCGGACCGTGGATCATCCGTTGGTAGTGTCCTAGCAGGTTCGTCATCCCACCGTCGGAAGTTGTCGATGTCCACCCATGAGGCGACCGTCAGCGCCCCCGCAGCCCCGCATAACGGCAGCGGGCTGCGCCAGGCGTTCCGATTCGGCGTCGTCGGAATCGCCGGTTTCGTCGCCGATGTCGGCGGGTTCAACCTGCTGCGCATCGAAGGCCCGGGGCCCCTGCACGCGTACCCGATCTCCGCGAAGGTGATCTCCAGCGTGGCCGGGGTGATCGTGGCCTGGCTCGGCAACCGCTACTGGACCTTCCGGCACACCCGACGGGAGCGGATGCATCACGAGTTCCTACTGTTCGCCGTGGTGTCGATCATCGGGATCGCGATCGCGGCCGCCTGCCTGGCCGTGTCGCACTACGTGCTGGGCTACCGCTCGCAGCTCGCCGACAACGTCAGCGGCAACGGCATCGGACTGGTGCTGGCCACCGGTTTCCGGTTCTGGGCCTACAAACACCACGTGTTCGTCTCGCAGAACGGCGAGCCGTTCACCGCTGCCTACGAGGACGCGGACGAGGACGAGGTCTGAGCGCGGCGTACCCGCTTGGGGTGCGCGAACCGCATCCGACCGCTCATCGCGAACATCTCCAACCCGAGGGGGATGGTCTTGCGCAGCTCGCCGGTGACCGAGGACTCCCCCACCCGCGGGTGGTAGTTGACGGGCACCTGCACCATCTTGGTGCCGCTCTTGGCGGTGAGCAGCAGCATCTCCAGCCCGTACGCCGAGCCGTCGAGCGTGGAGTGCTCCAACAGGTGGTCGGCGTGGGCCCGCGTCATGACGCGGAAGGTGCATCCCACGTCGGACAGGCTGGTCGTGTTGTAGAGCGCCTCCACCCACTTGGCGACGCCCCAGTTGCCCCACTTGAGGAACCAGCCCATGTTGGCGCCGTCCCAGATGAACTCCGAGACGGTGCGCGACCCGACCACGAAGCCGCACTCGGGCATGAACGCCAACAGCTTGCGCAGGTCGGTGGGGTCGAAGGTGCCGTCCGGCTCGCAGACCGCGATCAGGTCCGTACGCGCCTCGCGCAGACCCCGCTGGATCGCGGCGCCGTAGCCCTGCCGTGCCTCGTGGACCTCCCGGGCACCGGTCGTCGCGACCTCCTCGGAGGTGCCGGCGGCGGCGTTGTTGTTGACGACGAGCACCTCGTCGACCTCGGGCATCGCTTCGAACGCCGTGATGCACGCGGCGATGCTGTCCTTCTCGTTGTACGTGGGCAGCACCACCGTGAGGGTGGGATTGCTGGGCATGTTCACTCCTTGGGTCGGCTGGCGACGACGAGCATCTGACCGGCCAGCGGCTTGATCGGTGACGCGAGATACCACGGCACCAGGAACGAGAGGCGGGCGCCGGACGACTTCATCGTCAACGGCATGAAGCGCGGTTTGACCAGTTCCACCCGCAGACCGCGGGAGGTCAGGTAGTCGCTCAGCGACTGGTCGGTGAAGATCGCGACGTGCGTGTAGTCGTCGAAGTAGCGGCGCGGCGCCAACCGGAAGTTGGGCTGCATCAGGATCAACCGACCGCCGGGGCGCAGCACACGCAGGACACCGTCCACCAGGCGATTGGTGTCGGCCCGCTCGAGGTGCTCCAGCAGGTTCGAGGCGAACACGACGTCGAAGGAGTCCTCCTCGAACCGGGACAGATCGGTGCAGTCCCCGACGACCGCCTCGACCTGCGGCGCCGCATTGCGCCGGACCGTGTCGTCCAGGTCCATGGCGACCACCCGCCCGGCGGTGATGGCGTTGGAGAAGTCGCACCAGCCCGCGCCCAGCTCGAGCACTGCGGAGTCGGGTCCGAACCACCGCTGGAAGTACCCCCCCAGGTGCCGCCAGATGTCCGAGCGGGCGGGATTGGGTGCCAGGCGGGTCTCGAAGTAGCCGGGCTGGTAGTTGCCTGGCCCGGTGCCGTCGCTCGGCACGTCGTCCTGCTGGGTCACGATGTCCTTCCCGACGACCTCAGGTGGCCGGCTGGTCCGGCCCGATCCCCGTGCCGCACCGTAGCCCACAGGGCCGCAGGTAGCCCAGCTACGGTGTCGCTCGTGCCTGCGACCCACACCATGCCCACCCTCCGTCGCCCGTCCCTGGACACCGCTCGCCACGCCGGCGGCTACTGGGTGCTCCTGCTCGCGACCGCGCTCTACCTGGGGTACGCGTCCGTCTACGGCCTCTCCGGGTCGTACGTCGTCCGTGCCCTCCTCACCGTGGCCGTCACCCAGCTGCTGCCCGGCGTGATGCTGTGGCGGTGCATCCGCCCGCGGGACGGCTGGCTGCTGGAGGACCTGGCGATGGGCTTCGCCATGGGCATCGCCGTCGTCGTGCCCACCCAGACCATCGCCGGATACAGCCACCAGCGGTGGATCGCCCTCGTGCTGCCACTGCTCGTGGTCGTCGCCCTGGCGGTCGTCCCCGTGACACGTGCCCGGATCGTGCAGGCCCGCTGCGCGCCGCTGCCGTGGTGGCTCGGTGCGGGCCTCGCGGCGCTCTCGGCGTCCACCCTCCCCGGCCTGATCGCCTACTTCCGGGCCAACCAGCCGCACTGGACCTACGGCGTGGGTCAGCCCCACGTCGACACCTACCTGCACCTCGCGCTGTCGTCCGAGCTGCTCGAGCGCGGCCCCGCGGCGTGGCCGACGGTCATCGGGGAGAACCTGGGCTACCAGTGGTTCGCGCACGCCTGGATCGCCCAGGTCACGGCCTCCAGCGGCGTTCCCCTGGACAGCGTGCTGATGCGTTTCCTGCCCGCGATCATGCCCATCGTCTCGGTGAGCTGTGTGGCGGCGCTGGCCCTTCGCCTGACCCGCAGCCCCGGCATCGCACTGGGCGCGGTCGCCCTCGCATCCCTCGCCGGCCAGACGTCCCCGGTGCGAATGGTCGAGATCAACGTGATGATCAGCCCGGAGTCGCCCACGCTCGGTCTCAGCGTCCCGACACTGATGGCCCTCGTGGCTGTGCTCGCGATGCGCTGGCGAGGAGAGGCGCGGCGCGGCGCCGTGGTGATGGTGCCGATCCTGACCGTGATCGCGACCGGCACCAAGGGCTCCACGGCACCCGTCGTGATCGCCGGGGTCGCTCTGGCGCTGCTCGCGATGTTGATTTGGCGGCGCCCCCTGGCACTGCACCTGGTCCTCGACCTGGCGATGATGGCGGTGGCGCTGGTGGCCACGCTGGCCATCGTGTTCCACGGATCCGCGTCCGGACTGCAATTCGGAGTGGGGGCGTCGGCCGAACAGACCCGGCTCGCGGGACCGCTGGGCGGAGTCCCGACCTACTTCCAGCAGCGCTTCGTCTCGGGAGTCACCATCCTGATCGGGCTGGGGCCGGCGCTCCTGGGGGCCGCGGTCCTCTGGCGCCGCGAGGAACGCCGTGACCCGGTCATCTGGGTGCTGCTCGGCGCCGCGATCGCCGGGGCGGCTGCCGTCGGGTTGTTCTCCCACCCCGGCCGGAGCCAGGGGTACTTCCTGTTCACCGCCCTGCCCCTGGCCTGCATCGCGTCCGCCATCGGCGCCGAGCGGGTGCTTCGCGCCCTCACCGCTCGGGGCCGGGCGCTGCTGATCGCGTCGGCCGGCATCGGGGCCCTGTGCTTCACGATGCTGCCGACCCTCATGGTCGGACCGTTGAAGCGGCACACCTTCCGCAGGCTCGAGGAGTCCCTGGTGCTCGGCCTGATCGTGCTGGTCGCGGTGGGCGTCCTGGCCGTCGTGCTCACCCGCGCCACCGATCGCTCCCGCGCGCGACAGATCGGGTTGGGAGCCCTGGCGGGCGCCGTTGTGCTGTCCGGGCCGGTGGCGTTCGACCAAAGGCTCGCCGCCACCACGATCCCGCAGATCGATCGCCACGTGAGCGTCAAGGCCGCGACCGCCAGCACCAACGGCCAGATCGCCGCTGCCTCCTACATCGGCGCGCATTCGGGCGTCGAGGACCTGGTGATGACCAACCGGCACTGCGTACGCCCGACCCGCCCCTACAACTGCGACAGTCGGCGCTGGCTGGTCACCGCCTACAGCGAGCGGCAGGCGTTGATCGAGGGGTGGACGGCGACGAACACGGCGACGCGTCTGGCGACGAAGGGGCGCAGCTCGGTCACCGTCAACTACTGGCACCCGCAGCTGCTCGCGCTGAACGACGGCTTCTACACCCACCCGTCGGCATCGGCCGCACGCCAGCTGTGGGACAAGGGGGTGCGCTGGGTCTATGAGGAGAACACCATCCGGCACGCCGCGACCCTCGCCCCGTACGCGACGCTCCGCTTCCGCGATTCCAGCGCGAGCGCCTGGCAGCTGAACCGCCCCACCGGCTGACCGCTGCCCGTCCGGTCTGCCGGAGGACCGCTACGGGCGTAGGCAGGTGTCCGCACGGGCGAGAACCCGGTACTCCCCTCTCGGGTGACAGAGAACGGCCCCACGAACCTCGCGGTTCGTGGGGCCGTTCCTTGTGGTACGTCGGTCAGTCGAGCCCGAGTGACGCGTCGTCGAGACGGACCGCCTCGCCCGATCCCGGACCGAAGTTCGGGTAGTCGTAGCTCTGGTAGTCCGGCAGCGCGTACAGCGCGGCCTTGGCCTCCTCGGTCGGCTCGACCTTCACGTTGCGGTAACGCGTCAGGCCGGTGCCGGCGGGGATGAGCTTGCCGAGGATGACGTTCTCCTTCAGCCCCAGCAGCGGGTCGCTCTTGGCGTGCATGGCCGCCTCGGTGAGCACCCGGGTGGTCTCCTGGAAGGAGGCCGCCGAGAGCCACGAGTCGGTCGCGAGCGACGCCTTGGTGATGCCCAGGAGGTCGGGACGACCCGACGCCGGACGGCCACCCTCGGCGACGGTGCGCCGCGAGCTGTCCTCGAACCGGCCACGCTCGGCCAGCTCGCCGGGGAGCAGATCGGTGTCGCCGGCCTCGATGATCGTGATCCGGCGCAGCATCTGCCGCACGATGACCTCGATGTGCTTGTCGTGGATCGAGACACCCTGCTGGCGGTAGACGCTCTGCACCTCGTCCACCAGGTGCTTCTGCACCGCACGGGGGCCGAGGATGCGCAGCACCTGCTTGGGGTCGATGGCACCCTGCACGAGCAGCGCACCGACCTCGACGTGGTCGCCATCGGAGATCAGGACCCGGGCACGCTTGCTGACCGGGTAGGCGTGCTCTTCCGAGCCGTCGTCCGGGGTCAGCAGGATGCGGCGGGCCTTGTCGGTCTCCTCGATCTGCACGCGGCCTGCGGCCTCGGCGATCGGGGCGACACCCTTCGGCGTACGCGCTTCGAACAGCTCCACGACGCGGGGCAGACCCTGGGTGATGTCATCACCCGCGGCGCCACCGGTGTGGAACGTGCGCATCGTCAGCTGGGTGCCGGGCTCACCGATGGACTGGGCGGCGATGATGCCGACCGCCTCACCGATGTCGACCAGCTTGCCGGTCGCGAGCGACCGTCCGTAGCACTTGGCGCAGGTGCCGACGCGGGACTCACAGGTGAGCACCGAGCGGACCTTGACGTTCTCCACGCCGGCCGCGAGCAGCCGGTCCAGGTTGACGTCGCCGAGGTCGGAGCCGGCAGCTGCCAGCACCTCACCACCGGACTCCACGTCCGTGGCGAGCGTACGAGCGTAGACCGAGGTCTCCACGTCGTCGTGCTCGACCAACGAACCGTCGGCTGCCCGCTGGGCCACCGGCAGGGTCAGACCACGGTCGGTGCCGCAGTCGTCCTCGCGGATGATCACGTCCTGGCTGACGTCCACCAGACGACGGGTGAGGTACCCGGAGTCGGCAGTACGCAGCGCGGTGTCGGCCAGACCCTTACGGGCACCGTGCGTGGAGATGAAGAACTCCAGCACGGACAGGCCTTCACGGAAGTTGGACTTGATCGGGCGCGGGATGATCTCGCCCTTCGGGTTGGCCATCAGGCCACGCGCGCCGGCGATCTGCCGGACCTGGTGCCAGTTACCACCGGCACCCGAGGACACCATCCGGAAGATGGGGTTCTTCGGGTCGAAGTTGGACTGCATCTCTGCAGCGACCTCGTTGGTGGCCTGGGTCCAGATCTCGATGAGCTCCTGACGACGCTCGTCGTCGGTGATCAGACCACGCTCGTACTGGCCCTGCACCTTGGCGGCCTTGCCCTCGTAACCGCTCAGGATCTCCAGCTTGCGGCCGGGGGTCTGAACGTCGGAGATGGCCACGGTGCAGCCGGACCGGGTGGCCCAGTAGAAACCGGCTTCCTTCAACGCGTCCAGGGACGCGGCGACCTGGGCCTTGGGGTAACGCTCGGCCAGGTCGTTCACGACCGTCGACAACGCCTTCTTGTCGATCGCGGTGTTGAGGAAGGGGTAGTCCTCGGGCAGCGTCTCGTTGAAGAGCACCCGACCGAGAGTCGTCTCCAGCGTGAGGCTGGAGATGCGACCGAGCTCGTCGGCGACGGCGCCTTCGGGCAGCGCGTGACCGGTCGGCGGCACCTGGTCGGTGAGCCGGATCCGGACCGTCGAGCCGAGCTTGATCTCGCCACGGTCCAACGCCATCCGCGCCTCGGCGGCGGTGCCGAACGAGCGCAGCTGCTCGTCGTCGCCCTCGCCCACCGTCACCCGTCCCTCACCGGAGGTGAGGAAGAAGATGCCGGTGATCATGTCCTGGCTGGGCATGGTCACGGGACGACCGTCGGAGGGCTTCAACACGTTGTTGCTCGACAGCATGAGGATGCGGGCCTCGGCCTGCGCCTCGGTCGACAGCGGCACGTGGACCGCCATCTGGTCACCGTCGAAGTCAGCGTTGAACGCGGTGCAGACCAACGGGTGGATCTGCACGGCCTTGCCCTCGACCAGCTGCGGCTCGAAGGCCTGGATGCCGAGGCGGTGCAGCGTGGGCGCACGGTTCAACAGGACCGGGTGCTCGGTGATGACCTCTTCGAGGACATCCCAGACCACCGGACGCGCCCGCTCGACCATCCGCTTGGCGGACTTGATGTTCTGCGCGTGGTCCAGGTCGACCAGACGCTTCATCACGAACGGCTTGAACAGCTCCAGGGCCATCTGCTTGGGCAGGCCGCACTGGTGCAGCTTCAACTGCGGGCCGACCACGATGACCGAACGGCCGGAGTAGTCGACGCGCTTGCCCAGCAGGTTCTGGCGGAAGCGGCCCTGCTTGCCCTTCAGCATGTCGGACAGCGACTTCAGCGGACGGTTGCCGGGGCCCGTGACCGGGCGACCACGACGACCGTTGTCGAAGAGGCTGTCGACGGCCTCCTGCAGCATCCGCTTCTCGTTGTTCACGATGATCTCGGGTGCGCCGAGGTCGAGCAGACGCTTGAGGCGGTTGTTGCGGTTGATGACGCGACGGTAGAGGTCGTTCAGGTCGGAGGTCGCGAAGCGGCCACCGTCCAGCTGCACCATCGGGCGCAGGTCCGGCGGGATCACCGGGACGCAGTCCAGCACCATGCCGACAGGGCTGTTCTTGGTCTGGATGAACGCCATGACGACGCGCAGTCGCTTCAGGGCACGGGTCTTGCGCTGGCCCTTGCCGGTCGCGATCGTCTCGCGCAGCGACTCGGCCTCGGCGACGAGGTCGAAGGTCTCCAGGCGCTTCTGCAGCGCCTGGGCGCCCATGCCGCCCTCGAAGTACAGACCGAAACGGGTCCGCATCTCGCGGTAGAGGACCTCATCGCCCTCGAGGTCCTGGACCTTGAGGTTCTTGAAGCGGTCCCACACCTGCGTGAGGCGCTCGATCTGCAGGTCCGAGCGCTTGCGGATCTGGTTCATCTCGCGCTCGGCGGACTCGCGCACCTTGCGGCGGGCGTCAGCCTTGGCGCCCTCCTTCTCCAGCTCGGCGAGGTCGGACTCGAGCTTGGCGGCGCGGGTGTTCACGTCGTTGTCGCGACGGTTCTCCAGCTCCTTCTTCTCCACCTCGATCTGCGCCTCCAAAGAGGGCAGGTCGGCGTGCCGCTGGTCCACGTCCACCGAGGTGATCATGTAGGCGGCGAAGTAGATGACCTTCTCCAGGTCCTTCGGAGCAAGGTCGAGCAGGTAGCCGAGGCGGCTCGGGACGCCCTTGAAGTACCAGATGTGCGTCACGGGGGCGGCGAGCTCGATGTGGCCCATCCGCTCACGGCGTACGGCGGAGCGGGTGACCTCGACACCGCAGCGCTCGCAGATGATGCCCTTGAAGCGCACCCGCTTGTACTTGCCGCAGTAGCACTCCCAGTCACGGGTCGGACCGAAGATCTTCTCGCAGAAGAGTCCGTCCTTCTCCGGCTTCAGGGTGCGGTAGTTGATGGTCTCGGGCTTCTTGACCTCGCCGTGGCTCCACTGGCGAATGTCCTCGGCAGTTGCGAGACCGATGCGGATCTCGTCGAAGAAGTTGACGTCCAGCACAGTTGCTGTCCTTCTTTCGTTTGTTTCTAGCTAGTCAGGAGATGAAGAGCGGTCCCCGTACGGCGGCGCGGTGCACGCGCCGCCGTACGGATGTGGATCAGACCTCTTCGACGCTGCTGGGCTCGCGGCGCGACAGGTCGATACCGAGCTCCTCCGCCGCGCGGAAGACCTCCTGGTCGGAGTCGCGCAGGTCGATGATCTGACCATCGCTGCTCAGGACCTCGACGTTGAGACACAACGACTGCATCTCCTTGATGAGCACCTTGAAGGACTCCGGGATGCCCGGCTCCGGGATGTTCTCGCCCTTGACGATGGCCTCGTAGACCTTCACCCGACCGATCACGTCATCGGACTTGATGGTGAGCAGCTCCTGCAGCGCGTACGCCGCGCCGTAGGCCTCGAGCGCCCAGACCTCCATCTCACCGAACCGCTGACCACCGAACTGCGCCTTACCACCGAGCGGCTGCTGGGTGATCATCGAGTACGGGCCGGTGGAACGGGCGTGGATCTTGTCGTCCACCAGGTGGTGCAGCTTCAGGATGTACATGTAACCGACCGAGACCGGCTCCGGGAACGGCTCGCCGGAGCGACCGTCGAACAGCTGCGTCTTGCCGGACGCGCCGACCAGTCGCTTGCCGTCCCGCGTGGGGCGCGTGGAGTCCAGCAGTCCGGTGATGACGCCCTCGGACGCACCGTCGAAGACCGGGGTCGCCACGCGGGAACCGGGCGGGGCCTGGTGCGCGTCGGCGGCGATCTCGGACTTGAACGAGGTGTCGCCGGTGTTCTCGGCGATGTCCCATCCACGGCTGGCGGCCCAACCCAGGTGCAACTCCAGGATCTGCCCGAGGTTCATCCGGCGCGGGACACCGTGCGGGTTGAGCACGACGTCGACCGGCGTGCCGTCCTCCAGGAACGGCATGTCCTCGACGGGCAGGATCTTGGAGATGACGCCCTTGTTGCCGTGCCGACCGGCGAGCTTGTCGCCGTCGGTGATCTTGCGCTTGTTGGCGACGTAGATGCGCACCAGCTGGTTCACACCCGGCGGCAGCTCGTCACCCTCCTCGCGGTCGAACACCTTGACGCCGATGATCGTGCCGGTCTCGCCGTGCGGGACCTTCATCGACGTGTCACGGACCTCGCGTGCCTTCTCACCGAAGATCGCGCGGAGCAGGCGCTCCTCCGGGGTCAGCTCGGTCTCGCCCTTAGGCGTGACCTTGCCGACCAGCAGGTCGCCGTCGCGCACCTCGGCACCGATGCGGATGATGCCGCGCTCGTCCAGGTCGGCGAGGACCTCCTCGGCGACGTTGGGGATGTCGCGGGTGATCTCCTCCGGGCCCAGCTTGGTGTCGCGAGCATCGATCTCGTGCTCCTCGATGTGGATCGAGGAGAGCACGTCGTCCTGCACGAGACGCTGGCTGAGGATGATCGCGTCCTCGAAGTTGTAACCCTCCCAGGGCATGAACGCCACGAGCAGGTTCTTCCCGAGGGCCATCTCGCCGCCGTCGGTCGCGGGACCGTCGGCGATGACGCCACCGGCCTCGAGGCGGTCACCCTCGGTGACCACGACGCGCTGGTTGTAGCAGGTGCCCGCGTTGGAGCGGGTGAACTTGGCGATCTTGTACGTCGAGTAGGTGCCGTCGTCGTTCATGACGTTCACCAGATCGGCGGAGACCGCCTGGACCACACCGGCCTTCTCGGCGCGGACCACGTCACCGGAGTCCAGTGCCGCGCGGTACTCCATGCCGGTGCCGACGAGCGGCGCCTCGGAGCGGACCAGCGGCACGGCCTGACGCTGCATGGCCGCACCCATCAGGGCGCGGTTGGCGTCGTCGTGCTCCAGGAACGGGATCAGAGCGGTCGACGCGGACACCATCTGGCGTGCGGACACGTCCATGTAGTCGACCTCGCCGGCCGGTACGTCGCTGGCCTCGCCGCCCTTGGTGCGGCCGAGCACGCGCTCCTCGGCGAACGTGCCGTCATCGGTCAGTGCCGCGTTGGCCTGCGCGATGACGAACTTGTCCTCCTCGTCCGCGGACAGGTAGACGACCTCGTCGGTGACCCGACCCTCGGTCACCTTGCGGTACGGCGTCTCGATGAAACCGAACGGGTTGATCCGCCCGTACGACGCGAGCGAGCCGATCAGGCCGATGTTCGGGCCTTCAGGGGTCTCGATCGGGCACATCCGGCCGTAGTGGCTGGGGTGCACGTCGCGCACGTCCATGCCGGCGCGGTCACGGGAGAGACCACCCGGGCCCAGCGCGGACAGCCGACGCTTGTGCGTCAGGCCCGCGAGCGGGTTGTTCTGGTCCATGAACTGGCTCAGCTGGCTGGTCCCGAAGAACTCCTTGATCGAGGCCACCACGGGGCGGATGTTGATCAGGGTCTGCGGGGTGATCGCCTCGACGTCCTGGGTGGTCATCCGCTCGCGGACGACGCGCTCCATCCGCGACAGGCCCGTGCGGACCTGGTTCTGGATGAGCTCACCGACGTTGCGCAGTCGACGGTTGCCGAAGTGGTCGATGTCGTCGACCTCGACGGGCAGCGTGACATCGTTGCCCTCACGGGTGCCGGTCATCTCGGTCTCGCCGGCGTGCAGCGCGACCAGGTACTTGATGGTGGCCACGATGTCGTCGACCGACAGCGTCGAGGTGTTGAGCTCGACGTCGAGGCCGAGCTTCTTGTCGACCTTGTAACGGCCGACCTTGGCCAGGTCGTAGCGCTTGCCGTTGAAGTACAGGTTGTCCAGCAGGTTCTGGGCAGCCTCGCGGGTGGGCGGCTCGCCCGGACGCAGCTTGCGGTAGATGTCCAGGAGGGCTTCGTCCTGGGTGGTGGTGTGGTCCTTCTCCAGCGTCCCGCGCATGGAGTCGTACTGGCCGAAGGTCTCCAGGATCTGGGCCTCGCTCCAGCCGAGGGCCTTCAGCAGGACCGTGACCGACTGCTTGCGCTTGCGGTCGACGCGGACGCCGACCTGGTCGCGCTTGTCGATCTCGAACTCCAGCCACGCACCGCGGCTGGGGATGATCTTCGCGGTATAGACGTCCTTGTCGGAGGTCTTGTCCAGGTTGCGCTCGAAGTAGACACCCGGGCTACGCACCAGCTGGGAGACGACGACACGCTCGGTGCCGTTGATGATGAAGGTGCCGCGGCCGGTCATGAGCGGGAAGTCGCCCATGAAGACGGTCTGGCTCTTGATCTCACCGGTGGTGTTGTTCATGAACTCCGCGGTGACGAAGAGCGGCGCGGCGTACGTCATGTCACGTTCGCGGCACTCCTCGATGGAGTACTTGACCTCTTCGAAGCGGTGGTCGCGGAACGACAGGCTCATGGTCTCGGCGAAGTCCTCGATCGGAGAGATCTCCTCGAAGATGTCCTCCAGACCGGAACGGTCGTTGACCTCGGCCTTGCCGGCGGCCTTGGCCGCGGCGACCCGCTCCTGCCAGCGCTCGTTACCGAGCAGCCAGTCGAAGCTCTCGGTCTGGGGAGCCAACAGATCGGGCATTTCCAGCGGTTCGCGGATCTTCGCGAACGAGAGGCGGCCCGATGCCGTCTTCGCCGTTGTGAGTTTCGATGTCGTCGCAGTGCGCGAGGCAGCCAAGGAGAGTCCTTCCACAGGCCTGACGGGCGGGCGGTTCGGTCACGTGCCCGGTCAACACCCGCACCTCGTACCCGGTCGCGGACAGCGCGACAGCGGCTCTGCAAATCACGCACCTTCACCGCGGCGGAAGAACCAGCCGGACCGATGGGGGCGCACGAAGTGAGTGCCGTGGACAATGAGGATTGGCTGATGGAGGGCAGCGCAAAGTGCAACACTACACCTGAAGGCATGGGCTGTCCACCCACCTCCAGGCCACGCCCGTTGCCGGCCGCTGCGCGACCGCTCGGACGCCGACACCCGGACCGGCCAGCCTGCGAATCCCCGGCGCGCGTGCTGCGCAGTCTCGTGGTCGCGGCGCTCGGTTCCGATGCGCTTGCGTGGTTTGCAGCACCGAGAGTGCACCCTCGAGACTTCCGGGTCAAGGATTGCGCCGAGAATTCTGCCGGCGCGTCGCATCCGACACGACGCGAGCGGCGCTGCAGGGAATGCGTCCACCACCGGTTCGGGCCGGTTCCCGAGTCGCAGAGACTAAAGTCCGAGTGCACGTTCACTCACGATGCGCACCGGAACGCGCCCGCGCGAACACGGCGCGCATCGCGATCTGGGACATCGCATCCACCCCCGTCCGAAAGAGCTAGCACCTGTGACCGCACAGCCCATCGCAGACGCACCTGACACCGCGAAGACTGGCCCGGACACGGGACGCCTCGACCGTTGGAAGGCGCTGGGGCCGCTGCGTATGCCGGAGCAGTCCCCTGCGCTGTCGGCGACTTCCCGAGCACGGGTCGCGGCGCTGTGCGCGGTCGCCGTCGTGCTCGCGCAGATCGTCCACGCGCTCGGTCCGCACGACCTCGGTTCGGCCAGCGTCTGGTTCCTCCTGCAGATCCTGCCGGGCGCTGCCGTGTGCGTCTGGTGGCGCGGGCTGGGTGCCTCCACGTTCGCGCTCTACTCCATCGTCCTCAGTCTGGTCATCGACACCCTCCCGAGCCTGACGATGGCCCTGACCGGCAGCTGGCACCCGGATGTCCTGTACGCGGTGGTCGGCACGGCGATGGTCGCGTCGTTCGCGGCGTTCGCCTGGTCGGAGCGGGATGCGCTCCGTGGGCGACCCGGCATCGCGCGCTCCGCAGGACGGCCTGCGTTGCTGCTCGGCCTCTGCGCGGTCGGCCTCGTGCTGGTCGAGGCGGGTGTTCGACCCGGTGTCCTCCCCCCACGCGCGGGGATCACCGGTGTGACGCACTGGTGGTGGTACCTCGGGATCGCCGTGCTGCTCGCGACCTTCGCCTACGCCTGCGCGACCCGCGACGTGCTCGCCGCCCCTGTGCTGCTCGGCTCGACCGTCGTCGTGCTGTCCCAGGCGCTGGCCTACCGCTCTCCGAACGTCATGCCCGCCGCCCGGCACATCGGGGTCATCAAGTACCTCTTCTCCCATCACCAGCTCGACCCCTCGCTCGACATCTACCAGGCCTGGTCCGGGTTCTTCGCGAGCCAGGCGTGGACCATGCATGCCGCGGGGATCACGGACCCCTTCACGGTCGCGACCTGGTGGCCGGTCCTCGGCACGGTTGCCGTGGTCCTGTCCGTGCGGGTGCTTGCCGGGAAGTTCCTCTCGGTCGGTCGCGCCTGGGTCGCCGCCGGCATCTTCGCCCTCGGGAACTCCCTGGCCATCGACTACTTCTCCCCGCAGGCCGTGGTGCTCGCGCCGTGCTTCGGCATGATCGCGCTGCTCATCGCCCCGGAGTACGAGGCGCGGCGACTGCGGACGGCGCGCTACGTGGCGGCGATCGGCATGAGCATGACGATCGCCGTCAGCCACCAGATCAGCCCCTACATGGCGACCGGCGCCCTGATCGCCCTCATCCTCGCCCGCGTCATCCGCCCCTGGTGGACCTTCCTGATCGGCCTGGTGCCCGCGCTCGTGTGGGCGTTGCTGAACCAAGGCCAGCTGGGCGGCTACCTCGATCCCGGTGCCGTCGCGAACTTCTTCGAGAACGTGGCCCCACCCCAGCACCCGAGCGCTGCCGTCCCGGTGCCTCTCGTGGCACGCCTCACCTACGACGTGCCGGCGGTCGCGCTCGTGATGCTCGTGGGGGTGGCCGCCTACGCGCTCTTCACCCGACGCGACCGCCACGCGGTCGCGATCGCACTGGCCGGCGTGAGCCCGGCCGGGCTCGCGCTCGCGACGAACTACGGCCAGGAGGGCATCTTCCGGATGGCGCTGTTCGCGCTGCCGTGGATCGCGATCCTCGCCGCGTCGGCGTCCGCACCCCGGTTGTTCCGCGCGATCAGACCTCGCCCTGTCGTGGTGTTCGCCGCGGCCTTCACGACCGCAGCCGTCCTGATGGCTGTCAACGTCCTCGGCCAGACGGGCATGGACTGGGCCAGGATCATGCGGCCGGGGACCGTCGTCACCGAGCGGTATTTCGAGCTGCACGCGCCGCGCGGGGCGGCGATGCTGTCGGTGGGGACCAAGGCCGCCACCCCCGTCGCACAGACCGGGCGCTACCTGGAATTCAACTTCACCAGCCTCGATGACCTCGTCCCCCGCACCGAGAGTCCGTACTCCCTGCAGACCGGCCGCGCGTACGACCCCCGGGCCGACATCGCTCGCTGGACCCGGCTGTTCATCGCCGTCCCGGCGCCGGCCCACTACGCCCTGCTGTCCGACGACATCGGCGCCTTCGACGAGCGTTACGGCAACCAGCTCGACAGCGACTACACGAAGATGCGCAAGGCGATGCGCAACGAGGCGGGCTGGCGACTCGTCGTCGCTTCACGCACCGCGGAGCTCTACCGCTACGTCGGCGCGGGAGCGAAGGCGTAGCGCCCGACCGGGCCCACGCATCGTTCCGGGAACGGCGAAACGGCGGGACCGACCCGTAGGTCGATCCCGCCGCTCATGCGCGCTGTGCGCGGGTGGGTGCAGCGGGGCGCGAGCGCCCCGTCACACCCGGGTGATCACTTGAGCTCGACGCTGGCGCCGGCGCCCTCGAGCTGCTCCTTGGCCTTCTCGGCCGTGGCCTTGTCGACCTTCTCCAGGACGGCCTTGGGGGCGCCGTCGACGACGTCCTTGGCTTCCTTGAGGCCCAGGGAGGTCAGCGCACGGACCTCCTTGATGACCTGGATCTTCTTGTCGCCCGCGGCGGTCAGGACGACGTCGAACTCGTCCTGCTCGGCCTCGGCCTCGGCGGCGCCGCCACCGGCACCGGGGGCGACCGGAGCGGCCGCGACGGCCGCGGTGACGTTGAAGGTGTCTTCGAACTGCTTCACGAACTCGGAGAGCTCGATGAGGGTCATTTCCTTGAACGCGTCAAGGAGCTCGTCGGTGCTGAGCTTCGCCATGAGGTGGCGTCCTTTCTGTTGGTACTGCTGCCGTGAGTGGCGGATGTACTGGTGGATTGCCGTCGTCCTGCGGATGCAGGAACGTCAGCTCTCGTCGCCACCCTCGGCGACGTCGGTCTCGGGCGCCGGCGCGGCGGCCGGACCCTCCTGCTCGTTCTTGGCGCGCAGCGCCTCGACCACGCGCGCCGTCTGGGACAGCGGCGCCTGGAAGAGCGCAGCCGCACCACTGAGCGATGCGTTCATCGCTCCGGCGAACTTGGAGAGCAGGGTCTCTCGCGACTCGAGAGCCGCGAGCTTGTCGATGTCGGCTGCCGTGAGGGTGTTCCCGTCGAGGACACCACCCTTGATCACGAGCAGCGGGTTGGCCTTGGCGAAATCACGCAGGCCCTTGGCCGCCTCGACCGGTTCACCGGTGACGAAGGCGATCGCGGACGGTCCTTGCAGCTGGCCGTCGAAGGCGGTGACGCCCGCGTCGGCAGCAGCACGCATGGTCAGCGTGTTCTTCACCACGACATAGGTCGCGTGCTCACGCAGTGAGCTGCGCAGCTGCGAGAGCTGCGCCACGGTCAGGCCGCGGTACTCCGTGAGAACGGCCGCATCGGACTGACGGAACTTCTCCGTCAGTTCGGCGATGGCAGCAGCCTTGTCAGCTTTCGCCATGCGGACCTCCTTCGATGGTGTGGCCGTCGGCGTGATGGGCCCGCATACGAAGAAGAGCCCCTGCGCAGTGGCGCGGGGCTCGGACCGACATCGCTCTCGCGCGCCGGATGATCCGCCGGAAGGGCCGGATCTGCCTGTTGCTCACCTGCGCTGGTTGCCCGACCACGAGAGGCGGGACCTTCGGCGGGCTCGGGTGAGCCTGCAGCCGGCGGTCTTTGGTGAGCTCAGTCTAGGAGCGGCGCGACCGAAGCGCCAAATCGACATGGGGAAATCGGCACCGCGGTCACTTTCCTGCACCCACCCGCCGTACCCCGGTGGGAAGTCGGCACCGCGGTCACTTCCCCGCACCCCGCGCGTCGTACCCCGGGGGAAAATCGGCACCGCGGCCACTTTCCCGCACCCACCCGCCGTACCCC
>NZ_JAGEKR010000014.1 GCF_017565405.1 Allobranchiibius sp. CTAmp26
ATGCTCGATCGATGCCGGGATGACATCGCCCATTCGAGGCATTCACTGTGGAACCATTCGGTCTTTCCCAAAGCCGTCGAAACCCCCAGGGAGCTTTCAACAGGGTCGCGGCACGATCACCGCTTACTTCGACCCCCGCCCTCACCCACCCCAAACAGCAGATGACGACGAAGCCGAAATTCCAGAAGCCGGACGCGCCTGATGACGCAACCCGGCATTCGCCGTGACCACGCCGGACGTGTCGACGACCCATCGCGCGAACGAGTCATGCATGCGCGATTCCTTTCGACAGTCGTTGCGGGCCACGTGAATGGATTCGGAAACAACGCCGTCCAGGATTGGAAGTTCCGAGATCGTGTGTCCGAACGCGCGGGAGCTACCCGTTCCGGGCTCGCTCTATGCAAGCCAGAGCAGACCCGGAGAAACCCAGCCGAACCTAGGCAAACCCGGGCAGATCCTTGGCGAACTCGTGACCGATCGACGCCGTGTGCGGTTGCGTGGACGACCCAGCGACGCCCGAAACGAGGAACCCGCACGATCGAGAAGCACGCAGAGACCCCCGCCGGGGATCGCACTCCTGCGGTGAAGGGCACCCGGGTGCGACGATGTCGGCGGCCGGAGTTTCGACGCCGACACGGCGGTGGCCCAGGTGATCGGAGAGCAAACCCATGGTGACACCGCTGCGTTGGCCCGTCCTGCGCCAGATCACCTCCGGTGACCCGAGCGGCAGGCACCACGCGGCCACGTCGAAGGCCACCGAGGAGCTGACCGCGCGGACTGCGACCGCCGACAAGGTGGTGGGGTCGATCTGCCCGTTCTGCGCGGTGGGGTGCGCCCAGAAGGTCTACGTCAAGGACGACGAGGTCGTCCAGATCGAGGGCGACAAGGACTCCCCCATCAGCCGGGGGCGGTTGTGTCCCAAGGGTTCCGCGACCCTGGAGCTCACGACGGGTGACGCGCGCGAACGGCACGTGCTCTACCGGCGCCCGTACGCCACCGACTGGGAGCGTCTCGACCTGGACGAGGCGATGCGGATGGTCGTCGAGCGGGTCCTGAGCGCACGGTCCGACGGCTGGCAGGACGAGGACGACGAGGGCCGCAAGACGCGACGCACGATGGGGCTCGCCAGCCTGGGCGGTGCCACCTTGGACAACGAGGAGAACTACCTCATCAAGAAGCTGCTCACCTCCCTCGGGGTGGTGCAGGTCGAGAACCAGGCGCGGGTCTGCCACAGCTCGACCGTGGCTGCGCTGGGTACGTCGTTCGGGCGCGGTGGCTCCACGACATACCTGCAGGATTTGGCGAACTCCGACTGCATCGTGATCGAGGGCTCCAACTTCGCCGAGGCCCACCCGGTGGGATTCCAATGGGTGATGGAGGCGAAGGCGCGCGGCGCCAAGATCATCCACATCGACCCGCGGTTCTCGCGCACCAGCGCGCTGGCCGACCTCTACGTACCCATCCGGGCAGGCACCGACATCGCATGGCTGGGCGGCCTGATCAACCATGTGCTGAGCACCGACTCCTACTTCCACGAGTACGTCCTCAACTACACCAACGCCGCGACGATCCTCACCGAGGACTTCCAGGACACCGAGGACCTCGACGGGGTCTTCTCCGGTCTCGACCGCGACGGCAGCATCTACGACCCGTCCTCCTGGCAGTACGACGGGGTGCAGGTCGCGGCGGCGTCCGGCGCCCGGGACAGCGGGTACAGCGAGAAGGTGCAGGAGGGCTCCAGCACCGACGAGTCGGGGCACTCGCACTCGTTCGGCTCCGGAGGGCCGTCGCTGCGCGGCAAGTGGCACCGGGACGAGACCCTGCAGGACCCGCGATGCGTCTTCCAGGTGCTGCGACGGCACTACGCGCGCTACACCCCGGAGATGGTCCACGAGGTGTGCGGTGTCCCGCCTGAGCTCTTCCACCAGGTGGCCGACGCGTTGATTGCCAACTCCGGCCGCGAGCGCACGTCCGCGTTCGCGTACGCCGTGGGGTGGACCCAGCACACCGTGGGGACCCAGTACATCCGCACCGCCAGCATCCTGCAGCTGCTGCTCGGCAACATCGGCCGCCCGGGTGGCGGGGTGATGGCGTTGCGCGGGCACGCCAGCATCCAAGGTTCCAGCGACATCCCGACGCTCTTCGACCTGCTGCCGGGCTACATCCCGACCCCGCACGCGCACCGCCACGAGACCCTCGAGGACTTCATCACGGCCGATGAGGGCGAGGTCGGTTTTTGGTCGAACATGCGCTCCTACATGGTCAGTCTGCTCAAGGCCTGGTGGGGCGATGCCGCCACCGACGCGAACGACTTCTGCTTCGACTACCTGCCGCGGATCACCGGCAGCCACAGCACGTACGACACCGTGCAGGAGCAGCTGGCCGGGCGGTGCAAGGGCTACTTCCTGATGGGAGAGAACCCCGCGGTCGGGTCAGCGAACGCCGGCCTGCAGCGGCAGGGGATGGCCAAGCTGGACTGGCTGGTAGTGCGCGACTTCTCCCTCATCGAGAGTGCCACCTGGTGGAAGGACGGGCCGGAGATCGCCACCGGTGAGATGAGCACCGAGCAGATCGGCACCGAGGTCTTCTTCTTCCCGGCAGCCGCTCACACCGAGAAGAGCGGCACCTTCACCAACACCAACCGGCTGCTGCAGTGGCACCAGGCGGCGATCGAGCCCGCGGACGACCGGCGCAGCGACCTGTGGTTCGCGTGGCACCTCGGACAAATGATCCGCGAGCAGCTCGCGGGCTCCACCGACGAGCGGGACCGGCCGGTGCTCGACCTGACCTGGGACTACCCGCTGGAGGGCCCGCAGCGCGAGCCGAGCGCCGAGGCGGTCCTCGCCGAGATCAACGGGACGGACGCGGACGGCAAGCCGCTGTCGGCGTACACCGAGCTGAAGCCCGACGGGTCGACCTCGTGCGGGTGCTGGATCTACGCCGGGTGCCGCGCCGACGGGGTCAACCAGACGGCCCGCCGCCGCCCGCACACCGAGCAGGGACCGGCGGGCCTGGAGTGGGGCTGGGCCTGGCCGGCGAACCGGCGCGCCCTCTACAACCGGGCCTCGGCCGATCCCGAGGGACGGCCGTGGAGCGAGCGCAAGAAGCTCGTCTGGTGGGACGAGGAGAAGGGACGCTGGGTCGGTGACGACGTCCCCGACATGCAGCCGGACAAGCCGCCGTCGTACCGGCCGGACGAGGACGCGACGGGCGTCGACGCGTTGTCCGGGATCGATCCGTTCATCATGCAGTCGGACGGCAAGGGGTGGCTGTACGCGCCCGCGGGGCTGGTCGACGGGCCGCTGCCGACGCACTACGAACCGCAGGAGTCGCCGTTCGAGAACGCCATCTACCCGGACCAGCGTCAGAGTCCGGTGCGGATGCTGGTGATCCGTAAGGGCAACCGCTACCACCCGAGCGGCAAGGACCCGGGCGCCGACGTGTTCCCGTTCGTGCTCACGACCTACCGCCTCACCGAGCACTTCACCGCCGGCGGAATGACCCGGTGGCTGTCCCGGCTGGCCGAGCTGCAGCCGGCGATGTTCGCCGAGGTGTCACCTCAGCTCGCGGAGAAGCGCGGGCTGCACAACGGCGGCTGGGCGACCGTCGTCTCGGCCCGCAGCGCGATCGAGGTGCGGGTGCTCGTGACCCACCGGATGCGCCCACTGACGGTGGCCGGCACCCAACTGCACCAGATCGGCATGCCTTACCACTGGGGTGGCAACGGCCTCACGACCGGAGATGCGATGAACAACCTGAGCTCGATCGCGATGGACCCCAACGCGCACATCCAGGAGGTGAAGGCGCTGACCGTGGACATCCGGCCCGGACGCCGGCCACGCGGCGCGGACCTGCCGAAGTTCGTACAGGAGTACCGCCGTCGTGCCGGCATCGACGAGCACACCGGTGTCGAGCACGGGGTGATGTCATGAGCGCCGTCGAGCTCGGGATGCCGCGCGTCGGCTTCTTCACCGACACCAGCGTGTGTATCGGCTGCAAGGCCTGCGAGGTCGCGTGCAAGGAGTGGAACGTCGTCCCCGCCAAGGGCGCGCTGGATCTGACGGGTGAGTCGTTCGACAACACCTCGGAGCTGTCGGCCGACTCCTGGCGGCACGTCGCGTTCATCGAGCAGCAGGTGCAGACCCCCACGGAGACCGGGTCGGCCGAGGGCGTGCGGTGGCTGATGTCCTCCGACGTGTGCAAGCACTGCACGCACTCCGCGTGCCTCGACGTGTGCCCGACCGGGTCGCTCTTCCGCACCGAGTTCGGCACGGTCGTCGTCCAACAGGACATCTGCAACGGCTGCGGGTACTGCGTGTCCGCGTGCCCGTACGGCGTCATCGCCCAGCGCGAGGATGACGGGCGCGTCTTCAAGTGCACGATGTGCTACGACCGGCTGAAGGTCGGATCGGAACCGGCGTGCGCCCAGGCGTGCCCGACCCAGTCCATCCAGTTCGGCGACCTCGACGAGTTGCGGGGTCGTGCGCAGGCCCGGGTCGAGGAACTGCACGCCGCCGGGCAGGACAAGGCCCGGCTGTACGGCGAGAGCCCGGACGACGGAGTCGGCGGTGCCGGCGCGTTCTTCCTGCTGCTCGACGAGCCGGAGGTCTACGGCTTGCCGCCGGACCCGGTGGTCACCACCCGCGACGTGGGCGCCATGTGGCGCCGAGCCGGTGCGGCCGCGGCGACCCTGCTGGCCGGCGTGGCGGCGGCGTACCTCACGGACCGCGGATGAGTCCCCGGCGCGGCCCGCAGGAGGAGTTCACGTCCTACTACGGCAGGCCGATCCTCAAGCCACCCACCTGGGCACCGTTGGATATCGCCGGCTACCTCTTCGCCGGAGGACTCGCCGGTGCTTCGTCCGCGCTCGCGGCAGGTGCCGAGCTGACCGGCCGTTCCGCGCTGGCCCGAGCGACCAGGCTGACGGCTCTCGGCGCCATCGGGGTGTCGTTCGTCGCGCTGGTCCACGACCTGGGGCGTCCGGCCCGTTTCGTGAACATGTTGCGCGTCGCCAAACCGACGTCGCCGATGAGCATGGGCTCGTGGCTGCTGTCGGCGTACGCGCCGCTCGTCGGGCTGGCAGCCGGCGCCGAGCTGGTGCCTCTCCCGGTGCTGCGGCGAGTCGCGCCGACCGCCGGCCGTGGCGCTGCGGTGCTGGGCGCGGGCGTCGCGACCTACACCGCCGTGCTCATCGGCGACACCGCGGTGCCGACCTGGCATGACGCGCACCGTCACCTGCCCTTCGTCTTCGCAGGGTCCGCGGCGGCCAGCGCGGGCGGGGTGGCGAGCGCACTCACGCCGCTTGCCCAGTCCGCGCCGGCCCGTCGGCTGGCCGTGGCCGCCGCCGCGGCGGAGCTCGTGGCGACCACGGCGATGGAACGCAGCGGGCACCTGTCCATGGAGACACTGCACGAGGGTCGGGCGCGCACGCTGATGACGTCGGCCAAGGGCCTCACCGGCGGCGGCGCGCTGGTGCTGGGTGCGTTGGGGGGCCGGTACCGGGCGGCCGCCGCGGTCGGCGGGCTGGCGCTCGCCGCTGGATCGGTCTGCCTGCGGTTCGGCATCTTCGAGGCGGGACGGGAGTCGACCATCGATCCCAAGTACGTCGTGCAGCCACAGCGTGAAGCCATGCGCTCGCAGGCACCTGTCGCCTAGCGCGCAGCCCGCGGCGTCGACGTCGAACGACGAGTGAGCACCTGAGCTGCGACGTCCGCGTAGGTCGTCGCCTCAGATCATGGCCCTCAAAGCCGGGCCATCCTCCGCCGACCGGTTTGTCGAAGCGCGGACCGGTTAGGCTGCTTGCATTGGATCTGCTGCCCCAGACCTCGGTGGCCGGAGCTGACGTATTCAGCAACCGCTGCCGAGAGGTCATGACATGGGCGTTTCCCTTGCGCGACGCATCGTCAGCGGTGACGGCGTACCGGTCCGGTCCGGTGCGCCGACGGCCGATGTGAGCGCGCGATGAACAGCCCGCTCGTAGCGTCTCATCAAGATCCGTGTTACATCCGGCAAGTTGCCGCACGCACGGGCCCCTGAGTTACTACAGAAGCTGGTCACGAGATGTCTGAAAGCAGTTCTCACGAACGGCAGCGCTACGAGCTGGTGTCGGACCTGCCGCAGGGCCTGCGTCAGTCCCTGGATCCGGGTCGACGGATGCAGGCGGGGGTGAATCTGGCGGTGTCTCTGCTGGAAGGGTGCGACCACGCCGGGCTGACCCTGGTCGATGGTGAGAAGATCACGTCCGGTGCGAGCAGCGATCACGTCGGCGCCCGGGCGGACGCCATTCAGCATGAGCTGCGCGAAGGGCCCTGCGTGGCCGTCGCCCACTTGGAGAGTCGCACCGTCTTCGTGCCGGACCTGGCCCGGGACGAACGGTGGCCCCGATGGGCGAAGAAAGTCACTGATGAGCTGCAGGTCAGCAGCTTGTTGTCGCTGTTGCTTTTCAGCCATCACGGTTCGTCCGGCGCGTTGAACCTCTATGCCACTCGGGGTAATGAGTTCACTTCGGACGACTTCGCTGTGGCCGAGACGCTCGCCGCACACTTATCCGTCGCGGTCGCCGACGGGCTGGAGATCGAGAACCGTGGCAGGGGGATGGTCAGCCGCACGATCATCGGTCAGGCCGAGGGCATTCTGATGGAGCGTTACGGAATCGGGGCCGAGGAGGCGTTCGCGTTCTTGCGCCGGTCTTCCCAAGATGCCAATCGCAAGCTCGTCCAGGTGGCGCAGGATCTCGTGCAGACCCGTGAGCTGCCGGGCACCACCCCCCTGGCCGGCACGGCTCACCACTGAGGGCACGTCGTCGCCACAGGCGGGTGAGCGAAGCGGCCATTTGGTGCGGACCTCGTGACGGCGAGCAATAATCCTGCCCTTTGCCCCGCCGTTCCCAATAATCCGTTCAGCACAACACACACTGGTGAAACGCCAGGGCTCGGCTATTGTTCACTGCAACGAATATGCCGCCCTGGACCTTGGCGGGACACAACTGGCGTTGTCCGGTTTGCTGCTGCACGGAGGTCCAGGTATGAACATTCCCCTCGAAGCGGGCCCGCATCGCGTCGTCGGCGTGCCATCGCCCGTCGATGCGCCCGCAGTCGATCTGGCTCAACTCGACGTGCCGGAGTTGATGCTGCGATTGGCTCAGGTGGAACGTGAGATTCGCCAGGTGCCGAGCGCCAGCATCACCACCGACGACGGTGAGTTGAATCCGCGGTTTCGTGCCTTGGTGCTGCGCGAGGCGGCTTTGGTGGCCGCGCTGCGCGGACCGCGAGGTGCCGGTCGCTGACCGGTCGCACCTGCCCGGTACGACGGCGCCGCGTCGTCATCGATACCGCGTCAGGGTGTGCCCCACGCGATGTCCTCGAGGGTGCCGTCGATGGCCTCGGCTGCGACCTTGGCCAGGGGCTGCCGGGTCCGTCGGGCGTGGGCGCGGACGGCGTCGAACGCTTGAGTGAGGGAAACGCCGTGGCGCTCGGCCAGGATCCCCTTGGCCTGCTCGATCACGACGCGGCTTTCGAGAGCCCGCTGAAGTTGTCCGCTGAGGCCTTGATGGTGCTGGATAATGCGTTCCTGCAGTAATGCGATGGTCGCGATGTCGGCCAAACCCTGGGCCAGGTGCGCATTGTCCTCGGACAATCCCCCCGGGCCGGTCTGGAACAGGTTCATCGCGCCGATCACGCGATCTCGCAGGCGCATGGGGACGGCATGGACGGTGGTGTAGTTGCCTGCTCGCACGGCGGCGGCGAACGTGGGCCACCGGCGCTCGGCGGCTGCTTGGTCGACGTTGATGACGGGCTCCCCCAGCCGGAATGCATCAAGGCACGGGCCCTCATCCTGTTGCAACTCGAACAACTCCAGGACGCGAGTCTCTTCCGAGGACGCCGCGAGCAGCTGGAGCTGTCCGTCCCGGTCAACGAGCATCAGACCGGCTGCATCGGCGTCGAGCAACTCGACGGTGCGACGTGCCAGAGTGTGCATGAGATCGATGGGGTCGAATGCGTCGACCAACGTGTCAGCCAGTTCGATGAACACCTCGACGAGGCGTCGTTGAGTGGGCATAGGCGACTCATTCCTCACCGATGGTTGTCCGAGCTGTCGGATTCTGGTGCGAAGGTGAGCTTCCGCCCGACCACATCTGCCGCGATCGCCGCGACAGAACGCTCATCGGCGAATGCATGCGCACGGAGCAGCAGCAGGGCTTCAGGGAGACCTACGGCCGCCTGTACGGAGATCATTCCGGTCGCTTGGTGCACCTGAGCACGATCGTGGTGCGGGTCGAGCAGGTCGGGATGCAGGACGCCCTCGACTTGGACCTCGTCTTGCAGGAGCAGCAGGATGCGGCAGGCTGCAGTAGCGAATTCCATTGCGTGCGCTACGTCGTCTGGTGTGAGATCCCCCGGGGTGTCGCGGTAGAGGTCCATGACTCCCACGGGCTCCCCGTCGTTGAACGGGAAAGCGAAGACAGCTTCGATGCCGGCCTGCAGAGCAGGGGTCGCGAGACCCGGCCAGCGACGTGGGCCTGACTCCCGGAACCGGGGGTGCAAGACGGGTCTGTTGAGGGCCGACGCTTCCTGGCAGGGGCCCTCGCCCAGGCTGAACTGAAGTTCCTCCAGCAGCGCGGCGACCTCGTCGGTCGCGGCGACGAGCCCTTCGGATCCCCGAAAGCTCATCAGCCCGATACCGACGCCGGTGACCGGCAGAGCCTCGTGGCACATATCGCACAGTGCTTGCAGGAGCGATCTGTTGCCCAGATCCGCTGACTCGAGTTCGCGCAGGATCTCTTGTGCGGTGTTCATGCCTGCACCTCGCTCGGGGAAGGAATCATCCATCAGGTGAATCCGACGCCGGGGTCTGGGGGCAGTCGCTTTTGGGACACTCCAAACCTACACCGCACGGCCCTGCGACCGACTCCCGGTCATCCCTTGACACCGGCCCCGAACGTTGCAAAATGTACGTAGCGCTGCTCATGGCTGGCGCCCCACCTCAGACCCCGGTGGTACGTCCCTCAGGGAAGTGCTTCGAACCGGGGTTTCCTGTTTCCCGGCCACTTCTCAACACATGTTGTGGTCCCCGCTCGCTTCCGTCGCATCGTCGGCGACGGCACTTGCGGACCCGGAATCAGGAGGTGCTCTGAGATGGCGCATTCCACCCAGTCGCCGCCCGCTGGCGGCTTGTTCCCGGCACCGGTCAGGCACCGATCGACGGTGCCCCTACACCGATCGGAACCGGGCTCCGCCGACGTGCCGACCCGGCCCAGCCACCCGCGTTCCTGTGTCGACTGACGCAATCAGCGTGGTGCGACGGTCGCACCCACGGCCGGGTGCGGAATGCTGGGCGACAGGGAACGACACCCTGATCGGTCACGCCGACGCCGACTCGGGCCCGCAGGGCCGTGAATCCACCACCTCCGCTCTCCTGCGGCGAGCATCTCTGGCGGTCGATCCCACTGCCGCCTCGCAGCTTCGTGATCGCGCGGTCGAGCTGAATCTGGCTCTCGCCCACGGGATGGCTCACCGCTACACCGGTCGCGGGATCGACCTGGACGACCTGCAGCAGGTCGCAGGTCTCGCATTGGTGCTCGCCGCGAATCGGTACGACCCGCACAGAGGGCGCCCGTTCACCGCGTACGCCGTCATCACCATCAGCGGAGAGCTCAAACGGCACCTGCGTGATCACGGATGGGGGGTCCGACCGCCGCGGACCGTGCACGACACCTACCTCCAAGTGGGTCAGGCGACCGCGGACCTCACCCAGTCCCAGCACAACAGCCCCACCGTGCACGACATCTCGCAATCGCTCGGGATCACCCCGGAGCAGGTGTGCGAAGCGCAGAAGGCGGGTTTGTCGTATGCCGCCGCCTCGCTCGACGCCCTGCTGAACGACCACGGCGACCCACCGGTCGACCGCGACCACGACGACGAATTGCCCAACCCTGCTGACAGGGTGCTCACTCGCGTCGCCCTGCAGCAGAGCTTCCGACTGCTCACACCCCGTGACCGCCTGATGCTGCATCTTCGCTTCGACGAAGACCTGTCACAGCGTCAGATCGGCGACCGTCTGGGGATCAGCCAGATGCAGGTCTCCAGAGTGTTGACGTCGATCTTCGCCCGACTGCGGGTGTCCCTGACCGTCGATGCCCGCGATCTCGATGATGTCCCGCTCACTCGCGGAGCCGGCGCGGATCCGGCGCACAGCGGTCCAATTCCTTTCGACCACAACCCAACAACTGCCGGAGGCACGCAGTGACCACAGCTCGAGACGCCATGACCGTCAACGTCGAGTGGCTGCGACCGCACGACACGGTCACCCAAGCGGCAGAGGCCATGACCCGATCGGGCGTCGGCGCGCTGCCCATCTGCGACAACCAGGGCCGGCTGCGGGGTTTCATCACCGACCGGGACATCGTCGTGAAGATTCTGGGTGCTGGGCGCCCCCCGGCGACCACCAGGGTGGACGCCCTCATGGACGGACCTGTGGTGGCCATTGCGGCGGACGACGACGTCAGCGACGCGATGTTCACCATGATCACCTGCCGAGTGCGACGTCTGCCGGTGGTCGAGGGGGGCATGGTCATCGGGATCGTCTCGTACGCCGATCTCGCGCGGGCACTCCCCCACCCGCAAACGGGCGACCTCGTCGAGGCGCTGTCCACCGACTGACGCAACGGTCGGACGGGGCTCACAGTGCGCACGGCACGCCGGGCCGCCGTACCGTCCGGCGTGCCTAGCTCGACAGCGCGGACCATGCAATAGCAAGAACCGCGCCCGCCAACATGCTTGGGCCGTAGGCGAATTCGGCTCGTCGATCCTTCTGTCGGGTCAACATCAACGCCGCCGCCACGAGGCCACCGATGAGGAAGGCAGCGAACGCTGCGTGGATGACTGGCGACCACCCCAACCAGCCGAGCAGCATGCCCAGCAGGCCGGCGAGTTTCACGTCGCCGAAGCCGTATCCCGAGGGCAACAGCAGCAGGACGAAGTAGAAGATGAAGAGGACCACTGCGGCGACGATCGCGCGCGTGAACGCACCCCAATTCCCGCCCGTGGTCGCGCCAACCGCGAGCAGCAGCAACAGGATGGGATAGCTGGGCAGCTGAATGGCGTCCGGCAGGCGGTGCACGTCGAGGTCGATGAAACCCAGCACGATCATGACCCAGCCGGCAATGACGAAGACAGCGCTGATCAGCACCGGCTGGTGAGGCGATACGGCTGCCCACAGCAGCGCGCCCACCGCGCCGGTCGCGGGAATGATCCACCAGGTACGGCGGGCGGGCAGGTCACGTTCGGTCGGCAAGCGGTACGCGCCGGGCCGCAACCATGCGCGCAGCACCGCACCCACCGCTACCCCCACAACGAAGACGAAGACGACAGCAGTACTTGACCACGTGACCAACGACAAACCCGACATCACTCTCTCTTCGAGCGGTTCATCCAGGATCAGTGGCTGAAGGCTTTCATGATGTCCATGACCGCAGGGCCGAGCAGCACGATGAACAGCACGGGCAGGATGCACAGCATCAGCGGGAAGATCACTTTGACAGGGATCTGCATCGCCTTCTCCTCGGCGCGCTGTCGTCGTTTCATGCGCATCTCGGCGGCCTGGGTCCGCAGCACGTCGGCGATGGCGACGCCGTACTTGTCGGCCTGGATGATGGCGCGGATGAATTTGCGGAGATCCGGCACGGCGGCACGCTCGGCCAGTGCTTCGTAGGCTTCCATGCGGGACATGCCCACCTGAATGTCCTGCAGGGTGCGGACCAGCTCCTGCCCGAGCGGTCCCTTGCCATTGCCCGCCGCCCTGGCCATGGCCGAGTCGAAGCCGAGACCGGCTTCGACGGCGATGGTCATCTGGTCGAGGGTGTCGGCCAGTTCGAGGGCGATCGTCTTGGACCGCTCCTCCCCTTTGCTGTGCAGCAGGAGTTCGGGGAGGAAGTACGCCACGACCGTGCACGCTATTGCGATCATCACCGGCAGCGTGCCCGAGTTCGAACTCGTGTAGAGGACAGCCAGGGTCGCAGTGATGGGTCCGAGGAGGAGCTTCGCGCCCAGCAGTCGCTCCATGGGCCACGCGGGCGGTCGGCCGGCCCGGGCCAGCAGCCGTTCGAGCCGACGGATCGAACCGGGGGGCGTCAAACGTCGGAGAAGGTCACTTGCCTGGAGAGGAGCCGCTGAAGTGGCGAATCCTTCAGCAACGCCGCCCTCAGCGTCAGTGAAGCCTCGCGCCAGGTTGGACACGGCGCGTTGGCGCGCGGGGTCGGGACGAGCAAGCAGAACCCAGCACAGCAACCCGAGTGACAGACTGCAGGCAGCGATGCCGACGATGACCGTGGGCGACACGGGATATTCCTTTCGTGGAGCGGGCGGGGGTGCGTCAACTCAGAACTTGAAGCTGACCACCTTGCGCAGCCACAAGGCTCCGACGATCAACAGCACTCCAGCGACGCCCATGAGGCCGTAGCCGATCGGGCTCTGGGTGAATTTGGCGATGTACGCGGGATTCGACAAAGCGAGAAACGCCAGAATCCCGAACGGCAGAGCCATGAGCACGATCGCGGACAATTTGCCCTCGGCGCTGAGCGCCTTGACCTGCCGGCGGATCTGGTTGCGCTCACGGATGGTGTGACCGACGCCGTCGAGCACCTCGGCGAGGTTGCCGCCCACCTCCCGGTTGATCGCGATCGCCTGCGTCACCCAGAGGAAGTCCTCGCTCTGCAGACGAGCACCGGTTTCGTCCAGTGCGAGGCCCAGGTCACGGCCCATGCGTGTCTCGTTGATAATGCGGGAGAACTCCCCCGCCGTCGGCTCGTCCGCCTCGCGCGACACAGAATCCAGCGCCTGCAGCAGACTGTGCCCTGCGCGCAGGCTGCTGGCCAGCAGTTGAAGGGAGTCGTCGAGCTGGTCAGCGAACTTGCTCTGCCGGCGTCCGGCGAGGACCGCCAGCCCGACCTTCGCCATCAACGCCACCAACAAAGCCATGCCGATCCCGAGCAGCGGTCCGAGCAGCAGGAACCCGGCAGCAGCCGCGGCCAACGCCGCGGCACATACCAGCAGGATGAAGTCCTGGACGCCGACTCTCAGCCCTGCGCGTTCCAGAGCCGCCGCGACGGCATTGCCGCCGCCACGCCGACGCAGGACGTTATCGATGAGCCCCGTGGCGACCTCGGTGGCGCTGGTCAGGGCGCTGGGACCGGCATCCGCGCCGGGACGTCGGCGCTCCCGCGGCAGGCGTACGGGCCACGGCGCCAACACGAGGTACAGCCCGATCAGCAGGGCGACGGTGCACGCCGCCACACCGAAGGTGACCGTGCCCGACGCCAGAGGTGAACTCATCGCGCGCGCTGCGTCGTGATTGGGACACCGAATACGCGCGGGGAGATCGTGATACCCAGCTCGGTGAAGCGGTCGGTGAAGCGCGGCCGGACCCCGGTCGGCACAGGCTTGCCGAGGAAACGACCGCTCGCGTCGACGCCTGCGGCGTAGTCGAACAGGAAGGCGTCCTGCAGGGTGACGGTCTGACCCTCCATGCCCTGCACCTCCGTGACCGCGGTGACCCGACGGGTCCCGTCCCGCAGGCGGGTCAACTGGACGATGACGTCGACGGCGGAGGCGATCTGCTCACGGATCGCCCGCAGCGGGAGGTCCATGCCGGCCATGAGCACCAGGGTCTCCAGGCGCGCGATCGCGTCGCGCGGCGAGTTGGCGTGCACGGTGGACAGCGACCCGTCGTGGCCGGTGTTCATCGCCTGCAACATGTCCAGACTCTCCCCGCCACGCACCTCGCCGACCACGATCCGGTCGGGCCTCATACGCAGGGAGTTGCGCACCAGGTCACGGATACTGATCTCGCCCTTGCCCTCGATGTTGGGCGGACGGCTCTCCAGCCGGACCACGTGCTCCTGCTGCAACTGCAGCTCGACCGCGTCCTCGATGGTGACGATTCGATCGCCCTCGGGGATGAAGGACGAGAGCACGTTCAGCAACGTGGTCTTACCGGTGCCGGTACCGCCCGAGACGATGATGTTCAGCTTCGCCTCGACGCAGGCATGCAGCAACTCGGCCATCTCCGGCGACAGCGTCCCGAAGCCGACGAGGTCGGCGACCTTGAAAGGGTCCTTGGAGAACTTTCGGATCGTCAGCGACGAGCCGCTGAACGCCAAGGGCGGGATCACCGCATTCACCCGAGAGCCGTCGGCAAGCCGGGCGTCCACCAACGGCGACGACTCGTCGATGCGGCGCCCGACCCGGGAGACGATCCGCTCGATGATCCTGCGCAGCTGCTCCTCAGAGGCGAAGTGCGCGCTGCTGCGCGTCAGTTTCCCAGCCTGCTCGACGTACACATTGTCCGGACCGTTCACCATGATCTCGGTGATCGTCGGGTCGTCCAGTAGTCGCTGCAACGGGCCGTGTCCGGTGGCGTCGTTCTGCAGCTCGTCGACGAGTCGACGCCGCTCGTCCTTGGTGAGCGGGACCTTCTCCTCATCCACCACCCGGTTGAGTTCCGAGTGGACGAGCGCGTGGAGCTGGTCCTGGGTGAGGTTGGGGTCGTTGAGCCGCGCCCCCATCCGTTCGAACAGGGTGGTGTTCGCGCGGTCCTTCAGCTGCGCCAGCGCGTCGATCGCCGGTAGCGCACCGGCTTGCGCGGGTGCGAGTGTCGACTTCACCTTGAGGTTCGGCGTGCGCGACTGCGCCATGCTTCGCTCGAGGGGGCCCGCCCCCTCGACCTGTGTCACGGCCGCCGGGGACGCCGACGGTGCGGTGGCAGCCGGAACCTGCCGGTTGCCCTCGGGCGCCGGTCGACCACCCGGGACGGCGTTCTGCGCGCGGGCAGCGTCGAGCCGTTCGGACAGGCTCATCGCGCCCACCGCGGCCGTGCCCTGGCCCGGTGGCGGCCGCTTTCTGACGTGATCCTCGGCGCGCGTCTCTTCGGCGTGGACAAAGCCGCCTCGGATCGAGGTGCCGCGAGAACCGGCTCGGGTCGAGGTACCGCCAGGGCTGCCTCGGGTCGAGGTGCTGCGAGAACCGGCTCGGGTCGAGGTGTCACGAGAACCGGCTCGGATCGAGGTACAGCCAGAACCGGCTCGGATCGAGGTACAGCCAGAACCGGCTCGGGTCGAGGTGCCGCCGGAGCCTTGATCGGCACCCGGCCGCGGTCCGCGGTCGGGGCAGCCGAGGCGGTGAACTGCTCGACCAGTCGCCGCAACTGCTTCGTCATCGGATCCCGTACGCCGCTCTGCAGCAACGGGATGCCCTGGTTCACAGAGGTCGGGACCGCTTTGGATCGGGGGAGGACCAGATCCACGCCGGTGCCGATCGTGGCTTCGACATCGGCGGTCGACAGGCCGCTGTGACGATCGGCGAAGTTGAGCACCACCTGATGGCGGTCAGGGATCATCCCGAGCTCCCCGAGAATGTCCAATTCCTTGCGCAGGCCTCGGACGCCGGGCACGTCCATGCCGGTCATCAGGACGAGGTCGGTGCTGCGGTCCAGTGCTGCCAGGGTGTGCTCGGACAAGCCGGGAGCAGTGTCCACCACCACCCAGGCGAACTCCGAAGCCAGCATCTCCAACAGCCGGCTCACGTCCTGACCGGTGACGTTATCGGCGGCAGCCGGCGTCGGCGGCCCGCAGATCACGTACAGGCCACTCGCATGCTGCGTCAGGAAGGTCTTCAGCACCATCGTGTCGCGGGTGGCGGGCCCATGGACGGTCTCGATCAGGGAGTGCTCCGGGTCCAGGTTCAACGCGCTGGCCACGTCCCCGAACTGGACGTCCAGATCCACCAGGACGGTCGGCAGCGACGTCTTCTGCGCCAGCCCGATCGCGAGGTTCGTCGCGACTGTCGTCTTGCCGACACCGCCCTTCGGGGACACGACGCCGATCACCCGTCCGCCACGACGGCCCTCCTCGGCACCCGGCGCAGAGGGACCGGCGGCAGCGAACGCCTGGGTATGACGCGCCAACTGGCCGGCACGTTCGAGCACCCAGCGGATGTGCGGCTCCTCCGCGGCGGGATCGAGGACGTCGCGCACGCCGGCGCGCATGGCCGGCAGAGCGATCGCATCGCCTGCGTCGCTGACCACCACGACGGCGATGTCGGGGCACTGTCGCTGGAACAGATCCGCCAGTGCCAATGCCTGGCCGGGAGCGCCGGCCGCGTCGTCGAGCACGACGACCTCCGGTCGCGGGCCGTCGCCGAGTTGCAGGAACAGGTGGGCCGGATCGACCGGGAGCGGGCCCGGTGGCAGGCAGCGGGCCATGCCTCCAGTGGCCCGGCGCACCCGCTCTTCGAAGTCGGCTGAGGCGGTAGCCAGCACGATGTCGCTCATTTGTACACATTCCCCGGGTTCACGATGCGAGTGCCGCCTTCCTTCGCGCTCGCAGGTTCGAGCGAGAGCCAGATGGTGCCGTATTCGGCTGCGAATACGACCTTTTCCGCGTCCGGGGCCGTGAGGGCGAGTGTCACCATGACGTTGCCCGTGAACACCGGTTGAGCCGGCGCCGTGGACGAACCGCCGGTCGTGGGCGTGGCGGTGGGCGCCGCGCCTTGGACAGCGGTGACGAGCACCTTCTGCAAGGTGAGGTGGGTCTGCTCCGTCGGCTGCTTCACCGAGATGAACAACCCCACCGTGCCGCCCGCGCTGAGGTGGCCACCGAGCACCCGCTGTGACTCCAGCATCACCGAGACCTGCTGCATCCCGTTGGGGACCGCGACCTGGCCGGGGGCGAGGAGCGATTTCGGATCCGTGAAGTTACCCGCGAACAGTTGCTCACCCGGTTGAATGTCGGCCGTGGTGACCTGACCGCTCACCTGGGCGAGGCTGGACAGCGTGCCGGTGGGTACCGCCGTCCGCTGAAGTGACCTCAGGGCCGTCAGGTCGCGCACCTTCGCAGCGGACGTGCCCTTGGGGATCGCCGCGGTGGCGACGAGGACCGGTGTGGTCTGCGTGCCTGCGGCGGCTCTTCGGTCGGCGCCGGAGACGTATGACAACAGCAGAACGGCCCCCACCAGGGCCAGCAGGACGGCCGCTACAGCAGCGACGACGCGACGTCTCACGAGGAGGTGTCCTCTTCCTACTTGGTCAGTTTGACGACGGCGGCGCCGAGATTCGGCGCCCCGCTGCCGTAGTGGAAGACGGAGTTCATGTCCACGAACTGCAGGAAGTAACCCTTGATGCAGTTGACGCTCGGTTTGGTGCAGCCGCTGGCGTTGAAGGTGAACGCCTTAGAGGGGAAGTTGTACCCGGTCAGGCGGAAGGCGGCGTAGCCGTAGATGTGGTACGAGGAGTTGGCACCGGAGTCTGCCGTCTGATCGAAGATCGGTAGCAGCACCACCTGGTTCTGCTGCAACGACATGCTCGTTGCGCTGCATCCGCTCGGCACCGACGCTCCCGTCGAGGACCACAGCGTCGCGTTGATGGCACTGGTGGCGTTGCAGGTCCCGGAGTCCGGATTGACCCAGGCGAACCCGCCTGGGACGGCGTTGTGCGACGGGCCCGTGCAGCTGGTGCCGGAGGACTTCGTGAAGAAGATCAACCTGTCCGTGGTGCCGGACGGCATGCCGCCTCCGGTCTGGGCGTTCCACTCGCAGATCGAGAAAGCGAGCGGCAGTACCGCCGTCCCGCCGGTGGGAGACCCCCAAGCCGCCGTGGCTGCCGCGGTGATCGTGGTCTGCGACAGCCCGAGCACCTCGGCGAAGTGATGGTGACGGACGCCGACATTCGACACCGTCACTTGACCGGTGGCCGGGGTGAGCCCGGGCGTCACCGTGGCCGTCGCGAGGCCATCGTTGACATTGGCCGCAGCCATCGTCTGCACCGTCTGCGAGGGCGTCTGACAGTTGTTGCGCGCGCAGTCCTGGGCAACGGCCAGGGCGGCAGCGTCCGCGCCGGTCTGCAGCTGCTGCTGCTCGGACCACAAGGATGCGATGTCGACGGAGAACGCCGCGAATCCCAGCAGAGGAACCATGAGCAGCGCCACGATGACCGAGACCGCTCCCCGCTCCTGCTTCAGCCGTTGCATCGCATACTCCCCTTGCCGGTCAGCGTGACCCCGGTCCCGAACAGGCTCGTCAGGAACTGGATCGGGTAGGTGATAGTGACCGTGGCCGTCACCGGCGACGCGGTACCGCTGGTCGCGCAACTCGCCGGTGAGATCACGATCTGCGCGTCCGACAGAGTGATCGACGATGACGACGCCACGTTCTTCGCGGTGGTGCGGGCAGCCACCGGATCATTGCTCAGCGCCATCACGCGCACGCTTTCCCGAGCTGCGCCGGACAACGTGGTCTGCGCCCCGTAGGCGCGGCCGAACTCGACGATCCCCATCACCAGCAGGATCAGAAGGGGCGCGACCAGAGCGAACTCCACCGCTGCAGCGCCGCGGTCGCGCCATCGGCGGCCTCGTCCACTCATCTGCACCCCTCCTCGGTTACGCGCCAGGCGCCGCGGCCCCGAAGGACCGCGGCGCCTGAGTCACCCATTGACTGCTGACCGCTCCAACGCGTCAGGGAGCGGGGGTTCCACCGAGACTCTTGACGATGTCGTTGAACAGGACCTTGAGCTGGCTGCCCAGAGCCGTGACCGCCACGATGATGACGACCGCGATGAGGCCGACCAGCAGGCCGTACTCCACCGCCGTCGCACCGCGCTCCTTGCGGGTCTGCAGGCGGTCCTGAAGACCGACCAGGGTGGTGAAGAAGTACGCGGCAACAGCGTTCATTTCGGGTCTCCCTAAGTTGTGAACCGGTCGTCGCCGGATCTTTCGTGTGGGCGCCGACTCGAGAGAATCCGCGTTGGCGGAAGCGAACCATAAGTTTGCGGCTTGCGCAAGGTTCACGTTCAGGCATCTTTGCGGTAACCGTGCACATCTGACGGTACGAGATAGATTGTAAAAGATGAACCGTCCAAGTCGACGCAGTACTCAATTCATCGAAAAAGACTGTCTCACAACTACTTTCAGTCATGATACTCGCGCACTACGCATGACCGAGGGTCGACGCGAGATGAGCGAAACAGCCGTTGCAGTGCACCGGGCAGAGGGTCCTGGCATCACTCTTCGCCTTGCTTCTAGGGGTTAGCAGACCCCCCTAGAAGCAAATATGCGCAACGAGTAACGTTGCAATATCTGCACGCCCCCCAGAGAGGAGATCTATAGTGACCGTCATGGGTACGGAAACTCCTGGTCTGCGCGAGTTAAAGAAACAGCAAACTCGCGAATCGATCGCAGACGCTGCACTCGACCTGACGCTCGAGAAGGGCTTGGAGAACGTCACCATCGAGGAGATCGCGAAAGTTGCGTTCGTCTCTCCCCGCACGGTCTCCAACTACTTCCTGTGCAAGGAAGAAGCCATCGTGGCAGCGGGCACCCAGCCGTCACGGACACTGCTGGGCGAGTTCGAGGATCGGCCCGCGGGTGAGCACCCTCTGTGCTCCCTGCGTGCTCTGTTGAGCGATTTCGTCGTGGGGCACAGCCCCGAGGAGCTCGAGCTCAGCCTGCGCAAGATGGACCTCAGCCTGCAGTACCCCTCGTTGCGGCCCTTCGAGACGGCCAGGTTCGATGAGCTCGAGGAATCCCTACGGGAAGCGATTGCGACCCGAACTGGAACCAGCGTCACCACGGACCTGTACCCGTGGCTCGCCGCGGCCGCCGCCATCGCCGCTGTGAAGTCCGCCATGCAGCTGTGGGCGACCGCAGCGACCTCCACTCACGGCCTGCGGGAACTCATCGAAGAAGCCTTCGACCAGTTCAGCGCAGGACTCCCGACACCACCAAACAGCGTGGCGACCGGCTGACGTCCGATCGGGACGGGTAGCCGCGCCCGCGCGGACCACGTACTCGGTACCGCCGCGGCTGAGATCGCTGCCTGGTCCGAGCGACTCATCGGACGAACCCGCCGGACGTCCATCGGCAGCGCATTTGCGCAGGTCAGAGACGTGCGATGTGGTGGAGCTACTGCGGCGGTATGCAGACGTCGACCCAAGTGTCCTCCGGCCCCTGATGCAGCTTGCTAGTGACGTGGTGGCCACAGACGGCCGCACCACGACGCAGCCAACGCGACCCATGCTGCACCAGGTCACAGATCGACTCACCGAGACAGCCATTGAGGAGCTGGTGCAGTCCTACGTCGCCGGAACAGCCGCGACCGAACTTGGACCCCGCTACGGCATCTCTCGCAATACCGTCCTGGCACTGGTGCGGTCACGAGGCGGCACAGTTCGCCAAGTAGCCATGACAGCAGATGAGGTCAGCACTGCCCAGCGGCTCTACAACGACGGGGCCAGCTTGCGTGAGATTGGCACGCGGCTTGGTCGCAACCCGGACACCATCTCGCGGCAGCTGCGTCGCCGGGGGTACTCAATCCGGGCACGGCGGCGGGCAGCAAGAGCGTGGAGCCCACCGCGACGTGACGGATGTCCATGTTGCCGCCGTGGTTGTGCGGGGCACCATCGAATGCGGACCAGGCTCCGCAGGCACCGGCCCAATGGTCCCGATCATCGGCGCGACCGGCACATCGATGCCCGGGAGAAGGGAGGTCCCTGTCCCACATGGTGTGGGTGCGAGCAGAGTGCCCTTGCATTCGTCGGTTTGTTGTTGCGCTGAACTGTGGAGCGATCGGCATTCAGTTGCCGGGACCCGTCGCTGCCGTCGTCGTGCGGCGATTTACTTCACCGACACCCCCGGTTTGCCGTTTGGTGATCCTGGCGCCTGCAAGTATGACGATGAACAGGGGTGCGCCGAGGAGCACGGGCGCGAGGGGTTCGGCGTGAGCGGTACATGCGGCCCCGACTCCGGACCCGGTGATGAGAGCGATCAGCACCTCGGAGCTGGGTAGCACCGAACGCACCGGCCGTCGTGCGGCCAGGGAACCGATCACGGTCGTGAGCGTCCCTGTCAAATACGTCGAGGAGAGGCCGGGTACACCGAAGCGCTGAACGGCGCTTCCCTGAATGCCCAGTGCTGTCGCTGCGACACCGAGCATCACCAGCTTCACGTCGTTCGATCGATCCCCGAGGGTTGCCTCCCACATGATGAGGAATACCCCGACGATCGACAATTCAAGACAGAGGGCGCAGGTGACCGACGACGGCCACACTTTGTCTTCAGGCTTCGCTGCGCCGGCAACCCGGGCTCCGAGGATCACCCCGACGACATAGCTGATGATCGCTGTTCCGGACGTCACGGCGAGAGCTGGGCGCTGATCTCCGATCGACAACCCCAGGAGGACCATATTTCCCGTCATGACGCTGGAAAACGCTCCACCGAGCATGAGGAAGCCCATCGCGTCGGCAGCACCCGTGACGAACGTCAGGCCGACCACGAGCGCGTGTCGTCGCCGGCCGAGTCGAGCGTGCTCGTCGAGATCGACCACACCGCCGCAAGACCTGAATTTCCGCGCCATTTCAGGTGCTCCCTCTCAATGTTCTTCGTATACACTTTTCGCCGACCAACCGATAGGGGCCAGTTCGACTTAAATCTGTGGGGGAGTCATGGGTGATAGCGGCGGGCGAACCGTTGGCGGGCGGCACCAGTCGCTTCAGGAGCAGGTGCTTGCCGAGCTTCGCCGCTTGATCATCGGGGGTTACTACTCCCCTGGTGAGCGACTGACCGAGGAGAGACTCGCCGAAGACTTCGGCGTCTCGCGAAACCCCGTCCGCGAGGCCCTCCGAGTCGCCGCGTCCGAGGGCTTCGTCCGCCTCGTCGCCCGGCACGGCGCGTATGTGGAGTCGCCGGATGCGTCGGCGATCGAAGATCTGTTCGCCGTCCGAGAACGGCTCGAGCCCCTCGCCGCTCGGCTTGCGGCCACACGCATCAGTGCTGAGGACATCAGCGAGCTTCGAGCCATGGTCGAGGAGGCCCGCAGGGCATCTGCGCATGAGGACTACGCCCATCTTGCCGAGCTCAACAGTGCATTCCATCTGCGGGTGATCAAGATCAGCGGCAACCGATGGCTGGTGTCGATGGTCAGCTCGTTGTACTGGCACGTGCAGTGGGTGTACCGGCAGGGCGCAGCGAGCCGAGCGCCCCACTCGTGGTCTGAGCATGCGGAGTTCGTGGATGCGCTGGAGTCACGGGATGCCGATCGAGCAGAGAAAGCGGCGCTCGTGCATGTGCTGGCCGCTTCGGAGGCTGCCGTTGATCTGCTGAACGACGCCGAGGCGAATCCTCAACGGCCGCAGGCATAACCCTGCATCCCTCGCGGGTTGGCGGCGGCACGAACGATGCCGCTCGCGGTGTCGCGGCTTACCGCGCACATCCGGCCGAGCGCCCAGGGTCCCGCTTCACGCACGCGGTGTCCCATGGACGACAGCGCATCCTTCACGTCGCCGGGCAGACGATCCTCGACGACGAGCGACGCCGGCGCCATCTCGCGGGGGAAAAAGGATCCGGGGAAGCTCTCCGTGTGCCACGCGGGTGCGTCGATAGCTTCCTGCAGCGTCTGTCCGCCGACGAGATGCCGTAGTAGGAAGAGCAGCTGCCATTGCTCCTGCTGGTCTCCACCCGGGGAGCCGCAGGCAAGAACCGGCCGCCCCTCACGCAACACCAGGGTCGGTGTCAAGGTGGTTCGTGGTCGGCGTCCGGGGTGCAGCGACGTGGGTAGTCCCTCTTCCAGCCAGAGCATCTGGAGCCTGCTGCCGAGCGCGAAGCCGAGCTGCGGGATGGTGGGCGAGCTTTGCAACCATCCGCCGCTCGGGGTCGCGGAGATCATGTTGCCCCAGCGGTCCACGACGTCCACATGGCACGTATCACCCCGGGTGACGCCCTTTGCGTCGACGGTCGGTTCGCCCAGCGTGGCATCCCTGGCGTCGGCCGCCATCCGGGCATGGCTGCTGAGGTAGGCAGCCAGCTTCGGGGCGCGGCCGTCGGGGCTACCCGGGCGCAGCTCCTCGGAGGCTCGATCGCCAATGAGGCCCGCGCGCTCAGCGGCGTAGAAGGGTGAGAGCAGAGTGTCGATGGGGACATCGTCGACGTCCCCGTACCAGGCCTCGCGGTCGGCGAAGGCGAGCTTCATCGATTCAGCGATGGAGTGAATGCCGTGCGTGGTGCCGGGATCCAACGCACTGGGGTCTCCGAGTGCGTCGAGCAGCCGAAGGGTCTGCAGCATCAGGGGGCCCTGCGACCAGGCCCCGACCTTGGCGACGGTGACGCCCTGCCAATCCGCGGTCACCGGGGATTCCCACTGCGCTTCGTACGCAGACATGTCGCTGCCGGTCAGGACTCCGGTGTTCCGCCGGCCGCTGGAGTCGAGCTGCGGCTCGCGTACGAAGGCATCGACAGCCTCAGCGACGAAGCCGGAACTCCACGCTCGTCGCGCGCCATCGATCTGAGCCTCCCTGTCAGCGCCGGCGGAACGGCCCTCCTCCACGAGGCGCTGGAGAGTGCGTGCGTATGCCGGGTTGGAATGGAGAGTGCCCGGTTGTGGCGCCTGTCCTCCGGGAAGCCACAGCGCAGCGGAGGTCGTCCAGTCCTGCTCGAAGAGGTCGCGAACGCTCTCCACGGTGGCGGTGACACGCTCGAGTACGGGAATGCCTCTGGCCGCGTAGGAGATTGCCGGTTCGAGAATGTCCTTCAGCGATTTCGTCCCATGGTCACGCAGCAGAAGCAGCCACGCATCGACAGCCCCGGGAACTGTTGCGGCCAGCAGGCCGGAGCCCGGAATGAGATCGAAGCCGAGTGACGTGTAGTGCTTGATCGTGGCCCCGGCCGGCGCGGGCCCCTGCCCGGCCAGTACCCGGGGCACGGGATCGGAGGCGGTGGAGATGATGGCCGGGCTCTCTCCCCCCGGTCCGTTGAGATGCGGTTCCGCGACATGCAGGACGAACCCTGCCGCGGCTGCCGCGTCGAAGGCGTTGCCGTCCTGTTCCAGGATGCGCATCGCAACCTGTGAGGCGATCCAGTGTGTCGAGGACACTGCCCCGAACGTGCCTTCGAGCGTCGGACGAGTCGTGAACATCAGATATGTCTCCGTTCAGAGCCGCCGAGCAGCTCGCTTCCGGTCCCGTCGGGTTGGACCAGGTGGCACGCGGCGACTCCGCCTGGGACGGTGCGCAGCTCGGGTATCTGCGTGGTGCACAGATCGAACGCGAGCGGGCATCGAGTGTGAAAGCGGCAGCCAGAGGGGGGATCCGAGGGGGAAGGGAGATCGTCACCGAGGATCACCGGATCACGGCGCTTCTGCACCGCGGGGTCCGCAACGGGCGCCGCCGCGAGGAGTGCCTGGGTGTACGGGTGCGCCGGAGCGGCGAAGATCTGCTCGCGAGGTCTCATCTCGACGATCTGTCCGAGATACATCACCGCGACCTCATCGGCGAGATATTCCACTGCCGACAGATCGTGTGTGATGAAGAGACAGGCGAACCCGATGTCGCGTTGGAGATCGGCCAACAGGTTCAGTACCGACGCCTGCACGGACACGTCGAGTGCACTGGTCGGTTCGTCGGCGATGAGCAGGCTGGGTGACGAAATGAGCGCGCGCGCGATGCTCACCCGCTGACGCTGTCCTCCGGAGAGCTCGTGCGCATAACGGTAGGCGACTTCGGCCCCCAGCCCGACACGGCCCAACTCGGCGGTCACCCGGGCTGATCGCCGGCTTGCGGACAATCGCTCCCGACCCATGCGCAACGGCTCCGCGATGATGTCGCCCACCAGCATGCGGGGGTTTAGCGATCCCGCGGGATCCTGGAACACCATCGATACCCGGGCATCGTGGTGCCGGACCTGTCTGCGGGAGAGATGCGTCATGTCGACTCCGCCGACCTTGACCGACCCCGAGGTCGGTTCGAGAAGGCGGACCACGCAGCGTCCGACCGTCGTCTTGCCGGATCCGCTCTCGCCCACCAGCGCGGTGAGTTGGCCCTGAGGCAGCGTGAGCGAGAACCCGTCGACGGCCCGGACGGGCCCGAAATGCATTTTGAGATCCTCGACCTCCAACGCGGGAACGTCCCCGGACGACCCTTGTGTACTCCGCACGGCTGTCATCAACGCTCCTCCGCATTCTCTTCATGACCGGAGATATTGGGGTGCCAGCACGCTGCGAGGTGATCTCCCTGGGGCTCGCCGGCATAGCCCACCAATGGCGGCTCCGACGTGCGGCACTGCGCACTGGCGTTCGCGCAACGATCGGCGAACGTGCACGCGTCCGGGTGGGTCGACAACACCGGGACCAGACCCGGGATCTCCTGAAGCCGATCAGACCCCGCGTACCGGTCCGGCTTGGGGCTCGCCTGCAACAGCCCAGCGGTGTAGCGGTGTCGGGGGTCGTCGAACAGGTCCTGCACTGGAGCGGACTCGACGACGCGACCGGCGTACATCACCACGACGCGATCCGCGATGTCGGCGATGACCCCCAGGTCATGCGTGATGAAGAGGATCGATGTTCCCAACCCGTTGCGCAGGTCGCGTAGCACGTTGAGGATCCCTGCTTGGACGGTCACGTCGAGAGCCGTCGTGGGCTCGTCGGCGACCAGGACCTTCGGGCCGCACGCGACCGCCATGGCGATCACCACTCGTTGCCGGAGTCCGCCAGACATCTGATGCGGGTAGGTGTCGACGCGCTCGTGTGCCGACGGAATGCCCACCAGGTTCATGAGTTCGATGGCACGGGTACGGGCGCGGGCACGCGAGAGTTGCTCGTGTGCCTGGAGTACCTCGCCGATCTGTCGCCCCACGGTGAGGACCGGGTTCAGCGAGGTCATCGGCTCCTGGAAGATGTACGCGATGTCACGCCCGCGGATCCGACGCAAGGTCGACTCTTTGGCGCCGAGGAGCTCAGACCCGTCAAGTCGGGCTGATCCGGTGACGTGGGCAGACGCCGGTAGCAGACCGGCCAGAGCCATCGCCATCACGCTCTTGCCGCATCCTGATTCGCCGACGATGCCGACGATCTCACCTGCGTCCAGCCGCAGGTCGACCTTGTCGACTGCGCTCACGGTGCCGCCCTCGGTGCGGAACGAGACCGACAGATCTGCGACCTCCAGCACGTGGGAGGTATCGGTCACGGGAGGGCTCGTCGTGGTGGTCATCGGCTCCCCTTGGGGTCGAGTGCATCACGCAGGCTGTCGCCGAAGATGTTGAACGCCAGGGCGAGCAACATGATGGCCACGCCCGGGAAGACGGCGGCCCAGGGCGCGCGCGCCGCGAACTCCTGTGCGGCGGACAGCATGGTGCCCAGGCTCGGCTGAGGTGGTTGAATCCCCAGGCCCAGGAACGACAGCACCGCTTCGCCGAGGATCGCTGCAGGCAATGCAACGGTCGCCTGGACCAGGATCACGGAGGTGGCGTTGGGCAGGATGTGGCGAAGCAGGACCCATCTATCGCTGGCACCGTCCACCAAGGCGGCCGCAACGTAGTCCAGCGACTTCAACCGCAGCGTGTCTGAACGGACCAGGCGGAGCACGCCGGGAATCTGAGCTATGCCGATGGCCACCGCGGCATTGCTCAGGCTCGCTCCACGGATCGCCGCCAGGCCGACCGCCAGAATCAGGAACGGGAAGGAGAGCAGCACGTCGGCAATCCTGGAGATGACGGAATCAGCGCCGCGGTAGTACCCGGCGATCAGCCCGAGGGGCACACCGATCACGAGGGATGTCAGCACTGCCAGGAATGCCACCTCGAGAGAGGCGCGCACTCCGAACATGATGCGGGACAGGATGTCGCGGCCGAGGTCATCCGTGCCGAGCAGATGCCCCGCTGTGCCGGGGGGCGAGAACGTGTGGGCGAGGTCCGTCGCACTTGCCGAGTCGGGAGCGACCCAGTTTGCGGACACGGCCACCAGCACAGCGATGAGCAGGACCGTGATGCTGATCAGTGCCAAGGGATTTCGTCCCAGGCGACGGATGATTCTGGCCCGGCGGCCCCGGGTCCGCAGCGTCGTGGCCGCTGCGACCGGAATTGCGGTGGTCATGAATCCTTCCCTGCCACACGGACCCGCGGGTCGATGACTGAATAGAGCAGATCGACGAGGAAATTGATCACGATGTACGCCGTCGCGGTCACCAGCACCACAGCCTGGATGACCGGGTAGTCCCGACGGAACACCGAGTCGATCGTCAGCTTGCCGAATCCGGGAAGGCTGAAGATCTGCTCGGTCACCACAGCCCCCGAGATCAGCTCGCCCAGTTGAAGCCCGGCAACTGTGACAACGACGATCAGACTGTTACGCAGTGCGTGTCGGGTGATCACCGTGCGCCAGGGCAGCCCCTTGGCCTTCGCAGTGCGAACGTAATCGGCGGAGAGTGCGTCCACCATGGCCGAGCGGGTCTGGCGCATGAGTACCGCCGACAGTCCGGTCCCCAGGATCACCGCGGGAAGAATGATGTGGTGCAGGTTGTCTAACGGACTACTCCAGATGGAGACGAACCCCGAGGCCGGGAACAGGCCGGCCCCCACCGAGAGATAGAGGATGGCGAGGAGCCCCAACCAGAAATGGGGCACCGAGAGCCCGATCAGCGCGAACCCGTTGGCGAACCACTCCACGGGCTTGCCACGGCGTACTGCCGCCAGCACACCGGTCCCGATACCGATCAGCGAGGCGATCAGCATGGCCAGCGCCGTCAGCTCGAACGTCACAGGCAGGGCAGTGGCCAACATGGAATCGACGCTGGAGCCGGTGTTGATCGAAACCCCGAGGTTGCCGTGCAGCAGCTGTTCAATGTACTTCCAGAACTGGACGGGCAGGGGCCTGTCCAACCCGTACTCGTGTCGGATGGCCTTCAACGCGGACGGTGAACTGTCCTCCCCCGCTAGGGCCCGAGCCGGGTCCCCCGGTAACGCGCGAATACCGAGGAACACCAGCACAACCACGGCGAAGAGCGTCAGGAGCGACTGCCAGGCCCGGCTGAGAAGGTAGCGACCCATGCGCGGGCCCTACTTGGAGAAACCTGCGAAGGCGACCCGCACCACACCGTCGGGGAAGGTCTGGACACCCTTGATGGTGCTGGCGATCCCCGTCAAGTTGCTCTGGCGGTACAGGTACACGATGGGTGCATCCGATCTAGTGATCTGGACCACCTGACCATAGAGCGACTTGCGCGTGGACAGGTCGTTCGTTGTCTGCGCCCGGTTAAGCAACGTGTCGACCTTCGGGTTGCTGTACCCGGACACGTTCTGACTACCTTGTGTCCCAACGAAGTTGGTGAGGTTCGCATCCGGATCGACGCGTCCGGACCAGCCGAGCTGCAGGGCCGTGAACTTGCCTTGATCCTCGAGGTTGAGCAGCGTTGTGTACTCGACGGGCTGGATGTTCAAGTCGAAACCACCCGCCTTGACCATCGACTGAAGCGCCTGCACCATCCTGAGGGTGTCGGGAGTGTTCGACACCAGCATGTCGAGGCGGAACGGGGTCTTCACTCCAGCTTGGGCGAGGAGCTTCTTCGATTTCGCCGGGTCGTACGGCGCGCACTGTTGATCCACAGGCTGTGAGAAGGGGCTCTTGGTGGGAATGGGTGAGCATGCGGGCGAGTACAGGTTGTTGAACACCGACTTGATCAAGAGCGGTCGGTTGATGGAGTACTCGAGGGCTTCACGGACAGCAGCCTTGGACGCTGCCGGGGTGGTCAGCGCCTTGGGCGGGTTCCCGACCCCGTTGGCGTTCCCGATGTTGAAAGTCACGCCCTGGTACCCGAGGGACTGAGACCGCAGCACCGTGATCTTCGGGTTCGACTGCAGGCTGACGACGCTGTCCGTGGACAACGTGTCGGCTACCTCTGCGTCACCGGACAGAAGGTTGGCCGACCGGACGTTGGGGTCGGTGATGATCCGATAGACGATCTTGTCGAAGTGCACCTTCGACGAGTCGTAGAAATTCGGGTCTCGCACCAAGGTGATGGAGCTGCCGGGAACGCGCTGCTGCAACTTGAACGGCCCGACGCACGATGGGTGCTGTGCGAAGTTCTTGCCGTACTTCTGGATCGCGGCAGGACTCATGATCATGCCCGCGCGGTCGGCCAGCGCCGCGGTCAGTGGAGCGAACGGCTGCTTCAAATGCACGACTACTGTCGTGGCGTTCGGGGCGTCGACCGACGAGATGGGGCCGAGCTCGGTCTTGCGCGCCGTACCGACAAGATTCAAGTTCCGTTCGATGGTTGCCTTCACCGCCGAAGCGTTGAACGCAGTCCCATCGGAGAACTTCACACCTGACCGGATCGTGATCGTCACTGTCTTGCCGCCGTCGCTGATCTTCGGCATCGCGGTCGCCAGTTGAGGAACGACGTTGGTCTTGGCGTTGACGTCGTACAACTTCTGACACATCGAGTCGAACACGTAGCGCGAGTAAAGACTTCGCGACAGCGTCGGATCGAGCATGTCGAGGTCCGATGACAGCGCGAACGTCAAAGTGCCACCGCTCTTGACCTGGCTGGAAGTCGCGGAGGTTCCGTAGGAATCCGAGGCCGCTCCGCTGGCGCCCCCGGAGCTCGATGACTGTGCTGCTTGAGGTCCCACCGATGAGCATCCCGTGACCGCAGCCAGCAGGCCGACTGCGACAGCGGCTGCTCCCCCTTTACCGGACCGCCGGCTGGGGAACGAAGCGGAAGGGCGTCGCGTCATGGTGTCTCCTAATGAGGTGTGCCGCGAACGTACATTGTATGCAGTACTCAAAAATAGCGATTGTCCACATAGTGAGACTTTTCGAGCGCAGTCGGAGCACCGCGGGATGGGTCAGGAAGACATGGTCGAGGCCATCGACAACCGCATCCATGCGAGAGGTGAGAGTCCGCCGGGCGTTACTGAGAGTTGAGGTCTCGTGTCGGCTCGGTGGCGCATCGTTCGTCCATGACGTCGTCCGTGCGCGTCCGGGTGCGGCCGCCGGAGTCTTGTCCATAGAGTCAGTGAGGCTGCGTCCGCGCGGGTCAGAGGCCTGCGTTCTGGTGGACGTGAAGGGACTCGAACCCCTGACCTCTCGCGTGTGAGGCGAGCGCTCTAACCAGCTGAGCTACACGTCCGCGGCGCCACCAGGCAGGCGTGGCGCGGCGACGGGAAGGATAGCCCGGACGCGTCCTGGACCGCCAATCGGCACGAGCAGGGGAATGCTCGACCACCGAGCGGACTTGCACCGAAGGTCATCGTTCGCCGCACCATCGAGGAGATGTTTCGTGTCCCACCCCCAGGCTTCCCAGTCCGGCACTTTCCAACTCGGCGGCGACCTGCCCGTCGTACGCCTCGGCTACGGGACCATGCAGCTGCCCGGTGAGGGGGTCTGGGGCCCGCCGAAGGACCGCGACGCTGCCATCGCCGTACTGCGTCGGGCCGTCGAGCTCGGCATCACCTTCTTCGACACCGCCGACTCCTACGGTCCGTATGTGGCTGAGGACCTGCTGCGCGAGGCACTGCACCCGTACGCCGACGACATCGTCATCGCGACCAAGGCCGGGCTGACCCGCCAGGGCCCCGGGGTGTGGACCCCGCTGGGGCAGCCGGCCTACCTGCGCCAGCAGGTCGAGATGAGCTTGCGCCGACTGGGTCAGGAGCGGATCGATCTCTTCCAGTTGCACCGCATCGACCCGGATTACCCCGTCGCCGACCAGGTCGGGGAGCTGAAGCAGCTGCAGGACGAGGGCAAGATCCGCCACATCGGGCTCTCCGAGGTCGGGGTCGCCGAGCTCGAGGAGGCTCAGAAGACCGCCACGATCGTGTCGGTGCAGAACCTCTACAACCTCGCCAAGCGCGATGCCGAGGACCTGCTGGATCACTGCACGACAGAGCAGATCGCCTTCATCCCGTGGTTCCCGCTCGCCACTGGTGCCCTGTCCAAGGAGGACGGCCCTCTGGCGGCCGCTGCCAAGGACCACGGTGCGACTCCCTCGCAGCTCGCTCTCGCGTGGCTGCTGAAGCGCTCCCCGGTGATGCTGCCGATTCCGGGGACCTCGAGTGTCGACCACCTCGACGGCAACACCGCGGCAGCGGCCATCGAGCTCACTGACGAGGAGTTCGAGGCGCTCGGCGCAGCCGCCTGAGCCGGTGACCCGGTCCCGCCGCGAGCACCGGGCGGGGCCGGCCGTCACAGGCCGGGCAGTCTCCCCAGCGGAGTCTCGACGAAATCGGGCAGCCACGTCGGCACGCCCTTCCAGAGCAGATAGCCGTAGAGACACGCGGCGACGATCGCCGCGACCCCGAGGCCGGCGAGGCCGCGTACGGCAGGGTTTTGGCGCGCCAGCCAGGTCGTCCATACCCTGACCTGCTGCCTGGTCCAGGCCAATAATCTTGCGGCCCAGACGAATTCGGAGGCCCAGACTCCCAAGCCGACGAAGATGATCACCCACCCGGGGCCGGGGAGCGGCAGGAGCAGGATGCCGACGGCGATGATCGCGAAGCCCAGGATCCCGATGAAGACGCGGTAGATCAGGTGGGTGGTGGGGTTAGCGCGGATTCTGCGTTGCCACTCCCAACGCGCGGGCGCGGCTGCGCGCGCCGGGGACTTCTCGTCGTCCTGGGTCGAGGTGCTCACTGTGCGGTCGCCTCGAACCGGTCGGACTGCCTCACGGTGCAGGGTCGCCGTCCAAGGCAGCGGCGTCGGCGAAGATCTGCGCTGCGCGAGCGGTCATCGGTCCGGGGGCGAGCGACCGGGAGCCCACCGCATGCACGCTTTGCACCTCGCGCAGCGAGGAGGTCAAGAAGATCTCGTCGGCGCGGTCCAGGATGTCCAGCGGTAGCGGGGTCTCCCGGACCGGCAATCCGGCGGCCTCGCACCAGCGCAGCACGAGCGCCCGCGCGATCCCCGCCAGCGGGCCGGCCGACAGCGGCGGCGTCAGGATCTCGCCGTCGACGACGACGAAGATGTTGGAGCCGGTGCCCTCGCACAACTCGTCGCGCGTGTTCGCGAAGATCCCCTCGTCCGCTCCTCGCTCCTTGGCGTAAGCGAGCGCGACGACGTTCTCGGCGTACGAGATGGTCTTCAGTCCCGCGAGCGCGCCGCGCTCGTTGCGCACCCACGGCACGACCACGATCTTCGAGGTGACCGGCGGCGGGTCGGCCGGTCCCGCGGTCACGATGTAGGTCATCGAGGAGTCGAGCCGACCCGAACCGAGCGGCCCCGCTCCCCCGGTGACCATGTAGCGCAACCGTCCGAGCGGCATCGGCTCCCGCAGCACCGCGTCAATGCCCTCGTCGATCCGGTCGCGATCGGCGGTCGGCAACCCCAGGCCGGCGAGGGTCCGGTCGAAGCGCATGTGGTGCATCGCGCGCGCGAACACCTGCCCGTCGACGACCTTGCAGGTCTCGAAGCCGCCGTCGCCGACGGTCACTCCGTGGTCCAATGCGCTCAGGCTGGGTTTATCGTCGACCCGTTCGCCGTCGACCCACACACGGATGCTCATTCCGACCTCGCGATCACCGTTTCCGCGAGCGCCAGGAGGCGCCGCGCCTTGAGAGCAGTTTCCCACCACTCCCCCTCCGGATCCGATCCCCAGGTGATGCCCGCGCCCGTCCCGTACCGCAACCAACGTGTGCCGCCGCGGTCGTGTTCCAGCCAGAAGGTGCGGATTCCGACGGCGAGCGTCGCGGTGCCCGTGTCGTTGTCGACGTAGCCGATCGCGCCGCAGTACGGTCCGCGCTCGACCGGTTCCAGATCGCGAATCGCCCTAAGAGCACTCGACTTCGGGGCGCCGGAGACCGAGCCGGGCGGGAACGTCGCACCGAGGATGTCCGCCCAGCGCACGCCCTCCTGCAGCACCCCCGACACCGTCGACTCCAGGTGCACCAGGCCCGGGTTGTGCTGCGGCGCGAGCAGCGCATCGACGGCCACGGTGCCCGGCCGACATACGGCGGACAGGTCGTTGCGGACCAGGTCGGTGATCATCACGTTCTCGGTGCGGTCCTTGGGCAGCATCTCGTGGACCGTGGGCGCGGTGCCCTTGATCGGCGCGGACCGCACCCGGTCGCCGCTGCGCTGCAGGTAGAGCTCGGGTGACGCGCAGACGACCTCGAGCCGTGCCTCGGGGATGTCGATGTACGCGTGACGCGGTGCCGGATTGCCCTGTCGCACCGGGTGATCCAGCTCGGCCATCGCGAAACCGGCAGGGACCGCCCGACTCAGCACGCGGCAGAGGTTGACCTGGTAGACGTCCCCGGCCGCGACGCGGTCCCGGATCGCCCGCACGCCCCGTTCGTACGCCGACCGGTCCAGCGACGACGACCACGCCGACAGATCGGGGTCGGCCACCAGTGGTGCGACGACACCGGTCACCTCGGCATGCTCCGTGCGTTGGACCGAGCGCATCCGGACCACCGTCAGCTCACCCTCGAAGGTGTCGACGACGACCCAGAAACCCGGCTCGTCGAGCGCGGCGACGTCGTGCCGCACCTCCACCACCCCGGTGGCCGTCACGCCCGCGAACTCGGCCCGCCCGTCGTCGTCACCCATCGCGGCCCCAGTATGCCGACCGACGTGACGTCACCTGCGACGTCGCTGCGCGCTCCATACGGCGCGCCGCGACCCTGAACCCCGGCGGCGGCCACTCCGGCGTACCGTTCGAAGAGCCCCGCAGGCGGTCACCGACCGCCCGCAAGCGCCCTTGTCGGTGCGGAACGAAGCGGCGCGCAGGGTGCACCCCTGCGCGCCGCGCCCTCCCACCAGGTCACACCGTCGGCACGATGTTCTGGTTCAGTCGGAACAGGTTCGTCGAGTCGTACCGGTTCTTCAGATCGACCAGCCTGCGGTAGGTCGCGGGCGGGTAGGACGCCCGGACCAGGGACGGGTCCGCCTCGCCGGTGAAGTTCACGTAGACACCGGCATCCGGTCCCAGTGCGGCAGTCACCCCACAGGCCCAGCCTGATCACGTCAGCCACCCCGGCACACTGGGCGATCACCACCGGACGGCGGTCGTGTGCTCCGTTCCAGACGCTGCGAGCCTGCTCCTAGTCGGCGTCGGCCGCCATCACCGCCGTCCCGCGCAGCCCGGCGGCGAACTCGGCGAGTGTCGCCTCGCCGATGGGCCCGGGTGCGGTCTGCGTCGTACTCATGGTTCCCTCCTCGTTGGGTTTCACTGGAGGAACCAACGCTAGGGACAGCGACTCAACAAGACCTCAACCGGATCTCAATGGGTGCGTACGTCGGCCGTCGTACGACCTCCTCCTCAAGGACGTCGGGCTGCTCCAGGGCGAGATCGGCTCGCTACTGGCCGCCGATCTCGCCACTGCGGAGCAGGACATCCTTCGGGCGCGGGCGTTCTTGAGCGCCTGAGCACGCCGCGTACGCGGGTCGTGCCCGGGCGCCCACGCCGCTGGATTCAGGGCCAGTCAGCGGTGGTGACCTGCGCTCCGGTGATCGTGACGGTCAAGGCGGTCGGCCCGTCGGGCCGGACCCACAGGTCGTAGGTCCCCTGCACCAATCCGGGATAGACCGCGGTGTGCTGTATCCCCGCCGGTGAGGGGCGGGCGATGACGGCGACGTGCGGCCAAGCCCCCTCGTGATGGTGATGGCCGTGACCGGCTGACTCGTCCGGCGACGAGTGGTCGTGCGACCGCCATTCGCCGTCCCACCAGTTCAGGCCTTCGTCGGGCTCGTGGCCGCGAGACCCGCTCGGGCAGATCTCGATCTCCACGCCGACCATCGCGGCCGGCGTGGAGACGACGAGCGCGCCGACGTCACCGCCGATGTCGAGAACCACCATGCCCTGCCCGGCATGGGGGTTCTCGACATGGGTCAACGTGGGCCCCGCTCGAGCGGAGCGGGCCCTATCAATGGACGGCCTGTCCGCCCGGCGTGCCCGGCTTGGAGGTGAAGCCGCTGTTCGGGTTGGACAGGTAGGGGAACGACGACAGGTACTCCACGCCGTACGGCGCGTTGTTGTTGGCCGAGCCTTCGGTCGTCCCGTCGTTGAGCACGGTCGCCGCGTCGTCCGGCTTGTAGCTCTTGTCGACCAGCGGGATGGTGGCGCCCGCCACGGCCCGCAGTTCGATCGCGGTGACATCGTCGATGGGTCGTCGCCCGTTCGGGAAGCCGGCAGCGTCTCCGGCGATCAGGCCGATCTTGTTGACCTTGTTCGCGGGGGTGGGCGGGACCGCCAGGTTGAGCCGCAGCATGTCGGCCTGGGTCGAACCGGTGTAGTTCTGGAACCCGGGGACCACACCCTTCGGGATACCGGTCAGCAGGATCGCCGCCAGGTCCGCACGCGGCTTCTTGGCCTTGACGTATGCCGCGAGGTGAGGGAAGGCCGTCGGGTAGAGGACGTTGGCGATGAGGTTCGCCAACTCGGGCTGCAGCACGTACTTGGCGAACTGCTTGTCGCCAGCGGGCTCCTGGGAGTTCCAACGGTCCTTCGCGCCCATCGGGTTGATGACCTCGTTGACGAGGGGGTTGCCGAGGCGGGAGATCTGGGAGAACGCACCGTAGTTCTTGTACTTGCCGGTGCCCTTCTCCAGCACCCGGCTCGTGGTGCGACTCGCCGTTGCCCACACACCGATCACCGAGTTCGCCGACATCACGTCGGTCGGGACCTTGCCGTCGACGGTGAGGTCCGAGAGCGGCACCTGCAGGGCGATGGTGTGCACGTTGAGGTCCAGCAACCCGTTGACGCCGGGCATGTTGGCCAGGATCGGCGGGATGCCCTTGTTGTACGCGCCCTGGAACGGTCGCAGATCGCCCAGGTCGAAGATGCTGCCCAGGTCGACGTGGAAGCCGTCCGCGCGCTGGCCGGCGAACACCCGTCGGCCGCCGCTGAGGGTGTGGTACGCCTGCGCCGCCAGCGTGGGGTAGTTCGGCGTGCTGCGGATGCCGACGTTGACCGGGGGGCAGGTCAGGTTCCTGCCGAGGACCCCACTCAGGTGACGGGGGAAGTACTTGGGCGGGGGAACCCTGTCCACTCGCGTCACGGTGTAGACCTGCGGGCGGTTCCAGTTGGGGTCGGTCACCGAGGAGATGGGGCCCACGTTGTACAGGAAGGTGTCAGGGTTGCGCACCCTGGTGGTGAACCTGAACTGGTAGGTGATGTCCGCGAGGGCGTGTCCGCCGTTGGACACCTTGATCTCGTACAACACATCGTCGGAGAATTCGTTGAAATTGGGCCCACCGTAAGGCAATTCGAACGGCATGAAGTTGGCGATCAGCGTGACGGTGTCCGGTTTGTCCGGGCTGACGAATGCGTAGACATCCGTATTGTCGGCGGAGGGATCCTTGGAGATTTCGGGCGCTTCGCGATGCGAGGACATGGACAACCTTTCGGGCAGGCAAAGACGAGGTGAACGACGAAGGGATTCCCAATCTGGGAAATCAGTCAGAAATGTCTGGGAAATCAGCGAGAAAGCCCGGTCTCAGACTCGGGCAGCCTGATGGAACGCGTGGGCCAGCCGGGCGGCGAGCTGCTTGTCGGTCACCGTCACCTCATCGCCGTCCACCATCAAGGTCACCTCGCCCCGGTGGACGTCGCTGACGAAGGCGGCCATCGACGACGCGGCGCCGTGCGGCACCTGCACGTGGTCAGACACGTCCCGCGCGGTGGCCGCGTTCGCGGCGGACGGCACGGCCATCGCTGCGAGGCCCGCGGCACTGCCCAGGCCGGCGATGGTGACGAAATTCCGTCGGGTTGACTTGTCCATACGATCTCCGATCGCAGAATTCTCAGTCCTCGCAGGGGGACCTGCACCACGGCACGTAGCGCCCGTTGAATCTAACATCCGAGATTGAGGTTTCCGGGGCAAACCAACAATCTAGTCAGCTCTCTTACTCGACTGGCTCGTGCGAACTATTGACAATATATTTTCGTTGTGTTGCCACGTTCTCAAGGCGTAGATCGCCCCGCCTCTCGTCCCTATTCCGCAGTGAAAATCACCTCTGCGCTCGTATGCTGCCAAAGGTGGGCGGTCGCTCACGCCCTGCTCTCGCAAAGGACGTCAGCATGCTGAAGAAACTCGCCGTCGCGGTAGGTGCCACCGCGCTCGCCGGCACCGGGCTCGCACTCGCGAGCCCGCCGGCTCATGCGGCAGCAGCCCATCCTGCGGGCTCGGTGTACCTGCACGGCACGACCCACCTGGCCCACTTCTGGAGTCGTACCGATTGCGAGGCCCACGCCAAGTACGAGGTCGGGTTGGTCACGAAGGCGTCCGCGACCCAGACGCTGCTGCCCGGGGTGCAGCGCGCCAACGAAGAGGGCCCGGAGTATCGATTCGCCTGCTATCCGGTGCGGGACGGTCAGTGGAGCTACCTCACGGCGTACACATCCAAGACCGGGAAGCCGATCCAGTCCGCGGATCTCTACCTGGACACCACCAACCGGCAGTCGCAGGTCGAGGCGGGCACGAGCATCGACACCCAGGACGTGTGGCCGTTCGCGCACGTGGTCACCCACAACGCGGCGACCACCAAGACGTCGACCTGCAATGCGCAGCGCAACTACATCGTCAACGAGATCAAGAAGAGTCTCAGCCTGCGGCTGATCGGTGCCGACAAGGTGTGCACCGTGGCGAACGGCCAGGTCAGCTACGAAGCCGACTACGCCTCGACGGGGCCGAGCGGGTTGCCATATGACCACGTCTCCACGACTGCCACGCGACTGCAGCCGATCCTGGACGTGCTCGGCTACAAGTACCCCGGCGCGCCGACGTACAACCGGGTGAGCTCCCACCACATGGTCGCCTGGAAGTAGGCGCACCACGGCCATCCGGCCCTGACATGCGAGAGCCCTTGGCCCCGAATCGGCGGCCAGGGGCTCTCGTCGTGTTCGGTGGGCACACCCGCACTCGTGACCGCCGAGAGCACACTGAAGAGATGAGCGCCCGCGACAGGTTCCGCGACCTGCGCGCCGAGGTCATGCGCCGCGAGTGGCACCGCAACAGGTTCGTCGGTCGCACGCTGCGGTGGCTTGGAAAGTACCTCCCGTGACCGTGCAGATCGAGGTCCTCGTCGTGCCTGAGTGCCCGAACGAGATCGCCGCCACCGAGCTGATCCAGATCGCCCTGCGCGACACGGGAGTCTGCGCGAATGTCACGTGCAGCGTGATCGCCACTGAGCAGCACGCACGCGAACGCGGGTTCACCGGTTCGCCCACGATCCTGCTCGACGGGGTCGATCCGTTCGCTACGCCGAGGCAGGCGGTCGGTCTGAGTTGCCGGCTCTACGCCACGCCGGCCGGACTTCGAGGCGTCCCGACCCTCACCGAGCTACGCAGCGCGCTCAGACACGTCGGTACGACCTGAGCCGAATCCCGACGGGACAGGATCGCTCAACCGGTGACGGCAGCGCTCAGAGCGATCACGGATGCCACGTTCAGGTCGGGCGACGTGAAGTATGTCGGGTAGGGCGCGTGATCCCGGTTGATCCACGCCGTACGCATGCCGGCACGCGAAGCGCCGTCGATGTCCCAGGGATGCACCGCGACCAGCATCGCGTCTGCTGCATCCACCGCGCACCGTTGCAGCGCATGGGTGTACGCCGCTGCGGCCGGCTTCCACAACGGCGCGTCCTCCACCGACAGAAGGGCCTCGAAGTGGTCGCGAACACCCGCGCGATCGAGCAGCCCTTCGGCCAGGGACGCCGACCCGTTGCCGAGGGTGACCATCCGCACCCCCGCGTCGGCCAACGTACGGATGCCGTCCGCCACATCCGGGTGTACGGACAACCCGGTGAAGCCCTCCATCACGTGCTGCACGGCGTCCCCGGTGCTTCGGTCCAACGCCTCGCCGTCGAGCAGCACACGGAGCGACTCCTGCGCGATGGTGGCGAATCGTTCGTTGACGCCGATCGAGGTGAGAGCGAACCCGTCCCGCAGCACTCCGGCGAACCACGACCTCGCGAGCGGGGCCGGCGCACCCACCTCCGCGAAGCGGTCGGCCATCGGCGACATGTCCGAGAGCGTCTCGTTGACGTCGAAGACGAGCAGACTCGGGTGGTCGCTCGCGTGATGAGGACGGGCATTGCTCGGCTGGCGATCGGTCACCGCGTCACCGTAACCCGGCTCTCGCACGGACCGCTTCGACGGTGTGATGCTCGGCGACCCTTGACGCGGGGGCACCTTCGAGCCGCCTCCCCCGGAGCGCCCAGGTCGGGTTCGGTCACAGGGTGGGCTGATCGAGGTGCGCGCGGACCGCGCGTAGGAATCGCTCGGGTGCGTTCTCGTGGATCAGATGCCCGACGTCGATGGTGGTGAACGTGCCGGTGGCGACAGCGTCGGCCAACTCACGGACCTGCGCTGGGCGCACGAAGCTGGTCTCCCCGCCACTGATGGCCAAGGTGGGCACGGTGATCGCTCGCAGGATGTTCGGCCAGGAGGCGTCCGGCGCGTCGATCTCAGCGCGGATCTGCTGCACCATCTCCCAGTCGTAGTCGAGTTCCCCAGCGGGTCGGGTCGGCATTGCGGGGCGGCGCGGATGCAGCACCCCGACATCCTCGAGGACCAGCCGCCGTACAGGGGTGCGAGTCGCGCCCGCTGCCTTGCAGGCCACGAGTCCTCCCAGCGAGTGGCCGACCACATCGAGCTCGGACCCCAGCTGCGGAAGAAGCTCGATGACATCGGCAGCCATCACGTCGATGCTGTACCGCTCTGACCAGGTGCTGGCGCCATGACCACGCAGATCGACGGCGTGCACGATCCGGTCGCGGCAGAGCTCCGTGGCGACCGTCTCCCAGTCCCGCGTGGTGCCACCCGTGCCCGCAAGCAGGACTACCGGAACGCGACGGGTGTGTTCGCCCGGCCAGGTGCGGATCGAGAGCGAGATGCCGTTGGCGCCGAGGTCACGTTCGTAGGACACCCCTCATCTTGACTCGCGCCGACCGCGCTCGAGCTCCTGCGCGTTTCCACCCGCCCTACCCGTCTCGATGCTCGACGGCGAACAGAGTGGACCGGGGTCGGCCGCGTACGGCGCGCCTGAGCGTGCCTACGTGTCGGACCCGACGACGCGCTCCTACGATGTGCCCCGCGGACGGTAGGTCAGCCACAGCGCCCCGGTCTCCGTCGGGGTGCAGCCGGCGAGCTCCCAGCGATCGATTCCTTCTGCGCGCCCGAAGAGCCGCCGCCCCTGCGGATCGACCACCGGCGCCACAGCCAGCTGCAGTTCGTCGGCAAGACCTTCCGCGAGCAGCGACTGCACCAGGGTGACGCTGCCGTGCACACCCACATCACCGTCGCCGGGAAGTCGTCTCAACCGATCGACCACATCGACGAGGGCGCCGCTCACACGGTGACAGTCCGGCCAGCCCCGCGAGGTCAGATCCGTCGAACTGAGAACGTATTTCGGCACCGTGTTGATGAAATCCGCGAACGGCTGCTCATCGGAGGTCGGCCAGTAACGGGACCACTCCTCGTACATTCCGCGTCCGAGCAGGACGGCCTTCTGGCTTCCGATGAGACGGTGCTCGAGATGGCACATCACCTCGTCGTACCCAGGTGCCGAGGGGCCGTCGGCATCGGCGTTCGGAAAGTATCGACCTGGGTCATCGACCGCGCCGTCCAGGGTCGACAGGGTGAAGATCACGATTCGCGTCATGTGCTCCGGCGTTCTCCGTAGAAGGGGCTCGACCACGTACATCCGAGGTGACCGGTGGCCACTCGGCACAGCGCGGTGCTCAGTCAGCCCGATGCCTGACGACGACTCGGATCGACACCCCGGGCTTCACACCGTCCGGAGGTTCGAAGGGGCGGGTGCGGTGGGGAGATGGCGGTGCATGAAGTCGCGGATGACCTCTTGGAAGTGCGCGCGCTCCTCGTTCTGCGGCGAGTGACCCGATCGTTCGAAGATGACGAGCTCCGCACGCGGAACCAGGGCGGCGATGGTCTCAGAGGAGCTCACCGGGGTCACCCAGTCGTGCCGACCGACGGCCACGAGCACGGGCACGGGCACCTCGATGGTGCCGAGCCGATCCTTCAGGTCGTAGCTTCCCCAGTTGTGCTGGAAGCACCAGTTGTGGGCTTCGTGCCGGTAGTGACCGTTCTCGACCGCCTCGGCTGATCGGGCCGGGTCGTAGTCGTGGTCGTAGAGCCCGATCATCTCGCTCCAGCACTGCTTGAGGTCCGCGTCGTCCCGGATGCGACCGCTCCAGTACCGGTTGAAGTTGTCCCAATCGATCTCGATGCGGTCCTGGTTGCGGGCGTTCTCGAACGCGAGCCGCAGATTCGATCCGTCCGCAGAGGTGTCGCGCAACATGACGGCCGCGACGTGCTCGGGGTAGGCCAGCGCGTACTCCAGACAGATGAAACCGCCGTACGAACCGCCGGCGACGGCGATCTTCTCGACACCGGCCCACTGACGCAGCCCGTCGACGTCGGCGGCCCACTGCGCGTGAGAGTACGGCGGTACGCCCTCGCTGACGCCGCAGCCGCGTGCGTCGAAGACGATGACACGGTATTCGTCAGCCAGCGGACCGAAGGTGTCCCTTGGTTCGCCGAGGGAGCCGATCCCTCCCCCGCCGTGATGGGCGATGAGGACGGGTGCGTCCCTCGGACCCAGATCCTCGACGTTGAGGCGACACCCGTTGATGAGCAGGTCCATTCGTTCTCCTCGAATCAGGTCGTGATGAGTGGAATCCCGTTCGCTGCGGTCCGGGTCTGACCGACCTCACGACGGGAACGAGGCCGGTCAGAAGAGAGAGTGGCCGCCGTCGATCGACAGGGTCTGTCCGCTGACCCATCCGGCGTCTGGATCGGCGAAGAACAGGACGCCACGGGCGATGTCCTCGGCCCGCCCCGTCCTGCGGGTCGCGATCCTGCCCAGCAGCGCAGCCTGCCCGTCGGATCCATAGCTGTCCCACTGCTTCTGGGTTGTGGGGTTCGACAGCACGAAGCCCGGCGCGATGCAGTTGGCCGTGATGCCGTGGGGGCCCAGTTCCCACGCGAGCTGCCGGGTGAGGCCGATCAGCCCCGCCTTGGCGGAGGTGTAGGCCTGGACCCCCGTCAGGCTCACGCTGCGCCCGGCGCCGGACGAGATCGTGACGATGCGCCCGAAGGACCGCCGTTTCATCCCGGGTGTCAGGGCGCGGACGACGTTGAACGCCGTACGCAGGTTGGCGTCGACGACGGCGTCCCACGCTTCGTCGGTCACCTCCTCGATCGGAGTGTGGGTCTGGCCGCAGACCCCGCCGGCGGAATGCACGACGACGTCGACGTCGCCCAGTCCGCGCAGATATTTAGTCGCGGCGGATGCGTCGGCCAAGTCGACCTGTTCGCGGTCCACCCGGAACACCTGCGCACCGGCCGCGGCCAGAGCGTCGGCGATCGCTCGCCCGATCCCCTGCCCCGTCCCGGTCACCACGGCTGAGCGTGCGACGAACGACCCCACGGGACTCTCCTTCGAAGTGGTTCGAGCAGTTGCGGATTCGGTCCGACGTCTCTAGGCGTAGACCGCGCTGTGGTCGCCGTCCGCGTCCCAGTGACCGGCGAACATCGCGTTGCTGTTGTGGGCGATCAACGCGTCTCCTTGGGGGGTCAGGGCGATGGTGCCGCCCGTCGCGCCGCGGGCCGCTAACTCCTCGTCGTACGTGGCGCGCGTGGACTCCTCCAGGGTCGCCCCTGCGTAGCGGACGCGTGCGGCGATGTCGTGCCCGACGACACCCTGGATGAAGGCCTCCCCCTCACCGGTGCAGGAGATCGCGATCGACTTCGAACTCGCGAAGGAACCCGCACCGATGAGCGCGGTGTCGCCGACACGCCCGATGGCCTGAGCGACCATTCCGCCGGTCGAGGTCGCGCACGCGACGCCCCCCGCAGCGTCGATCGCGACGGCCCCGACGGTGCCGGACCTCGAGGGCGCGATCTCCCGCTGCAGGACTGCTTGCAACTGCTGCTGCCGATGTGCCGTGACGAAGTAGTCCGGCTCCACCGTCGGCAGATCCCATCCGGCGGCGAGCTCCGCCGTAGGACTCACGATGAGCACATGGTCGGTGCGTTCGAGCACCGCGCGGGCGGCCAGCACCGGGTTGCGGACATACCGGCTCACGGCGACGGCTCCGGCGCGCCCTTCCCCGTCCATGACGGCAGCATCCAGTTCCGCCGTTCCCTCCCGGGTCAGCGATGCCCCCCGCCCGGCGTTGAAGAGTGGGTTGTCCTCCAACACCATGACGGCTGCACACACCGCATCCAGGGCGCACCGACCTCCCAGCAGGGCGGAGCGCCCCGCGTCCAGGGCTTCTTGCAGTCCACGTCGATAGTCCTGGGATGCCTCCAGCGCCAGCTCGGTGGTGCGCGGCCCCGCCCCACCGTGGATGAGCAGCACCGGGTGAACTTCGCCGTGTTCCGGAGGCTGACGTGAATAGAGGATGTTCACACCATCCGCCCCTTCAGCGCCCGCCGGCTTGGCGAGTGATGTAGTTGACGGCCACGAACGATTCGAAGGCCGCCAACGAGTTGTCCGACTCGATGCGGATCGTCCGGGTGCCGATGCGCTCAGCGCCCTTGACCCAACTGCCGACCTCGGCCATGTCGCCGGTCTGGACGTCCAGGTCGAGCTGCACGGGATGGGTCAGATCCACGCGCGCCAGACTCCTCGACGTGGCACGCTGCACCGCCTCCAGGGCGCCGGCGCGGATCATCCTCCGGGAGACGGTCGGGTGGACGTTCTTCGCACTGAACCGGGAGTCGGAGTACTTCGTGACGACCTGCACGGCGTTACGTGCGAACGGTGCCGTCTGCAGCTGGGTCGCGTCGTCACCGGTGACCAACCCGATCGGTACCGAGTAGTGGTCGGCGACCAGTGCGTTGATGCCGCTCTCGCCCACTTCCATGCCGTTCACGCGTGCGGCGGAGAAGACCTCGGGGTTGTAGGTGTGCGAGAGCGTCGAGGCCGCACCGGAGATCGACCCGTGATAGCCGACGAAGAAGATGACGTCGAAGGAGTCGTCCAGCTGCTGCATCATGTAGTGCTGCTTGTGCCTACCGGAGACGTACATCACCTCGTGGGCGAGCGCGCTCGGATCCAGGTTGCGCATGGTCGAGTGCGAGTCGTTCACCAGGATCTCGTCCGCGCCGCCCTCGACGGCGCCCTCGATCGCCGCATTGACCTCACCGAGCATCAGCTCGCAGCCCAGCGCGTACGCCGCCCCGCCCTCGCGGCACTGTTCCCAGTCCACGATCCCGGCGACGCCCTCGAAGTCGAACGAGATGTACACCTTCATGCTGACTCCTTCGTTGCTGCGATGGACCGTGGTTGCAGCGCGCCGGCGAACAGGCATGCGGCCAGATGATCGGGCGCACCTGCCGGCTCCAATGTCGGGTCGGTGTCCCGACACGACGACTGCGCGTGGGCGCACCGCGGGTTGAACCTGCACCCCGGCGGCAGGTGGATCGGGCTGGGCGGTTCGCCCTCGATGGCCGGCGCGCGCTCCAGATCGGCAGGCCGCATCCGTGGGACGGACGCGATCAGCGCCTGGGTGTAGGGGTGTTGCGGCGCGGCGAACAGGGCCTGCACCGGCGCGACCTCGACGATGCGGCCCAGGTACATCACCGCGATGCGGTCCACCAGGTGCTGGACGACCGCGAGGTTGTGCGCGATGAACAGGACGGACAGTCCGAGCTCCGAGCGCAACGACCGGAACAGATCGAGGATCGTGGCCTGGACCGACACGTCGAGAGCGGAGACGGGTTCGTCGGCGACCAGCACCTCCGGTCGCACCGCCAGGGCCCGGGCGATCGCGATGCGCTGCCGCTGACCACCGGAGAACTGGCCGGGATACGCATCGAGTGCACTGTCGTCCAGACCCACCAGGCCCATCAGCCGGGAGACTTCCTTGTCGATCTGGTCCCGCTCCACGATCTTGTGGACCCGGAGCACCTCCGCCAGCGTCGACCGGACGGTCAGTCGAGGGTTGAGGGAGGAGTAGGGATCCTGGAACACCATCTGGATGCGTCGGTGCTCGCCGGCGTTGCGCCGTATGCCGATCTCCTGCCCGTCGGACAACACCCGCCCGGAGGTCTGACCTGTCCCTCCCGCGATGATCTTCGCCAGCGTCGACTTACCGGATCCGGACTCCCCGACCAGCCCCACGATCTCCCCGCGCTGCAGCTCCAGGGACACCCCGTCGAGGGCCCGCAGGATGTTCCTTCGGCTGCCGTACTGCTTGGTGACGTCCTCGACGCTCAGCGCCTCGTTCACGCCCGAGATGGTGCTCATGCGTTGACCTCGAAGATCTCGTGGACGCGGTCGCAGGCCGTGAGCCTGCTGTCCGCCACCGGGGCGAGTTGCTTGGCACTCGTCGTACACGCCTCGACGACGTGGCGACAGCGCGGAGCGAAAGCGCACCCTGGGAGCGGGTGGGTCAAGGACGGCGGCAGTCCCGGGATGGGCTTGAGCATCCGCTCCGGATCGTCGAAGTCCGGGGCGGATTCGAAGAGGGCCTCGGTGTAGGGATGCAGGGGCGCGCGATACACGTCGCGGACGCTCCCCTGCTCCATGATCTGCCCGGCGTACATCACGCTCAACCGGCTGCACGTCTGGCTGATGACGGCCAGGTCGTGGGTGACGAACACCAGGGCGCTGCCCATGTCCTCGCACAGCTGCGTCAGCAACCGCAGCACCTGGTCCTGGACGGTGACGTCCAGCGCGGTGGTGGGCTCGTCGCAGAGCACCAACGCGGGCTGACACGACAGCGCCATCGCGATCATGACCCGTTGCCGCAGGCCGCCGGACAGCTCGTGCGGGTAGGCCCTGGCCCGCCGGACGGGGTCGGGGATGCCGGTACGCGCGATCATCTCCACGGCCAGATCCATCGCCGCCTTCTTCGACAACCCCAGGTGACGTCGCGGTCCCTCGGCGATCTGCGCGCCCACCCGCATGGTCGGGTTCAGAGCGGTCATGGGCTCCTGGAAGATCATCGACAGTTTCGGGCCCATGATCTGCCGACGTCGACCCGCGGACATCGTCAGCAGGTCCTCGTCGCCGAACCAGGCCTGCCCCTCGATCACCTCCACGCCTCGCGGCAGCAAGCCGGCGATGGCCTTCAGGGTCATCGACTTGCCCGACCCCGACTCCCCCACCAGGCCGTACCGCATGCCGGCACCGACGTCGAAGGAGACGTCGCGCACGAGCGGATCCCAGTGGCCCTCACTGCGGCGGATTCCGAGGCTGACGTGCTGCACGCTCAGCACCGGTTTCAGCTGTGTGTCAGTTGGCACTACCTTCTCCGCTCCGGGGACAACAGGTCACCCAGGCCGTCGCCGATAAGGGACAGTCCAAGACCCGTGATCACGACGGCTATGCCAGGCAGCACTGCCATCCACCACAAGGTGGTGATGAATTCCTGCGCATCGGAGATCATCGATCCCCATTCAGCCGTCGGCGGGGTGATTCCCAGACCGAGATACCCCAGGGTCACGATGACCATGATGTCCATGATGATGTCGGACATGGCGTACGTGATGGCCTGGCTCACGACGTTCGGCCCGACGTGCCGAGCCAGCACACGCATGTTCTTCAGCCCGCCGAGACGCGCCGCCTGCACGTATTCCTGCCGGCGGGCGACGATCACCTCACCGCGCACGATCTTGCAATAGGAGACCCAGGACACCAGGGCGATCGCCAGATAGATGCTGCGTTCACCAGAACCCAAGACGAATACCAGGGCGATCACGAGCAGGTACAACGGGAAGGCGTAGAAGACATCGACCACCCGCATGATGATGATGTCTATCCACCCCCCGTAATAGCCCGCGATGGCACCGAGGATGGACCCGACCACGAACGGGATGAGAACCGCGAGGAAACCGATCTTGAGGTCGACCCGGGCGCCGTACAGAAGACGGGACAGCACATCACGACCCAATTTGTCGGTCCCGAGCCAATGCGTGCCGCTAGGGCCCTGCAGTGCCTGGTCCAGGTTCTGGTGAAGCGGGTTGTCCGGGGAGATGAGCGGGGCCAGAACGGCCAGCAGCACCATGATCCCGACGATGATCAGACCGGCGACGAGGGAACCGTTCTTGTACCAGGGACGCAACCGGCGAGAGGCCGGTTGCCCGCCGCGACGCGATCGCCGCAGCGTGGCGACGGCGCTCACACCTCAATCCGTCGCGTGAGATCGACGCGTGGATCCAAGAGTGTGTAGACGATGTCCGTGAGGACGCCCACCACCACGACGAAGACGGCGACGAACAGAGCCACAGCCTGCACGGACGGGAAGTCGCGTGCCTGGATGGACCCGATGAGCAGCGAACCCAGTCCGGGAATGGCGAAGACCTGCTCGATGACGAGCGTGCCGCCCACCAGATACCCGACGTTCACCCCGACGATGCTGACGGCGGGGATCACCGCGTTCCGCAGGACGTGACCGGAGAAGAGGGACCAACCGCCCGCGCCTTTCGACCGCGCCGTCGCCACATAGTCGCTTTCCAGGACGTTCAACATCGAGGACCGCAGGCTGCGGATGATGACCGGTGACACGGAGATAGCCAGTGTCAACGCGGGCAGGAACAGGTACCAGAGGTGTTGGGAGAACGTCTGCCCGTAACCACCTACGGGGAACCACTTGAACCCGACCGCGAAGACCAGCAGGAGCATCACCCCCACCCAGAACTGGGGCATGCCCAGCCCCACCAGCGGCACCACCCGCACTGCGTGATCCCGGGCTCCACCGGGGCGACTGGCGGCCCACGCCGAGAGCGGCACGCTGATGATGAGCATCAGCACCACCGAATACAGGACCAGCGTCAAGGTCACCGGCACACGCTGCAGGACCAGACTCAGGACCGAGGTCTGGTAGGTGTAGCTCTGCCCGAGATTGCCGTGAGCGAGGTTGCTCAAGAAGTGCAGATACTGCTGCGGCAGTGACTCATCGAGACCCATCTGCTTACTCAGCGCCGCCACCCTGGCCGGGGTCGCCTGCGCGCCGAGAATGGATTCAGCCGGATTTCCCGGAATGAGGTGCACCAGCAGGAAGACCACGACGGTCACTCCGAACGCCACCGGCACCGCCTGCAGGATTCGCATGGGAACGAATTTGAGTCGTCCTAACATGAGATCAGCTCTTCTGTCATCGGACGGCCGCTGCGGTGGATTACTTGCTCTTCCACACGTCGGCGAGCGGGTAGTTGCCGAGCGGGGTGACCTGGAACTTGTGGACGTTCGAGGAGACCCCGTACGCGAACGGTGCGTAGTACAGGAACGCCAATGGGGCGTCGTGTGCCGTCACGTTCTGCAGTTGGTTGTAGAGGGCGGCTCGTTTGGTCGGGTCCACCGTCTGCTCCGCCTCGCGGTTGAGCTTGATGGCGGTCGCACTCGAATAGTTGGTGTACGCCGACTTCGCACCGCCGGCGGGGTCCACCGCGAAGCTCGTCCATTCGTCAGGGTCGGGGATATCCATCGTCCACGCCGACAGACCCATCTCGTACTGCATGTTCTGCTGAGCGTTGTGGTTCGCGGTGGGATCCAGCTGTTTGATGGTGACGTTGATGTTGTACGGCTTCAGGTCGCTCTGGATGATCTGCGCGGTGGTCAACTTCGACGCGTCGCCGGACGGGATCAGCAGCGACGTACTGAAGCCGTTGGGGACCGAGGACAGCGACATCTCCTTCTTCGCCAAAGCCGCATCCTTGGTGATTCCGGGCGTGCTCTTCTGATAGAACGGCACGCCGGGCATCAACAGCGAGTTCGCGGCCGTCCCGTGATTGAACAGGACCGCCTTCACGATGGACTGGCGATCGATCATCGCGGAGATGGCGCGGCGTACGTGGACGTCCTGGAACGGCTTCTTCGCCTCGTTGAACGCGACGTAGTCCAGCTCGGTCGAGGGGAACGTCTTGGCGTTGACCGCAGACGACCCCACCGACTGGAAGGTCGACCAGTCCGGGTACTCATCGATATCGGCCTGCCCACCCTGCACCTGGAGCTTGCGGGTGTTGGAGTCCGGCACCACGTTGAACGTCACCGACTGCAGGTGGGGGTATCCGGTCTGCCAGTAGTTGGGGTTCGCGACGAGCTTCAGGTACTGCCCGCGCTTCCACTCCCCCCACTTGAACGGTCCTGTTCCGACGGGTGCCTGGTAGAACGCGTCCATCGTCTTGCCGCCGTAGTTGTTCGGCACGACCGCGTTGGAGAACAGCGCGAGGTCGGCGATCAGGGGCGCCCAGGGGTGCTTCAGCTTGACGACGACGACGTACTTGCTGGGTGCCGACACCTGCTTGATGGCGCCGTTGATGTAACCCCAACCGGTGGACGCGTACTTGGTGTCCTGGTCGATGGAGAACTTCACGTCGGCCGATGTCATCTCGGTGCCGGAGGAGAACTTGATGCCCGGCTTGAGATTGATCGTGTAGGTCATCTTGTCGGCGGAGATCGTGTAGCCCTTCGCCAGCAGAGGAGTCGTCCCCTTCCCGTCGGCGGTGACGGTGAAGAGCGGCTGCAGCATCTGCTCGAAGGTGAAGATCGAGGTGTTGTCGAAGGTCAGGATGTTGTTCATGGACTTGGCGTCCTGGGCACGCGCGACGACCAGGTTCCCGCCCTTGACGGGAGTGCCTCCGTCGGTCTGGGCCCCGGAGGCACCGCCCGCGGCGCCGCCCGAACATGCACTCAGCGCAACGCTGCCGACCGCGAGCGCACCCACTGTGGTCAGACTCAGAACTTTGCGTTTCATGGCCTACTCCTCGATGTCGGACGACCTGGGACCCGCGGTGCCAGCGCTCCGCGGGTCGTTGTGTCGAACGTAGGGACGCCGCTGGTCCGGGACCAGGAGGGTGGACAGGTCGTTATGCAAACGTTATTACAGATGTGTCTTGCACTCTGATTCGGTGTGGTCTGGTTACATCTGTTACGCGCAGTCGCGACCCGTCCCGTCCTGGATCGTCAGTTGGAGGCTCTTGGATGCCCGTCGATACCCCCGCGTCGTCCACGGTCGACGCACGGGTGCACCAGATGATGGACGGACTGAGCGACGCCGAACGACGCGTCGCCCGACAGCTCCTCGCTGACTACCCGGCGTGTGGACTCGGCACCAGCCACAGCCTCGCCGCGGAGGCCGGGGTGAGCGCACCCACGGTCGTCCGTCTCGCCACGCGGCTGGGCTTCACCGGGTTCAGCGACATGCAGCGGGCGCTGCGCTCCGAGGTCTCCACCGGGGCCAGCAGCCCGGTGCAGCGCACCATCGCCCAGAGCCAGGATCCGCATGGGCCGACGCCGTTCGCGGAAGCGATGCAACGGCGCGCCGATGCCATCACCGCCACAGCGCGCCGGATGCCCCCGTCCGAACTCGACTCGGCCATCGGCCTGATCACCGGCTGCACCAAACAGGTCCTGATCACCGGCGGCTTCTTCTCCAGCTCGATCGCTCAGGTCCTCGCCCTGCAGCTCTCCCAGGTGCGCGGCGACGTCGTGTACGTCGACGATCCCCTCCGCCACGACGCGGGACTCATCCTGGACGCCCGAAGGCGTTCTGTCCTCGTGCTGTTCGACCTGCGCCGCTACGAGCCGGCGGCCCTCGAACTCGCCCAGCAGGTCAAGGCAGCCGGTCTCGACGTCATCCTGATCACCGACCGGTGGATGTCACCGGTCGCAGCCGTCGCCGACGTCGTACTCACTGCGGAAGTCGAGGCCGTGCCGTTCGACACGTTCGTCGCGCTGCTCGCGTTGGTCGAGACCATCGTGGAGTCCGTGATGTCCCGCGTGGGTTCACAGGGCATCCGTCGAATGCGCAAGTGGGAGGCCCAGGCGGTGGGTCATACCCGAGCCCACAACACCAACCCACCGCGTCAGTGACCACCGGCCGACCAACGAGGCCGGGTTCGCGAACAGACCGCAACGAGGAGACACGATGACCGAGACCCTGCAGCACAAGACAGCGATCGTCACCGGATCAGGCAACGGAATCGGTCGGGCCATCGCGATCGCCCTCGGGGCCGCCGGGGCACGGGTGATGGTGTCGGACGTGCTGGTCGACGATGGTGAACGAACCGTGCAGGAGATCGTGGACAACGGCGGCGAGGCCGCCTTCACGGCCGCCGACGTCTCCGATGCGGATCAGGCGCACGCGTTGGTCCTCGCCACGGTCGAGCGCTTCGGATCCATCGACGTCCTGGTCAACAATGCCGGCATCGGTGGCGGCAAGCTGCGCCTTCACGAGATCGAACCGGCAGACTTCGACCGCGTCATCGACGTCAATCTGCGGGGCACCTTCCTCTGCACCAAGTACGCGCTGCACCACTTCCTCGAGCAGGGCAGCGGCTGCGTCGTCAACACCGCGTCGACCTACGGACTCATCGGTGCACCGAACGCGGCCGCCTACTGCGCGTCCAAGGCGGCGATCATCAATCTGACCCGTCAACTGGCCGTCGACTACGGTCACGACGGCCTCCGGTTCAACGCCATCTGTCCGGGATACATCGACACGGGCCTCGGACGCCGCGGCCCCCAGTTGTCACCCGAGGAATTCGACGCGGCGACCGCAGTCCGAGAGAAAGCCGCCAGCATGCAACCGCTGGGCCGCCAGGCCCAGCCCCGCGAAGTAGCGAACCTCGCCGTGTTCCTGGCCTCCGACTCGGCATCGTTCATGACCGGTTCGATCGTCACCGTCGACGGCGGCTGCACGACGACGTTCAACTACGGCGAGGCCAGTAACTGAGGCAGATGGCCAGAGGCGGATCTGCCTACGGAACCGGCGCGGGCTCGCTCACGGTGTTGACAGACCGGACGCGTTCCTTTGATGGCCGCGCACCTCGTCCAGTGACTCGAGACTTCGACGCGACGACCGACTCGGTCTTGAGATCGCTATCCGTCAGCGGGGTGTGGAGCACTTGTCCTGCTCGTCAGTGCGTGGTGACAGTCTTGCCGCATGACCACCATCAAGATCAATGCCATCACCGTCCCAGCCGGTTCGGGCGGTGAGCTCGCTCACCGGTTCGCCGCTCGAGCTGGCGCGGTCGACAACGCCGACGGCTTCGAAGGTTTCGAGCTGCTGCGCCCGACCGATGAGAGAGACCAGTGGCTGGTCATCACCCGCTGGCGCGACGAGGAATCCTTCCAAGCCTGGGTGAGCTCCCCCGCGTTCGCCGACGGTCACCGTTCAGCCGTGGAGCGGGCGGGAGGCGATGCTCCGCGCCCCGTTTCCACCCACAGCGAGGTGTGGAACTACGAGGTGGCGGGTGGCTCGAAGGCCACTTCGAACGGATAGTGACCGGGCCGACCATGCGGAACACCTTCGCAAGGTGTCCTGGACACAGAGGGCTCCAGCTCGCCGTCCAGTGTGCGTGGTCTCGCCGAGTTCCGGATCGTGGGCTCTCAGGCCGGGGTCAGAGCCTCTGCGAGCGTGCGGTGGATCTCGGTGATCTTGTCGGCGGTGAGTAGTCCATCGCCTTGTAATTGGGGGTAGAGCTTCTTCGGCCAGAGGGCCTGCACGCCGCGGGTGGTGAACGCGCCGCCGAACAGTGGCCATTCGGCCTCGACGAAGCAGAGCACTCCAAGGACTGGGATGTCCTCGGACAACAGGCTGCGTACCACGTCGACCTGCTTGAGCACTCCGTCGACCAGCTTCGTGCAGTCGCGAGAGCCGACCAGCAGGCGTTCAACGCGAGGCCGCAGGACGCCACCCTCGACCTTCAGTTGAGGACGCCCACCGTACTTCTTGGCATCGATGACGAAAACGCCACTCGCCGTCACAGCCAGGTGGTCGATGTTCGCTCTGCTCCTGGGGATTCTTCGATCATGCAACAGCAGCAACCTGTCGCAGCGCAGCCGGTCCAACCCCTTACCGAGCCGCTCCTCTCCCCGCGCTCCGACGTCCCACGCCCTCGTCGACTGAGGGGCCTCGCTCACCGCGAGCAGGAAGCCGCCGAGCTTGGGGTGATCCGCCCGGACCCGCTCCTCACGCTTGGCCCTACGCCGCTCGAACTCGCGACGAGCCGACGCCCCTGCGACGCCCGACGCCGACGCAGGCGGCGCAGCGCGGACCGGCTCAGCGAGCACCGGGGCGACCACATCGCCCACTGGCCGAGCTTCCGCACCAAGGGCATTCTGGTCATGAGTGATGCAGCGGACCCTCTTCATCGTGCGCTCGTAGATCGCCTCGCTCCTGGCGGGAAGATCGATCCCACAGACACGACACACCCCGTCGTACCGCAGACGCATCCGCGTCTCCCCAGCTCCGCTCTGCACCGCGCCACCGTATCGATCGGCCACGCCGCTTGGTGTTATCCGAGGTAGACGCTTCGGACGTGGTCGGTCTCGTCGATTCCCAGGTTGACGCGGGTCGCACAGTAATCCGCGGTCACTGCGTCGCCGGGTCGGATCACGCGCACGTAGAGGCCGCGCTGGGTAGCTATGTCGTCCGCGCTCTGGGCGGTCATGCCGACTAAGCCTGCTGCGCGCTCATGGACCTCGCGTTGTTCGTCAAGTCTCTCGTTTCCTGCTTCGGCGATGCTCACTCCGCTGGGTGGAGCAGCCGGTGCGAAGTCCATGTCGACCATGTACTGGTAGAGGTGAGCGTCGATCTCGAGACTCTGGTTAGACCTGGCGGCTTCGTCGATGGCTTCCTGTAGGGACTCGACGGCGAGGGTGTCGCGGGAGTCGTAGCGGGTGGGCAGTGAGACCGACCAGACGACGGGGTACCCCGTGGGCGCGTTCATCCAGGCACGGGCACCGCTCACTCGTTCGCGCGACTTGGACTTGCGGGCGTTCGTCACGAGCAGAGTATGCAACGAAAAGCTCCTCCGAACAGTCGATGTGCGAACGACGAAGCCCGCAGTGGCGCAACGGCTCTGAGCGCGCCTTTCCGCCGCGAGTGCCCGGCTCCGCCGCAACATGTTGCCCGAGCACCTGCTGGATGAAGCGGGCACCGAGATCCCCAGCTACCGGGCGATCGCAGGTCAGGGGGCATCGAAGGACTGCACTGCGCACCATTCCTTCTCACAGCGGACGCACTCACTTTCCACACCCCCCAAGCTGGTCGATGACCCTTAATGGTCGTTGTCCCGACGCGCTGCCAGCAGGTCGAGACACTGCCTATAAGCCCCAAGGAGGCTGCGATGACTCAGCTCCCGCACGATGACGGTCGACACCACGCGCACCCCAGCGGGTCCTCATGGGTCCGCATGGAGCGAGATCCCGGACGGGCCGGGCACCGCAGGGGACGACGACTGAGTGCGGCAGCGATCGCGGCGGGGATCGCCATCGGCGCGGGCGCGAGCGCCGCCGTATGGGCTGAGCAGAGCCCCACGGCACCGTCGGCAGTGGTTCCCAGAGTCACGACCAGTGCAGGGTCCGGTGGCCTGCCAGCAGGTGGCCGCGGGTTCGCACCTGGAGCACGCGGTCAACTCAATGGCCCAACCGCCACTGCTGACTCCTCGACGCTGCCGCGGGCCACGGCAGCCGAAGAGGTGGGCGTCGTCGATATCGACACCGTGCTGGGCTACCAGAACGAGTCCGGCGCAGGCACCGGAATGGTGCTGACCTCAACAGGAGAGGTGCTGACCAACAACCACGTCATCAACGGCGCCACCAGCATCAAAGTGACCGTGGTCAGCACCGGGGTCAGCTACACCGCCACGGTGGTCGGCACCGACCCCACCCAGGACGTGGCCGTCCTGCAGCTGCAGGGTGCATCCGGCCTCGCAACAGTGAAGACCGATTCCGCCTCGGTCGGCACCACAGACCAGGTGGTGGGAGTCGGCAACGCCGGTGGCGCCGGTGGCACACCCAGCGCCTCCACCGGCAAGATCACGGCCACGAACGCGACCATCACCGCCTCCGATGAGGACGGGTCGAGTGCAGAGACGCTGCACGGGCTGATCCAGATCGACGCCGACATCCAACCCGGTGATTCCGGGGGCCCGCTCTACGACACGACCGGGCGGGTCGTGGGGATCGACACAGCGGACCAGGTCACTACCGTCGGAAGCACGACGAAGGGATACGCCATCCCAATCGGATCCGCGCTGCGCATCGCGACCCAGATCGAAAGCGGCACCACGAGCAGCACCATCCACCAGGGCTATCCAGCATTCCTGGGGATCTCACTGTCCAGCAATCCCACCGACTCCACGACCGGGGCCATGGTGGAGCAAGTACTTCCCAACACAAGCGCCATTGCAGCCGGTCTCGCTTCCGGCGACGTCATCACCGCCATCGACTCACACCAGATCACCGGCCCCACCAGCCTGCAATCCACCCTGGCGACCTACCGACCCGGCAAACGTATCCAACTCACCTGGACCGACCAGGAAGGACAAGCACAGTCGGCCACCGTCGTCCTGACCGCAGGCCCTGCCAACTGACGAACGCCAGCTCATCCACGACACGTCAGCGCGGGTCGACCGCCAGCGACCTGCGTGCCTCGGCTGGCCATGTCCTTGCATTCGAGTCGATGACAACCTGCCCCGCGCCTGACTCAGCTGCTTCTCAATGCACCGGGACCCACAACGGCCCCGACCTGCACTTCTGCAGCTCAAAAGCTACGTCGGTCGGCTCCCCGGTCGGACTCGAACCAACCTGAGTCCTTCCGCCGCGAAAGCGCGTTGATTGTGCGAATCGAGCCTGAGGCGCGATTGCTGGCGATGGTCGGCTGCGCGGCCGTATCCGAGGCACAGACCGCGGCAGCCGCGCCGAGGTGCTAGCTGCCTCTCACGATGATGCTGTCGAATTCTGCTCTCCCAGCCGTGAGCACCGCATGGTCTGGCGATCGGCGCGTCAGCCAGGGCTCCGGATCGCGCGCCTCGATGATCCGGTAGCCGTCGACGGTGGTCTCCATCCGCCAGGCCGGCCCAAGCTGCAGCGGGCCATGCGCCGGGGTGAGCATCTGCAGCGCGAACACGTCTGGCACCAGAGTCTTCGGAGCGTCCAGGACATCCTCCCAGTAAGGAGAATACGGTGGATTGGTCAGGGCCGAGAAAAAGTTTCGCCACCGATGCACGATCATCCTGTTCGGATTCACCGCAGCGAATGTGACCCAAGCGCGACACCGAGGGAAGAGATCTGCAAAGCGCTCCAGCTCGCGGGCTCGATCTTCAGCGTCCTGGCAGCTCACCGAGGCGAGCACGCAATCACGGTTGAGCACCACCCGCCGGAACGTGCCCTTCTCGAACGTCACGACAGCGATGTCGGAGGTCCACCGTAGGGCCCTCTCAAGATCGCTCCGGACGCGTACTGGCTCGATACGACGGTCTCGCTTCCAGGTCGAGATGAAAACACGGCTGGCGTGGCCGACCCCGACCCATGCCAGTACCTCGTCAATGAGCGCCGGCGGGGTGTCCGCCGGTGGGTACTGAGCGGGAGGGACGACGTCCCGATCGCCCAAGCGCAGTCCCGCCGTGAGACCCGTGATCTCAGGTTTGTCGATCCCCGATCGTTGAGTCGGGGCGCGCACCAACTCTCCGACGATCCCCTCCCACACAGGATGCTGGGCAAAATGACTCAACAGCTCGGCCAGCCGCGCCCGACGAGGTCCGCGATAGGCGATCCGCACCATCGCGTCCTCTGACCACGGCACGGGGCCGTCCAGATCGATGTAAGGCTCGGGAAACCTCACTCGCGCGTCGGCCAACGCTGCCGCTACACGATCGGCGAGTGAGAGCCCACCACGGCCGGGATGGTCAAGCCGAACCAGCAGGTCGAGGTACTCCCCCCGCTTCGTCAGAGTGAGCTGCTCGGCGTCAACAGCGAGCATCGTCATCCCCCGCGCTGATCTTCAGGGTGTCGGTACCGGTGGCGTCGTTTGTTCGTCGCCAGCTCACCTCATGAACGACGCAGCGGACCGTCCACATGCCGCGCGTGTCGGTCGCCTCGCTTCTGCCTTGACGATCTACCCCACTGATCCCGGGGAACCGCAGGCGCATCTGCCTCTCCTCGGTTGCCGCCACCGTACGTCCAGCGGCTCGCGAGGAAGGCGAAACGGCACACCCCATCGATGTGTCCTACCGCTGTAAGTGCCCTGCGCAGGAACCACCAGGAGCACCACGCTCCGTGAGCGCCGAAAGTCCGAGCCCGCGAATGTGTCGCGGGCGGCTCCACGAGGCGTGGTTCATGTCCGCAGTTTCGGGTCAGCGTGCCGTGCGCAGGTGCCTCGATCCGACACGTATCCGACACGAATCCCGAATGACACAGCCCCTGACCTAGCGTTTCCGCAGGTCAGGGGCTGTTCCGTACTCGTGGGCGATACTGGGATCGAACCAGTGACCTCTTCCGTGTCAGGGAAGCGCGCTACCGCTGCGCCAATCGCCCAAAATCATGGGTGGAGCGGACAACCGGGCTCGAACCGGCGACCTCAACCTTGGCAAGGTTGCGCTCTACCAACTGAGCTATGTCCGCCTGCTGCACTCCCCGGCGTTCGCCCGGGTGAACAACGAGGGGAACTGTAGCCGAGGTGGTGCCCGGCACCCAAAACGGCTCCCGGGCGCGGCGCGTCCCGGGTCGTTCCGGAGCGACACGTCACCCCCAGAACGCGGCGACCTGCGCGGCTTTGGAGCGACCGACGGCACGCCCGGCCTCGGCGGACGGTGCACGGGTGGCCGGAGACAGCGGGTTGCGCCCGAACGCCGCCATCGACCGCACATTCGCCGATACGACGAGTACTCGCGCATCCGCCGGCGCGACCACGTCGGCCTCCAGGTCACCGAGCAGCGACGGCGCACCGGGCAGGGTCGGGGTCACCACGAGGATCCGGTCGCAGCCGGCCGCGAGGTCCACGTTGGTGCCCGAGCGCATCCCACCGTCCATGTAGCGTCGCTCGCCGATCGACACGGGTGGCCACACGCCTGGCACCGCACAGCTGGCCGCCACCGCGTCGACCAGGCTCGTATCGCCGTGCGGGGTGAAGGTTGTCAGCTCACCGGTCGCGGTGTCGATCGCCGTGAGGATGAGCCGACGGTCCGGCCAGTCCAGCGACGGCAGCCGCGCCTCGATGGCCGCACGCCGCTCGGCCTCGGACACCGTGCGGGCTGCCAGGGCCAGCTCACCGAACCGGCGACGAGCGACCACGGGCGACTCGGCCCCGCGCGCCGCCGCCTCGTACGAGGCCGCCAGCGCCTCCGCGTCCAGGTCGACCTCGATCTCGGCCGTCTCGGAACGCAGCTGAGCGGCGTACAGCTCCTCCAGATCGACACCGGAGGTGATCTGCGCACCCACGGCCGCACCCGCCGAGGTGCCGATGACCACGTCGACGTCCACGAGAGCGGGCCGCAGGTCGGGCGCCCCGTCGCGCAGCCCGAGCAGCACTCCCAGCTCCCATGCGATGCCGGCGACTCCCCCGCCGGCGAGGACCAGTGCTCTCATCGACTCTCCCTCTCGCGTGTCACCCGCGAACTCTCGCAGCTGTCGGTGACACCGGGCATGCTGGGCGCTGTTCGCCGCACCGAGCCGTTGCAAGCCTCGCCGCGTCTCGGGCCCCCGCCGAGACCATCACTCAGGAGACCCCCACCCATGGACATGCGCCTCGAGCTCGTCCCCCTGCCCGTCACGGACGTCGACCGCAGCAAGGCGTTCTACGTCGACCAGGCGGGGTTCGTCCTCGACCACGACATCGAGCCGGGCAACGGGATGCGCATCGTGCAGCTGACTCCCCCGGGCTCGGCCTGCTCGGTGGTGATCGGCGTCGGGATCAGCGACCCGAACGCCGGTCGGCTGTCCGGCCTGCATCTGGTGGTCGACGACATCGCCGCGGCCCGGGAGGAGCTGCGCACCCGAGATGTCGACATCTCCGAGGTGCAGGACATGGGTGGGGTGAAGTACTCCTACTTCTCCGACCCGGACGGGAACTCATGGGCGCTGCAGGAGATCTCACGCCGGAGCCCCGAGCCCACGACGGCCGGCGATCCTGTCTAGAACATGCTGGAGGTGGCGACGGGATTTGAACCCGTGTAGACGGCTTTGCAGGCCGTTGCCTCGCCTCTCGGCCACGCCACCACGTCCGGGACGGTCGCGCCGCGAGGCGCTGACCGGTCCCGGAGCAGAGCGGACAACCGGGCTCGAACCGGCGACCTCAACCTTGGCAAGGTTGCGCTCTACCAACTGAGCTATGTCCGCATCTACACGTCAGCGGAAAGGGCCGCCGAACGCTCCGCGAGGTTATCCGATCGCCCACAGCGAGTCCAACCGCGCCCACCCTGTCCAGCGGTTGTCCGCAGATTCGTGGCGACGGGGTCACGAAAGTGCGGACAACCGAGGCGGGAGCGCGGTCGGCGCGGGCTACGAGTGGGACGTCTGCGACGCGCGGGACGACGCGCCGGACACAGAGGCGTCCACCGCCTGCAGTCCCGGCGGCGGCTCCTCGATCGGCGTCTCCCTGCGTGCCCGGATCCACGCGGCGCGTCGACCGGGCAGCCGGGCGGCGACCGGCTGCTCGTCGCCTCGGGACCGCGCGTCCATCCAGCCACGCGCCCGATCGCGGACCGTCGGCACCTCGCGCATCGGCCAGATGCGGGCGGCGGAGGCATTGAACGCGGCCCCGATGAGCACCCCGATCCCGAGGAAGTAGAGCCAGATCAACACGACGATGGTCGCTGCCAGCGGCCCGTAGATGCTCACCCCGTTGATCGACGCGCCGAGGAACCAGCGCAGCGCCATGGAGGTGACGACCCAGATGGCGAGGGTCATCGCGGCCCCCGGAAGGGCGCGTACCCAGGGCGTACGCCGCGGCGTCGCGATGTAGTAGAGCGTCGCGAAACCCAGGATCGTGAGGCCTCCGACGAGCGGCCAGTAGAAGTTCATGAGGAAGAGGACCTTCGCCGGCAGCCGCTGCTCCAGCAACCCGGGGCCGACCACGATGAGCGGCACGACCAGGGCGCCGAAGACGAGCGTCACGAAGTAGAGCGACAGGCTGAGCACCCGGGTGCGCACGATCCCGCGGCGCCCGCCCTGCCCGTACATGATCGAGATCGTGTCGAGCAGCACGTTCAAGGCACGTGATCCTGACCACAGGGACAGCACGAACCCGACGGACACGACATCCGGTCGTCCGCCGCCCAGCGCCTGGCGCAGGGTCGGGACGAGCACCTCCTGCAGGCTGTCCTCGGTCAGGAAACGGGACGCGTACCGCACGATGCTGTTGGTGACGTCCTGACGTACGCCGGCGCCGAGCCAGTTGCCGACGTACCCCACCAGACCCAACAGCCCGTAGAGCAGTGGCGGGAAGGAGAGCAGGGCGAAGAAGCCCGCTTCCGCGGCCAGACCGGTCACGCGGTAGCGCATGCAGATGCGCACGGTGGCGAGCACGAGCCGGACGAGTGAGACCAGCCCGGGCACCCGCCCGAGCTGCTCGCGTACGGCCCGCCGGTTCAGACCCACGGGAGGTGGCGGGCCTGCGTGCGTTTGGTCACGGGGGCCACGGTAGCCGTCAGGAGTCCCATCTCCATGCACCATGATGGTCCGATGGACATTTGGCCCGGTCGCCCCTATCCCCTCGGCGCAACGTTCGACGGCAGCGGCGTCAACTTCGCTCTCTTCTCGGAGGTCGCCACGGGGGTCACCCTCAGCCTCATCGGCGAGGGCAGCAAGGAGACCCGTCACGAATTGACCGAAGTCGACGGACACGTCTGGCACGGGTACATCCAGGGCGTGCAGCCCGGGCAGCGCTACGGCTACCGCGTCGAAGGGCCGTTCGACCCGGAGCAGGGGCAGCGCTGCAACCCGGCCAAGCTGCTGCTCGACCCGTACGCGAAGGCGATCGACGGGCAGATCGACGGCCACGAGTCGCTGTTCTCCTACCGCTTCAAGGACCCGAAGAAGTTCAACGACGACGACTCCCTCGGGCACACGATGACCTCGGTGGTCATCAACCCGTTCTTCGACTGGGGTCACGACCGGCCGCCGCAGCACGAGTACCACAACAGCGTCTTCTACGAGATGCACGTCAAGGGCCTCACGATGACCCACCCGGACGTGCCCGAGGAGATCCGCGGCACGTACGCCGCCGTCGCGCACCCCGCGATCATCGAGCACCTGAAGGAGCTCGGCGTGACCGCCGTCGAGCTGCTGCCGGTGCACCAGTTCATCCAGGACACCACCCTCACCGACCAGGGGTTGTCGAACTACTGGGGTTACAACACCATCGGCTTCCTTGCCCCGCACAACGCGTACGCCGCGGCCGGCACCGACGGCCAGCAGGTCACCGAGTTCAAGACGATGGTCAAGGCACTGCACGACGCCGACATCGAGGTCATCCTCGACGTGGTCTACAACCACACGGCCGAGGGCAACGAACTCGGCCCGACCATCTGCTTCCGCGGCATCGACAACTCGGCGTACTACCGCCTGGTCGACGATGCGAAGGAGCACTACTACGACACGACGGGCACCGGCAACAGCCTGCTGATGCGCCACCCGCACGTGCTGCAGCTGATCATGGACTCGCTGCGCTACTGGGTGCAGGAGATGCACGTCGACGGATTCCGCTTCGACCTCGCCGCAACGCTCGCCCGCCAGTTCCACGAGGTCGACCGGCTCTCGGCGTTCTTCGACATCATCCAGCAGGACCCGGTCATCTCCCAGGTCAAGCTGATCGCCGAGCCGTGGGACCTCGGTGACGGCGGTTACCAGGTCGGCAACTTCCCGCCGCTGTGGACCGAGTGGAACGGCAAGTACCGCGACACCGTGCGCGACTTCTGGCGCGGCGACGGTGCGACGCTCGGCGAATTCGCCTCTCGGCTCACCGGTTCCAGTGACCTGTACGAGCACTCCGGTCGTCGCCCGATCGCATCGATCAACTTCGTGGTCGCGCACGACGGATTCACGTTGCGGGACCTGGTGTCGTACAACGAGAAGCACAACGACGCCAACGGCGAGGGCGGCAAGGACGGCGAGAGCCACAACAGCTCCTGGAACTGCGGAGTCGAGGGCCCCACCGACGACCCGGACATCAACGCGCTGCGTCAGCAGCAGGAGCGCAACTTCATCGCGACCCTGCTACTCAGTCAGGGTGTCCCGATGCTCGCGCACGGTGACGAACTCGGGCGCACCCAGGGCGGCAACAACAACGTCTACTGCCAGGACAACGAGATCGCCTGGGTCGACTGGGAATTGGACGACTACGACCAGTCGTTGCTCGACTTCACCCAGCAGGCCATCGCGCTGCGGACGGCGCACCCCACGTTCCACCGGCGTCGCTTCTTCCAGGGTGCCGCGACCCGTGGCGGCGCCAGCGACATCGGCGACGTCATCTGGTACTCCCCCGGTGGTTCGCCGATGAGCGAGGAGGACTGGACCAACGGCTACGCCCGCACGCTGATGGTCTTCCTCAACGGCGCGGAGTTCCGCACCCCGGACCCCGTGGGCCGTGACGTCACCGACGACCACTTCCTGATGCTCTTCAACGCCCACTACGAGGACGTCGACTTCGTCGTGCCGAAGGACGTCCCGGACGCTACGTGGACGATCGCGCTGCGGACCTCGCCGGTCAGCGAGGAGGAGGCCGAGGCGGTGCACGCTCCGACGTTCGCGCCGGGCGAGAGCATTTCGCTCCCCGCCCGCTCGATGCTGGTGCTGCAGAGCCCGCTGAACTGATCCCGTCCCGCCGACGCCCCTGAGTGGGTTGTCGGCGGACGAACACCCGGTGGGTTGCGGCGGTGCGGTCACGTTCCCGCGGCGTCAGCTGCTCGCGAGTCGCGCCTTCTGCTCCGACACGTCGTACGACACCGCGGGCCACTGCGGATCCATGGCGCGCAGGTGGTGCAAAAGCAGGTGATGCACCGCGAAGCGGGCGTACCACTTGTGGTCGGCCGGGACGACGTACCAGGGCGCGGCGTCGGTCGAGGTCTTGTCCACGGCGATCTGGTAGGCCTCTTGGTACGCCGGCCAGAAGCCGCGCTCGTCGACGTCGTTCGGGTTGAACTTCCACTGCTTGTCGACCCGGTCGAGGCGCCTCGCGAGGCGCTCGCCCTGCTCGTCGCGCGAGACGTGCAGCATCACCTTGATGACGGTGGTGCCGTTGTCGGCGAGGGTCTGCTCGAACCCGTTGATCTGCCCGTACCGGCGCCCGATCGTCGCGGGAGGCACCAGGTTGTGCACCCGGGCGATGAGCACGTCCTCGTAGTGCGAGCGGTCGAAGACGCCGACGCTGCCGGCCGGCGGAAGAGCGTTGCGGACCCGCCAGAGGAAGGGATGGCGCAGCTCCTCGGGCGTCGGCTTCTTGAACGCGTGGTGCGTCACGCCCTGCGGGTCCAGCGATCCGACGACGTGCCGCATGATGCCGCCCTTGCCGGAGGTGTCCATGCCCTGCACCACCAACAACACGTTGCGCCGGCCGCCCTGCGTGCTCTCGGCGTACATCCGCTCCTGCAGGTCATCGAGCTCGACCGCGGTCGCCGCCTGCTCCGCCAGAGCAGTCTTCTTGCCCTTCGTGAATCCAGGCGTCGATGCGGGGTCCCGGTCGGCCAGCACGAAACCCGGCTGCGCCCGCAGCGCCTTCTCCACCGTGGTCGCAAGGTCCTTGGCAGCTGAATTCTTGCCCATGCGGGTCTCCCTGGTCACTGGCGGTTGCTTGGATGGCACAGTGCGCCAACTCTTTCCACGCCCTTCAGCCGAGCTTAGCGACGTCGACCTCGCGCGGCTCTACTCCTCAGGACCCGCGCCCGAGGGCTCCGAACCGCGGGTGCGGCTCAACGCGGTGTCCACGGTGGACGGCGCGGCTGCGGGCCCGGACGGCCTCTCCGGGTCGATCGGCTCCCCCGCCGACCGCCGGGTCTTCGACGTGCTGCGCGCATGGGCAGACGTCGTACTCGTCGGGCGTGGAACGTATGTGGCAGAGGGTTATTCGGCCTTGCGCACCCGTGACGACCTGGCGTCCTACCGCGTGGGTCGGGCACCGCACCCGCACCTCGCTGTGCTGACGTCATCACCACTCGCGGCGCAGGCAGCGGAGTCGGGTCGGGGAGCTGTCTTCGCCGTGGCGGGCGCGCTGCACGACGTGATCTCCGGGCTGCGAGAAGACGGGATGACGCGGGTGCTCTGCGAGGGTGGCCCGCACCTCGCGAGCTCGATGCTCGCCGCCGGACTGGTCGATGAGCTGTGTACGACGACCACGCCGATGACGCTTTCAGGCAATGCGATTCGCACGCTGTCCGGCACCGCGCACCGGTCCGACCTGGAGCTGGTGTCGCTCCTGGAGCAGGACTCGACCCTCGTCGCGAGGTGGCGGGTCACGACAGCGCAGTGACCGTACGCCGCTCCCCCGCCGTACGCATGACGAAGCCCGCGACCGTGGTCGCGGGCTTCGTCACGGGTGCTGGCTGGTCAGCCGATCGACTCCGGCTCGTTGCTGAGGTCGACCTTGGCGACGGCCTGCTTGCCCTTGTCGGCCAGGTAGGACTCGGCGGCGACGTAGGCGCCACCGAGGGCGAGCGCGGCAGGCACCCGGCCCAGCGGGAGCAGCCGGGCGAAGCCGATCAGGGGAACCGATGCGAGGCCGACGATGAGGCTCGGCAGGGCGATCTTGGCGATCTGCTCCTGGTCCGGTGGGATGGGCAGCCCGCTGGTCGACACCGTGAACGCCCTGGGGCTGGAGGGGTCCTGCACGATCGTCGCGGCGTACGCGCCACCGACCAACGCCACGGACAGGAGCCGCCGCTTGGGAAGTGCACTCGGCAGCAGGACACCGAGTGCGAGTGCTGCGGCAGGGCCGGCGGAGAACGGATTGACCTTCACGTGGCTTCACTCCTGGTGCTCGGGGTCATGCGAGATGCACCGACTCTACTCACAGTCGCGACGCACCGACTCGGGTCGGTGAACCGGGGGCGGCGTACTCACTCGGTCGCAGCGCCAGGGCCTGTCGCGTCCAGACGCGCCCGCAGGAACGTCTCGACCACGGACCGCCAGCGCTCGGAGTCGACGTTCCACTCCCGGCAGTGCAGAGCGCGCTGCCACGTCTCGAGCTGGATGACGTCGGGGCGGGCGTCGGCGAGGTCGCGCGACGGGCCGTACGGCACGAAGTCGTCGTCCTCGGAGTGGATCAAGAGGGTCGGCACCCGCAGCTCGCCGGCGCGCGCGATCCAGTCGGTGTGCGGAATCGGCAGCGGCATGCTGACCCCGCCGAGGACCTTGCTCCACGACTGACCGATGAGGCGCTGGCCGGTGTGGCTGAGCGCGAGCGGGAGCCGGTGCGCGACCGCGTGGAAGTCGATGACCTGCCGCCAGCTCACGACCGGCGCGTCGAGCACCACCCCGACCACGCGGTCGGCGTACGCCGAGTGGTCCAGCAGCTGCAGCACGATGGCGCCGCCCATCGACCATCCGAAGAGCACGATGCGCCGCGCGCCGCGCTCGACGGCGTACGCGAGGGCGGCTTCGATATCGCGCCATTCGGACAGTCCCAGGTGGTAGCGACCGTCGGCACTGGACGGCGCATCGACGTCGTTGCGGTAACCGGGCACCAGGATCGCGAGACCGAGGTCGTGCAGGAGCGGCACCGCGCGCAGCGCCTCGGCGCGGGAGGCTCCGCGGCCGTGCACGAGGACGGCCCACACGTCGCCGTGCGGCCGGTCGGGCTCGCTCACCCACGCGGGCATCGCACCGAGCGGCCCGTCGTACGTCGCCTCCTCCAGCGACGTGCCGTCGTTGGTGGAGGGCGCGGGGAAGAAGTAGCCGTTGAGCCGAGCGGGGCCGGGCACCACCGTGCCGGTGTCGACACCGAGCAGTTCGCGGGTCACGGAGTCCGCGTCCTCGTGAAGGATCGCGCCGACCCGTGCGTGACCCGAGAACGCCTGCCAGTACAAGCCATAGCGCCCCGGAGCGCTCGAACCGGGAGTGCGCTGGAGCGTGATGGTGCCGTCGCCGACAGCGAGGACCGTCTCGTCCTCGGCCCCCAACGCAGGTGTCAGGATCTGGCGCACGAAGTAGCCGCCGAGCCCGAGCGCTGCCGCCCCGGCGAGGGTGACCCCCACGGCTCCGGCGGTCGCTGTCCTTCGGATGGCGTGGCTCACGGCGTTATCGTGCCAGGTCGCGGCACCGAAGGCTGACGGCGTTCACCACCATTGACGGCGTTCGAACACCGTCGGGGCGCGTGCAGGCGTCGGAAGCAGACGTGCGGGGGGCGGTCAGTCCGCCGCTACCCCGAGGCCCGGCACGATGTCGGCGAGGCGGAAGTTGACCGGCTCCTCGAGCTGCTCGTACGTGCAGGACTCGGGTGTTCGGTCCTCGCGCCAGCGGATGAAGTGCGCGAGGTGACGGAAGCGGGTGCCCTCCATGTGCTCGTACTTGACCTCGAGCACGCGCTCGGGGCGCAACGGAACGAACGACAGGTCCTTGGTCGCATTCCAGCGGCTCACGTTGCCCGGCAACCGCTGACCCTGGTGTGCCTCGGCGTTCGCCCACTCCTGCCACGGGTGCGTGTCCCCGTCACCCAGCAGCAGCGGCTCCAGCTCCTCGACCAGTTCGGCACGCCGCTTCGCCGTGAAGGCGCCGACGACGCCCACGTGCTGCAGCCGGCCTTCTTGATAGAGCCCAAGGAGCAGGGATCCGATCAGGGGCTTCTCCTCCGTCGAGGTCTTGTGCCAGCGGTACCCAGCCAGCACGCAGTCGGCGGTCCGCGTGTGCTTGATCTTGAACATGACCCGCTTGTCCTGCTGGTAGGTGCCGTCGAGCGGTTTCGCGACGACCCCGTCCAGGCCGGCGCCCTCGAAGTCGGTGAACCACCGCTGCGCCACCTTCGGGTCGGTCGTCGCGGGCGTCACGTGGACCGACGGACCGGCACCGGACAGTGCGTCGACCAGTAGTGCGCGGCGCTCCTCGAACGGCCGACCGCTCAGGTCGTCGTCGCCGAGGGCCAGCAGGTCGAACGCCACGAACGACGCCGGCGTCTTCTCGCTCAACATCGTCACTCGCGATACCGCTGGATGGATGCGCTGCTGCAGCGCCTCGAAGTCCAGCCCGTGGTCGGTCGCGATGACGATCTCGCCGTCGACCACACACCGTTCCGGCAATTCGTTCAGTACGGCGGCCACGAGCTCCGGGAAGTATCGCGTCATCGGCCGCTCGTTGCGGCTGCCGAGCTCGACCTCGTCGCCGTCACGGAACACCAGCGACCGGAAACCGTCCCACTTCGGCTCGTACGACGCGCCCTCGGGTATGTCGGCCACCGACTTGGCCAGCATCGGCTTGACCGGTGGATTCACGGGAAGCTGCACGACTCAGCCCTCCATCTTCTTGCGCGACGGTTGGACGCGCGGCGGCTCGCCCGGCATCTTCGGATAGTCCGGCGGGAAGGGCATCTCGCCGAGCCCACGTTCCTCGATGTCTTTGTCCCACAACGCGATCGCGCCGCGTACGTCGCCCACGGCACCCGCGTCGGACCACGCGTCACCGCGGTCATCCAGCAGCTTGGGCACCGTAGCGATGGTGAAGTCCTTCGTGGCTATGTCGCTCAGCTCATCCCAGCGCACCGGCATCGAGACGGGAGCCCCGGGCAGCGGCCGCGGGCTGTACGCGCCGGCGATGGTGCGGTCCCGGCATGCCTGGTTGAAGTCCACGAAGATCTTCTCCCCGCGCTCCTCCTTCCACCAGGCGGTAGTCACCATCTCTGGCATCCGACGCTCCAGCTCGCGGGCGACCCCGATCACGCCGTGTCGGACGTCGAGGAACTCGTGGGTCGGCTCGATGCTCGCGTAGACGTGCAGACCCCGATTGCCGGAGGTCTTCACCCGCGGATCGAAACCTGCCTCGCGCAGCACCTCCCGCAGCTGGACGGCCGCTTCGACGACGTCCGCGAACGAGCGCTCTGGTTGCGGGTCCAGGTCGATGCGCAGCTCGTCAGGATGGTCGTTGTCGTCGGCGCGGACCGGCCAGGGATGGAAGGTGACGGTGTTCATCTGGATCGCCCACACCGCGGTGGCGACCTCGTCGAGCACCAGCTGCGGATGCGAGCGCCCCGAGGGATAGGTGCAGGTGACCGACCGCGCGTACTCGGGGACGCCGCGCGGCGGGTTCTTGGAGAAGAAGCGCTCGCCGTCGACCCCGTCCGGAAAGCGCTCGAGCGCCACCGGCCGGTCGCCGTTCGCACGGAGGAACGGCTCCCCCACCGCGACCAGGTACTGCGCGAGGTCCAGCTTCGTGTACCCATCGTCGGGCCACATCACGCGGTCGGGGCTGGAGACCCGCACGGTCCGCGGCTCGCCGCCCGGCGTCTCGATCTCGAGCATGACCGGCTTGCTGGCGCTCATGCCGCCGACCCTATCCGCGTGCACCGGGACGCACCGGGCCGGACGCGAGAGCCGGCGCGAGCACGACTCCGCGTTCACCGAATGGCCATCCGCCGCTCCTGCCGCGGATCCTCCCAGGATGCATACAGTCGAACGACAGCATCCATCCGCGACCTACCGTTCCGCGGAGGTCCGCACCGTCATGGACAGGAAGGCTCCACCATGCCCCGCATCTCGACCCGCACACGCACGCTCAGCGCCTTCGGCACCGTCACCCTGTGCGCCACCGCAGGGCTCGCCGTGTGGCAACCCGCCGCGCACGCCGCATCCGGCACGACCATCGCCCAGATCCAGGGCGCGGCGCACGTGTCGCCGCTCAAGGGCCAGACCGTGCAGGGCGTCGCGGGCCGCGTCACGGCCACCAGCCGCACCGGTTTCTGGATGCAGTCGACGACCCCCGACTCCGACCCCGCCACCAGTGAGGGGATCTTCGTCTACACCAAGACCGTCCCCACGGTCAGCGCCGGCGACGACGTCACGGTGGCGGGCACCGTCGTGGAGTTCCGCCCCGGTGGCAGCGGTGGCGGCGGGAACCTCAGCACCACCGAGCTCAGTGGTGTCACCGTCACGGTCGTGAGCACCGGCAACCCATTGCCCGCTCCCGTGGTCATCGGCCGCGACCGGATCGCACCCCAGCAGACGGTCGAGCAGGGCAACCCCGGCAACGTTGAGACGGCCGGGACCCCGTTCGACCCGTCCCGCAACGCGCTCGACTTCGATGAGTCCCTCGAGGGGATGCGGGTCGCCGAGCTGAACGCGAAGGCCGTCGGCCCGACCGCCGTGTCGTACGGCGAGACGCCGATCGTCCCGGGCCAGAACGTCCGCGCCATCTCGACCCCACGCGGCGGCGTCCTCTACTCCGGTTACGACCACCCCAACGCGATGCGGCTGATCCTCGACACGGCCCTGCTTCCGAAGGCGAGCGTGCCGAGCGCCGCGAACGTGGGCGACCGCTACACCGGCCTCACCACCGGCGTCATGGACTACACGTTCGGCAACTTCCACCTCATGGCGACGTCGGTGGGCGACCGCCGGTCCGCGGGCCTCACCCGCGAGGTCACGGCGCGTCCGTCCCGCTCCCAGCTCGCGGTCGCCACGTTCAACGTGGAGAACCTGGCGCCCCAGGACCCGGCCACCAAGTTCAGCCGGCTCGCCGGCCAGATCGTGACGAACCTGCGCGCCCCCGACCTCGTCGCGCTGGAGGAGATCCAGGACAACAGCGGCGCCACCGACGACGGCACGACCGACTCCTCGGCGACGGTCGCGAAGCTGGTCGCCGCGATCAGCGCCGCGGGCGGCCCGTCGTACCAGTCGCGGTGGATCAACCCGCAGGACAAGACGGACGGCGGTCAGCCGGGCGGCAACATCCGGCAGGTCTTCCTCTTCCGCACCGACCGCGGGCTGTCGTTCGTGGACAAGAGCGGGGGTACGGCGACCTCGTCGACCTCCGTGACGGGGAAGGGCGCCACGACCTCGATCAGCGCCTCTCCCGGCCGCATCGACCCCGGCAACGCCGCATGGACCGACTCCCGCAAGCCGCTGGTGGGTGAGTTCCGCTGGCACGGCGCGCCGGTCTTCGTGATCGCCAACCACTTCAACTCCAAGGGCGGGGACGACCCGCTGATGGGCCGCTGGCAGCAGCCGGTCCGCAGCTCGGAGAACCAGCGGCACCAGCAGGCGACCGTCGTCCGCGGCTTCGTCGACAGCCTCCTGTCGGCGAACAAGAAGGCGAACGTCGTCGTGCTCGGCGACCTCAACGACTTCGAGTTCAGCGCGACCGCCGACATCCTCGCTGGGCACGGCGGCACGCGTCTGACCGACCTACCGCGCACGCTGCCCAAGAACCAGCGCTACACCTACGACTTCGAGGGCAACAGCCAGGTGCTCGACCACATCCTGCTGAGCCCAGAGCTGACCAGGGGCTCGTCGTACAGCTACGACATCGTGCACACGAACGCGGAGTTCAGCGACCAGGACTCCGATCACGACCCGCAGATCGTCCGGCTGCACGTGGGCGGTTGACCCGCAGCTGACCCGTCGCGACCCGTACGCCGCCGACCGGCCGGAAACAACCGACCGGTCGGCGGCGTTGGTCTAGGTAGTCCACGAGAGGAATCCGCCATGTTCGGTCGCACCACCGACAAGTCCGACGACACCAACGAGAAGAGCTACCCGGTCACCAAGTCCGACGCGGAGTGGCGTGAGCAGCTGTCACCGGAGGAGTACCAGGTGCTGCGCAAGTCCGGCACCGAACGCGCGTTCACCGGTGAGTACACCGACACCGAGACCACGGGCATCTACAACTGTCGGGCATGCGGCATCGAGCTCTTCCGCAGCACCGGCAAGTTCCACAGCCACTGCGGGTGGCCGTCCTTCTACGAGCCGTCCGAGGGCGACAACGTCGAGCTCATCACCGATCGCTCGATGGGTATGAAGCGCATCGAGGTGCGCTGCGCCAACTGCGGTTCGCACCTGGGCCACGTCTTCGAGGGCGAGGGGTACGACACCCCGACCGACCAGCGCTACTGCATCAACTCGGTCAGCATCACCCTGCAGCCGACGTCCTGACGTCTCACGCACGACGACGAAGGGTCGCGGCGCGCTCCATGGAGCGCGCCGCGACCCTTTCGCTGTGTGCGGGGTCCGGCGTCAGCGCAGCGCGTTCGCGAAGTCGGCGACGCTGGTCTGCGGGCCGGTGAAGAACGGCAGCTCCTCGCGCACGTGGCGACGCGCCTCGGTTTCGCGCAACGCCCGCATCACGTC